>PNAA01000031.1 GCA_003169975.1 Spartobacteria bacterium | reverse complement strand
AAGCCGACGGCTGAAATCACGCTGGCCCAGGTTCAGGCGCGCTTCGGCGATCACGACGCCGCCCTGGCCGCCTTACCCCATCTGCTCGAAGTTCCGGCTGGTTTGAACGTCGCCAATCTGAAGCTCGATCCGCTCTGGGACCCGCTGCGCCAGGATCCGCGCTTCCAAAAATTACTGACCGAACCCGCGCCGGCAACAAAATGAGCCAGCGCAACTTCTTCGCCGAACTCAAGCGGCGCAACGTCTACAAAGTTGCGGTTGCCTATGCCGTTGTCGCCTGGCTCCTCATTCAGGTCACCACGCAGGTCTTTCCATTTTTTGAGATTCCGAACTGGGCCGTGCGCCTCGTGGTACTTCTTCTCATTCTCGGCTTCCCCGTCGCTCTCATTCCGGCGTGGGCGTTTGAGTTGATCCCGGAGGGAATCAAGCGTGAAAAAGATATCGATCCTAATGAGTCAATCGCGCGCACGACGGGACGAAAGCTCGTCGGAATCACGGTCGCGCTGGCGGTGATTGCAGCTGTTTTGCTCGCGTTCCAATTCTTGCGCCCGAAAATAGCGACGACGACTGGGGCTGCAGCAACTCCGGCTCCGCTGACGGCGTCCGTTGCCAGGAGCGCGGTCGATCAAAAATCCGTCGCCGTTAGCTGGAGGGGTCGCATCATACATTTGACATTCCTTTGATCAGTTTCTGCGCAATCTGGCGACTCTCGGCTTGGGCCGGCGCAGGGCCTGCGCCACCGCGGGGTAAATGCGTTCCCCCGCGCGGTCGCATGATCGATCACATCCACAAACTCGATCCGCAGCGGCTAACCGGTCGGTTCAGGCTTCTTGCGCGAATCGCGAAAGGAATAAACCATGAAGCAGGCGACCGCGATGCAGATGCAGGAATCGGCGACGTTAAAAGCCGGCCAGGGGTCCGCGAGGGGAATGTGCAAATTGAAGAGCAGGAAGTCGATGACGTGACCGTGGAGCAGGCGATCAGTCAGATTGCCGAGCACCCCGGCCAGAAGCAAAGCTAGCGCCACCCGCCGCCAGGGATCGCGCGGCTCGCGGCGCAGCAGCAGCACCGTCACAATGATCAGCGCAATGAATGAGATCGCGATGAAAAACCCGTTGTTGTTCCGAAAGGAACCGAAGGCGGCGCCGCTGTTCGTGACGTGCACGAGCGTAAAGAAATCCGGAACGATCGCTCGCGGCTCGGCCGGATCGATGAAGTGGAGGACGAGATATTTCGTCGACTGGTCCAGCGCATAGAGCGGCAGGGTAAGGAGGAGAAAAATTTTCACGCGCGCGCCTCCACGACGGCCGCGCAGCGATCGCACAAGTCGGGATGGGCCGCGATCGTGCCCACGGTCGGCCGGTGCCGCCAGCAGCGCGCGCATTTCTCGTTAGGCGTTCTGGCAACCGAGGCGCTCGGTTCTAGGGCCGGCTCCAGTTGCAGGTCGCTCAGGATGAAGAACTCCTCGAGCTCCTCCCGCGGGATCGCGGTCGCGAAGCGTTTGTCGCAATGCAGCACGACCCTAGCTTCGAGCGCGTTGCCGATCAGCTTTTCCTGGCGCGCTTTCTCGATCGCCTGGCCGATCACGCCGCGGAGCTGGAGCAATTCGTCGCCTTCCATCCGCAGCGATGCATCGCGCCACGCGGACTGCGGCTCCGGAAACAACTGCAGGTGAACCGATTCGTCATCCCGAGCGGAGCGCAGCGGAGTCGAGGGATCCCGTGATGCAACCGTGCCGCCCTCCTCCCGCGATGAAAGCGTCTCAGGGGCGCCCCGGGATCCTTCGACTGCATTCCGCTGCGCTGCACTGCGCTCGGGATGACGATGGCTCCACGCTTCCTCGGTCGTGAAAGCTAAAATGGGAGCCAACAGTTTGCAGAGCGCATCGAAAATATGACTCATGGCCGTCTGCGTGGCGCGGCGGCGCGGCGATTCGGGCGCGTCGCAGTACATGCGGTCTTTTGTGATGTCGACGTAGAGGCTGCTCAGGTCGACCGCGCAGAATTGGTTGAGGGTGTGATAAACCTTGTGGAATTCGCAGGCCGCGTAAGCCGCGCGGCAATCCTCCACCACCTGCTGCAGCCGGTCGAGAATCCAGCGATCGACGAACGTGAACTCTTCCTTCCTGCTTTCCTGCTTTCCTGATTCAAAATCAGCGAGATTGCCTAACAAGATCCGAAGTGTGTTCCGAATCCGGCGGTAGGTGTCGCCGAGCCGGGTGAACATTTCCTCGGAGAACGGCACGTCGTCGGTGTAATTGACGCTGCTGACCCACAGCCGGACGAGATCGGCGCCATGGCGGCCGACGAAATGGCCGGCGTCCATCGGCTTGCTATAGGTGCTCGACTTGGAGATTTTCCTCCCATCGACATCGACCACAAAGCCGTGTGTCACGACGGTCTTGTAAGGCGCGCGGTTGTGCAGCGCGACGCTCGTCATGAGCGACGATTGAAACCAGCCGCGGTGCTGATCGGTCGCCTCCAGATACATATCGGCCGGGTCGCGCAACGCGGGATGCGTCGCGCAAACCGCCTGATGGGAGACGCCGCTGTCGATCCAGACGTCGATCGTATCGTTGCGGTGGCGCGTGCCTTCGGGCAGCCCGAGCGCCGCGGCGAGCGCCACGTCATCGAGTTCGAACCAGACGTTGGATCCGCGCTGCGCGACGAGGTCGGCCAGTTTGCGGATCCATTCCGGATTAAGCAGAGATTCGCCAGCGGCGGAATAGAAAACAGGCAGCGGCACGCCCCAGCTGCGCTGTCGCGAAATGACCCAATCGGGCCGTGATTCCACCGTCCCGGCGATGCGATTCTCGCCCCACGCGGGGAGCCATGTGACGGTGGTGATCGCGTGGAGCGCTTGCTTGCGCAGGTCATCAATCCGGATAAAAAACTGCTCGACCGCGCGGAAGATGATCGGAGTCTTGGAGCGCCAACAGTAGGGATACGAATGCGGATAGGGCCGCTCAGCGATGAGCATGCCGCGGGCGCGCAGCAGCCTAACGATATCGACATTCGCGTCGAAAACATACCTGCCGACCAATTCGGGCAGACCCACCTCCTCGGTGTAGCGGCCGAGATCGTCGACCGGCGAAAGGATGGGCAGACCGTTCGCTTTACCTAACGAGTAGTCATCCTCGCCGTGGCCGGGCGCGATATGGACACAGCCGGTGCCGGTGTCCATCGTGACAAAATCGGCCGTCAGGACGATCGCGGTGCGGGGCAAAAACGGATGCTGCGCGCCGATGCCCTCGAGTTTGTTGCCGGCAAAAGTTTGCACCGCTTCGCCCACCGCCTGCCAGCCGGTCGCGCTGGCGACGGCGGCGACCAAACTCTCCGCGAGCACGAGAGTCTCGGATTCCTCGCCGCGGGTGAATTTCTGCGCGACGTAGCGCTCTTTCGGATGCACCGCGATGGCCAGGTTCGCCGGCAACGTCCAGGGCGTCGTCGTCCAGATAAGGATGCTGGCCTGGCCCGCGAGCGCGCCGGTAACGATCGGAAACTTCACGTAGACCGCGGTGTCTTCGCGGTCCTGATATTCGACCTCGGCCTCGGCCAGGGCGGTCTGCGCGCCCGTGCTCCAAAAGACCGGCTTCATTGATTCGTAAACCAGGCCGTGCTCGACGAAGATGGCGAAGGCGCGCAGGATTTCGGCTTCGTAGGCCGGGTTCATCGTTAGGTAAGGATGTTCCCAATCGCCCAAAACGCCGAGCCGCTTGAATTGCTCGCGCTGGATGTCGATGAATCTTCGCGCGAACGCCTCGGAGCGTTGCCGCACCTCGAGTGGCGAGAGGCCGCGCGTTTCCTTCACCACCTTGTATTCGATCGGCAAACCATGGCAATCCCAGCCCGGCACAAAGGGTGCGCGGAAACCGGCCATGGTTTTCGATTTCACGACCAGATCCTTAAGAATTTTATTGAGCGCCGTCCCCATGTGCACGTCGCCGTTGGCAAAGGGCGGGCCATCATGCAGGACGAAGAGCTCCGCCCCGGACCGCGCCGTCTGGATTTGCTCGTAGAGGCGTGTCTCCTGCCACGATTTGAGGATCTCCGGCTCGCGCGTCGCCAGCCCGGCTTTCATCGGAAAATCCGTTTTCGGCAGGTTGAGGGTCTCCTTGTAATTTTGGCTCATCGCGGAGCGGCGACGCTAACATTCACCCCCGGAAAAGCAACGCAGGGACGGGCCGCCCGGCGATCGCCCAGAATTGCCGCCTAACCATCGTCGAGCGCAGACACGGACCTTCTTTTTTATTTTGTGCCGGCGAAGATGCGATTAGAGTCGCCACCAATGTCGACGAATCCTCGCCTGCCATGAGACGCTCTCTCCCCTTCATCATCATCGCGCTGGTCGCGCTCCTGACGGTGGGGATCGCGACGACGGTCTACCGGGTGAAGGTGCGGCCCGCTCCCGTGACCGCGGTCGCCGCGACGCCCACGCCAGCCGATGAAAAAGAGGATCCGTCGCTGCACGTCCGGGGCCCGCGGGAGGCGCCGGTGACGCTCGAGATTTATGGCGATTTCCAGTGTCCCTCCTGTGCCGTTACCTCGCAGGCCATCGATGACCTGCAGAAACAGTATGCCGGCAAGCTGCGGATCGTTTTTCATGAATTCCCTCTAGCCATGCATAACCACGCCGTGGACGCCGCCAGGGCGGCCGAGGCGGCCGGTTTGCAGGGGCACTTTTGGGAAATGCACGACATGCTTTATCAATATCAGCCGATCTGGAGCAAGGCGACGAACCCCGCCTACTTTTTCGGCGCTTACGCCAATTCGCTCGGACTCGATGTCGAGCGGTTTCGGGCGGATCTTCAGAGCCCGGAAGTGCAGACGCGCGTGATTTCCGATGCAGACGCCGGTGCCGCCCGAGGGGTGAAAAACACACCCACTCTTTATATCAATGGGCGCGAGGTGAAGACGCTCTTTACCTTCGAAAAACTGCAGGCATTGATTGAAGAAGCCCTCGCGGCAAAGAAGAATTCCTGACCGTGGCGAACAAGACGAAAAATGGGCTGGGTAAAGGATCGCCGTCCACCGAAGCTCGGCCCCCGATGGTATTTTACTGGATTCTGGCTTTCATCGCTCTCCTTGGCCTGGCCGACGCCACCTTTCTTACCGTCGCTCACCTAACGGGAGACGATGCCGTCTGCGGCTCGAGGATCGGTTGTTCGACCGTGCTCGGAAGTGTCTATGCCACGATCCATGGAATTCCGACTGCCGCCTTCGGAGCGGTGGCTTACTTCACGGTCTTTAGCCTGGCAATCCTCTTCGTTTCCGGCTACACGAGGGTGCGACGTTTTCTCATCGTCGTCGTCGCATCGATGTTTATCGCGTCGTTGTACTTCCTCTACTTGCAGGCCTTCGTTTTGCACGCCTTTTGCCCGTTTTGCCTGTTGTCGGCCGCGCTGACTTTTCTTCTCGCCGGGATTCTCCTGGCGATTCCCGTGGCGCGCTGAAAGCGTTGTTTCAACGCCTCTCCGCGGGCCCCAGAGAGCAAGACGGCTTGCTCAAGAACGGCCCTCTGCCGAACGGGCAGGACGTCGCAAGACGAGCACCCAACCGCGTGTTCGAGAAGGTAGTATGACCAAATTGTAAGGATAAACATCGTGACAATCGACGCGCCGTTTTGATAGACTCCATAACAGGTAAAACGTTTTACCGCTTAGTACAACTACAACTCACTACACAAAACAGAAATCATCTACATGAAAAAACGATCAGCTTCTCGAGACGCCTTCTTTAATTTGCGCGTCTTACTCGGACTAGTTCTTGGCTCCGTCGGCGTCTTTCTGGCGCTCGTTGGTTTTGGCCTTTATCCTGGGGCGTCCGTCCTCGCAGCTCAGCAACAGGCACAAATATGGCAACCCCATTGGGTTGTCGTTCACTCATCTCAGAACGACGTTTCAGCGCCCCTGAGCGAAATGGCAACCTGGGCTCTCCCACCTGCTCGTGAACACGAGGCTCCCGAAAACCCGAAGGTTGGCATTGTTCGCGACAGTGGAAGCCGACCTGACACGGTCGTCCAAAAGAGCTTCATGGCCAATCTGCTGGCCAGTGTAGTCCCTGGTCTTAACTTTGACGGCATCCCTTTCCCGGGCGTCGTCTGTAATTGCGCCCCGCCCGATACCAATGGCGCGGTGGGCGCGACGCAATACGTGCAGATCGTGAACGAAGGCTACCAGGTCTTTGACAAGACCACCGGTAATTCAGTCCTTGGACCAGCGAGCATCCGGTCGGTCTGGGCTGGCTTTGGCGGTGTTTGCGAAACCGGCGGCTCCGGCGACCCGGTCGTGCTCTATGACAAGTTGGCCAACCGCTGGGTCATCAGCCAATTCGCGGTCGTTGGTTCCGTCCCAAACAACGAGTGCGTTGCCGTTTCCACCACGAACTCTGCCACCGGCACATGGAATCGCTATCAGTTCAATCTCGTCCCATTCGGCGCCAACTTTTACGACTATCCCAAGCTATCCAGCTGGCCTGATGCTTACTATATGACGTTCAACGTATTCAACTCGACCGGCACGGCTTACCTCGGCACGCAGCCGCTCGCCATGGACCGCACGAAGATGTTGGCCGGCACGGCAGCGACCATTATCAGTCCGGGCGTCGTCGGTTCGCCAGCAAGTAACGAGGACCCCCTAATCCCCTCCGACTTCGACGGGATGAACATGCCGCCGGCCGGCGCTCCGAATACCTTCCTGGAGTTCCCAGACACCACCGGCAACAATGCCGGCCACTACCGGTACTGGCATTACAGCGTCGGCGTGCCTTTCGGCACGGGCCCGACCTTTACCATGTTTACGGGTCCGACGGCAGCGCCCTTCACCTTCATCTGCACGACCACGCGCTCCTGTGTTCCAGAGCTTGGACAAAGTTCCAGTAACTGGCTGGATGCCATTGGCGACCGCCTGATGTACCGGCTGGCCTATCGGAATTTTGGTACCCCGACTTCGCCGAACGAATCGTGGGTGTCAAACTTTACGGTGCTCTCAGGCGGGGTAGCAGCCCCGCGCTGGTTTGAGCTCAAAAACCTGGGCGGAGCCAGTGGCACGACCAATCAGGAGGCCACCTATCAGCCGGACACGACCTGGCGTTGGATGAGCAGTGTCGCGATGGATAAGTCGGGAGATTTGGCGATCGGCTTTAGCGCCTCCAGCGCTACCATCAATCCTCAGATCCACTACGCGTTTCGCGCCTCGACCGATCCTTTGGGCACCCTGACTGGTGAGAACGATGCCTTTAATGGCACGGGCAGCCAAACCGACACGAGCAACCGCTGGGGCGATTACAGCGCCATGCAGGTTGATCCGGTGGACGACTGCACTTTCTGGTATACCCAGGAATACTATTCGACGAACAGCTCGTTTAACTGGCGCACCCGCATCCTCAACTTCAAGTTTAGCACTTGCGGCGGCGGTGGAGGTGCTACCCTGCTGACCGCAGAATCCCGGCTCACTCATGGTCCAGCCGGGACCTTCAGCGTTAATATGCCTCTAACTGGTACATCTGGAGTTGAAGATCGCAGCGCGACCACTTACAACGCTGTCTTCGACTTCAACGTTCCTGTCACATCGGGCCAGGTCACTGTCCTAAGCGGCACTGCCACGGTGGGAGCGATCACATTCAGCGGCAACAGCATGACGGCACAACTCACAGGTGTTACCAGCGCGGAAGTGGTCACCCTGCGGACGTCAAACATTAATGGCGACGGCCAGAACCATGGAGACGTTCCGTTTGGCTTCCTGGTGGGCGACGCCGATGCCAACCGAACGGTTGCCAAGCCAGATGTGACGCTCGTACAAGGCCAAATCAACAAGCCGGTGACGAGCGCCAACTTCCGCGAAGATCTCAACGCAGATGGCCGGATCAAGAACGCCGACGTTGGCATAGCCAAAGCTAACAAAGGCCACTCTATCCCGTAACCGGTTTAGAATAACTATCGCCTCCGGAAGTCGTCCCATCCGACTTCCGGAAGGCTCGTGAGAAAGCTCGCGAGCGCAAGGGCATCCAGTAGTTAGCTGGATGCCCTTTGTGCTTTCGGAGGAACGACCCGCCCTTTTGATTTCCAAACTCGCTCCGCTCTCTGGGGTTCCGTAGCGCTTCCCTATTTCACCCCACCATAACGAACAACGCGCGACCTGGGTCCTGGGAGAGGCGGCGCATTGCCGTTTCCTCCGGCGGTCAGTGAAGCGGGATCGTTAACTGACGCATCTTCCGCGCAGTATTGCTCTGTCTGCTGCCGCAGCTACCACAAGCCGTGCAATGCGATACCTCTGACTCCAATCCTATTCTCTCGAGGTTAAAAATGATAATTGCATGACCGAGTGATTACGAACCAGCCATATATAATATAACTGTGGTAATTAGGTCACCACTTAGATAGGCTCGACAGCGGGTAAAACAACTTTACCCGGTCAGTCTAAATCACAAGCAAAACATATATATGCAAAAAAGGTCAGCTTCTAGAGACGCGTTCTTTAACTTGCGCGTCTTACTCGGATTCGTTCTCAGCTCCGTCGGCGTCTTTCTGGCGCTCCTCGCGTTGAGTATCTACTCAAGCTCAACTGCCGTCGCGGCAGGAGCGAATCAAAGTCCTAAACCAATCGTCATGTACTCGGCTCACAACGACGTCTCACCGGCGATGCGTGATGTCGAACCCTGGCCAGTCCAGAGAGTGCAAGAGCACGAAGCGGCGGCCAACTGGAAAGTCTGGACCGGTCAGCACAAGGACATGCCTGACCAGGTCGTGCAAACGAAATCCTTGCTTGGCCAACTGGCGCCGAGCATTCCGTCGCCGATCCTCAATTTTGCCGGCATTCCGTTCCCGGGTGTCATTTGCAACTGCGCTCCGCCTGATACCGACGGCGAAGTGGGTGCAACGCAATACGTGCAGATCGTGAACGAAGGCTACCAGGTCTTTGATAAAACGACCGGCGCTTCCTTGCTCGGCCCGGCCAGCATTGAATCTGTTTGGACAGGTTTTGGCGGCGTCTGCCAGACCGCCGGCGAGGGTGACCCGGTCATGCTCTATGATCAGATCGCGAATCGCTGGCTGATCAGCCAGTTCGCCAATGGCCTGCATGATGAGTGTATCGCAGTCTCCACGAGCAGCGACGCCACTGGTACCTGGAACCGCTACGACTTCCCCTTGGGAACCAATGCGCTCTTCGATTACCCGAAGATCGCGGTTTGGCCGGATGCCTACTACATGACGATGAACGTGTTCAATTCGTCCGGCACCGCCTATCTCGGGCCGCAGGCCTGGGCGTTTGATCGCACGAAAATGCTCGCAGGTATGCCAGCCACCTTGATCACCTTCCCGACCTTGGGGCCCTCGTTTCCGCCCTGGTTGCCAGCCGACCTCGATGGTTCGACGCTGCCGCCAGCCGGCGCACCAGACTCACTGGTCTTCTTGCCGGACAACAGCCCCGCTACGTATCGCGTCTATCACTTCCATGTGGATTTCACTGTCCCGACCAACTCCACCCTGACGCTGTTCGGTTCGTCGCCCGCGGCGGGCTGGAGTGTACTCACTGCCCTCGTTCCGGAGCTTGGGGTGAGTTCCTCTAACTACCTGGACAACCTCGCCGACCGCCTGATGTTCCGTCTGGCTTACCGCAATATGGGCGACCACGAATCTTTGGTCGGCAATTGGACAGTCAGGTCCAACAACGTCGGCGGCATTCGCTGGTTCGAACTGCGCGGGGTCACGGCGGGCCCGGTGACGACCTTCCAGGACAGCACCTACCAGCCGGACACGACCTGGCGCTGGATGGGCAGTATCGCGATGGATAAGAAAGGCGATATGGCTCTCGGCTTCAGTGCTTCCGACGCGACGATCTTCCCGCAGATCCGCTACACCGGCCGGCTCTCGACCGATCCGATCAACACCCTGCCTCAGGGTGAAGCGCACATCATTGATGGCACGGGCGCGCAGACCGACACCTCCAATCGCTGGGGTGACTACAGCGACATGACGATCGATCCGGTGGACGACTGCACTTTCTGGTATACCCAGGAATACTATGCGTCGACCAGCTCGTTTAACTGGCGCACGCAAATCGCCAACTTCAAGTTTCCCAACTGCGGCGGCACTACGGGTGTGACTCTGACCAGCGCGCTCTCGCGCCTGACCCACGGACCTGCCGGTACCTTCGACATCAATATGCCGTTGACCGGTCAGTCGGGAGATGAAGACCGGGTCGCAAGCACCTACAACGCCGTCTTTACCTTCAGCGGTCCGGTGACCTCTGGTTCGGCGGCGGTTGTTTCTGGCACCGCCACGGTGGGAGCGATCACCTTCAGCGGCAACACCATGAGTGTGGCTCTGACGGGAGTAGCGACGGCGCAGAACGTGACCATTCAGTTGAGCAACATCAACGGAGACGGCAATCCAAATGATGGATCGGTTCCGTTCGGCTTCCTCAACGCCGATGTGAACGCCAATCGTATTGTTGATCAGCCCGATTCAAGCACGATCAAGAGCCAGAATGGCCAGGCCGTAACCAGCTCGAACTTCCGCAGCGACCTTAACCTTGACGGCGTAATCAATGCCAGGGATGGGAAGCTGGTGAAGCCCAACAAGGGCAAGATCCTGCCGTAAGGGCGGAATTAACCATGTAATATTGCCTCCGGGAGTCGTCCTAACCGATTCCCGGATGGCTCGCGAGGAAACTCGCGGGCGGCAAAGGCATCCAGCGAAAGCGCTGGATGCCCTTTGTGCTTTCTGGCGGCCCAAACGACAGGCGTTTGCTCGACGCGACTTGTTCGTTAGCCCGAAGCGCCCTGGCCGGAATTTACAACTTTGCTGCTCTCTAAGGTCGCGTATTGATCTCAGCCGCCGAGCGGAACACATTGGGGATAAGGTAAAGTGACGGGAGGCGGCAGATTGTGGCACCAAAACCAGCATTGATTTTAATCGTATTGGCCCAAATGTTCGGCGTTGGCTTGTCCCAAGTGCAGTCTTCGAACTTCATCGGCAGTTGGAAAGTGGAAATCACCTTCAGGAATGGCGAGAGCCGTTCATTGCGCTTTGAGGCCCGAGGTTCCGGGAAGGGCTCTTTCCTGCTGCTTGATCCAGGATCGAGGTTCTGGGGGGCCGCCGGACCCTCGGAGGCCAAGTGGACCCAGGGCGATGACGGCTCCGTGATGTTCTCGGGCGCGGTGGAATTTCCTCTCGGCAACGTCGGACGCGACGCGGGAACATTGGTGTTGAACGGGAAATTTGGAACAGACGGCTCGATAACCGGAGAGGCTAAATTCTTTCCCCCCGATCAAGACCCAAAAGACCCCAAAGCCAGGCCGTCAAAGAGCGGCACGTTCAAAGCGATTCGTCTCACGGGTTGATCATCGTTCAAATCCCCCCTCCGCCGCAGCGAGCCAACAGCGGCCATCGCAATGGTTGGCCTACGCCTTTAGTATCGGCCGTTCTCGAGAAGCGACTGAAGCTGTCCACAAACCAAAGGGAGTACCGGAAGAAGCACCTTTCGAAATTGTAAGGTTAAACCCCGTGACAGATCTTCCTTAATTTCGCTACCATTGAAATAGGGTGAAAATAAATTTACCCAAAACCAATGCTCAGATTACAAACATCCAAAATCCAACTCCGTCATTCACACGTTATGAAAAAAAAGAAAACCACTTCACAATCCGCCTTCTTTAATCTGCGCGTCTTAACCGGGCTGTTTTTAGCCCTGGCCGGCGTGTTTCTGGGGGTGCTGGGCTTTGGCCAGTTCTCCGCGCAAGCGCAGTCGAGGACTTACGCTGCCACGAAGCCCATCGACCCTCTCGTCCCTGCCCTGTTTGACTGTTCCAGCATTCACAATCTTGGCATCGACAAGCAAGAAAACTTCCGTGCAGGAGCCATTGCGATTTACTGCGGCGAAGCGCAGGGAGGCTCTCCTACGGATTCCGGCGATTCTTCCTCGTTTGTCCAGGAACTGCTGGCGCCCCTCTTTGGCGGCGCGGACGTTGACCTGATCACCGGCACCGACAGCATAACCCATCCTACTCAGTCGGAGACGTACACCCTGGCCAACCCGGATAACCCCAACCAGATCGTCGTCACCTACAACGATTCCCGAACCGCCAGCGCCAACTACTCCGGTGCATCATTCTCCACGGACGGCGGCATGACCTTCACGCGCCTCAACCCAAGCCCCTTCGCAAGTGGACACGGGACGAACTTTGGCGACCCGGTTACTCTCTACAACAAACCTACCAGCACTTTCTTTGGAATTTTTCTCGCTACGGGCTGCGGTGGACAGGGCATCGGAGCTTGGAAGTCCACTGACGGCGGCGCCACCTGGGCGGTTGGTGCTTGCGTTCACACCGGCTCGAGTGACGATCGCGAGTCTGGCTGGTCCGACAACAACCCGAGCAGCCCATTCTACGGGCGGATGTACGTTTCCTGGAACGACTTCAATGTCGGGGGCGGCGCCCTCTTCCTCCGCTACTCCACCGACAACGGATTGACTTGGACCAACGCGCGACAGATCACCAGCGGCAGCCCATTCATCCGCGACGTCCAGATCACCGGTGACCCGGTCACAGGCGACGTGTACATCGCCGGCATGGACGAAGGCGGCGGTGGCTTCCCGCACAACAACATCAACCACATCTACAAGTCCACCGACGGCGGCAACACTTGGACCAACACCTATACCGGCCCCGCCTTTCCCGGACCGGGCGTCATCGCTGTCGGTTACTTCGCCTGCATGTTTTCCGACGCCGGCGGCTACTGGCGGCACGAGGGCTGGGGTGAGCCTGCTACCTTCAACAACGTGGTTCACTTGGTCTATGCCCAGCACGGCGCCGGCAGTGATGCTGGCGACGTCTATTACATCCGCTCGACCGATGGCGGCGTGACCTTTGGCGCGCCGTTCAAGTTGAACTCCGATTCCACGACCCGTCCTCAGTGGCAGCCCAACATTTCGGTGAGCCCGGCCGGCACGCTCTTGGCGACGTGGTATGACGGACGCGACAGCGCGGCCTGCAGCAAGGGTAACCCGGCCGTTCCGTGCTACGCAATGTGGTCGCGCAAGTCCACCGATAACGGCGCAACTTGGTCGTCTGATGCAATGCTCTCGGACGTTGTCAGCCCGCTCCCCGGCCAACCTGACGGGACCGTCCAATCGACCTACGCGGGTGACTACGACTACGGCACCGCGATAGCCACCAAGCACCTCACTTCATGGGATGACGGGCGCGTGACCATCAGCGGCCAATCCCAGCAGGATACCTTCACCGACAGCGAGGCAACCTCGGGCGGTGGTGGTGAGAACATTGTGCTTACGGGAAGCGCGCAAACTCGGGGAACTAAATCAAGAGTCACGCTAAAATGGAGTCCGGCCGAGAACGACGGCAACATCAACGTCATGCGGGACGGCACCGTCATTCAGACGACAGCAGACGATGGAACCACCAGAGACAAACTTAGCAACGCGAGTGGGACGACACACGCCTACCAGGTGTGTGAAACGGACGGCGGCGGTTGCTCGAACACAGTCAACGTTGTCATTCCTTAATAGCTGACTTGCGCCACAAGGGTTAATCTATCCCGTAAGAGAGCTAGCCAGTTTGCTTCCGGGAGTCGTTCAATCCGACTCCTGGTGGCTCGTGAGGCAACTCGCGAACGAAGGGCATTCAGCGAAACGCTGGATGCCCTTTGTGCTTTCTGGCGGCGCGAGCGACTGCGGTCCCTGTCTTGATCTCAGTCGCCAAGCGGAACACATTGAACCAATCCTAAACGCGAGGAAGCAGGCGGCAATGGTGACACCAAAACCGGCATTGATTTTGATCGTATGCGCCCAAATATTCGGCGTTGGCTTGTCCAAGGTGCAGTCTTCGAACGTCATCGGCAATTGGAAAGTGGACGTCACGTTCAGCAATGGCGAGAGCCGTTCATTGCGCTTTGAGGCGCGAGAGTCTGGGAAAGGCTCCTTCCTGCTCCTTGATCCACAATCGAAATTCTGGGGGGGCGCCGGGCCCTCGGAGGCAAGGTGGACCCAGGGCGATGCAGGCTCCGTGATCTTCTCAGGTTCGGTGGAATTTCCGCTCGGCAACGTCGGGCGCGACGCCGGAACATTGGTATTGAAAGGGAAATTCGGAACGGGGGGCTCGATTGCGGGAGAATCCATCTTCTTTCCCCTCGATCAGGACCCCAAAGACCCCAAAGCCAGACCATCCAAGAACGGCACATTCAAGGCGATTCGCCTCACGGGTTGATAGTCGTTCCAATCCCCCACTTGTTCGACGCTTCGATAAACGGGCGAAATTCGCCATTCTTCATGTCGTTTCCAGATGACTGGAGTGAACCGCCCAACAGCTGCCTTTCAGAATTATAAGGTTAAACTCATTGACAAATCTTCCTTGTATTCGCAAGCATCGAAATTGGGGGAGCAAAACCAACAAAATAATTAGAACCTCAACAATCCTAATGAAGCCGTTCAAAACTTATGAAAAAGCCATCCGTTTCACAATCTGCCTTCTTTAATCTGCGCGTCCTAATCGGCCTGTTCTTAGTTTTGACCGGCGTCTTTCTGGGCTTGCTGAGCTTTGGCCAGTCCTCTGCGCAAGCGCAGCAGCAATACGGCGCCACCACCACCTCCGTCGACCCGCTCGTCCCTGCCGGGTTTGACTGTTCTCAGATTCAGGCGCTAGGCATCGACCTGCAGGAAAACCTGCGGGCCGGAGCGATCATGATTTACTGCGGCCAGGCAGAGGGCGGCTCACCTTCGCCTTTCGGCGAATCTTACCCGATTACCCAAGAACTGTTGGCGCCCCTGGCGTATGGCGGCGCCGACGTCGACCTGGTCACAGGCCCCGAGACTTTTCCCGCCGTTACCCAGTCGGAGACCTACACTACGGCCAACCCGGATAACCCCAACCAGATCTTCGTCGCCTACAACGATTCCCGAACCGCCCCGAGCAATTACGCCGGCGGATCAGTCTCCTCGGACGGCGGCCTGACCTTCACGCGCCTCACGCCCAGCCCCTTCGCCAGTGGCCACGGGACGAACTTTGGCGACCCGGTTGTTCTCTACAACAAACCTACCAGCGCCTTCTTTGGAATTTTTCTCGCTACGGGCTGCGGCGGACAGGGCATCGGCTCCTGGAAATCCATTGACGGCGGCAACACCTGGTCGGTTGGTGCTTGCGTTCACAACGGCATCAGCGACGATCGCGAGTCTGGCTGGGCCGACAATAACCCGGCCAGCCCACACTATGGGCGGATGTATGTTTCCTGGAACGACTTCAATGTCGGGGCCGGCGCCCTCTTCGTCACCCACTCCGACGACGGTGTCACTTGGACCTCCACACAGCTCACCAGCGGCACCCCGTTCATCCGCGACGTCCAGATCACCGGTGATCTTTCGGGCAACGGGGTCGTCTACGTCGCGGGCATGAACGAAGGCGGCGGTGGCTTCCCCCACACCAACAACAACCTCATCTTCAAGTCCACCGACGGCGGCGTGACCTGGACCAACACCTATACCGGCCCTGGTTTTCCCGGACCGGGCGTCACCGCAGTCGGTTACTTCGCCTGCATGTTTCTGGATAACGGCGGCTATTGGCGGCACGAGGGCTGGGGTGAGCCTGCCGCCTACAACGGCGTGGTTCACCTGGTCTATGCCCAGCAAGGCTCCGGCAGCGATGCGGGCGACGTCTACTATATCCGCTCGACGGACGGCGGTGTGACCTTTAGCGCGCCGTTCAAGTTGAACAGCGATACCACGACACGTCCGCAGTGGCAGCCCAACATCTCGGTGAGCCCGACCGGCACCCTCCTGGCGACATGGTATGACGGGCGCGAGAGTGCCAGCTGCACCTATGGTAATCCAGCCGTTCCGTGCTACCGGATGTGGTCGCGCAAGTCCAACGATAACGGCGTAACCTGGTTGCCTGACGATATGCTCTCGGACGTTGTCACCCCGCTCCCCGGCCAACCCGACGGTAACGTCCAAGCGACGTATGCAGGCGACTACGACTACGGCACCGCGTTGGCCACCAAGCACCTCACTTCATGGGTGGACGGGCGCGTGACCATCAGCGGCCAATCCCAGCAGAATACCTTCACCGACAGGGAACTGGTGGGCTTTTCCGTTACCAGCACGACCCCCGCCTGCGCCAGCGTGATCTTCACCCAGCCAACTGATTTCGTGGTCAACGTGACCGACTCAGTGAAGCGGGCGACTCTCCAACCGAGCGATTTCACGGTCAATGGGATCGCGGCGAACACCGTCAGTTACACGACGGGCACGACCACAATAACATTCCACTATACGAGTACTCCGGTGACAGCGCCGGGCACCCAGACGATGCATATACCCGCTGGCGCGTTCAACCGCGCTTCGGACAATATGCCGAATTTGGATTTCACCTGCACGTTCTGTTACGCCACCGCGCCGCTACAGGTGACTACGACCAACCCACCCGTCGGCGGCACCTTCTCTCCGCCGGCGCCAGGCACATATACGTATGACGTGAACTTTAACCAAGCCGTCGATCCAACTTCAGTCCAAACAAGCGATCTGACGCTGACCGGCAGTGTGGGCGCCACCGTGACAAATGTTACCCTTATCAACGGGAATACGACTGCCCATTTCACGCTGAATATCAATTTCGGGGGAAGCATGACAGCGAGCATTGCCGCCGGGGCGATCACCGCTGGGGGTTGCAATCCTAACGCGGCCTTCTCCGGGGATTACACCGTCGAGGGGAATTCTTGCACGTGGTCAGCGGGTCCGGACATGCCGAGTGTCGCGGTCCGCTCGGTTGGCGTCTATTTCCCGGCCAATGGCAGGTTTTATGCAATGGGTGGACGCAGTTCCGATACGGCGGGCGACGATTTCGTGCACCCGTTCGAATATAATCCAGGCACGAACACCTGGACCACCAAGTCGGCCACTTATCCCGATAACGAGGTGAACAACATGGCTTGTGGTGTGCTCACGGTCGGTGGAACGCCATACATCTACTGCGTAGGCGGCTCCGCGGCCGGAGGGACGACAGCCACCGCGCGCGTGTTCTTCTATAACCCGGTCGCCGACACGATAGGCAGTCTCACCTCTTCAGACAACTGGCCTGGCGATTTGGTAGGCACAATCCTGCCTGGTGGCTTCGCCGTAACTGGCAACAAGCTCTATATCCTGGGCGGGTTCAGCATCAACGTCGCTTCCACCAACCAGATATGGCAGTTTGATCCTAGGGCTGGGGCAGGCGCGAAGTGGACACAGAAAGTAAACACGCCGGAAGGGGTCATGTACGCACCCACGTGCACCATCGGTGGCGTCATCTACCTGGCGGGGGCATCAGATTACTCCGGGGGCGTGGTGATCGACACCACCAACTCGTTCAGCTTCAACCCTGGCACGAACACCATCGGCACGATCGCAGCCATCCCGCGGGCCACAGGCGAGACGCGGGCGCTTAACTTCAACGGCAAGATGTTGGTGATGGGCGGCGGGAGAGTTGCTCCCAACCCCTCCAATGAGGTGGACGTCTATGATCCAGTTGCTAACAGTTGGTCAGCCACTACGATTCCGCCGTTCGCGACCGCGCGGCGCAACTTCCCGACCGATACCGACGGCACGACCAAGATTTGGCTCGCCGGCGGCTACGCGCCCAGCACCCCGGTGAGCTCGATGGAAATCTTCGCATGCACCAACCCGACAGTAAATCTCGTGAGCGCGGCCTCGCGCCTGGCCCACGGTGCGGCCGGTACCTTCGACATCGACATGCCCCTGACTGGTGTATCCGGGGTGGAAGATCGTAGCGCCACGACTTACAACGCAGTCTTTACCTTCGACGCCCCGGTCACATCGGGCGAGGTTACGGTCCTAAGCGGGACGGCCACGGTAGGAGCCATTACATTCAGTGGCAACAGCATGACGGCCCAACTCACCGGTGTTACCACGGCGGAGGTTGTGACTCTGCATACGGAGAATATCAACGGCGACGGACAACCGCACGGAGACGTTCCGTTTGGTTTCCTCGTGGGTGACGCAGACGCCAGTCGATTGGTTGGCAAGCCCGATCAGACGCTGGTTCAAAGTCAAGTGAACCAGCCCGTGACGAGCGCCAACTTCCGCGAGGATCTCAACGCCGACGGCAGGATCAAGACTGTGGACGTTAATATAGCCAAGACCAACAAAGGCCACAGTATCCCGTAACCAGGTCCGCCTAACTATCGTCTCCGGGAGTCGTCCTAACCGACTCCCGGAAGGCTCGTGAGGAGACTCGCGGACAATAAGGGCCTCGAGCGAAAACGCTGGATGTCCTTTGTCCTTTCGCGCCGCGTCCGAGGTGAGCGCGGACGCAACACGACCTACTCCTCAGCGCGAGCGAAGGGATGACCACCCAGTTTCCGGCAAAGCGTGTCGCCGATCTCGGAGATGATCTCGATCTTCGTCGGATGGTAGTATTCCGCATCCTCGAGCTGGTAAATCGTGTGCTCGTGATCGATCGCGTAAGCCGGTAAATGGATCAGATTGCTCGCGTCGCTGCAGAGAAGGCCGGCGCTCACGAGACGCGCGTTCCGCGCATCCGCCCAAAATTCACCGAAACCAAAATCATCGCCCGCCAGGTGGAGCTTGCCGATGTCCCGGCTTTCGGCGGAGGCACTGATGAGCTGGCCGCCTTCGCTCTCGGCCTGCGCCGGTTTGGATCCGGCGAAAGCGAACTCCGGATCGGAAAAGATGACCTCGATATTGGAGCGCTTGGTCCACTCGCGGTGGCCATCGCCGCAGGCGTTCTCGGCCGCGATGCCGGCTTCGATGTGCGCGTGATGGACGACCATGCGCAATCCGGCGACGTCGCCCGCGGCAAAGAGGTGGGACGAACCTTTGACCCGCATGTCGTCGCCAATCTCGAGCCGCCCTTTCGGATTCAGCTCCGCGCCCGCCGCCTCCAAATTGAGCTCGTGCAGCGCCGGGCGTCTTCCGGTTGCGAGAAGAATTTTCTCGGCCACGATTGGCGCCTTGGATTCCGCGCCGTCGCTCGCAATCACGAAGCGCCCCGACTCGTCACGCGCGATCCGCGTCACCTGCCGTCGTGTGAAAACACGGATGCCTTCGTGCTCGTAAATCAGGCGGAGACGTTCACCGAACTGCGCCGGATAACGCGGGAGGATCGCTTTATTCGAAAACATGGTGACCTCCGATCCGAGCCGTGCGTAACGCAGGGAAAACTCCAGCCCGATCGCGCCGGCCCCGATGATCGCGAGTGACTTCGGGATGCGGGGGTTGTGCAAAATATCGTCGCTCGTCCAGACACCTTCCGCGGACGGATCGAGCCCCTCGATTCGCGGGATGGTCGTGACCGAACCGGTCGCGATGATGGCGGCGTCGAAGGTGTAGAGCTGCCCCGCGCTCACCAATTCGTGGCGGTTCATGAACGAAGCGTTGGCGCGGATAATTTGAAACGTGTCGCTCGCGTGTTCGCGGATGGCCTTTTGCCGGTAGGTCCGGAATTCTTCGATCTCCTGATCCTTCCAGCGGACGATTTGCGCGAGATATTCGTCAGGCTGTTTTGGTTTCACCTCCAGCCAGCCATGTTGCTTCGCGTGATGCATCGCATCGATTGGCTCGAAGAGCGCCTTCGACGGCATGCACCCGGCGTTCACACAGAGCGACGCATGGTCGGCATTGTCCCCCATGAAAAACAGGACCCGCGCGCCGTTTTCCGACGCGATCCGGGCGGCCGTGAAACCGGCTGAGCCACCACCGAGCACTGCGATTGTTTTCATTTTCGTTACCAATTTTTCTGGGGCGTTCAACGTTTTATCCGCGGCGCCGGTCCAGCACGCACGCCACTATTTCGTTTGCGGAGCCAATTCTGCGCGGCGGTTGTTATCGAGCAGTCTTCCCCACGTCTCGTTGTGGGGACGGACCGCCAGTTGCTTTGAAATTTTCGCACGAAGCGGCGCTCGAGAAATTCGTCACCGGCCTTCTAGGCAGAGCCGCGCAAGGCCAGTGCCAGCTCCACTGCCCGCCGCGCCGAAACCACGCCCCAGCCCTGGCGATCGACTTCCACTCCCGGAACGCGTTCGGCCGTGTCGATGAGAATGCGCTTGATTTTCTGAGGACTCAGACGCGGATTCGCTTCCAACATGCAGGCGATGATCGAAGAGACAATCGGCGCCGCGAATGAAGTCCCGTCAACATATTTGTAGTGCTGATTGATCACGTTGCCTTCGCGCAATTTGACCGAGATCAACTGTCGCACGAGGTGAAGTGGCAACGAACTCGACTCGTCCAGATCTTTATCCAGCCCAGACCGGCTCGCAATCAGAGCGCGCAGATCTTCATCGGCAGCCGCATCCAGCATTGAATACAACTCAGCTTCTTCAGCGGTCGGCGTATCCGTCAAAATGGGCGCCGCGACCCAGATTCCCGGAGCAATCACTTCGGGCTTTTGCAGCCCATCAATCGTAGGCCCATAAGACGAGCGATACATGCCGCGCCGCGCCCGGTCGAGCGAGTTCTGATCATTCAATCCCCCCACGGCGATGCACGAAGGAGCGCTCGCGGGCGGCAGCACCGGATGACCCGGCACCTGGCCAGCGTTGCCCACAGCGCAGACCACGGTCACGCCGGCGCGCGCACAACGCTCCACTGCCTGTGACAAGGGAGTCGTCAGGTAGTTGCCTTCAAAGTCGCCGCCGGCTGAGATATTGATCACTCGCACCTGGTGTTCTTCCACGTGGTCCAGGACCCATTCCAGTCCCCTTTGAATCTCGTCCTCACTGATGCGGCCGGTCCGGCCAATCTTGACGAGGACCACGTTGGCGTCCGAGGCTATGCCGCGGTAGAAGCCTTCCGCGAGTCCACCGTTTCCGGCCGCGACCACCGAGGTCATCATGCCGTGCCAACTGGCCACGTCATTTGTTTCGAGCGAAGTCTCGTCCCCTTCCTCCGCAAAGATGCTGTGATACGCGAGAATGCGATTGGTCGGCTGGGTCAAATCGGGGTGCGAATAAAATCCGGAGTCAAGAAATGCGATCGTCACGCCCCGGCCGGTGAACCTCTCGTCCGCGTCCATGCGCAAGGGGGTGGGCAGGACAAAGTCGTTCTGCTCAAAGACCCGGGCGTGTGCTTCGATCTGTCGCCGCGCCCGATCGAATAGTTCGATACAGCGGCCGCAGACCCTGCCGTCGTCCGTTGTCCCCGCGTTCGGGATGATGATCGATTGCAGACCGTCCGGCAGCGCCGCGATCGAAAATAGTTCGCCCTGCACAGCACGGTCGCAGATCGGACATACCAGAGTTTGAGGCTCCACGATTCCTGCCCCCTCTTCACTGATCTTGATCGTATCTTTCATCTCTACGGCGTGGTCGTCGCGTCTGCTCCGCGCAGTTTCTCGATCGCGGTGATGAAAGGCTCTGCGCCGCCGCGCATGTAACCGAGTTCGCCGATCTTTTTCCCGCTCGAGTCGAGGACGATGACGGTCGGGAAGCCGTAGATTCCGTATTGGTTCGCCAGATTTTCGTTGGCCGCTTTTTGCGCATCGCTCTGGGCTTTGGTGTGCGGGAAATCCACTTCGAGGAGCACGAGATGTGAGGCGGCGTAATCGGCAAACTCCAGTTGCGACAAGATCTGGCGGTGCAGCAGGATGCAGGGCGGGCACCAATCGGAGCCGGTGAAATTGATCAGCAGCATTCTGTTTTCCGCACGGGCCTGCGCCCGCGCCGCCGCGTAGTTCGTCAGCCAGGGCGGCTTCGCCGCCGCCGCTTCCGCGGGCTGGGCGCTTTCATTCCGCTGACACGCGACGCAAAGCAACCCGAGCGTAATCGAGGCCAGCACGCGATTCATTTTCGTTTTGAGATTCTTCCCCTGGCCCGCCCGGGGTTATAGGACCGGCTTGATCTTGGCTTCGAGCCCGGCGCGATCCGTCGCACCTTCCAGACCATCCACCACATTGCCCTTTCGATCGATGATGAAGGTGGTCGGCAGCACCCGGATGCCGCCATAGGCTGCGGAGACTTTCGCGTCGCCCATGACGATCGGATAGTTGATCTCCATCTTTTTCGCGAAACCTGCGACCCGCGTCGGGCCGCCTGCATCCATCGAAATCCCGAGCACGACGAGGCCCTGGGTCGCGTACTGTTTTTGCAATGAGACGAGGTCGGGAATTTCCTCGCGGCACGGCCCGCACCAGGTGGCCCAGAAGTTCAGCACCACGACTCTCCCTTTGAAATCGGAGAGCTTGACCGATTTGCCCTCGAGATCCTGCAACTGCCAGCCCGGCGCGGCCATCGGAGTCGGCTCTGGATCGGTCGCAAAACTCGTCAGGCACAGTCCCAGAAGAGTCGCGACCAAGGTCAGGATAAGTTGGTTTTTTTTGATCATATGAATTTAGCAGACACTAAATGTTTCCCGCAGGTTGTCAGATCGCGGGCGGATCCGTTAGGCCAACTCGGCGTCGCTTTTCGATCCGTCGCGGTAATGGATGACCTTGATCTTCTCCAGGGTAACGAGCCCGCCGCCCATCATCTCGTCGAGGAATGGGAGGAATGTCTTCACTTTCTCCTCCGTGTCGACGATTTCGATCACCATCGGCAGATCCATCGAAAAAGCCACAGAATTTCCGGCGCACGATCTTGCCGCTTGTTTCGCCACAATTTTGAAGTAGCTAATTACTGGGCAATGGAGTTTGCCCTCCCGCGAAAAGGGAAAACCGCCCGACCGATTCGGCGCTAATGACTCCTGTTGGCGCAGCCATGCGTAGACAGGAGTTTTATTATGCTCAGTTACATCTGGGTCGGTTTGGGTGGGGCGATCGGGAGCGTTGCGCGTTTTTGGATTTCTGGAATCGTGGCGGAGCGTTATGGTCAGACATTCCCGTTTGGCACGTTGGCGGTTAATGTCACCGGGTCCCTTATTATCGGTGCGTTCGCCGCGCTGACCGACCCGGAAGGACGGTGGCTCGTGAGTCCCTCGTTCCGAATATTCTTCATGATCGGTGTTTGCGGCGGTTACACCACCTTCTCGTCATTTAGTCTGCAAACACTCGCGCTCGCACAAGATGGCGAGTGGTTTCGTGCGACAGCGAACTCAATCGCTTCATTCGCACTTTGTCTCCTCGCCGTGTGGCTAGGACACTTTTCCGTCACCCTGATCAGCAAACCATAGGAGGAACCATGCAAATCCCCAAAGACGCAATGCTGCTCCGCATTTTCATCGGCGAAAGCGACCGCTGGCATCATCAGCCGCTCTTCGAAGCCATTGTCATGAAAGCACGCGAGCGGCACCTGGCGGGCGCTACCGTCCTGCGCGGCCCGATGGGCTTCGGCGCCGCCAGTCGGATTCACACCGCCAAGATTCTACGCCTTTCGATGGATCTGCCGATTGTGATCGAGATCGTCGACAGCGAGGAAAAGGTGAACGCCTTTCTGCCGGACCTCGAAGAGATGATTGGTGGCGGACTCGTCACCCTCGAGAAAATCAAAGTCATTCATTACCGCCACGAACGACCGGAGGCGGAGTAAGAGCCATGCTTCAAAACATCTGGTTTGTCGCTGCCGTTTGGATGGGCCTCGCCCTGGTCGCGAGTCTCGTCTCGATCTGGGCCGGAATTTCTGTCGCGCTGATTGAGATTTTCGTCGGTGTCCTCGCCGGAAATTTTTTCCATCTTCAGGCGAACAACGAGTGGATCGGCTTTCTAGCGATGCTGGGCAGCGGCGTATTGACGTTTCTCGCCGGAGCCGAAATTGACCCGCGCTCGCTCAAGGAAAATTTGCGCGCGAGTGCACTTATCGGCTTCATCTCGTTCGCAGTGCCTTTCGCGGTCGTCTGGCTCTTCGCCCAATTTGTCCTCGGCTGGTCGCTTCATCAGGCGCAGATCGCGGGCATCGCGCTTTCTACGACTTCGGCGGCGGTCGTTTACGCCGTCATGATTGAAGGCGGATACAGCGACACGGCGATGGGGAAAATGATTCTTGCCGCCTGCTTCATCACCGACCTTGGGACCGTGCTCGCGCTCGGCGGACTCTTCGCAAACTTCAATGTGTGGCTGGTTGTCTTCGTCGCCGTCATGTGTGTCGTGCTTTGGTTTATGCCGGTCTGGACCAAATCCATGATCGACCGTCTCGGAGCGTCGCGGGTCAGCGAACCGGAGGTGAAGTTCATCTTTTTTGTTTTGTTCTTTCTCGGCGGCCTCGCCACTGCCGCGAAGAGCGAAGCGGTCCTGCCCGCGTATCTCGTGGGACTGGTGGTGGCAGGCGTGTTTCTGCGCGACAAAACCCTGGTCCATCGCATGCGCACCATCGCGTTCGCAATGTTTACTCCTTTCTATTTTATCCGCGCCGGCCTCTACGTCTCCCTTCCCGCTCTCTGGCCTGCTCTCGCGATTGTCGCCGGTCTGCTGTTCCTCAAAATGGTGACAAAGATCGTCGGGGTCTGGCCACTTGCGCGAATGCACTTCATGACCCGGCGCGAAGCCACCTACACCACGCTTCTCATGGCGACCGGCCTAACCTTCGGCACGATTTCCGCGCTCTTTGGGTTCCAAAACAAGATCATCGACCAGCGTCAGTACACCATCCTCGTGACCGTAGTTATCCTGAGCGCGTTTGTGCCCACGCTTTTCGCGCAGACATTTTTCCAGCCGACGAAAGACGCGATGCACGCCTGGGGTCGCCTTTATCGCCGCAGACTCGCGATTCAATCGGTCGAAGACACGTGAAGGAATCAATCAGCCGATCGATCGAACTCAGCGACAATCCTCTTGGAGAAAAACTCACTACGCAAATGAACGCCATCGCGGGGATGTTTTCACAACCGACCGCGAAACGACTCAATGACCCAGGGGGAACGTGACTAATCCTCTCCTGTTAGGATCGCGACCTTTCGTCCCAATGCAAAACGATTCAGCGAGCGGTTTCACTATTTCCTCTGGCCTTATTGTCTGGGGCAGCGCAATATGGAAGCCCACGCCGGTTAATGGCGACTGGAGCACTGCGAGCAATTGGAGCTGCGCGGGTGGCGATTGTGTTCCGAATGCCGGGTCCGATATAGCAACCTTTAACACGTCAAGCATAACCGCGATTTGGTAGTGTATCAGTTTGAAATCAGGAAGTTTTGATTTCCGCTTTTGGATATGCGAATCTGAGCGATGCCAAATCGCTCAGGCAAGAAGCAGGACATCAATGAAAAGGCGTTTTCGATCGTGCGGCAGCTTACCGGACAAGCGCCTGCGGTGGAACCGGAGCGCGAGAAGAATCCCGCTGCGGTCGCGCTTGGACGGCTTGGCGGTTTGAAAGGCGGAAAGGCTCGCGCACGCAACCTAAGCCCAAAACAGCTCTCGGAAATCGGCAAGAAAGCCGCCTCGGCCAGATGGTCGAAGAAGGACTAAAACCCCTCATCTTCCATGTAGGCCCTGCGAAATATTTCGGGGGAATAAAGGGTCTTTACTTTCATATTCGGCAGATCGCTGAGTATCCCGATGGAAGCAAGATAAGATACGTCAGCTTTGGCCGTCATATAACGAACATCGAATTTTGCCGCCAGATCTACGACCCGCACGAAAGGTGACTCGAATAGGCCTTCAATAATTGGATGGATTCTGCCCCCTCTGGAATGTTCCACCCTGCCATGCATTTCCTTTCTTAGTTTCCTAAGGTCGTCGCACAAGGAAACTCCCTTCTTTGACTGTTCAATAACCCCGCGCAAGCAAAACTCAATCCAAGCCGACCAATCTCCGTTGGCGCTAACATTGAACATTTTGTCGATATACTCATCCTTGTGCCGTTCAAAGTACTGACTCATATACAACCAGGGCATGGTTAGGTTGCACCATCTATAAATCATTAAAGACAACAATACCCGCCCTACGCGACCGTTGCCATCCGAAAACGGATGTATGGCTTCTATCTGATAGTGCGACACCATGCACTTAACGAGCGGAGAAAGGGAAGCCGAATCATCGTTCAAGTAAGCCTCTAAATCATATAGACATTTTAGCATTTCATCTGGAGGAGGGGGAATGTATCTCCTATTAGAGCCAAGGTGAACCTGATGAGTACGAAACTCCCCGGGATTCTTTGACCCACCCCTTACGCCTGAGAGCAGGGTTTTGTGAATCTCTTTGATTACACGGAGGCAAACTGGTAGTTCGTTAAAGAGACTGCACCCTTGCGTGAGGGCCAAGTGATAGTTTGCGACTTCCTGCCATGCGCCCGATTGATCCGAGGAGTTTGTGGGCTCTTTTGGATTCAACTCGAACAACATCAGCTCCTGAGCCGTGGCGAAAGTGCCCTCAAGTCGCGATGATGTCAGTGATTCCAGGCGCTGTAGGGGTTTCAAGAACAGGCCAGGATTCTCAAGATTCCTTGCCACCCCGTCTAACTCGCCAAGTGCCCTCGACGCATCGTTCAAGAGCGGCCAAAGGCCTACATCAAACCCACAAGCCGGAGGCAAAGGCTGGGGAACGAACGCTCGGTCCGCAACTGGCAATAGGCCTTTCGCCGAAACGCTGATCGGAATGATCGCCCCGGTGCGAGACTCAGTAAACTTGGAAATGTCCATGCTCGCAATTTGACATCGTTCCGCGGATATGTCAATAAACGGAGGATTTTTGACATAAAAGATATTTGGAGCCAAATAAAAGCACAAAATTTAGCCAAAAATGACGATTTTAATTGACTGCTTAAGCAAATATATCATTATCAAGCAATAAACAAGCTTTCGGAATATAAGCGCGCCCACATCCTCCATTGCCTTTGCGAGGGCAATTCCATCCGAGCGACGGCTCGTCTGACGGATTCGGCAATTAATACCGTCGTGAAACTGTTCTGTGAAGCCGGGGCTGCGTGCGCCCGTTACCAAGATGAAGTTTTCCGCAACCTGAAATGCCGCCGCCTCCAGGCCGACGAGGCGTGGAGTTTCTGCTATGCCAAAGAGAAGAATTGCACGGTCGAAATGAAGGCCAAGGGTGCGGGTGACGTTTGGACGTGGGCCGCGATCGATGCCGAAACAAAACTGGTTCCTTGCTGGTATATCGGCACTCGGGACGCGGGCGCTGCTTATCACTTTATGCACGATCTCGCCGAACGTCTGGCGAATCGCGTTCAACTGACCACCGATGGCCACCGCGCCTATTTGACCGCAGTCGAGGATGCTTTCGGAGCGGACATCGATTACGCGATGCTCGTTAAGATTTACGGTGCGACGCCAGAGGGCTCAGAAGTGCGCTACAGCCCCGCAATCTGCATGGGCGCTCGCAAGGGAGTCATCACTGGCAAGCCCGATTTTAACCACATTTCCACGAGCTTTGCCGAACGCCAAAACCTCACGATGCGGATGGCCAATCGCCGCTTTACACGCCTAACGAATGCGTTCTCGAAGAAACTGGAAAACCACGAACATTCCGTGGCGCTTCACTTCATGTATTACAATTTTTGCCGCATCCATCAATCTCTCCGTGTCACGCCAGCGATGGAAGCAGGCGTTGCCGATCACGTTTGGGAGATCGGCGAAATTGTCGCGTTGCTCGATTCAGACGACGCACGAAAGCAGCAAACAGGAAAGGAGGTGTAAAAATGCCACGAACTTCTAAAAGAGTTGCTCGGGAAGCGTCTCAGCTTCTCAGGAACAAACGCACTCCGGCGAAAGTCAAAAGTGTAGCGGGTTCCGATCTGAGAGACAGAGCCACAGGAGGGAAACGCAAGGGGCGCTAAGACCCCTTGCGTAACGGAATCCTCGTGATTCTGAGAATAGCGGCTGCGGGGATCGTCATATCCCCGCAGCCTTGCTTTATATTTACGTCGCCGTTCTGAGCGAGATGCGGCACGATTACAAGACATTTTCCGCTCTGGCCGGTGATCCAGCCGAGAGATTTGCAGCGCAATGCGTGCGGCTCACCCTCTTCGGGAATATCTTGCCACGTCGAGGAGCAACCGTACGAATCCTCCCATTCGACCAAAACAGCATCGCCGATTTTCGCTGGCATGATCAGGACAAAAGCACGAATTGAACCGTGTACAAATCAAAAATGGTGCCGATTAGAAAAAGAACCAGACGACGAATATCCATCAAAATCCGGTGCGCCTCAAGTTTTCAAAATGATACACTACCCGCGATTTCCCTCTCGCAACCTATCATCGTCTTTTCGTTGACATTTAATGTGGGCGCCAGCGCCTATACGATTACTTGTCCGGCCGGGCAATTTTTCACGATTGGCAATGGCGGTCTTACGAATAACTCAAGCGTGCCGCAAAATTTTCTGGCGGGGGTGGACGAAACGGGAAACTCTCTGGAGGGTTTCAATTCATGGGTGGGAGTGCAGGTAACTCTACCATTTTTACGAATGAGGGTGGCGCATTTGCGGGCGCTAGCACCGGCAATGTGCAGTTCATCATTAGCGCTGGCAGCGCGACTTTTTTTAACCAACGAGGAGTAGCGAGCGGAGCGGGTGGCGGCGAACTCTTTTTCTACGACGCTTTGACGGCGGCTACAGCCACGATCACGAACGAGGCCGGACTAGTAAATGGCGCGAGTGGCGGTCTTACTTGGTTCCCCTCCGGCATGGCGACGGCTAGCGATCAGTTATTACCGCAGAGGGAGCCATAGTGAGCGGGGCGGGCGGGGGCATCACTCTGATCGACGATGTCTCCACCGCCGGTAATGCCACCTTGATTGCGAATGGCGGCGTCAACGGCGGGGGTGGCGGCTCGATCCAATTTTTGAGTAATTCCAAAGGCGGTACGGCCCGGATAGAACTCTTCGGTAACGGCAGTTTGGACATCAGCCAACATAATGGCATGTTAGCCTTAGGATCATTGGAAGGCGATGGCCAGGTCCTTCTCGGCGCAAATAAGAACCTGATGATCGGCGGCAACAACTTGAGCACGACCTTTAGCGGAGTAATCCAAAATAGCGGCTCATTGACTAAGATAGGTACGGGCACGCTGATCCTGAGCGGAGCGAACGCTTACACAGGAGTTAGCGCAGTAAACGCCGGCACGTTGCTCGTGAGCAATACCACCGGCTTGGCCACTGGCACGGGCGCTGTAAAAGTGAACACTGGCGACCTGAGCGGCGGTGGGATCATCGCTGGCGCAGTGACAATAGGAACAGGTAGCGGCGCGGGGGCCTTTCTCGCCCCGGCCGCGGGGGGCAGCAAACAGGCAACTCTTACACTGCAAAGCAGCCTAATCTTTCAATCCGATGCAACTTACACCTACACCTTTAAAGCCAAGAAGAACAAGGCGAAGACGGATAGGGTGGTCGCCAACGGGGTGACGATCAACGGAGGAAGCTTTGCCTTCCAGGGCACGGCCCAGGGCAGATTGAAGCAAGGCCTCACCTTTACGGCGATCAGCAACACGGCCGCGACGCCGATCACTGGCACCTTCGCCAACCTGCCCGACGGCGTGATCCTGACTGTCAATGGCAACAACTTCCAGGCCAGCTACGAAGGCGGCGACGGGAACGATCTCACGCTGACGGTCGTGCCGTAGCTAGTACCACTTATCGCGGGTTGGAAACGAGACAGGATTATGCAGGATTTTAGGAGTCGGGCACGCAGCCTTTTCGTTAATCCAGTCAATCCTGTTAATCCTGTCTAGATGGTCGATGTGCGCCCGGGCCGGGGCGCCCAGGTTACAACTATCGCACGAACGGATTACTGCGCCGCTCCGCGCCGATCGTGGTCGAGGGACCGTGGCCGGGCAGCACGGTGACGTTCTCGCCTAACGAGTAGAGTTTTTCCCGGATGCCGGCGAAAAGCAGGTCGCCGTCCCCGCCCGGCAAATCGCAGCGGCCCACGCCGCCGGCGAACAAAACGTCGCCCCCGATGAGCAGCTCGTTTTCGCGCGAGAAAAAACAGAGACTACCCGGGCAATGCCCCGGCACTTCGAGCACCTCGAAGTTCATCCCAAGAAAATCCCGGGAGGGCGTCGCCTCGATCAGCAAATCAGGCTGCACCGGCTCGATCTCGAATTGGAAGCCGTAATCGCGAAAGAAATCGGGCTCGGAGATCATCGGGGCGCTGTCGGGATGGACCCCGAGCGGGCAATGGAAGCGACGCTTGATCTTCGCCACGTCCTGGATGTGATCGATGTGCCCGTGGGTGAGGAGAAGGAGCCGCAATTCGATTCCTTGCCCGACCAGCCAGTCGCAGGCGCCGTCCGGGGCGTCGAACAGGATCCAGCCCTCCGGCGCCTCAACGGCATAGCAGTTTGTCTCGAAGATTCCGCCGGTGAAAGCCTGGTAGTTGATCATGGCGCGTTTCCCTCTTCCTCGTGCTCCTGCTCGTGATCGTGCTCGTAATCGAAGCCCACGACGCAAGTTGGTTTTCGAGCACGATTACGATCACGAGCACGAACGGAAGACGAAGAGCGGAAACTAACACGCTCCCCGCCAGCGGGAACGGAAATTGCAGCGCTCAGGTGTGCCCGCATCCGAATCTAAATTTGAATCTTCTCCCTGGTCGGCTGTCTCACTCTTCACTTCCGGGATTTGTGGACCACTCAAGCACCTTGCTTTCAAATCGATTTCTGCGAGCCTTTTTTCCCACTTTATGAAATTTCTCATTCGTCGTTCTGTTGCGTTGCTGCCCGGATTGCTCGTCGTCGCTCTGGCCGCGCAACCCGCTCGTGCGAAGTCGGATTCCGACCAGATCGGGCTCTCCGTCGGCCGCCTTCTCGAGGAAGGCCACTACACCCACCATCCGCTGGACGACGAGGTCTCGCGCAAGTTGCTCACCGGTTACCTCGAGATCCTGGATTTCAGCCACCTCTTTTTCACCCAGAAGGACATCGATGCCTTCACCGCGAAATACGGCACCACGCTGGACGACGATATCCTGCTCGGGAACCTCAAGCCGGCGCATGAAATCTTCGCCGTTTTCCAAAAGCGGGTGGAAGATCGGGTGGCCAAGATCAAGGAGCTGCTCAAGAAGCCGATGGACTTCAAGTCGGACGAAACGCTCCTGCTGAGCCGCCAAAAAGCGCCTTGGCCGAAGGACGATGCGGAAGCCGACGATCTCTGGCGGAAGCGGGTCGAGAACGAGCTGCTCCAGGAAAAACTGGCCGAGCATCCGGTCGAGCCCGGCCCGAAAGTGGTCGAGCGGCGCTACGGTCGCATCCTGCGCAACATCCACGAGGAGGATAACGACGAGCAGGTGAAGCTCTTCCTCGATGCGCTCGCGCAGGCCTACGATCCGCACTCGGAGTACCTGAGCGCATCCGATTTGAAGAACTTCAGCATCAACATGGGGCTGTCGTTGGTCGGGATCGGCGCGATGCTGCGGAGCGAAGATGGCTACGCCAAGATCGAGAGCCTCGTCCCGGGCGGTCCGGCGCAAACCAGCGGTCGCTTGAAAGTCGGCGATCGGATCACTTCGGTCGCGCAAGGCGCGAAGGATTTCGTCGATGTCCGCGATATGCGGCTCGACAAAGTGGTGGATCAGATTCGCGGCAAAAAAGGGACCAAGGTTCGTCTCCTTGTGATTCCGGCGAGCGCGGCCGATCCGGCCCAGCGCAAGACGGTCGAGCTGGTGCGCGACGAGATTAAGCTCAAAGACCAGGAAGCGCGCGCCGACATCATCATCAAGAAGAACCGCAACGGCGACCCAGTGAAGCTCGGCTGGCTCACGCTCCCGTCGTTTTATGCCGACATGGATTCGCACAAGAAGAGCACCACGAAGGATGTGCTCGCGCTCCTGAAACGGCTGAAGGCGGAAAAAATCAACGGCCTTGTGATCGACTTGCGTCGCAACGGCGGCGGCTCCCTCGAGGAAGCGATTTCGCTTACCGGCCTCTTTATCAAATCCGGTCCGATCGTCCAGACCAAGGGCGCCAATGAGCGCGTCATCATTTCGACCGACCCGGATCCGGGGATCGCCTACGACGGGCCGCTGGTCGTCCTGACGAGTCGGCAGAGCGCGTCGGCGAGTGAGATTTTCGCGGCGGCGCTGCAGGATTATGGCCGCGCCGTGATCGTCGGCGACAAGAGCACTTTCGGTAAGGGAACGGTGCAGACGATCCTGGAAATTGGCCGCTTCACTTCGCTCCTCGGCACCCATTCGCCGGACGATGGCGCGCTCAAGTTAACGATTCAAAAGTTCTACCGCGTCGCGGGCGGCTCGACCCAACTCCATGGCGTCGCCTCCGACATTGTCCTCCCGACGTTGACCGATCTGCCGGAGTTCGGCGAGGGCGCCTTGAAAAATGCCCTGCCCTACGATGAAGTGCCGCCGGCCAAGTTCACCAAGTGGTCGGATACGCACTCGCTCTTCCTTGATGAGCTCAAAGCCCGCTCCGCCGTCCGGGTCGCGGCTGATCCGGAATTCCATTACGTGATGGACGACATGGCGAGCCTGCGCAAGAAGCTCGATGACAACCGGATTTCCTTGAACGAAAACGTGCGCCGCCAAGAGACCGACGAGGAGAAGTTGCGCAAAGAAACCCGCTCTAAAGAGCGGCTTGCGCGCAATCAGGAAGAACCAAGCATTTACCGGCTCACGCTCGAAACGATCGACAGCCCCAAATTGGAGCTGATCATGTATCCCGGAAAAATTGCCGAAGCGAAAAACAAAGGCGGCGGACCAAAAGTCGCGCCGGAAGTCGCGCCGGATACGGATGACGAGGGCGACGCGGGCTCCGACCCGGCGGATGGTGACGACACCAAGGCCGCGGCGATCGATCCGGAGCGTGACGAGACGTTGAATATCCTCAACGATCTCGTGCAATTAACGAACGGTCCGAAAACGGCCAGCACCGCGCGATAGAATTTTCCTCCGGGAAGCACCGGCGGCCCGCCTATGCTCCCAGGAAGGAATCCAGAGACAGCCCGGTCCTGCGACTTGCGCGCGGGCGATTTTGCCATAGTCCGCACCGCATGCGGCAACTCGTTTTAAAGACGCGACCCCAATTACCCCACCCCCGGGAAGCTCCCGCAACCGCCGACAACGGCTCCCGAGCGAGCCGGGGGAGTCGAGCGGAAAGTACGCGCCTCGGTCGCTTCGCGTAATTGAATCGCTACCCATTTTCGCTTGCCTTTCGGTTGTGGGCCGAAGAATAATCTGCTTGTGAAAGCAAATCGGTATTCGGTCCGGTGCTCTTTCCGTTCGCTAGCCTCTTCCACGCTGTTCATCCTTTTCTGTCCGGGAGTTATCGTTAGTCTGGCCGAAGCGGCTTCCTCGGCGGCCGCGGTGCCATACGATTCCGTCATCGTGCAGAGCATGTTTGGCGGGCAAATCTTCGGGTTCGGTGTCGACGAGACCGGCAACGAAGGCGTGCTTGCCGAAGCGCAGGATCTGTCCGGCGGCAAGGTGCTCGCCGCGATCGAGACGTTCGACCAAACGACCGGCGCCATCATCAAAGTGGTCCAGGAAACCCAAACGCACGATGATTTCCTCATCTTGGGCGTGGTCGGTCGCTCCGTCGGGCTCGTCGAGCGCGAGCACTCAGTGGGTCTGTTCGAGATCACCCGCACGTTTCCCATCCTCGATCCGTTGCGCCGCAACCGGATCACCGGCAAATGGACGCCGCCGGTCGACGCCGGGCATCTCGTCAGTAGCGTCAGCCGCAACCAGGGAACCGACAATGTCGCGGTCTTCGCCGACGATACCACAGGCAACTTCCAGCCGTTTGTCTTCAGCTCGAACGTCGCCGCCAACACCTTCGGGCCGGTCGTCACGATCACGGACGACAATTTCACCAGCGGCAACCCCGCTTTGGCCTACGACAGTGCCACCAATCAGGCTGTGCTGGGTGCCCCCCAGCTGGGCAACCCATTTGTCCCGGGCTGGATCGCGACCGTCGATCTCGCCACTGGCACTTTCAGCAAGTTTACCAGTGTCGGTTTAGGCGATGTCAACGGCCTCGCGGTCGACCCCGCCACCGGCACGGCCTGCACTACGACAGAGATCGACTTCAGCGTAGAGTTTTACAGCCTCGCCACTCACGTCGGCTCGACCCAAACGCTGCCTAATGCGCCGAATCAATACTACAGCGGCGCGGATGTGGAGTTCGATGCGGTGAATAAACTCTTCCTCGTCGCGCAGCCGAATTCCAGCACGGCCTCCAGCGGGAGCAGTGTTCACGTCTACGACGTCCATGGCAACTTCATCGAATCAATCAATGGCCTGGACTTCGCGAACATATTCAACGTGTTCATTGGGCTCCATCCGAGCAAGCGTACCGGATTCGTCATTGGTGGTCCTGGCCTGACCCAAATTCAGTCCTTCAGCTATTGATCCCTCGCGCTCACCTTCGCGCCTTGCGCGACGGCGAATTGCACCGCGAAGGGGGTTCAGCGCGGAGAGTGGGGTCGCATCGATGCGACCCCACATTCCCACGCGCGAAAGCATGGGCCGTGCGCCGAACCGTGTCGATCCAACCGACTGCTTTCATGTTACCTGGCACCTTCCGGGCTTTCCAGGTAGCATGGCAAATCACTCCGGCTGGCCGGAAAATTAGGGGCCGGTGTATTGGGTGACAAACATGCGTTGGGCTGTCCCGATCGTGCCGGTCTGGGCTAAGTCCTCGCTGTAAACGCGCGGTGTGTCCGTTCTGCTTCCTACCAGCAGTGTGTTCGACTCCGAGAGGAAAAGGTCATCGGCATAGCTGAAAGTAACGCTTTGCTCGAATTGACCTGTCGAAGCGTTGATCCGCATCAGTTGGAAGAAAAAGTCGGTATAGCCAAGTTCCGTGACGAAGAGCTCGTCGGTAGCAGGATCGTACTCGACGCCGCGGACGTCGACAAAAGACGGACCGCCGGACAAGATAATGTGACGGACCAAGGTCCCCTGATTGGTGATCTCGTCGATCGCGTAGGCGGATGCAACGAAGAGGTTCCCACTCGGAAGCACTTTGGCATCGAAGACCTGGTTGTTCGTGTAAATCGAGCGTCCGGAGCGCGGCTTACCCAATCTGAACCTGACCAGCTCATCCTGACCGGCCACATAGATGAATGTGTGATCGATTGCGATTTTGCCGAAGCTGAGATTGCCCGCGACATAGACAGGAGTGTTCCGGTACATTTGCTGAACCGCGCCGGTGCTGTCCAAAGCACATACGGCAAAGCCCGAGCCACGCACCATCGTGACGTAAAGCAGATTGTCGGGCCCGAAGGCGATGCCGCGAGTTTCACTTCCCAGCCTGGAGGGCAGGGTGATGGAATCGATGAAGTTACCAGAGGAGTCGTACTCCATAATGTCGAGTGAGAAGTAATTGGTGCTGTAAATGTGGCCACGTGTAAAACTGAACGCTGCCGCGGTTGTGCCGAGGCAAGCGCAAATACCGGACAGAATGATGGCGACAAGATGCGCTGTAAGACGTGGTGTGTTACTCATAAATTGCAGGCGTTGTTGATCTAGTTGACGGCTAAAGGGCGAAAGTATAGCGGATCGGATCAGACTTCACAACAGTATTTTGTCGAGGTGGGATCCAAAACTGCCAAATGCGCGGATGAAAGCGCAGCAAAGGCCAATACTCTTACGATTGCGATGGCGGCGAGCCTTCATAAGCCTAACGAGAAAGTGGCGGAAATTTTTCGCCTAATTCCCTTGTCGCCGACAGAGCCGCCCATTGAACACGGATTCATGTCGCCTATCCTGTCCGGTCCTGCCGCGCAAGGCAAACTCAAAAACTTGCTCGATCAGGTGCGTGATGTCATGCCCTTCAAACATTACAGTCTACGCAAATCTAAATGTGGAATGACGCCGTCAAGAATGAACCGGGGAAGGGAATAGAGGTCAGGAATCGCTATTTGACGGAGCGAATCCCATTACTGAGAGAAACCGCCGGTCCGCCTCGCTGCGAAAGATTACTTCGTGTCAGGATTTGATTTCCCGCGCTCAAGTTAGGTGCGGATCCGAGCGATGAGCGCTTCGGATCTTGCCGCGCAACGACGCGCTAGCCTGAAACGTGAACTCAGCGATCAGTAAAAAAGATGCGAACTGTGCCAAGACCGTGAAGATCAATTGCGTTGTGTCATACCGTCCGACGTCGAGGGTGTGGATGACTGCGATTTCGATGCAATTGCCGAAGTTGTACCAGGAGAAAAACATCACGAGAGCTGCGATTAGCCCAAGTCGTCGCCGCAGTCCTGGATGAACGAGCACCCCAGCCGCGATCGCTGCAGCGGTTATCAAACAAAGCAAATAGCTACGCGAAAGACGCCGCTCGCAGTCGCGTATCCCCCGAGGCACGCGCAGCACCAGACCCGTCGCTGCCAGTTCCTTGGTCCGCGCGATAAATCTCGCGAGCGGCCGGTAGGCGGCCGAGACGACTCCCGAATTTGCGATCGTCAAAGACGCGAGGCTCTTCGCGTACTCATTCGCGATTGGCCGCGTGTTCCAGTCGCGGTAGGCAGGACAGGCGGGCGCGTAAAACACGAGCATCTGCCGTCTGATCTTCTCCAGCATCCGACGGGGCTGTTGTCTCCACGCTCGCGCGTAATAGAAGCGATAAAAGTCGCATAATCCCCGAAAGTCATCACCATACTCCTTCCGCATCCGCACATTGAAGGAATCAGGATTGTACATCAGGTAATCCGGGTTGTAACCTAACGTCGGGTAGGTCCGGTCTAAAGCGGCTTTCGCAATCTCCCGGTCCAACAATTCGTGTACCTGACGTATCCAATTTATCGGATACGGGACCGGGGCGCCGGAGGCCACATCGGCCGCCATTTGGTCGCGGATTATGCCCGCGTGAATCATGAACAACTCCGTCGGCAAAAACGTCTCGCTAGATTCATCGCCCCGCGCCAGGAATTGTTCCGGCACTAGAAGGAGTAAAGCGGCGGCCGCCGATCCGCAGACCAAGGCGATCTCATCTCGGAAGCGAAACCGACTGAAGAGCGAAGCCGCCACCGGCGCGAGGCTCCCGACCGCTGCGATCGCAAAGCTTGGCTTGGCCAAGCCCAAGACCACCGCGCTGGCCACCGCGGCGACTCCCAGTCCCACCGGCAATGGTTCCGTCCGGTGCACCCAACAGCGCCAAGCAAACTCCACGATGAGCCACATGTTGAGCATCACCAGAAACGAGACGATTCCTTCCGGCCGGATATCCGTCTCATAGGCCATCGGCTGTCGCGCAAAAAGATAAATCGATACCGCAATTAACCCAGTTGCCGTATAGATCTGCGTAGGCAGGCGTGGCATCATCGCAAAAGCACGCACTCGTCGCCAGACCAGCAAAAACACCCCGCCCGCCGCTACTCCAAGCAGATGCTGCGCAACCGTGATAGCGCGGAAATCAGCGAAGGCTCGAAGTATTAGAAACAGGAATCCTGGGTATAAGTAATTGCGCAGATGATGCGTCCAGCCCGTCCCGATCAGCTTGCCCATCGCTGGCGAGAGGTAACCCCAAGTATCGGGAACGGTAATGGGCTCGAGTGGCAGGCGAAATCGCAACCAGATCGCCCAGCCGAAGATCAATCCGATTGCGGCCCATCGACAAACAGCGAAGACCGACGGTAAAAGCCTCGCCGTATTAGCTAGTCTTCGATGCACAGGTCAATAAAGGGGAGAAAAGAGGTCGCTCGATGCTTCGTGACATTTGAGAGGCGAGGAACATCTTAACGGTTAATTGTCCAAAGCAAGTCGCAAGATCGCGGCGGCATCATCTTAGAAGGACAATAGAGTCAGACAGGGGGCAGGCATCATTTTTTTGACAGAGCGATTCCATTCCTAAAGCTTGCAAACCTATGAGCTCACGACTTAACCGGTAATTCTTGGTCCAAAATCTCCCGTACGGCCAGCGGCTTGATCTCCCGGCCTTCTTTCCGTCGAAACCGATCGATCTCAAACAGCGCGTCGCCGGTGAAGTCAAAGCCGACGAAGTAACCCAGCTTGCGTTCCTCGCGGATCATGACGGCTTCGAAGGCGTCGATGTCAGGACGGCCGACTTTGTCTTTCTGCTTTACCTGAATCGGGAACCACTCGTCCATGAAGTCCATTTCGCCGGTCCGTGCGCCCCGTCGCTCTGGCATTGCGGTGACGGGATAGATGCGGCCATCAATACCCATGTCGGCAACTTGCCGCGCGTTCTTCGTGCCGCCGAGTGCAACAACGGCCCAATTCTCAAATTCGAACGGCGGATATTTGCGCAGTTCCGCTTCGGTTTTCGGTAGATCGCGCACCACGAAGCCGCGCCCGATTTGTTGCAGCTTCTCGTCTTCCTTCAGCCCGCAGTCCTTCTTCAGCCGTTGGGCCATCACACGACAGGCAGTCGGTGAAATGTCGATTCCAATCCATTGACGTTTCAGCTTCTGCGCGGCGACAAGTGCAGTTCCACAACCGCAAAAAGCATCTATTACTATGTCGTTCTCGTTGCTACTGATTGCGATGATTCGCTCAAGAAGCTTTAGGGGCTTCTGGGTAGGATAACCAAGCCGCTCCGGGCTGGTCCCACCGATGACGCTTACATCCGTCCAGACGTCCGAGATCGGTACTCCGGGCATTTCATCCAGGTAATTCTTTAGCCGAAGTCTTCCGCCTGTTTTTCTTGGATAGTGTAGACGGCCAGCAGCATCGAGTTCTGCCATTCTTTCCTTTGTGAATTTCCAGCCATTGGCTGGAGATTTGTAGGTAATTCCATTTCTTGCCTTGAAGTCATACGTTAGATTCGGGCGCACCGCCGGATTGTTCAGATTCTGCTCCGCCCATCGTCGGCCGTCCGGGTCTTGCAACCGAAATCGCTCCTCAACGTATTCCGACTCGTAGGGCTCGAACTGCCGATTGAACGTCAACCTTTCGCCACCGCCGTAATAAAAAATCACGTCATGAACGGCGCCGTAGCCCTTGGAATTGCTGTGGGCGCCATATCTCTTCCAGACGATCTCATTTTCGAATTGATTCTCCCCGAAAATCTGGTCGAGCATCACTTTGACGTAATGGCTGGCGTGCCAATCGCAGTGATAATAGAAGCTGCCGGTTTTCTTGAGCACGCGGTGTAGTTCGACGCAGCGCGGGCGCATGTACTCGATGTAAGCTTTGGTCGATTCGTGGCGGTCTTCGAAGCTGCGCTCGTCTCGCCCCAAAAGACTTCGTAGTTGCGGTTCGAATTAAACGGCGGGTCGATGTAGATGAGATCAACGCAGCCGTCGGGCAGTTTGCGCAGTTGTTCGAGGTTGTCGCCGCAGTAGATGACGCGTGAATCGATGAGCGCAGACGGTTTCGCGGGCACGGCAGAAATTAGCTTCGCAAAACGAACAATGGCAAGCAATCAGCGTTGCCGGACGCGAAAATGCCAGTCGTCATGGTTCATCGTAACAAAGAACTGGACAACCCCAGGAAGTCGACGTCTATTGGGTTTGTAATCTTTTGACGGCCGATCAAGGCCATAGCGTTCGTTGCCACCTGAGATCATTGCCTTCGTTAGGCGAATTGATTGCGGCATGTCATGCTTCACGAAGCGTTCGGGAGATTCCGCAACGCCTCCCGCCGTTCGATAACGGTATGACACTCGTAGCGATCAGTTCGTCCGCCGTCCGCGCCATGGGTTGTGACGGCCACACGCTCGGCGTCGAGTTTCATAGCGGGCGCATTTACGATCATCCCGGCGTCCCCGAGTCGGTGTTCCACGAGTTGATGAACGCATTGTCGATGGGCGCGTATTACAACCAATATATTCGCGGGAGGTACCGGTGAGGTGATGAGAAAGATGAAGTCGGAGTTTGAGAAAACGCACAGAACGCTCCTCGGGATGGCGGTCGAAGCCGTAACTCTGGAGGCGGCTCTGCACGGTCCGGTTGCCGATTATCTGACGAGATGGCTCGCGGCTCAGTACGCGGTTGCTGCAAGCGAACAACTCGCCGGTCTGGAAGGCGAGCCGCGAGTGAAGGCGCTGCGCGCTTTTATTCATGACACTGCTCTCCTGCGCCGCGGCGACCAGAATGCCGAGCGGCTTAAAATCGAACGCGAGCGGCTCGAGGTCGCTTCGCGACACGCGGACTTGAAATGGAAACGCAAGGTTATCATCGGGTTGGAGACGCTGCTTACCTATGTGGAGCACCATCCTAAGGCCAAGGCGGCCTTCGACGCGCTCAGGGAATCAGTCCGCCACCCGTTTGATCCGCGCGAACAAGTGCCACCAAAGGATTGAACCAAAACACTTCCTCAGTCGCCACAGCCCGCGTGGAACGAGTGACTGCTCCGACCGAATCCGACCAAATCCGGCTAAATCCGACCATGAAAGGAACTCGAAAAGGAAAAATCGCCCGTCTGCCGCGCGCGATGCGGCAGGAATTAAACCGCCGCCTGGACGAGGGCGAACCGGGAAAGAAGCTCGTGGCTTGGCTCAATGGATTACCCGAAGTGCAGGCCATCGTAGCGGCGGAGTTTGGCGGCAAATCGATCCGGGAGCAAAATCTCTCCGAATGGAAACAGGGCGGCTATCGCGACTGGCAGGCGCAGCAGGAGGCGATGGAAATCGCCGGGCGACTCGGCGAAGATGCAGCAGAATGGACCGGCGAGGGTCGCGCCCCGCTCACCGACACGCTGGCGCACTTTCTGGTCGCCCGTTATGCCGTGGCGGCGCGGCGGATCGCGGAAACCGGAGGCCGCGAAGGTTGGCGTCTGCTGCGTGAAATGTGCAGCGACATCGTGGAGCTGCGGAAGGGCGATCACAGCGCGGAGCGGCTGCAAATCGAGCACGAACGGTTAAAGCTGGAAACAGAGAAGTCGGAAAAACAGATCCGCGAGAAGTTTGAAGAGTTACTGCAACAACCAGAGACGAAAGAGCGTCTCTGTGGCAAAAGAAGGGGCGGGCTTACGGCCGAAGGGCTCAAGGCAATTGAAAGGGCCGCAAACCTTCTTTGAACGGGAATTTCTTCTCCGATGAGCACTGAAAATCGTTTCGCCGCCAGCTTCATCGCGTTGGCGATGGGACGGCTCATTTTCTCGGCCTGCCACGGTGGCCGAGGAAGAGCAGCGCTTCGCCGCTCGTTAGGCGTTTGGCAGGTAGCGCTGCACCGCCGCGCGATCGCCCTGCACCGCGATCATGTAGACGCGGTCCTTTTCCATCCAACTCGCCGTCGTCCACTCGCCCTCGCGGGCAAAGACCGGGGCCGCCCCCGACTTCAGCTCGGGGAAGGCCGCCCGATCGACCACGAAGAGGTGCGCGAGTTGGTTCCCATTACGGTGGAAACAGATCAGCGTCACGTCGTGGCCGCGGAACGAGAGGACCCGGCAACCAACCGGCTGAAGCGCGGCGAGGTGCGGTGGGACATCCATCGGAGGCGCCTCCTTTTGCGCGAGCCAATTCTTGATCGCGCCGAGGTTCTGGCTCTCCATCTCGAGCGGCGGCGGCAGCTGAACAAAGCTTGTCATCTCACGCGCGTAATCCGGCAATGCGGCCGCACCGGACGCGGGAGCACGCCACAGGCTAACGACTTGCACGAGGAGAAAAAGGAGCCCGGCGACGCCAGCCAGGCCAATGATCCAGCGTGAACTCCCGGCCGTCGCGGGTGGCGTGGCTTGCGCCAGAATGCGGGTCTTCAAACCAGACGGGGCGGGCATCGTGTCGAGATGTGCCGCCAGCGCGCGATCAAATGCCTGCTCCTCCGCAAACCAGCGCGCGAGCGCCGGGTTCCGGGCCGCTTCTTTCAGCGCCTCATCGAAATGCGGATCGCCTTTATTCGCCTCGCCCGGGCTATACGCCTGGAGAATCAATCGCGCCTCTTGCTCATCCATGCGCATTTCCTCCCTGGTTTTCTTTCGTTAGGCCAGCGCTGTCGGCGAGCGCCTGGCGCAGCCGCTCTTTGCCGCGCGAAATGCGCGACATCACGGTCCCGATCGGCACTTTGAGGATTTCGGCGATCTCTTTGTAGGAATGTTGCTGCAGGTAAAAAAGCGTGAGCGGCGCGCGGTAAATCTCTTCGAGCGCGAGAAGCGCGCGGTGCACAATGTCGCCATCGAGTTGCTCCACAACCGATGCCGGGACGGTTTGCGCGGCGATCGCCTCCGGATTGTTCTCGGATTCGAGAAAACGGTCCTGCTGCCGTTTGCGGCCGAGAAATTCCCGGTAAAGCGAGGTGAAGAGCCAGGTCTTGACCTTCGACGCGTCGCGCAGTTGATGACCCTTCGAGGCCCAGAGAAAAAAAGTCTGCTGGGTGAGATCGGCCGCGTCGGATTCCTGGCGGCTGAGCGAGAGCGCGAAGCGATAGAGCGGCATGTAAAAATCTTCCACGAGCTTTTCGAAGTCGAGCGCCGCCACGTTGCGACCGTAAATCGCGGCGGCTGGAGCCGCCAAGGAAATCGAGCGAGCGCGCTGGGTCCGTCTTCGAGACTTACGAGGAGACTTGAGGCGGATTATTCCACGGAGCTCGGTGGACCCGAGGGCCGCATCTGGAGACGCCTCTCTCTGGGATGCGCAGGGGAAAACATCGATGCCAGACGCAACGTACGAGCCGGGTGCACGGCCGCAGCCTCCGGCTCGGACAGAGCGAGCGTCTACACGCTCAGTTCACCCACTTGCCGCCGGCCGACGAGAGCGCGGGCAATTCGCCGGTCGAGTAATCGGTTTTGCCGACCGCACCCCACATCCGCGTGCCAGTCGCTTCACGCCAGAGCTGGCTCATGCTCTCCCCGGTGTGGCAACCCCAGCTCTTGACGTAGGTGTCGCGCGCAAAATCGCGCCGGTCGATTTTCTTCAACTCCGTTTCGTGTAGCCACGCTTTCGACGCGCTGTCGACGACGTTGCTGTAGTCGAAAAGAAAACAGGCTTTGTTCGAGTGGCCAAAATATTCGAAGCCCGAAATCTTGATCTGGTTCCGCGGGTGCCCGTCGTTCAGATAATTGATCACGTCACCGCCGCGGTCGAAGTAGACCAGGTTGAGATGAAACTTGTCGCGCACAGTGTTGATGTTCGCGATCAGATCCTGTTTTTCCTGCACGCCGCGATCGACGTAGCCCGGTTTGTAGACCAGCCAGGTGATCATCGCGTCGGGGCCAAGCTGGGCGCGCAACTGCTCGGTCCGGACCCGCGCCGAATGAACGAAATTCGCCCACCAATGATCGTGCGCGATGGGACCTTTGTACTGCTCCCAGATGTGGAGCGACGGGCCGCCCACGAGGACAATGTATTCGCGCTGCTGCGCCTGGGCCGTGGCCGCGCAAAAGGCGCTGCAAAGGAAAAGAATGGCGAGCCGCTGTTTCATGATTTGTAGGGAGCAGTATCTATGCGCGGAACGGAAGTGCGCGCAAGGGAGGATCAACCCGACCGGCGACGAAGGAGCAGGCTCGCGGACCCGATGAGGATGAGGAGCAGGCCGAAGGTGCAAACGATCGCCGCGCCCGACGGCAGGTCCCCCTGAAAGGAGAGGAATAACCCGGCGACGCCACCCGCGAGGGCGACGAACCAGCCGATGAGGAGGCGTTTGCCTAACGATCGGGCGAGACTGATGCCGCAGACCGCCGGCACGATCAAATAAGAGAAAACGAGCAGCACGCCGGCGATGCGCACAAAACTGGTCACGACCAGACCGAAGAGCGCATAAAACAGGAAATCCCACCAGCGCACCCGCAGGCCGCGTTCATAGGCCGCGTCGCGCTCGAAGGAGACGAGCAGGAACGAGCGGCGCAGCACGAAGTGCACGACGCCGACGAAGAGAAAGAGCCCGAAACATTTCCAAACGTCGATCGGACTGACGAGCAGGATATTCCCGATGAGCATGTTCTTGATTTCCTCGTCGCCTTCCGCCGCGCGGCTCAGGAGAAGCACCGCCGCCGCCGCCGCCACCACGTAGCTGATACCGATGACCGCCTCTTGCGGAATCTGGCTCGTGCGTTTGCCCGTGACGGAGAAAATGGCGGCGCCGAGCAAAGTGAAGCCGAGCGCGATGAGGAAAGCCGGCCAGCTTTCCAGGTTCAAGTGGAGGAGCACCGCGACGCAGATGCCTAACGAAGCCATTTGCGCCATCGCGATATCGATGAAGATAATACCCCGCTGCACGACATGGAGCCCGAGATAGACGAGCAGCCAGGGCAACAGGACGCAGGCAACGACGGGCCAGAACATGACTTCCCACATGGCTACTTCAGCGCGGCGGCGAGGCGGTTAACGAGTGCGTCGATCAGCTTCACGTAGGTATCCGTATCGGGCAGCGCGCCCGGGAACTGGGCAAAATCAACCACCTTCGCCCCGGTCGATTCGGCGACTTTCTCGGCGATTTTTCGGTTGTGATACGGCTCGACGATGATCGCCTTGATCTTCTGCGCCTTCATCTGCGCGATCACCTCCGCGAGATGCGACGGCGAGGGCGGAATCCCCGGTTTTGGCTCGAGGAAGATGTTGACGTTAAACCCGAAGCGATGCGCGAAATACACCCAGGAATCGTGATACGCGACCAGACTCTGTCCGCGGTACGGGAGCAACTTGGCGCCCCACTCCTGGAGTTTGGCATTGATCGTCGCCTCAAACTTCTTCTCGTTTGCCTGGTAGTCGGCCGCGTGCGCGGGATCGACCGCGGCGAAGGCATTCGCGATATGTTGCGCGACCGCCTTGGCGATGATCGGATCGACCATGAAATGCGGATTGCCCATCGCGTGCACGTCGCCGGCCGCGCGCGTTAATTGCGCCGGCACTTCCATCAACCGAATCCCCTCCGACGCCTCCACCCGCCCGGGCTGGCCCGCCTCGACCTTCGGATTGCGCGCGTTTTGCAGGAGCGGCGGCAACCAGCCGATTTCGAGTTCCGCGCCGCCGTCGATCAGCACGTCGGCCTGACGCAGTTTGACGACGAAACTTGGCCGCGCATCGACAAAATGCGGATCTTCGGTCGGTTTCGCGAGCACTGTGACCTCGGCGTTGGCGCCGCCAATTTCGCGCGCGATCGAGCCGTAATCGGGCAGCGTCGCGACGACGTTGATTTTGGCCTGGGCCGAAAGGAGGAGCGCCGCGAAGAGCGCGCCGCTGCCGCAGAGAAGCTTGATTTTTTTCATAGGATCAGAATTTGTGGGCGCCATGCGCGCCGAGAATGAATTCGAACTGGAGGAAAAGGGAATCCGCCTCGCCTGCCGCGAGAAAATCGTTCGCCTCCAGGAAATCGTGGTTGTACTGCAGACGAATTTTCGAAAACTCGGTCGGATACCAGGTCATGTCGCCTGAGACTCGCGAGCGGCTTTGGCGATCGGGATCGTTGGTGAAGGCCGAATCCTGCATGTGCAGATAGTCGCCGCGCAGGCCGGCGGTCCACCCTTTCTTGAAACCCCAGATGATCTGTGAGTACATCCCCCAATCGTGGAACGTCTCCGCGACCGGGAATAAATCATCGACGCCGCGGCCGGCTTCGAAGCGGCGATACATCGCCTCGCTCTGCCATTTCACGAAGGGAAATCCGCCTTCCGCGCGCGGCGATTTCCATTTGTAGAGAAGATCGACCCCGTAAATCTGCGTGCGCGCGTTGGCGCCGGTCTCGTTCGAGCCGAACGCTCCGGAAACGCCCGCCAGGACAGTCTGCGTCGGGCTCAGATCGACCGAGTTTTCCCAGCGCGGCACGTAGACAAAATCCTGCAACCCGCGCGCCTCCCGATCGGTCGTTAGGCGACCGTAGAACACGCCATTGTCGCCCGGGTTGCGGAACGAGTAGCCGGTATTGCCGCGCCCGTTCTGCACTCCGAAAATAAACTGCGAATACCAGGAGACCGGCACCGTCCAAGAGATTTGCGCGCCGACCCCGCGCAGCCCGTCGGACCCAAGGAAGCGCCCATGGACGAGCGAGTCGTCGGCGAAATCCCAGGTGTGGGGATGGGTCGGGTTGATCCGGCCAAAGGCCGAGAAGAACTGCCCGCCCCTGACCTGCAACCCCCACGGCAGGTCGGTCGTCTGCATGAAAGCTTCTTCCACTTCAATCTCGGTCTCGTTGTCGTTGTTGAGCTTGAAAACGATATTGGCGAACCCTTCGAAATAGGGATCGACCGCTCCATCGAGCGCAAGTTCCAGGTTGCGCGCACTGAACCCGCGCTGCTGCGGATCGTGGTCGCCGGTTTCGAGTTGAGCGAGATTGCGATCACTCGAGTAGGCGAGCGAAAACTGGCCGTCGAATGAGATGTTCATGTAGGTCTTTCCTCCGCCTGCGATGGTGATCGGCGCGGTGAGCGAAGCGCCGGCGCCAGTGGAAGAGATGGTCTCGGTGGAAGTCGTGACCGAGGCGTCAGTCGTGGGGAAGGCGCCATTCACGGGTGCGGCGGGCGGAGCCGGTGCTGGCGCCGAGGCGACAACGGATTGGTCGGAGGTGGGGAAGAGCGGTGGGGCGCTCGCCGCGGGCGGCGGGGAGGCCGCGGTGGTTTGGTTGGCCGGCAGCGCGCCTGGTTCCGGGCTCATTTTCGCGAGCGTGTCCTGTTGCTCCTTCACCTGTTGCTGCAGGGCCTTCACCGTTTCGGTCAGGGCCTGGACCTGCTGGCGCAAAACTTCGACGTCGTTAGGCGAAGACGCCGGTGACGGGCTCTGGGCAAAGGCTGCAGCCTGCGCCCCCAGCGCCGCCACGACGATAAATAATTTTTTCACACTTGATCTCCATCTGCTGAGATCCGGCGGTTCCGGCCGGATTACTCCAAACACGAATGAATGCGTTCGGCGCGTTTTGGATTCAGCGCCGCGCGGAACGCGCGAGCGACGCTGCCGCGCGAAGGCGCGGTCAATCCAATCGTTAGGCGAGCGCCGGCGGCGCGTGCTCGAGGCGCGAGAAGAAGTGCGCGGTCGAAAGAGACGGGGCGACTGGCCGCGGTAGACTGGCCGGAAGGGGGAGCGCGTCCGGCAAGACGCAAACCGGCGCGGTCGTCGCGGCTGCGCAGTGGCCGGCAGCGAAAAGCGTGACCAGGCAAAGATGGGTCGTGGCGGCGTCGGGGTGCAGGCGCTCGTGCCACCCGGGCGAAGCACTGAGCAGGGCGGCGGTGACGAGCGCCAGGGCGAGGAGCGCGGCCAGGCAAATCCGGCCTAACGAGTAAAACCGTTGGTCGTCATTGGCCGACATTGCGGAGGGAGCTTTCCGCATCGTCCCGCCGATGGCAAGAAGAAGATGACTTGGAGCCGGGGTCGTTGACCCCGCCCGGCGAGGGCGATTTCTTGGTCCCAGCCGGGGTCACCGCCCCCGGCGACAAGAACTACCGCCGCACGCTCGCCGCCTGGTACTCCTCCCACGATTGCCAGGCGCGCTCCCAATTTTTCCTGGCCGCCCAGGCTTCGGCCTGGAGGAAAAGGAAATAGGCCGGAGCCTCCGCTTGCGCGGTGCAATGCCGCGCGGTGGCGAGCGCGTCGTCGATTTTGCCCGCGGCCATCTGCGCCCGGAAGAGGGCGAAACCGGCGGCGTAATCGTTCGCGCTGGCATAGAATCTCCGCTCGAGCTGCGGCATGGGCTCATCCTTGCCCGCCTGCGGGAGCGAGGGCTCCGGCGCATGCTGCTTGACGAGTTGCCATGCTGCTTCGAACTCCTGGCGGCCGGCATGATAGCGGGCGATCCCTGGCCAGGCGAACTCCAGCCACTCGGGATGGGTCGCGACTGCCTGCAAAAGCTCAGCGAGCGACTCCTGGCCCGACCAAAGCGCGAAAAGCCGCGTCTTTTGCGCGGAGCTGAACTGCTTGAGCGCAGGGTCGCGAGCGAGCACCTCGTGCAGCGCGAATTCGAAACGCGCTCCGTGCACGGACTCCAGGTAATTGATCGTCAGGGCGGGATAATCGAGTGCATACTCGCGCAGCCCTTCGCGCACCGCGGGATCAAAGTTCTCGGCATCACCCAGCATGCGGGAATAGATTCGGGCTGATTCCGCGCCCTCCCGTTGCAATGCCTCGCGCCAGGCCGTCAGCGCCAGAATCGGCTGCGCGCCGAGCCAGGCTTTCCCTTCCTCGTAGGGCAACTGGTAGGCGCTCGGCTCGAGGAAACGCGCCCGCCGGAAATCCTCGAGCGCCGCCGCGGGCGGCTGGCGCGCGCCGATGCGCGCAATCGCGCGGACGAAGTAGAGCTGCCAATCGAGCGGCGCCCATTCCAAGCCGCGATCGGCGAAGGCGATCGCTTCATCGAAACGGTGGCCACGATTGGCCACGGTGGCGGCCTCCTTCGCCTTCTCCATCCCGATGAATCCCGGCACGAGCAAAGTGCGCTGCCAGGCGAAAAACCAGGCGACACTCACGACCGCGAGCAACAGACCGACGAGACGAAACAGGATCGGCGGCCAACGACTCGGTGCCGTCGGCGGGGGACGAAACTGCGCGAGACCGAGGAGCAGTGTCCCGGCGAGGAAAGTCGCGAAGCGGTGACCGGAGACGTCGACGAATCCGTGCAGCGCGAAAAGTAGCGCACCGACGAGCGCGGCGTAGCGCAGCCGCTGGTTGGTCCCTTCCCGCAAGGGAAACACGCGCCTCACGAACACGACCGCAGACGCGAAAATGAGGGCGAGCGCCAGCCAACCCATCTCCGCCGCGACCCAGAGCCAGTCGCTTTCCGGATGGAGCGAGCGGGTTTCGCCGCGAGAGATATCACGAAAGAGCGCAAACACGCTCTCGAAATTCCCGAGCCCCACACCGCACCAGGGTGAGGAATGGATCATCGTCCCGGCGTCGCGAAAAATCAGCCAGCGATAATCGGAGGTGACCGCGCCTTCGCTCCCGAGGCGCAGAGGAAAACGCTCGATCGTTTCGCCGCCGAAAATGAGCAGCCCGGCGAAGAGCACCAGGAGAAGCGAGGTCGCGACCGCGATTCCGGCGCCCGACCACTTGCGGAGCGCGAGCCGCGCCAGCCAGGCCACCGAGCCGAGCACGAGAATGAGAACGCCGGCGCGCGAAAAGTCGAGGATGAGCGCAGCGATCAGGACGCCAACGCCGGCGAGCCAGATAATCCAGCGTTTGTGACCGCGCCGGAAATCATCCTGCAGACAGGCGAGCACGAGGAGCGTGGAGATGCCGAAGAGGTCGCCGGTCTGGTTGCGATTTGGGAACGGCCCGAAGTTCCGTTCGTTATGCCAGAAGGGCAGGGTGTGATGCGTGAGATGCAGATAAATGCAAAGCCCGGCCAGCGCGATGATGCCGCCGGAGAAAGCGCGGGCCGCGCGTCGCACGTCGCGGAGATGAGCGTCGAGCGTCGCGACGTAGTAAATCCAGGCCAGCCCGGCGATCAACAGCAGCAGGCCATCGAGCGTCAACCAGGGCTGCGGGCTGACGGTGGAAGCGAGTTGCACGCCAAAATCCTTCGTTAGGGCAACGCGCCAGGCGGGCGTGAAAAACCAGCGCGCCGGAAGAAAAGCGACCGCCGCCAGCGCGAGGAAAAGGAGGGCGGCCGTGTTCAGGAACGGCCCGAGCGAAAAGCGCGGCGGCCGGGCGAGGAGCAGGAGCGCGAAAGAGCCGATGACGATCGCCTCGCTCCAGCGTTGCGTGGCGCCGCCGAGAAACGCGGCCAGCACCACGAGCAAGGGCAAGGCGAGCGCCGTCCAGGCGGCGGCGGCGTTGCTGGTGCTCGATCTGGGGGGTCGCGGGGACTCGGCAGGTTGCATCGATCGTCTAGTTGCGATGAAGTGGAATTGGCATGACAAACTTGCGCTCTCCAATGCAGCGAATCAGTATCTCTCCTGAGGATCGATTGATCGATTCCTCAACCGCGCCCGCCGCCGTCTTAACCTCCAGTCGATAACCATGGTCACCCAGCGAACGCAAGGATTGTATCGCGTTTTTCTGCTTTGCCAGATCGCGATCGTGGTCGCGCTCTTCTGGTTGGGCGTCTGGGTGATGGTGACGTTTTACTCGCCCGGCGCGGAGCTCACCTGGCGCCGCTACAGCATCTATTGCGCGATGCTCTTCATCGGGATGCTGGGGGAATCCCTCAGCCGGGAGGGCTCGAAGAAATATTTTCTCCAGAGTGAACTCCTCCTCCAGCATCGCCTCGCTCTGCGCCAGACCTTCGCCAGTGTCGGGGTGCTCGTCTTTTATCTCGTCGCGACCAAGGACTCTTTCATTTCGCGACTTTTCTTCTTCAACTTCCTCCCCTGGCTCTACATCGCGCTCCTCTTCTCGCATCACTTTCTGCCCGAGTTTCTCGCCCGCGGAATGTTTCGCCGGGAAGAGAAGACGTTGCTCGTCGGCTCGAGCGCCAAAGCCGCGCAATTGCGCGGCTGGCTGCGGCGCAAGGCCGAGCTGGGTTTGCGCACGGTGGGCATCATCTGTGAGGAACCGCTGGAATACACCGCGGAAAGGATTCCCGTGCTCGGAGGCTTGGACTGTTTCCGGAGTGCGATCCAGGAACATGAAGTGACGCAGGTGATCCTGCTGGAGTTCCCGCAGTTCGACGAACGGAGCCGCAATCTCATCGCGACCTGCGACCAGCTCGGCGTCCGGCTTTTGATCGTGAGCGACCTGGAGGAAAAACTGCGCCATCCGGTGACCCATTTCGATGACGATGGGTTTCACTTCATCGGCTTGCGGGAGGAGCCGCTCGAGAATCCGTTTAATCGCGGAGTCAAACGGACAATCGATTACGCGCTCGCGCTCCCGATCATGCTGTTCATTTTTCCGCCTCTCGCCGTGCTCGTCTGGCTCGCGCAACGGCTGCAATCGCCCGGGCCGCTTTTCCACAAACAGGTCCGTGCCGGGATTCAAAACCGGCGCTTCGAGATCTGGAAATTCCGCACCATGCACCCGGAGAATCCGGACCTCGCGCGGCAGGCGACTTCCGAAGACGAGCGCGTCTATCCGTTAGGCAAATGGTTTCGCAAACTGAGCATCGACGAGATCCCGCAGTTTTGGAATGTGCTCCGCGGCGACATGAGTGTCGTCGGTCCGCGGCCGCACTTGCTCGAGCATAACGAACAGTTTTCGCAGCTGATGGCGAACTATCAGGTGCGCACCCTCGTCAAGCCGGGGATCACTGGTCTCGCGCAGGTGCGCGGTTTTCGGGGCGAAGCGCAAACCAGCAAAGACATCGAGAATCGCGTCGCCTGCGACATCGAGTATCTCGAAAACTGGAACATGACGCTGGAGTGCGGCATCATCGCGCGCACCATCGCCCAGCTCTTCGTGCCGCCGCCCTCGGCCTACTGAGGGCAAGTTGCCTAATGGTTCCGTCCGGTCATCCTGAGCGGAGCGCAGTGGAGTCGAAGGATCCCGTGGCGTAACTTGCAGGTAGCACCGAACGGTTGAAGAGATCACCGTGATCGTAACCTGCAAGTTGCGCCGCGGGATCCCTCGACTGCGCTCGGGATGACGAATCTGCCTAACGACCAAGGCGCCCGGCCAGTTCCCTGTGCTCGTCGAGCAACTCTTCCGGCACGTAGGGCTGGAGCGATTCAAAAAAAATTCCCTGCCCCGCCAGCTCCCTGGCCCATTCGTCCGGATTTACCGCCAGCAGCGCGCGCATCATTTCCGGCGAGACGCCTTCCAGCCCTGCGAGATCGAGATCCTCCGGGCGCGGCACGCTGCCGATCGGGCTTTCCCCCGCCCCGCCGCGGCCCGCGCAGCGATCGATGATCCATTGCAAAACTCGCATGTTGTCGCCAAAGCCGGGCCAGAGAAATTTTCCGGCCGCGTCCTTGCGGAACCAGTTGACATGGAAAATCAGCGGCGGATTCGTGAGGCGCGGCCCCGTCTTGAGCCAGTGCCGGAAATAATCGCCGATGTTGTAGCCGCAAAAGGGGAGCATCGCCATCGGATCGCGCCGCACCTGGCCAACCGCGCCGGTGGCGGCCGCCGTCGTCTCCGAGGCCATCGTCGCTCCGACATAAACCCCGTGGTTCCAGTCGGCGGCCTGAAAAACGAGCGGCATCGTGTTACTCCGGCGCCCGCCGAAAATGAGGGCGCTGATCGGGACCCCGGCCGGGTCGTCGACTTCAGGATCGAGCACCGGATTATTGCGCATCGGAACGGCGAAACGGCTGTTGGGATGGGCCGCCTTTTCCTTCGATGCCGGGGTCCACGGTCGACCGCGCCAGTCGATCGCCGCCGCCGGCGGGTCACCATCCTTCCCTTCCCACCAGACATCGCCGTCACTCGTTAGGGCGACGTTCGTAAAGAGCGTGTCCCGCTCGATGGAACGCATCGCGTTGGCATTCGATTTGTAGCTCGTGCCGGGCACGACGCCGAAATAGCCGTTCTCCGGATTGACCGCGTAGAGCCGGCCGTCCCGCCCGATTTGCATCCACGCGATGTCGTCGCCGACGGTGGTGATTTTCCAGCCGGCAAAATGAGGCGGCGGAATGAGCATCGCGAAATTCGTCTTCCCGCACGCGCTCGGGAAGGCCGCCGCGACGTAATGTTTTTTTCCGTCCGGCGATTCGACGCCAAGGATGAGCATGTGCTCGGCGAGCCAGCCCTGCTTTTTCGCGAGGTAGGAGGCAATCCGCAAGGCGAGGCATTTTTTGCTCAGGAGGACGTTCCCGCCGTAACCGGAGCCAACGGAGATGATCGTGTTGTCCTGTGGAAAATGGCAGATGAAGCGGCGCTCCGGATTGATGTCGAGGAGCGAATGCACGCCGCGATTGAATTCCGCATCGGGCTTCTCCCCGAGTCGCGCGGAGGCCTGCGCGCCCATCCGCGTCATGATTCGCATGCTCAGGACGACATAGATCGAGTCGGTGATTTCAAAACCGATCTTGGCCAGGGGCGACTCCGGCGGTCCCATGATGTAAGGCACGACGTACATCGTCCGTCCTCGCATCGCGCCCTTCAGCATGCCGTGCAGTTTGCCGTACATGGTCGCAGGTTCGGCCCAGTTGTTGGTCGGACCGGCTTCTTCTTTCGTCGGCGCGCAAATGAGAGTGAATTGTTCAACCCGGGCGACATCGTTGGGGTTGGAACGATGCAGGTAGCAACCGGGCTTCTTCTCCTGGTTAAGTTTCAGCAGGACTCCCTGCCGACAGCCTTCGCCGAGCAGATAATCGTTCTCCGCCTCGCTTCCGTCGCACCAGAAAACGTTCTCCGGCTGCGTGAGAAGTTCGACCTCGTGCACCCAATCGAGCACCGCCTTGTTGGCTGGTTTGTTTTCACCCATGCCACTGGGCGGCGAAATGGCAGGAGCGATATTTTCCATAGTCTGGCCCGCGACCGCGAGCGAAGTGTTAATTTGAACGCTTCAGCCGGTAGGCCAAGAAAAAAATCCCGCCGCGCTGTAGCGGCGGGCGTGTCGCCCGCAGACTTTGCCCAGTGCAGTAGGGTCCTCAGGGCGGCCGACACGGCCCGCCGCTACACGCAAGCGTGCTTGCGCTCTCTGGGGCTGCGCCGTTTACTATCGGCATGTTCGGCGTCGTGAAATCGGATGACTACCAGCCGGTGGGCTGGATGGGTCGTTACCCGGTCCGGATCACCACGCTAATCGCCGCCCTCTTCGTGGTGGGAATGTTCGGCACCGTCATCGCGGAATCCGCAGGCTGGGATCTGACACCATTCGCCTTTCGCTCCTCTGCCTTTCTGCACGGCGCCATCTGGCAACCACTGACCTGTATTCTGATTCAACAGGCTTCGTTCTTTTTCATTTTCAACATTCTCTTCCTCTACTGGTCGGGCGTTGAAGTCGAAAAATTTCTTGGTCGCCGGCGCTATCTGCAACTCATCGGGCTTTTGTTGCTCGTGCCTCCATTGGTCATGATGCTCTGGAGCGCAGCCGGGGTGCAGTGGACCTACGCGGGCTCGTACGAGATCACAGTCGGGCTGTTCATCGCCTTCGCGACGCTTTACCCCGGGGTTGAACTGTTTGGTTGGGTGACTCTGAAATGGCTCGCCTTCGCGGGTCTCGTCCTCGCCTCGATGCAATATCTTCCCGCTCACCAATGGGGTTTCCTCACGGTGCTTTGGGGAATGTGCCTCACTTCCTTCCTCTACATCCGGCTCATCCAGAAGCCTGACCCATCTGCCTTTCAGAGCGCATTCTCTGAAGGAGTATCGCGTCTCTTTCGGCGAAAACAGAAGTTCCATGTCCTGCCACGCGAGACCGGCCGCCGAACCGTCGAGCCGGAGGATGATGTCTATGAATCGATCGACCCCCTACTCGATAAAATCTCGCAGTCCGGCATCGGCAGCCTGACGGCGAGCGAGCGGCGCGCGCTGGATCGGGCGCGCAACCGGCTCTTGAAGAAGTCTCCGTGAACGATCGGGCGACCGCTTCGTTGCGGCTCAGCGTGATCATCCCGGCCTGGAACGATCACGCCAATCTCGCCCGGCTCCTGCCCGCCCTCGTTAGGCTGAACGCCTTCCACGAGGTGATCGTGGCGGACGCCTCCCCGCAGCCCGCCGCCGCGGAGTCCGTCCAGGCCGCCGGGGGAATCTATCTGGCCGCCGCGCAACCAAACCGCGGCGCGCAGATGAATCTCGCGGCGGAAAGAGCCACCGGCGACGTGCTGATTTTTCATCACGCCGATTCGATTCTGGCCGTAGCGCACGTCGCGGCCCTGGGGCAGGCGCTGCGCGATCCAGCCGTCATCGGCGGCGCGTTCTATCGCAAGTTCGATGGTCGCCATCCCCAGCTGATCTGGTTCGAGAGGGTGGCCCGCTTTTTAACCCGCCACGGCGGCAGCTTCTTTGGCGATCAATCCCTCTTCGTGCGGCGCGAAACCTTTCGCGCGCTGGGCGGCTTCGCGCCCATCCCGTTGATGGAGGACATGGAGTTTTCCCGGCGGCTGCGCCGCGCCGGCAAAGTGGCGGTGCTCGATCCTCCGGTCGAATCCTCCACCCGGCGGCATCTGCGCCGCGGCCCGTGGCGCACCTCGATCCAGAACGGGCTTTTCATCATCCTCTACAAGTGCGGCTTTTCGCCCGTGCGCCTGCATCGCTGGTACTATCGCGAGCGCCGGCCCGTGCCTAACGACTCAAGGCTCGTGGCGCATCCGGTCGAAGAATTCGGCCGGCGTTGAGGCGGCCAGAAGCGCCTGCCGCGTGCCGTCGTTGCGGACCAGCCGGGCCAGCGCGCCGACGCAGATCAAATAGTCGTTCACCATCTGTTGCGGCACGGCGATGACGAAAATGAGGTGCACCAGGTCTTTCCTTTCACCAAAGACGACCCCCTTCCGGCTTCGGCCGATCCCGAGGAGAATTTGATCGACCAGTTGAGTGCGCGCATGCGGGAAGGCGACTCCGCCATTCGCCACGGTCGAGCTTTTTTGCTCGCGCTCCATGACCGCTTCGAAAAACTCCTTCGGCTTGGGCAGTTCGCCACTGTCGCGTAGCAGCTCCACGATTTCCCAGACGGCCTCCCCCGCGCTTGCGCCGCGCAGTTCGAGGGCCACGTGTTTTGGATCGAGCAGAGCGTCGAGCAAGGGTGAGATCATTGAAGGAATGAATTGATAGATTGACGCGTGCCGCGCAGAAGTCGAATCATGCAACCGAATCGTGGCGAACGAAACTCACGGACCGACCGACGAATCGACGCTCTCCGCTCAGAGCGGCCTCTACGACCAGGGCTATGTCAACGCGATGTCGCATTTTTACCGCGGCGAGCTCAGCCGCATCATGGTCTGGCGGACCCGGCTGGACACGACCACCAACTGGGCGGTGACGAGCAGCACGGCCATCATCACAATCGCGTTTTCCAACGCCGGCGTGCCGCACCTCATCTTCTTTTTTAATCTCGCGATCGTCTGGATCATGCTCTGGATCGAGGCGCGCCGTTATCGTTTTTACGATGCTTTCCGCGCGCGGGTCCGCATGCTTGAGGCGCATTTCCTCGTCCCGATGATCATGGAGAATCGCAACCTGCTGCAGGGCGAATGGAAAAAACTGGTCTGCGAGGATTTGATCCTGCCCTCGTTCAAGATCGGAAAACTCGAGGCGGTCGGGCGGCGATTGAAACGCAACTACGTTTTCATTTTCATTCTCATCATGATCGCCTGGGTAATGAAAATCTTCATCCACGCGAAAGAGCCGATCGATGGCATCCCGGCGTTTTATCGCGCGCTGCGCGTCGGTCACATTCCGTCCTGGCTCGTCGCGATTATTTTCGTCGGCACGCTCGCCAGTGTGATCGGCATCACGATTTACGTCGGGAAAAAAACCTCCGGCGAAATCTCCGAGTTCGGCAGCCATCGTTCGCTCTGGCGCATCTGAAACGGTTGCCGGTGGCTGACTGATGGTTGATGGAGAAGACGTGGAAGCCACTGCGATCGATCTTCAGCCAGTCAGCCCGGGTTTTGAGCGCCTCTGCGAAATCATGCGCCGGCTGCGCGCACCCGACGGTTGCCCCTGGGATCGCGAACAAACGCATGCCAGCCTGGTCCCGGGCCTGCTCGAGGAAGCCTACGAAGTCGCGGACGCGATCCGGACTGGCGACGACGCGAATCTGCGCGAAGAGCTGGGCGATTTGCTTTTGCAGGTGGTGATCCACGCCCAGATCGCGAGCGAAGAGGGTCGCTTCACGATCGAGGACGTGGCGCGCGAGATCGGCGACAAATTGGTCCGGCGGCACCCGCACGTTTTCGGCGAGAGCGAGGCGCGCGACACCGGCGCCGTCCTACGACAATGGGACGCGATCAAGCGCGCGGAAAAAAGCGCGGGAGACATGCCTTATTTTGCTGGCCTAACGAGAGCATTGCCGGCCCTGATGCTGGCCCAGAAAGCGCAGACCAAAGCCGCGCGGGTTAAGTTTGATTGGCAGGAGATCGCGGACGTCGTCGCGAAGGTCGATGAAGAACTTCGGGAAGCAAAGGAAGCCATCGCCGCGCGGGACGCCGCCGCGATGGCCGATGAGCTGGGCGATCTTCTCTTCGCGGTCGTGAATCTCGTGCGCAAGAATGAGCTCGACGCCGAGACCGTGCTGGCCGCGGCGACGGAGAAGTTCATCGCCCGCTTTCACGCGCTGGAGCGCGAGCTGCAAGCGCAAGGCAAGCAGCTCGGCGCCGTCGATCTCGCGGCGCTCGACGAAATTTGGAGCCGGGTGAAGACCGAGCCGGATCTGGCCTAACGATGGAAACCGAATACAAAGTTCGGCTCGAAATTTTCGAGGGGCCGCTCGATCTCCTGCTTTACCTGATCAAGCGCGACGAGCTCGATATCTACGACATCTCGCTCGAGCGAATCACCCAGCAATACCTGGAATATCTCCAGGCCTTCAAGGAGCTGAACATCGATGTCGCGGGCGAGTTCGTGGTCATGGCGGCGAACCTGATTTACCTGAAGAGCCGCAGCCTGCTCCCGGCCGACCAACAGCCGCCGGAGGAGGATGTCGATGAGGATGACCCGCGCTGGGATTTGATCCGCCAGTTAATCGAATACAAGAAGTTCAAGGAAGCGGCCGCGCACTTGCAATCGCGCGAGCTGGAGCAGGAGCGGATTTTTGCGCGAATCGGCGATGGCGTCGTGCCGGAAATCGCGCCCTTGCATCTCGGCGAAGTGGGAATTTTCCAGCTGATCAACGCCTTTCAAAACGTGATCAAGCGGCTCCAGGCGCAGGACGATTTGCGCGAAATGTTCGGCGAGCGTTTTACCGTCTCGGACAAGATCGAGCGGATTCTGCAGAGTCTCGCCGGCGGCCGGTCCGTGCGTTTTTCGGACCTGTTCGCGCAGATGGCTTCCCGGGTTGAAATCGTCGTCACTTTTCTCGCCCTCCTCGAGCTGATCCGGCTGAAACAGGTCCGCGCGATGCAAAGCGACACGTTTGAGGAAATCGAGATCGCGGCGGTCGCGACGTGAGGCCGGGCGTTTTGATTGCCGGCTGCGGCTATGTCGGAGTGGCGACAGCCGATCTGTTTCACGCCGCGGGATGGGAAGTGGAAGGCTGGACACATTCGCCGGAGTCCGCGCGGCGCCTGGCGGGCAAGCCCTATCCCGTCCGCGCCGTCGACATCGCCGAGCGCGCGGCGGTCAAGGTGGCGGCGAGCGCGTACGACGCCGTGATTCATTGTGCCAGCTCCGGCGGTGGCGGGCCGGAAAGTTACCGACGCGTTTACCTGGCGGGCAACGAAAATCTTCTCGCTACGCTGCAGCCGCGCACTTTCGTTTACACGAGCAGCACCTCGGTTTACGCCCAGACCGGTGGAGAATGGGTCGACGAAGAGAGCGCGGCGGAACCGGCGCACGAAACCGGAAGGATCCTGCGCCAGACCGAAGAATTCGTTAGGCAAAAAGGCGGGCTGGTCGCCCGGCTCGCGGGAATTTACGGCCCGGGCCGCTCCGCGTTACTCCGCAAATTTCTCTCCGGCGAGGCGCGCATCGAGGCCGGCGGGGAGCGTTATCTCAATCAAACGCACCGCGACGATATCGCGGCGGCGCTCTTTCTCCTCGTCAATGTGCCTAACGAATCCCGAACAACCGCGGGGATCGTCAACGTGACGGACAACGAGCCGATGACGCAACGGGCGTGTTACGAATGGCTCGCGGCCAAATTGCATCGTCCGCTCCCCGCCCTCGTCGACCGACCCGCCGGGCGAAAACGCGGCGCGAGCAACAAGCGCGTCTCGAACCGGCGCCTGCGCGCGCTTGGCTGGCAGCCCAAATTTCCCACCTTCGAGATGGGGATGGAGAGGTCCGTCCTGCCGGCGTATCCGGCGCTCGGCGCCTGATCGCGGCGCGGCCAGCCGGGATTTTTAGCCTAACGTTGGCTCGATGAGCCCAAAATCGCCGCTCTTGCGCCGATAGAGCACGTTTACCCGCGAGTTCCGTGCGTTCATGAAGACCATGAACTGCCGCGCCGACATCTCCAGCTGGAGCACCGCTTCGTCGACAAACATCGGCTTCACCGGATAACGCTCCGTCCGGATCACGGCGTGCTCGTGATGTTCGTCCTCCTCGACCGGCTCGGGATGCAGAATCTGTTCTTCGAGGTGCCGGATCTCTTCCTTGCGCGGGCGATGCCGGCGCAGGAGGCGCGTCTTATATTTGCGCATCTGCCGCGCGATTTTGTCCATCACAGCATCGATCGCCGCGTAGAGGTCGCTGGTCTCCTCGCAGGCCTCGATCGTGATGTGATTCGAACAAATGAGCACGACCTCGGCCCAGTGCCGGTATTTTTCCACGCCGAGAATGACGTGGGCCTCGATGATTTTCGGGTAATCGAGGTGCAGCCCTTCGATCTTGCGCGTGGCGTACTCGTTGATCGCATCGGTGATCGCGAGATGGCGGCCGGTGACTTTGACGGTGGGATGGGCGTTGGCGGTTTGCATGACAGCTCCTTTGGTTTACATCCGAAAGCGCTCGCCGAGATAAAGCTGGCGGCTGATCGGATCGTTAATCAGAAAATCTTTCGTGCCCTCGCTCACGACGCGGCCTTCGTCGATGAGGTAGGCGCGATCCACAATGGAGAGGGTCTCGCGCACGTTGTGGTCGGTGATGAGAATGGCGAGGCCGGACTTGCGCAGGTTGACGACCAGTTGCTGCACGTCGTAGACCGCGATCGGATCGACGCCGCTGAAGGGCTCGTCGAGCATGAGTAATTTTGGCCGGGTGACGAGGGAGCGAGCGATCGTGAGGCGGCGTTTCTCGCCGCCGCTCAGGGTGAGCGCGGTGTTTTTCGCGATCCGCTCGATGCCAAACTGATGGAGCAATTCATCGCAGCGATGGCGGCGCTCTTTTTTGCTCAAGGGCATCGTCTCGAGAATGGCGAGGATGTTTTGCTCCACCGTCATTTTACGGAAGATCGATTCCTCCTGCGGCAGATAGCCCATTCCGAGCCGGGCGCGCTTGTACATCGGGTAGTTGGTCACGTCCGTGCCGGAGAAGATGACCCGGCCGCTGTTTGGCCTAACGAGACCGACGATCATGTAAAAGGTGGTCGTTTTCCCGGCGCCGTTTTTCCCGAGCAAACCGACGATCTCGCCCTGCCCGACTTCCAGTTTGATCCCGTTCACGACCGCCCGGCCGCCGTAGATTTTGACCAGGTCGTCGGTCAGCAGCACTTCCTTGTGTTCGTCAGGCTGAAGCGCTATCCCCGCGGCCGGGGCGGCGAGGGACGGCTCGTGCGAAGTGATCATACCTTTTTCACCCGTTTTTTCCGCACCGGCTTCGGGGTCGGTGTCGGGGAAGGCGACCCCTTCGCGTTCGCGTCCTGCCGGATCTCGGTGCGGCTCGGGCCGTGAGTGGTGAGATGGCCGTCCTGGCTCAGCACCATGACCGTGGCGGGACTCGTCGCGATGTGCGTATCCAAACCTTCCTGCACCCGCGGGCTGCCGGTCAACTCGACATTTCCATCCGATGAAGTGTAGACCGCCTTCTCCGAAAGCCCGACCGACTTCGAGGGCGGACCGCCTTTCGGATCGGGCCGGTCGCGGACCACGCCGACGTTGCCTTCGGCAATCGCTTTCTCGAGGCCTTCGCCCTCCTCCTTGTGAATAAAGGCCGTCAGCCTGTCCGATTGAATGTTAAAACGCGGATCGAAAACTCGGACGTGGCCGGTGAAGACACCGATGCGTTTCTCGGTATTGAACGATGTTTCGTCCGCGTAGATCTGGGTCGTGATCGGCTGACCGTTTGCATCCGTCGCGGCGAGCGCCGGTGAAGCCTGGGGTTTCGGGCGGGCCTCCGCGGCGTGGGCGGCCTCCTGCGCGCCGACCCGGCTGGTCGTCAGCAGCGCGAGAGCCATCGCCACGGTCAATCTCCCTTTCATGGTTTCGCGGCCCCGCCGGCAATTTCCTTCTGGTTGAAAATGGTCATGTGCACATTGCCGGTGAGCGTTCCCTGGTGGGTCACGGTGCTGAACGTCATGGCGTCACCAGCGATCTCGAAATCGGCGCGCGTGATTTTGGTCCGCTGTTTGGATTCGATCACCCGCGTTTCGAGATTGAGGGTAGCGTCGGTCATGTCGACGTTGAAATCGGGCTGCTCTTTCGCGTCGAACGTCAGCATCTTCAGGTTCGAAAAGCGGACATGATTTTCATCAAGACGCGCGGCGGTGGCGGCTTCAAACCGGCCGAGCAGATGCCCCTCAAGATCGTAGTTCGGCAGGACCAGACCCTTCGCTTCGTGCCCGACGGTAAGCGGGATGTTTTTCAAGCCGAGATCCTCTTTCTGCGTTTCGGCCGCGGGCGTCGGGGTCGGCTTCCGGTGCTTGCGATCGCCGGCGGAGGCGGCGCAACTGCCCACGAGCAACAAGAGAAAACTCAGGCGCGTCCCGCGGAAGAGGCGGGACCCGCTACGACACGGCAGCATGAATAGCTTTTAACATGCGCAGATGCTTCGGCAAATCCTTTAGCGGAACCTGATTCGGCCCATCGGAGAGCGCGTGCGACGGATTTTCGTGCACCTCCATGAAAATACCATCGCACCCGGCGGCGAGCGCGGCCCGCGCGAGCACGGGAGCGAGTGCGGCGTCCCCGGAAGTCGCGTCGCCCGCGCCACCGGGGCGCTGCACCGAGTGCGTCGCATCGAAGATCACGTGATAGCCGGCCGCGCGCAGCCAGGCGAGCGAGCGCATGTCGGCCACGAGATTGTTGTAGCCGAAGGTCGTTCCGCGCTCGGTGAAGAAAAACTTCTGCGCGCCGAATGCCCGAAGCTTCTCCGCGATATTGCGCACATCCCACGGCGCGAGGAATTGTCCCTTCTTCACATTCACCACCCGGCCGGTTTCCGCCGCAGCCTGAATCAGGTCCGTCTGTCGGCAGAGGAATGCCGGGATTTGCAGCACGTCGATGAATTCCGCGGCGATGGCCGCCTCGTTAGGCGAATGGACGTCCGTCGTCACCGGCATCCCGATCTCGCGTCCGATCTCCGCGAGCAGGGCGCAGCCTTCGCGCGCCCCGATTCCCCGATAGGAGCGCACCGAGGTGCGGTTCGCCTTGTCGTAGGAGGCCTTGAAAAGAAAGGGCAATTTTTCCGCGGCGCAGGCCGCGGCGATCTTGCGCGCCATTCGCCTCACGAACTTCTCGGACTCGATCACGCACGGCCCGAGGATGAAAACCGGCGTTTTTCCGCCGAGCACAACCGGGCCTATGGTCAGGAGTTTTGGTTTCACGAGCGCGCCCACTCTCGCGAAAAACTTTCCTCAAGTCCAAACCGAATGCCGCGGGGCCGCGCGGCGTCTACCGGTCCGAAGCAACCGGCTCCAGTAACTCCGGATCGGCCGGGACTTCGTCGACCGGGGCGGGTGCGATCGCGACGATCGCGTAACGCCCGGTATCCTCTTCGGCATTCAGTTCCACGATCTCATCGCGGCGCCGGCCTAACAATGCCTGCCCAATCGCCGTCTGGTAGGAAATGATGGCGCGCTCCGGATCGCCATCCCACGCCCCAAGGATGGTGTAAGTCTCTTCGCGGCCACTCGTGGTTTCGCGGAGGGTGACCACCGTGCCGATCGAGACCTGGCTCGTATCGGGATTCTCGAAAGCGGTCCCACGAGCGAGGTGTAGCGCGCGCTCCAGCTCGGACTTGCGGCGCATGAGGACGGCTTGCATTTCCTTGGCGGCTTTGAATTCGAAATTCTCGCGCAGGTCGCCGTAGGAACGGGCCACCCCGATCTCCTTGCTGTTCTCCGGGATTTTTTTGTTCACCAGCTCCTCGAGCTCGGCTTTGCGTTTCTGCAGGCTGCTCCAGGAGACGACGAGCGCTTCGCTCTTCTCCTCCGTCTGCTCCCTGCTGACGAGGCTTTGCAGATCGGGGTAAAGTTTGATGATCCGCGCCATGAGGGAGCGCTTGGTCAACTCATCGAAGACCGGGCTGAGCATGAGACGGCGCATGGCATCGCGCGCGAGGCTGAGCTCCGCGCCGGCAAAGATGTCGGGGATCAACGCGCGATCGGAAAGGAGGAGATCGCGCAGCCGCGTGCTGCGGCTGTTGCTCTCGTTATGCTGATCGCGCTCGCAGGCCGAGAGGATGGCGCTGAGCAATTCGGGGTTGATCAGTTCCAGCCATTCGGCGCGGCTTTTGCAAAGCCAGTAAAGCATTTCGCTCGTCGCGGAATGTTCCCGCAGGCTCCGATCGAGGGCGCTGTGCAGCTCCGCTTGTTTACCGGCTTCCGCGAAGACTTTGGCCATCGAGGCCACGAGCCGGGCGTTGTTTCCCTGCATGAGTTGCAGGGCGCGCGCGGTCCAGCGCTCACCCAGGGCGGCGGGCAGAGCGTGCAGGACGCGGCGTTCTTTGGCGGAAGGGAGTTTCGGCAGGATGGCGGCCAGGCGCGGCTCTTCTTCGACGATCAATCGCTCGAGCGTGAGGTCGGGAATCGAGCTGCGCAGTTTGGGCTCGTGCTGGCGCAGATCGTCGCGAGCGATGACAAACTCGAAGGCCATCGCGGGATTGAGCCGCTGGTTCCGCCGCGCCGTGTTCTCGATCGCGTCGATCACCGGTTGCAGTTGTTTTTCCGGATCCGCGAATTCGTCGCGCAGCTTGATCACCTGATCGAGCGCGGCAGCCTGTTCCTTCGGCTGGCGCGCTTGATTGAAAGAGGTGAGCAAATCATCGGCGCGCGAGACCGGGGCGGAGCGCAGCTCGATCGGGTCGTTCTTCTTCGTCGGGATAAGAAAGTGGCCTTCCTTCTTGAGCAGCTTCTTCGTCGAGTCCCACCAGCGCTTGAATTCCGGCTCGGTGAAAACATCGCCTACCAACCAACCGCTGATCTGGGTCTGGGTCCCTTTGCCGCCGAGGCTCTCGAGAATGTTCCGCATCGCGGCGGTGGGATTTTCCTTGAGCCGCTGCTTGAGGCCGGGCAGGTCGCTCGCCTTTTGCGCGAGGAAATGTTCCGCCGGGATCGGCGTCAGATTTTCTCCCGCGTACTGCAGTTGCATCGGGTGCGCCTTCTTCTTTTCGAAGTCGATCACGATCTGATTGAGGAGGAGGTTCCAATCGGCGACGCGGCCGAACCCCCAGCTTTTATGGAGACAGAAGGCGCTGGGTTTGAGTCGTTCGAGTTGGGCCGCACCTGCGGTCGTTAGCTTCCCGGCGTCCACCAACTTTTGCAGCTCTGCGTCCATAAGATGTTCAGGTTTATGATGCACGACCCGCTGCCCGCGCGCAAACCACCGCGCCGGCTGTTTCGCGGTTGCCCCGTCACTTCACCCGTGGAAACCTAGCGCCGCGTGCCGATCAACATCTGGTTTTGGGTCGCCTTCCATCTCGGTGTTCTCGCCGCGCTCGCGGTCGACCTCCTGAGTTTCCGGGGCCCGCACACGATCAGCCTGCAGAGCGCAGTCCGGCGTAGCCTGGCTTGGATCGCGCTCTCGCTCGGCTTCAACCTGATTGTCTTTTTCTGGCAGGGCTCCGATCAGGGGATCGATTTCTTCACCGGTTACCTGATCGAGTACTCGTTGAGCGTCGATAACATCTTCGTCTTCGTCCTCATCTTCGCCTATTTCCGGGTGCCGCCGCAGTATGAGCATCGCGTCCTCATCTGGGGAATCCTCGGCGCGATCGTGATGCGGGGCCTGATGATCTGGATCGGCGTGGCGCTCGTCGCGCGCTTTCATTTCGTCCTCTATCTCTTCGGCGCCTTTCTCCTCATCACCGGTCTGCGCATGCTCCGCCAGAAAACCCAGCAGCTCGATCTCGACAACAATTTCGTCCTGAAAAGCGCGCGCCGGTTGCTGCCGGTGACGAACGATTATCACGGCCCGAAATTCATCGCGCTCGTTGGCGGCCGGCGCATGCTCACGCCCCTCGCGCTCGTCCTCATCGTCATCGACGTGATGGACCTGATCTTCGCCGTCGACTCGATACCCGCCGTGCTCGCGATCACGCAGGACACCTTCATTATCTACACCTCGAACATTTGCGCGATCCTCGGCCTGCGCTCGCTCTATTTCCTGCTCGCGAATCTGGTCACGCGCTTCGTTTACCTCCGCTTCGGCTTGGCGATCATCCTTTGTTTTGTCGGCTCGAAGATGATCGCCGCCCGCTGGGTCCACACGTCGAACTGGCTTTCGCTTCTGATTATCGCTGCCATCCTCCTCGTGACCATTCTCGCCTCTTTATCGGCGAGCAAAACCCGGCCGGCTCCGCCGAAGCGATAAACAAATGTTGCAATTGTGGGCCTGAATCGGTTTACTCGCGCCGCATGATGAAACGCCTCCTCGTTACGCTTTGCCTCGCCGGTTTTGCCACCAGTGCGTGGGCCGATATCCAGGATCCGCCCGCGGCGGATCACGGCCCGACACGCAAGCTCGCGCGCGGCCTTTCCAACATGGTTTTCGGCTGGGCGGAAATTCCGGTGACGATCGGCAAAGTGAACAGTGAGGAAGGTAATTCCGCAGCCGCCAGCTATGGCGTCGTCCGGGGAACGGGACGCGCCTTTGCCCGCTTCGGAGCGGGATTTTACGAGGTGCTGCTCTGGCCGTTCCCGGTTTACAAGGACACCTATCTGCCCGTTCTGCGCAGCGATATCCCGTGGATCCATCGCGGTTACAGCGAGTTTCCGCCGGAGCTGGGGAACGAATCGAAATATCCTTACGTCCGCGACTACTGAAGTCGCTCGTTAGGCAGCAAGGTCTGATGGCGACCCGCGCGGAAGATTTGGCGGCGCGGATCAAACCGCTTTTCGAGGAAAATTTTTCCCGCTTGGGTGAGCTGGGTGCGGCGGTCTCGATCTGGCAGCGCGGCGAGCCGCTGCTCGAGCTGCACGGCGGTTTCCGCGACGGCCAGCGCGAAACACCTTGGACCGAGGATACAATCGTGCTCTTCTGGTCGGCGACCAAGGGTCTCGGCAGCGCGTGTTTGTTGCACGTCCTTCAGGAGCGCGGTATCGGGTTGGAGCGGCGGGTCGCGGAATTCTGGCCGGAGTTCGCCCAGGGCGGGAAGGGCGAGATCACGCTCGCACAGTTGCTTTCGCACCAGGCGGGCCTGGCCGCGTTCGACGAATCGGTCGAGGTCGTCGATTACCCCTCGGTCGTTAGGGCATTGGAGAAACAGAAGCCGCTCTGGCCACCCGGCACGGCGCACGGCTATCACGCGCGCACTTTTGGTTTTCTGCTCGACGAGCTCGTGCGGCGAATCGATTCCCGCACGATCGGAGTTTATTGGCGCAAGGTCTTCGCCGAACCGCTCAGTCTCGACATCTGGATCGGGTTACCGGCCGAGGAGAATGACCGGGTCGCGACCATCTACGCAGCCAGGGCTTCGGCGGCGGCGGAACCGTTCTACCGGGCGCTGGCCACGCCCGGCACGCTCCAGAGGAAAGCGTTCACCTCGCCGCGCGGCCTGAACGTGGTCAGCGCGATGAACACCGCGGAGAACCGCGCGCGCTCGTTCGTTTCGTTTGGCGGAATCGGCAGCGCGACTTCGCTGGCCAAGTTTTACGCCATGCTGGCCAACGGCGGCGAACTCGGCGGCCGTCGTTTCTTCTCGCGCCACACAATCGCGCAAATGACAACCACACTCACGGCCGGTATCGATCGAGTCTTCGAAATCCCGACGGCGTTTTCGGCTGGCTTCATGAAAGACCCGCCCGCCGCCGGCCGGCATATCTTTGGTCCCTCGCCCCTGGCTTTCGGTCATCCCGGAGCAGGCGGCAGCCACGCCTTCGCCGACCCGGAGAACAACCTCGGCTTCGCTTACGTGATGAACCAGATGGAGCAGAAGCCCTTGCCTAACGAGAAGTCTCTCCGCATGGTTGACGCGCTTTATCGATAGCCCTGGTGAGAAGGCGGCTGCAAATAGGAGAGCGCGCACCTCGCCTGTCGGTTCGGCGTCGCCGGTATGATTGAGAGCGCCTTGAATTAATTCTCGACACAACGGAAAAAGACTTCTAGAACGGTCGGTAAGGCGTCTAAATGGATCATTTCCCCTGCATTAGATTGTTGCCCCATTTCGATGGGTGTCTGGCTCGGATTTGCTGCGCCAGGCAATCTCTCTCCGCGATCCAATTCTTTTTTCGCCGGGTCAATTTCGCCGAATCAGACTGATTATGTTTCCGACAAGCCACTAATGCCACACGTTGAAATCCGAGGATCGCAAACCATGAGAGCGAAGAGACACGAATCGAGAGATATCACGAAGCCATCGTCGTGCGGACCTTATCGAAGGATGAAGCTGAACATTTCATCGCCGTCCTCCGCGTCGCCTCACCGCAAGAGCACAAAAGCCATGAAAAAGTTTCCTCTGTCGTCAATCCTCATTGTTTGCGCATTGCGCGGAACGCTTTTTCTCGGCGCGGGGCTGCTGCTCGTGCAGCCGTGCGCGGGCGCTCCAGGTGGTTTTGAGAATACCGGCAGCCTCAGTACCGCACGCGCTGAGCACGCGGCGACCTTGCTGCCCAACGGCCTGGTGCTGGTGGCCGGGGGATTTGATAGCAGTAACAACCTTACCGCGAGCGCGGAACTGTACGATTCTTCGAGCGGAACCTGGAGTCTCACCGGCGACCTCAACATCGCACGCTATTTGCACACGGCCACGTTGCTGCCCAACGGCATGGTGCTGGTGGCAGGGGGACGTGATAGCAGTGTAATCGCTTCCGCGAGCGCGGAACTGTACGATCCGGCGAGCGGGACCTGGACTGTTACGGGCAACCTCAACACCGCACGCGCTGGTCACACGGCGACCTTGCTGCCCAACGGCCTGGTGCTCGTGGCAGGGGGAGTTGATGGCACTAACAACCTTACCGCGAGCGCGGAGCTGTACGATTCTTCGAGCGGGACCTGGACTGTCACGGGCAGCCTCAACACCGCGCGCGACCTTCACACGGCGACCTTGCTGCCNNGGTGCTCGTGGCAGGGGGAGTTGGTGACAGGGAAAACCCTTCCGCGAGCGCGGAACTGTACGATTCTTCGCGCGGGACTTGGAGTCTCACCGGCGACCTCAACATCGCACGCTATTTGCACACGGCCACGTTGCTGCCCAACGGCATGGTGCTGGTGGCAGGGGGAGAGGACAGTAATTTCAGCACTTCCGCGAGTGCGGAACTCTACGACCCAACGGGAGGAACCTGGACTGTGACGGGCAGCCTCAACACCGCACGCTATTTGGACACGGCGACCTTGCTGCCCAACGGCACGGTGCTGGTGGCAGGGGGATTTGATAGCAGTAGCAACCCTACCGCGAGCGCGGAACTGTACGATTCTTCGAGCGGAACCTGGAGTCTCACCGGCGACCTCAACATCGCACGCTATTTGCACACGGCCACGTTGCTGCCCAACGGCATGGTGCTGGTGGCAGGGGGACGTGATAGCAGTTCCAATGTTTCCGCGAGCGCGGAACTCTACGACCCGGCCCTGCAGCCACCACTTATTATTAGCCCGCTCGCAGCGACGGGAACCGTTAGTCTACCTTTTAGTTATCAGTTCGAGGCCACTGGAGCGACCTCTTTGGCGGTCGGCGATTTACCCGGCGGCTTAAGCTTTGACCCTACGCTTCGCGCTATCGTCGGCAACCCAACAGCGCAGGAAATGTTCCAGATAGCATTAACCGCTTCTAACTCGGCCGGGACCACGAATGCCAACCTCGTCCTAACGAGCCAACCTTTACCGGCCACCGGTCCGGTGATCATCAGTGTCACGAGCGCGAAGGGTAGAACGGGGAGTCCTTTCAACTTTCAGGTCATAACCAGCGGTGGCAGCGCTTTGACGCGTCTCACTGCAACTGGTCTGCCGTCCGGCCTGACGGCTGATTCCATGACGGGAGAGATTTCAGGAACGGTCACAACCGATGGAAGCTTTTCGGTGACGCTTTCCGCCACCGACGTGGGCATCACTAATACCGCCTCCCTGGAATTGACCTTTACCTCTGATCTCGCTGTGCCAGTGATCGTGAGTCAGGATAACGCCTTACTCTATCCAGGCGTGTCTTTTAGTTACGCGATCATGGCGCCTAACTCGGATACGTCTGACCAGGTCATCTACTCCGTCGTTGGCCAACTGCCCGCGGGCTTGGGCCTGGACCAGACTACGGGCATCATTTCCGGGATCCCGACTCTTAGATTCGGGCTCCAGCCCTCGCCCCAACTCTCGGGCGGCGTCGTCACCAATGTGCAAATCTTCGCCTGCAATGCCAGCGGCTGTGCTGCCCAGGGACTTTTTTTCCTCCTCCCGACCGGCGCGGCCAATATCTCGACCCGGCTCGACGTCGGCACCGGTGATAACGTCCTCATTGGCGGGTTCATTACCCAGGGAAACGCGCCGATGAAACTCGTCCTTCGTGGGATCGGGCCATCCTTGCCGGTGACGGGTCCGCTGGCTGATCCGTTTCTTGAACTGCACGACCGCACCTCCACGATTGCAACTAACGATAACTGGAAGGTGAACTTGGCGGGAGGCAGCCAGGAGGTGGCGATCGAAAATACCGGGATTGCTCCCACGAATGATCTTGAGTCAGCGATTCTGGCCGTTTTAAACCCCGGGATTTATACCGCGATTCTACGCGGAACGAACAATGGGACAGGCGTCGGTCTGGTCGAGGTCTACAATCTGGGTGCGGCCAGTCTGGACGTATCGAGCGCAGCGAACCTGGCTAACATTTCGACCCGCGGCAATGTGCAGACCGGCGACAACGTGATGATCGGTGGCTTTATCAACGAGGGAGCCATTCCGATCAAGGTCTTGCTCCGGGCCATCGGGCCTTCTCTGTCGGTGACCGGCAAGCTGGCGGATCCCACACTTGAGTTACATCAAAATATTGGCGGCACAGACACAATCATCGCCACGAACGACAACTGGATGACGGACCCGGCCCAGAAAGCGGACATCATGGCGACGACCATCCCGCCGACGAACGCGCTCGAATCGGCGATCGCGATAACGCTCCCGGTCGGCGAAGGCCACTACACCGCGATCGTAAAAGGCGTCAACGGCACCACCGGCGTCGCTCTCGTGGAGGCCTATTTTGGAAACCCTGTTGATGGTTGTCTGGGAACCTTATGCCCGTGATCGAAATCGTGGCGACGCTCAACCCCGGCAGCTACATCGCGATCGTGCGCGGCAAGAATAACACCACCCGGCGTCGCTCAGGTCGAGGCTTATGTCCTGCCATGATCACCTCGAGGCGATGTTTGCTCCGGGCTGGGAAGTAGCTGTAAAGTAAGGCCAGATATTTCCGGTGCTGCCTGGCAGGAGGCGTGGCTGGCCAGGATGGAACGCGACCATGTTAGGCATTCTCGAAACACCCAGAGCCGGGACAAAGCGATCGGCGATCCTGGTTGCCGTGCTGTGCCTGGGAATCGCCTGCGCGCGAATCGCGACGGCCGAGAATGCCAGCCATCCGGACGCGGCGGAGATTATTTCAACAGAAAATTCGGTCGAGAGCTTGGCACCACCGGCCGTCTGGTGGCCCGCCACGGTGGGTCAGAAGCTGGCCTGGCATGATCGACTGCGAACGGGCGAGGATAGCAGAGCGGCGGTGCGGCTAAGCGATTCAAGCATCCTAAGACTGGACGAACTAACTGAGGCGGAGGTCTTGCCGCCACCTGTGGCGTCCGCCAAACCGACGGTGGACCTCAAGCAAGGCACGGCCTATTTCTTCAGCCGCGAGAAATCACGGGAGATCAATGTGCAAACCCCGGCCGCGAATGGCGGGATTCGCGGAACGGAGTTTGTCGTGACGGTGGCGGCCGATGGATCGACCAGCTTTACGATGATCGACGGCGAAGTGGAGTTATCCAATCCCAGCGGCTCGCTCGTGGTGCGGAGTGGCGAACGGGCAGAAATAGAACCCGGACAAAAGGCTGCTAAGACCTCGGTGGCCAACCCGATCGATTCCGCCCAGTGGTGTTTCTATTATCCGGGCGTCCTCGATCCGAAAGAAGTGCTGGCTTCCATCAAAGACCCCGGCGCGCTGCAAGCATCTCTCTCTGCCTACCGCGAAGGCGACCTGCTCATGGCGCTCCAGCAATACCCGAGCGACCGGTCACCCGCTTCGCCCGAAGAAAAGGCTTATCGGGCCGGCTTACTCCTGTTTGCAGGTCAGGTTGCCAAAGCAGAGGATCTGCTGGCAGACATCGCCCACGATGTTCATGATCGGCAGGCCCTTTCCACCCTTATCGCAGCGATAACATTGAAGGACAGGCAAGGTGGAGAGTCACCGCAAACGGCGAGCGATTGGAGCGCAGAATCCTATTATCTGCAATCCAAAGGTCACCTTATAGGCGCTCTGCAAGCGGCTAACCGCGCTACCGCGCTTGATCCAGACTTCGGCTTTGGCTGGACCCGGGTCGCCGAGTTGGAACTTAGCTCTGGTCGCACGTCGCAGGCGAAAACAGCACTGGAGAAAGGCCTCAGCCTCGCCCCGCGCAATCCTGCCGCGCACGCGCTGCGCGGGTTCATCCTGAGCGCGGAAGGCAGGCTCAGTGAGGCCAAAGATTCTTTCGAAAAAGCCATGTCACTCGATAGCGCGCTGGGCGACGCCTGGCTCGGCCATGGTCTGTGCCTCATTCGCCAGGGTCACGAAAAGGCCGGCCGGCGTGATATCCTCACCGCCGCGGCACTGGAACCAAATCGCGCCATTTTCCGCACCTATCTCGACAAGGATTTCAGCGACGGCGGGAGCAAGACCACAACACAAAAGGGACACGTCCCGCCCTCCGGAGTAACTGCGGGCCCGAGGCCGTATTATCCGGGACTTATCCCGCCTCCCGGGATAACCGCAGGCTCAAGGCCCTACTATCTAGGACCTATCTCACGTCCCGGGAAAAGCGCGAGCCCAAAGCCGGAACATTCCGGGCGTCCTCAGCGTGCCAGACCAACGGCAACCCCGAGACCGTCCCGTCCGGAAGGTCCTCCCAAGACAGCCCCCGGCCCGACACCGCGCCGTCCCAAACCTACTCCGCGCCCAACGCCCTCCGAGCGTCCGGGGCGGGGTCATCCAGTCCGCCAGCCCAAACAAGCGCAACCGGCACAGCGCGCCGGCATCCCCGCAGCTCCGGCAACCCAGCAGCCAGCCAAAGGCAAGAAGAAGAGACCTACGCCGAGTCAGTCGCCCGCTCCCTACTGAATCGACCCCCGTGGACACCCGGGCCTAGGATGATGCCGGGGTCATCGTGCGACAAGCGAAACTTCGCATTGCCTTTCCCGTAGATGGTTGGTGAGAGATGAAGATTTTCTGCCCCGACGACGCTCCCGAAAAGGAAAGATTGCTGTTGACGGACAAGAAGCTTTTTGATTAAGACGTGCTCGATTACGTCACCCGACGTTTCAACCCCGAAGGCATTCGGGGCTGAGATTGCCGCCTGCCGCGATCTCCAGATCCAACTCCTAACCAAATTAACTGAGATGAAACGCGCACTAACGCGCGCAAAGGTTTCTCCCGCGCCTGAGCGCACGCTCCGGTGGATATTCACCGCTGCGACTGGGACCAGACCTTCTATCAGCACGACACCGCGCACGCTTCTAAAAATGGTGGCGATGCTAATGATGTCACTGTTGCTGTCGTTCGAGGCGCACGCGCAGTCTGCTCTGGATGGCTTCGATCCCGGCGCGAACGGTCCTGTCGGGGCTCTGGCGGTGCAGGCGGACGGCAAGATTTTAATCGGTGGATTTTTCACCACCCTCGGCGGGGGCGGCACCGGCACAACCACGCGCAACAACATCGGGCGACTGAATCCAGACGGCACGCTTGACAGCAGCTTCGATCCCGGTGCGAACAATGTTGTCGAAGCTCTGGCGGTTCAAGCGGACGGCCAGATTTTAGTCGGTGGAGCTTTCAGCACCCTCGGCGGTGGCGGCACTGGCACAACTACCCGCAACAACATCGGACGGCTTAATTCAGACGGGATGCTGGACACCAGCTTCGATCCCGGTTGCAACAGCCAGGTCGTTTCTCTAGCAGTGCAAGCGGACGGTAAGATTTTAGTCGGTGGGAATTTCAGCACCCTGGGCGGCGGCGGTACCGGCACAACCACGCGCAACTTCATTGGACGACTTAATTCGGACGGCACGCTGGATACCAGCTTCGATCCCGGTTGCGACGGCCAGGTCTTTTCTATAGCAGTGCAAGCGGACGGTAAGATTGTAATCTGTGGAGATTTTAACCTGCTCGGCGGGGGCGGCACCGGGACAACCGCGCGCAGCCACATCGGACGCCTTAATCCAGACGGCACGCTTGACACCAGCTTCGATCCCGGGGCGAACGCCACTACCTTCGCTCTGGCAGTGCAAGCGGACGGCAAAATTCTAGTCGGTGGCGGTTTTACCACGCTCGGCGGCGGTGGCACCGGCACAACCACGCGCAACTTCATCGGACGCCTTAATCCAGACGGCACGATTGACACCAGCTTCGATCCCGGTGCGAACAACATTGTCCGAACTGTGGCGGTGCAAACGGACGGCAAGACTTTAGTCGGTGGAGATTTCACTACCCTAGGCGGCGGCGGCACCGGCACAACCCCACGGAGCAGCATCGGGCGCCTTAATCCAGACGGCACGCTCGACACCGGTTTCGATCCCGGGGCTGACTCTACGGTCCTTTCTCTGGCGGTACAAGCAGATGGCAAGATTCTAGTCGGTGGATTTTTCACCACCCTGGGCGGCGGCGGCACCGGCACAACCACGCGCAACAACATCGGACGACTTAATCCAGACGGCACCCTTGACAGCAGCTTCGATCCTGGTGCGAACGGCGATGTCTTTGCTCTGGCGGTGCAAGCGGACGGCAAGATTTTGGTTGGTGGACAGTTCACGACCCTCGGAGGCGGCGGCACTGGCACCACCGCGCGCAACAACATCGGACGACTTAATCCAGACGGCACGATTGACACCAGCTTCGATCCCGGCGCGAACTTCGTTGTCCTTGCTCTGGCGGTGCAAGCGGACGGCCAGATTTTAGTCGGTGGAGGGTTCACCACCCTCGGCGGGGTCACGCGCAACAACATCGGACGTCTTAGTTCGGACGGCACGAGCGACGAAGGCTTCGATCCCGGCGCGGACAGCTTTGTCGAAGCTCTGGCGGTGCAACCTGACGGCCAGATTTTAGTCGGTGGAGATTTCACCACCCTCGGAGGCGGCGGCACCGGCACAACCACGCGCCAGTCCATCGGACGACTTAAGTCAGACGGCACGCTTGACACCAGCTTCGAACCTGGTGCGAACGGCGATGTCTTTGCTCTGGCGGTGCAAGCGGACGGCCAGATTTTAGTCGGTGGACAGTTCACCACCCTCGGCGGCGGCGGCACCGGAACCACCACGCGCAACAACATCGGACGCCTTAGTTCGGACGGAGGGCTTGACACAACCTTCGATCCGGGTGCGGACAGCGCTGTCGAAGCTCTGGCGGTGCAAGCGGAAGGCCAGATTTTAGTCGGCGGAGCGTTCACCACCCTCGGCGGGGACACGCGCAACAACATCGGACGTCTTAATTCGGACGGCACGCTCGACACCAGCTTCGATCCTGGAGCGAACGGTGGTGAACTCGGTGTTGACGCTCTGGCGGTGCAAACGGATGGCAAGATTATAGTCGGTGGAGATTTCACCACCCTCGGCGGGGACACGCGCAACAGCATCGGACGACTTAATCTGGATGGCACGCTTGACACCACCTTCGATCCCGGTGCGGACAGCTTTGTCTTTGCTCTGGCGGTGCAAGCGGACGGCAAGATTTTAGTTGGTGGACAGTTCACCACCCTCGGCGGCGGCGGCACCGGCACAACTACGCGCAACTTCATCGGCAGGCTGACTAACACCGATGCCGCTTTACAGGAGCTTACCGTCGAGAACGATGGCACGACCATCACCTGGCTTCGCAGCAGCGCCTCGCCCGAAGTTGACCGCGTCACCTTTGAACTGTCTGCCGACGGCATCAATTACGGCGCGCTCCCCAATCCAGGCCGCATCACCGGCGGCTGGCAACTGACTGGTCAAAGCTTGCCGATTCAACAGAACATTTTCATCCGCGCTCGCGGCTTCTACTCGACGGGTGAAGAAAACGGCTCAGGCTCAATCGTCGAGACGGTGCGCAGCGCTTTCGTCACTCTAACACCAGTCATCACCAGTCCGTTGTCTGCGACGACGATAGTGGGACAGCCGTTTACGTATCAGATCACCGCGACCAATTCGCCCACGACCTTCAATGCGACCGGGCTGCCCGCGAACCTAACTGTGGATACCTCCACCGGGCTGATTAGCGGAACGCCGTCGGCCGCAGGAACTTTCTCGATCACCCTGAGCGCAACCAACGCAGGTGGCACCGGCACGGCTCCGTTAACCCTCACCGTAAACTCACCTCCTCCGGTCATCACCAGTCCTTCGACCGCAACCGCCACTGTTAACCAGGCATTCAGCTACCAAATCACGGCGACTAACAATCCGACGAGCTTTGGTGCGACCGGGCTGCCCGCGAACCTAACCGTGGATACTTCCACCGGGCTGATCAGCGGAACGCCATCGGCCGCAGGAACTTTCTCGATCACTCTGAGCGCAACCAATGCAGGTGGCACCGGCACGGCTCCGCTAACCCTTACCGTCAACCCACCTCCTCCGGTCATCACCAGTCCTTCGACCGCAACTGGCGCCGTTAACCAGGCATTCAGCTACCAAATTACCGCGACCAACAACCCGACCAGCTTTGATGCGACCGGGCTGCCCGCGAACCTAACCGTGGATACTTCCACCGGGCTGATCAGCGGAACGCCATCGGCCGCAGGAACTTTCTCGATCACTCTGAGCGCAACCAATGCAGGTGGCACCGGCACGGCTCCGCTAACCCTTACCGTAAACCCGCCTCCACCGGTCATCACCAGTCCTTCGACCGCAACTGGCGCCGTTGGCCAGGCATTCAGCTACCAAATCACCGCGACGCTCAACCCGACGAGTTTTGGTGCGACCGGGCTGCCCGCGAATCTAACCGTGAATACTTCCACCGGGCTGATCAGCGGAACGCCGGCGGCCCCAGGAATTTTCTCGATCACCCTGAGCGCAACCAATGCGGGCGGCACTGGCGCGGCTCCCTTAACCCTGACCGTCAACCCACCTCCTCCGGTCATCACCAGTCCTGCGACGGCAACCGCCACTGTTGGCCAGGCATTCAGCTACCAAATCACGGCGACTAACGCGCCGACCAGCTTCAACGCGACCGGGTTGCCGGCGGGATTAACGGTTGATACTGGCACTGGAGTAATCAGTGGAACACCTTCTGCTGCCGGATCCTTCTCAGTCAGCCTGAGCGCCACTAACCCGGGCGGCACTGGCAGCGCGACTTTATCGCTCGATGTCGCCATGGCTCTTCCTGTCATCACAAGTCCCTTGTCTACCATGGCAACAATAGGGCAGCCCTTCACCTATCAGATCACGGCGACGAATTCGCCGACGAGTTTCGACGCGACCGGCCTTCCAGCGGGAGTGACCGTTAATACCAGTTCTGGACTCATCAGCGGGACGCCCTCGGCCTCGGGAACTTTTACCGTCAACCTGAGCGCCACGAACACCGGCGGCACCGGTAATGCAACCTTGACCCTCGATGTAGCCATAGCTCCGCCGGTCATTATTAGTCCCTTGACCGCCGCTGGCACCGTCGGCCAGCAGTTCGTCTATCAATTCGTGGCGATGGGGGCGACCTCCCTGGCGGCAAGCAATCTGCCCGCGGGATTGACTTTCGACCCTTCGCTTTCCGCGATTGTCGGCACTCCAACTGTGGCAGGAACCTCTCAGATCATGCTGAGCGCTTCCAACGCGGGCGGCACTACGAACGCCACCCTTACACTCACCATCCAGCCCGCGCCCGCCTCCGGTCCGGTCATCATCAGCAGCACGAGCGCGACCGGCCGCCCTGCGCTTTTCTTTAGCTTTCAGGTGATCACAAGCGGGGGCACCGCCGCAGCGCGACTGAGTGCGAGCGGTTTGCCGCCCGGTTTGAGCTTTGATCCGGTCACGGGCCAGATTTCCGGAACGCCCACATCGGAAGGAAGCTTTAAGGTATCTCTCACCGTGACTGACGGCAACCTGACGACCACGGCGACCTTGGAGCTGACCTTCACCTCCGATACTACAATTCCGGTCATCGTCAGTCCGAGCCAGACGGCTCTTGTTTCAGGTCAACCCTTTAGCTACACAATTGTAGCGCCAAGCTCAGACTCGGGTGACCCGGTCACCTTCGCCCTCGTCGGCACCCTGCCATCGGGGCTCAGCTTCCACCAGGCTACGGGCACGATTTCGGGGATGTTCCAAAGCCGTCTCGGCAATGTGCCAGGCCCCAAACTCTCGGGTGGCATCGTGACCAATGTGCAACTCTTTGCCACTAACTCTCATGGCACGAGCACCATTCCACTGCTCTTTGTCCTGACTCCTACTGGTGCGGTCAACATTTCGACCCGGCTCGCCGTCGGCACGAGCAGCGACGTCCTGATCGGCGGCTTTATTGTCACCGGCAACGCGCCCAAGAAAGTCATCATTCGCGCCATCGGACCCTCCCTACCGGTAACAGGAACTCTCCAGGATCCGACTCTTGAGCTGCACGACAGCAACGGGCTCCTCAGCGCTAATGATAACTGGCGCGATACGCAGGAACAGGAGATCATCGATACCACCATTCCGCCAACCAATGACCTCGAATCAGCCATCGTGGCCACGCTCGCGCCCCTCGACCCGAAAATCCCCGGCAGCGGGGCTTACACCGTCATTGTCAGCGGAAAGAACGCCTCGACCGGCATCGGGTTGGTTGAAGTTTATGACCTGGGCACGGCCAGCCTGGATATTTCAAGCGAGTCACACCTGGCCAACATATCGACTCGCGGCAAAGTGCAAACCGACGACAACGTCATGATCGGCGGATTCATTGTTGGAGGCAGCACAGCCTCCAACATCCTGGTGCGGGCCATTGGACCGGAGCTGACCGCGCTGGGAGTCGCTGGCGCCTTGCAGGATACGACGCTGGAACTGCGGGACGTGAATGCCGTCTTGCTTCAATCGAACGACGATTGGGAAAGCGACCAAAAGCAGCAGATCATCGACACCACAGTCCCGCCGACCGACCCACGCGAATCAGCCATCGTCGCGACGCTCAACCCCGGTAACTACACCGCGATCGTCCGCGGCAAAAACAACACCACCGGCGTCGCGCTGGTCGAGGCTTATGTCCTGCCGTGACGCCGACGCAAACGCGAGATGGCTGCAAAGGCGTTGTAGCGGCGGTCTATGACCGCTGAACGCATCGCGCCCAGCGCCGCCACGCACGGAGGGCCGCTCCCACGCATCAGGGGAGCGGCCCAGCGATGCTCGCCTTCAAGAAAAGAATCTCCGGGAGCAACTTCGCATTGTCTTTCCCGTAGATGGTTGGTGAAAGATGAAGATTTTCTCGCCCAGTCAAGGTTTCGCGCTCCCGCAGGACGATCGGGAACTCTCCCGTTCAAGGCGGACGTGGGCAAAACCGCAATCAAGCCAAAGAAATCGCAAAACTAGTGTTGACAGGCCTAACGCTCTTTGACCAAACTCCGCCCGATTACGTCACCCGACGTTTCAACGAATCTCCCTTCTGGGCTGCAAAAAAGCCCAAGGAATCGGACCTGCGCTGAGATCGCCGCTTGCCGCGATCGCCACTACTTTGGCTCCACTACTTGATGAAGGGAATAGGTATTCGCGTCGCTTTGCTCGCGGCGGACGGCTCGGCAACATGAAAAGGGTTCGTTTGCCATTATTATTGTTGATTGCTTGCGGCGCATGCGGTGGCGTAGGAGGTCAGGTCCAGACGATTTACGAACCGTACTCTATCACAACCCTGGCCGGGACGCCGCCTGGCAGTGCTGATGGCACAGGCAGCAATGCACGCTTGGACGGCCCCGTTGGCATGGCGGCGGATAACGCGGGAAATATTTATGTCGCGGACGCTAATAACAGCACCATTCGCAAAATAACTCCTGGTGGAGTTGTGACTACTCTGGCCGGCTCAGCTGGCCATGATGGCAACGCCAATGGCACTGGGGACAAAGCGAGGTTTTTCTTTCCCAGGAGCGTAGCGGTAGACAGCTCGGGGAATATTTACGTGGCCGATTCCAACAATTATACGATTCGTAAGGTTACTCCCGAAGCCATTGTCACCACTATAGCGGGATTAGCTGGCGTCGCTGGCAGCGCTGATGGATCGGGCAGCGCGGCGCGATTTGATTTCCCAATCGGAATAGCATTAGACGGCGACAATACTCTTTACGTAACCGATGGCGTGGACAACACCATCCGCAAAATCCTCCTCACTCCCGGTGCAGCGGCTACGGTAAGTACCTTCGCCGGGTCTCCTGGACAATCCGGCAACGTTGATGGAACCGGCAGCGCGGCGCATTTTACTGTTCCGTCAGGAGTAGCGGTTGATGGCGCGGGGAATGTCTTTGTAGCCGATTCTCAAGATCAGACGATTCGAAAAATTACTACCGAAGCGGTCGTGAGCACGTTCGCCGGAACGCCCGGCACACCAGGCCGGGCGGACGGCACAGGACAAAACGCGCGCTTCAACCTTCCGGTCGCCGTCGCGATCGACAAGTCGGACAATATCTACGTAGCTGATAGCTCCAACCAGACAATCCGCCAGGTCACACCTGACAGAGTTGTCACTACTTTGGCGGGTTCCCCAGGCGAACCTGGTAATGTCGATGGCATAGGTGACACGGCACGGTTTAATAGGCCTCGCGGAGTCACGGTGACTAACACGGGGAATGTTTACGTAGCGGATGGTCACAACAATACTATTCGCCAACTCACGCCGGCCAGGGCCGTAAGCACTTTCGCGGGGCTATCGGGGGCGGGAAGTGTTGACGGTCTCGGGGTTGCCGCGCGGTTTAACTTTCCAAACGGAGTGGCCGTGGACGCCGCAGACAACCTGTACATCGCAGATGTAGTTAACGACACGATCCGCAAAATCGACCCGAATGGCTTTGTCACCACGCTCGCCGGCATGCCAGGCGTCGCTGGCAGTGCTGATGGGAAGGGCGGCGCCGCCCAATTCAATTTACCTCGGGGGATTGCGGTAGACAGCTTGGGAAATGTCTATGTGGGCGATTGGATGAACAACACCATTCGCAAGGTCACTCCAGATGGCGTTGTTACGACGCTGGCCGGCGCGCCTCCGCCGGCGCTCCCGGGAAACGTAGACGGAATAGGGAGCGAAGCACGCTTCAATAACCCCTATGGCGTGGCTGTGAATGCCGCCGGCACTCTTCTCTACGTGGCAGATAGCCAAAATGACACCATCCGGAAAATAACCTTTACCGCAAATGGTGAGGCTTGCGTAACTCCCTTCGCGGGGAACGCCGCGCATCCACCCGGCAGTAACGATGGCACTGGCCTGGCGGCGCGCTTTGACATGCCCGAGGGGGTAGCACTTGATAGCGCCGGCAACCTCTATGTGGCCGACAATCTTAACGACACCATCCGCAAGATTACGCCCGAGGCGGTTGTAACTACTCTGGCCGGTTTGGCAGGTGACCCTAATAGTGTAGATGCCACCGGCGAGCAGGCAAGGTTTTGGTCCCCTAAAGGGGTGGCGGTGGATAGCGCTGGTAACGTCTATGTCGGCGACAGCTTTAACGATTCTCTACGCAAAGTCACACCCGATGGCAAGGTAAGCACCCTCGCTGGGTCACCCGGCAGAGCGGGCGCGCTGGATGGCCCAGGCAGTGTCGCGCGCTTCGACCAACCGGCGGGCACGGCCATCGACAAAGCAGGACGACTCTTTGTCGTGGACGGAACCAACAGCACGATCCGAGTGGGCGTCGCCGCGCCCCCGGTCATCAAAAGCATAACAAGCCCGGATGTCGTCACCGCGGTGGTGGGCAATCCATTTGTCTACCAGTTCCAGGCGGATGGGGCGCAGTCCTTGAAAGCACCGGATTCCGTGCCGGGACTAATGTTCGACTCCACTCTATCTGCTGTCAAAGGTACCCCAACCGCAGCCGGTTCGTACCAGATTGAACTGAGCGCCAGCAATGCGATTGGCGAAACTACGGGGACGCTTCTCCTCAATGTCCAACCCGCACCCTTTGCAGAAGGCGTGGTCGTGAGTGGGGCCGGGGCGACAGGCGCTACTGGTCATTTCTTCAGTTACCAGGTGCGGGCCGCAGGTTTCACTTCAGGCGCGACGGTGACTGCCAACACGCTCCCCGCAGGACTTACCATGAATCCAGTCACAGGTATCATCTCGGGCGTATTGCCCGCTCAACTCTTTGTCGATCCGGCGAGTGAGCTGACGACGAGTATTCCTGCCCAAGACGGTAGCTCATTAATAATCCTGACCGTGCAGGACAACGTTAGCCAGGTCACCTCCACCTTGGACCTAACGTTTACGTCTGACACATCGATTCCCGTAATATCCAGCCCGAGCGAGGCGACTCTTTTGGTGGGACGGGCTTTCACTTACACCATTTTCGCACCAAGCAGCGCCGATCCCGTTTCCGATCCCACTACCTATGCTTATGACGGCGTGTTGCCCGCAGGCCTAACCTTCGACACTAAGACTGGAACCATCTCCGGCTCCTATAATCCGCAAGCCGAAAGGACGCCCAGCACTCGAGTGTGGAAAGGATTGGCGGGAGGGCCGCCGAACTTCGTCGGCAGTGTGCAACTCTTCGCCCGCAACTCCAAGGGTACCGGCACGATCCCGCTTCTCTTCACCTTGGCGCCGCCGGGTGCAGGTAACCTTTCGACTCGTCTCAAGGTGGGCGCTGGTGATGACGCCCTCATCGGTGGCTTCATTATCGACGGGAACGCACCAAAACAAGTACTCCTGCGCGCGATTGGACCGTCGCTCAACATTAATGGGGTGCCGCTCGCGGACGCGCTCCAGGACACGACGCTGGAGCTGCATGACAGCCATGGACTGTTGTTGCTTTACAACGACGACTGGCGGTTATCACAGGAGGCCGAGATTCTTGCCACCAGCCTGGCGCCACCGAATGATCGAGAGTCGGCCATCTTGTGCACTTTGATACCGGGAAGTTACACCGCAATTCTTCGAGGGAAGAACAACGCGACGGGTATCGGCCTGGTGGAGGTTTACGACCTGGGAACCGCTAGTTTGAACATCGAGAGCCAGTCTCAATTAGTCAACATTTCGACCCGTGGCAATGTCCAGACGGGAGACGATATCATGATAGGCGGTTTTATTATCGAAGGTAATTCTTCGTCTGATGTAGTGATTCGGGCCCTTGGCCCAGAGCTTACCGGAGAAGGAGTCTTCGGGGCGCTGCAGGATCCGGTGTTGGACCTATACGATAGCAACGGGGTGTTATTGGCTTCCAACGACGATTGGGAAAGCGCTCAGGAAGCGGAGCTTCTCTTCACGGGTTTGGCGCCGAGCAATCCGCATGAGTCAGCCATCCTGCAAAGCCTGGAGCCGGGAAGTTATTCAGCAACGGTGTCCGGCAAGAATGGCTCGACTGGGGTCGCCTTGATGGAAGTGTACGTGCTGCCGTGAGAAGGACGCAATCCATCAAGAATAAACATCGACGATCGCTCTCACTTTCGGGCAGGATATCGTCCACCCACCACACCATCATGAATCCCAGAACTTTGTTAGGAATCGAGTGCGAAACGCCGCTCGGCGGGGCAAACAGTTACATCTGCGCCATAAAACGAGTCGCGACGTCGGTCGCGATCCTCTGCCTGGGAGCTATATCTATTCGAGTCGCGCCGGCCCAGGACGCCAGCCACCCGGACGCAGCGGAGATTATTTCGAAGGAGAACCTGGTCGATACTTCAAGGCCGTCGGCAGCATGGAGCCCCGCATCGGTCGGCCAGAAGCTAGCCTGGCATGACCGGCTGCGAACGGGTGAGGATAGTCGCGCGGCCGTGCGACTGAGCAACGCAACCATCCTGCGGGCCGACGAGTTTTGGGAAGGAGAAATCCTGCCGCCGCAGGCAGCGAGCGACAAGCCAACGGTGGATTTGAAGCAAGGCACCGCCTATTTCTTCAGCCGCGAAAAATCGCGGGAAACCAATGTCAAAACCCCGGCCGCGAACGGGGCGATCCGCGGGACGGAATTTGTTGTGGCGGTGGCGGCGAACGGTCGTAGCACCTTTACGATGCTCGATGGCGAAGTCGAGGTTTCCAATGCGCAAGGCTCGGTGTTGGTGCAGAGTGGCGAACGCGCAGATGTCGAGCCGGGCCGCAAGCCGACGAAGACGGCCGTTATCATGACGGTCAACCTCGTCCAGTGGTGCCTCTATTATCCGGGCGTCCTTGATCTGAACGATCTGAGGCTTTCTTCGGAAACCCGGGATGCGCTGCGAGAATCACTCACCGCCTACAACCAGGGCGATTTGCTTAAGGCCCTCAAGGCATACCCTCCGCACCGGTCGCCCGCCTCTCCCGCGGAAAGAGTTTATCGTGCAGGGTTATTTCTCGTCGTCGGTCAGGTGGAGAAGGCAGAGCGTCTGCTGCGCGGAATAAGTCAGGACGCGCCCGGACGCGAAGCGCTTTCCACTTTGATTGCCGCCGTGACCTTGCAGACAAAAGCAAGCGCGGGCCCGCCGCGCACGGCGAGCGATTGGGTCGCTGAATCCTACTATCGGCAATCGAACAAGGATCTTACGGGCGCCTTGGAAGCGGCGCAGCATGCCACCGCCCTTGACCAGACATTTGGCTTCGCCCGGACACGGGTGGCCGAGTTGGAATTTGGTTTCGGCCGGGTGCCACAGGCGAAGGAGGCATTGGAAAAAGGACTTAACCTGGCTCCGCGCAATCCGGCTGCACATGCGCTGCGCGGCTTTCTCCTGAGCGCGGAAAACAACATCAATGGTGCGAGGGATTCCTTTGAAAAGGCCCTATCGCTGGATAGCGCACTCGGCAACGCCTGGCTGGGCCGCGGCCTCTGCGCGATTCGGCAGGGTCACGCGGAAGAGGGGCGGCGCGATCTCCAAGCGGCCGCAGCGTTGGAGCCGAATCGTTCGATCTTGCACAGTTATCTCGGGAAAGCGTTCAGCAACGCCGGCGACGAGCAGAAAGCGCGGAAGGATCTCGATCGCGCCAAACAACTCGATCCGGGTGATCCTACTCCCTGGATTTATTCCGCGATCGAAAACCGGCAGGACAACCGAATCAACGAGGCCGTGCGCGACCTGGAGAAATCGATCGAACTAAACGATAACCGGCAGCTGTATCGCTCGAAGTTTCTGCTTGATCAGGATCGCGCGGTGCGGAGCGCGAACCTGGCGGCGATTTACCAGGAAGATGGGATGGACGACCTGAGCGTGCGCGAAGCCACCCGGGGCGTGGACTCGGATTACTCCAATGCTTCCGCCCATCTCTTTCTCGCCAACAGCTACAATGCCTTGCGCGATCCGCAACGGATCAACCTGCGCTACGAGACGCCCTGGTTTAACGAGCTCCTGCTGGCCAACCTTCTTGCCCCGGTTGGCGGCGGACCGTTGTCCCAGTTTGTCTCGGAGCAGGAATACTCGAAACTGTTCGAAGCAGATCGCTTCGGGATCAGCTCGACCTCCACTTACTTCAGCAGTGGCGAGCTGCGCGAGACGGCTTCGCAGTACGGAATCTTCGGAAACGTGAGTTACTCGCTCGATACCGAGTTTCAGTACGACAACGGTCGCCGGCCCAACAACGAGATCACGCGCTCCGAATCCTACGCCCAGGCCAAGGTGCAACTGACTCCGCAGGACAGCATCTTTTTCCAGACCAAGTATCAGGACACGCGGCAGGGAGACTTACTGCAGCGCTACGACCAGATCCAGGCCGAGCCCGGCGCTCATTTTCGCGAGCTCCAGCAGCCCGCGATCATTCTCATCGGTTATCATCACGAGTGGGCACCCGGCGTTCACACCCTGCTCCTGGCCGGGAGACTGGCTGACGACATTACGTTCAACGATCTCAATAAAGCCGCCGACGTGGCCGAGTTCGACCTGACCGGATTGCACCCCAACGTGAGTCGCTCCCTAATCATTCCCCGCGACGCAACTGGCGCGGTGACACTCGCTCCCTTTGTCCTCCCACTCGACCTTCACTATCACAGCACGTTCACGACCTATACCGGGGAGTTTAACCAGATCTGGGAGACCGAGAAGAATACGCTCATCTTCGGCGCGCGCTTTCAAGCGGGCGAATTCCACACCAGCGATCAGTTGAATAACCCGCCACCTTTCGCGGCACCCTTTTTCACCGTTCCGGCAGCGGCCCAGGATTTCAACACCAGCTTCGAACGCCAAAGCTTTTATGCCTACGACACCTGGCGGCCGTTTCGAGGCCTGTCGCTCACTGGCGGGATCAGCTACGATCACGTGGGTTTTCCGGCAAACTATCGCAACCCCCCGATCATTGACTCTGAAAGTTCGCGCTCCCGGGTTTCGCCCAAAGCCGGCGTGATCTGGAACCCGTGCGGCAGCCTGGTTGTTCGTGCTGCCTATACTCGCGCACTGGGCGGAGTCAGTTTCGATGAGAGCGTCCAGCTCGAGCCCAATCAGGTCGCGGGTTTCAATCAGGTCTTTCGCAGCATTATTTCCGAATCGGCCGTCGGCTCGGTGGCGGCGCCCAATTATGAGAACGCAGGGCTGATGATCGAAGATAAATTTGGCTCCGGCACCTACGTGGCGGCACAAGCCATTCTCCTGCGCTCCGACGTGGATCGCCGGCTTGGAACCTTCGACGCCTTCGTCGCCAACGACCGGATCACTCCGCCGATCATTCCTTCCTCCACCCCCGAACAACTGCGCTACGAAGAGCAGGATCTCCTCTTCACCTTCAACCAGCTACTGGGTGACCGATGGTCCGTGGGCGCCAAGTATCAGCTTTCCTTCTCCGACCTCGAAATGATCTTTCCTGAAATCCCACGCGCGATTTCCCCGCTCGCGGATAGCCGCCAGAAAGGCACGCTCCATCAGGCGCAGGTTTTTGCGATTTACAATCACCCGTCCGGTTGGTTCGGGCGTCTCGAAGGCTACTGGGCGCGACAGAGTAATGTTGGTTACGCGCCAGACGAACCCGGCGATGAAATCTTCCAGCTTAACGCCTATGCCGGATATCGTTTTCGCCGCAACTACGGCGACATCACGCTCGGTTTTCTCGACATCAACGATCAGGATTACAAACTGAATCCGCTCAATTACTACAACGAGCTGCCGCGCGAGCGAACCTTCGTGGCGCGGGTACGTTTGAACTTCTAAGAGTGAGCGCAGTATTTTTGGGTTCTGTGAGACCCAGCAGCGACGCCAATTGAGTCGATGCAGATTCGCCAGATCAGGCATCTGACCCGCGGCCTAACGATCGCAGCCGGCGCGTTGATTGCCGTGGGGTTAGGCCTCGCCTGCCTGCGCTACTCTTTCGCCGAGCCGTTGGTCCGGCAAAGCTATGATCTGCCTTTCCTCTGGCGCGCTCCTATCGACACCCACGAAGTCGTCCTCGTCTATCTCGACGAGTATTCCGCGAAACAGTTGAACCAACCACTGGACGACGTCTGGAACCGGGCGCTGCACGTCGCCCTGCTGAATCGCCTCACTGAGGATATGGCGCGCGTGGTCTTCTACGATATTGTCTTCGACCAGCCCGCCCCCGATCCCACCGCCGATGTCGCTTTCGCGGATTCCATGCGCAAGAATGGGAGAGTGATTCTGGGCGCGGCGCTCGATCTCAAGGAACGGCAGGGCGTGAGATCGGAGAGCGTTTCGCCGCCGATCAAGCTATTGCGCAAAGCCGCGGCCAGTTGGGGCCTTCTGGCCTTCAGGCCGGTCGATCCCGATTACGGAGTGCGGCACATCTATTTCGGCAACAGTGTCAAAGCGGAGGCTACTTGGGAAGCCGCCAAATTCCTCGGAGCAAAGATGACCGGCGAGACACGAGACACCCTGAAGCCGCACTGGGTGAATTACTACGGTCCGTGCGGGACCTTTTCCTCCGTGAGCATTGCGCAGGCGCTTACGCCGAACGGGGTTCCTCCTGATTTTTTCAAAAACAAAATCGTCCTCGTTGGTGGACAGCTCGCTCTTGGTGGCCAAAAAGTCCAGAGAGACGAATTCAGCACGCCCTACTCGAGGTCGAATCACCAATTTACTCCCGGGACCGAAGTTCATGCCACCATCCTGCTGAATTTGCTGCGCGGCGACTGGCTCACGCGCATAGCGTTGAATCGAGAGACTGCCCTGATCGTCCTCATCGGTCTCTTAGCCGGCGGCCTCAGTTTCTTGCGACCCATCCCGGCGACTCTTTTGGCGGTCATTATCTCCGCCGGCATGGCGTGCGCTGCCTGCTTCCTTGTCTGGCACCAACGCATCTGGTTTGCCTGGCTGATTCCCGTGGCGGTGCAAATACCGTTTGGCCTGACCTGGAGCGTTGGCTCGCAATACCTCCTCGAATCGCGCCGTCGCAAGGAGTTGCGCAAGGCTTTCGGTTTCTATCTCTCGCCGCAAATGGCGGATAGGATTGCCAACTCTGATTTCGATCTCCGGCCAGGTGGCAAAGTTGTCGAGGCTACGGTGATTTTTACCGATCTGGAAAACTTTACGACCTTGTCCGAAGACCTGGACCCGGCGGAGGTTTCCGCGATCTTGATTGCCTATTTCGAGCAAACCACGCGCTGCATTCTCGAGAACAAGGGCACGATCATCAAATATGTCGGTGACGCGGTGATGGCGGCCTGGGGCGCGCCGGTCGATGAGCCAGCGCACGCCATTCGCGCCGCGGAGGCGGCCTGCGACCTTCGGTGTCTCAGCGAAATGGAAGTGAGGGGGAAAAAATTGCGGACGCGGGTTGGAGTCAATAGCGGCAAAGTGCTGGCGGGCAATCTCGGCTCTTCGTTCCGGTTTGATTATACGATGATCGGAGATACGACAAACTTTGCCTCCCGCCTTGAGTCACTGAACAAGTATCTCGGTACCCAAGTCTTGATTTCCGACTCTGTCCGCCAACAGCTGGACAGTAAATTTATCACCCGGCGCCTGGGAGAATTTCGGGTCGCCGGCAAGACACATGGCGTAGTCATTCACGAGCTGCTCTGTCGCTCTGGGGCAGAGGCAGGTGAGCGGGCTTGGATTGAAGTTTTCGAAGCGGGGCTGGAGACCTTTCGGGTGGGCGACTTTTCCAAGGCCGCCGAGCTAATGAGCCGTACCCGTGAACTGCGGGGCGGCACGGACGGCCCTGTCGAGTTTTATCTACGAAAGATTGCGACCCTGTCACGCCAGGACAAGATAGAAAATTGGAACGGAATCATTGAGCTATCGGAAAAATAACCGCGGCGTTCCAGTCGACCCGCGCCTCAGGCGGTCATGCGGCCACGCAGGCCAGCCGCGGCCAGGTCTTCGGCATGCGCTCCCATCACGCGCTCGAGCAGTTGCGGCCCGGTCATGCGAAAGGCCGCATCATGCGGACAGGCCGCGACGCAGGCCGGACGTGGCGCGGAGAGGTCCCCGTGTGCGTCGCACAGGTCGCAGTTGGCGGCCTTCAGCTGACCGACGAAGTGAGTTCGCCCGGCGTGCTCCGGGTCGGGCAGGGAAACTGGCTTTCGTTCGTTAGGTATCATGAAAATGCTGCCGTAGGGGCAGTTTTCGGCGCACAGACCGCACCCGATACAGTGGTCTTCGATGACGATTTGGAGGTGCTTGCCGCGATGAATGGAGTCGACGGGACATCCGACCATGCAATGTGGATCCGTGCAGGACCGGCAGGAGGTAGCGACCAGGAAATTATCGAGCCGTCGCCCGGCTCGGAGCAGGCGCGGGATGGGGATGCCGTGGGTCTCCGTCCCATGGCGCTCGACACAGCCCCTGGTGCAGGCGTCGCAGCGTGTGCAGTTATCCAGGTCGAGCACCAGAATGCTCTGACCTTCATAGAGACCCTGCTCGACGTAGTCGTCGAGGATCCGGTGACCCACGGTCGAGCTGTACAAACGGGCGAGAGATTGCTCGACGATCCTGCGGCGCAAGACGCCGAACTTGCGCAGCATCTCGAGAAAGTCGGCCCGACTAAGTTGCGCCAGCTCGAGCTGATTCAAGGCCGAGCAGGTCGCGCTGCGTACCCCGGGCGGAAGGACGGCGGTCAAGTCGTCCCCGGCCTGATCGAGCTTATACTTCAAGGCGCGGTCGATTTCTTCGACCGTTTTTCGCTCGTCATCGAGGGAAAGAGCAAGCAATCCGATCTCTCCCAGAATGGTGCCGGGACCTTTGGTGATAATCTTGGCTTCCTTGCCATGCTGTTGCACACCGACCCGGACGTGGCCGAGGCGGATGAGATACAAACGAGTCGCTATCTCGCCCTCTTTGAAGAGAGTTTGACCCGGTTGCACGCGGACGAAGGTTAGTCGTTGCCGCAGGAACTCCACGATCCGGCCGTATTCTTCCCGCACGATGTCACTGAACAGGTCCATGTTTTGCAACGCCAGGTCCAAAGAGCTCTTACGATATTCGCTCTCAAATCTCTGGCGCTGACTGGGGAGGCGCATGAGCCGGTCGAGCACGTTGCGGCGGATCTCCCAGACCTCGCCATCTTCCAGTGCCGTAACATCGGCCGTGCGTGGTGTTCCATTCAAACAGGCCATTTCGCCGATAATCACATCGGCTGGAGTCCGCTGCCTGATAATGGGCTTCGGGCGACCCAACCATGACAGACCGCTGCCGGCCCCTGACGGCTTGGGCAGAATTTTTACCCTGAACCGGCCGTCGCGGATAATGAACGCGGTGTTACCCGGATCTCCCTGGCGGCACAAGACCTGGCCAGCTCTAACTCTTCGACGAATGACCAAGCCGCGCTGCCAGAGCAAGAACTTTGGTGGAATGCCCGCGAAGACAGGATCGGAAGTCAGTTCGCGCGCCGTCAACACTTCGGCGGATCGGCTCTGCCCGAGAATCTTCACTTCCGCGACGGGTTTAAAGGTGATGGCGCTCGTCGGACAGGACACCATGCATTCGCCGCATTGCACGCAGGTCGATTGCCCCATCGGCACGTTGAGATCGAATCCAATCCCAGTCGTCGCGCCTTTGCCCGTCCGCCCGATGACGTGGTTCTCCCGGACATCATCACAGGCGCGCACACAGCGATCGCAGAGAATACAGGCGCTGTGATCGACGAGGAAGACGGGCGAGGAAGAATCGGCTTCGCGCCGGCCGGCGTTGGGCCGTGCGGGCGGTGGCGGGTTCGACAGGATCTCCAGCTTGAAGCGCGAGGGGTCGGCCCCGCATCGTTGCGTCATCTGGCCGAGCTCATTGAATTGCGAGAACTCTTTCTCCAGCTCAGGAGGTTTCGCCGGCTTCAAATGGTCGGCCGCCAACAGTTCGGTCATCACCTTCACGGTCTGGCGGACCCGATCGCCATCGGGGCCGGGGGCATTCATGGTGAAAACTTCCATCCCTTCCTTGACCTGGTGCTGGCAGGCAGGCAGCAGCTTGCGCTCCGCCGCCCGGCGACCGCGCTTTTGGCCGTAGATCTGGACGATGCAAAGGCGGCAGACCGCCACCGGAGTCATATGCGGCTGATGGCACAAAACCGGAATCGGGATCTTCTTTTCGTCACCTATCTGCTCAACGTAAAGCTTCCGCGCCGCGTCATAAATCGTGGTGTACCGCGGGGTCGTGCGCCCTTCCAAGTCGACCACGATATTGCCGTTGGCATCAGTTAACGGCTCGGCCAAGGGCACCGTCACCGGCAAACCATCGATCTGCAGAGTAACATCCTTTTCGTAGTCGGACTCCGTCGGCGTATCCAGCCGGACGAGTTGTCCATTGATGTCGCGGCTGAATAACCCTTCGTCGTCGTCACGAACGAATAAACCGGCAACGAAATCCGAACCTTGTGGCATATGCTATCCAGGTTTGGCGGCAGGGGCCGCCCCATTCTCTGACAAATGTTTGGTCACATCTTCCTCAAAAAAGGCCGCTGCCGTCTTGAGAGGAATCGGGACCGACCGTCCCAGCCCGCAGATCGAGGCTAACTCAATCGCTGTCCCCATTTCTTTAATGAGCGGCAGAATTTCATTCTTCCAGCTGGCCGCTTGAATCTTGCCACTCAGCAAATGGGATCCGAGCGACGCCATTTTCTGCGATCCCAGCCGGCACGGCACACATTTGCCGCATGACTCATTGCGAAAGAACTCCACCGAATTGACGGCTTGCTCAGCCATGTCCCGTCCCTCTGCATAAACGGTTAACCCGGCGCCCAGCGCCTGGGTAGGACTTAGGGCGCGGAAAAGATTTAACTCCAGCTCGAGATCGAGGATGTCGAGTTCAGCCGAGGCCGGATCAAACCCGCGTCGAGTGGCCAGCGCCTGCCAGCTCTTATTGTTCGTGTGGTCGCGCGGCAAGCCCTTACCCGGTGTAAGTTTTGCGGGAAGAAATCCACCGGATGGGCCCGAGGGGGCAAAACCTTTGAGCTTCTTATCGCCCGCGATCCCGCGACAATACTGCTCGCCGTAAATCAGTTCGCGCAGGGTGAGTCCCATGGGGACCTCATAGACACCCGGGCGCTTGACGTCTCCTGAGACCGAGAATATTCGGCGACCTTTCCAACCATTCACGCCTTGGGCGGCGTAGGTTTTGCCGCCGCGCAGGCAGACAAAAGGAACCCAGGCAAAGGTTTCCACATTGCTCACCAGCGTCGGGAGATCGTTCAACCCATTCGTCTCCAATTTCGGCGGCATGTTGCGCGGCTCGCCGCGCCGATCCGACATGGCTTCGATGAGCGCGCTTTGTTCCCCGCAAATGTAACCCCCCGGACTAACGAACACAGCAATGGGCAAAGACCGGCCGAGCACCATCGCATTCTCGCCGCAGAGGCCAAGTTGCTCCGCGCGCCGAATCTCGCGCCGACACGCCTCGATTTGTTCGGCGTACTCATGGCGGATGTAGATGAAACCCTGAGTGGCCTCGGTGATCAGACTCGCCAGGATGACCGCTTCGACGACCAGGTGCGGGGTGCGGAGGAGAAGCTCGCGGTCCTTGAACGTGCCCGGTTCGCTCTCGTCGCCGTTGACCACGATAAACGCCCGATCGTCCGACTCCCGCTGGCGGGCTTTCCGGACGGCGTCTCGTACGTCCTGCCATTTTTGCACCGCGGGAATTCCCGCACCGCCTAATCCGCGGAGATCGGCGTCGCGGATCTCATTGAGAAGGATGTCCGACCATCCACCTAACTCCGGACCTTTCGCCCATTCGCCTTCCGTCTGCCAGGAGCGGACCGCCTCGCGAATGGCCGGCTCCATTTCGAAATCGACTCGCATTTGGCGAATGGCCGCGATGCGAAACTTCTCCAGCATTCCCAGAGTCCACTCCGGCCTGGCCGAGAGTAATTTCATCGCCGTGCCTAACGAGGCGTCACGGGCCGCGATCGCGGCGCGCACCGCCCGATAGTCTGGTGCTTCTCCTTTGTAGGGATCGATGATGGCGTCATCGCCCAGAAAACTGCGATCGATATCATGGTCCGGCGCGGGTGGCGCACCCTGGAGAGTGGCCGCGACGATGGCCTTCAACTCATCACTCGAGCGGGCCAGATAATAGTGTTCGTGTTCCGAGCCCTGGACCGAGAGGCACGCGGCCGGCGCGCGGTCGCAGCGGCCCAGACACGACACGCCTTCGACCGCGACGTGTTCGCCCGTGAGCGCGTCCAATTCCGGCAGCATTTTGCCGGACCCGGCCAGGTGACACGACAGATCGCGGCAGACTCGCAGCACGACTTTCTTGGGCGGTGTGAGCAGAAAATGGGGAAAGAAACTGGCCACCGCCTGAAGCCGATACTGCGGCACACCCGACTCTTTCGAGAACTCCGCGAGAGCCTCTGGCTTGAGGTAGCCGAATTCGTCCTGAATGCGGTGCAACGCCGGAACGAGCACCGGAGCATACAAAGTCAGCCGTTCGGTATCCATTTTTCTTATCCGGACGCCGCCCCGAAGATCAGGGCGCAGGGAGTCGGCGTCGCGTTGCCGAAAATCCGGGGTTCGTTAGGCATAGAGGCAGGGCAATGCTATTACGGCGAGCGTTCCATTGTCGTGCGAAAAGTTACCAGATCGGCCGCAAATTTCGCGGGCTGAAAATCGGCTTGCAACCGGAGGTCCTCGAAAAGGGGGGAAAGTGCGGGATTCTTCGTCGCGCCCAATGGCTGCTGTTGCGTCGCGCGGGAGAGGCGATCGAGCGCGAGAACGAGTCTCCGCGCGCGACGAAAAAGCAGGTCCGCAGAGATGTTTTTTGCTGGGACGAAATCCGCGTCGGCAGAAGCCAGCGCGCGCAGGGCCGTGGCGGCAAAGGCATCGTTCCACGGATCGACCGCGGCGCGCCGCGCGAGCGAGTCCGCCTGTTCCTGCACGCTGACAAACAAGGCGTGGCTGGTTGACTCGCCGGGCGGGGCGATAAGCGGCAGGTGCGATTGGGTGGCTGTGGCTTTGGCCAGCAGCCAGGCGAGCCCCTGCCAACGGTTCACGCTTTCCGAGTCGACCGTCTCATTTTGCGCGAGCGCCCAACTCATCTCGCGCAGTGCGACCGCCTGCCCGACCAGCCACGCGCGCGGGCCACGTGCCGGATCATCGTCCTTCCAGTGCTCCGGCTCCGCGACCGACTGGCCATCCAACTCGAAGATGAGTTCCGGATGGCCGGCCTGCAGAAGTTCCGGAGCAAGATTCTGGTGGCAGGCGACGCAGGTATTCGCGCGGACGTAGAAGTTGCGGAGATCGTGCATCCCGGCGGTCACGCGGGTGGCGTAACTCCAGTCTTTGCGGGTGTGCCCGCGGAGCCATGGCCCGGCGGCCCCGTGACAACTTTCGCAGGAGACGCCTTCATCGACGCGGGCGGTTTTCGCGAGGCGCGCGGGGGCGACCGATTGCAACGGGGAATGACAAACCGTGCAGCGTTCGCTCGTTTGCGCGGCCGGCAAGGAAAGGGTCTCGGCCATCCGCGCCGAGCGGGCGTCGACCAGGACCGCATAAGCCCGTGCGTGAAAATCCTGCTGCACCCAGGTGAAATATTGGCTGCGCTTTTCGCCGGCCCCGCCGTGGCAACTGGACGATTTGCAACCGGCCGTTCCGACAAATTGGCCAGTCTGAAGCGGGACGGTGTTTCCTGCTGCGGCCGGGTTCCCGGCCAGATAAACGGCGATCGCCCCGCAGGCCGCCCACCGGTAAAACGCTCCATCGCTCACGCTCCCGACGTTAGCGGAGAGCGCGGCGGCAAAGCCAGCTAATAACTGAATCGGCGTCCATCCCGCCTAACAACGCAAAAGTTCTTCCCTGAAAACGCCGGAAGAGTATTCTGGCGCCAACTCCCCGAGAAAAATCCGCATGCAGGACGTTGTCGAAAAGCTGACCGGCGGTAACCCGCTGAGCGTCGCTTCATTGATCGAGGCATGAGCGCGCATGCGAATTCTTAATCGCGCGCACGTTCCCTGGTTCCTCTTTGTCGTGCTGGCGACCATCGCCGCCGGCTGGATCTATGTGGAAAATTTTTATCCGGCGCGGTTACCCCCCCGGCTGAGTTTGCCCTCGGCGCTCGTGCAAAAGACATCGGAACATCGCAGCATCGGCGGCACTCCCGTCGGTTTGATTTTCGGCGCGGTTTCATTCGCGATTTTTATTTTTGGCGCGCTCCTCAGCCTGCGCAAAAGAGTGGTCCTCTGGCCCATCGGCAGCGTGCAACGCTGGCTGCGCGCTCACATCTGGCTCACCCTGCTCACCATCCCGCTCGTTCTCCTGCACAGCGGCTTTCGGCTCGGCGGGCCGATGACCACTCTGCTCATGGTGTTTTACAGCGTGGTCATGGTGAGCGGCATCTACGGATTGTTCCTGCAAAACCGGATGCCCCGCGTCATGCAAGAGCGATTGCCCGCCGAAACCGTCTACGAACAAATCCCGCACATTCGCGCGCAGCTCTTTCGCGCGGCGGAAAAGATGTGCCACGCCTTCAAGTCGGCCGCGCCCCAGAAGACTGCGGCGAGCCCTTCAGCCGTCGACGCCGAATCGGAGACCGCGCTCGTCGCGTTTCTCGAAGAACAAGTCATGCCTTATCTCAAGGCGCGGCGCGGCCGAGGGTTTCGGCTCGGCGACAACGCTTATTCGGACGACGCCTTCCGTTTCGTAAGACTCCGGGTGACGGAAGCGTATCACAGCCGGCTCGAAGAAATGCAGGCGTGGTGCGATCAGCGCCGGCTGCTCGATTTGCAAATCCGGTTGCACCACTGGCTGCACGCCTGGCTTTTCGTGCATGTGCCTTTTTCCTTTCTCCTCCTCATGCTCACCGCATGGCATGCGTTTGTGACCCTGTTTTATTACTGAGAGCCGATGGCCACGCCCCGAAGGACGCAGAAGCAGATCGCCGAGAAATACCAAGGCAATCTCGGCTATTACCGCAAGGCCCACTTGTGGCGATCGGCGCGTTTCATCGCGAGCTTTCTCGCCCTCTCCGTCGGACTCGCGGCGATCATCGCTTATCAGAGGAGAGGCGACGAAAGATTCTTTAACCCGGGAAAACTTTCGGCCGCTCACGCGGCCCTGATCGAAAAATGCGCGAGCTGCCACGACAAGTCGTCGCTGACCGACGCTCGGCTGAGGCCGATCAAATTCCAAAAGGTGCTGAGCGATCGGTTTCATCACGGCATTGCCTTTGACCCGATCGACAAAAATTGCGCGGCCTGCCATCTCAAACAGGACAAGCGGATCTACGACTTTCACGAGCCGAACGTCGTGAAAAATCGCTCGTGTTCAGTCTGTCATCAGGAACATCGCGGCCCCGGGCCGATGAAAATAGTGGCGAGCGCGCAATGCGCCGCCTGCCACGACGATCGCCTAACGATGGCAGCTTCCGCCCTGAAAGGGCGGCAGCTCGACTGGACAAATTTCCAGCGGCATCCCCACCCGCCCCATCAGATCGTCTTCGATTTGCCGCGGCCGGTGGACGGTTACACCCAGGTTTTCCCTTCGTTCTGGGATGGTCATCCGGAATTTCAGCTCAAGCGGGAGCCGGCGCGCGATCGCGACGCGCTGAAGTTTAATCACGAGCGGCATTTCGCTCCCGACATCCCGATCGTCGGCGGCAAGAAGCTCGCGTGCAATTATTGTCACCAGCCCGACTCCGAGGGGCGTTACAATAATCAGCGCATCACTTTCGCGGCACAGTGCCAGGCCTGTCATTCGCTCCAGTTCGATCCGAAGAATCCCGAGCTCACTTTGCCCCATGGCAACACGACGGCGGTACGTGGCTTCCTCCTCAGCCTTCCGGCGCATTACGCGGAGCTGGCGGCAAGAAAAGGGATCACCCAGCCTAACGAGATCAAAAACTTCGTTACCCGGCAAATGCTGCAATTGCGCGCGCGCGTGCATTCGGGCGAAGATTTCGAGCACCAGATTTTTTTTACCAAGGACCCCTACAAGCCGCAGCTGGAAACCGAGCCGCGGGTGCGCGCCTTATTTTATGGCTGCGCGCTTTGCCACGACGTGCAACCGGTGGCGCATGAGGCGCCGTTCATCGCCAAGCCGATTTTCGTCGATCGCTGGATGCTCCGAGCCCGGTTCGATCACGCCAAACATCAAGTCGACCCGAATACGCTCCGGCCCCTCGCTTGCAACGAGTGCCATCACGCCACGCGCAGCCGCCTCACCTCCGATGTGCTCATGCCGGGCATAGCCAGTTGCGTCACCTGCCACAGCCCAAAAGGAAAAGTCGTGGCCGAATGCCTCACCTGCCACAGCTACCATGCGCCGGCGTCACTCACCGCGGCAGAAACAAGGCTTGGCCAAAAAGCCGCGACCGCGCGGCGGCAGTGAAGCTTCGGCGAAATGTCCACCGAAGTTAAAAGAGAAATTCACCTCGAGATCGCGCATGTCTTGTTCAGCGACATCGTCGGTTACTCGAAGCTGCTGATTAGCGAGCAGCGCGCGTTGCGCGATACGCTTATCCAAATCGTCCGCAACACGGAGGAATTTCAAGCGGCGGAAGCCGCCGGCAAACTGATCAAGATTCCCACGGGCGATGGGATGGCGCTGGTTTTCTACGGGAGCCCGGAAGAGCCGGCGGAATGTGCGCTCGAAATCAGCCGCGCGCTGAAAGACCACCCCAACCTGCAATTACGCATGGGTGTGCACAGCGGGCCGGTCAGTGGCGTCATCGATGTGAACGAGCAGGCGGGCGTGGCCGGCGTCGGGATCAACATGGCGCAGCGCGTGATGGATTGCGGCGATGCCGGACACATCCTTCTCTCCAAACATGTGGCGGATGACCTCGAGCATTATCCGGAATGGCGTCCGCACCTGCACGACCTGGGCGAATGCGAGGTGAAACACGGCGTGCGCGTCTCCGTCGTTAATCTCTACACGGAGGAACTCGGCAACCCGGAAGAGCCGGCGAAATTCCGCAAGGCAAGAGAGGCGCAAACAGCGCGGGCGAACGCGAAACCGGCGAGATGGTCACGTCCATTGATCGCCGCGCTCGTCATCGCGGCCGTCGCCGCGGGATTTTACATTTTCTCACATCGGTCTGGCTCGAGAGGGTCTTCCACCGCGGCGTCACTCGCGGTGATCCCGGAAAAATCGATCGCGGTGCTGCCGTTCCAAAACCTGAGCGAAGACAAGGCGAACGCCTACTTTGCCGACGGCATCCAGGACGAAATCCTGACGCGCTTATCCAAGATCGCCGATCTGAAGGTGATCTCGCGGACATCGACTGAGCACTACAAAAGCGCGCCGGAAAACCTGCCCGAGATCGCCCGACAACTTGGTGTCGCCCACATCCTGGAAGGAAGCGTGCAGAAGAACGGCGCAGCCGTGCGAGTAAACGTGCAGTTGATCAAGGCCGCCAATGACTCCCATCTTTGGGCCGATACCTTCGATCGCAAACTGACCGACATCTTCTCAGTCGAGAGTGACGTCGCCAAAGCCATCGCCGATCAATTGCGCGCGCACCTCAGCGGGCGGGAGGAGCAAGTCATCGCCGCCCGGCCGACCGACAATCCGGACGCCTACACCGCCTACCTCCGCGGACTGGCCTATACCTTGAAGAGTGGTAACACATCCGCCAACGCCCTTGACGCACAGAAATATCTCAGGGAAGCGGTTAGGTTGGACCCGAAGTTCGCCCTTGGTTGGGCGCTGCTGGCCTATGTCGATGCGCTCGGATACGACACCCTGACTCTGCAACCCACGGTCGAGCTCCGTGCAGAGACGCAGCGGGCAGCCGACACAGCGCTCGCTCTTCAGCCCAATCTCGGCGAGGCCGTGATGGCCAAAGGATATTACTATTACTCCGGCCTGAAAGATTGGGACACCGCGGAGCGATACTTTGAGCAGGCACGCCCACTTCTGCCCAATAGCAGCAAAGTTCCTGAATGGCTGGCTTATGTCGCGCGGCGGCGAGGCCAGTGGGAGCGGTGCGAGTCGTATTTCAAAGAGGCCGAGCGGCTCGACCCGCGCAACGTCGAGTTATTAACCCAGTACGCGCTCTTCTATATCGACCAGCGTCGTTTTCCCGAAGCGCTGCGCAAGCTTGATCAGGTGCTCAATATCGCGCCGGACGACATCGATACCCTCGTGAACAAGGCGGGCATCGCACAAGCCGAGGGCGATCTGCCGCGGGCCGCGGCGATTCTCGCTCCGCTTCACCCGCCCGCGGACGATACCACGGCGTTGGAGACACAATTTTTCCAGGCGATTCTGGAGCGCAACCCGGCACCGGTCATTCCTCGGCTCAAGGAGATATTGGCCAAGCCGGATCCCGCCTTGGGCTATCTCAATGGCGAACTGCGCTTTTGGTTAGGCTGGGCGCAAGAAGTGGCGGGCGACACCACCGCGGCGAGGGAAACCTGGCGAGAAGCGCGCCACGAACTGGAATCTTTTCTCAAGGAGCAGCCGGAAAATTATAGCCTGCGGGGAGATCTCGCGCTGATCGCGATGAGCCTGGGCGACAAGGCTGCCGCCGTGGCTTTGGCGGAACAGGCCATCGCCGCAAATCCAATCGAGAAAGACGCGTTGGCCAGTTCCGCACCGATTGAAGTCCTCGCCCGCGTGACAGCACGCCTGGGAGAGCCCGATCGTGCCATCGCAGCTATCAAAAAGCTCCTCTCGATGCCCTCGTGCGAGGGCGCGCTGGCTTCGCTCCTGCCGATTACTCCCGCGCTCCTCCGCCTCGATCCGATGTTCGATCCGCTGCGCAAGGATCCGCGCTTTCAAAAACTCAGCGCCGCGGCCCCGTCGCAGAAGGCGAAGCCTTGAATCAAGCGTTTCTCCGCGGTCCAGTCAGGGCGCGGGAACGGTGGGCGAAGGTGTCGGAGAAGGTGTCGGCATCGCCTCCAGTTCACGGGCGCTGCTGGTGAAAAGTTTCTCGCCATGCAACTCGACGTTTTCCACCCGGTAAAGCGGCCCGGTATGCGTCGCGTTTTCGTTAGGCGGATACATCCCGTCGAAATGGCGCAGGAACGGCAGCATTTCCGAGAGATGAAACGGCCGCGCGCCGCGCCGGCCGAAGACGACGGTTTGTCCACCGGTTTCATCCACCACCCGGTCGCGCTCCAGCCCGCGGGAGACACAGATCGCTTCTCCTTCCACGGGGTAGGTCGCGATCAATTTTGGATTGGGGCGCGGACTGAAGCCCGCCGCGCCGGGCACCGTGTCGGGTGAGATGAGCTGGAGAACACGCAATCCGTTTTTCCCATCGGCGACGAGCGCGAACTGCGAGGCGCTGACGCTGCCGACCTGCACCGCGCGCGTGTCGTTAAGCGCGCCGCCGGCGTTGAACATCTGGTCGAGCCGCGGCCGCTCGGGATTTTCGACGTCGATAATCGCGAGGCCTTCCGGACCATTGGCGATGTAGGCGTAGGTGCGCGCGACGTATAACCGGCCGGCATTCTTTAGCCTAACGAATCCGCTGCGCACCGGGACCGGCTGGTCGGGATTGGTGATGTCGAGAACCTTGAGCCCGTCGTCATCGGTGACAAAGGCGTAGCGGAATTGAATCGCGACGCACCGCGGATGGCGCAGGAAACCGTTTGTCACCTGGCCCGTGATGCGCGGATGCGAGCCATCCTCGCCGACCTCGACCACGAACAAGCCCTGCGGCGTGGTCAGGTATAACCGATGGCCGGCCGCCGCGACAAAACTCGCGCCCGTGAGCACGCCGTTCGGGTTGAAGCGGATCGTCTCGCTCTCCTTCAGGAAATTGTTGTCGGGATTGCCGTCCACGAGGGTCGCGACATTGGAAATGACGAGGCCTTCTTCGCGATCGGAAATGTAGACGTAGGCGTAGAAGAGGGGGATTTTTTGTTCTTCGTTTTCCGGCAGATGTTGCCGCGCCGGATCGAGCGCGAGCGTGCTCGGCAGCGCGATGCTCGTCGCGTATTTGGTGTGAATGCGCGTACGTTGACCAAGCGGCGAAACCGGCGCGCTCACAATCCGCTCGGAAAATCCTTTCTGGTCGATATTCGCGACGTCGAAAACTTCGAAGCCGCCCGGTCCGTTCGCGGTGTAGAGATACTCGCCGCGCAAGACGATGTCCTGAATGTCGTGTCCACGATGCTCGTAGGCTTCGGTCAGAACCGAGCCGCCCTCGACATGCTTCCGGTAATCATCCGGGTAGGCGATCTTCTGCAGATGACTGCCGATGACCGCCTGCGGCTCGTCTGGTTCGGTCCAAACGACCGCGTGCAGACCGTCGCGCCCGGCGCCGACGTAGGCGTAACGACCGAAAAAGTTCACCGTACCGGTGCCGAAGCCTAACAACGACGTCATCCAGGCGTTGTTGTCGTTCTTCTGCGAGAGATGGCAGTCCTCGCAATTTTTCGTCGTTCCGACGCCGCTCGTGGTGTGCGGGAAATGCGGATTGAAAGCCTGGCCGCTGTAACCTTCCGCGGAGAAAGTTTGTTGCTGCGAGTAAACCCACTCGCGGTTGGCATTCTGCGAACTGACCACGACCGCGCTCGAGGAGCGGATCACGGCCATGCGATTCTTTTTCACCGAGCCGTCGAGCCCGAGCATGAAAACGTCGTCGCGCACGACCTGCGGATTGTAAGTCGTATAGTTACGGTCGGTGACGCCTTCGAATTTGTTTTGCGCGACGCGCTGATTTGCCTTCATCGGCAGGTGGCAGCCGAAACAACTCGTCGCCCAGGAAGTGTGGCAGATCTGGCAATCCATCGCGCCGTTGTCGTGCGCGAGCCGCTGGCACCGTTCCTTCGAGCTGCTCGGAACTCCTCCCCACGTTGTCCCGTCGCGCTGGAGTGTTTTCGCGTAAGCCGACTTCGCGTTGTAATGCGACGAGGCCGGATCAATCGTGTCGATCGTCTGCGGAATTTCCCAGCGCACATCGGGCGACATGCTTGATTGCTGATAAAGCGCCGTGCCCTCCCAGATAAAACGCGGTCCCCAAGGCGTGTTGCTGTTCTTCAAATTAACCTGGCCGGCGTTGCCGGAAGTGATGAGCGTGGGCCGATCCGCAACGGAGCCGTGACAATCCACGCAACCGATCGAGGTCGCGTTCCGCGGCTCGCCATAGAGCTGACCGTTGCCGTGCACGTCGTTCAGGAAATGGCAGTCGACGCACTGCATGCCGCGCGCGAGATGGATATCCTTCAGATGGATCGCTTTGGCGAATTTCTGCGGGTCGTTAGGCGAAATCGGGTGGTCCTCGAGGTCGAGGAGGACTCCCTTGCGATCGTGTTTGAAGACTGCGCGAAAGATCCAGCCGTGCCCGTGATAATCGGCGAACTGCGTGTGCTGCAATTTCGGATTTAACTCGGCGGTGTGCGCGGCAAAATCGGGGTCGCCCCAAAGGCCGCGCGCCGCGGCGGCCTCCGGATTGCTCTGCGTGACCTGGACGAGTTCCGCATCCGTCGGGTTGTGCTGCACCTTCGGATACATGAATTCGCCGTCGGTTTCCTGATCCCACCAGGTGTAACCGAGATAGGGATTCACAAACAAATTGCCCTGATGCATGTGGCAATTCATGCACTGGCTGGAAGGGATCGAGCGCGTGAACTGGTGCATGATCGGATGGCCGCGCTCGTTTTTCGGAATCGATTTGTCGGCCGTGAAGCTGAGCCCGTCGTGGCCGTATTTGCTCCACCAGCCAGAGTTCGAGGGTGAGCGATCGTTGGCGTAAACGACGTGGCAGGCCGAGCAGCCGCTCGAGCGAAAATCGCCCGGGTGATCGTTCGTCCCAAGGAAGCCGAGAAGCGGATCGTGCAGCCGAGTTTTTTGCAGACCGAGGAAGACCGGATCGGTGCGGTTGAGCGTGCCGAGACCGCGCTCGGATAAACGGCGCGCCGGCCGGCCGGGCGGCTCGTTGATCGTCGGGACACCGAGCTGCAACTGTTTCTCGCCGCCTTTTTCAAAAATGCGCAGGACGTTGCCCGGGTTGCTCAGGTTAAAGCGCGGGAGCGGATCGAGGAACGGGAGAATGCCGTGCACCTTGGTGTCGTTAGGCGTAACCGGGGTGTAATTGACGAGGCGCAACGGGACGCCATCCGCGCCGTAGGCCTGGCCGAAGCGGTAATTCTTGTAGGGGACACCGCCGTTGTTATAAAGCGCGGCGCCCCAGAGCATGGCGCCGTGATTCATCATGCTGTGATCGACGTTGTGCACGATTTCGCCGTGACAAAGACCGCAGGTCTTCTCCGCCACGCGCAGGTCGCCGGGGTTCATGAACTGAATAAATTCGGGCGATTCATGGTTGAGCCAGACGTCGGAGCGCGGGGGATTGGCCGAGGTGCGAAAGAATTCCGGGTTGCGCGGCGGGACGTGCGCCTGCTCTTTCGTTAGGCCGCGAGCCGGGTTGCCGCCGTGGCAATCGGTGCAACCGAGCACGACATGCGGGGCGGCGTGCATCGGCTCGATCCCATTGTGACACTCGTTGCAGCCGATGCTCTTGGCGTCGGCCTGTGCCTGGGTCTGGTCGATCCAGTTGCGCGGAGGGAGCGCGACGGGAGCGGTGATTGATTCGTTAGGGGAGACGGCGGTGGGAGGACCGTAGCCGGAAGTGGAATCCTGTGCGCTGCCGAAGGAAGGAAGGAAAAGTAGGAGAGGAAGAAGAAAACGTTCAACGTTCAACGTCCAACGTTCAACGTTCAACGGAAGAGAAGAACTCGTCATCGCGCGTTCTTCTCCGCCGTGCGGATGCTGGCGGCGAAGATTTTGATGAGCGCTTCCGTCTCGCTTAACAAGGGTTCAATTTTTCCTGGAGCGACTAACGGAACGCGATGAACCAGGCGGAGCCAGCGCTGCGCTTCCCGAATTTCTTTCAGGCAAATGCCAGGCTTGTGAATGAAATCCTTGCGTGATTCCGCCCCTTGAAGTTCGCCATGATTTGCGAGCGGCGAGGTCCCGCAGCGCAGTAACTGATCGGCAACGTGTCTGCCTGCCCTGGTCGCGGGCAGCGAATCCACCAATCGAATCACTCGCACTGCGTATTCAAGCAGCCGGTCTTCCAGATCAAAAGGTTTCTCGCGCAACGTCGCGCCGTTTTCCCCTCTACGTTGGACGTTGGACGTTGGACGTTGGACGTTGGACGTTCTGCCTTTTTCTTCCCTACTGAAGGACGCGTCAGGCTCTTCCCGAACACGTCCGTCGCGCTGAACGTTGAACGTTTTCTTCTTCCTCATGATTAGTAGGTCAGCGTGACAGTAAGAATCCCGCTATACAGAAAATCATCCACACTCCCGGCCGGGGGATTCCCAAACCCCGGCACCGGCCGCGTATTAGTCCGGTAGATATCCTTGTAGCCCTGCCCCGGGACAAGAAACCCCATGCCCGCGCTAATGATCACGTTGTCGGTGAGCAGCGGGCGCCATTGCAATCCGAGGCTGAAATCGAATCCAATATCGTTGCTCGCATGATTGGTGAAGAGCACCTGTTCGGTGACCGCGGTGGTCATCGTCCGGATGTAGTTCAGGTTGACGAAAGCCTTCAGTTTCGGCGTGACATCGGCATCGAGGCCGTAACCGACGAGGAACACGCCGGGGTTGACGAAGTTGGCCTGACCCTCGGTTTTGCTGGTGCGAAAATCGGGCACCAGGCTGTCGCGCTGCTTAAAATTCACCGCCGTGCCCGCGAGATTGAAGCCCTGGTGCACGTAAAAGCTGAACGGTCCGCCAAAAAGAAAAGGCCGGTCAATGATCGTGTCGAAACCGGTGGCGGTCCCATCCCTCGGCTTGCTGTCGCCGCTCGCGTAAAAGAGCGTGATCTTTTGGCGGAGCCAGTCCCGGTCGATCGAGAGTTCGAGCGCCGCCATCTGCGCATTGATCGAGACCCGCCGGCCCGCGATGCCGTTCAGGTTGTCCTCCCCGAGGACCTCATAAAAAGCGTGGGTGATGTTGAGCCAGCCGATGTGGCCGTCGCCCGTCCACCCGAGGTAATACGCCTCCAGGGAATGATCCTGCACTTTGCCGATCGGCGCCGGCCGGGTGATGAAACCGTTCTTGTCGTAGTGCCGGCTCGCGCCGTCAAGATCGGCGTGGAAACTCAACTCTGCGGTGTAGCCCTTGGCGAAAAAATCCTGCCGAAAAACATTCGCAATCAAGACCTGCTGATCGCGCGAATCGAAAGTGTTCAAGTCCGAGTAGGTATCCTTTTCGAGCATCTCGAAGGCGGCGAGATTGTATTGCCAGCGATTGTTGTCGTAGTTGCCGAAGATGCGCACGCCGAGGTTGGAGTCATTGAAAATGAAGCCGCGAAAATCGCTCACGAACGGTTGAATGCCGAAGCGCGAGGAAATGAAGTCGTAGTTATTCGAAAGATCGCGGATGTGGATCTCGGCGAAGGCTTCCTGAAGCGCGTAGAAATCCTTGTAGCGCGTCGTGTTCGCGAGGCGCGGATCGGGATCGAGCACGTTGGTCTCCTGCACGTCGGTGTAGTTGTTGTTGTAAACCCCGAGGAAACGGAGCGCCCATTGGACCGGTTTGAAGGCGGTCTCGCCTTGGAAGAGATCAATCCCGATCGAGACGTCGTTCGAGAGAAAATACTGCTCGCTGCGGCCGAAGAATTCCGAGCTGTTCGGCCGCGCGCTGCTCACGCCGCTGGGAGTGGGCAGGCGGCGCGCTTCAAATTGGAAGAAGTCGCTTAGCGTGAGATTAAGAAAAATATCCTCGCCGATGATCGGCGCGTCGCCTTTCAGCGTGCTCTGCAAATAAGGATGCCAGAGTTTCAGACCGCCTGATTGGTAGGGCGTCTCGGTCGAGGGATCGGCATAACGTTTCCAGCGTCCGAAGCCGACGAACCATCGATTCGGCACCGCCCGGGAGTTGGGCAGGAGACCCTGGTTGTGCGCGGCGTCGGGATAATTCTCGTACTCGAGCTTGTGCCGGTCCGGCACGATTTCGCGCATGTCGTGACGCGGCAGCTCGAGCGAGCGCGGGAGCGCTTCTTCGCCGTACTGAGGAAGCGGCGGGATGACCGGTGGAAACAAACTCGGCGGCTCGATCGATTCCGGCTCGTTAGGCGCGCCCGGGTCGGGATTGAAAGGCGGCGGCGGCGAAGGTGAGGGAGATGGCGCGGGCTCTTCCTTGGCCGCATCCGGCGCGAGGCGCTGGATCTGGGCGAGCGTGAATCTTTGGGATCCGAGATCGCGCAGACGCAGGGAATCGCTTTCGTCTTCCAGTTGGACGTTGAACGTTTCTTTGGCAGCGGGATCCTGCGCTCGCAGAGACGAAGAAATGAAGAGCAAGCCGACCAGAAAACGTCCAACGTTTAACGTCCAACGTCCAACGTCCAACGGAAGAGCCACGCAAATCATTACGTGACTCCTCGTCGCCGCGGCAGGTTTGCGCATCGCTCGCGGAGGATGACGGAGTTCGCGGTCATTTTGCAAGCTTGTCGCCCCGGGTTTTTTTTCTTGGCAGTTCCCAGCGCCAGTTGCTACAAAGCCGGTCGGATGATTCTCCGCCGGCTTGTTCTTCTTTTCGGGGCCCTTTGCTGGGCCTCATCCGCCGTCGCTCAACTGACGGCGGGCGATGTGCAAAAAATCATCAGCCAGGCCGCCTCCCGGGCGCAGCAAATTTCCCCGAACAGCGTCATCGCGGTGGTTGATCGCGAGGGCTTCGTGCTCGGCGTTTGGAATGTGCACGGAGGTGAGCCGACCATGCAGGAAGTCGCAACCTGCGTTTCCAAGGCGGGCTCGGCCGCCTTCCTGAGCAGCGATCAGAACGCGTTCACTTCGCGCACAGCCGGATTCATCATTCAACAACATTTCCCGCCCGGCGTTTTCAACACCCCGACTGGACCGCTGGTCGGGGTCGGCTTGTCGAGTCTCTTTTTCTCCGACATCAACAAATTTAAGGCGCCGGGCACCGTCACGGTCTTCAGTCCGACGCCTGGCACGGCCATCATGCCAGTGCCTTTCACATCGCTCGATGGCACGCCGGGCGGCGTTCCGCTTTATAAAGGCGGATACCTGGTCGGTGGTGTCGGCGTCACAGGCGACGGCACGCCGCCGGCGATCGTGGGTTTCCGGGCGGAAAACCCATTCATTTTTATTGCCGGCTACGACAAGGACGAAGACGTCGCCCTGGCCGGGCAGATAGGTTACAAGCCGTCGTCGGACATTCTCGCGACAAACGTTTTCATCAACGGCATCAGTCTCGAGTACACCGAGAGCAGCACGCAACTGCCGGGCACGCTGACCCTGCCGGGAAACGTCGCGGCTGCGTATCCGATCCAGGGCGCGCCGCCGCCGTTCCCGTATCCGGTCGTCACCCTCGGCGGCGTGCAGGGACAAATTCGCCAGCCCATCATCAGCGATCCGATCCTCGGCACGATTAACGGGCAGGCGCGCCTCACGGCGGCGGAAGTGACCGGCATTCTCGCGGCCGCCGCGGACCGCGTCCGCACGACGCGCGCCGGCATCCGGCTGCCGATCGGCGTTCAGATGGAGGCATTCATCAGCGTGGTCAATTTTCCGAATCAGAACAATATCGCGCCGACTGTCCTCGGAACCTTTCGAACCGGCGAAGCGACCGTCTTCAGTTGGGATGTGGCGGTGCAAAAAGCACGCACCGCGATCGCGTTTTCGAATAACGGCAACACGGTGGCGATGTCGGCGCGCACGGTGGGTTTCCTCGCGCAAAGCCATTACCCGCCGGGGATCGACGCGAACCACGCCGGGCCGTATTTCGGTCAACAGGAAGCGGTCTCGGGTTTGTTAGGCACACTGTCGAACGTGACCCTCAATCCGAACTTCGTCATCAATCAAAATCTGCCTAACGGCATCACCATTTTCCCGGGCGGCTTTCCGCTCTATCGCAACGGACAGATGATCGGCGCGATCGGCGTGAGCGGCGACGGCGTGGACCAGGACGACCTCGTGGCGGCTTCCGGCACGGTCGATTTCCTCACCCCGCTGGCGATCGGCGCGGATGAAACGATCTTCGAAGGCGCGCGCCTGCCTTATGCAAAATTTCCGCGCGATCCGTCCGGAACGTTAGGCAACAACGACCCCGTCATCCTCGCCGCGCCGCTGGCGATCACGGTCACCCAGGGGCTGGCGAACATTTCCACCCGGATGAATGTCGGTCCGGGCGAGAACCAGGCGATCGCCGGCTTTATCATCTCGGGCGCGGCGTCGAAGGATCTGCTGGTGCGCGCGCTCGGTCCGTCGCTTGCCCAATTTGGGGTGTCGGGCGTGCTCGCGAATCCTGCCTTGGAGATTCACGATCAGACCGGCGCCGTCATCGCCTCGAATGACGACTGGCAAAGCACGCAGAAAGACGCGATCACAGCAAGCGGCCTCGCGCCGTCGAACGATGCCGAAGCCGCCGTCAGGCTCACACTCCCGCCGGGCGCATACACCGCCGTCGTGTCAGGTGGAGCGAGTGGCGGCGGGATCGGTCTGGCCGAGGTCTACGACCTGAGTCCGACCTCTGCTTCCAAGCTCGCCAATATCAGCACGCGCGGGTTTGTCGGCCTCCAGGACTCCGTCATGATCGGCGGATTTATTCTCGGCGGAGAGACCGGCTGTCCGAAAGTGGTTGTGCGAGCACTCGGTCCTTCTCTCGCGACTCTCGGGGTGAGCGGCGCGCTGGCCGATCCGACGCTGGAGTTGCACGACTCGAATGGCGCGCTGGTGACCTCCAACGATAATTGGGCCGACACCCAGGCGCTCGACCTGCAAGCAGCGGCCCTGGCACCGACCGACCCGCTGGAGTCCGCCACCCTCGGCTGGCTCACGCCGGGTGCCTACACTGCCATCGTGCGCGGCAACGGCGCACAGACCGGTGTCGGCCTGATTGAAGTCTATTGCTTGCAGTGATCCGGCATCCTGAAGCGACAATTCGTAATGTTGACCGAGCCAACTATTTGAGGATTCCGTGCCTGGAGGGATTCGAATCCCCAACCTTCTGATCCGAAATTTTTAGGTTTGTGGGACAGACTTCAACATCCTAACTTCCACTGAAAAGGCGAATTGGTTGATCTGTCTAATACTCTTTGATCGAAGCTGTTATGTCCAAATGCCATGACCGCAACACATTCATTTGGCGCGGCGGCGAAACTCACTCACGCAGGCGCGATGGGTAATCAGACCCTTAAGGACGGCTGATCCGACGAACAGTCGAGCCAACCCGTGAGGGGTTGAGACGGCGGCAATTCTGCTTTGATCTTGAGCAGTAAAGGCCGATCTAGACGGCTTCTTCAAATGACCCCGAGTTGTTGCGGGGCATCATTTTGGGCGGGCTCTTCATCCGGGATCTTCAGCATGTTCCAGTCCGTGAGCGTGGTCGCGGGGAATGGCGACCGCCATCGACGGACGCGGGCAATAGACTGTTTTATCGTGAACGCTGACTGCGCTCGGATGAACTGCTGACGGCGTTTCTGGAGGTGGAGCGGAATTGCGCTGATCCCTGCCGGGATTGCGACACCCTCAATTCCTAGTATGGGTTGCCGACCGGGAGGCTCTACTCTGCATCAGCTTTCCTGAATGCTGTGGCCCAGAACACGAACTCCGCGTTGACTTCGGCCTGCGCCTCGACGGGATCGCGCATCGTGATTTGCCGTGTCTTGCTGTCATAAATCACGGCCGAGACTATTTTCCCGTTGCGCTCAGTCCGATAGATTTTCATGTCGTTCGGGGTGCGGAAAACAATGGCGAGATCCTTTTCGCCTCCGCGGTCGATGGAAAAGCAATGGCTACAGCCGGGCCGAGAGTCAGGGGTGTTTACCTGCCGGTTCCGCCAGGTATGGCCGGTGGCGCCGAACCCCACGGCATTGCTGACCAGCGCGGGGGTCTCGTAATCGGTGCCTCTACGGGCAACCAGGTCAAGCAACCTGCCCAGCAGTTCGGGGGTCAGAGGAAAACTCGGAAGGGTATTCGGAGCCAGACTTTGTGCGTGCAAACTGGTCAGCGCCAAGATCGACACCGCAAACATGACTACCGAGGCGGGGCTGTTCATGGTTCGGATGCTATTTTGGAATTGGGCGGCACGTCAATCCCCGCTGAGGATGCCGCTGCAAATCGCTGGTCGGCAATTAAAAGCTCGCTTAGGCGCGACCGAGACGGGCACGCCAAGAGGGAAGCGGGGTCGAAAATGTCGCCGGATTCGTTAGGGAGTGTCAAATCCTTTATCCACCTGTCTTATACACCAGTTGGCGTTTTTGGGCACACTTGAGAGAACCTGAGAGCATCCACGGTTTTCGGTTTTTACCTGGGGATGAGCAACCGAGACCCCCATTCCCACACCCCTCGCGGGTAGCCCTCACCGAGAGACCCCGGGGGGCAGGGACCCGGCCCTCGGTGAAACACAGCTACGATGAGAAACCCGAGCGTCCTTTATCCACCGCCGGAGCCCCATACCCCGAAGAAGAAAGGCGGGGTCGAGGAAGAGGACGGGAACTCGACATCTACAATAGTCCAAATAATTGGCCAAGAAATGGCCAAGCAAGATTTAGGCTTTGAGGCGTATCGTTCGTTTTACTATGGCGTGCCTGGAGGGATTCGAACCCCCAACCTTCTGATCCGAAGTCAGATGCTCTATCCAGTTGAGCTACAGGCACCCGCCGGGAAGAAACAACGGAACGCCAGCCGGCACCACCGAAAACGACCGGATCGATTTCAAGCTGTCGTGGTGCGAGCAAAGCAGGACACCGGGCAAGCAAAGCAGGACACTGTGCGATCAAACCAGGACACCGCATTTTTTGCTGAGCCGGAGCGGAGCGCAGGCTCCGTA
>PNAA01000010.1 GCA_003169975.1 Spartobacteria bacterium | reverse complement strand
CTTTTCGGATAGCTTCTAGCAAACTGCACGCTAATGTTTTTCCCAGCGTGGCTAGGTATAAAAAGCCCGGAGGCTGATTCGACAAATCCGAATTTCTCTGCGAGCGCTAAATCGTTCAACAATTCGCGATTCAATTCGCTAGCAGAGGACAACACATCCTTCTCGACAATATCGGATACGTCGCGAGTGAGTTTGTCGAACATTGATCGGTCGAGCTCAACGTCCGGACCCTGCGTGTCTAACAGGTCAACGAAATGCCAGCGTGAGTCAACGGAACAGTAGTCATCATCATCATCATCATCGTACGCCTCGAATTGCTCGCGAGACACTGACGTAGCAAATCCAACGAGTTCGGTTGTCTCATCCTTATAGCTATCGAATAACTTTTGATTAAAAAGTAGGCATTGGGCGATTCCCGCTGCCAGGCGCGCATCATCAATTCGGCTACCGAGAGACTGCGCCAACACTCGCAGAAGCTCAGATTCGATACTTCTCGCATCTCCTAGTGATGCGCGAATTAGCAATGTGGCAACAAGCCCTTCGTTAGCGCCCGATAAAACCGCATCTATGGCAGACCGTTGTTTGGTCGTTAGTTTCTCGGGCCTTACGCTCGTTGGCGTCCCTACATTTAGTGCATCTGGGATGTCTTCTCGCGGGTCCAAAGCGAACAGCATGAACGCGACGAACTGCGCCAGAGTGAAATACCCCTTGTAAAGGGGTTTCGCGGAGTCATAAGCATCACGCAGCAATGCCAAACGCCCGTCAGGCGGGAAGAGGCGAAGGAGTCGGACAAAGTGCGCGGTAGGTTTTCCAAGCGACAGGCCGATCGATCGAGCGGCGTACAGGTCATTGTACGTAGAAAAGATAACGTTGGATTCGTCCGCCATTGTTTACTCCCTAGGGTCGAGATATGGATGATCGGTGGGGCCGTGTCTACACATTTGAAATTCCGAAGAGCAACCACCAGCCATTCGACTTCCTCTTCGTGACACGATAGCTACGCTGCGGAAGCCGCCCGATACTTGGGGTAATCGCGGAGAAAGGTTGAGATGCTGAAAACTGCATAATGGATGCTGAGCAAGGGCCGGGCTTTCAAACGCTGAAATTGGGGAAGGCAGGTGAGTACTCGATCATTTCAGCCCGATACTTCGCGACCAACGCCGGCGAATCTTAGGCCTCGCGCTGCGCGCCGTAAAAGCCGCGGACAATCGATTCGCGCACCCGCGAGGCTTTCGATGGGATCGTCGGTTTGGACCAGGCGCTCTGCTAACGTGGAGAGTTCCGGACCACTCAGCTTTCGCTCAGCGTCGAGTTTATAGACGAAGCGCACCACGCCGGCTTGTTCTTCGGGCGTGAGGGACTTGATCTCGCTGATGATGTGCGCTGCGGTCACGACGCAAGGCTAATGCGGTAGTGCGATACCATCAAGTCTGTTGCGAATCCGTAGACTTCCGACCTGATCCAACGACACCTACCGCTGCAGAAGCTCCGTCCGATATTTCGGAGCTAGCTCCTGGGATCTCTTCCTTAACTCCGCCTGCTCTGCCTGGTCGAGCTGTGGTGGAGTGGATCTGCGACTGGGCACAGGAACGCCGACCTGCGCGAAGAATTCTTCCTGACCGGCCGGCGCGCAAATGCAGAGTAACCGGGCCGCGCTCCCGGAGGCGTTGGTGAAGGAATGCGACGCGTTGGCCGGGATGCTCACGGTTTGGCCTGCGTGCACGATCGATTTTTCTCCGCGGAAGGTGGCTTCGATCTCGCCTTCCAGGACGGTGAAGGATTCCTCGAAGTCATGCCGATGCGGCGGTGGACCGCCCCCCGGCGGGATGTGCATGTCGATGAGGCAATAGCGGCCGGCGGTCTCGGCGCCCGAGAGGAGGATGGTGTAGGTGTCGCCGACGAGGCCGATGTGCGGCAGGTTTTCGTCGGTGTCGGGCCGCGCGATCTTAAGGAAGCGGGTCGGGTTGTCGGCGGGAAGCGGCGTGGCGGGCATGGGCGAAGAAAAGCGGAAAGCTGAAATGCTGACAAGGCAAAACGCCGCCGGCGTTTTCGTTATCGGCTGTTGGTTATTTGTTCTTGGGCGGCAGACGCAGGCGCCGGAGCTAACAGGCAAAGTTCCAGCCGCGAGCACGTCGACAAAGCGCGGTTCGCAGCGGAGTGTCGCAGGATGGAGATTCATCAGCTCCGCTACTTTGTGGCGGTCGCCGAGGAGGGGAGCTTCTCGCATGCGGCGGAACGCGAGCATGTCTCCCAGCCGTCGCTCAGTCAGCAAATCCAGAAGCTGGAGGCGGAGCTGAATCAGCAGTTGTTCGATCGCCTGCCGCGCGCGGTCGTGCTGACCGAGGCCGGCCGGTCTCTGCTCGTCTACGCCCGGCAAATTCTCACCGGGATCGCCGATGCCCGCCGCTCGGTCGCAGCGCTCGAGCACGAGGTGGCCGGAAGGCTCTCGGTCGGCGCGGTGCCATCGATCGCGCTCTACGTGCTGCCGCGGCTCATCCGGCAGTTCCAGCAGCGCTATCCGAAGGTGACGTTCGAGTTGTTCGAGGATACGACCGACAAGCTGGCGCAGCGCCTGGAGGACGGGACGCTGGAGGTGGTGCTGGCGTCGTCGGGCGACGAATCGCCCACGCTGGAGCGTCATTCACTGGGCGAGGAGCCCTTGCTGATGCTGCTGCCGGAGAAGCATCGGCTGGCGCGCAAAAAGACGATCAAGTGGAGCGATCTGGCGACGGAGAAGTTTCTCCTCCTGCACGAGGTGCATTCGCTCTCGAAGAAGGTGCGGCAGTTGCTCGCGGCGAATAAGTTGAATCCTGAGGTGGTGCTGCAGGGCGCTCAGCTCGTGACGATCGCGAGCATGGTGGCGGCCGGGCTGGGGGTGACGGTGATCCCGCAGATGATGGTCGAGGCCGGGTTTACCCGCGGCTGCGTGGCGGTGCCTTTTGCCCGCCCGGTGCCGACGCGCGAGCTGACTTTGCTGCGCAATCCTTTGCGGTTCGAGAGCAAGGCCGCCGCGGCGTTCCGTGAGGAAGCTGCGGCAGCCTTCTTAACCTGACGGGTGGTCGGTCCGACCCGACAAGCGCCGCATCAGGCGAAACTGAGATTACCGGCCCAGGCCGAAGGCATGAGCCAGGGTGAACATCGGCCAGGTGGCCGTGAGGGCGATCAGCGCGAAAAGAAGAAATTCGGCGACAACACTGGGCCGCTCGCGCTGCGCGAAGCGCTTGCTGACGAAGCGAAAGGCGCGCAGGCGCATCGGAGTTCTTGGATCGGGCAGCTGACCGTGTCTGCCATGGCTGCTTAAGGTGAGTGTTTGCATGTCTCAATGACGGACCGCCGGCGCTCCGTTTGAAATACTTAGTACGTCTGGCTGTAATAGGCGGCGCCTATGGGCGGCGGTTGCGCTGGTGTCCCAGACTCTTTACTGGCCGGGGGTTCGCGGGCGCGGGTCCCTGCGCCTTGATCCAGCGGCGACTGGTTGATCGGCTATTCGTTAAAGGTTCTTGGTCTTGCAGGCGGGATCGCCCACTTCGCGGCCTTCGGGAGGGAAGAGGCTTGACAATGTTCCGCTCAATCTGGCAAAAGATATATCTTCGCCTGCGGGCCCCCCTGCACCACGCTTTTTCCACAGCCCTAACGATCCTCCAGCCCTAACAAATCGAACGTTTGTGAAAAAACATTTCCTCTTCCTCGCCTCGGTGACGTTCATCCTCACGACCATCAGCACGGCTCTCGGCCAGTCGCATGCTTTCCTCTGGGACCCGACGACGGGCATTCGCGATCTCGGTACGCTCGGCGGCGACAGCTTTGCCACTGCCGTGAGCGACAACGGCATCGTCGTGGGCAGCTACATACCGACGGATGGCCGGATTTACTACCACGGGTTTATCTGGACGGAGGCGACCGGGATGGTGGATATCGGTGTCCCGGGTGGCGGTGACAGCACGACGGCAGAGGTCTTTTGCACGGGAGTGAACTCCGCCGGGAATGTGGTCGGATACGGGCGGCAGGTGGATGGGCGGCAGGTGGCCTTCTTCTGGTCGCCGACGAATGGCTTTACCACTCTCGGCGATATCTCGTCGAGGTCGGACAACGGTAACACGGCCTACGCGATCAATGAGCTGGATCAGGTGACGGGCAACCTGATCGTCGATCAGCATGGCAGCATCTATCACGCCTATCTCTGGTCGCCGGGCATGGTGCAGCCGCGCGATCTCGGGACGGTCGATGGCGGGCAAGGCAACTCTGGGCTGGCGATAAATAACCACACCAAGATCGTGGGAATCTCGTTCGCACTGGGGCAGCCGCCTGAACCGATGAACTGGACGAAAAAACTGGGCATGAGTTTGATCGGGATGGTTCCCGGGACGGTCTTCTCGCAGGCGTATGCGATCAACGACGCCGGGCAGGTCGTCGGCCTCGACGAAACCGGCACGAGCGACTTGGCGTTCTACACCGCTCCCGGCACGGGCCTGAGGTTCCTCAAGGGGCTGGGCGGGAATTCGACTTCCGCCCGCGCGATTAATGGGAATGGAGTGATCGTGGGGTTCGCGTCAGATACGACCGATGCCACCCACGCTGTCATGTGGGCGACTTCGACGAGCGCGCCGGTAATCTTCTCGACGGCGGCGGGCAACGCCCTGGGGATTAACAATCTCGGCCAAATCGTCGGCCAGGGTTACTTCCCGCAGTAAGGGAAGGACGGCGTCTGGCCGCGAGGTTGCGTACCCTTCAGTTAGCGACTTGTCGGAGAACTGAACGCTGAGGAGAACGCCGACGGCGCTTCGGTTATTGGTTATTGTTGCAGCGGGACATGCCGGTCGCTTGCTTGCAGACGTGGGAGAAATGGAACGGACTCAACTCGACCATCGGAAGTCTGAGAACGGGTGACGAAGATTGCGGGATACGATCGCGGTGTTTAATCGTTGTCGGGTCTGCAAAAACCTGGCAACAATCGAATCCTGATGGACGAATTCAGTTATCTTTCTGTTCTTCTGTCGATCATCATCGGCTTGGCGGTGACGCAGCTCTTGACCGGGATGCGCGGCCAAATGCTCGCGCGCGAGCGGGTCAGGGGATTCTGGCCGACGCAGGTGTGGGCCGGCGTGCTGCTGCTCGTCTGCACGCAAACCTGGTGGGCGATGTTCGATCTGCGCACCCGGCAGGTGTGGGACTTCAGTGACTTCGCCATTCTCCTGGCCCAGACGATCGCGCTCTACCTGCTGACGGGCCTGGTCTATCCGGATTTTTCCCCGGACCGCGCGGTTGATCTGCGGGCGCATTACTTCGCGCAGCGCCGACATCTTTTCTCTCTCTTTCTCGGCTCGACGGCTCTGAGCCTCGGACGGGACCTCATCCTGCACCATCAGTTGCCCCGCCCGATGAACCTGGGCTTTCACCTTTTCTGGGCTTCCTTCGCGGTGACCGGGCTGATGATCGCGCGCGAAGGATATCATGAGTTCCTGGCCCTGCTCGCCGCGGCGACGTTCGTTTCTTATGTCGTCTTCCTCTTTTCCCGGCTCGCGTGATTGCCTCCTCTTTTTTGCCTTGACGGCTGTCGTCTGTTTCTGTAGTCCAGAACCGTTCGTGCAGGGAGTTTATTATGATAATCCTTTTTAGAATGTTAAAGGCCACCCTTTTCACCTGTCTGCTGTCGCTGTTTTTAGTTCCCCTGGCTTCCGGCCAACTGGCGCCCACACAGAGGGTGCCACGAAATGTGCCGCTGGAGACATACGACAACCCGCCTGCTGCCCCTCGCGTAATAGAGACTTCGCCGCGAATGATTTCGCAATTCGCTTCATTCACCAGCTTCCAGGTGAACGTCAATGCGAGTGGCCAGAATATCGTCGGCGATGCCGCGAACGAGTGCTCGATCTCGGTTAATCCCATAGACGGCAGCAAGAAAACAATCGCCTGGCGACAATTCAACGACGTTACATCCAATTTCCGGCAGGGCGGGTGGGGTTACACGACCACTGGCGGTGCCACATGGACCTTCCCCGGGGTCCTCGAAAACGGCGTCTTCCGCAGCGACCCGGTGACAAACTCCGATGAGGTAGGAAACTTTTTTTATCTCAGTCTTCAGTCAAACGTCCAGGAGTCTTTTTTTTGCGACGACCTGTGGCGTTCGATGAACGGCGGCCAATCGTGGACGCTGCTCTCGGGTGAGAAAGGAGCCGGCGGCGGCGACAAGCAATGGCTCACGATCGATAAGACCAACGGCCCGGGGCACGCGTTCCAATACCAGTCCGACGACGGCATTAACTGCAGCGGCGGGGGGGTGCAATTTCAACGTTCCATCAACGGCGGGGTCACCTGGCAGTCGCCGATTGTTATTCCTAACTCACCAACCGACGGAACGCTCGACGTGGATAGCAATGGTAACCTGTTTATCGGCGGCGAAGGTTTCAGCCAGTTCTTTTGCGAGCGCTCGAGCAATGCACAGCTCGCGACCCAGACGCCAAGTTTTGACCAAAGCAAATCCGTTAGCATGGGTGGCTTCCTCGGGAGCGGGGGGATCAATCCAGCAGGACTGGATGGAATGGTATTCCTCGCGATCGATCACTCTGGCGGGTCGACTAACAACAACATTTACATGCTGGCCAGCGTGGTGCCGTCCGGGCGAAGCACAACCGACGTGATGTTTGTCCGCAGCACAGACGGCGGCTTGACTTTCAGCGCACCTAAGAAGATCAATGACGACCCGGTCAATCCCAGCAAGTGGCACTGGTTTGGGACATTCTCGGTGGCGCCTAATGGACGGCTTGATGCGGTCTGGTATGACACGCGGAATGCGGCGAATAACACCGATTCGCAACTCTTCTATTCGTGGAGCACCGACGCGGGCGTGACCTGGGCGCCGAACGTGGCGGTGAGCATTTCGTTTAATCCGTTCGAAGGCTATCCGAACCAGAGCAAGATAGGCGATTACATCACCATGGTCTCGGACAGCACCGGCGCCGACGTGGCCTATTCGGCTACCTTCAACTTCAACGCGAGCCGAAACCAGCACGAGGAAGACGTTTATTATGTCCGGGTCGCTCCTACTGCCTCTGGAATCAACCTCCTGAGCGCGGCGTCGCGCCTGACTCATGGCGCGGCGGGGACATTCGATGTGAACATGCCGCTAACCGGTGTCTCCGGGGTGGAATGTCGCAGCGCTACGACCTACAACGCCGTCTTTACCTTCGATGCCCCGGTCACGTCGGGCCAGGTTACGGTTCTAAGCGGCACGGCCACCGTAGGAGCCATTACCTTCAGTGGCAACAGTATGACGGCACAACTCACGGGTGTGACGACGGCCGAGGTTGTAACTCTCCACACGCAGAACATCAATGGTGATGGGCAACCGCACGGAGATGTTCCGTTTGGTTTCCTTGTCGCCGACGCCGACGCCAGCCGTGTGGTTGGCAAGTCCGATCAGACGCTCGTCAAGGGCCAACTGAACCAGCCGGTGACGAGCGCCAATTTCCGCGAGGATCTCAACGCAGACGGCCGGATCAAGAGTGCGGACACCAATCTGGTGAAGACCAACAAAGGCCACTCGATCCCCTAACTCGAGAAGAGATATCTGGTCCCCGGGGGTTCGTGCGATCGTCATTCCCGGATGGGATAAGCGCTGGACTAATCTTTCAGCGAAGCACTATTCACCGCGTCGCCGCGCTCACGAGCCTTCCGGCTCACGCACCCGCGCACTCTCTCCCGCCGCCATGTCACGCTCGGCCGCCTGGATCGAGCGTTCGAATTCCGGAGTGAATTCCATCTCATCTTCGATGAAGTCGTCCAGCTACTCACGGATCTGCCGAGGTTCCGCTTGCGAAAGCTTGCGCAGTTCCGTTTCCATTTGCTCGACTTTGCTCACGGACAATGATGGAGCGAATTCCTCCCGGCTTCAAGCGTGACGATTACGGCCGCAAAAGCTCCGTCCGACTTGGGGGCTTGGGCGCGGCGCACTGGCCGGCCGGGGCTCACTTGTCCCCTTTCTTTTTTGGTCAAGCCGTGGGCATATTGGCTTTGTCGTCATGACCACCGCCAATAAGATCACCGTCGTCCGCATCCTGATGATCCCGGCCTTCGTCATGATGGCCATCTACTACGGCGAAAGCATCAAGGCCGGCGAACCGCAGGAATGGCTGCGCTTTACCGCCATTGCGATCTTTCTCGTCGCCGCCGTGAGCGATGGTCTGGATGGCTACATCGCGCGCCGCTACAATCAAAAAAGTGCGCTTGGCGTAATTCTCGATCCGATCGCCGACAAAGGTCTGCTCCTCAGCGGCATCATCACGCTGAGTATCAGCAACTGGAGCGACGTTGATCCGCAATACGGTCGTTTCCCGGTCTGGTTTCCGGTCCTTGTCATCAGCCGCGATGTCGTCATCGTCGTCGGCAGCGTGGTGCTCCATTTGTTGGTCGGCAAGGTGCGTGTGCAACCGAACTGGACGGGAAAAATCGCAACCTTCCTCCAGATGGCGGCGATCGCGTGGGTCATGTTGCAGCTGATGTTTATCCCGCTGCTTTACATCGTGGCGGCCGCCGGATTTTTCACCTTTGTCTCCGGCATCGTCTATGTGATGGACGGGTTCCGCCAGCTCGGCGCCCACGGTCAGTCGAACGCCAGCTAGCCGGCGCCGGGATTCCATGGAGAAAGCACTCACTCGCAACATCGCCATCGTCGGACGGCCTAACGTTGGCAAATCCGCGCTCTTTAATCGCCTCGCCGGACGCAGCATCGCCATCGTCCACGATCAGCCCGGGATTACACGCGATCGTATTTCCGCCGTGAGCCGGCGCGGCACGGAGCCGTTCACGGTCTGGGACACGGGCGGAATCGGCGGCGCGGGGGAAACCGAGCTGCTGAAGGAAGTGCGCAGCGCAGCCGATGCGGCGATGCAGGAGGCGCAGGTCATTCTCTTCCTCGTCGACGCGCAGCAGGGTCTCACCCCGATCGACCAGGAACTGGCCCGACTCCTGCGCCGCTCGCGGCGCCCGGTCGTGCTGGTGGTGAACAAGATCGATCATCCCAAACATGAGGATCTGGCCGGAGAATTTTCCCGGCTCGGTTTCCCGGATGCTGTCAGCATCAGCGCGGCGCACGGTTTGGGCATCGGCTCGTTAGTCGAAACGATCGAGCAACTGCTCCCGCAGGCAGAGATCAGAGATCAGAAATCAGAGATCAGCAATCCCGTCCTCTCGCTGGCCATCGTTGGCCGGCCTAACGTTGGCAAATCTTCCCTCATCAACGCGATCCTGAGTGACCGGCGTACGATCGTGAGCAACCTGCCCGGCACGACGCGCGACGCCGTCGACATCGCCTACCGGCATGGCGCGGATGACTTCGTCCTGATCGACACCGCCGGCATGCGCGCGCGGGGTAAACATTCCACTTCCGTCGAAGTCTTCAGCGTGATGCGATCGGAGCGCACCATTCGCCGGGCCGATCTTTGCGTGCTCGTGATCGACGCCGCCATCGGGGTCACTTCGCAGGACAAGAAAATCGCGGCGCTGATGCAGAAGGCGCACAAGCCATCGCTCCTCCTAGTCAACAAATGGGACCTCGTGAAACCGGCGCGCGGCGCAAAGGAGACGCTGGCGAAGCTGATCGAGGAAACGCGCGAGCGCCTTTTCTTTCTGCCCTATGCGCCGATTCTCGTCGCTTCCGCGCTGACCGGCGAGAATGTCGATCGGTTCTTCGGCGCGATCCGCAAGATCCGGCGCGCCGCGCACGCGCGGTTGAGCACCGGCGTTCTTAACCGACTCCTGCGGGAAGCCTTTGCCGCCAACCCGCCGCCGATGTCCGGCAACAAGCGCATGAAGTTGTTTTACGCCACCCAGGCGCGCGGCGCGACGGAGCGAGCGCTTGCGACGCCGGAATTCGTCCTCTTTGTCAACGATCCGAAATTGTTAGGCGAAACCTATGCGCGCTTTTTGGAAGCGCGCCTCCGCGAGGCGCAGCCCTTTCCCGGGCTGCCGCTCATGTTGAATTTTCGGCCGCGGAGCGAGAAAGCGTTGTAGCCCGGGGGCGCAGGCTGTAGCCGGGGCGCTGACCCCGGTCCCCGTGAAGCGTCGCCAAGGAATGCGTGGTTTGATGCTGCGGGCAGAGCAACTCTCGCGCTTCCCTCAGGGAAGCGGCTACAACGTCACCCAGGCGCGACGCTGCGCGCTTTGCGCGATCGCTTCGAGCACGCGCTGGGTGGCGAGACCGTCCGCGAAACTCGGCGCGACATTTTTCCGGGCGACGATTGCCCTAACGAAGTCTGCAATCGTGTGCACGAAGCTGTGCTCGTAGCCGACGAGATGGCCGGGAGGCCACCAATGGTCGATATAGGGATGCGCGCCTTCCGTCACGATGATCTCCCGAAACCCGCGCTCCGTCGCCGGGTCGCGCGCGCTGTAAAACCGCAGTCGATTCATCTCCTCGAGGTCGAAGACGAGCGAGCCCTCGCTGCCATTGATTTCGATTGTCAGGGCATTTTTCCGCCCCTGCGCGAAACGCGTCGCCTCCAGCGTGGCGAGCGCGCCGTTGCGAAAGCGCCCGATGACAGCGACTGCATCATCGACCTTCACTTTGCCGCGGCGCCCTCGCGCCTCCGGCACGGGACGCTGTTTCACAAAAGTCTCGAGGGTTGCGCAGACCTCCCGGAATTCTCCCACCAGATAGCGACCGAGATCGACGATGTGCGAGCCGAGGTCGCCTAACGATCCCGATTCGGCCGAGCCGGAGCGCAGCCGCCAGACGAGCGGAAATTCCGGATCGACGATCCAATCCTGCGCGTAGCGGGCGCGAAAATGAAAGAGGCGTTCGCCCAGTTCCCCGCGCTTTATCATTTCCCGCGCCAGGGCGAGGGCCGGCACGCGCCGATAGTTGTGGCAAACCATGTTCACCACCCGCGCCTGGCGCACCGCCTTCGTCATCCGCTCCGCTTCCCTCACGTCGCGCGCGAGCGGCTTTTCGCACAGGACCGCCTTGCCCGCGGCGGCCGCCGCGATCGCAATCGCGGCATGTGAATCGTTAGGCGTGCTGATATCGATGAGGTCGATCTCGGGATCGGCGACCACCGCGCGCCAGTCGGTTGCGCTCTTCTCCCAGCCAAAATCAGCCGCCGCTTTCTTGACCGCGCGCGCGTCGCGTCCGCAGAGCGTGCTCATCCGCACCTCCGCCGGCAGGTTGAAAAACCGCGGCGCCTGCCGCCAGGCGTTGGAGTGTGCTTTACCCATGAAGCCATGACCAATCAGGCCAACGCGAAGTGTCGGGCGCGCAGTCATGCTCTGGGCGTCGTGAATCGTTGGAGTTCTGCGTATCCTGGACATGCGGAAGCATGTCCCTCCGAAGGGGCGAGCTTCCGCTCGTCCTGGAACGTTCTCTTCGTCTGATTTGTTGCAATGCCGTTCATCTTCTTTCAACTTCCCGCGCTAGAAGCGAAAAATATTCAGGAACGCGACTTCGAGCGCGAGCGCCTCCGGGATGTTGCGGCCGAGATGATCGCGCAATTCCTCCAGCCGCCGCAGGCGCTGAAGAATTTCCTGAGTCGTTAGGCGCCGCGCACTGGCCTCTGTGCTGGCGCGCGCAGTGGGCAGCTCCCGGGCGGGGACGCCGGTGCCGCTCCGGAGAACGTCCCCCCACCAGCGAAAAAGGATTTCCACCAGCTCGGCACGCCGGTGCAGGTAAAGACTTTCCGTGAAGGCCTTGTAATGCTCTTCGCGGTGTTCGAGCCAGGCGCCGTCGGTTGTGTTCCGGTAGCGCGTTTCTTCGCGCTGCTGCGCCTCGTCATTTTCTTCCTCGATGCTGCGCCGGATTCTCCCAAGCAGGCGCTGGAAACCCTGCACCAGCTGGTAGGCTTCGTGCACTTCGCCCGACCCGGTAGTGGCGTGGCCGTTGAGCAACTCGAGCAACTCGTTTGCCTCGTCCGAAAGTTTCGCGTCGGTCGGAGGCGCGAGCGGAATGGCAAGGCAACGCGACCGAATCGTGTCGGGCAGGACTTCCGGGATCGCGCTGAGCAGGAGGAGGAGCGAATTGTTAGGCGGTTCCTCGAGCGTCTTCAGAAAGGCGTTCGCCGCTTGCGCCATCATCCGATCGGCCTCGGAAATGATGGCCACCTTGCGCCGGCCGTCGCTCGCCCGCAGCTGGAGCGCGTGTTCGAGGGCGCGGATTTGTTCGACCACGATGCGGCGCGATTTCGACTCCGGGCCGGCCAGGTAAACATCCGGCGCGCTCCCCGCGAAGACGGCCCCCGTGGAGGCGCCGTTGACCAGGTGCGCCACGTCCGCCGCGAGGTTGCGCTTGCCACTGCCGGTCGCGCCCGTGATGAGGTAGGCGTGCGCAAGACGGCTGCGCGCCTGGGCCCCGCGCAAATAATCGAGCGCAACTTTCGTCGTGAAAGCCACGGCTAGGAGAGCCGGCTCTGGCGGAGCGCCGGGATCAGACGCGAGAGATGACCGAAGCGCGTCGCAATGATCTCCCAGATTTCCTCTTCGAGCTCTTCCATCGTCCGAGTCGCATCGATCAACTTGATCCGGTGCGGTTCGCGCGCCGCCAGCTCGCGATACGCTGCGCAGACCGCCTGGTAAAATTTCAGCGGTTCCTGTTCCATGCGGTCGATCCCGGCGGCCGGCCGCACCCGGCGCATCATGCGGGCGCGCGCCGTTTCGGCATCGATATCGAGGACGAAGGTGAGATCAGGCCAGCAATTGCCCACCGCGAAAGCGTTCAGGTGCCCGACCATTTCATGGTCGAGTCGGCGCGCGACACCCTGATAGACAGTGGTGGAATCAGCAAAACGATCGGAGAGCACCACCGTGCCGCGATCGAGCGCCGGTTGAATCACTTCCCTGACGAGCTGGCTGCGGCTGGCCTCGAAAAGGAGCAGCTCCGTCTCCGGTGTCATGGCCACGCTCTCCCGCGCGAATTGCAGGAGATGGCGAATCGTTTCGCCGATCGGCGTCCCGCCCGGCTCGCGGGTGACGAGGAGCGGCACGCCGGCATTCGTTAGGCGCGCGGCCAGCAGGCGCACTTGGGTCGATTTGCCGCAGCCTTCCGAGCCCTCGAAAGTAATGAAGGGAAGGCGTGGCATGGCACCGATTGTGAAGCATGTCGCCAGGGTTGTCGAATCTTACCGTGCGAAAAACGGGGCAGCAAAGCGAGACGCCGGAAGTCGGTCGTCCCGACTGACTCGACCGGCGGCCTTCCAGCCCGCCGTTCCTGATCCGACGAGCTGGAAGATCGTCGGCCGAGTCAGGCTACAAGCCTGACTTCCGTTCCGATCGCTTGAGCAAATCGACCAACTGATCTTTCCACAGCGCTGCCATCGTGTGGCTCCCGTGGCCGCGCGTTTTGTCGCTCAGTGGAATCACCAGCGCGCGCCCTTTCGCGACCCGCTTGATCTCATGCTCCAGAATGCCGAGCTCCGGCGGATTGATCAGGTCGTCGGCCGAATTGATCGCGAGCAGAGGTGCGCGAATTTTTTCGAGGTTCGGACCCGGGTCATAATCGCGCGACGCTTCGACCGCGTAGAGCACGTCGTTCGCGTCGCTCGTCTTGACGTAATCATTCACAAACTTGTCCAGCACCTCGTCGGTCCCGGCTAGCGAAGGCGCTTCCTTCTGTCGCAGGATCGGATTGCTGCTCATGAACCAAAGCATTTCCGCCGCGGTCCGCAGGCTCGGCGGCTGCGTCTTGTAGTCGCCGGCGCTCCAGGCCGGATCGTTCCGAATCGCGTCGATTACGATGCGGCGCCAGACGCGGTTGCGTCCGGAGATTTGCGTCGGGAGACTCGCCAGCGGCATCAATGCGTCCATGAACTCAGGATGAATTTCGCCCCAGAGCCAGGTGTGCATGCCGCCCATCGACGTGCCCATGACGAGGCGCGCGTGATTAACTCCGAGGCCTTCGGTCAGCAGCCGGTATTCCGCCTCCACCATGTCGCGGTAACCGTAGTTCGGAAATTTCGCATGCATGCCATCGCTCGGCTTGCTCGATTTGCCGTGGCCGATGTCATCCGGCAGAACGATAAAAAACTTCGTGGCATCGAGCGGTTGGCCCGACCCGAAAAGTTCGCCGGCGAACTCCGGTCGGATGAATTGCGCGCCGCTGCCGGTGGTGCCGTGCATGATGAGGACGGCGTTTTGCGTTATGCCCTGCGCGTCCTTCACCGGTTTGCCGAGCGTGCGGTAATGCAGCCGCAGCTCCGGCAGCTTGGCACCGGAGGTGAACTTGAAGTCGCGCGCGATGAAGTCGCCTTCGTGAGGCGCAGGATATTCCGCCGCCTGCGCGGCGGCGACCAGAGCCAGCGACCAGATCAGTACCGCGGTTCGAGGTTTCATACGCGAAAAGAATATCGGAAAAATACCGCCACGGCCACGAGAATAGGACGCCGGCGGGAGGAGAGATCGTCATCCCGAGCGCAGTCGAGGGATCCCGTGGCAAAACCTTTAAGCTAACGCCACGGGATTCCTCGGCTGCGCTCGGGATGACCGCGCCGGACCGCGAGCAAGAGACAAATGCGTGATTCCCCGGCCGCGACGACTGTGCTATGGGATCGCGATGAAGAAATACTGGCTCGTGAAACAGGAGCCGGAAGCCTATTCGTGGAACGATTTCGTGCGCGACGGCCTAACGAAATGGACCGGGGTGCGGAATTTCCAGGCGCGCAACAATCTGCGCGCGATGCGCAAGGGTGATGCGGTTTTGTTCTATCACAGCGTGAGTGACAAGGCCGTGATCGGCATCGCGCAGGTGACGCGCGAAGCGTTTCCCGACCCGACGGCGGAGGAGGGGGATTGGAGCGCGGTCGAACTAAAACCGGCGAAAGCGCTGCGCAAACCGGTGACGCTGGAGCAGATCAAGGCGGAGCCGAAGCTGCGCGGCATCGTCCTCTTGCGAAACTCGCGCTTGTCGGTCCAGCCGTTAGGCAAAGCAGAGTTTGAGCTGATTTGCCGGTTGTAGAGCAGCCACCCGTCCCTTCGCGCCTCCCGGGTATCTGTTTGGCGTCACACAGGCATTGCTTGACTTAGACTTCCTGGACGCGCGGAAGCGCGTCCCTCCGGAGGGACATGCTTCCGCATGTCCAGTTTGAGGTCGCCCGGCGTGGAGGCGAAAGACGCGTTGCACGCTAAACAGATACTCTCCCGGAGGTAGGCGTCTACAGGTCGCGGCGCCGCGGGCCAAGGCGGCTTGTAGACGCTTCGCTCGCGAAGCGCGGTCGCGGCGCAGTTTCGGCTTGTCCGCTTTCCTGCCATGGCGAGGCTACGAGCGTGCAGCGCGCCCTGGTGGTTTCAATTCACGATGTCGCTCCGTCGACCCGGAAGAGCGTGGAGAAAATCCTCGCGGAGCTGAGGCGGCATCAGGTAAGCGCTTGCTCGCTTCTCGTGGTTCCGGATTATCACCGGCAAGGACGATCGCTGGCCGATCCGAGTTTCCGGTCGTGGCTCCAGGAGATGGACGCGAGCGGACACGAGATCGTCATTCACGGATTTTTCCATCAGCGCGCGCGGCGGAACGACGAATCAGCGCGCGACAAACTCGTAACCCGTTTTTATACGGCGGATGAAGGGGAGTTCTTCGATCTTGGTTATGCCGACGCGCTGCGCTTGATCCGCGAGGCCCGGCAGGAATTTGAAAGTCATGGCCTTTCTCCGCACGGATTCATCGCACCCGCCTGGCTGCTGGGCGCGGAGGCGGAGCGCGCCGCGATCGCTGCCGGGATGAGTTACACGACGACGCTCCGCACGGTGCGCGATTTCGTCGCCGGGCAAACTTTCACTTCGCAATCGCTCGTCTACAGCGTGCGCAGCGCCTGGCGGCGAACGATGAGCCTCGCCTGGAACCGCACTCTTTTCCGACGTCTCGCGAGCAATCCGTTGCTCCGGCTCGGCATCCATCCGCCGGATATCGCCCACCGCGCAATCTGGCGGCAGATCGGAAAAATCATCGATGTAACATTACGCGATCGGCAGTCGCTGACGTATCGGGACTGGCTGCGGCAGGAATCAGAATTCAGCAATCAGAAATCAGCAATGATGTGAGCCGCTGCGACCTTCATCTGCATTCGAAATTCAGCGACCGGTCGGAGGACTGGATCTTTCGTCGGTTCGATTTTCCCGACAGCTACTCCGATCCGCAGGAACTTTACGCCCAAGCCAAGTCGGCCGGGATGGATTTTGTCACGCTCACCGATCACGACACGATCGAAGGCGGCTTAACGATTTCTCATTTTCCGAATACCTTTTTAAGCGAGCAGGTTACGACTTATTTTCCGCAGGATCCCTGTAAAGTTAACTTGCTCGTCTGGGGAATTTCCGCAGGGCAACACGCGGAGATCTCCCGCCTCCGCGAGAACATTCTCGACCTGCAAGCCTTCCTCCAGCAGGCGACGATCGCACATGCCGTCGCGCATCCTCTTTACAGCATCAATGGCAAGCTCAGCACCTCGCATCTCGAGCGGCTGATCCTGCTCTTCCAGCATTTCGAGGGCATCAACGGCCTGCGCGACGCGCTCCTGAGCGATCTTACGCGCCACATTCTCGCGCAGCTCACGCTGGCGAAAGTGGACGAGTTCGCCAACCGCCACGACCTCGCACCGACCCATCCGGAGCCATGGAAAAAAATCCTCGTCGGCGGCTCCGATGATCACGGCGGCCTCTTCATCGGCTCGGCATTCACCGAAACGCCGCCCGCGAAAACGCCGGCGGAGTTTCTCGATCACATCCGCACGGGTCGTTGCACGGCTCACGGGCAGGGCGGCACGCCGCTCGCGCTCTCGCACGGTTTTTACAACACCCTGGCGAGCTTCATCCAGGACCGCTTCACCGAGAAACTCGGGCCGAGCGCCGGCCTGGTGGAGAAAATGTTTTCCCGCTTCATGGAAGGGCTCGACCCGACCGAGTTCACCCTCAAGGAGAAGGCTGGTTTTGTCGCGCAGGGCGTCCTTTCCGGCAAAATCTTTGAGCTTGCGAAACCGGGTAACATTTCCCTCTGGCGCGAGCTTTCCGGCTACTTCGCGCAACCGGAAGTGAAAGCCCGGCTGGCGCGTGAAGTCGCAGATATCACCGAGCCGGAGCGCCGCACCTTCATCATGGCCAACGCCGCCTGCGAACAGCTTGCCTTTCGCTTCTTTGAAAAATTTGTGCAGCAGCTCAACGCCGGCAATATCATCGAAAGCATCCAGGCCCTCGCCAGCATCGCGCCCATCCTGGTCGTCCTCGCGCCTTATATCTATGCCTTTCATAGCCAGGCGCCGTCGCGCCGCTGGTTGCGCGAAGTCTGCCGCGATTTCACGAGCGCGATCCCGCCCCAGTTGCAAAACAAGAAGCGCGCGTGGTTCACCGACACTCTCGAGGACGTCAATGGCGTCTCCACCACCATTCGCAAGATGGCCGCCGAAGCGCGCGACGCCGGCGAAGAGCTGGTCGTGGTCACGTCGCGCAGCGAACTCACGCTCGATGGCCTGCCGATCAAGAACTTCAAGCCGATCGGCGAATTCGAGCTGCCCGAGTACGAGCTGCAAAAGCTCAGTTTCCCGCCCATCCTGGAGATGCTGGATTACATTCAACGCGAGAACTTTTCCGAGATCATCATCAGCACGCCCGGCCCGATCGGGCTCACCGCGCTCCTCGCCGGCAAGATGCTAAACCTTGAGACGAGCGGCATCTATCACACCGATTTTCCGCAATACATCCGCATTCTGACTGAGGACAGCTTCCTTGAGAGTCTCGCCTGGAAATACATGCAGTGGTTCTACGGCCAGCTCGACACCATCTTCGTCAATTCCGAGCAATACCGGCAAAGCTGGATCGCGCGCGGAATCGACTCCGCGAAACTCAAGATCCTCCCGCGCGGACTCGACACTCGCCTCTTCACCCCCGGGCGGAGCGAGGCCGATTTCTGGAAACAATTCGGCAGCAACGGCAGCGGCGTGCGTCTTTTGTTCGTTGGGCGCGTCTCCAAGGAAAAAGACCTCGACATCCTCGTGCAAGCCTTCCGCAACCTGCGGCAGGAGAACGTTCCCGTGCAGCTCTCGATCGTCGGCCACGGACCCTACTCCGCGGCGCTGGCCGAAATGATGCCCGAAGCCTGTTACACCGGTTATCTTAATGGCACCGAACTGGCCAAAGCCTACGCCTCATCCGACATCTTCGTCTTCCCGAGCACGACCGACACCTTCGGCAACGTGATCATCGAAGCCCAGGCCGCGGGGCTGCCCGTCATCGTTTCCGACGTGGGCGGTCCGCAGGAATTGGTTGCCGATGGAGTCAGCGGCCTCATCACGAGGGCACGGGATGCCGCCGACTTCGCGCAAGCCATCCGCCGCCTCGTCGAAGATGAGCCTTTGCGCAAGGAGATGAGCGCCGCCGCCCGCCGCAGCGTCGAAGATCGCAGTTGGCCCAGCGCTTTTAAGAAATTCTGGGCGGCGACGGAAATCAGTTAGCCTTGGCCTTTAAATGGCCCAGAAAGCTTTCGGGGCTGGCGCGACCGGGTCGCCTATGATGAAACCACTTACCTCAACAGCCTCAAACGCCGCGGCTCAACCAATCGCTCACAAACTCGAACTCACCCTCGCCAAAGCCGCCTGAGCCCGCTAGTCAATAACTCCACTCAAAATGCTTGACGGACTACCTCAGATGTATGGTTAGGCCACGGTTGGTTCATGTCGTAGAAACTCGACTCTAAGCGAGCATCAATGCTCAATCTTCTTAAGGTCAATTTTACCTAGAGGCTGTCCGAAAAGTAGCTTTCGGCGGGAAATGATAGATCGAGTTAAGGTAGGTGGCGCATGGCGATCATGAGGCAGCCAAGGAGAATAAAGCCCATGAAGACAGATCGCTTCTTTTCCCATCGAACCAGCAGACGACGATGATTTCCGAGCCAGGCGATAGTCCTCTCCACGATCCAGCGATGGCGATAGCGGCGCACGGCACGTCCATCCTGGGTCTTAGTCTCAGCACGACGGTTTTTGCGATGCGG
>PNAA01000017.1 GCA_003169975.1 Spartobacteria bacterium | reverse complement strand
GACATTCACGCTGACGCAGTACAGTTTGAGGACGTGGATTACAAGCCGCAATCAAAATGGTTGGATAGAGTTTGCGGCGTTCACCGCGAGGCAAAGAAAGAGACTCAGAAAAGCGTCAGAAGAACGTGCGAAGGATCGGCGTCTTGGGATGACTCGTCCACGGAGCGGGGTAACGTGAATCCGCATTTTTGCAGGACGCGGATTGAGGCCGCGTTGTGCTTCGCCGCACCAGCGTAGAGCGGCCGGGTCTGTTCCAGGCGGAGGAAAGCGGAGAGCGCCTCGGTCGCCACGCCGCGGCCCCAAAAGGCGCGGTCGAGCCAGTAGCCGACCTCTCGCTTCCCCTCCTGCATGAAACTCGCCAGGTGCCCGGCGACCTGACCGTCGATGACCACCGTCTTTTTCAGAATCGTCTCGTCGGCCAGGAGCGCCGCCCAATGCTGGGCGAACTCGGCCCGGTCGCGCGAATGGAATGCGGCCGCCGCCACGGCCACGGGATCGCGCTGGTGCTCGAAGAAGAGCGCCAGGTCGTCCGCTTCGACATCGCGTAATCGGATGACCGGCGGTTTGGATTTCGAAGACATTAGGTCAGAAGTTAATCCGGGCTGGCAATTCAGCGAGACGACGCCGTCTTCCGAAGAAACGAAACGGCGGCGCTCCCAGACTTCGCGGGCTTCCGCACAGAGATTGAGACCTTCTTCATAGACTCCGCCACATTCCTGATAGACTTCGTCGCGTTCCGCACAGACCTCGCGGCGGTGCTCACAGACAAAGTCGTCTTCCTGAGAGACAAAATGGGTTTCCTTACAGACTTCGCCGTTTTGCAGCGAGACTTTGCGGATTTCCGGAGAGACTTCGTGGGTCTTCCCGAAATCAGGCATGGTCCGAATTGGCTCTTGTCTTTTTTCTGCGCGGCGAATAAAAAACGCCGCATGCCCGTTGCCACGCGCGAACCCAACGCACCGGATGAGCATTTTGTTGCGACTCGCTGGACGGTTGTTCTCGCGGCAGGAGATTCAAATCTGGCTTCGGACCGCGCGTCCGAGGCGCTTTCGGAACTCTGTCGGATCTACTGGCGGCCCCTCTATCTTTTTCTGCGTCGCGAAGGTATCGGATCGGAGGATGCGCAAGACCTGACCCAAGGGTTTTTCGTGGAGATGATCCGTGATCGCTCCTATCGGCGGGCCGACCGCGAAAAAGGCCGCTTCCGTTCCTTTCTCCTTGGCGCTTTAAGGCATTTCGTGGCGGATGCGCGCGACGGCGAGCAGGCGCAAAAGCGTGGCGGCGGAAAAATTCGCGAGCTCTTCGATGAAAGCGCGATCGCCGAGGTGGAGGCGCAAGTGCCGACCGCGCAGAACTGGAGCGCGTGCGCTGTTTTCGATCGCGAATGGGCGGCCGCGCTGCTCCGGCAGACGTTCGATCGCTTGACGCAGGAATGCACGATCGCCGGCAAGCCCGAACTGTTCGCCGGCTTGCGTCCTTACCTCGCGGGCACGAGCGATGAAGCCATTCCCTATGAGGAAATCTCGCAGCGCTTACATCGGGGCGCGGGCACTTTGCGGAGCGATGTGGCGCGGTTGCGAACCCGCTACCGCACAATTCTGCGGGAGGAGGTGCGCGGAACCGTGCTCGAGCCTGAGGAAGTAGACGACGAACTTCGTTACCTCTGCCAGGTGATCGCGCACGCCTAACGACACCATGGTCGCCGCCCTCTGGAATAATGCTCTTTGCCAAACCTGCGGCGCGCGCATCGAAATCACCGGCTCGGGCGATCTCGGCTGCGTGGCCTGTTTGCTCGGCGCGGGCCTGGACGGAATGCTGCATCCGGCTATTCCCAGCCCCAGTGGCGTGCCTGATTCGCTTGGCACATACCTGATCGGTCGGCGCGAGGATGGCACCCCTTGGACACTCGGCCAAGGCACGATGGGCGTGACCTACCGCGCGCGCGACGTCTCGCTGCAACGGCAGGTCGCACTGAAACTCATCAGCGCGGATTTCGCTCGGCACGGCGCGAAGGCGCGCGAGAGATTTGTGCGGGAGGCGCGCGCGGCGGCGTCGTTGCGCCATCCCAATGTCGCAACCGTTTATCAATTCGGGATCGACGAAGAAACCGGCCAGTGCTATTGCGCGATGGAACTAGTCGAGGGCGAAACACTCGATGAACGCGTCCGGCGGAGTGGTCCGCTCGCCGTCCCGCTCGTGCTCGAGATTGCACGCCAGATCGTGAGCGCGCTCGTGGTCGCGGAAAAACATGGGATCGTGCATCGCGACCTGAAACCCGGCAACGTCATGATCACGACCGGTGACGAGCCGGACAGGATCGCAGTCAAGATCATCGACTTTGGTCTCGCCAAGGCCTTGGGCGCAACGGCGGACCCGCGTGTCCTGACCGACGGCGGATTTCTCGGGACGCCCGCTTTCGCCAGCCCGGAACAGCTCGCCCGCTCCCCGGTCGATGTTCGTTCGGACATTTACTCGTTAGGCGCGACGCTCTGGTATTTACTGACTGGTCATCTCCCCATTGGCAACGGCGCATCTGCCCGGCTCCCAGTTGGGCAGCTCCGGGCGGCGCATGTCCCGCCTGCCTTCAGTTCTCTCCTCTTCGCGATGCTCGCGATCGAGCCTGCGGCGCGGCCCACCGCGAAGGAGATCGCGGGAAGGCTGGCTCCGAAGCCGCGCCGACATGTCTGGGTGGCCGTCATGGCGGGCGCGGCCCTTCTCATCGGCGCCCTGTCTTTGGCCCCTCATTTTCATCCGACACGTCCCGCTCCCGCGCCAAAGGCGCCTTTGCCCGATATACCAGCCAAGACCGTTGCCGTTCTTCCCTTCGAAAATCTGAGCGAGGGAAAGGGAAGCGTCAGTTTCGCCGACGGCGTGCAGGACGAATTGCTGACCGACCTCGCGCGTATCGCGGAGCTGAAGGTGGTGAGCCGGACGAGCGTGATGCAGTACCGCCGCGGGCAGCCCCGCAACCTGCGCGAGATCGGCCGGCAGCTTGGCGTGGCCTTCATCGTGGAAGGAGCTGTCCAGCAGAGTCGCGGGCAGGTGCGGATTAGCGCGGAGCTCATCGACGCCCGCACCGATCTGCATCGCTGGGCGCAAAACTACGTGCGCCCGATCGACGATGTCTTCGCCGTCCAGAGCGAGATCGCGCAGGAAATCGCGCGGCAACTGGACGCGAAAATTGCCCCCAGCGAGAAAGCGGCGATTCAGGCACAGCCCACTCGCGACCTCGAGGCTTTCAATCTTTACACCGAGGCGAACTCGCTCCTGGCCACGACCTCCCTCAACTCTCGCGGGAAGCTGAGCCTCCTCCAAGCGGCTCAACTGCTCAGCGAAGCCGTAGCGCGCGATCCGAATTTCCTTCTCGCCTGGTGCCAGCTCGCCAACGCCCACGACTCGCTCTACTTTCTGGGCTTCGATCGCTATCCGGTGCGCTTGTCGTTAGGCGAAATGGCGGTGGAAACAGCCTTGCGCCTGCAGCCCGACGCCCGCGAGGCGCATCTCACGCGCGCTCGACATCTTTATCAATGCTATCTCGCTTACGACGCGGCCCTGGCCGAGCTCGAGATCGCCCGCCGCGCTTTGCCGAACAATGCCGCCGTCTTCACCCTCGCCGGCTACATTTACCGGCGGCAGGGGAAATGGAGCGAATCCACGCGGGAATTCGAAAACGCGCTCGCGCTCGATCCGCGCAACATTTATACGCTCCAACAAACCGCCCTCTCCTATAGCTTGCTCCGTCGCTATGGCGACGCCGCGATCGTTCTCGACCGGGCTCTGCTCATCGCGCCGGATAACATCGACCTGCGCGTTACGCGAGCCGAGGTCGATCTGAATTGGCGGGCGGACACCGGTCCATTGCACGCCGTCGTCGCGGCGACCTTGGCGAAAGATCCCGCCGACACGCCGACACTCGCGGGCGCGTCGCTTTTCCTCAGCCTGTGCGAACGGGACCGAGCTGCTACGCAACGCGCGCTGACTGCTCTGGGCGACGGCATCTTTGGGCCGGATGCGATTCAGCTGCGTCCACTCTTCTGGGAAGGTCTGGCTGCCCGGGCCAGCGGCGACCATGTCGCCGCCCTCCGAGCTTTTACCGCCGCCCGGGCCGAGCAGCAGCGCAAGGCAAATGCGGCACCTGATTTTGCTCCGGCTCTTTCCATCGTGGGCCTGATCGACGCGGGCCTCGGAAACAAAGCAGAGGCGATCGGCGAAGCACGCCGCGCCGCGGAAATGCTTCCGATCAGCCGCGATTCGATCGATGGTGTTCATCTGATCGAGAATCTTGCCACCATCTACGCCTGGTTGGGCGAACCAGATCTGGCTTGCGACCAGCTCGAAGCGGTCACTAAAATCCCTGGCACCTTGAGCTACGGACAATTGCGACTTTCCACGATGTGGGACAACCTGCGCGGCAATCCTCGCTTCGAGAAAATCGTCGCCTCTCTCGCGCCCGGATCCAACCGCTAATGCCAAAGGTCAAATTGAAAACGAACTCACTTGGGCGGGGCGGGCTCCTGACAGTAATAGTTGCCCTCATCACGTTCCTCAGCGCCGCGCGAAGTTCGGCCACGCTTCCCGTTTCATGCTGGGATGCCGCCTCGGAGTTCAACGACAGCAAAAACCCGGACGCCGCGAATCCCTCCGGTGTTTGGAGTTACGGCTGGAAGAAGACTTTGACCGGAGGATTCTTTTTCGCGCAGACGCCATATAATGATCCTCCCAACGTGTCGAGCTGGACGAGCGGGAGTGGATTTCCATTGATCAGCCATCTCTCTCGATCCGTCCCAGTTAGCGGTGGAGTTAATCCCGCCACGTTCCCGCCGCACGTTCTGTCCCTGCACCCCGGGCCAGATGGCGAATACGTGGTCCTGCGCTTCACTGCTCCGGCTGACGGCACCTACAAGATCAGCGGTCAGTTTTACGCCTTGGACGACAACAATACTGGCACTACGACGGATGCGTGGATTCTGCAAAATGATAATAAGACCGAAGCCTTCTCCGGGAAGGTCGATTATTACGGCGGCACCAAGTCCGCCAGCTTTACCAGCACGCTGTTTCAGCTCAAGAGAGGCGACCGCCTCGATTTCCAGGTCGGCTATGGCGCAAACAGGAACCACTTTTACGACTCGACCGGCTTGAATGCGTTGATCGAGAAAATCAAATGAAAGCCGCGCACAGACACCCCGCAGAGCAAGCAAACGCTAAGCGAAAGAAGAAAAATGTTGTAGCGTCCGCTGTCTCAGCGGAAACCCTGATCGCCAGTAAGCGCTCGGACAGCGCACGCTACAACGTTGCCTGCAGGATTCAGAGCATGAGCCTCCCTCTGCTGATATTCTTGGTGACTGCCCCCGGATTTGCCGCGGTCCCCATCTCTTGCTGGGATGCCGCCTCGGAGTTTAATGACTGCCAAAAACGGGACGCCGCGAATCCTTCGGGTGTCTGGAGTTACGGCTGGAAAAAGAATCTCACCGGCAGATTCTTTCTCGCGACCACACCTTTCAATGATCCTCCCTCTCGCTTTGGCTGGTGTAGTGCGAGCGGAGGTCCGGCGATCGTCCGCAACGTTCGTCCGGTGACAGCCACGGTTGGCGTTAACCCGTTGGCTTTGCGAGCGGGCGCTCTGGATTTGGCCCCGGGGCTTAGAGGGGAATATGCGGTCGTGCGCTTTACCGCTCCGACCGAAGGAACCTACAAGGTAAGCGGCCAGTTTTACGCCCAGGATGACAACGACATCGGCACTACCACGGATGTCTGGATTCTGCCTAACGACAATAAGACAGGAGCCTTCTCCGGAAAGGTCGATTATCCAAAAGGCGCGCCGGTCGCCAGCTTCACCAGCGTGCAGTTCCAACTGAAAAAGGAAGACACTCTGGATTTCGAGGTCGGCTACGGCGCGAACAAGGATTACTTCTACGATAATACCGGCCTGAATGCGCTCATCGAAAAAATCAAATGAAAGCCGCCCGCCTCGCGACCTGCCTTACCCTCGCCATCTTTCTGGCCACCGCACCCGGTTTTGCCGCGATTCCTATTTCGTGTTGGGACGCCGCCTCGGAATTCAACGATAGTGTCAACCCGGACGCGGCCAATCCTTCTGGAGTGTGGAGTTATGGCTGGAAAACAGCTCTGACGGGAAAATTTTTCTGGCCACGACGCGCGCTAACATTCCGCCTTCTTCATCTGGTTGGAGCAGTGCAAGCGGTTATCCTCTGATTGGGCACAACACTCACCCCATCGCCGTCACGGTCAACATTAATCCTATTGTTCTGCCCCCATCCGTACTTGTGCTGCATCCGGGGCCGAACAATGAAAATGCGGTCGTGCGTTTCACCGCCCCAGCCGACGGCACCTACCGGGTAAGTGGTCAGTTCTACGCCATGGACGATAATGCCACCGGCACGACCACGGATGTGTGGATTCTGCCGGATAACAGCAAGACCGGTTCATTTTCTGGAAAGGTCGACTATTACGGCGGCGCTAAATCAGTCAGTTTCACAAGCAGAGTGTTTCAACTGAAAAAGGCAATACGCTGGATTTCGAAGTCGACTACGGCGAGAATAAGAGCTACGAGTATGACACCACCGGTTTGGTCGCTTTGATCGAGAAGATCAAATAGCCTCGGACGAAAAGCGTTCCCCTCGGATGGCGACTTAACCGATCGCGAGACCGCCGGTTTCGGCGCAGCAGGTCTCCTTTGGCTGGACGATCATTTTGGCGTCGCGCGAAAAAAATTTCGCGAATTGCATTTTCTTTGCAACGGCAGCCGAAAAATCCCGAAGGAATAGGAAACAACAAACATTATGAAACGCCTGCTATTTTGCCTCGTCGTTCTTCTCGCCGCATCTTCCCCAGCTTTCGCTCAGTACAACTGGGTGAACTGGAGCTATCCCACGAGCACAACCGCAGCCGCCAACGTCGGCGCCGGCACGGTAAATTTGACCGTTACCGGCTCGAATAGCGCCCAAGTGAGTACCGCGGATTACCCCATTCAGTTTCAAGCCGGCTTTCCCTACACCCAGACTACCGGTGATTCCGCGGGGGCGCAAAACTTGGGAACGTCGAGATTCAGCATGGAACTAGACTTCAACTCGTTCATGAGCACCGCCGGACTGGTCCTGGCCATCGGCAACATCGGCCACACCTCGGGCTTTTCGGGATACGCGATCAGCGCTTTCGACTCCTCCAACAATATGATTGCCTTGAGTATTTTTGGCCAAGTTGGCCATTTCGATAACGAATGGTTACCTCCGAATGGGGGGATTCTGTTTAACGATGACCTGGCGCTCAACACCGGCAACGGCAACTTTAGTGTTACCACGGTTCTTGGGCAGAATAACACCAACTCCGACATGTTAATCCTCTCCCTGCCGGTCGGAGTGAGTAAGATTTTCGTCAACCTTCAGAATCCCACGCAGGCGCTTGGCGACACGCTTAACTTTATGGTCGCGCCGGTGCCGGTGCCTGAACCTTCCTCTCTCGGCCTCGCCGTCGTCGGCGGAATCATCGCGCTCATCGGCTGCAGCCGAAAAATCCGTCGGCTCGCCTTTTGATCTGTGCCTGCCTCTGCACCTCCCGCGATGGATCTCTTCCTGATATCTCCGAGCGCAAACGGAGCGTTCCGAACGCTTTTGCCGATGTCGGAAAACGTTGCCGGAGCGTTTCGAAGGCGATTATTGATATCAATAATTGGGTGTTGGCGGCGCCGGGCGCGGTCGGTGATATTGGGAAACGCTTGCCGGCTATTCCAAGGGCGGTTCGCCATGTCGGCAAACGCCCGCCGGCTATCCTGGTGTCAGTTTTTGATAACGCCAAGGACCATCGGGACGTTCCGGACGCGTTTGCTCATGTCGCGATCCGCAGCCGGAACGCTCCGTTTTTGCTCGTTCATATCAATAATCCACGGCGGCTGGGCCTGTCGCCACTCGCGCCTGGGATTACCACCCGCCCGTCATCAATTCAACTGGAGAACTAAACCATGTCCGACCAACGCACCTATGACGCCATGCGCATTGCCAGTCTCGCCATCCAGGTGGATGGCAGCCGGGGCTTCCGCCGCGGTTCAAAGCGCCATTGATCGCCTCGGCTGGATCGCAATGTTTTCAATTTCATCAAGAGCGTCGATGATGAAACGCTCCCGCCCGAGCAGAGAAGTGCGGTTTTCACCGCCTATCTTTTTCCCGGGGGCGAGATGGGGGATTTGGAAGACAACGACCGCATCCTGCAAATCGCCCTAAAAATTTCGCCATTGCCGCGCCGCCGCCGCCGAGCCTCCCTGCGGCTGGGCTGGCGCCGGCGGCCACGGTCGCGCGGGTCAATAACTGGCTCGCGATCTACGACGGCAACGCCCTCATTGCCAACGGCGGCAATCGCGAGACTTTAATGCGGGCGCGCAACACGAAGCGCGACCCCCTGGAAGCCTGGAATGGCCGCGCCCGGGCGACCTACATGGCGGCGAGCGACGACGGCGAATACACCAAGGAACTGGCCAAAATCGGTATGCAGCCCAAGCGCATGCCGGGCCAGGCGCAGAGCGAGCCCAAGCCCGACGCGCCGGGCACGGCCACCTTCGATGCGGCCGCACGCACCCTCACCATCCCGTCGCTTCCCGACTATGCCACGTCTTTGATCGCCTACCGACAACCAGCGGGCGGTGACCCGGTCGAAGCCGGCGTTTCCACAGACACCACAGTTTCCGTGGTCACTTACGGTCCCCTTATGCCGGGCGTGACTTACACGCTGTGGGTGGAAGGAAGTAACTCCCGCGGGCAGGGGCCGAAGAGCAACATCGTTAACTACACGGCCTAAGTGCGATCTCTCCGGGCGCAACGCGGGCGACGTTGGTTTCCCCTCCCCACGTTTCTCCTTTTGATGCTCCTCCCAGTTTCAAGCTCGAGCTGCCGCGGAGCGATTACTATCTCGGTTTGGGACGCGGCGGCGGAGTTTGATACCAAGGCTAACCCGGCCGGCGGCACCCCCGCAGGCGTCTGGAGTTACGGCTGGAAAACCGCCCTAACCGGAAGGTTCTTTCTCCTTTCCACTGCCTACCGCGAGTCTCCTTGCCGGGAGGGATGGTGCAGTGCGAGCGGAATTCCCAGGATCTATCACAGTTCCCGAACCGTTGCAGCTATCCCAAACGCAGCCGGTCCGATCACAACGCCGCCACCCGCGTTGAGCCTGAGTGCGAGTCCGAACGGCGATTACGGGGTCGTGCGTTTTACGGCCCCGGCCAACGGCATTTATCGGGTGAGCGGCCAATTCTACGCCCAGGAGGACAATTCGACAGCTGCGTCAATGGATGTGTGGATTCTGCCTGAGAACAACAGGACCGGGGCTTTTTCGGGAATGGTGAAATGCCAAGGCGGTGTCAAACCGGCAAGCTTCACCGGCACGGTTTTCCAACTCGATAAGGGAAGCACTCTGGATTTTCAAGCGGGTGGAGGCAGCAACAGGAACGTTGATCACGCAACAATTGGCCTGAACGTTCTGATCGAAAAAACAAGAGACAGCGCGAAGAGCACAGAGAAAAAAATGCGGCAATTGCATTTTCTTTGCAACGCCAGCCAAAAAATCCCGAAGGAATAGGGAAACGCTCAAACTATGAAATACAACCTATTCCCCAAAATCCTCTCATCAATCATCCTCGCCGCGGGAATCGCGATTGGTCTGGCGAACACATCCCAGGCGCAGATCAGCTACACCCCCGTCGGCTCTCTTTACACGCAAGACTTCAACATTATGGGACCGACTGGTACGACCACGCCTACCGGCTGGTTCGTCGGGTCCGGCCCCGGCAGCGCGGTTACGGGCACAACGGTTACTCCCGACACCGGGACCAACACCACCCCTGATCATTATAATTACGGCGTAGCGGGAGTGAACCCTGTCACCGACCGCGCCCTTGGTTCCAAGAACGACAGCGGCCAGCAGCTCGACACGGAGGTGCATTTTATCAACAACACCGGCGTCGCTCTTACCCAATTCACTATTTCCTACACCGGGGAAGAGTGGCGCAACGGAGGGTCCAATAACACCAATTTCCTCAACCTGCAGTTCAGCCTTACGGGCACGGCCGGGAGTTGGATTTCGCTTGGCGCAGCTTTCAATTTCGCGAGTCCGATCAACAGTCTCAGCGCCACGGCCCTTGATGGCAACGTGGCCGCCAACAGAGTTACCAACATTGGAGGCACTTTTACTTCCGGCACTCCGGTCTTGAACGGCGGGACCTTCTTCTTTCGCTTCGCCGATCCGGATGAAAACGGCAAAGATGATGGGCTGGCGATCGATGACTTCAGTTTCAGGGCCGTCCCGGAGCCGTCCGTCTATATGCTTCTCGGTGTGGGCCTTCTGCTTTGCGGGCAGCGCTACCTGCGCCGGAAGTCCGCCTAACCCTAGAATCCAACGACTAATTTTCATCTAGATACCACCAGCCAAAAGAACATCCTCATGAAATCTATCCGTTCACGCTACCTAGCCGGCCTGGCCGTCGTGTCTTTCCTTCTGGCCGCGCTGCGGGCAGTGCATGCGAACACCTACCAGATCGATGGCGGTACTGCGGAATTCGGTGTCGGTAATGGCTGAAACTCCAACGGCGGCGATATGATCGCTTTAAACGAGTTTACTGTCACTGGAGGTAACAATCTTATTACTTCCATCTCGATCGCCTCGGGAGGACCGGGCGACGCCAGTCCTAACGGGCTTCTCTACACGGCGGTGCTCTGGTCCGATCCCCTCGGAACCGGTGTGCCGGGCATCCCGCCTCCGACTGTTCTTGGTTCCATCCCGAACCAGGTCATTTCCGGTTCGGGCACCAATACCTTTCTCACCAGCACCTTTAGCTCGCCTATTGCGGTCCTGACGCAAAATTTCTACGTCGGTTTTATTGTTACCCATTTTCCCGGCCAATCGCCGGGCGCCGCCGACACGTCGCTCCTTTTTTCCAACCGAAGTTTCGTCGCGTTTAGCGCTGGCTCGACGGGCAATATCTACGATTTGAACCAAAACGATATTCCTGTCGGATCGTTCGACGGCACCTGGATGATTCGGGCCAATGCCGTTCCCGAGCCGTCTGTTTACATGCTGCTGGGGATCGGTCTTCTCTTTTGCTGTCAGCGCTTCCTGCGGCATCCGGCAGCCTAACGACCAATTATGAGCTCCACTCACACTGAAAAGTAACCGCTCATCCTCTTTTTTCGCTGCAGCGACAACCAAGCAATATGAACACACTCCCAGCTTCTTCCTTCGATTCGCAGCTTGAGGCGCGACTCCTCGGCCGACGCCGGCCTCCCTATCGATTCTTTACCGGGGAAATCATGGTCCCGGTTCTCGGACCGCGGCGCCGCCCAAATCAGCAAGCGACTCTTGAGCGACAGTTGGAAATCCTGCGCTCTGCCGCCTTGCGTCAAGAAGGCGGTGTCGCAGAGCTGACGAAGTAGCCGGATTCCAGATCGACCCAGTGGCCGGGATCAGCGATCCCAGCTACAACTTGCCGCGGCGGTTTCCTTTTCGCTCGCGAATGCGAAGTTGCGCGCATGGCTGACGTAACAATCGAGATCATCAAGAATGGCCCTTACATCGTGACGGGCGGGGTGGAAATAAAGGACGCCGATGGGAATTCCTATCCGGTAGAAAAGCGGATGGCGCTCTGCCGCTGCGGCGCTTCGAGCGAGAAGCCGTTTTGCGACGGCACGCATTCGAAGATCGGTTTCCAGGCCGCCGAGAAGGTGGTCCCAGAGTCGGCGGAAGGTTAAACGGGGGGGCGCGCTTCCGCGCGTCCAGGACATGCGGAAGCATGTCCCTCCGAGGCTTCGTCAGGCTTTCGCCAACGGCAATGCTTCCGGCCAGAGGAAATACGGCCCGAACCGCGCGCTGACCCGCAACTCTCCGCCGAGCCGGCGACCGAGCGGCGTGATCTGCTTCTGGCCGTCGCTGATCTCGATGGCGCCGAGTTGCACGAGGTGGTCGGTCAGTTCATGGGTCTTGAGCCCAAGCTTTTTCGCGAGCCGCGACGTGCTGAGTTTGCCGACCGCCTCCTGGTCTTCCTCGGCGCTGGGGGCGTTGTCCTCGGTGACGCGTTTCACTTTTTCGAAACTCATCCGCACTTCGTCGCTGACCCGGAGGATCCGCTGGGCTTCGTCGGACGCGCCCGCGAAGAGCTCCGGATCTTCTGACCGCAGGATCAGGATGCCCATTTCGTTGGTATTGATCTGATTGAATTCGTAGAGGTTCAGGCTGGTGACGATGCAGAATTCCTCGTTGAGGTAACATTTCGCATGCAGATTTTTGCAGAAACTGGTGCGGATGAAATTGAGCGCCCGCAGCCAGTTGATCTCCTCGGGCTGGAGCTCGTTTTTCCCGTAGACGAGGCGGATATCGATCTTCAGCCGGTTCTTGTCCTCGAGGAGTTCTTTGATGCGGTCATTCAGCTTCAAAAGCGGGCTAATCAGGATGAGCCGGTCGTGCGCGAGCCGGATAATCTCCTCGAGATAGTAATTGGCCGCGCTCGTATTTAGGAACTTCGCCATAATTACTAGAAAGCAGCTAGGGTGCCATTTGCCAGCAGTGTAAAGGCGCCCGCCTGGTGCCAGGGACACCCTGGAGGGGCGATCCGCCTCAGGCGGATGTCGTCTCCGAGGTTTTGAAACGGGGACGGGACGGCGCCCGTCCCTCCACGGCGACACTCCGAAAGCTTTCGCGAGCAGGCGCCCGCCCCTACGCAGAGAAGTCCAAAACGATCTTTCCGCAGCTGCGATTCGACTCGAGATGCTGGTGCGCGGCGCGTACTTCCGCCGCGGGATAAACACGCTCGATGACCGGCCGGACGAGGCCGCGGGAGACCAAGGGCAAGATATGGACCGCAAACCGGTGCGTGGCCTCAGCTTTTTCCTCAGTCGAGCGGGCCCGAAGCACTGTGCCGACGATGGTCGCGCGCTTGCGCAGGACGAGGCCGAGATCGATCTCCGATTTCCGGCCCGCGGTCGTCCCAACGCAGATGAGACGTCCGCGCGCAGCAAGCGCCTGCAAATTGGCCGGGAAATAGGCACCGCCGACGAGATCAAGAATGACCTCGACACCCGCGCCGTTGGTCAGTTCTTGCACGCGCTCGACGAATTCTTGCGGCGACTCGCCCACGGCGATGCTCTCATCGAGCCCGAGGGCGCGCACCTGTTCGAGCTTCGCCGCGGTGCGCGAAGTGCCGTAAACGGTGGCGCCGGCAGCGTGCGCGAGTTGCACCGCGGCGGTGCCCACGCCGGAACCGGCGGCATGAATCAAGACTCGCTCGCCCATTTGCAGTTGGGCACGGGTGAAAAGGGCGTCGTGCGCCGTGATGAAAACCTCCGGCATCGCCGCGGCCTGGTTCCAATCGAGTTCCTCGGGAATGCGGGCCAGATTGCTTTCCGGCACGACGACAAACTCTGCTTGCGCGCCGCCCGCCGTGATCCCGAAAACGCGATCGCCGGGCTGCCACGCGCGGACCGCGTCGCCCACGGCTTCCACTTCGCCGGCGAACTCAAGGCCGGGGATGTTCTCGGGATAACCCGGCGGCGCGGGATATTTTCCCTCGCGCTGCATGATGTCGGCGCGATTGAGTCCGGCGGCGTGGACCCGGACCCGGACGCGGTCGGCGGTTGGTGGCGGAGGCGTCGGGACATCCTGCAAACCGATTCCCTCGACCCCGCCGAACGAATTGATGACGACAGCACGCATACTTTTCACTTCTTCCTCTTCCTCTGACTCTTAGTCTCCGGCAACCGGGAGAAAGACTCCTATCCCAAAACTGTCATTCATGATCCCGCAGTCGCGGGAGAAGAATCTCTGACTGTCGGGGAAGCAGGCTGGCTGGGGAAATGATCAGAGACGTTTCGCTTCGCTCAACATGACATTTCTAGCGAATCGTTAGGCGGGGAGCACAAACGTCTCGCCGATCTCGCGCAGGGCAATCCGCTCCGGACTGTTTTGCAACGCGGCGGTGAAACGTTCAATCGGTTCGCGGAAGGGCTCGAAGCTGAGCTTAAAGGTTTGATGATGGACCGGCTGGATGAAGCGCGCGCCGGCATCATCCGCCATCGCGACCGCCTGCTCGGGTGTGCAATGGGAGCGGATCCAGGGCTCATAGGCGCCGATCCCCATGATCGCGAGATCGCAGGGCCGATCGTCCCGCAGGCCGGCAAAGCTGTTCGTTAGGGCGGTGTCTCCAGCGAAGATGACGCGCCGGCCTTGGCGCTCGATGACGTAGCCGTTGTATCCCCGGTATTCGTCATACTGCAAACGCGCGCCCCAGTGCTGCACACGAAAGGCCTTCACGACCAGGTCGCCGGCCGCAGTCTGGACCGCGCGGGTTTCATTCCAGCCCAGTTCGGTGATCTGGCGCAGGCGCGTCCAGCGCAGGAGATCGCGCGTGCGGGGCGCAGTGACGACCTGGGTGCGTTTCCCGAATCGATGAAGCGTCCGGGTGTCGAGGTGATCGAAGTGCGCATGGGAAAGCAAGACGAGATCGATTGGCGGCAGCTCGCGGAAGGTGAGCGCCGGGTGCGTGAGACGCTTCGGGCCGATGGTCAGGAAGGGCAGCCGAATACCGATGCGGGGGAAAAGAACGGGATCGGTCAGGATGGTGATGCCGAAGAAATTGAGCAGCACGGTGGAGTGGCCGAGCCAGGCGGCGGTCAAGCGGTCGTTAGGCCATTCTTCCGGGCGCGGGCGCGCGAAGGCCGGCGCGATCGGCCGGCGCAGCTCAAAGAGCCACTCGCGCCAGAGATGCGCGATCCAGTTGCGGCGCGCGCTCGGTTGATTGTTTTTCGACAGGAGGACGAAGGCCCTCGCGGTTATTTCACGACGCCGATCTCGGCGCGGCGATTCTTTGCCCAGGCGGATTCATTGGACGCGGGATCGGCGGGCATTTCTGCGCCAAAGCTGACCGTCTGGATTTTTTGCGCATCGGCGCCGCTGGCGATGAGGGCTTCGCGGACCGACTGTGCGCGACGTTCGCCCAGGCCGCGATTGTACTCCGGCGTCCCGCGCTCGTCGGTAAAGCCGGCGATGATGATTTGCGCGGAGCTTTGCTGCAGGAAGCTCGCGACCTGCTGGATCTTGCCATTCTCTGAGGTGCGGATGGTCTGGCTGTCGAAATCGAAATAGATCGGCTGAAATTGCTGGCGGTCGACGTTACCGCTGAAAAAGGAAGTGCCTTCCTGGCGTTCGGGCAGCGGCGTGCCGGTCACGTAATCACCCGTACTGCCGGCCGTCTGGCCGGCGTGCTTTTTCGAGCAACCCGGGAAGACCACCAGACTGAGGACGAGGGCGAGGAGACTGGCCAGCCTAACGACGTTTTGAAAACGGGAGAATTTTGGGTTCATAAGCGGCGAGCGCACCATAGCGGCAGCGCTTTGGCATGCAAATCGGGGGCGGCGCGGTCCGCTCGTTAGGCCGGCTTGTCCGCGCCGAAACCGTGCAGGAGCCGATGGAAAAATCCACCCTCGGCGTCCTCGTCGTCGATGATCTTTCCGGCCCGCGCGACGAGGACGGGACATTCGGCGCGATTCAAAATACCGCGGGTCAAATCGCCCATGATGTAATGGCGGAAGGGTCCCCGGGCCTGCGAGGTACCGGTCACGATCAGGTCGTGTCCGCCTTCGCGCACTTCCGCGAAGATCTGGTCGAGCGCGTGGCCGTGGCGGATCCGCACCTCGACGGTGAGCCCGCGTTTTTCGAGACTTTCCTTTTGTCCACGCAAGCTGAGCCCGAGCTCGGAATCGGACGCGAGCAACCGCTCCACATCTTCCTCCAGCCTCACGAGGTCGGCGTAAATCGCGGGCGGTTCGGCCATGACATGGAGGAGCGTGATCCTGCCCTCGACGCAAAGCGCGATCTCGCCCGCCAACTGCACCGCGTCATCGATAAATCGTTTTCCACCGGTGCAGACGAGCAGGCGCTGGATCCGGTCGCAGGCGCCGATCGAGACAAGGACCGGCGGCGGCACGGCCTTGATCACTTCATAGGTTTTCTCCGGCCGCCAATAGAGTCCGCCATCCCCTTTGCGCCGCGCGCCGATGATCGCGAGGTCGTACTCGTTCGCGGTCGTCTCCGCCAGGATCTGGCGAATTGGATCACCGGAGCGGATGACGATGCGGGGAGAAATCTGGCGCTGGCGGAGCAGTTCCGCTTCGTTGTCGAGCGCGCGCCGCAGCGGTTTTTCGTCGGTGTCATTTTCGACGATGCCGAGCAAGGTCACCTTCGCCTGGCAGGGGCCGCCGATCAATCCGCCGAGCCGCGTGGGGCTATCCGCGGGATCCGTTCCGTCACTGCAAATGAGGATGCGCATCGTGCGACTAGAGTTTGTGTCCGGACAGCAAAGTATAAAGGACAAGAGCCGCCCCGATCAACGGCAGGGGCACGAACGCGAGCCGGATTTTTGGGCCGGCGAAATATTGTGTCGAGATGGCCCCGATTTGTGCGCCGATGGCCGCGCCAGTCTGCATGACGAGGGCGATGAGGATATCGACGTTGCCTTTGAGCGCGTGGCTGAAGGTTCCGTAACTGGCCGAAATAATAATCTCGAAGAGATCGGTCCCGACCGCGAGATGAGTCGGCACTCCGAGCACGTAGACCATCATTGGCATCCGGATATAGCCCGCGCCCCCGCCCAAAAATCCGCTGAAAATTCCGCCGATGAAGGCGACCAGCAGGATGGTCCAAAGGGAGATGGATTTGATGCCGGAAACCGGCAGGGAAATCATCGGCCAGAGTTTCAGGCGATGAATCCAGCTGGTGACGTGCCGGAAGGCCGTTTCGTCCTCTTTGCCTGATTTCTTCCGCCCGGACTTGCGCTGGGCGCGCAGGGTCAGGCTGCTTTCCCAAATCATAAAAATCGAAACGCTGAAGTAGATCACGATCGAGACCGCGCTGACGACAAAGTTGACGTTGCCCGCCCGCTTCAACATCTGGATGAGCTGCGCGCCGAGCTCCGCGCCGGCGATCGTCCCGAGCGCCATGATAAGACCGAGCCGGAGATCGACGTTGCCCAGCGCGCGATGCCGTTTCGCTGCCACCACCGAAGTGCCGACGATGTGGGCCAGGTCGGTGCCGACGGCGAAGTTCCAGTCCAGCCCCAGGGCGCGCAGAGCCGGACCGGCGATAAAACTTCCGCCCACGCCGAAGAAGCCGCCCATCAAGCCGATGGAGAATCCGAGAACTGCGAGGTAGACCGGATTGATCTCCGCCCCGGAAATCGGGAAGAACATCGCGATCATTCGGAGCGCCCCCGGAGAAGGCGGAGAAGGAAAGTAGTGATCGACTCAAGGACGATCGATTGCCCGAGGATGAGAACGACGCAGAGGAGGGCATAGAGGCGGATGTGGTCTTTTGCGATCTGACCGAGCGACGGCCCGAGCAAATGCAGCACCAGCAGGAAGTAACCGGCGATCAGAAAGCCATAGACGACCAGCTCGACCAGGAACGAGAAGAGTGCGCGACGAACTTCGGCTGTCATGAATAAGGAAGGGCGCTGGCGGAGAGGGTTTGGTTGCCGGTTATGTGGCGGTTGCGCCGCGGAGCGTCAACCGAAAATCCCATTGCGCGGTGAATGAATCTTCCTACCTTCGTGGCCTCGGATCGACCGGGGCAGATTTATGGCTGATGTAGCGAACAAGTATTCCGAAAACGTCGAGGGGAAATTCTACGTCGATGATCAATGCATCGACTGCGATCTTTGCCGCGAAACGGCGCCCGCGAACTTCAAGCGGAACGACGACGGAGGCCATTCGTTTGTTTACAAGCAGCCCGAATCGCCCGAGGAAGAGGCCCTCTGCAAAGAGGCCATGGAAGGTTGCCCGGTCGAAGCGATCGGCAGCGACGGCGGGTAAGAGCTGTTTGTTGTAGCGGCGGTCTATGACCGCCGAAATCCCGATGGCGAAGCAGGCAGATCGGCGGTCACAGGCCGCCGCTACAGTGGTCGCCCTCACCATCGCGGGGTCGGATTGCAGCGCCGGGGCAGGTTTGCAGGCCGACCTGAAAACGTTCGGCGCGCTGGGCGTTTTCGGCGTGACCGCCGTAACCTGCGTGGTCGCTGAAGTCCCGGGAAAAGTTTCGCGGATCGACGCGGTCGACGCCCAGAATGTGCGCGATCAAATCGAGCTGCTCCTGGCTCATTTTCCGATCGGGGCGATCAAGACCGGGCTGCTCTTCTCGCCGGAGATCGTCGAGACCGTCGCGAGCGTGCTCGAACGGTCGGCGCAGGAGATTCCGCTCATTGTCGATCCGGTGATGATTGCGACCAGTGGTGACGCGTTGCTGCAGCCGGCAGCGATCGAGTGCTATCGTTCGCGGCTTTTTCCGCGCGCGACGCTGGTCACGCCGAACATGGCGGAAGCGGCTGCCCTGACCGGTTGGCCGGTGGGCAATCTCGCTGAGATGCGCGCGGCCGGGGAGGAGCTGACGCGGATATTCGGGACGCGATTTTTGCTCAAGGGCGGTCATCTGGACGGTGCGCAGGCAACCGATTTGCTCTTTGCAGGGACGGCCGTCGCGGAGTTCTCGGCGCCCTTTGTGGCCGGCGTTTCGACCCATGGAACCGGGTGCACCTATTCAGCCGCGATCGCCGCTCGTCTGGCGTTGGGCGATTCGCTGGAGGAAGCGATTGCGCGGGCCAAGGAGTTCGTCAGTCGCGCGATCCGCGAATATTTTTCGTGGACGAATTCATCGGGCGAGATCCACGCGCTCAATCATGGTTGTAGCCGGGGGCGTTGACCCCGGCGGGGGATGGCGTGGCGAGGGTCACCGCCCCAGGCTACGACTAATCGTTAGGTTGCGTTTGGATCGTCAGGTTTGGCCCAAAGCTGTTCCTTTAACGCGGCGAGGGCCGCGGCGGTTTCCGCCAGCTTTTTGCTCCGGCCGCTCCCTTCGCCGAGCACTCGATTTTCCCAGACGACGCGGACGGAAAAAGTCTTTTCATGCTCACGGCCGTGTTGCGCGAGCAGTTCGTAAACCGGGCTGCGCGGCGAGATGGCCTGCAGCAGTTCCTGGAGCTGCCCCTTCGGGTTCACCTCCAGCGGCTCCTCTTCCAGACCTTCGAGATCGTCGCGCATTTCCTCGAGGATGAAACGGCGGATGGTCTCGAGATCGCTATCGAGATAAATCGCGCCGAGGAGCGCTTCGAAGGCGTCGCCGAGGGTCGAATCGCGCTGCCGGCCCCCGCTCGCTTCTTCACCGCGACCCATCAGCAAGTGTCGCCCGAGATCGAGCCGCGCGGCGTGCGCCTTGAGCGATTCGCGCGAGACGAGGCGCGACCGCCGTGTCGTTAGGCGACCTTCCCCCGCCTCACTGTAGCGCGCAAAGAGGTGCTCGGTGATGACAAGCTGCAAGACCGCATCGCCGAGGAATTCGAGGCGTTGATTGTCGAAACGTCTGCTCGTTTTTTCATGGGCGGCGCTGGGATGAGTGAGGGCCTCAGTGAGCAGGTGCGGATTGCGAAATTGATATTGGATACGTTCTTCGAGCGGATGCACGGAACGTCGTCGTTAGGGCAGGCGGCCCGGCTGCTTCTCGAAAACTCCGATCGAGGTCACCAGGTCGACCGCGCCTTGCAGGACCGCATCATGCAGGGCGGGTCGGTCCCCGCCCCGGGCGCGGCGTTGCTGCGCGGCTTCGATCTCCGGATTGGTGCCCGCAAGAAGGGCGGCTTCGTTGAGATGCGGCCGGTCGGCTTCAAAAACGAAGGGGGCCATTCCTTTCGTTAGGCTCTGTTGAAAAATCTGTTGCTTCTGCGCCACCGGCAGCGCTACCGGCAGGTCCGGTTGCACGCCGATGGGAAACCGCGGCTGTCGATCCGGCAGGATCGCTTCGGCCACCGCGACGCGAAGAATTTTTCCGCTCGGCAGAGGCAAATCGGAGTAGTCGACCGCGCGTCCGGCGGTGGTCTCGCCGATGACGATGGCCTTGTTGTAGAAGCGGACTACGGCGGCCAGCACTTCCGTTGCGCCGACCGTTTCCCCATCGACGAGCAGGACGATGAAACCGCTGTAAATCGGATCCTGATTGGAAGCAAAAGCGCGCACCTGTTTGCCGTCCGGTCCGCGCAGGGTGAAAAGAAGCTTGCCTTTCGGGACAAAACGCATCGCGAACTCGGCCGCAGTTCCGTAGTCGCTGGTCTCGCTACATCCGCGCAGGTCGAGAATGATCGTGTCCACTTTTTTGCCGGTCAGGCCGCGGAGCGTTGTGTCCAATTCCAGGAGCTGTGCGCGGTTCACATTTCCCGGGCGCAAATAGCCAATGTGGTCATCAATGATCTCGCGATAAAATGGCGTTGGCGGCGAGATGGCGGCGGCACCGCGGGCCGGCAACAGCATCACCCCGCGACCAAGACGGCTGATCAGACCGGCGAGGGTGGCTCGATGCAGCTCCGTCTCGCTCAGCGCCGCGGGATTGATGTAGTTGCTTTTGATGAGCGGGGTGGCTCGCTCGAGATCCGCCGCGTCGAGGGTATCGATGAGCGCGGGGGAAGCAGTGGGGGGAGAAGCGGCCGAGGCGGAGGGCGGAACCTGGGCTTCGCCGAGCGCCGCGGCCGCAAGGAAAATCGTTAGGCTAACGCTGAGGACGAGACGCGGCATCGGTCGCCTCGACGTTAGCCGCAACCGCGGCAAGAGCAATGTCACGACGATAGTGGCAGCCTTCAAAATCGATTTTCCCGACGGCCTCGTAAGCCAGGTCGCGCGCTGTCGCTATCGTGTTGCCGAGCGCGGTCACGGCCAGGACTCGGCCGCCGCTGCTGAAAACGTCGCCGTTCTCCCGGCGTGTCCCGGCATGGAAAATGTGCACGTTCTTCATCTGCGCGCAGGCGTCGAGGCCGGAGATTTTCTTCCCCACTTCGATCTGGCCCGGATAGCCGGCCGACGCCATCACCACCGTGACCGCCAGACGTTCGTCCAGTTCGATTTTCAACTCGTCCATCCGCCCATCGATGGTCGCTTCCAGCAGCGGAAGCAGGTCGCCTTTGAGCCGTGGCAGGATCACTTGTGTCTCGGGATCGCCGAAACGGCAGTTGAATTCCAGCACGCGCGCGATCCCGTTGCTGATCATGAGGCCAGGGAAGAGCAGCCCGGAAAAATGGATTTCTTCCTCCCGCAAACCGTGGAGGAGCGGGCGCATGATTTTCTCGTGAAATTGTTTTTCCAGATCGGCATCGCAGGCAAGCGCCGGACTGTAGGCGCCCATCCCGCCGGTATTCGGGCCGCGGTTTCCGTCCTGCAGCCGCTTGTGATCGCAGGCCGTGCCGAGCAATTGATACTTCTCGCCCGCGACCAAAACGTGGAGCGAACACTCCCAGCCTTCGAGAAATTCCTCGATCAGGACGCGCGCGCCCGCCTCGCCGAAGCGCCGCCGGTCGATCATGTCGGAGATGGCTTCCACCGCGCTGGCGGCGTCGGGCGCGATCACCACACCCTTGCCGGCAGCGAGACCGTCGGCCTTGATCACCACCGGGTAATGCAGTTTCCCGGCAAACCGGCACGCCTTCCTGCTATCGTCGAAAACCCCGGCCATCGGCGTCGGCACGCCGGCACAGCGCATCAGCTGTTTTGCAAAAACCTTCGAACCCTCCAGCCGCGCGGCGGCCTTGGCGGGCCCGAAGATGCGCAGGCTCTTCTTTTGGAATTCATCCACCAGGCCCGCGGCGAGCGGATCATCCGGGCCGACGACTGTCAGCCCAATCTGGTTTTCTTTCGCAAACCGGACGAGCCCGCGGGAGTCGTTAGGCAAGAGCGGGATATTCTCGCCGAGCTCGGCCGTCCCGGCATTGCCCGGCGCGCAGAAAATCGCCTCGACTTGGGAGGATTGTCGCAGCTTCCACGCGAGCGCGTGCTCACGGCCGCCACCTCCGACGATCAACAACTTCATCGCGTGCGTCGTTCTTCTTGCGGTCGGCCCATATTACTGGCGTCCACAAGGGCGACTCTTCATAAATCGGAAGCGGGGGCTGCTGATTTTCGGGTCTCCGGGGAACGCGTCGAATATCAGAATGACCACTTTGTCATTTATTCCAAGAGAAAAGTGCGGCGCGTCTTCGCGAATTCAACAAAATGAACATTCTTTTTTGGCCAATACCCATCTGTTGGTTTGTCACTCTCCCGTTGCACGTGCCGCTGAATTCCATTAGGAAAAAACCATGCCAATTCGAGCCAAAGGACCGTCCGTCATGAACGCGCAGTGTCTCTCCCGCGTCGTCCTTAGTCGAATCGCCGACAAGTGGACTGCGCTCATCATTCACGTGCTCGCGACCGGGACACGCCGTTATGCCGAGCTGCAACGCGAGATCGGCGGGATTTCGCAAAAGATGCTCACCCAGACCTTGCGCAGTCTGGAGCGCGACGGCCTCGTCCTGCGCAAAGTGCATCCGGTCGTCCCGCCGAAGGTCGAGTACGCGCTCACCCCGCTCGGGCGGACCTTGATCGAGCCGCTGAACGCGATTTGCCATTGGGCGGAGAAACATTTGCCGCAGTTGGAAGCAAACCGTGCCCGGTCGGTGGCTGCCAACGGCGCGAATCTGCGCAGTTAAGCCGCCGATTGGGCCCGTGCCATGCATCACGCCGAACCCGTCGTCCTCTTGCTCGTGTTGGTGGCAGGGCTCGTCATCCTCGCCCACAAATGGGCGATCCCTTATCCGGTGCTTCTCGTGCTCGGCGGGCTGGCGCTGAGCTTCGTTCCCTTTCTTTCGGTCATTCGCCTCGATCCGAACCTCGTCCTGTTTTTCTTTCTGCCGCCGCTGCTTTATCCCGCGGCACTTTTCACCTCGTGGCGTGATTTCCGGCGCAACCTGCGCCCGATCCTCTTTCTCGCCATCGGTCTCGTTCTCATGACCACCACGGTGGTGGCGTGGGTCGCGCATTCCTTCATCGCCGGTTTGCCCTGGGCGGCGGCTTTCGCTCTGGGTGCGATCGTTTCGCCGCCCGATGCCGTCGCGGCCGAAGCGATCCTGAAGCGGCTGGGCGTTCCCGCCCGGATCCAGGCGGTGCTCGGGGGCGAGAGCCTGGTCAACGACGCGACCGCGCTCGTCGCCTACCAATTCGCCGTGGCCGCGATGGTGACCGGTCGCTTTTCGTTAGGCGGAGCGAGCCTGCGTTTTGTCCTGGTCGGCGCGGGCGGAGTCGCGCTCGGTTTACTCGTCGGCCTGGTCATGCGGTCGGTGCAGCGGCAACTCGACGATCCGCCGGTGCAGGTCACCATCTCGCTGCTCACTCCGTTCGCCGCCTATCTTCTGGCCGAGCGCCTGCATGTCTCCGGGGTCCTCTCGACCGTCGCGGCGGGAGTCTATCTCGGCTGGCATTCGACCGCGCTGCCCGCGCGCACGCGCCTGCAGGCGCAGGCTTTCTGGGAGATGATCGCCTTTCTCCTCAACGGTTTCATTTTCATCATGATCGGGCTGCAATTGCCCGGCATCCTGCGCGCCCTAAGCCATGAACCGTGGTCACGCCTAACGACTTACGCGCTCCTCATCAGCGCCACGGTCGTCCTGGTGCGAATCGCCTGGGTCTTTCCGGCCACTTACCTGCCGCGCTGGCTCAGCCGAAAAATGCGGACGCGCGATCCGGTGCCGCCGTGGCGGCACAGCGTGCTCATCGCCTGGGCGGGAATGCGTGGCGTCGTCTCGCTCGCGGCCGCGTTTGCGCTCCCGCTCGTGCTCGCCGACGGCCGGCCTTTCCCTGGTCGCAGCTACATTTTGTTCCTCACCTTTTGCGTCATCCTCACGACGCTCGTCTTCCAGGGCCTGACGCTTCCGCTTCTTATTCGGAAACTCGGAGTGAAAGACGATGGCGTGATCGACAGTGAAGAACGCCAGGCGCGGCTCGAGGCGAATGAGGCCGCGGTCGATTTCATCGAGCAAAAGGCGCTCGAGGAACATCTCCCGGAGGATGTGATGGCCCGGGTGCGCGCCGAGTATTGCGATCGCATCGCGCAGCTCAACGCCTGTTGCGAGGAAAGCGGAAATCCGGGCGGAGTCGTTGCGACGCCAGTCTACCAGCGTTTGCAGCACGGCGCCCTGCAGGTTGAACGCCAGACCATCATCGCGCTCCGCAACTCGCAGCAGATCAACGACGAAGCGTTACGCCACATCCAGCGCGATCTCGACCTCGCCGAAGCGCGCCTGACGGGAGACTAGGGTAAGCGGCGCAAAGTTTTTCGCGATTTTCTTGTCAAGCGAATGGACGCTCGCTATCAGAACGGGCGAGTGAGAAACTTTTCGAGATGATGTCCGCCGAAAGCACCCTGTCCCGCCGCTCGTTTGGCCAGACGATGCGGGCCGATGTCTGGTGGGCGCAGCCGCTCGTCGTCTTTCTGGGGCTGGGGGCGTTCGTGGTTTACTCGACCTGGGCGGCGCTGCAGGGCCGGAATTATTATTTCGGGCCGTATCTTTCCCCGTTTTATTCGCCGGAGATTTTCGGGCCGTCGCCGCACAGCTGGTTTGGCGCGAAACCGGTTTGGTGGCCCGCCTGGCTCATCTTTTCTCCCTCGCTCCTCGTGCTCTGGGCGCCGGGCGGTTTTCGTCTCACCTGTTATTATTATCGCGGCGCCTACTACAAGGCTTTCTGGGCGGACCCGCCCGCCTGCACCGTCGGCGAGCCGCGCAGCACTTATCTCGGTGAGCGCTCGTTCCCGCTCATCATGCAGAACATGCATCGTTATTTTCTCTACCTCGCGCTCCTTTTTATCCTCGTGCTCGCGCACGATGTCTGGAAAGCGTTGTGGTTCGTCGATCCCGCGACCGGCCGGACCTCCTTTGGGATGGGGGTGGGCACGCTCGTGCTGGCAGTGAATGTTGTTCTACTGGGAGGTTACACTTTTGGTTGCCACTCCCTGCGTCATCTCATCGGCGGGTTTCTGGATCAGTTTTCGAAATCACCCGCCTGCTACCGCGGTTATGCCTGCGTCAGTTGTTTGAATCGCCGGCACATGCTCTGGGCCTGGATGAGTTTGTTCTGGGTCGCGTTCTCCGATGTCTATGTGCGGCTGTGCGCCTTGGGCGCCTGGCACGATCTGCGATTTTTTTAGCCCTGCGTCGCATGCCTGACTACGAAACTTTCACGCACGACGTTCTGATTATCGGCACGGGCGGCGCCGGTTTGCGCGCGGCGATCGAGGCTTCCGCCGCGGGCGTTTCGGTCGGCATGGTTTCGAAATGTCTCCTCGGGAAAGCGCACACCGTCATGGCCGAAGGCGGGATTGCGGCGGCGCTCGCCAACGTGGACGACCGCGATAATTGGAAGGTGCATTTCGCCGACACGATGCGCGGCGGTCAGTACGTGAACAATTGGCGAATGGCGGAGCTGCATGCCCGGGAGGCGCCCGAGCGGGTGCGCGAGCTCGAGGCCTGGGGCGCCGTTTTCGATCGCACCAAGGACGGCCGGATCCTGCAAAGAAATTTCGGCGGCCATAAATATCCGCGCCTCGCGCACGTTGGGGATCGCACTGGCCTGGAGATGATCCGCACGTTGCAAGACCACGGGATTCATCAGGGGATCGACGTACACATGGAGGTTTGTGTCCTCGCCCTGCTGAAGGATGGAGCGCGCGTGAGCGGGGCATTTGCCTACGACCGCGAGCGCGGCCGGTTCCGGATTTTTCGAGCGAAGGCCATCATTCTGGCCACCGGAGGGATCGGCAAGGCTTACAAAATCACGAGCAACAGCTGGGACTGCACCGGTGATGGCCACGCCCTCGCCTATCACGCGGGCGCGGAGCTCATCGACATGGAGTACCTCCAGTTTCATCCCACCGGGATGGTCTGGCCGCCGAGTGTGCGCGGGATGCTCGTGACCGAAGGGGTGCGCGGGGAAGGCGGAATTTTGACCAACAACGATGGCCAACGTTTCATGTTCGACTTCATTCCGGAGAACTACAAAGCGCAGACGGCCGACAACGAAGAAGAAGGCTGGCGTTACACGCAAGGCGACAAAGAGGCGCGCCGACCGCCGGAATTGCTCACCCGCGATCACGTAGCCCGCTGCATTGTGCGTGAGATCAAGGAAGGGCGCGGGACGCCGCATGGCGGGGTCTATCTCGACATTTCCTGGATCAAGAAACGGCTGCCCAAAGCGGAGGAACACATCAAACGCAAGCTGCCGAGCATGTATCATCAGTTCAAACAACTGGGCGACGTGGACATCACGCGCGAGCCGATGGAGGTCGGCCCGACCACGCACTACATCATGGGCGGCGTGCGGGTTGATGCCGACACGCAGATGTCCAGTGTGCCGGGGCTGTTCGCGGCCGGCGAATGCGCCGCCGGGATCAATGGCGCGAACCGGCTGGGCGGCAATTCGCTCTCCGATCTTTTGGTCTTCGGCAAGCGGGCCGGCGAGTTCGCCGCGAAATTCGCCCGGGAGCAATCGTTAGGCGGGGTCGACGAGGCGGTCGTGAAAAAGCTGGCGGACGAGGCGCTCCAGCCCTTCGCCAACGGCGACAAGGACAATCCCTATACCGTGCAACGGGATTTGCAGGAAATGATGCAGCACAATGTCGGGATTGTGCGCGAAGAAAGTGAAATGCAATCCGCCCTCGAGCATTTGAAAGTGTTGTGGGAACGAACCAAGGAGGTCGGCGTGACCGGTCATCGCGACTTCAATCCAGGCTGGCACACCGCGCTCGACCTGAAGAATCTGCTCACGGTTTCCGAAGCCATCACGCGCGCCGCCCTCGAACGGAAGGAAAGCCGCGGCGCGCAATTTCGCGAGGATTACCCTGAGAAAAGCGCGGAGTTTGGGAAAGTGAACACGATTGTCTGGAAAGGCGAAGACGGCGGGATGCAGATTCGGCGCGAAACGATTCCGGAAATGCGGGAAGAGCTGAAACGTATCATCGAGGAGATGAAATGAACGCAGGTTATCTTGCCTGGGTAGCGCACGCGTCTCGCGTGCTGGTCGCGGTGTCTCACCGCGACGAACTTTCCATTCCGCTTACGACTGCCTTTCGGCGACGTTCATTTCGAAAAGAGTCGGCTGACAAAGTTCGTTGCGGCGGAACGCCGCAACCAGCACGCGAGACGCGTGCGCTACCCGAAGATGGGCTACCCGCATGAAAACGGCAGTTTTCAGAATCTGGCGGGGAAACGCCGCGGGGGGCGAGTTTCGCGATTACGAAACCGGCGTCTCCGAAGGCATGGTCGTGCTCGATGCCATCCATCATATTCAGGCGACGGAAGCGAATGACCTCGCCTGCCGCTGGAATTGCAAAGCCGGCAAGTGCGGTTCCTGTTCGGCGGAGGTCAACGGGATGCCCCGCCTCATGTGCATGACGCGCCTGAGCGAGTTGCCGCTGGATAAGCCGGTCACGGTCGAGCCGATCAAGGCGTTTCCTTTGCTCAAGGATTTGATCACGGATGTCTCCTGGAATTTTCGGGTGAAGAAAAAGATCAAGAAGTTCAAGCCGCGCCCGCCCGATGCGCCGGACGGCACCTGGCGGATGCAGCAGGAGGACATCGACCGCGTCCAGGAATTCCGGAAATGCATCGAGTGTTTTCTTTGCCAGGATGTCTGCCACGTGCTGCGCGACCATCGCAAGTATGACGAATTTATCGGGCCACGCTTTTTGATTTATGTCGCCGCGCTCGAGATGCACCCGCTCGACACGGAGGATCGCCTCGAGGAATTGCGCGAGACGCAGGGAATCGGCTACTGCAACATCACCAAGTGCTGCACCAAGGTTTGTCCCGAGAGCATCCACATCACCGACAACGCGATCATTCCATTGAAAGAACGCGTGGTGGATGATTATTATGATCCGTTAGGCTGGCTCTGGAAGAAAATGAGGAGGAAGAAGGGAAGCGGAGGATCGTGAATTGTGAATCGGTGTCGAGCGCGCAAGGGTGTAACCAATCTCGAATCTCGATTTAACGAATCACGTCTGAACGATGTCTGACCTGAAGCACCTTTCGCGGGAAGCGATCCCGGCGGCGCTCGAAAAGGCGGAGCGCTACCGCCTGCTCAACGAACCGGCCGAGGCGGAGAGTATCTGCCTCGATGTTCTCCACGCCGAGCCGGAGAATCAGGAGGCGATCATTACGCTCCTCCTCGCGCTGACCGATCGCTTCAGCAAAGGTTACGGCGTGAGCGATGCGCAGGCTGGCCAGTTGCTGGCGCGGGTAAAGGGCGATTACGAACGCGCCTATTACACGGGCATTCTCGCCGAGCGGCGGGCCAAGGCGAAGCTCGCGCAAGGCACTCCCGGCGCGCATCACTACGCCTATCACGTCTTGCGCGAAGCGATGGAGTCTTACGAAAAAGCCGAGGCGATCCGGCCGCCGGGAAACGACGATGCGTTGCTCCGTTGGAATACCTGCGCGCGCATCATCGCGAAAAACAAACTGGTCCCGCGCGACGAGGATAACAGCGAGCCGCCCTTCGACTAGTGCACTGTATCGGCTAAACCGAGACCGGCGTCCGTCCACGGGAGACTGGACGCGCGGAAGCGCGTCCCTCCGGAAGGGACATGCTTCCGCATGTCCAGGGTCCGCTCCGCCGCTCTCGCTTCTTTTGAGACAGCGTCCTAGCCTCCTGGCGGGGAGGCTTTTTCGGGAAAGATTGGCGACGGTCGCGGACCGCCGCTAGAAAAGGGGCACGTGAACCGTCATCCGACTTCGAACCTCGTCGATCGTGATCCGGAGATGGTCCGTGCGATGTTTGGGCGCGTCGCGCGACGCTACGACCTGGCGAATCACCTGCTCAGTGGCGGCCTCGATTTTTGGTGGCGCCACCGCGCATCCGGGATTGTGCGCGGCTGGAATCCGCGGCGGGTGCTTGATCTCGCGACGGGCAGCGGGGATCTCGCCCTAACGATCGCGAAAAAGTTGCCGCAGGCGGAAATCACCGGGGCCGATTTTTGCGCGGAAATGCTGGCGACGGCGCGTGCCAAGGGCCTGGCCCGAACCATCGTGGCGGACGCTCTCCACCTGCCGTTCCCCGCGGCAAGCTTCGAGGTCGTCACCGTCGCATTCGGACTTCGCAACATGGCGGACTGGGGAGCGGCGCTGGCCGAGATGGCGCGCGTGCTGGTGCCGGGAGGACATGTGCTGGTCCTCGATTTTTCGCTTCCGCGAGGATTGTTGCGGCCCATTTACCGGATTTACCTGCACCGCTGTTTGCCGTGGCTCGCCGGGCTCGTGACGGGCGAAAAGCAGGCCTACGATTATCTGGGTGCGTCGATCGAGAAGTTCCCAAGCGATGCGGCGATGTGCCAACTGATGCGGAAGAGCGGCTTCCGCGCAGCGAGCGCCCAGCCGCTCTCAGGCGGCATTGTCACGATCTACTGCGCGTCGGCCTGATTACTCACCAGGCGATGGCGCCGCGATGGGCGAACTGGTGACGGGATTACTTGGTGTGGCTACCGGCGTGGGTGAGGCGGCGGTCGCTTTCGCCAGGGGCAATTTAAACGCGGTAAAATCCGGGTTGTTTACGACGAAGGTGCCGTCCCGCCCGTCGACCTTCGCGAACCGCATCGCGTCGTCGGTGCGATTGCCGATGGTCAGTTTGTGCGTCGTCTTGTCGTCGGGCGACGTGGTGAAGGTCAGGACCAACGTCGGCTTGTCGAAACCGGTTCCCGGTGTGGTCGCGCCGACCCAGCGCACGGCGCGCAACGACACGAGCGTGTTGAGGAGCGACTGGACATCGGCGTTATCGATTGCGCCTTCGCCCTTGATCCATTTCCAATCCTGCGTGCCGCTGCGCACGAGCGATTCTTCGTGGTCGATCACGCGGGAGATGCGATGAATCTCGTTAGGCGTAAACTTAAAGATGGACAGTTCCTGCCATTGCGTCGGCTCGATCCAGATCTGCCCGAGGAGCTCGTGATTGACCGCAACAATGAAAGGCTCTTCGCCGACCCGCGCGTCGACGTCGTTTCCCTCAACCTTGCCGAACGACAGGGTCAGGAACGGATGTTCGCCCGCCGCCGTCTCCGCGGTATTTTCCGAGGCGAAGGAGCTGAAGGTCAATCGGAGTTGCGGGTGGTCGAGCCCGTACTTTGGCAGCTCGGAGGCCGTGTCGGCGACAAATCTTGTCACCTGCTGATCATTCAAGGTGTCAATCAGCCGGCGCACTTCTTCGCCATTGGCGGGCTGGTTATTGCGGCTCGCGATCGTCCAGGCCTGATCTTTGCGGGCAAGTACGATCTTCGGCTGCCCGGTCGCTTCGAGATTGATTCGGTCGAGGTTGTTGGTATCGAGCCTCACGAGATGACGATCCCGCAAATCGTTAGGCCGAACGGCTAGGATTTCTTCGGTCTTTTTGGGCAGAGCATAAACCGCATTCCGCGGCAGGAAACGTGCGTAGACCGCGTCTTTGATCCTGTCGGCCACGGCGCCGAGTTGGAGCGTCCGGCCTTCCTTGTCGTCCGCGCCGTAGATCGTGATCGAACCGCGCGGCTCGGAAAGGCCGTAGGTGTGCAGATCGCCCCGGTCATCGGCCACGAATTCCTGGATGCGCGCGTTTGTCACCTGCGCGAGCAGGTCGCCGATCTTCTGGTCGTCGCCGCGCGCCTCCAGCGGCTTCACGATTTCCCAGTGCTCGTTCTTTTTCGCCAGCTCGATTTCGCCCGCCGGGCTTTTCAAAACCGCACGGGTTACCTGTGCGGTCGTGAGGTCGGTCAATTTCCGATCGCGGAAATCGTCCGGCTTTTTCGAGATGTCCGTACGCACCGTCTGAGCGGCGATGAAAACATCCTTCGAATCAGCCAGGCGCACATACATTTTTCCCTCGAGTGCGGCGTCCTTGCCGAAAAGGATCGCGGGCGGCGCGTTTGGCCCGATTAACCGCATCCGCAACTTCGGCTGCACGAGACCGAATTCATTCATCCGACCCTTATCCGCAGTCACCTCTTTGGCGGGCACGGTGCCTTCTTTCCGCCAGGCATCGATGTCGCCGATCAAATTATCGACTGCCGCTCCGTCCGCCTGGTCTTTCACTGGCTCGGTCAGCCGCCATTTTCCGTCCTGCCGGCGGAGCTCGATGCGGTCATCCCCGTTCTGGATCACGATGCCTTCGAGCTTCTCGCGTTCGAAGTTCACGACATTGCCGGCCTCGCGCTGGGCCTCGGCCGTGTTCGGTTTCTTGCTTTCGAAATATTTGATCCAAAGGCCGAGCGCGACGGCGAGGATGAGGAGAAGGAGCGTCGTCCTGGTTTTCATGCCTGGAAATCGTTAGGCGCGCCGTCGCCACCAAACCGCCAACCCCAGGATTGCAGGCACCAGGGGCATCAGCACCAGGATGATCCAGCGCAGGCTGGCCAGCGCTTTCTCATCGAGGACAAAGGTGAGCGTCTGCGGAATCTTCGGCGCGATGCCGATCATTTGTTCGCGGCTGAGGAGCCAGTTGATGCTGGCGGAGACGAAATCCAGCCCCTGCTGGTCCTGGGTGAGGGCGTTGTCCTGAATGAAAGTGGAATTCGCCACCACGACGAGGCGCGCGGAGTTGATCTGGACGCGCTCATCGGCGCTCCCGCCCTTCTCGACCGAAGCCGCGATCGTCAGGGGCTCGCCCTTGTCTTTCGCCGGATCGAATTGGAGCAGCGTCTCGTCATTCGAATAATAATCGGTCTCGCCCCAATAGCCTTTCTCCGCCTGGACCAGCGGCGCGAGATGGATATTGGCCGCCGCCACCTGCTGTGATTCGAGGGTTAACGAACTGGTCGAGCCGAAGAATGGCGCGCGCACAGCGGCCAGCCGTTTCGTGACCGGGTTATCGGGGAGAAAATGCGCGACCACATCGCGCACCCGCGCGACTTCCTCGATGCCGGTCTTGACCATCGCCATCAGGCGATCGTCATCCACTTTCACCCCGAGCTCGCCGAGGAAGGCGACCAGCCTTGGCGTTTTGGCCGCGGGATCGAGGAGGAGCAAAATCCGCCCATCCTTGTTCCAGAATTCGCGCAGCATCCTCATCTCGCGATCGGAGAAATCGTACTGCGGCCCCGCGATCACAATCGCTTTCAAATCCGCGGGGATCGCCGGCACTTCGAACAGATTCAGCTCCTGCAAGGTGATATTCTCGTTCTCGATAAACGTCTTCAGGACCGACACCGGGCTCTCTCCGCTGACGGGTGGCTCCTTGTGACCGGTAACCCAGCCAACGGTGTTTTTCTTCCCCTCCACGATGTCGATGAGGGCGGCGGTGATCGCTTGTTCGCCCTTGAAAGCGGTGACTTTCGGCTGCTCGCCGACCAATGGATTTCCCTGATCCATGTCCGCCATTTCCGATGCTTTGACGGTTTTGTTCCGTCCCTCATAATCGACGATCAGCACGCTCTCGTCGGTCACCACTTTGTATTTATCGAAGAGTTCCTTGGCTCTCGTCAGGTTGCGTTCCGGGTCGACGTATTCGACGTCGATCTTCCCACGCGAGGCGTACTGGTATTCGGTCAGCAGATTCTGCACGTCGCCGGTGAGCGGGTTTTGCGAGCCAAAGAAAACGGTGATTCGCACCTTGCCTTTGATGCTGTCGAGAAAGTGCTTCGTCTTGTCCGAGAGCGCGTATTTCTTGTCGCGCGAAAGATCCCACCGCCGGTAGTGCTCGAAGCCGAGATAGTTCACCATCGCAGCGAGGACGATGATGATGGCCACCTGCAGGATGACGTTCAACCCGATCTGGAAACGGTGAATCTTGATCGGCTTGTTAGGCGAACCAGTCTCGTCGGCCATGGCTTAGAGTCTCCATTTCCGCGTCTGGAACGCCTGATAGGTGAAGGTCAGCAGCACGATCGTCATGCTGAGGTAGAGGACCATCGGTCGGGTATCGATCTCGCCCCGGGAAAGCGTCCCCATTTGTTCGATCGCGGAGAAATAGCCGAGCAGTTGCCGGGTATCCGAGCTGATATCGAGCAGGATGAAGGAAACCAGCCCGAGAAAGAAAAGCAGCGTGATGGTGGCGAAGGAAATGATCGCAGCCACGATCTGGTTCTTCGTCAGGACGGAGGCGAAACAACCGATCGAAAGATAGAACATCCCGAGTAACAGGAGCATGAGATAGCCGCCGAGATAGGCGCCGGTCGAGCTGGCCGCCGGCTGGTGGGTGAGCGCCTGGAAGATGACGAAATAGAGACCGGTCGGAATCCAGAGGACGATGTAAAAAAAGAGCGCGCCGAAATATTTCGAGAGCACGACCTGCCAGTCGCGCACCGGGGCGGTCATGAGCGGCTCGATCGTGCCGAGTTTAAATTCCTCGGCAAAAAGCCGCATCGTGATGAGCGGGAAAATGAGGACGAAAGCGAACCAGAAAAAGACGGAGTTAAAGAACGCTTCCTGCACTGAGTAGGGAATCGCCCGCTGGTTCATGAACGAGACCTGGAAGTAAAAATCGACCCCGCTGACAAGAAGGAAAAAGACGAGGACGATGTAGGCGATTGGCGAGTAGAAGTAGCTCCGGATTTCGCGGGAAAGAAGAGTGAAGAATTTTCTCATTGTCTCGTTAGGCGAAGTCCGTCATCCCGAGCGCAGCCGAAGGATCCCGCGGCGTGACCATGAAGGCCGGCTGCGAAGAAAACATGGGATCCCGTGGCGTTGTCTTCGCGATGCCGACGGGATCCCTCGGCTGCGCTCGGGATGATGGAATGGCTCATATTTCATCCGCATGCGTGATCTCCACGAAGACGTCTTCGAGCGTGGCCTTGCGTTGCGACAGCTCGCGCACCGTCCAGCGCCGCTCGCTCGCCAGGCGGAAGACCTCCGGCCGGACTTCGGCGCCGGCTTCGGCGCGCAGGGAAAAAATCTGCCAGTCGCCTTCGGTCGTTAGGCTGACATCCTTCACCCCGGAAATCTTCTTTAGTTCCTCGACCCCGTTATCGGTCCCGGTTTGTGCTTCGAGCAACACGCCCGTCGCCGTCCGCATCTGGTTGAGCAAATTCTCCGGGGTGTCGCAGGCTTCAATCCGGCCCTTGTTGATGATGATCACGCGGCTGCAGGTCATCTCGACTTCCGGCAGGATGTGGGTCGAAAGCAGGATCGTGTGCTGCCGTCCCAGGTTCTTGATCAGCTCGCGCACCTGGCGAATTTGATTGGGATCCAGGCCGCTCGTCGGCTCGTCGAGGATCAGGAGATCGGGCTCGTGGACGAGAGCGTCGGCTAGGCCGACCCGTTGCCGGTAACCCTTGGAAAGCGCGCCGATCAATTTTTTTTCGACGTCTTTCAATCCGCACAGCTCCTTCACGTCGCCGACGCGCTCGTTGATGCGGCGATGCGGAACGCCTTTGAGCGCCGCGCGATAATCGAGGTATTCGGTCACGCGCATGTCGCTATAGAGCGGCACGTTCTCCGGCATGTAGCCGAGGTGCGCGCGGGCCTGGAGCGACTTGTCGAAAATATCGAAGCCCGCGACCGAGGCGCGACCGGAGGTCGGCGGCATGAAGCTCGAAAGGATGCGCATCGTCGTGCTCTTGCCGGCGCCGTTTGGCCCGAGGAAACCCATGATCTCGCCTTTGCCGACCTCGAAATTGAGGTTATCGATCGCCGTCTGCCCGGCGTAGCGTTTGGTGAGATTTTCGACTTTGATCATGCGGCGGTGAGTCTTTACTGACTACGCGAAGGCGCGAAGTGTTTGAAATTTTTCCGCAAAATTTTCAACGGGCTTCGAGGTTGACCGTCTCAACACGCTGCCCGCGTCCAGCTCGGCCGACGACGCCGACGGCGAAGTCGACGCTCGAGCCGCTGTCGGCTCGGGCGAGCAAGCTTTCCACTTCCTTGACCGAATTCACTTCGTATTTTCCGATGCGAAAGATCACCAGGCCGCGTTCGATCCCGGCCTCGTCGGCCGGGCTGTCCGGTTCGACCGCGCTGATCAACACGCCTTTCCCGCTCGCGAGGCCGAGCGCGGCAGCGAGGTCATTGGTCAAATCCTGCAGCTGCAATCCGAAAAGACGATCCGCACTCGAGGAGCCGGTCTCCTTTTCGGCGGCGCCGGGTTTGGGCGTCGGCTGCTTTTCCGCGATTTTTTTGAACTGCTCGACATTTTGCCTAACGATCTCCGCCGGGATGGCGAAGCCGAGGCCCTGCGTCGGGATCCCCTGGGGAGTGAAGGCCATTTTCGCGGAGCTGATCCCGACCAGGCGGCCGGAAAGATCGATCAACGGCCCGCCGCTGTTGCCGGGATTGATCGCCGCGTCGGTCTGGAGCAGGTCGTGGTAATCGATGTTATCGATCGTGATATCGCGCTTCACCCCGCTCAGAACTCCGCGGCTGATCGAACTGCCGTAACCGAGCGCGTTGCCCACCACGATGACCGTCTGTCCGAGGAGGTTGGGCGAGATGTCGTGCAGGTTAACGAAGGGAAGCGGCTGGTCGCTGTCGATCTTGATGAAAGCGAGATCCTTTTTCGCATCACCCGTGATGTAGCGCGCCTTGAAGCTTTTGTTGTCGTTCGTGATGACCTCGATCTTGAGGTTGGCCGCGCGTTCGACGACGTGTTCATTCGTCACGATGTAACCCGCCGGATCGACCAAAAATCCGGTCCCCAGGCTCTGCAACCGCTGCCGAATCTCGCGCGGACGATTGCGATAAACGCCGAAAAACTGCGCGGCGAAATCATCGAAGGGATCGCTCACCTGTCGCCTAACGGTCCGTTCGGTGTTGATGTTGACCACCGCGGGCAGGACTTTCGCGACCGCGAGCACGGCGGGCTCGGTCGCGGGGTCGGTTTGGGAGAAAACGGTGGAGGGGAGTAGGAGCAGCGAAAACAACCCGAGCGTGGCGTCGAGAACTCCGGGGAGCGCCCGCGACTCGCGCACCGAAGCTCGCGACCTCGCGCGCTTTTTCCCGCGCCGGCGCGGCGTTTCCGAAAGAAGTTCTTGGCGTGGTCGCCAAGAACGGCGCGCGAGTCGCGTGCGCTCCCCAGAACCTGCTGTGTCACGTCGCGTGATTTTCACGGTTTCGTTTCCAGTTGCCTAACGATCTCTTCCGGCAGCACCGTGGACAAATGCGGATACGCCTCGCCCAGCCGCAACAGGTCGAGTTCGTCCTTCTTTCGTTTCGTTAGGCGACGTTCCTGGTCCTGCCAGGCCCAGATCTTGCCTTGGACCACATCGTTCAATGTCGCCACCGGTACTTTTAGGCCGAGAACTTCCCGCCGCTCCGCTCGTCCGAGGAAATCCTGATAGCGCGCGTCGGTCGTCAACTGCAAGCTGAGTTTGCTCCCAGAACGTCTGGCGTTCACGGAATGGGGAAACGTCTGCAGCGCAAACCCGGCAGCGGTCAAGGCCGCCTGCACCTTGCCCATTTCGCGTGCGACCATCACGAAATCGGCATCGACCGTGTAAACCGGCTCGACGTAACAGTTTACGGCCAGGCCGTCGATTAAACACCACGGGCCGAAACGATCGAAAATTTTTACGGCGGCTGCAAAATCGCTCGTGCCGCCGTTCGTGACGGATTCATAAACTTCCTCTGCTGTCATTCTCGCGGGCCCAACTTTTGCAGGCGAACATCGAAGCTGACCTTGGACTGTCAACTTGCCGCTCGGGCAAACACCGGCAGAGTACAGGTGCCATGCGCCCTTCCTTTGCGATCCGCGGGAATCTCGATTTGATCGAGGAAAATTACCGGCTTTGGGAAAAGAACCCGGAAGCGGTCGATGGCAGTTGGCGCGCGTTTTTTGAGGGCTTTGAGCTTGGCAACACGCCGCGGCGAAACGGCGCGGCGGCGCCCGCGCCCGAGGGCCCGCTCCAGACGCGCGTCGATGGCTTGATTTACGCCTATCGCACCCTCGGGCACACCATTGCACGGCTGAATCCGCTGGCCGGGAAGCGGCTGGAAAATCCGCTTCTCAGCCTGCATGAACTCGGGTTCAGCGAGAAGGATCTAGAGCGGCCGGTCTCCTCCCAGTTCTTCCTCGGGAACAAGAAGATGACGCTGCGCGAGATGATCGCGACGCTGGAAAGCATCTACGCCGACACCATCGGCACCGAGTTTCAGCACATCCAAAATCCGCGCATTCGGGATTGGGTGCGCGACCGGATCGAAGCGCGGCCGCAGTTGCGCGAGAGCGCGTCGGTCCAGGTCGATCTCCTCCGGGCCCTGATGGAGGCGGAATCGTTCGAGGTTTTCCTGCACACTCGCTACGTCGGGCAGAAGCGCTTTTCGCTCCAGGGCGCGGAGTCCCTCATGGTCATTCTCGAGACCATTTTGCAGCTCTGCCCGGAGTCGGGAATCGAGGAAATCTGCATGGGAATGGCGCACCGCGGCCGACTCAATGTGCTCGCGAATTTTCTCCGCAAATCGCTCAAGGTCATCTTCACCGAGTTCAGCACTAATTACGTTCCCGATCTCGTGGCAGGGGATGGCGACGTGAAATATCACCTCGGCTACACCACGGTGCGGAAGCTCGATTCCGGGGCCCAGGTCGAGATTCGGCTGTCCTCGAATCCCAGCCATCTCGAAGCCGTCAATCCGGTGGTGGAAGGAAAGGCGCGCGCGCGGCAGCGCATCCGCGGCGACACCGAACATCGCCGGAAAGTTTTGCCGCTTCTCATCCACGGCGACGCGGCCTTCGCCGGCCAGGGCATCGTGGCGGAAACGCTCAACATGTCGCAACTGCCCGGCTACAGCACGGGCGGGACGGTGCACGTCGTGGTCAACAACCAGATCGGCTTCACCACCCTGCCGGAAGATGCGCGCTCCTCGATGTATGCGACCGACATCGCGAAAATGATCGAAGTCCCGATTTTCCACGTGAACGGCGACGACCCGATCGCGGTGCGGTTCGTGACCGAGACGGCGCTCGATTTCCGCCAAAAGTTCGGCCGCGACGTCGTGATCGACATGTATTGCTACCGACGCTACGGGCATAACGAGGGCGACGAACCGCTCTTCACCCAGCCCGATCTCTACGCGAAAATCGCGCAGCGTCCGTCGGTCACGAAGCTCTACAAGAGCCAGCTCCTGGAAACCGGAGTGTTGACGGAGGACGAAGCGGCATCGCTCGAAACCGAGTTCGAGCTGCGGCTCGAGATGGTGCTCGCGGAAGTGAAATCGATCGAAGAGGAAGCCGCCGACCGGACGGCGCCCTTCAAGGAATCGACCGCCGTTTTTCAACCCAAGTACACCTGCGCCACGACGCCGACCGCGATCACGCCGGAAATGCTGCAGAAGATCGTCGCTGGCTTAACGAGAGTGCCGGACGATTTCAACGTCCTCCCGAAAGTGAAGCGGATCACGATCGACCGGCAGCGCGAAGCGTCCGAAGCCGGCGGACCGTACGACTGGGGATTTGCCGAGGCGCTCGCCTTCGGTTCGCTCCTCCTCGAAGGCATCCCGGTGCGCCTCTCCGGGCAGGACAGCCGGCGCGGGACCTTCAGCCATCGGCACGCTTTTCTTTACGACGCGAAGACGGGCAAACCGTATCTCCCGCTGCTCCACCTCGGACCGGAGCAGGCGCGCATCTGCATTTACAACAGCCTCCTCTCAGAAGCGGCCGTCCTCGGTTTCGACTACGGCTACGCCCTCGATTACCCGAACATGCTTTGCCTCTGGGAAGCGCAGTTCGGCGATTTCGCGAATGGCGCGCAGACCATCATCGACCAGTTCATCGTCTCGGCGGAATCGAAATGGCAGCGGCCGAGCGGGATCGTCCTCCTCCTGCCCCACGGTTACGAAGGCCAGGGACCCGAACATTCCAGCGCGCGGCTCGAACGTTTCCTCCAAGCCTGCGCGGAGGACAACATCCAGGTCTGCAACCTCACGACCGCCGCGCAATATTTTCACGTTTTGCGCCGGCAGATGAAGCGCGACTTCATCAAGCCGCTCATCATCATGACGCCGAAGAGCCTGCTCCGTTCCGAGCTGGCCGCGGCGAGGACCGCCGATTTCACGGAAGGCGCCTTTGCGGAAATCCTCGGCGCGCCCGAAGTGGGGCCGCCGGGAAAAATCGAGCGCGTCATTCTCTGTTCCGGCAAAGTGTATTACGATCTTCTCAACCACCGGGAGGCGGAGAAAATCGCCACGGCTGCGATCGTTAGGGTGGAACAGCTCTATCCGCTCGCGGAGGATAAGTTGCGCGCCGTGCTCGATCCCTTCGGCAAGGCGCAGAAGTTTGTCTGGTGCCAGGAGGAGTCGCAAAACATGGGCGCCTGGACTTACATCGAGCCGCGGCTCCGGGCATTGTTAGGCCGGGAGATTGCCTATGCCGGCCGGAACGCGAGCGCCAGCCCGGCGGTCGGCGCGCTCGCCCTGCACAAGCGCGAGCAGGCCAGCCTGATCAGCGACGCCTTTACGCTCTAGTGGGATGAGTCATTGAGTTCTGTGCGCCCTGGACATGCGGAAGCATGTCCCTCCGGAGGGACGAGCTTCCGCTCGTCCAGGAACGTGCTCTTCGGTTGGCTCGGTTCAATGCCGTTCATTTTCTTCTGACTCACTGCTCTAGCGTGTCGAAGAGGCGGCCGTTGCCACGTGTTCCTGGTAGTAAGGCGACCAGAAAGCCTGGTTAGCAACGTCCGAGAGTGCCCCCCACGTCGCGGTCGGGACGAGCGGGAGGGAGTCGACCGCGAACGTGCCGAAATCGTTGCCGAGGACATCCTGGCCGGTGTTGTAGAGTGCTCCGCCGTTCTTCAAATAGGGTTGCAGATCCAAAAAGTAATCTCCGCGCCGGTCATTTTATTGTTATCGACCGCGTACTGAGCGATGGCCGCGTCGAGCAGGCGGAGCTCATTCAAGACGGCGACAGCCTCCGCGCGCTCGCGGGCCCGGAGAAAACTGGGCACGGCGATCACGGCGAGCAACGCGATGACCGATACGACGATCATGATTTCAAGAAGAGTAAAGCCGTGACGGCGGTGCAGGGAGAGTTGCATCTTCGGTTGGTTGCGTCGTTATAAGCAATTTTTCCGCCATCCCGGGAATTGGAGAGAGTTTCCAGTTGGAGAAGAAGCGCCGCGGCCCTCTTTCGTGGCGCTTTCTCCAGCTTGCGCCGCAACCAGAGTTGGCGGTTGTTCTTAGGGGATGAGCGCCGCCGATCACGTTTTCACCCTCGGCATCGAGGAGGAGTTCCAGATCATCGATCCGGAGACGCGCGAGCTGCGTTCGCACATTCAGCAAATCCTCGGCGAGGGCAAGGTGACGCTGAATGAACAGATCAAGCCCGAGATGCACCAGTCGGTCGTCGAGCTCGGCACGGATGTCTGCGGTGATATTCACGATGCGCGCAGGCAAGTCATCCGGTTGCGGAGCGAACTGGCGGCGATGGCGGGCCAGGGCGGGATGAAGATTGCTTCCGCCGGGACCCATCCGTTTTCCCATTGGTTCGATCAGCACATTACCGAGGGCGAACGCTACGCCGAGATCGTGAAGGACATGCAACAGGTGGCGCGGGCCAACCTCATTTTCGGTCTGCACGTGCATGTCGGCATTCCCGATCGCGCGACGGCGATCCATGTCATGAATCAGGCGCGCTATTTCCTGCCCCATCTTTATGCGCTCTCGACCAACTCCCCTTTCTGGGTGGGGCGCAACACCGGCCTGAAAGGTTACCGCCTCAAGGTTTTCGAGCGCTTTCCGCGCACTGGAACGCCCGACGCCTTTGAGAGCCTTTCGGAGTATGAGGATTTCCTCAAGCTTCTCATCAAGACCGGCTGCGTCGATAACGCGAAGAAGATCTGGTGGGACATCCGGTTGCATCCTTTTTTCGACACGCTCGAGATTAGGATTTGCGACGCGCAATCGCGCGTGGACGACACCCTGGCGCTGGCCGCCGTCATCCAGGCGATCGTGGCCAAGCTGCACAAGTTGCTCCATCACAACACGACCTTCCGCGTTTATCGCCGGCGCTTGATCGACGAAAATCGCTGGCGCGCCTCGCGCTACGGGCTCGACGGCAGGATGATCGATTTCGGCCGCGAAGCCGAAGTCGATACCCGGAAATTGCTCGGCGAGCTCCTCGATTTCATCGCGACGGAAGTGGACGAACTCGGGAGCGGCGCGGAGATCGCGCACGTCGAGAGGATCATGCGGGAAGGCACCGGTGCCGACCGGCAACTCGCCGCCTGGGCGAGCCAGCACAACATGCATGACGTGGTCGATTTCATCGTAAGCGAGACCTACGAAGGCCTGACCGTGCCGCAGGGAAGTGCCGCGACTGAAGTGCAGGCATGAAGGCGAATTGCCGCGCGCGGTTTTTCGCGCCATGCTGAGCGCTTCGCGCCATGCCGAACCGTCTCTTCACCGCTGCGATTGATGTCGATCCCGAGCTGATCCCCGGGGCGCGCAACGCGATTCGCGATTGCCTCCGGCTCCAGCCCGACGAACGCATCACCATCATCACCGACGAGGCGACGCGTGAGATCGCCGCCGCGCTCCAAAGTGAAGTGGAACTCGTCGGCTCCGTCTACGCCGTCTTTGTTCTCGAAGAATGCGCCGCGCGACCGCTGACGGCGATGCCGCAGGTCATCCTCGATGATCTCGCGACCTCGCAGGTCTCGATTTTCTGCGCGCAAAGCCAGTATGGCGAGCTCGGCTCGCGCATGCAGATGAGCGAAGTCGTTAACCGGCATCGCATTCGCCACGGCCACATGGTGAACATCAGCCGCCAGATCATGCTCGAGGGCATGCGGGCGGATTTTGCGGCGATCGACGCACACAGCCAGCTCCTCGTCGAGCGGGCCCGCCGCACCAAGCGCGTCACCTGTCGGACCCCGCATGGGACCGACTTCGTGGCCGAACTCTCACCGAAGCTGAAGTGGATCAAAACCAGCGGCATCATCACTCCCGATAAGTGGGGCAACCTGCCCGGGGGCGAGATTTTCACCTCACCCTTCAACAGCCATGGCACCTACGTGGTCGACGGCGTGGTCGGCGATTATCTTTGCCAAAAGTATGGCGACATTCAGAAGACGCCGCTCACCATTGTGGTGAAGGAAAACCGCATTCACTCGTTAGCCTGCGACAACCGGGAGTTACTCGAAGAATTTCGCGCCTACACCAGCACGGACGAGAACAGCAACCGCGTCGGCGAATTCGCCGTCGGCACCAACACCGCCTGCACCCGCGTCATCGGCAATATTTTGCAGGACGAAAAAATTCCTGGCATCCACATCGCCTTCGGTCATCCCTACGCGGAGCACACCGGGCAGACCTGGATTTCCAAAACGCACATCGACTGCGTCGGGCGCGATTTCGACATCTGGTTCGACAACGAACAAATCATGGCACGCGGCAAATTCCTGGTCTAGCCCTTCGGCGGCGAGAGGAATCATTTTGCCCTACGTCATCACCGACATCTGCTCGGCGAGTGCTACGCGACCTGCGTTTCAGTCTGCCCGGTCGACTGCATCAAGCTCGCGGAGACGGCGCATCAGGCTGTAGGCTGGGACGGCGCCGACGCGTGAATCGTGACAAAAGCGAAAACAGAACCGCCGCCGAAGGCCGCGACAGTATGATTATTTATTGCGTTACGATAACCATTGATGCCGACATCGAGTCGGAGTGGGTCGATTGGATGAAGCGCATCCATGTTCCCGATGTCGTCCGCACGGGATGCTTCTCCGAGTGTCGCATCTACAAGGTCATCGACTCCAATGCGGCCGATCCGAGCTACGTGATGCAGTATCATTGCCGGTCGCTCGCGGAGTATCACCGTTACCGGGACAATTTTGCTCCGGCCCTCCAGAAGGAGCACTCCGATAGGTTTGGCGGACGCTTTCGTGGCGCTCGCCAACTCCTGGAGGAGGTCGCCCAGGAGATCCGCGCGCAAAAAGTATGAGACGAGGTCTATTCGCGCCCTGGAGGTGACGATAGCGTCGAACGAAACAAGACGGGTATCAGTCAGAGTCTAAAGTTCGTGACGGCGAGGGCGCCGTCACCAGCCCCCCGAACGCTTTCGGGGCGCTCCCAAGAACGTCTGTCAGCGTGCGGAAGGCGGTGAATTTCTTGTCTGAGCCGCGCGCACAAAAGACCGCTTCGGCGCCTATTCCGTGCGGAGGGCGGCCATCGGGCTGATCCTCGTGGCGCGCCGCGCCGGAAGCCAGGTTGCGACGAACGCCGCCACGGCGAGCACGACCGGTGCAATCGCAAACGCGAGCGGATCGAGCGCGCCGACGTTATAGAGCATTCCGCTAATGAGTTTGCCAGTCGCTGCCGCCAGGAGCAGGCCGAGCAACACTCCGCTCGCGAGCATCACGATACCTTCGCGCAGGATCATCCATTGCACCGTCTCGCGCTGTGCGCCGAGCGCCATGCGAATCCCGATTTCCCGGGTGCGACGCGCGACCGAGTAGGCCTTCACGCCATACACGCCGACGGTCGCGAGCGCCAGGGCCAGACCGCCAAAGATGCTGAACAAGGCCGCGCCCGCGCGCACGATCCAGAGCTCGAGATTGCCATCGAGATGTTGCGCGAACGTCTTCAAGGTCAAGACCGGAACGGCAGCATCCACTTCGCGCACGGTGCGACGAATGAGATCCGTGGTCGCGCCGACATCGCGGCCGGCGTTGGGCGCGAATTTGATGTGAAAGAAAACGTTGCTCTGGAAACCGCCGGCAAAGGGGAGATAGAGCATGCCGCTGGGATTTTTCTCGAACAAATCGTTGCGCGCGTAAGGCACGATACCGACGACCTCGATCTGCGCTCTCGTCGCGTCACCGCCGCCCTTGGCCGTGGTCGGATCCTTTTCCGCAAATTGAATTCGCTCGCCCAGCGCGTCGCCATCGGGCCAGAGCTTTTTCGCGAGCACTTCGTCGATGATGGCGACTTTCGGTGACGTTTGGTGCATCGCTTCCGAGATGTTAAAGGCGCGGCCGCGGAGGAGAGGCAAGCCCACGGCTTTGAAATAATCCGCACCGACACTGTTCCAGTTCGCCCTGAACGCGAGACCTTCCGCCGCGGTAGCCGGCTTCGCGTCCGGCGCCGGATTGGCTCCGCCGCGTTGCACCGACTTGTCGAGCGAGACCATCCCGAACGGAACGGTGGAGGAGATGCTCGCGCGCTCGACGCCGGGCAGGGCGGCGAGCCGTTCCTCGAGTGTGCGATAGAGATTCAGGGAGCGTGCCTGATCGTAGGTCGCGAGACTCGCGTCGACTTCCAAGAGGTAATTCGAGCTCGTCTGCAAACCGGTCTCGACCGCCGCCGCCTTGCCCGCGCCGCGAATGAAGAGCGCGGCCGCGGTGAGCAGCGCGAGCGAAAACGCGATCTGCACCACGACCAGGGGATTGCGCGGCAGGAATTTCCAATGCCTAACGACTGTATCTTCGCCTGCCTGTTCCTTCAGATCGCCAATGACGGCGGCTTTCGACAGCTTCAGCGCCGGCCCGAGCGCGAAGGCCAGCGTCCCGAGCAGACAAAAGGCGAACGTCGCCGCGAGCACCGGCGCGCTCAGGCCGCCCTGCCAGACGATATCGATCGGCATTTTTTTGCCTAACGAAGCCACGAGGAGATCGGACGACCAAAGACCCAGGAGCAACCCGAAACCTCCGCCGACCAGTGCGAGGACGAAGCCTTCGACGAGTAATTGCCGCACGATCCGACCGCGACTGGCGCCCAGCGCCAGGCGGATCGCGATTTCCTTGCGCCGCGCCGCGCCCCGCGCGAGCAGCATGTTGGCCAGGTTCAGGCAGGCGACCAGCAGCACCACACCCGACATTCCGAAGAGGAGCGGCGCCAGTCGTTTGATATTGTTGCCGCTGGTCGGGCTGGTGCTGATGGCAAAACGCGAAAGCGTTTCCAGGGTGAACGTCTGATCTTTCTGCTCGACTGGATAGGCCTGCTCGAGACTCGCCGCCAACGTCTTCAAGGCCGAAGCAGCCGCGGCGGCTGTCACGCCCGGTTTCAACCGGCCGACGATCATGAGTTGCCGGCCTCCGCGATCATCGAGCTTGTCCTTGTTCTCCGTCTCGAAATCGTTCGCGACCTGATCGTAAACCCCGAGCGGCAACCAGATTTCCGGCGCGAAGATCTGGGTTGTGCCAGTAAAGCCTTGCGGAAGAATCCCGATCACGGTGAAGGGCCGACTGTCGATCGTGATCGTCGAGCCGAGCATTGCCGGATTGAGTCCTTCCTTCTTCCAATAGTTGTAACTCACGATCGCGACCGCCGAGTTGGTGTCAGGTGTTTCCTCTTCTGCCCGGAAGGCGCGACCCTGTATTGGCATCACACCCAGGACCGAGAAATAATTGGCGCTCACGACGTCGGTAAACGCGCGCCGGGTATTGCCCTTATCGCCCACGCCGACCATCGCCAGGTTGTGCGCCATCACTCCGGAGAAGACGCTGTTTTGGTCGCGGATATCGAGGTAGGTCGGATAGGAAAAGCCGCGAAACGTCTTCGGGTTTTTCTTATCCTGCGAAAAGACCTGCACGATCTCGTCCGCCTTCGTGTAATGCGGCGGCTGGAAGAGCAGCGTGTTCATGAGGCTGAAGATCGCGGTGTTCGCGCCAATCCCGAGCGCGAGCACGATGACCGCCGCCGCCGTAAAAGCCCGTGCCTTCACGAGCTGCCGAAACGCAAATCTGAAGTCGTGAAGCATACCGGTATGATACCTTGCTTGTGACATTTGGATTCAACGAGTGTGAATAATGTGAGTCGGCAGAGGTCCCGACGCATCGAAATCGGCGTCGCCCGATCAGCCGGATCGTTTTCCCGCGCCGGCCCGGCAGGTTCCTCGTTTATGCCGCCAGCCCCGCCGCGCAACCCCGTGCCTCGCGGGAACTTTTGAACGACAACCTCCGCGCCGGCGTCTAGGTTGCACTATGACAAAACTGATCGCGTTAGTGGCAGCGGGACTCTTTGCGGCCGGAACCGTGTTCGCGGGCGACCACGGCAACTGCACCAAGCAAGTCGGAAACGATGGGAAAATGGCGTGCACGGTATCAACCGCCGACCTCAACCTGACTCCAGAACAGAAGACGAAGATGGACGCCTTGATGGCCGAGCATCACAAGGAAGGTTGCTCGAAAGCTACCGAGAACAAATACATGCACGAGGCCAAATCCATCCTCACCCCGGAGCAGTACGCCACATTCAAAACCGAATGCAAAGGCATGAAAGATAAGCCGGCCGCCTGAGCGCCGATTTCAATTCCAACAATGCAGCGCGCCGGGAGCAATCTCGGCGCGTTTCGCGTACGCATCATGCCACGCCGGGTGGGTCGCTCGAGCGCAGTCTCGCCATCGCCCGCGATCCTGTGCATCATCAATATCCCAGCCCGCTCCCAGCAATGCTTCCTCGCTTCATCCTCCTCCTGCTTTTGTGCAGCGCCACGGCGGTGACGCGCGCCGAAGATTTCCCGATCAAGAAATTCGCGGCCTTCACCTGGACGGTGGATTACGAGCCATTCTGGTCGCCCGATGGCCGGCAGATCGTGCTCGTCTCCAGCCGGCACGGCGGCATGAAAATCCATCTCCTCAAGGCCGACTCGAAAACGAACGGCAGCGACATGCGTCAGCTCACCTTCGGCAACGATGAGGACGACACGCCCGCCTGGTCGCCCGATGGGAAGAAGATCGCTTTCGTTTCCATCCGCAGCGAGGTCTCCCAATTGTTCGTCATGAACGCCGGCGGCACCGGTGATCGCAACATCTCCGGCGAGGCCACGCTCGACGGCTGGCCGGCCTGGTCGCACGACGGTCGCCGCGTCATTTTCTCGCGTCGGATCAACGATCGCTTCCAGCTTTTCGTGATGAACCGCGACGGCACCGGCATCCAGCAGCTCACGGATGCGGCGGGAGAATTCGTCAACCCGCGCTGGTCCCCGGACGGCAGCAAAATCCTCTGCGCCCGTCGCCTCGGCGACATGAACCTCGTCATCTTCCCGGCGCCGCCAGGACCGGCGCGAGATCATTAACGATTAACCGATAACATGTAACTACCGCTTCTCGGTCCTATCGCTACCCGATGACGATCCGGTTCATAAAATAAACCGAGCGCGGTTGTTGGGTTCGCACGCGAACTCAGGGAAGCGTTTGTCAAGATTTGCACACTTACCCGCAATCCCACTTTCCACCTGCGCCTCTTAGCGCGGAAGGTCAATCAGGCGAGTGATAATTCGACGTCGCGCGGCGACCGGCCTTTGCGCGAAAGCGTCACCTCAATGTTGGTCGGTCGATTACGGCGGTCATCAACGCGGTCGACGATCTTGCCTTCAAGCAAATCGCCGTAGGCGAAAGCCTCCCATTTCGAAAAAACCAAGCGAGCGGGTACGGAGTTCCGTAAGCGTTTTTCTCATGCTGGAGGGCGAGGAACTGTTTCCGTGAAAATTCAACCACTTGGTTGGCTGCGTCGTACCTCTTTACGCAACATTGATACACTTCGCCGGGGCGAAAAATGTGCCGAGCCATTCGATCATCGACAAATAGAAGCCAAGATATCTCGGTTCGATAGACGTAGCCAAAGGCCTGCTGCCCATCAAAAAGTGCGCGGACTCGAATCGATCGCCCCGAAACAGCATCGACGCGACAGGTCACTGAACTGCCCACTTCGTGATGCAACTGGAACTCTCCAAAATGATTGGGTTCGACTTGTTTGATGCCGACGTGAATGACATCCGCCCATTGATCGTAGGCTAGACATCTCACGCTCGTGGTGTCTCCCTCTTGAACGTAGTCGGTAATGCGCTCGCAATAACCCCAAATAATATCGGAGACGTGCAATCGGCCTGAAATCAGTGTTCCCGGAAACGAAACGGTAGCGCCTATAGGCCCAATATCTTCAATTTTCACATCAACAAGATCGTTGTGGTGATCGTCGAAAAATTTCTCGGTATCGCTCTTGGTCAGCCTCTTGACGCTGAATGAGATGTAGCGTTTCTCGGGTTCGATACGCAAAACGACGCCCTCAAGCAGCGTTCCTACAGCCATGTCGCGGATGTACCGCCGGTTAACTTCAGCAGCCTCCCAGCTAATTTCTAAATGGTGGAGGCGTGCTTCAATGCCTTCTTCAATCTCGCAAGTCGCGTGATTTTCACTGACTTCACAGATGCGAGCCTTGATCTTGGAACCCTCTTGTAAAGGCGGGGGTGGGTCCCATGGATCGCGTAACCCTTCCAAACTACATGTCAGACCGCCGTGCTCGAGGTCGAATTTCTCAACCCGAACGCTTACTTCAGAACCGATCGGGAATCTCTCGGCAAGAGAAACATAGCGACTAAACGTAGCATTGATCCGAGGCAGAAATGCTCGAACCGACCGATCGCCAAGCCGTGTAGTCAGAGCTAACCCGACCTCATAATCCCTGCTACTGATGATTTTCTCGACCGTTGCTTTAGCTGTCTGTCCCTTGTTTTGTTCGACAAGTTCTGCCAGCGCCTTCGGATCTGTCGCCGTGTCGCAGTTCGTGAGTTCAGCAGTCTGTCCGGCTTCGTCAAACTGGAGAATTCGTAGCTCAAGTTCTTGATCTCTTTCGAAGAAACGAAACACCGGGCCCATCGCCACTGACGAAAGATGCTCCCGATCTAATTCAAAGTTTATTCCGTAAACATCGACCGTGACCAAATCTTCCGTCACATACTCTACCGTCCCGGTAACAACGCTGGCAGCGCTGAAGTCTTCGCCTAGCTTCTGCCAAGCGTTCGAAAGTATGGCCGTAATATCAGGCTTTATCGCGATGCAGGTAATTAAAACCTCATCGTCGCCTATACCTTTCACCGCTGCGGTTCGCTTACTGAGCACGGAATAGCCTCCAGTCTGACAAAGTTTGTCGACAATCGTCCCTGCGATATCCGCGCGGCGCCGTCCCCGCGAAAGGACATAGATGCAATGAAATTCGCGGGCGGCGTAAAGGTTTGCTCTTCGCAGGTAAGCCCGGATTCCGTACTTGTCGTACGTCTCTTGATCGGCGACCAAGATCACGCCAACCCTGATGTTCGTGCTCTCGAAAGCCAGTTGGGTGACCTCGCCCGCCAAGCGTGTGGCGAGTTCGTGGAACCAATCGACGAAACTTTCAGTCTCCGCCGAGATTTCAGCGCTGGGGGTCTTCTGAGAAACTGCTTGGCCGAACAGATGTAGTTCGGGAAGCAACAACTGACGGAATAAGCCTTTTTCGTCGGTCTCTGCTAACTTCGCATAAACGGACTGAGCATCCGGCTCCTGTTCAGCGAATTTGCTGTTGAAAATGCGGAGAGCTTGTCGTCGCCCTTGTAGTATCAGAATCTTAACCATCAACAGGTCGATCGCCTTAGCCGTGGCACGCACTAAGAACGGTCGCGTATCTGGCAAGAGCCCTGTTTCTACAAAAGCCTGCGCAGCGTTGTAAAAATTCAGGTCGTGATCGTCGCGACTAAAACTCAACTTAACGATCGCCTTCCCCGGTTTGAGCACGTTCTCCTGATTGCGAGCCGTGACCCACTGGACGTCACATTCTGGAAGTAAATCGAATGAATAGTTGCGATTGAACGACTTCGAAAAAGAGTTCACCGCTCCTTCAATTTCGGTCTCGAGCGCGCGCCGTCGAACCCACTTCCCAGCACCCCCAAAAAATGTGAGCACCGCGCTTACGAGCAATTTTAGGTTCGGAAATTGCCCTAACAGAAACAGTACGATTATCACCGCAATTAGGAGCGTTCCGCCCACCTTGAAGGCGCCCTTCAAGGTCTCGATGATGATCTCTTCCATTTGGCTTAGATCTGCTTGTCGCTGGTGGCGATACAGTCTGGCCTGTCGCACACAAAGGTGAAATTCCCGCCCTCACGCGGTATAATCATCTGCAGATTTTTTAACGTGAGCAGTGCGCCGCAAACATTACAAAAGCGTTGGCCCGTATCGAACGCCTCTAATTGGCCGATGGATTCAAGGAGATCGCGAAGATCTTCATCCATTACCGCTTGCAGCGTCTTTCGAGATGACATGAATTTCATCGGGGGTCGGTCTGGGCTTGCATTGTTTTCTCGGACAGTGAGGAAGGGAGAATTTAGTTCAGTTTGGATTCAAAGTTGATCGGGCTGAGATAGTCAAGGCTGCGGTGAATTCCTAGGTCAGTTTTAGAATTTCGCTGCTGTCTGTTACCCAGGCTCCACCGTGAGTTGGTGGCTGGCGACGAATTTGAAGATCACAAAGCACATTCCCGCACCGGCGGCGAAGCCGGCGTGCATGAGCCAGAAGGTGGTGGTCGGCATCGTCTGGTAGAAGCCGCCGACCCAGCCGACGATGCTGTTGGCAAAGAAGAAGGCCAGGTAGTAGAGACCGATGATGGTGGCGTTGATCGCTTTGGGCGCGTACTTGGCGAAGAGGGCGAGGCTGACCGGCAGCATGTGGGCGAAGCCGATACTGTTGAGAACGTGGAAGGCTACCGGCCAGAAGAGGCCGATCTTGTGTCCGGCGTGCTGCGTGGCGGCCGCAATGACGAGGCACATCACCCCAGCGATGGAGAACCCGGAGCCGATGATGATCTTGGTGGTCTCATCCGGCTCGCGCCAGCGCTTCCCATACCAACGGTAGAAGAGCGCGACGAGCGCGAGGAAGCTGACGCTGACGATGGCGTCGAGGGTGACGAGCCAGGTGGTGGGCAGCTTATGCCCCATGAAGTTGAGATCGAACTGCTGGTCGCCCCAGAGGAGGTAGACGTTGAAGATCTGGTTGTTCGGCACGATCGCGACCGCCAGCACCGGGATGAGGAGGAGCAGCGCAATAACGGCCCGCCAGTCGCGTCCGGTGAGTTTCGCGCGCGGCGCTGCGGCGATGGCGCGGGCTTGGTTTTCCCCGGAGCGCAGGTATTTCTGGCCGGAAAGGTAGATGCCGATGGCGAGGAGCATACCCACTCCGGCGGCGGCGAAGCCGTAGTGCCAGCCGTAAACTTCGCCGAGCGTGCCGACGATAAGCGGCGAGGCGATGACGCCGGCATTGATGCCGAGGTAGAAAATCTGGAAGGCGTCAGCGCGGCGAAGGTCTTCGGGTTTATAAAGCGAGCCGACCTGGCTGGCGATGTTGCCCTTGAACATGCCGCTCCCGAGGACCAGGCAAAGCAGTGCGAAGAGAAACGCGGTCTCAAAGGCCATGAGAAAATGGCCGGCTGCCATGGTGAGCGCGCCCAGCAGCACGGTGCGGCGCCGGCCGAGGAGGCGGTCGGCCAGAAACCCGCCGAAGATCGGCGTGAGATAAACGCTGGCGGCGTAGGTGCCGAAGATGGCGGAAGCGAGCGCCTGGCCATCGAGTCCGCTATAAAGCGGGAGCCGGCGGAAAGCGTCGAACGCGACGACGTGCTCGATCCGCCCCGGCAGCAGGAGATATTTGACCATGTAAAGGACGAGCAGCGCCTGCATCCCGTAGAAGGAGAAGCGTTCCCAGGCTTCGGTGAACGCGAGATACCAAAGCCCGCGCGGATGGCCGAGGAAGTTGGGGATGTGGTCTTCGCCGGCGAGCGGCGCGGCATCTTCGGGATTAGCGGTGGCGGTCATGCGGGCCGGAGATTAGCGGGAACGGACCAGACATGTAAAGAGCCGGTTGCCTCGCTCGAACTTTCAACCTGCCGCCTCCGGCATCGGGCAATCCAACGTTAAGGAATAAGAGCGACCCCGTTCTCTCTCCCTGATTTCCGGATTCTCCTGGGTTCCGGATTCCCTGCGCTTCCCGGATTAACTTCGTAAGATCGCTGACGATGTTTCGCGGACGGGCTGGTGGCTGCTCCCCCAGCAGCTGAGACCATAACCGCCAATCCGTGTGTTTCACATCACTGCGCTGCTTGGGCGGTTACTTTGTTAGCCTGGGCGGTGTCGGCTTCGAGCTTTTGCTCGCCTTGCTTCGCTTGCGGGTCGACTTGGCGGAAGACGGCTTCCTGCTCAGCAGTTGGGCGACCGTAGGATAAGTCAATGTCCGCGGCCAGGTAGGCGAGATGATCGTGCAGCTTGGTCTCATGGAGCAGGCTGCCTTCGCTCGCTTTCATGGCCATCTGCGCCATGCTGTCGATGTCGCGGGTGAGCGCGGCCAGGGCGTCGGCGGCTTGTGTGTCGGTCATCGTGTGACCGGAAACCGCCTTCTGTAGCTTGTCGCGCGCGGCCAGCGCTTGGTTGATGTCTTTATCCAGCGTGTCGAGGTCGGCGTGAATCTTTAGGTCTAACTCGAGGCGCGCCTCCAGGTCCTGTTGCGTGGCATGAAGCCGCGGGTCGAGAGCGACCTTAAGGCTTTGTTGCGTTTTCTGTCCGCCATAATCGAGCATGACTGAATAGGTGCCGGGCGGGACGACGGGGCCCTCAACCGAATCCTCCAGCCCACCAGCCGCGATGGGAGCATGGTAGCCGGTGATCTCGGTGGCATACGGGTAACGGAGGTCCCAATGCAGCCGATTCATCCCCGGCTCGGCCGCGGCAAGCTTCGCTTCTTTTTCTCGAATCTTCTCATCTGTGCCCTTGCCGCTCTGGTCCGGTTCGGCGGCGGCGTTCTCCAGATGCTCGCCATATTGCGCTGCGCTGGCGTGTTCCTTGTCCTCTTTCTCTTTCGCGGTGGCGAGGTGCAGCGGGATGCTGCGAATCACCTTCCCTTTTGCATCGGCGAACTCGAGAGTGGCCGGCGTCTTACCGTCATAATCTTCCGGCAAGTGAAAGAAGACGGGCGCGCCGAAGGGCGGATTGTAGCCGGCATCGGGCGGCCGCCTGCGGTCAGGGTCGGGAAGGCCGTAGTCATGAGTTAGCCAGGTCTGCTGTGGAGCGAAGAGGAAGCTGGTGTTGGACTGGACGGCCGGGTTTTTGGTCAACTGCTCGAGAAACGTCAGATTATCAAGCACCCAGAATGAGCGACCATGAGTGGCTGCAACGATCTGGCCCTGGCGCGGATTGATGGCGATATCGCGTACCTGCGCCACCGGCAGGTTCAAGGTTAACGGCTGCCAGTGCGCGCCCGCGTCGAGGCTGAAGTAGACCGTGCTGCGAGTTCCAACAAAGAGCAGATTAGAGTCGTTAGGGTCCTGCCGCAGATCGAAGACAAATTCGTCCTCCGGTAATCCCGTCGCGATTGCGGTCCAATGTTTGCCCAGATCGGTCGTCTTAAAGATATAAGGCTTGAAATCATCCAGCATGTAGCGACGGGCTGTCAGCCAGACCGTTTGTTTGTCGGTATGGGAAGGCTCGATACAACTGATCCAGGATGACTCTGGCAGCTCGGGCGGAGTAACTTTCTGCCAATGCTTCCCGCCATCTGTGGTGACGTGAGCGAGACCGTCATCGGATCCGGCCCAGATGAGATTGCCATCGAGAGGCGAAATCGCGAGAGCCGAAACGAGGGGAAAGATTTCCGCGCCCGACTGGTCGAGATCGACGGGCCCGCCGCTCGGCACTTGCATGCTTTTCTCGTTCCGAGTGAGATCGGGCGAGATTTGGTTCCAGGTCGCGCCGTAGTCGCCGCTCTTAAACACATATTGGGCCGCGGTGAACAGTTGCTTCGGGTTTGCCGGCGAAAACAGAATCGGATGAGTCCAACCCCACCGATACTTCAGCTCGCCCGAGGATGCGCCTTCCTGGTAATGCGGCCATGGACTCACACTGCGGTATTCGTCCGTGCGCTGATCGTGCTTCACGAAGATGCTGTAATAGCCGCTCCCATACGTGATCTTGGGATCGCCCGGTTGGGGCACGGTATAAGTGCTTTCGCCATACGCCACGCTGTGCCAGGCGCCCAGCGGAATCATTCGCTCGTCGCTGGCGCTCGGCCCCTCAAAAGAACCCTCGTCCTGCTGCGCGCCGTAGATGTGATAGGGAAACTGGTCGTCAAGATTCACGTGGTAAAACTGGCCGGTGGGCTGGTTGTGCTCGGTGCTCCAGGTCTTGCCGGCATCGGTCGAGACCGTCGCGCCGCCGTCATTGCCCTCCAGCAAAATCCGCGTGTCGTCCGGATTGATCCAGACGACGTGGTTATCGCCGTGCGGCGTTTTCAGTTTCGTGAAGGTCTTGGCGCCGTCGTGTGAAACCCAGAGCGCATCCACCTCGGGCACGTAAACGGTGTTGGGATCCTTGGGGTCTGCAAAAATCGTCATGTAATAAAAGGCGCGTTGCCGCAGCTTCATTTCGTCGTTCACATGCTTCCACGTGGCGCCGGCGTCATCCGAGCGGAACACCCCGCCTTCTTTTGCCTGAATGATGGTGTAAACCGTGTCCGGTTTGCTGGCGGCGATGGACAAGCCGATGCGACCAAGGACCGTCTCCGGCAAACCGGAATTGCGAGTAATGTTGGTCCAGTGCGCACCAGCGTCAGTCGTCTTGTAAATGCCGCTGCCCGGGCCGCCGCTCGTTAGTCCCCAAGGCATGCGGGCGGCCTGCCACATCGAGGCGTACATCAGGCCCGGATGATTCGGGTCCATCACAAGGCAGATCGCCCCGGTGTTGTCGTCCACGAAGAGGGTTTTCTGCCAGGTCTTTCCGCCGTCGGTGGACTTGAAGATGCCGCGGCTAGGATCGGGAGCGAAGACGTGCCCCATGGAAGCGACGTAGACAACGTTGGGATCCTTCGGGTCGACGAGGATGGCGCTGATCGAGTGCGCGTCGCGCAAACCGGCGAATTGCCACGTTTTGCCGGCATCGGTGGATTTGTAAACGCCGTCGCCGGGGATCATGTCGCTGCGAATATCGGCTTCGCCGGTCCCGGCGTAGAGGATGTTGGGATCGGACGGCGCCACGGCGACCGCGCCGATGCTCGAACTCGGCCCGGGCAGCTTGCCATCGGTGATGTTTTCCCACTCGACGCCCGCGTCTGTGCTTTTCCAAACGCCGCCGCCGACCGCTCCGGCGTAAAAGAGGTTGTTGTTTCCCGGAACGCCGGTCACGGTTACCACTCGCCCGCCGATGTACGGGCCAACGCAACGCCACTTGAGCTTGCTCATGAGGGTTTGCGGCGGAAGAGGCCCCGACCCCTGCGATCTGGCGAGAGAGGGAATCAAGGCAGCGATCGCAAAAACAAGAAGCACGGTGACATTCACGTAACCAAAGACACGTCTCATAATGCTTGTTCCTCTGGCCAATTCCTGAAGGTGTCAATGGATGCCTGAGGTTCGGATCGAGGTCAGACGGCGCGAGGAGTAACGAATCTCGTCAACCTGGCGTGCCGTGCTCCAGTAAAGAGCAGGCTGACGACGATGGCAGAGGCTGCGGAGGAAATCAGGAACCTCATCCTGGCTTCCTCGTGCCCAGATTAGCCTACCTGAATTCGGGGGTGTCGTTCGTCTTCCAGCGGACAAACTGACGTCGGCAACGGCTTTGTCGTGAGCGGCTCCTTGTGCCATGCTCACGGCCGATGGATCCGACTCTGCGCGCCCGGTTCAATGCCGAATTTTCACCGGCCAGGTACGAAGCGTTTCTCAATTGTGTCCAGCACACGGAACGCTGGCCGGCTGATTTTCGGATTTCCGAGACGCCGGTTTTTTTGACGCGCGAGTTCACTGACGAAGTGGTCGGCGCGGCGAATGAAATCGTGGCGCGGACCCGCACTCCGGAATTTGCCCGGCACGCCGCCCGCGCCATCCCGCCGCGACTGGAAGTGCCTAACGAGACTGTCCACCCCAACTTTTTCGTCGTGGACTTTGGGATTTGCGAGGAAGGCGGACGGCTCACCCCGCGCCTGATCGAGTTGCAGGCGTTCCCCAGTCTCTACGGTTTTCAATTCCTGCTGCTCGGTTGCATTCGCCAGACGTTTCCCGTCATCCCGCGGCACTGGACCTCGGCCTTCAGCGGATTGAAGGACGAAAGCTATCTTTCCCTCCTCCGCGAGGTCATCATCGGTCCGGCCCATCCGGAAAACGTGATCCTGCTCGAGATCGAGCCCGAGAAGCAAAAAACGCGGATCGATTTCGCCTGCACCGAAAGCCTCATCGGCGTGCGACCGGTCTGCCTGACGAAGGTCCGAAAGCGGGGACGCCAGTTGTTTTACGAGCGCGACGGGCGCGAAGTGCGGATCGAGCGGATCTACAACCGCGTCATCTTCGATGAGCTGCTGCGCCGGCCGGACGTGACGCCCGGTTTCCACTTCCAGGACGAGCTCGACGTCGTCTGGGCCGGGCACCCGAACTGGTATTTCCGGGTGAGCAAACATTCGCTCCCGTTCCTCAAGACGGCGCACACTTCTCCGGCATATTTTGCCGACCAATTTCCGCCTGACGAGTCGCTGGAGGATTATGTGCTCAAGCCGCTTTATTCCTTCGCCGGGCTCGGGGTCGACATGGAACCGACACGCGAAAAACTCGCCGCGCTCGAAGCGCCGCAAAGCTGGATTCTGCAAAAGAAGGTGCTCTACGCAGATTTTGTTCCGACGGTCGATGGCCACCGTTCGAAAGTGGAAATTCGGATGATGTTTCTCTGGCCTAACGAGGGTGAGCCGATCCTCGCGAACAACCTCGTCCGGATGAGCCAGGGCAAGATGATGGGGGTCGACTTCAACAAGAACAAAACCTGGGTCGGCGCGAGCATCGCGCTGCATCCGCGCGGCTAGCGATCTGCCGGGTAGCGCAGGCGTCTCGCGTGCTGGCAGTGGTGTCTCTCTATTGCGGACTTTCCCTTGCGACGCTGGACCCTGCTCCAGCTTCGGCCTTCTCTAAAAGTTCGCGACGGTGGAACACCGTCGCCAGCACGCGAGACGCGTGCGCTACCCGGCCAATTCCGCGTTCGTTTCCGCGAAGGCTTTCACGGCGCGCTCCAGTTCCGCGCGCGAATGTGCCGCCGAAACTTGTGTGCGCACGCGGGCGGTCCCGTGCGGCACGACCGGGTAGAAGAAGCCGACCACGTAAACGCCCTTCTCCAGCATGCGCGCGGCGAACTTTTGCGAGAGCGCGGCATCTCCCAGCATGATTGGGACGATCGGATGCGTCCCGGGTTTAATCGTTAGGCCGCGCTCCGTCAGGGCGGCGCGGAAGTATTTCGTGTTCTCGGCGAGTTTGTCGCGCAACGCCGTGGAGGCGGTCAGCAGCGCGAGCGCTTGCAAGGACGCGGCGACGATCGGCGGGGCGACGGTGTTGGAAAAAAGATAGGGCCGCGAGCGTTGGCGGAGGAGCGCGACGATCTCCTTGCGCCCGCTGGTGTAGCCACCGCTCGCGCCGCCGAGCGCTTTGCCCAGCGTTCCCGTAATTACGTCGACCCGCCCCTGCACTCCGCAATGTTCCGGCGTGCCGCGCCCGGTTTTGCCGATGAAGCCGGCCGCGTGCGCGTCATCCACCATCAACATCGCGTCGTATTTCTCAGCCAGGTCGCAGATTCCCTTGAGATTCGCGATCGTGCCGTCCATCGAGAAAACGCCATCGGTCGCGATGAGGCGGAAGCGCGCCTCCTTTGCGGCCTGCAACTGCGCTTCGAGATCGGCCATGTCGCAATTTTTGTAGCGGTAACGCTGCGCTTTGCAGAGCCGGACGCCGTCGATGATGCTGGCGTGATTCAGCTCGTCGGAGATGACGGCGTCTTCCGCGCCTAACAACGTCTCGAACAAGCCGCCGTTGGCGTCGAAGCAGGAAGGATAAAGAATCGTGTCCTCCGTCCCGAGGAATTTCGTGAGAGCGGCTTCCAGGTCCTTGTGAATGTCCTGCGTGCCGCAGATGAAACGCACGCTCGCCATCCCGAAGCCGTGACTGTCGAGCGCCTCCTTCGCCGCCGCGATGAGCGCGGGATGGTCAGCCAGGCCGAGATAATTGTTCGCGCAGAGATTGATCACTCGCCGTCCATCCGCGATCGAGATCTCGGCGTTCTGCGGACCGGTGATGACCCGCTCGGTTTTGAAAAGTCCCTGCGCTTTGATTTCGTCCAGGATTTGCGAGACGTAGTCGGCAAATTTCGCGAGCATCGCGCAATTTCGAGCAAAGCGGGAGCGATGCAATGTAGACGCTTCGCTGTGCGAAGCGCGGTGGGAAACGCCGCCGGCATCTGCAGCGTTGCGCAGCCCCGCGCCGCCCAGAGGGCGGCGTCTACAGAAAGCCCTTGTCGAGCTTGTGAATAACTGTTAATAACTTCCCGAATTCGTGGAATGAGAATCCACCCTGCCTTCGGTCTCCTTGTCGCCGCCTTGTCGTTAGGTGCGTGCAGCACCTCGCGCAATCTGCCGGCTTATGAGCGACCGCTCGCGCGCACCGATTTCCAACAAGTGCGGACGACCGCTTACACCCACACGGAAGCGGACCACGAGGAATACGGAAACCGCAACGCGCTCGGTGGAGTGCTCCACGCCGCGGCCCCGGCGCTGCCGGTGCCGCGCGCGATTCCGGTGGCGCAACGGACCGAGGGGCGTGCGCGCAACGATTACCAGAGCATCGCCTTTGTCACCCCGTCGCAGCCCTTCGCGCATGATGGCTTCGCCGCTTCGATTTGCGGGAGCGCCGCGGCCGATTGGGCGCGCTGGCCGGCGGGCACGATTCTTCGCGTGGTTTCAACCGGTCAACTTTACCGGGTGGAAGATTACGGCTGGGCGCTGGCCGGCCGAAACACGATCGACCTTTACATGGCGACGCCGCGCGACATGAACAACTGGGGCGCGCGGCCGGAACTGATCCAGATCGTACAATGGGGCGATCCGCGGGAGAGCCTGCGCCGCCTCGCGTCACACACGAAGTATCGGCATATCCATCGGATGGTTCTCGAGCTCGAAGGCAAAGAGCGGGCGGCGGCAAATCTGAACTAATGTGGGAGGGGCCTGTGCGCCCCGATCTCTGTCGCTCGTCGCCGCAGAAAGGCGGCTCCCACGTTTGCCCGCCCCCGCGAACCCTCCATCTTTGCCAGAGGATGCGAGGGCTTGAGATCAACTTGCTGGTTCCCGATCTCTGGCAGCAGGAGGCGGTGCGGGCGTTGCAGGCGGGCAAGGATGTGGTCGTGCACGCGCCGACCGGGGCGGGCAAGACTTACATTTTCGAGCTGCTCTACCCGTCGCTCAAGGGACAGGCCGTCTTCACCGTGCCCACTCGCGCGCTGGCGAACGACAAGCTGGCGGAATGGCGAGCGCGCGGCTGGGATGTCGGCATTACGACCGGCGACCTCGCGCTGAACCTCGAGGCGAAGGTGGTGGTCGCCACTCTCGAGACCCAGCGAACGCGCTTCCTGCGCCGTGACGGTCCGCGCCTCCTCGTGGTGGATGAATATCAACTCATCGCCGACCCGGTACGCGGAGTGCATTACGAACTCTCGCTCGCGCTCGCGCCGCCGGGCACCCAGCTCCTTTTGCTTAGCGGGAGCGTCAACAATCCACAGGACGTGGTCGTATGGCTGCGTCGGATCGGGCGTGACGCTGTCCTCGTTAGGCACGACCAGCGTCCGGTCCCGCAACACGAGGTCGATCTGCGCAACCTGCCCGAAGTCGACTTTCTCCAGGTGCGGGAATTCTGGCCGCGCATGATCGCGAAGGCGCTGCATGGGGGGCTCGCGCCCATTCTCGTTTTCGCCCCGCGACGCAACGCGACCGAGGAGATGGCGCAGGCCATTGCCAGTGCCGTGCCGATGCGTGATCCGTTGCCGCTCTCGCCGCCACAGGAAGCGCTCGCGGGAAAACGCCTGACAAAATTATTACGCAGCCGGGTCGCTTATCATCACAGCGGTCTCAGCTATGCGGTCCGGGCCGGGTTGATCGAGCCGCTGGCCAAGGCGGGCCAGCTCAACGTCGTCGTCGCGACCATGGGTCTCGCCGCCGGAATCAATTTTTCCATGCGCTCGGTTCTCATCACCGACACGCGCTATTTCTCGGGAAATTTCGAGCGGCAGGTCCAGCCGGATGAACTGCTCCAAATGTTTGGCCGGGCCGGGCGCCGCGGACTCGATGACACCGGGTTCGTCCTGTTCACGCCCGACCAACCGCGGCTCAGCTTCGCGCGGCCGCGGCAGTTGAAACGGGCGACGCAGGTCGACTGGCCGAGCCTGATCAGCGTGATGACTGTAGCCGGGATCGGTGATCCCGGTGGGCTTAGAGCTGGCCACGCGGCCGGGATCACCGATCCCGGCTACAACACCTTCGCGGCCGCGGTTGAGGTGAGCCGCTCGCTTTTCAGTGCGCAACGCGTCCCGCTCGGGGTCGAGCATTCGCTCGCCACCGGGCCCAAGCCCTGCGAGCTCTGGGTCGATGCGGAGCGCGCCCGCTTCGTCAGGCGCCCGATCGTCGAAATCCGGAACAGCCGCGAAGAATGGGAGCCGCGCGGGGAGAAAGTGGACGCGTCGTTAGGCGAAGCGCTCCTCCGGGAAAACGACCGCTGGATTCCCGCCTTGCGCCTGCCGAAGTCGCTCGACCGGTTCCCGCTCGGCAATCTCTGTCGCCTGCAGGAGAAGAAAATTTACGGACGCGAACTGCCGCTCGCGACAGTCGCCGACGGCATCGTTCATCCGGTAAAATGGCTGCGCAATAGGCCGGAAGCTGTAGCGGCGGTCTGTGACCGCCGAAGGGGTGCGCCAGGGAAAGGGATCGGTGGTCACAGATCGCCGCTACAGGAGGAAATCTTCCGTGCCAGGATCGCTTCGATCCTCCCGGAGTTGTCCGGCGGCGGGGTGGTGGACGAATTCGTTAGGCGGGGGAATCTTCTTTCCGTCCGAATCGACTTTTCCAGGGTGCCGATCGAGGTCTGGCGAGATTCGTTAGGGCAGGCGCTCCTCGACCCGCCTGAGCGGGCCGCGCTCCCGCTCGTTTGCCGCGGTTGCTCCGAGCTGGAGCACGATCAAACGGTCGAGATTGTCGCTTCGCCGGCTTTTGCCTGGCGGCGGCTTGGTTTGGTCGAGCCGGATGGCAAACCGACGCGGAGGGGCGTTCTCTTTGGCTTTTTCCAGAGCGGCGAGGGGCTCGCCATCGCCGCCGCGCTGGAGGACGAAACCTACCCGATCGACGAGCTGGTTTTCGACCTCGCGAATATCCGGGCCGGCCCGCGCTTTGCCGGCAACGACGCGCCGTTAGGCGGACGTCTCGGCGCACTCTGCCAGCGCGTCTACAAGCGGGCCGATCATTCCGGCTACCTCGAGATGGGGGTGCCGGTCCACTACGGAGCGGGCGCGTCGGAGGTCATTCGCGCAGTTGTCACCAATTCCAGCGGCCGCTACAAGATCACCTCCGAATCGCTGCGACACGGCGACGTCGAGCGCGCCTTGATGGAATGGCGCAGCCTCATCCGACACATCGCGGCCGCGCCCGACCTCGCATGGGATCGCTGGCAGGCGCTGAAAGCGGCCGCAGAAGAATTACTCGGGCGCACGGCGTCCCCCGCGTTCTTTGATTTCCCTCCGCTCCTCGCGGCGCAGCAGCGACGCGCCTAAGGAGCCGCCGCCGCAAGTAAAACTTTGGTCACGGCTTCGAGCGGCAGTTCCTCGAGTTTCTTGAAACGAACGCAACCTTTGCCGCAGTTGAGCCCGGCAAACTCTTTCCGGTTTGCGCCCAGTCCGCAGAGATAAAGCGCGAGATAATTTTTCTGCGCGGCGAAGGCGCAGATCATTTTCTCGCCCATGTAGGTTGGCATTCCGTAGGCCATGGTCTCCTCCGCCTGCGGGAGCGTGCGCCGGATCAACTTCCGGAGCGGCTTTAACTCCGCGTGGCGATCTGGCGGCAGCGCGGAGAGATAGTCGTCCACAGTCTTGGCCTTCGATTGCATCGCGCGTTCTCGAGCATGCCGAGGGAGTTTGCTCTCGCCAAGCACAATGTGGGAGGGGCCTTTGCGCCCCGATCTGCGCGCCGATCGCCGCACAAAGGCGGCTCCCACATTAAATGCCCCCATGCTAGGTTGCACGCCGTTATGCCTAACGACATGGAATCGGCCACGCCGTCCGCGCTCGGCTACCGCATGCCGGCGGAGTGGGAGCCGCACGCCGCCACCTGGCTCTCCTGGCCGCGCCGGGAGGGAATCAGTTTTCCCGATTCCTACGACCGCGTCGTGCCGACCCTCCGCGCGATGGTCGCGGCGCTCCTCGAGTCGGAGCCGGTCAACATCAATGTCGGCAACGGCGCGCAGGAAGCGGAAGCGCGCGCCGCGCTGGACGGTTTGCCTAACGAGCGCCTCACCTTCCACCTCATCCCGACGAACGAGCCGTGGTGCCGCGATCACGGGCCGATTTTCCTCACACGCAAGGAAGAGCCCCGGCTCGCGGTCGTGGATTGGGATTACAACGCCTGGGGCGGTAAGTATCCGCCCTGCGATCTCGATGAAGTCGTGCCGACGCGCATCGCGGAAAAGTTCGGACTGCCAGTCTACTACCCGCACATGATTCTGGAAGGCGGCTCGATCGAGGTGAACGGCACGGGCGCGCTGCTCACGACCGAGGGTTGCCTGCTCAATCCGAATCGCAATCCGCAGCTCAACCGCGAACAGATCGAGCAGCGCCTCCGCGATTATCTCGGGGTCTGCGAGATCCTCTGGCTCGGCGATGGGATCGAGGGCGACGACACCGACGGGCACATCGACGACCTGACCCGCTTCGTGGCCGAACGCACGGTCGTGACGGTGCTGGAACCGGACGCGTCGGATCCAAACCACGCGCCGCTCCAAGCCAATCTCGAGCGTTTGCGCAGCCTATCGATCGCCGGAAAACCGCTCGAAATCCTGACGCTGCCGATGCCGGCGAAGATCGTGCGGGAAGATCTGCGTCTGCCGGCGAGCTACGCGAATTTCTACATCGCCAACGAGAATGTGCTCCTGCCGACCTTCGCCGATCCACACGATGCGCAGGCGGTCGCGGTGTTGCAGGCCGCCTTCCCGACGCGACGGATTATCCCGATCGATTGTCGGGAGCTCATCTGGGGCCTCGGCGCTTTCCATTGCCTCACGCAACAGCAGCCGTTGTAGACGCTTCGCTGTGCGAAGCGCGGGAGGACGCTTCTGCCGGGCCCAAGGTTCCGCGCCGCCCACAGGGCGGCGGCTACAGAGCGACTACACCGTCCGTGCCGGCTTGTAGCCGCTGCGCAGAATGGCGTCATGCAACTCGGGGGCATGCGTCTTGCGCGCGTCGAAAGTCACCCAGACGTTTTCCGTCTGTGGATCGGCGATGACTTCTTTCACGCCGTCGACTTTCATGAGCGGTTCGCGTAGCGCGCGTACGCACTCATCGCAATCATTGCCCTCAGTCGCGATATCGATCCGCTCCCAAACGGGCTGGTCGGCGGTGTCGTGAAGATTATGCGGATCAGACGGGTCCATGCTTTTACTTCGCGTCCCGCCCCGCCTCCGGACGTCGTGCGGGCCGGTTTGCTGGTAGTGGCTCAGTTTGAAATTAGATGTGACTCAGCATCACGTAGAAAAGGAAAACGGCCACTCCAATTTGAAACGTGACGGCAAACCAGAACCTAGCGGGCTGCTTTGTGCGCTCATAGCGGAAACCTCGTGCTCTCGCCACGCCGGACCGCACCGCTGAAATAGCATCGTAGCCAATTCATGCGGAAATCGCACCGAGCAATAGGAGCGCCACCATTGGTAAACAGATCAGCCTCGATTCGACTCTAGCAAACCGATAATCTCATCCAGACTCCAAACGTGGTCGGCAATGCCAGCTTCCATCGCAGGAGTGACGCGAAGCGATTGATGGATGCGGGCAAAATTGTAATACATGTAATGCAGCGCGAGCATGTGCTCGTGGTTTGCGACTTTCTTTGAAAATCCGTTCGTTAAGCGAGTGAAACGCCGCATGGACATTCTCATTGTTAAATTTTGGTCTTACAGCGAATCCCACGCAGCAAGTTTCAACAACCCGCTGCTTGATGAATGCGACGCGGAATACAGCTATCCTCATCTCAGGCGGGCGATAATGGAAAAGCGCGTGCGGGATTCAGCGCGGGCCGCAGGTCTTTCAGTTTCCCTGCAATGGAATCAAGCAAACAACTATCAATTCACTGAGATCGAGGCAGGCGATTGGGTTTTTACCCTCAAGCACACGAGCGACGAAAAGCATATGCTCAAGTCGTCAATCTTCCGCGAGCAGAGCGCTGAACTGAACGGATTACTTCCTCAACTCGTTATGCCGAGCATTTTGGGCATTAAGCCTACGGATGCCAAACGGAGATTTAGCGCAATCATTTTCCACGCGACGGACAGAGTGGATAAATCGATTCCAGGATTTGTTCGGATAGGAGTTCCCCGCGAGGACTTTTCGTGGTGGGAAGAGTGTTTTGACATTCACGAGCTAATAATCGGGGACACGGTTGCCCCTTCCCAAGAAGAAATTACGGCGGTCGCCACTTGGAAGAAACGTGCGGCGCGCAACAGCAATCAGTAAAGATGATCGGCGCGAAATCATTCGTCGGGGAACGACTCACGCAAGCGAGAGAGGCTAGACTTATGACGGCGACCAGCGTCGCCGATATTCTGAGCGTCAGTCCTGCCACCATTTCGTCTTATGAGCACGGACGACAAAAACCTCCAATCGAAGTGGTGGAGAGATTGGCCTCGATTCTGAACGTCACGGGGGATTATTTCTCAACCGATATTCCAGCTTTCTCGCACGATCGCATTTTTTGGAGATCGATGAACTACGCTACGAAAGGTGCGCGCAGCCGTGGAAAGCGTCGCTACGAATGGCTTCAAGAAATTGTAATGTATCTGAGCGAAAATTTTGATTTTCCGGAGCTCAATCTTCCGGCCTGTGATGTGCCGGTTGATTTCCGAAAGATCGATTGCGAGCAGATCGAGGAAGCCGCGTCGGCTTGTCGTGACCATTGGGGATTAGCGAGCGGCCCAGTTCCGAACCTGGTTCGACTTGCAGAGTCGAAAGGTATTTTGGTTAGCAAAGGGAAGCTGGATGCCGAGGGCTTGGACGCTTTCTCCCAATGGAGTATTATCGGTAGGCCGATTGCGTTCCTCGGCAGCGACAAAGCAAGTGCCGTCCGTTCACGGTTCGATTTAGCCCATGAGATTGGTCATCTCATGCTTCATCGAAATGTAAGCGATGCCGTGATCGCGAGTCCAAAAGATCACAAGCTGATAGAGATCCAAGCGCACCGCTTTGCGTCGGCATTCCTTTTACCAGCCAAGGATTTCACACGCGATTTGTATGCACCGACGTTAGATGCTTTCCGGCTCTTAAAGTCGCGTTGGAAGGTTTCTATCGGAGCAATGATTAAACGTTGCTCCGATTTAGGGCTAATCGACGAAGCCCAGGAAAGACGATTGTGGATTAATATGAATCGGCGCGGATGGAAAACACACGAGCCGTTAGACGACACCATTGAGCCGGAACAGCCATCGCTGTTGTCTCAATGTCTCCGAATGATGATCGACGAAGGATTCAAAACGAGGGAGCAGATTCTGGCCGATCTCCGAATATCAGCGCATGATGTAGAAGAGTTGTGCGGTCTTGAATTGGGGCATCTTTCCCCGACTAGTCTCCGCGCGCTTCCAAGGCCCCGGTTTAATACTGGCGTGGACACTGAGGAGAATATCCTGCGATTCAGCGCCTAGGCTTGCTCCAGCGAGCCTCAGCGGCCTCTTTTGCGATCTTCTTTCGCTGATTCGCAGATAACTTTTCGGCTCGCGCTTTGCCGCCCTTGAGCCCGCCCAGCCGTCCAAGCTCGACCGCAGCCGGATTTTTCTCTTTTTGCGGCTTTGTAACGGTAATGTCCTGTTTTGATTTCCCCGTAATATCAGGCTCAGGCTGTCCTGTGGAGAGCGCCACGATACGAGCGGCGAGGGAATTGCTGTCGCGAGGCAACTTTTGCTTCTGCATGGGAAATACCATGCTTGAGCGCTTCGACGTTCGCGAATTAAATTTCAAACTGAGCCACTACCGGTTTGCTCATTGACTTGCCTCCGCTTTCGGCGCGTTCTAATGGTATGCCCTTCCGGCTTTTTGCCGGCATTCAACTCCTAACTAACAACTCGCAACTTCTCTTATGGCAAACTTCGGCATCAACGGCTTCGGCCGCATCGGGCGCAACGTCTTGCGCGCCATGTCCCAGGATCAGGTCACGCAGGTTCGTGCGATCAACGACCTGACCGATACCCACACCCTCGCGCACTTGCTCAAGTGGGATTCGGTTCATGGAAAATTCGACGGCGAGATCGGCTACGACGACGAGAACATCATCGTGCGCGGCCAGAAGATTAAGATCCTGAAGGAACGCGACCCGGCGAAGTTGCCCTGGAAGGACCTGGGGGTGGATGTCGTGCTCGAATCGACCGGCTTTTTCACCAACCGCGAAAAGGCGGAACTGCACTTTGTCGGCGGGGCGAAGAAAGTGTTGATCAGCGCGCCGGCGAAGAATCCCGATGCGACGATTTGCCTTGGGATCAACGACAACATTTACGATGCGGCGAAGCACAGAATTGTCTCGAACGCGAGCTGCACAACCAACTGCCTCGCGCCGCTCGCCCGGGTGTTGCACGAGAATTTCACGATCGTGAACGGCTTCATGAGCACGATCCATAGCTACACCAACGACCAGCGCATCCTCGATCTGCCGCACGAGGATTTGCGGCGCGCGCGGGCGGCGGCGGTCAGCATCATTCCTTCGAGCACCGGCGCGGCGAAAGCGATCGGCGAGGTCTTGCCGGCCCTCAAAGGCAAGCTCAATGGCGGCGCCTTCCGTGTCCCGACGCCGGATGGTTCGGTGACCGATTTCACCGTTATCTTGGAGAAAGAAGCGACCGTGGAGTCGATCAACGCCGCGTTCCAAAAAGCGGCGAGCGATGCGAGTTACAAAGGCGTGCTCGAATTCAGCGACGAGCCGCTCGTTTCGCGCGATGTGGTGGGCAACCCGCACTCCTGCGTTTTCGACAGCAAACTCACGATGGCGCAAGGCAAGTTTGTGAAAGTCGTCGGCTGGTACGACAACGAGTGGGGTTACAGCAACCGCTGCGTCGAGATGCTCGAGATGATCTCGCAGTAGCTCGTAATCGTGCTCGTGCTCATGCTCGTGATCGACACGCCATGAAAATCTATTTTGATCACGAGAAACTGGACGTTTACCGCGAAGCGATCGCCTTCTGCGGCTGGGCTGGCGAGGTGCTCGCCACGATAGGCGCGCGAGCTGCGGTCAAAGACCAACTCGATCGCGCTTCGACCAGCATCCCGCTAAACATCGCGGAAGGGAACGGCAAATTCTCCGAACGAGACCGCGCCCGTTTTCTCGAGATCGCCCGCGGGTCGGCGTTGGAATGCGCAGCGTGTCTGGACGTGATGGTCATCCGGTCGTGGCTTCCGAGCGAAAGCATCGCGGCTCGGAAAGAACAGCTCAGCCGGATCGTGCAAATGCTGATGGGAATGCTTCGCAAATTTTCTGGGCGAGCGGAGTACCTGCAGGAGGACGAGGGAGACTATTCTCCTCGGATCGATCACGAGCAGGAGCACGAGCACGATTACGAAGGGGGAGAAAAGACGGAATGAGCAAGCTGGGCCTGCGCGATCTCGAGGTCCGCGGCCGGCGCGTGCTGGTCCGCGTCGATTTCAACGTGCCAACCGAGGAACGCGAGGGCGCGATCTGCATCACGGACGACACCCGGATGCGCGAGAGTTTGCCGACGATCAAATACCTGCGCGACCATGGCGCGAAGACGATCCTGATGGCGCATTTCGGCCGGCCGAAGGGCAAGCCGGTGGAAAAATATTCGCTTCGGCCGGTGGGCGTCGCGCTCCATGACCTGATTGGCCATCCGGTCGTCTTCAGCCACGACTGCATCGGCGCGGACGCGGAAAAAATCGTCTCGCACATGCAGGATGGGGACGTGGTCCTGCTCGAGAATGTGCGCTTTCACGCCGGCGAGGAAGCGAACGATCCGGTGTTCGCGGAAGAACTCGCCAAACTGGGCGACGGGGTTTACGTGAACGACGCTTTCGGCGCGGCCCATCGGGCCCATGCCTCGATCGCGGGTATCACGAAATTTATCCGGCAATCCGCGATGGGTTTCCTGATGGAAAAGGAGCTGAAATACCTTCAGGAAGAACTGGCGCATCCGGCCGCGCCATTTCTCGTCGTCCTCGGTGGCGGCAAGGTCTCGGATAAGATCGGCGTGATCAAAGCGCTGATGGAAAAGGCCGATACGATTCTGATCTGCGGCGCGATGGCGAACACTTTCCTCGAAGCAGAGGGCATCCACATGGGAAGCAGCCGGGTCGAGCGCGACAAGCTCGGGCTGGCGCGGGAACTGGTCGAGCTCGCCAAACAGAAAAACGTCCGGCTGCTCTTGCCCATTGATGTGTTAGGAGCGGAGGAGATCAAACCTGGCGCAGCGACGCGGCATAGCGGGCGAATCTCCCCAGACTACAACATTCCCGACGGCTGGCAGGCGGTCGATATCGGGCCGTTAACGATCGCGCTTTTCCGAAGTGAAATCGCGCGCGCCAAGACCATCCTGTGGAACGGACCTCCGGGAATTTTCGAGATCCAGGAGTTCTCGGCCGGGACGGAGGCGATCGCCGAAGCGCTCGCGGAATCGAACGCCACTACGATCATTGGCGGCGGCGATTCCGTAACGGCGGTGAAGCAAGCGGGTCTGGCCGACAAGATGACTTTCATTTCCACGGGCGGCGGCGCCTCGCTCGAGTTGATCGAAGGCAAGGAATTGCCCGGTGTGGCGGCGCTGACGGAAAGATGATGTCATTCCCGCTGCGCTGCATTCCGCTCGGAATGACGAACTAGCTATGCGTAAAAAAATCATCGCCGCTAATTGGAAAATGCACATGACGCAGAGCGAGTCGGAAGCATTTATCACGACTTTTCTGCGCGAGATCGGCGACCTCGATGAAGTCGAGATCGTGATCGTGCCGCCTTTCACCGCGATCCCGAAAGTCACCGAGCTTCTCACTCAGACGCAGAACATCAAAGTGGGCGCGCAGAACATGCATTGGGAACGGAGCGGCGCCTTCACGGGCGAGATCAGCCCCGCCATGTTGCGCGAGTTATTCGTCCGCTACGTCGTGCTCGGCCACAGCGAGCGGCGCGCGCTTTTTGGCGAGACGGATGAAATCGTGAATCGCAAGGTCCGGGCGGCGCATGTGGAGCAGTTGCGCCCGATCGTTTGTGTAGGTGAAACCCTCGAGCAACGCGAGAAAGGCAACGTCGAGAAAATTCTCGCGCGGCAATTGCGCGGCAGCCTGGCCGACGTCGAGGCGAAGGAATTACACGAAACCGTAATCGCTTACGAGCCAATCTGGGCGATCGGCACCGGCAAAACGGCGAGCTCCGGGCAGGCGCAGGAAGCACACGCCTTCATTCGCCAGACGCTCCGCGAAATGTCGGACGACGCGACCGCCGAGAAAATCCGTATTCAGTACGGCGGCAGCGTGAAGCCCGACAACGCGCGCGAACTGATGTCCCAGCCCGACATCGACGGGGCGTTGGTGGGCGGCGCGAGCCTCGATCCGCGCAGCTTTGCCCAGATCGTGCAGGCCGGCGCGCCTAACGAGGGCCTGTAGACGCCGCCCTCTGGGCGGCGCGGGCATTCGCCGGGCCTGCGCGAGAGCTCTACCGCGCGATCGTCGGCCTCCCCCGCGCTTCGCAGAGCGAAGCGTCTACATCGAAGGCAGCGCGTAAACTTCCACCAGGCCGGTGCCGGTCGGCGCGGAACCGGTCCCGCGCACGATTGCGGTGTAACCACCCGGGGCTAGCGTTTGCAGGACGGCGGATTCCTTCGGATCGGTCGGCGGAATGGTGGTCGCTTCGATCTCAGCTTTTGCCGGGTTATCCTGCCAGTTGTCGTTGAAATCGATCTGCGTTCCCTGGCTGTCGACGAGCGTCAGGGTCGGGTCGCCTAGCGGATTGGCGATGCCGGCGCCGGCCAGCGATGGTCCAATTGCCCTCACGAGGACAAGCTGGGAACCGTTACCGAAAACGATGAAACCGCCGATCAAGATGTCATCGCCGGTTTGCACATCGCTCCGGGTGGAAATGTTCAGGACACTGGAGCCGGGGCCGCTGTCGACGTCGTAAACTTCCACCAGTCCGAGCCCGGTGGCCCCACCAGCGCCCCGGACCACAGCGGTGTAGACGGTCCCCGTGCTGCTAGCCGGGAGAGTAAGGAGGATGGCCGATTCGCTCGGCTCGGTAGGCGCGATTCCGGCATCGATCACGCCCTGGCTGTTGGGGTCGTCCTGCCAGTTGTCGTTAAAGCCAATCAGCGCGCCGGTGCTGTCGTGTACCTCGAGCGTCGGATCAGCCAGGAGATTCGTTAGGCCAGCGCCGGCCAGCGACGGACCGAGCGCGCGGATGATGACCCGCTTGGGCGCGTCGCCCCGCAAGATGAAGCCGCCAATGAGCGCGGCATCGTCCGTGCCGACGAGCGCGCGGGTCGAGATGTTGGCGAGATGCACCGGGTTCGCAATCACGCTGACGTTGAAGGAGGCAGAGACCTGCGCCCCGTCGACATCAGTCACGGTGGCCGTGATCTGCGCGCTGCCGAGCTGCTTGCCGTTGACGAGTAAATTCGTTCCGCTGATCTGGGCGGTGGCGATTGCCGGATGATCACTCACCGCCGTGAAGATGAGCGAGGAGACGTAACTGATCGCGGGGATCGTGATCAGGTTGGCCGGCGTCGGCAGGCCCGAGGTGTAATTGCGTAACGGGAGGGTGTCGAAGGGCAACCCGAAATTGTAAAACGGCAGGGCCGCGATCGCGTCCGCCACTGTCATGCCAGCGCCGAGCACGCGGCCGAAGACGGTGTATCCGCCATTGGTCGTGTCGAGATTGTTCGGCGGCCCGCCGTTGTCCGCCAGGTTGATGTACCATTGGCTCGTCGCGCTGTTCGGAGCACTCGCCATTTTCGCCATCGCGATCGTGCCGCGGGTATTGGAAATGCCGGGCTCATTGGTGATGGCAGGAAAGGTCGTTACTTGCGTTGGCAGCACGTGGACGGGATCGGAAGGATTCACGGTCGAAAGAAAGCCGCCGCTTTGAATGACGAACCCGGGCACGGAGCGATGCACGAAGAGCGACGCTGGTTGCCCGGTCGTCGGGTCGGTCACAAAATAGCGGCCGCTGTCGACGTAGTTCTTGAAATTCGCCACCGTGATCGGCGTGCGCTGATTGTAGAGCGCGATGTCGATGTTCCCGAGCACGGTCGTGAGGCGAACGCCGATCGTGTCGGGGTCATTGAAGTGATCCGTCAGCGGCACCACTTCCGCGCTGGCGTTTTGGAAAAGGGTGGCGTCGCCAATCGGCGCAGTGACTACCGGGGCGACATTCTGCCCGAAGGCGCGCAGCGGCAGAAGGACGACGAGAGCAAGCAGGGACAAACGTGCGGAAAACATCCGTGCATTACTACGTGGTTTTTCCTCCCGCTCAACCGCCCGGCGCAATGGAAGCGCAATTCCTTAGCTTGGTTTCTTAATCTCGAGATAGGTGCGCACGAGCACCTTGTTCGTCCCCGGCTGCAATTCTTCGATCCGCATTTGTTTCAAGAACCAACGACCCCCGATCTTCTGCGCGGAGACGACTTCGAAGCGCTTCGCGAGTTGGCCCGTTTTGTCGTAACCCTCGAGCTGCATGATTGCGCCGCTCTCCTTGTCGACCCAGAGGAGGACGCTGGAATATTGCGCGTCCTTCCCCGGTGCCGGCAACCGCAGCTTCCAACAATCGCGCGTGCGGATGGTATCGGCTCCGATGACCTGCGCGTTTGGCCAATAAAGAAACTTTAGCGCGAGGTCGCCGTAGGTCACGCCGGTGCCGCCGATTTTTTCATCGAGCCGAGAGGCGGAAAATTTCTTCGCGCTGTTTTCCGTCACCAAATCGAGCCGTGAACCCTTTTCGCCGAGTCGCAGTTGAAGCACTTCCGGCGGATTCGCGAAGGTGTAGCGAATCACCGGACCGGTCTGGGTCATGCGAAACGGGATCACCGTCGCGCCGGTGCGCAGTTGCCCCTGCAGATCGAGTTGCTGCTGCGACTGTTGGAGCCGCACCCGGTCGAGAATTTCCGGCGCGGAAGGCGGGGCGTCCGCGACGGCCTTGGTGAGGGAATTGCCGAGAACGAGGAGGAGGATGATAACGAGGGAGATGGCGTTAATCGCTTGTTTCGCCGCGACCCGCTTCTTATCGTGCCGCACCGCGGGGCGCGCGGCGGTTTCATGGATCAAATTTTGTTTCATCTTATCAACGAGCGATGGACGCATCCCGCGCTCGATTTGTTCATGGCGGCGATCAGCAACGTCGAGATCTGGAAGCCGTTGTTCGTCCTGCTCGCGTTGTATGCGTTAATCTTCGGTGGATTCAAGGGGCGCGCGCTTGTTTTCTGCATCGGCTTCGCCCTCCTCGTAAATGGCAGCCTGACCTCTGGTTTGAAGAGGTTTGTCGATCGCCGCCGGCCGAAACAGGTCGAGCGTGTCCGGATGGTGGAACTGGCCAAGGCACGCCCGGAATTTCTTACCCTCTTTAAAAGGGTGAAGATTCGCTATTCCGACGATCGCGATCGCGACCGCTCGGGTCCTTCGTTTCCCTCCGGTCATGTCGCGAACAATGTGAGCGTTGCCATTATCCTCACCTTTTTCTTCCGGCGCTGGGGATGGCTTTATTTTTTGGTGGCCGCGGCCATCGCCTGGTCGCGGATTTACCTCGGCGCGCACTGGCCGAGCGACGTGCTCGCGACTTTTTTCCTGGCCGCCGGCGAAACCGCGCTCCTCCTCGCGCTCCTCGAGGCGGTTTATCGTCGCGCCTTCCCGCGCTGGGCGCCCCAGTTTTTCGTCAGGCATCCCCGCCTTGTGGGTGATTCCATCTCATGAGCACGACTCGCGCAGTGTGGATTTTTCTGTTCGTGCTCACGGTGGTTCGCCTCGCGCTCTTGAACGCCACTCAGCTCTCGCCCGACGAAGCTTATTACTGGATGTGGGGGCAGCGGCCGGCGCTCTCTTATTTCAGCAAAGGTCCCGGTGTGGCCTTCGTCATCCGGTCGAGCACCGCGCTCTTTGGCGACAACGAATTCGGCGTGCGCTTCTGGAGCCCGCTCTTCGCCGCCGGCACGAGCCTGCTGCTTTATTATTTCGCGTACCGCTTGTTTAGCGCGCTCGCCGGCTTCTGGACCGTCGTCGCGCTCAATATCACTCCCATTTTCAATCTCGGCAGCCTCGTCCTGACGATCGATCCGCTCTCGATTTTCTTCTGGGTGGCGGCGTTTTACACCTTCTGGCTCGCCCTCGAGCGGAGCCCCAAGTTTTCCTGGTGGTGGCCGTTCACCGGGTTGCTCATCGGCCTTGGCTTTCTCTGCAAATTCACCAACGCGCTCGAGTTAATCTCGATCTTGCTGGTCCTTCTTCTCACCCGGGATCTGCGCCGCGAATTTCTGCGGCCGAGTCTTTATCTGCTCCTCTTCGTCTTCGCGCTCTGCACCATTCCGCCGCTCGTTTGGAATTCCCAGCACGCCTGGATCACGCTCGCGCATCTCAAAGCGCGCGGCAGCCTCGATCACGCGCCGGGCTTTCATCCGCTCGAGCTGCTCTCTTTTCTCGGGGAACATTTCGGCACCTATTCGCCGTTGCTATTTCTCGGGCTCGTTTGGGCGGTGATCGCGAGCTGGCGCCGCGCCGCGCAAAGTTTCAAGGTGCTTTATCTTCTCTGGTTTGGGCTGCCGGTGTTCCTGTTTTACACGATTCTTTCACTGAACAAGGCCGCCGCGCCGAACTGGGATGGTCTCGCTTTCCTCAGCCTCGGCATTCTCGCGATTTCTTATTGGCGCGAACGTTCCGCCGCGCGCGTTGCCGCCAAAAATTGGACCAAAGCCGCGGTCGTTCTCAGCCTGGTGATGAGCGCGCTGCTCGTCGCTTTGCTCGTGAATGGTCGCGGGCTTGATTTTCGCGGACGGGACCCGAGCGATCGATTGCGCGGCTGGCGTTCGTTCGCCGAAGCCGTCAACCAGGTCCGGAGCGACTTCGAAAAGCAGACCGGCAAGCCCGTTTTTCTGATCGCCGACGCACGCGATCGCGCCTCCGAGCTCGCGTTTTACCTGCCCGATAAACGCGTCGAGGGGCCGGGTCACCCGCCGGTTTACCTCCCCGAATCGCAGGACATGGTGAACCAATTTTCTTTCTGGCCGCGTTATGATGAGTTCGTCCCAATGCCGCCGAACGCGGCGCGCGATGCGAACGAAGTTTACACCGAGGAACAGGGCGAAAATCTCTTTGTCGGCCGCACGGCGCTTTATCTCGAGCAGGGGAAACCAGAGCGCGCGCCCCGCAACATCCGCGGCGCCTTCGGGCGCATGGAGCGGATCGCCACGATCGAAGTGCGCACCGGCGGCCGGCTGCTGCGCACGGTCCAGATTTACGCCTGTTACGATTACCGGACGATGCCCCTATGAGCGGTGTTCCATCCAGCCCGGCAGTCTCGGTGGTCGTGCCGCTTTTCAACGAGGAAGAGAACGTGCCGATCCTGCAGACGGAGTTGGCCGCGGCGCTCGCCGGACTCGAGCACGAGATCATCTTCGTCGACGACGGTTCGACCGATGGCACGCTCGCTCGCCTAACGAGTGGTCCGGCTGTTCGCGTGCTGCGCTTTGCGCAGAATGCGGGCCAGAGCGCGGCGCTTTACGCCGGGGCGAATGCGGCCCGCGGCGCGACCGTTGTCCTGATCGACGGCGACCTGCAGAATGACCCGGCCGATATTCCGCGCCTGCTCGCCGAGATCGAGCGCGGGGCGGACCTGGTCTGCGGCTATCGCGCGCAACGCAAGGACACGCTGGTCAAGCGCCTGACGAGCTGGATCGCCAACTTCGTCCGCAGCCGGTTTACGAAGGACGGAGTGCGCGATACCGGCTGCACGCTCAAGGCGATGCGCCGCGAATGCGTGCGCACGCTCGTGCCGTTCAAGGGCATGCACCGCTTTATTCCCGCGCTCGTCAAAGGCGCCGGCTACCGGTTGGTCGAGGTTCCGGTCAATCATCGCGCGCGCAAATTCGGCCAGAGCAAATACGGGCTCGGCAATCGCGCGGTCCGCGCCACCGTCGACATGTTTGGGGTGCGCTGGCTGCTCTCGCGGCAGCTCACCTACCGGCTGAAAGATTAGCGCGCAAAGTTTGGGACGCGCAGAAGCATGGTTCCTTGGTTGCCATTCCCGCTTGTCAACCCAAGAGCGGACGCTAAGCTTTCGCTCCACTCGGAAAACTCCGCATGTCTCTGGCCAGCCTTCTAACTTCCGAGCAGATCATTCCGGAGATGATGGCGACCGAGCGCTGGCCCGCGATCGTCGAGCTGATCGACCTGCTGGTGGGTCAGGGCAAGATCGATCCGGCGAACCGCGAAAGCATTCTGGCTTCCTTGAAACAGCGCGAGGAGACGATGAGCACCGGAATCGGCTTTGGTATTGCCATTCCCCATGCCTCCTCCGAGGCGGTCGCCGAAGTCGTCGCGGCTTTCGGACGCTCGTCGCAAGGAATCGAATTCGATGCGCTCGACAATGCCCCGGTTAAATTTGTCGTTCTTTTTATCGTCCCGAAGAATCAATTCCAAACCCATCTGCGCACGCTCGCGTCGATCGCCAAGTTCTTGAACGACCGTTCTGTGCGCGAAAGCCTCGCGAGCGCCGGGACGAAGGAAGAGATTTTATCGATCTTCCAGGAGCGCTCCCAGAAGTAGCGAACAGCGGCGAGCGAGCCGTCATCCCGAGCGGAGCGGAGCGCAGTCGAGGGATCCCGGGAAGCAACCTGAAGATGGCGCCACGGCCCCAAAGCTCTTCGAGCAGCCGTTTCAGGCAGCGCCGCGGGATCCCTCGGCTGCGCTCGGGATGACACGGTTCAGTCGCCTGTTAAGTTCGTCGCATTCGTTCATGGAAACTTTCCAGACTCTATTAACGCGAGAATTGTCCCGCGCGCTGGCCGCATCCGGATTGCCCGCCGCGGGCGAAGTCGTGCCGGCGACTGACGCTCGTTTCGGCGACTACCAGACGAACGCCGCGCTCGTCCTCGCCAAGCAACGGGGTGAAAATCCGAGATCTCTCGCGCAAAAGATCATTCCTCATCTCGCGGTCGGGGAATGGTGCGAGCCACCGACGATCGCCGGGGCGGGCTTCATCAACTTTACGCTCAAGCCGGCGGCGGTGGCGGCGCAAACGGCCCGGCTTTTGCAGGATGAGCGCCTCGGTGTTCCGCTCGCGGAAACGCCGCACCGCATCGTGATCGACTTCGGCTCGCCGAACGTCGCCAAGCCGATGCACATCGGACATATCCGCAGCACCGTCCTCGGCGACGCGCTGGCCCGGATCGCGCAATTTCTCGGGCATGACGTGATCCGCGACAATCACATCGGCGACTGGGGCACGCAGTTCGGGATGGTGATTTATGGCTGGAAAAATCTGCTCGATCGGGCGGCGCTGGTGCGCGATCCGATCGGCGAGCTGGTCCGGATCTACAAGACGGCCCACGATCTGACCAAAAGCGATTCGGCGGTGCGCGATGCCTGCCGCAACGAACTCGTCAGGCTGCAGGCCGGCGACGAGGAAAACCTGCACATCTGGAACGAATGCGTCGCTCTTTCGCTGCAGGAATTCGAAGCCGCCTACCGGATTCTCGACATCCACTACGACATCCAGCGGGGCGAAAGTTTTTACAACGATCGCCTGCCGGCGGTGGTGGATCGGCTGCTCAAATCCGGTCTCGCGGAAATCAGCGAAGGCGCGGTCTGTGTTTTCTTCCGCGACATTCCCGAGCTCGCCGAGCGGCCGTGCATCGTGCGGAAAAGCGACGGCGGCTTCAACTACGCCACGACCGATGTCGCGACGATCGATTACAGGATTCGCGACCTCGGCGCCGACACGGTCTGGGTCGTCACCGGCGCTCCGCAACTGTTGCATTTCCGGCAGATTTTTGAGATCGCGCGCCGCGAAGGTTACACCGCGGATTTTCGCCACATCACCCACGGCAGCATTCTCGGCGAAGACCGGAAACTGATGAAAACGCGCTCGGGCGACAACGTGCCGTTGCGCGAAGTGCTCGACGAAGCGGTCGTCCGCGCTCGAAAAATCGTGGAGCAAAAAAATCCTGACCTCGACGAGGCGGAGAAGAATGCGATCGCGCAAACGATCGGCCTCGCCGCAGTCAAATATGCCGATCTCTCGCAGTACCGGATGACGGACTATATATTTTCCTGGGACCGGATGCTTTCATTTCAGGGGAATACCGCGCCCTACCTGCAGAACGCCTACGTGCGGATCCGCTCGATTTTCCGCAAGGCGGGCGAGGAATTTTCCGCGCCTAACGAGCTCACGCTGGCGGAACCGGCGGAACTGAATCTGGCCAAACGCCTCACCCAATTCGCCGAGACGGTGCCGCAGGTGCTGAATGATTTTCGTCCCAACATCCTGACGAACTATCTCTTCGAGCTGGCGAACGCGTTCCACGCTTTTTACGAGGCGTGTCCGGTTCTGAAATCCACCGAGCCCGCGCGCGCGACGCGGTTGGCGCTCTGCGAACTAACGGCCCGCGTGCTGCAGCGCGGACTCGATCTTCTCGGGATAAAAGTACCCGAGAAAATGTAAGCGGACGTTCTCGGCGAAGCCAACGTCCAACATCGAATTGCCCGAGCAAACGGATCTTTCATTGAACGTTGGATGTTGAGCGTTGGACGTTGGACGTTTGCTTCCGCTATCATCAAGGGTCTTGAATCCGGACCATCCACGCATTCCCAGCTCCACCTACCGCCTCCAGTTCAACCGCGAATTCACTTTCGCGCAGGCACGCGAGATCGTCCCTTATCTCCACGCGCTCGGGATCAGCGATTGCTATGCGTCGCCTTATTTCCAGGCGCGCGCGGAGAGCCTGCACGGCTACGACATCACCGATCACAACCAGCTCAATGACGCGATTGGGTCGCGCGCGGAGTATGATGCCTGGGTCGCGGAACTGCACGCTCGTGCGATGGGACAGATACTCGATTTCGTCCCGAACCACATGGGGATTGGCGAGGCGCGCAATCTCTGGTGGGCCGATGTGCTGGAGAATGGGCCGAGCTCTTTCTACGCGCCCTATTTCGACATCGATTGGCAGCCGCTCAAATCCGATCTGCGCGGCAAGGTGCTGATCCCGATTCTCGGCGACCAATACGGACGCGTGCTCGAGCGCGGCGAGCTGCGCGTGCAATTCGAGAGCGGCCGATTTTTTCTGCGTTATTTCGAGCATGAATTCCCGATCGCCCCCGGCACCTATCGACACGTTCTCCAGATCGCGCTCGAACAGTTGAGCGCACACCAGGAGGAGGATTTCTATGCCGAACTGCAGAGCATCCTCACCGCGCTCGAATATCTGCCGCGCCGGACCGAGACCGACCCGGAACGCATCGCGGAACGGACGCGGGAAAAGGAAATTATCAAGCGCCGCCTGGAGCGGCGCTGCCAGGAAGCCCCCGAGGTGCAGACGGCGATCGAAAAAGCCCTCGCGATCATCAACGGCCAGCCGGGCGACGCGCGCAGCTTCGATGCCCTCGACGAGATGCTCAACGAGCAGTCCTATCGGCTCGCTTTTTGGCGCGTGGCGGCGGAGGAAATCAATTACCGCCGCTTTTTCGACGTCAACGACCTGGCCGCGATCCGGATGGAGTTGCCGGAAGTTTTCGAGGCGACCCATCAGCTTCTCCTCGAACTGGTCGGAACGGGCGCGGTCACTGGTTTGCGCATCGATCACCCGGACGGGCTTTATTTGCCGCAGGAATATTTCTCCAAGTTGCAACGCCGCTGTGCGGACGCGCTGCGGAGCCAACTGCCGCCCGATGGCCGCGCGATCTATCTCGTGGTCGAGAAAATCCTGAGCGGCACGGAACAACTGCGGACCGATTGGCCGGTCCACGGCTCGACCGGCTACGATTTCATGAACGATGCGATCGGGGTGCTGTTGGACGGCTCGGCGGAGCGCGCCATCACCAGCACGTTTCACAAGTTTATCGGGCACACCCTGCAATTCGGTCACCTCGTTTACGCGAAGAAGCGCCTCGTCATGCGCAGTTCGCTGGCCAACGACGTCAATGTTCTCGGCGCGATGTTCGACCGGTTGTCGGAAGAAAATAGGTGGTACCGGGATTACACCCTCGACACTCTCACCCTCGCCGTCCGCGAGACGATTGCCTGCTTTCCGGTTTACCGGACCTATCTCGCGCCGGACCGTCCGGTTAACGATGCCGATCGCTCCGTGATCGAGCGCGCGGTCGCGGCGGCCAAGCGACGCAATCCCGCGCTCGAGGAATCGGTCTTCAATTTTTTGCGCGACATTTTGCTCTTTCATTTTCCGGAAAACCTGAGCGAGGAGGAGCGCGCCGGGCACGTGCATTTCGTCCTCAAATTCCAGCAGAGCACGGGGCCGATCATGGCAAAGGGACTCGAGGACACGGCGTTTTACATTTTCAACCGCCTCGCGGCCCTGAATGAAGTCGGGGGTGAACCGCAGCGCTTTGGGTTGAGCGTGGGAGCGTTTCATCGCCAAAACGCCGAACGGCACGAACGCTGGCCGGCCACGCTCCTCGCGACCTCCACCCACGACACGAAGCGAAGCGAGGATGTGCGCGCCCGGATGGTCGCGATTTCAGAGCGACCGGAGGAGTGGCGCCGTTCGTTAGGCCGCTGGCGCACCTGCAACAAGCGTTGGAAAAAATCGGTCGACGAAGGCGAAGCGCCGGATGCCAATGAGGAGTATCTGCTCTACCAGATCCTCCTTGGGACCTGGCCGCTGGAGCCGTTTCGTGAGCTGAGCGAAGCGGCGCGCGGCGCCTACGTCGCGCGCATCCAGCAGTACATGGCCAAGGCGCTGAAGGAGGCCAAGCTCAACACCAGCTGGGTTCAGCCTAACGAGCTATGGGATTCCGCGGCGGCGGATTTCGTCGCGAAAATTCTCGATCCCTCGCCGCGCAATCGCTTTCTCGAGAGTTTTCTTCCGCTCGCGGAGGAAGTGGCGCGGGCGGGAGCGATCAACTCGCTCGCGCAGACCCTGCTCAAGCTCACGTCGCCCGGGGTGCCGGATATTTACCAGGGCAATGAGATTTGGGATTTCAGTCTGGTCGATCCGGATAACCGGCGGCCGGTAGATTACGCGCGGCGCCAGGCCATGCTTGACTCGCTGGACGGAGTGACGCCCGAGGATTTGTTAGGCAACTGGCGTGACGGACGAATCAAGCTGTTCCTGACCCAGCGCCTGCTCACTTTCCGCCGCGAACATGCGGCACTGTTTCGCCATGGCCGCTACGTGCCGCTCAGCTTCTCGGGCCAATTCGCGGATTGCGGTATCGCCTTCGCGCGAGAACACGAAGGCCAATCGATCACTGTCCTCGCGCCGCGGCTTTCTTCGCGCATTGGATTTCCGCCGATCGGTCCCGCGTGGGGTGATACCGCGGTGCAATTGCCGGCTGGCCTTGGTGCGGGGCGCGATCTTTTCACCGGCGAAAGCAAAGGGGAACAGGATTTCGCACTGCCTCTGGCCCAGGTTTTTGCCCGACTCCCGTTTGCGGTTCTGACCAAACGGGAAGAGCGAAGCGGCGGTGTCACGCGCCGCGACTGAAACGCTCGGCCAGAGTCACCATCCAGTGGGAAAAGTTTGCGATGTTCCGCATCATATCGGTGCCGAAGCTGGCGAAGTTGATATTCGGCGAAGCAATGATGAGCATCGCGCTGAGCAAGAGCAGGTTCATCAGGTAGATCACGACCACGGAAAAAGTCGTGCCGTTATCGCTCAGGTCGCTCTGATTTTTCGGAATCATCCAGCAGGTGAAGGTGAAGTGAAACGCCCAGGTCACGCCCACCAGCGCGTAGAGCAGCCGGCCGTAAGGCTGCATGTTTACGAACAAGCTAAGCGCTCCGTAAATCGCCAGGATGAGGATGCTGTAGAGCGGAAAAAAATAAGGCGCGAGCGCGATGAGAAAGTTGTTTTTGTCGGTCAGGATGTGTCCGCCATCGCGGCCCACCCGGAAGCGGCTAACTCTTCCGCCCATCAGCCAAACCCAGAGCGCGTGGGTTAATTCATGACCAAAAACGTAGAGGACGAGCGGGCGGGGCAGTCCGAAGAAGGCGATCAGCCAAAGGACTGCGCCTAACGAAAAGAACCAGAACTCTTCCCCCGTCCAGAGGCGTTCCGCGACCGTCGCGCGCGCAAACGAGGTGAAAAACGTCTGGCTGAGGACGGCGCACAGCGGGAGAAGAAAAAGCGCGACGATGAACTTGACCCACTTCGTCGGGACCATCAGCGGCCCCGGCCCGAACCCGCCCGACCGCGTCGGGACGACATACGGCATCACTTTGACGCGGCGTTGCTCCGTCTTGCGCCGGGCCGGCTGCCGGTTGACGCGGCGTGCCGCCATTCGTTAGGCGCGGCCCATGTAGGCGCCCGTCCGGGTATCGATTTTCACCGTCTCCCCTTCGTTGATGAAGAGCGGGACGTTCACCGTCTTGCCGGTCTCGAGGAGGGCGGGCTTGGTTACGTTGCTCGCGGTGTCGCCCCGCAGGCCCTCCGGAGCCTCCACCACTTTCAGCTGAACCGAGGAGGGCAATTCCACCTGCACCGGCCGGCCTTCGGTAAAAAGGACTTCAACCGGCAGATTCTCGACGAGATAATCCTTGGCTTCGACCAGCAGACTTTCCTGCAACGTGATCGTTTCGTAGGTGCTCGGATCCATGAAATGAAAGCCGGTGTTGTCCTTGTAGCTGAACTCCAGTGTGCTGCGCGAGATATCGACCAGCTCGACCTTGTCGGTCGAACCGAAACGGACATCGGCGCTCTTGCCGGTGTTGATGTAACGGATGATCGCCTGGACGAACGCGCGCAGATTTCCCGGCGTGCGGTGGTGCACGTCGAGGACAATGGCGGTGTTGCCATTGTATTTAATTGCCATTCCTTTGCGAAGATCGTTAGCGGCGGCCATAGAGAAGAAGTTGAGAGTCGTTGGTTGAGAGTGGACAGCTTTAACAGGAGCGCGATCTTAAAGCAACCTCCGGCGGCTTTGCCATGAACCTGGACGCGTGGAAGCGAGTCCCTCCGGAGGGACTCGCCGCGGCGAGTCCAGTTTCTACCTCAGAGCAGCTTCAGTTTCGTCAGGTCCTGCGAATCGACGATCCCGACCGGCACGCCGCGCTCGTCCACCACCACGAGATCATCGATCTGATGGCGCTCGAGCAGGTTGAGCACCTCGACCGCGAGTTTGTCCTGTCGCACCACCACCGGATTGAGGGTCATCAGGTCGGCGACGAGCCGCTCACCGACGTGCGAATCAGTCTGGTAATGCCGCACGAAATCGCCATGGGTGAAAATGCCGAGCAATTGCTCGTCTTCGCCCGCGACGACCGCCGCGCCGGCGCGGAGCGAAGTCATCAATTCGAGGACCGCGCGGATGGTCGTGTCCGGCCTAACGAGCGCGAGGGCGCTGCGCGGTCGCATGATTTGGTGGACGCGCAGGAGCAGGCTGCGACCGACCATGCCGGCGGGATGAAACTTCGCGAAATCCTCCTTCTGAAAGCCGCGCGCCTCGAGCAGGACCATCGCGAGCGCGTCGCCGAGCGCGAGCATGACCGTCGTGCTCGAGGTCGGCGCCAGGTTTAACGGACAGGCTTCCTGCTCCACGTTGACGTCGAGAAAGACATCGCAATTCTGCGCGAGGGTCGAATCGGCCGCGCCGCAGAGCGCGATCACGCCGACCTGGAAACGCGCGATTGCCGGCAAAATGCGAAGCAGTTCCTCCGTTTCTCCGCTGTAGCTGAGGGCGAGGACGACGTCGCCATCCGCGACCACGCCGAGATCCCCGTGGAGCGCGTTGAGCGAATCGAGGACGACCGCAGGCGAACCGGTGCTGGTGAGGGTGGCGGCGATTTTTCCGCCGATGTGGCCGGATTTCCCGACCCCGAGGACGATGATCTTGCCGCGCGCCTCGACCGTCTCTTTGATCAGCTCGACGGCCCGGGCGAAGCTGGGTCCGAGCCGTTGGCGGAGTCGCTGGAGCTCGGAAATTTCCAAATCAAGCACACGTGCGGCCTTTTCAATGTAGTCCATCGATCTATAATTGTGGGGTGAGGTCAGAGCGCGGGCAAGAAATTGCGCGGCGCCCTCAGCCTTGGGAGAAGGATTATGAAGAAAAAATTGCTCATTAGCGTGTTGCTCGCGTTGACCACCGGGATGGCCTTCGCGCAGGCTCAGGTGCAGGGTAAGTTGTCCACCACGACAAGGACCACCGCCACCGGGGAATTGCAGACGACTCTGCCGAAGCCGAGGCCGCCGGCCGCGGTGCCCTTTGTGCCGACCGAGGGCGCAGTGCAGGTGGCCATCCGCACGGGCCGGCCGATCCAGTTGATCAATCCGGCGGCGCCCGCGCGCTATGGCAACGCGCAGGAGCATGTCACGCACGATCCCAACGATACGGGCAAACCGAAAGGCATCGTGCTCTTCGCCTGGAGTTTTTGAGTCGGCTGGTCGATCGATTTAGTTGCCCGGCGCGCGCTGGCGTTGAACGTTAGGCGTGCCCGAACGCTCTCCGCCTGTCGTCGCCTGCTATTGCGCGACGTTTCTCAAGCCGGAGATGCTGCATATCTACCGGCAGATCACGGCGCTCGAGCGCGTTCGGCCGGTGGTTATCGCGCAAAAGCGCGAGGAGGCGGAGCGCTTTCCGTTTGCGCCGGTCTTCGTCGTGGGAAAACCGGCGACGCATTTTCTGCGGCGCTTCTGGTTTCGCACGCTCCAGGATGCGCCGTGGCAAATGTCGCGCGCGGAAGTGGCGCAGATCGAGCGGCTTCTCGCCACGAACGACGCGCAATTGCTGCATATCTATTTCGGCCACATCGCGGTCCATCTCTTGCCGCTGATCCGCCACTGGCCGAAACCGACGGTTGTCTCGTTCCATGGCGCCGACGTGCTGGTCGACCTCGATAAACCTCGCTATCGAGCGGCGACGCGCGAAATGCTGGCGGCCGCGCGCCTCGTGCTCGTTCGCTCGCGATCGCTCGCCCGCGCGGTGACGAAACTCGGGTGCGACGAAGACAAGATCCGCCTGCACCGTACCGGTATTCCGCTCGCGGAAATTCCCTTTCGCCTACGGGTTTGGCCTAACGATGGCGCCTGGAAGTTTTTGCAGGCGGGGCGCCTGATCGAGAAAAAGGGATTCCAGACCAGCCTGCGCGCCTTTGCCGTTTTCGGCGCGAAAAATCCAGGCGCCGCTTTTACGATTGCCGGTGAAGGGCCGCTCTTGATTGAGCTGCGAAATCTTGCGCGCGAGCTCGGTGTCGGGGAGCGGGTCCGCTTTGTTGGTTTCCTCTCGCAGGCTCAATTGCGCGAGCAGTTTTACGAGTCGCATATTTTCTTGCATCCGAGCGAGCTCGGCGGCGATGGCAACCAGGAGGGTGTTCCGAATTCCATGCTCGAAGCGATGGCGAGCGGGCTGCCGGTCTTCGCGACGAATCACGGCGGGATCCCGGAGGCGATCACGCCTGAGGTGAGCGGCGTTCTGGTCGAAGAGCGCGCTCACGCGGCGCTGGCGGCAGCGTTGTTCGATTGGACCAACCGGCCGGAGGCATTGGCGCAACTTGCGCGCCGCGGCGCCACAGCGGTGGCGGAGAAATTCGAACAACAGGCCCAGGCCCGGGCCTTGGAAGATTACTATCAGGAAGCGCTCGGTCGCCGCGCCTAACGAGCAAGACTTCCGAAAAATTGCGCCAGTTGCCGGGCAACCGTCTCGAAGCTAAGAAGCTCGCGCGCTCGCTGCTGCGATTCCGCGGTGATTTCGGCATGGAATTCCGGATCGGCGAGCAACCGCGTCGCCAGTTCCTTCAATTCGCCTAACGAACGTCCGTAGCCCGAGGTGCGGGGAAAACCGAGGCGATCGACGGCGCCGTCTCCTCCGACGCAGGGCAGGCGGCAAAGAAGCGCGTCGCCCGCGACCTGCCCCGGGACCGCGCTCTTGTCGGCCTGCAGGACGATCTTGTGCCGCGCCATCTCGGCCAGGTAATCCCTGTAGGGAAGACGCCGCCCGAGCAGGCGCACCGAACTTTCCGGCACTCCCAGCGTGGCGAGTACTTTGCGGCAGTGCCGCGGATCCTCGTCAAAGAGGGTGATCGGTTCGCCGAGCTCGAGCGCGAGGTGGAGCGCCGCAAGGTGATGACGCGAGGGTACATTCCATTCGCGTGTGCCAACAAAGATCCCGCTCCGCTCGCCTACCGGCCGGGAAAAATCCCAGCGCGGATCATCGATCGGGTAGGGCGTCGGGATAAACGCGCCGGTGCCATAGAAGGGCAGCGCCTCCGGAGTGGCGGCGAGACAACTATCCGCTGCGCGCACGATCTCGCGGAAGAGCGCCGCGCGTTTCGGCGCCGCGAGTTGCTGCGCGATTTGATGCAGACCGGTCTCCTTCAGCGAGACCGCGACCGTGAGACCGTGCTTCTTCAGCTCACCGAGCGCGCGCTGGGTGGCCTTGAAATCGCCGCGCAAGAGAAGGAGCACGGGCCGGCCTTCGGCGATCGCGCGCTGCACGTCGCGGTGAAACGCGCCGCCGGTGCAGGCGGCGTAGCCGTGAAAATTGACCGGCGCATGGCCGCTGTCGTTAGGCCCAGGGACGCCGCGCGAGAAATCCTGCGCCGGATCGCGACCGCCCGGATTGAGGACCGTGAGGCGAAAGTCGTCCGCCCGGCCGCGTTCAATGGTCGTCACCAAAATCCAGCGGAGGCGGCGGTTGGTTCTGCAGCAACTGCTCGCTTCCCGACTCGTCGATTGGTCGCACCGGCTGCGCGCGGCGCACTTCCACGGGGGCATCGGGCTCGGGCGTCACCGGAAGAGCGCGTTTGATGGGTTTATCCGGATCGAAATCGGGCACGGATTTGTCACCCGCCTTGGCCAGCGTCTTTGTTTGGGAGGTCGAGCCGACCGCATTGTAGGGGTCCTCCTCGGCGACAAGGGTCGGCGCGCGCATGATCACCGGCGCGACCTCTTTGGTGTCGATCGCGAGGGCGGCCCGCGGCCACTGGCTGTCTTGAAATTTTTTGGCCAGCTGCGTGCGGACCGAATCGGTATGCACATCGCAGGGATCGGTCGGCATTTGCTCATCCGTGGCCAGCTCGAGATAGCTGGTGCGGCGTTTCACGACCTCTCCGCTCGCACTCCGCACGTCCTCGTAGCATCGGTCGGTCGCGAGCAGGCCGGATTTCGAGCAAATCTCGACCTTATGCAAACCCGGCGGCATCGGGAACTCCTGCGGCGGATATTTGGCGACCGAGGCGTTCATCACGTCCACCCAGACGGGCAGTGCCAGCACGCTGCCAAAAGCGCCGCGATAAATTTTTTGCGGCTTGTCGAACCCGGCCCAGACCACACAGGTCAATGCCGAATCGTAACCGGCGAAGAGCGCATCGGTAAAATCGTAGGCCGTGCCCGTCTTGCCGGCGGCGGGAAACTTCTTCAGACCATATTTTTGGTAGGCGACTTGTCCGGTTCCTTCGGCGAGGGCATCCGTCAGGCAGGAAGTGACCTCGGCCGCAATCTCCGGTTTGAGAACCGGCTTTTCGGTGCGGCTGCGCTCCGCCTGCCAGACGATCGTTCCATCCTTGTCCTCGATTCGATCGAGGATGTGGGGCGGCGCCGGGCGCCAGCCCTCGTTAGGGAAAATGGTGTAGGCGAGCGCCAGCTCTGCGAGTGTGATCTCGCTGCTGCCGAGGAAGGTCGAAGGATAAGGCCGTAATTTGGTTTCCACGCCGGCGGCGTGCACCAGCTGTGTGACGGCCTCGAGGCCGGCGGTCGCGCCCACGCGCACCGCCGCGCCGTTCTTCGATTTGGCGAGCGCCTCCCGCGCGGTGATCGGTCCTTCATAACGATTGTCGGCGTTCTCCGGTCCCCACTCCCCGAGAATACCGGTGGTGCCGCCGATCATCACCGTGCGGTTATCGAGCGCGGAATCCTCGACCAGCGAACCGGGGAAAAGCCCGTTTTCGAAGGCGGCGGCGTAAACGAAGGGCAGCATCGCCGTGCCCGGCGGGCGTTTCGCCTGAAGCGCGCGGTTGTATTCGTTATGCTCGAAATCGCGGCCGCCGACGAGGGCGAGAATGCCCCCGGTATTGTTATCGAGCGCGATGACGGCGCCCTGCAGGTATTCCGGCGGCGCGCTCGGCTTTCCGTTAGGCGAACTGTTCTTGCGCGCCTCTTGCACGAGCGCGGCGTATTGCGCGTAGGCCTGATGATGGTAGCCGGGCGTCTCCTCAGCCGCATCGAGCTGGGCGCGGAGCGATTTTTCCGCGACGTTTTGCAGGTCGGCATCAATCGTGGTGTGAATCCGGAAGCCGTCGCTCATCGCGCGATCCCAGCCGACGGCGGCGATCACCTGCTGGCGGATGTAATCGATCGCGTAATTTTGTCCGCGTGCGTTCTGGCGGTTGCCGATCACCAAATCCTCCGCCTGCGCGTTTTCGTATTGCGCAGCGGTGATGAAGCCGAGTTCGCGCATCCGGGAGAGAACGAAGTTGCGCGCCTCGCGCGAGGCCGCCCGATCGGCCCACGGCGAGAGCTTGTTCGGGCTCTTGACCAGCCCGGCCAGGGTGGCGCATTCGGCGAGCGACATTTCGTGGGCCGGTTTGTCGAAATAACCGCGCGCCGCTGCCTCCGCCCCGTAGAGTCCGCCGCCGAAATAAATCCGGTTGAGGTAGAGCTCCATGATCTTGCGCTTGGAGAAATGGTCCTCGATCCGCCGGGCGACAAACATCTCGAGCAGCTTGCGGCGAAACGTCTTGCCTTTGAGATCGAAACTGTTGCGCGCCAGTTGCTGGGTGATCGTGCTGGCACCCTGCCGCACGTGACCGGCAGCGGCGTTCTTGAGCGCGGCCCGCGCGATGCCGAGCAAGTCGTAGCCGTGATGCTGGTAAAATTTGTTGTCCTCTGTCGCGATGACCGCGTTCACGAGGTTAAGGGGCAGCTGCTCGTAGGGGACGGTTTCGCGATTCTCGACGTAGATTTGGCCGAAGATTTTGTTGTTCCGATCGACAATGACGCTGGCCGATTCCATCTGCTCGAGATGCGAGAGATCGAAGCCGGCGGCCTGCTGTTCGAGCGAGGCCGCGACCGGCAGGAAGGCAAGCAGAGCGGCGACCACAACCACGATCCCGATGATCAGGGGAAGAAAAAACCACGGACGCGTGTACCAGGGACGGTGGTCGCGGGAAAACTCCGTCGGCGTGAAATAATCAACAGGCATGCGGCGAGGCGGGCGGGAGCCCAAAGGATTTGGCAATCGCGCGCAACTTAGCGGCAAACTTCTGCAAAATCCAAATTGGAGTGGTAATAGTATAGGGATCGGCGCGCGCCCGCGCTGGCATGGAATCCGGGCGTGGCGAGGCCGATGATTTCACCATGGACGACGGCGATCTCGAATTGATTCAAATCATCCGCGACGGCCTGCGGGGGCGGGGGACGGCGCCGTTTGCGTGGTTTATGGAGCAGGCGCTCTATCATCCGGAGCATGGCTATTACGGCTCGGGCCGGTGTGCGATCGGGCGGCGCGGCGATTATTTCACGAGTGTGAGCGTGGGGCCGTTGTTTGGGAAATTAATGGCTGGGCAATTTGCGGAGATTTGGGAAGCGCTCGATCGGCCTGACGATTTTGTGATCATCGAGCAGGGCGCGCATCATGGGGAATTCGCGATCGACGTCCTGAAAGCGCTCCACGAAAAGGAGCCGGAGTTTTTTGCCGTGCTGCGCTACCGGATCGTGGAGCCATTTCCGGTTTTGCGACGACGCCAGCGGGAGGCGCTGCGGCCGTTTATCGAGAAGGTGGAATGGGCGGCGTCCGTGGACGAGATGGAGCGATTTTGTGGCGTCCACTTTTCCAACGAGCTGCTCGACGCGATGCCGGTGCATCTGCTCAGAGCGGCGGGGAAAGGCGAAGCGCGGAGCTGGCACGAGCGATACGTCGAGCGAACTTCCTGTGGTTTCACGTTCGTCGACCGCCCGGTCTCGGATGCGCGGCTGCGCGAACGGCTCGCGAAAATTCCGCCGCCGCCGCCGGAGAGGTACGAAACGGAAATCAATCTTGCGGCGCTTGATTGGATCAATGCGCTCGCGGGCAAGTTGCTCCGCGGGGTGGTGTTGGTGGCCGATTACGGGTTGGCGCGGGAGGCATTTTACGCGCCGAGTCGCCGCACCGGGACGCTGCAATGCTACGCCGAGCATCGGGTGTTGCCTTCGCTCTTCGAGAGGATTGGTTCGAGCGACATGACGACCCATGTAGAATGGACGAGCCTCGCGGAGCACGCGGAAGAATGCGGGCTGCGCATTGCTGGCTTCACCGATCAGCACCATTTTCTCACCGGTCTCCTCTCTAGCCATCCCGCGCTCGCCTCCGCCGGCGCGGAGAAAAGCCGCGCCCTGCAAACGCTGATCCATCCCGAATTTTTGGGCACGAAATTTCAATTTCTCGCTCTCGCAAAGGAAGTGTCGTCCGCCAATTCGTTAGGCGGATTCAAGTTCGCGCGGGACGCCCGCACCGGCTTGGGCCTGGCGTGAAGCGGGCCCGGCTGGCAACGGCAACCAGCGCGGATCGAAGGTGAACAAGTGCGCGAGCAACATCGCGATCGTGAGATCGGCGAAGTTGACAAAGCAGAGAATCGCGATTTGCAGGCCGGACATCGCGAGCCAGGTGATCTTTCGCGTCGTTAGGCAAAGACTCATCGGCAAGAAAATCAGCTCGGCGGCGAGCGAGGCCCAGGTCGCGAGCTGCAACCAGACGCCGGGAAGGCGCAGGAGAGCGTCCCGGACAACGCCGGGACGGGCGAGTGGATTATTTAAGATGTGGAATAGCGCCGCGCCGTCGATCCAACTCGGACTGAGCAATTTCATCCAGCCGCTGTAGCTGTAGCCCGCGGCGAGCAGACCACGCAGCCCAATACACCCTCGGGGGAAACCGCCAACCGGGCCGTGTTTTTTCCCTGCTCCAGTTTTCCCCGAGCGGGACCAGCGCGCTCAAGAGCAAGAGCATTCCGATGTACGGAAGCGACGGGTTAATGATGAGGTTGTTGCGATTAAACAGGCAGGCCCAGCCGAACCAGAGAAGAAGGGCCGCGCTCCGACGAAATATTCCCGCGGCCAGGACAAGCGACAAGATCGTCAAGCCGGCGAGAAACGTGGTCACGCATTCCGGCGAATCCCAGATTGCGAGCGGGTTTGGAAAAATTCCGAAGGTCAGATTGAGCCGCGCATCCCCGATCATCCCCTGGTTGCTGAAAAGCTCGGCGCCGTAGGGGATGAGCTGCGCAAAATGGAACGCGAGATAGACGCCGAGGGCGACGCGAAAGAGAGCAAATTGCCGGCCGGAAATTTGCCTCATCGCGCCCGACTGGTTTGCAGTTTCCAAGTATCGTCGCGGCCGCGGGTTTGCGTGCGGACGAGCGTGGAAACGCTTCGGATGTTGTTGGGCACGCCGAGCTCGGCGCGTAACGGGCCCGTCTCACTCCAGCCGTAATCATAAACGCTCTGCCAGAGACGGGGCGGCAGTTTGGGCGCGAACGACAACGCCGCGCCATAGGCGTTTCGTCAATTGTAGGGTCCGCGCAGACGCGAATAAATCTCCGGCGTGATCTCGAGATCTTGAGTATGACCTAAGTTGGTCTCGAGTTGCAGGGTGAAAGTGGAAGCAAAGCCTTCGAGTCCATTCACATCGCAAAAGACTTTGGGGCATGGAGCCATCGCGCTTGCCGCCCCGATGCCTTTGAGAACACGGTTGCCGAGAAGATCGCCGGTCATTTGGGTCAAACCGAGAAGAAGTAGTGCGACTGCGGCGGCGTCGCGCCAGGAGAGGCCGTTCATCGCGCAACCTCGGAGTTGGCCGTCGCGCAGGCCCAGCGTTTCCGGCAACCGATGCAGGTGGGCAGGAAATGCAGCGGACTCAAATTTTCACGGCCCGGGGTGTGCAGATCGCGAAAGGCCAGCATGTCTTCGAAACGCTCTTCGCGTTCCGTTTCAAAACCGCAGCGCGCCGGATTCCCAAGCGCGTTGTTCAGTGTGCCAAAGAGCGCATCCCAGAGCGGAAGATCGGCAAAGTTGTTCGTGTGATGCCGAAATTGATGATGGATGCGATGCGATTCGGGTCGTTGCACGACAAACCCGAGCCAGCGCGGGGTGCGGATGTTCCAGTGATAGAAATATTCCGCCAGCGCCGTCAGGAGCGTGTAAATCGCCGCGGCCCGCGGGCTGCAGCCAAGCAAGAGATAAACGATCGCGCTGCTCAGGACGGAATTAAGGAAAATCTCGACCGGATGCTTGTAGAAGCTGGTGACGATCTCAATCCGCCGCGCGGAGTGATGCAATTGATGGCAAACGCGCCAGAAGAATCGCGATTCGTGCCGGTAGCGATGCCACCAATAGTAGATGAAAGTTGAGACGAAGTAGGCGATCGCACCGCTGCTCGCGTCCCCGAAATGATCGGCGAGATGAAAAAGCGATCGTTGTGCGAACCAACGATTCCAGGCCAGGCCCGCCACGATCACGATCTCCAATTGGATGGCATTGACTAAAATCACGCGAGCCCACCAGGCGTGAACACGCGGGAGTTCGTTCGCCGGCCAAAGGCGTTCCACGACGATGCAACCGAGCGCGATCCCACAGATGATCCACAACATGGGCCGAGCCTAAGTCACGCCTCGGCCGCATTGTTAATTGATAAGAATTCGCCCAGAATCGATCAGATCGATGATCACAAAATGAACATCCATTACCTCGAATTGTTCTATCACGTCGCGAAAAACGGCGGGATTAGCCCGGCGGTGCGCAAAATGCCGTACGGCATTCAGCAGCCGGCGGTGAGCGCGCAAATTCTGCGGCTGGAGGAAGACCTCAACACTGTCCTGTTTCAGCGGCGCCCTTTTCGCCTAACGACGGCGGGGAGGCAGCTCTTTGATTTTATCGCGCCGTTCTTCGCGCAACTCGACGAGGTGGCGGCACAGATCCGCGGCGCGACCAGTCAGCGCCTCCGCCTGGCCGCTTCCGGACCAATATTGCGGAATCACTTTCCGTCGATCCTGGCCGCGCATCGGCGAAAATATCCGGCCCTGCGCCTCGCCCTGCGCGAAACGAACCAACTCGAAGCCGAAACGCTCCTGCAACAGGACGAGATCGACCTGGCGATCACCGAATTCGAAGGGAAATCACCGCCCGGAATCAAATCGTGCGTCATCCTCGAGCTGCCGCTGGCGCTGATGGTCCCGAAGAACTCGACGTTGCGTACCGCCGAGCAGTTTCTGTGCGAGGATCGCCCGCGCGAAGTATTGATCTCTCTCCCGGCGACAGAAGCGATGACGCGCTTGTTCCAAAAGGGTTTTTCGCGGCGCGGACTCGATTTCGCCATTGGAGTCGAGGTTTCGTCGATTGAATCGATGAAGACTATGTCGCGGGTGGGTTCGGCATCGGACTGTCTGTCGCGAACCCGGGCTCGACCGGAGATTCCGTGATTCGGATGCTTCCGCTTGCCAAGTTTCCCAAGTTTGTGCTCGGCGCACTCTGGACGGGCAAGCTCCCGGCCATCTCGCAATCGTTTCTGGACGAGGTCAAGCGTCACGCCGTCGAACTGCGAAAATAGCGCTGCGTTTTTACTTGCGATCGCTAGCGGTTGCTACAACAGCGGCGAGCTTTCGCTCTCGACATGCTTCAATTTGCCGCCGGCTTGTTTGATCAGTTGGAGCAAGTCTTTCTGCGAGGTCCGTGTCGGATCGTAACAAAGCGAGACCTTCCTCGGGTCGATATCACGGGAATCGAAAGCGTGCGGATCGAGCTTTTCTAAAGCTGCGCGCAGACTCTTTTCCTGATCCGGATCGAGCGCCTTGATCAACTCGATCTCGACGGCGATGTATTCCTCCGCGCCGGAGAGCTTTTCAGAATCGTCCGCCACACCTGGTAAATCGTCAGCGGTTGCCGATGTGGATGGCGTGCTTCTCGACGGCGAGCGCGGCTTCCTTGACCGCTTCGCTCAAGGTCGGATGCGCGTGCACCGTGCGGCCGAGGTCTTCGCTGCTCCCGCCGAATTCCATCACCGCGACGATCTCGGCGATCAACTCCGAGGCCGCGTGCGAGAGGATCGAGGCGCCGAGAATTCGATCGGTTGCGGCGTCGGCGACGAATTTTACCACCCCTTCGACGTCATCGTTCGCCAAAGCGCGGCCGTTCGCGCGGAAGGGAAATTTGCCGATGCGCACCTTGAGCCCTTTTTCTTTCGCGAGGTCTTCGGTGAGGCCGACGCCGGCCAGTTCCGGGTTCGTATAGATGATTCCGGGGATGACGTCGTAGTTCACGTGGCCGGCTTTGCCCGCGATTAATTCGACGCAGGCGATCCCTTCCTCCTCCGCTTTGTGCGCGAGCATCGGGCCGGCGATGACGTCGCCGATCGCGTAGATGCCGGCGACGTTGGTGCGGAATTTTTCATCCACTTTGATCCGGCAGCGTTCGTCGAGCGCAACGCCGATTTTGTCCGCGCCGACGCCTTCGGCAAAGGCGCGGCGACCGACGGAGACGAGGACTTTGTCGGCTTCGAATTTGAGTTCTTCGCCGCCTTTGGTGGCGGTGGCGATGGCCTGGCCGTTTGCGACTTTGACCGAGCTGACCTTGGTTTCGAGATGAAACTTGATCCCCTGGGCGGTGAGAGCGCGCTGGAGAAGATTGGAGATTTCGAGATCGAAACCGAGGGCGATGCGCGGGAGGAATTCGAGGACGGTGACCTCGGAGCCGAGGCGATTCCAGATCGAGCCGAGCTCGAGACCGATCGCGCCCGCGCCGATAACCAGGAATTTTTCCGGCGGTTTATCGAAGCAGAGCGCCTCAGTGCTGCTCACGACCGTGACGCCGTCGAAGGGCATGCTCGGGAGATTGATCGGCACGCTGCCGGTTGCGATGACGATGTGATCGCCGGCAATCTCGGTCGCGTTGCCTTCGTTAGGCTGAACGCGCACCTGGCCCGGCGCGGTGATGGTGCCGAGTCCGGTGAAGGTGGTGACTTTGTTGCCCTTCATCAGCGCGCGTACGCCGCCGGTGAGAGTTTTCACGACTTTGTCCTTGCGACCGAGCATGGTGGCGAGATCGAGACTGACTTTGTCGAGGACGATGCCGTGTTTGGCCGCTTCCTTTTTCGCGAAAACAAAATGGTCGCTCGAGGCGAGAAGCGCCTTGCTCGGGATGCAGCCGACGTTGAGGCAGGTGCCGCCGAGTTCGTTGTCCTTTTCGATGATGGCGGTTTTGAGCCCGAGCTGCGCGGCGCGGATGGCCGCGACATAGCCGCCCGGGCCGGAGCCGATGATGATGATGTCGAATTTATCCATGAAACGCCTAACGAGATCCCCTAGAGATCAAGGAGCAACGCGGTCGGGTTCTCGATCGCTTCCTTCACTTTGATGAGAAAAGTGACCGCTTCCTTGCCGTCGACCGCGCGGTGATCGTAGCTAAGCGCGAGATACATCATCGGCCGAACGACCACTTCGCCTTTCACCGCAACCGGGCGTTGCTGGATGGCGTGCATCCCGAGGATGCCGCTCTGGGGCGGATTGAGGATCGGCGTGCCCATGAGCGAACCGTAAACGCCGCCATTGGAAATCGTGAAGGTGCCGCCCTGCAGGTCTTCGATCTTGATCTTGCCATCGCGCGCCCGGGTCGCGTAATCGGCGATCTCCCGCTCGAGATCGGCGAACGTTTTCGTATCCGCGTCGCGCACCACCGGCACCACCAGGCCGCGCTCCGTTCCAACCGCGACGCCGATGTCGTAGTAATGATTCAAAATGAAATCGTCGCCTTCGATCCGGCTGTTAATCGCCGGCACTGCCTTGAGCGCTTCGACCGTGGCTTTGATGAAAAACGACATGAAACCGAGTTTGACCCCGTGATCGGCCGTGAACTTCTCCTGCGCTTTTTTTCGCAGCGCCATCACCTCGCTCATATCGCATTCATTGAAGGTGGTAAGAATGGCCGCGGTTTGCTGCGCCATGACGAGCTGGGCCGCGATCTTGCGACGGAGGGGCGACATTTTTTTGCGGGTGAAACGCTCGTGCCCGCCGGCAGCCGGTTCCTCGCTCGCAGGCTGCTTTCGTCCCCGCGGTTTTTCCTGATCGTCGGTTAAAGTTTGGGGCGCAGCCTGCAGATGCGAGATGACGTCGCCTTTCGTTAGGCGACCGCCTTTGCCGGTGCCGCTGATCCTGGCGGGGTCGATCTTCTCTTCAGTCGTCATTCTTCTGACGGCGGGCGAAAGGACATCAGCATTCGCGGAACGTTTCTCCGCCACTTTCTTCGCGGCCGGAGCAGGCTCGTTCCGGGCGGTTGTTTTGGCTTTCGCGGGGGGCGTAGCCTGGTCGTCGATCAGCGCGACGACTTCGCCGATTTGCACTTCCTGGCCTTCCTCCGCTTTCGTCTCAAGGAGGCCGGCTTTCTCGGCCGTAATTTCCGTCGAGACCTTGTCGGTCTCGAGGGTTAGGAGCGCTTCACCCGCTTCGACGTACTCGCCGGATTTTTTGTGCCAGACAGAGACGACGCCGCTGGAAATGGATTCGCCGACCGGCGGGATTTTCACTTCGATGCTCATGGCAGGCGCAACTTAAGCCGAAGAGGGTCGCGCGGTCGAAAAAATTCCTGTAGACGCTTCGCTCTGCGAAGCGCGGGGCGGCGGCGGGGTGGATTGAGCGAAGGGTGCGGAGCGCAAACTCGCGCCTCCCAGAGGGAGGCGTCTACATCAGCGTCGACCGGCGCTAGGGCACGCCTAACGAACGGCGATTCACGGCCGCCTGCACGTATTTTCCCCAGCTCAGATTGTCGCGTCCCGGGACGTGCTCGCGGGCTTTGCGGATCGCCATCTCCGAGACCGCCTCGACGATCCACTGGAAATTTTCCTCCCCGACGTTGGTCCTTTCCGCATCCGGCGCGGGATTGCAAAAGTCGATCGCCACCGGCACCCCGTCGCGGATCGCGAACTCGACGGTGTTGAGGTCGTAGCCAAGATATTCATTCAGCACGAGGACGCCCTGCTCGACCTTTTCGAGAATCTCGCGCGGCGCCTGCCAGTCGGTCTGGTAGCGCAGATGATAGGGATGCCGCGGCTCGTAGTTCATGACCCGCACATGGCGCTGATCGATCGAGTAACAGCGGAAGTACATTTGAAATTGCACTTCTTCCTGCAACATCATGACGAGCTGCCCGGTCTCGCTGTAAGCGCGGAAAAATTCCTCGGGATTATGCAGCTTGTAGACGTTTTTCCAGCCGCCGCCGGCGAAGGGCTTGAAAAAAGCCGGCCAGCCGATGTAGGCGAAGATCGCCTCCCAATCGAGCGGGTAGGCGAGGTTGCGGAATGAATTGTCATTCGTATCCGGCGGCAGCTCATGCGACGGGAGGAGAACCGTATTGGGAACGGCGACGCTTATTTTCGTCGCGAGCGCGTTGTTAAAGAATTTCTCGTCGGCGCTCCACCAGAACGGATTGTTCACCACCGCGCAGCCGGTGAGCGCCTCGTTCTTCAGCCAGGCGCGATAAAACGGGACGTCCTGCGAGATGCGATCGATGACGACGTCGTAGCCGGCCGATTCGCCCTGCGCGACTTTGTCCATGCGCACGAACTCGGCGCGGATTTCTTTGCCGCCAGTTTTCTGATTCACCCGCTCGACAAAGGCCGGCGGGAAGCTGTTTTCCTGGCCAAAAAGGATTCCGATTTTTTTCATGAGAGATCGCCAGATTACGCAGAATTCGTCGGATCAAAAACAAATAAGCGCGATGATTTTGCTCACTGCTGGCTCGAATGCCGGCGAAATGCTTTGCCTATAGTCCGGCTTCACGATGGAGAAGCCCATCACCCGTCGATGCTCAAAGTGCCCGGCAGGAGAAAAAGGCCTGCCGACTCGACAGATAGGTGCGGGCGACCTTACTGGACGGCACTCATTCGCAGCAGGTTACTGGCGATGGAAGTATGCTCGCGGCGGGGTGCCGACTTTCGTAGGCGATCCGGCCGCCGCCTGAGACGCGTCTTTTACTTCTCGAGTTGGCGGAGTTTCAAATAAATCGACAGTATCAGGAGTCCGATCAGGGCAATGCTCCCAGCCAGACCGATCTGCCGGAACTTGTATTCGCCGCGCGCTTTGTCGACCAGGCCGTCAGTGCGCCTGATCGCTTCTTCTCCCGGCGCAGCCACCTGCTGGAACGTAACCCGACTAAAGGAATGGACGTAGGTCCGCGATTTCTTCAGGGCGTCGTTGAGATCGGTTAGCTGGTTGCTGATCGGTTCGATGTCCAGACCTTTGGCGGCGAGCTTCTCCGAGGCGGCGGTGAACCTCTTCTGCGCTTCGTCCATCCGGGTGATCGTCGCGTGAAAATAATTGGCGGTGGGGATGCATTTGGGATCGGCCTTCGCGAATTGGCGATGGCAATCACCGCACAAGGCGCCGGGCCCGGTCGCGAGCATGGAGTCATGGGTCTTCGCGATATCATGGTTGCCATGGCACTTGCTGCATTCCGGCCAATTATGCTGGTCGAAAGCCTGCTTGTGTTTGCTGCCATCGAACAGGCTCGCATTGGCCGAGTGGCAAAGGCTGCAACTGTGGCTCACGCTCGCCACCCCGGGCGGGCTGGCGGCGTGGTTTCCGTGGCAATCATTGCAGGCGGGCGCGCCCAGGTCGCCGCGCACAAGCAGCGCCTGGCCGTGCACACTCTTCTTGTATTCTGCGAGTTGATTGGTTGGCAGCGGCGCGCCGTCAGGCAGGGTGAATCCGGCCATGGTCTTGGGGTTGGAGTGGCACGCGCCGCAGGTCTCCGGCACGCGCTGGGCGTAGACTTTTGACTGTGGATCCTTCGCCGGGCGAATGCCGTGGACGCCATGGCAACTGACGCATTGCGGTGCGCGGTCGTCGTGTTTCACGAGCAGCGCCTGACCATGTGGGCTGTCCTGGAACTTCGCCAATTGATCGGTCGGCAACCCCGGGTTGAACTGGTGCATAAAGGTGGGATCGGAATGGCAACGCGCGCAAAACTGCACGATCCAGGCGCGGTTTTTGTCCCGGCCTTTCCCCGGCCATTCCTTCACCATATCGTGACCGAGATCAGCGGTGGGATCGCCGCCATGGCATCCCGCACAAGAGAGTCCGCTTCGAAAATGAACGTCCTCGACAATCTCCTTGAGATTCATGTGCGCCGGCGAGTGGTGGGAAGCGGGCGCGACCGAAAAGAGGTCTTCCGGAGTTTGGACTTCCGGGTCGCTGTGGCAGAGGGCGCAGTTGTTTTTCAGGAGCAACTCCATCTTTTGCGGGCGCAACTGGAGCGACAGTAGCGTCCCCAAATGCGCCGGCGCGCTAATGAATTCCTTTTGCACGGCCTGGTTGAGGAGTTCTTTGAGATTATCATTGAGGCCGTTGTAATAGGCCCGCTCCTCCTGAGTGATAATTGATTTGCCACTCTTGTCTTTGGCGTCGAGAAGGGAGGCCAGCGTCGGAGCGGCGACGGCGGGTTTTTGGTCTGCGGCAAACACCGCGGAGGGAATCAAAACGACGCCAAGGATGACGAGGATCGCTCTCACGTTGTGCCTGTCTCGTTAGGCCGAGACGTCATGAAATATGAGGCCGCAATGACAATGATCGCCAGCCCGGCCGAGATCGCCCCGGCGAGGAGATAAGAGATTCCCATTAACCCGTGCAACGCTATCTGCAGGAGCGCCGCGCCGGTGAGCACAAACCAGCGATGTTCGAACCACCAGGAGCGAAAGGCAATCATGACCACGCCCGCAGCCAAAGTCCACCATGCGCAGACCCGCGCCGACCTTTGCACCAAAGACATGTCATTGCCGGCTCCGGTTGCGCCGATATCCCAGCCCATCAGGGTGAGGTAGACGAGGAAGAGGATCGCTGCCCAGCCGAAATCGCTGAAAGCGGGTGATGGCTTGTTCCGGGCAGCGCGCCGATCGAGCCATGGGATGATGGCCCAGATGCCTAACAAGATCGCGATCAAAAACAGGCAGACTTGCGGCCCCTCCAGACCAAAAAGGTGCGGCGGAAATTCCTTCAGTAATTGGTATTCCCAGAGGAAATACCATTCCGGTTTGATGCCGGCATAGGCCGGTGCCATTGCGTCCGCCTTCGAACCCAGTTCCCAATCCATTCCCGGAATACCCGGTCCGTAGGGGAGGAAAACCGCCAATGTGACCAGCAACATCAAACAAGCCAGCCATAACAACACGTCGCGCAGAGCGAAGCTGGGAAAGAACTTCATCCCGCGCGGCGCGACTTTGGCGCTGATGGGTGGCGCCATGCCTTGCCGTTGAATGAAGAGGAGGTGCAAACTGATGATACCGACGAAGGCCAGGGGCAGGATCACGACGTGGGCGGCGAAGAACCGATAGAGCGTGTTGATCGTGACATCCTGCCCTCCGCGCAAGACGAGCAAGAGCCAGTCGCCGAGGAACGGCACGGAGCGCACGATATTGGTGCCGACCGTGGTGGCGAAGTAAGCCAGTTTGTTCCACGGCAGGAGGTAACCGGAGAAGCCGAACCCGAGCGTGATCAGAAACAACAGGTAACCGGAAACCCATGTGAGTTCGCGCGGCGGTCGATAAGCCTTCAGCATCATCGTGCTGAACATGTGAAGCGTCAGCGAAATGATCATGAGGTGCGCGCTCCAACTGTGCACGGAACGGATCAGCCAGCCGAAGGGGACCTTTGTCGTCAGAAAATGGATGCTCTCGTAGGCGGTCGCTTCACCTGGCTGGAAATACATGAGCAAGAGCACGCCGGTGACGACCTGGACGATGAAGAAGAACATCGTGATCCCGCCTAGGTAGTACCAGCCCATCCAGTGCGACCCCAACGGCACCTGCTTGTGGCGCATGAATTCCAGCAGCGGCGTCACTTGATAGCGCCGATCCACCCAGCCTAGCAGCCCTCTCCCGGGCTCCGCGCCGTTCTTATCAGGCTCGTTCTTCAGAAATGACAATCCCTCCATCCGGCTGCCGCCGGACTGCATATTCGGGCAGCGGCTTAGGCGGCGGCCCGGACAATACGCGACCGCTAAGATCGTATCGGCCATCATGGCAAGGACACCAGATGACTGATTGCCCCGGCAAATACGTAACCGTGCAACCTTCGTGTGTGCACTTGGCGCTGAAGGCCAACAATTTTTGATCCTGCGATTGCAAAACGATCACCCGTTGCCCGCTCACCGGGACAATGATGAATTGATCCTGCTCGAGCTTGGCAGTCTCTTCGCGGGTCAAACGCGTCGGCCCGGTGGCACCGGTTTGCGGGAGCGGCTTGAGATAGCGAATCACCGGGTAGGCGATACTGGCCAGCCACCCGAGGATGCTTGCCCCCAGGAGAAGATCGATAAAGTGGCGCCGCGATGTTGTCGAATTTGAAACGGTATGGACTTGTTCCTGCATTTCAGATCTCCTGATGCCGAAGGCTCATCCGCGGGCAAAGACTCTCATCAGTTGGCAGATTGTTTTTCTCCTCTGAAAAATTACCTCCGACACCACACCAGCAAGAGCCCGGTTGGCGAGGAAAAAAGCTGCGCATTTTTTCGGAAACTACCGGTTCCAATCATTTCTGCAACCCGCCGGTGTGACACTCGGTGCAGGAGAAGTCGGCATACTTCGCATCGATGTGCATGAAATCGTGGCCTTTTGGATTCACTTGGTTGAGTGCTTCGCCTCTGCCCTGCGCGAGAATGAGATGACATGACGAGCTTGGGGCGGGCGAAGGCGAATGCCAAAGCTGCGGCGACCCGTTGCGCCGCAATTTCATGCAAAACGTGATCGTGGCGGCCGGTGCCGCCGCCGGAATCGCGATCGATTGTCTCCGGGCTTTCGCTCTATTCGAGCTCGCGGCACCATCGTAGAGTTAGCCGCAGCTTGGGTAAACAGGCGCTGTCTTACTTTCGCGAAGGAGCAACGAATGGCACGCGACTCAGCACGACACAGAAGGCGAACTCGTCCTCCGTCATCCAACTCAAAATCATTTTCGTCAGTTTTCGAACCACTGCTCAAAAACCGGCGTCTTCTCCTTTTGGTTTCAGGCTGATGAGGTAGGCAACAAGGTCATTAACTTCGGCGTCCTTGATCGTGCCACCCCATCCCGGCATGTAGAGCGGTGGGGGCGGACGTTTCGGGTCGAGTGCGTTGATCTCGTGTTGGCCTTTGAGGATGCGTGCCTTCAATTCGTCCTTGGTGTAGCCATCGGCCACGTGAATCAGGTCTGGGACCAGTTGGGCGGTCTTGGCGTTGGGATTAGGCACGCCGCCTTTGCCATCCTGGCCGTGGCAGCCGGCGCACCCGTATTTGCGATAGACATCATGACCGCGCTCGACCTGATCCATGAATGAAGGCAAACTCAACGCGACCTTCTGGTCGCGCAGGTGGAGGAGAAAATCCGTCAGCGCGCGAGCCTCGGTTTCGGTGAAACCAAACTGCGGCATGACCGTTCCTGGACTAACGACTTGCGGGTCGCGAAAATGCCGGACAATCCATTCGGGTGCGCGGCGCAGCCCGACATCATCCAATGCCGGGCCAATGTCGCCGCCTTTGCCGCCGACGGAGTGGCAGCCGATGCAACCTTTCTGTGTGAACAAGCGTTGCCCCTCGGCCGCGCTTGGAATCACCTTCATCGAAGCGTAATAGCCCGGGGCCGTTTCTCCAGTCTGGCTAAGCATGAAGAGTGTGATTGCTTCAAGATTTGCTTCGGAGAGTTTCTGCGGCGGCATCCCCGAGCCGGGCGAGACCGCGGCAGGCTTGAGAAAATGCTTCTTGAGCCAGTCGGCCGAACGGTGGGCGCCGACTTTGTCGAGTTCCGGGCCGAGAATGCCGCCGGTGCCGCCGAGTTTGTGGCAGCCACGGCAGCCGCTTTCTTCGAACACCTGCTCGCCACGCGCCAGTTCGGGCGCAGCGGGATTGTCCGCGGCTTGGTGGCATTTGCCGCATGAAGCCTGGATATATTGCAGGGGTAACATGGGTTCATCCCAGTGCGGAACGTTGCCGTGCGCGTCGGCCACGGTGGTGGCCCGGCCTTGCCCGCGATGGCAGACGGTGCAACCGAATTTCTCAGGTGGATGTTGTTCGTTAAGCGGATGGTAGGCCAAAGGTTGCGGGTAGCCGCCGTAGCTCGGATCCTCCACCGCGAGGTGGCAGGTTGTGCAACGATCCACACGGTTGAGATCGGGCAGGAGGATTTGCCGGACCTCGACCGGTATTCTCTTGGCCGTGGCTAACTGCTGCGGCGTTGCCGCGCGGTGCATTTCCTCGTGGATAAACTTCTTTTGGTAGTCCTTCCACTCGCGGTATTCGTCCTTGTAGTAGCCAAGCACGACCAAGCCCCCGACAAGGAGGCCGAGCACGGTGAACCAGCCGTAGAAATGGCGGAGCGAGCCTTCGGCCATGTCAATGGCCCTCCGCCGCGGGAGGTGGTCTCTTCCACGGCTCTTGCCAACCCCAGTTCGGCCCGCGGAAATACGTACCGATGACCGTAAACGCGATGGCGGCGAGCAGGCAGACGGTAAAAATCGTGATCGCGACTCTGCGCTCGCGGGCAAACCAGCGGCCTACACCTTGGCGCTTGCGGTCGATGTAGGGCAGCAACAGCAGCGCCGTCACGAGCAAGCCTGGCACAACGACGCCGCCCCAGAATGCCGAGTAGCTGACCAATTCCTGCAGACCGAGAAAATACCACGGCGCTTTCGCCGGATTCGGCGGATGGATCGGGTTGGCGAATTCCTCCAGTGGGGCGTTCCAGAAAATTGCGAGAAAGAGCACCACAGCCATGACGATGAGGAAGAGAAGGAGCTCGCGAAAAACCAGGTGCGGCCAGGAGAACACCTCATCGTCGGGGTTCTGACCAACTTGCAGGGTAGTGCCGCGCGCCAGTTCCATCAGGCCATAGGTCTTGTTCGTTGGTAACTGGCCAAGATCGACCTGCTCAACGACGTCGCCCGGCTCGTTAGGGTGAGACAAACCGCCGTCCTTGCGCACGCGCCAGAGGTGAATGGCGACCATCAAGCCCGCCACCGCCGGAAGCACGAACACGTGCAGCGCATAAAACCGGATCAGTGCCTCTTGTCCGACAACGTTACCGCCGAGCATCAGATACCTCAGCTTGGGACCAATGTAGGGCGCGTAGGAGGCGATGCTCGTGCCGACGGTGATCGCCCAAAAGGCGAGCTGATCCCACGGCAGCAGGTAGCCGGTGAAACTTAGCGCCAGCGTCAGCAGAAATAGCCCCACGCCCAGCACCCAGTTGAACTCGCGCGGCCGTTTATAGGCTCCGGTGTAGAAGACGCGGCACAGGTGCAGCAGCACGAACAGCACCATCAGGTGCGCCGCCCAGCGGTGCATGTTGCGCATAAGTAAACCCGCAGAGACGACGAACTCGAGATCCTTCATCGTGTCATACGCGCGCTCGGTACTGGGCACGTAATAGAACATCAGCAGCACGCCGGTCCCAACCAGGATCAGGAAGAGATAAAGCGAAATCAGTCCCAATCCGAACGAGTAGGAGGCGCGTAACGAGTGGCGATTGACCTTCGCCGGTTGCATATGCAGCAGGAAACTTGAGACCATCGCCTGCGACCGCTCGAGGTTGCTTTCCGGCAGGCCGACGCGGAAGATCGAGCGGCCAACGCGGGAGCGCTCAAACTTTTGCCAAAGGCGTTTGGGCAGAGGCGCGCTCACACGACCAGGTATTTGTCTGCGAGTACCGTCTGGCTCTTGTCCACGAGCAGGCGGTTATCCTTGCTCAGGGTTACCAGGAACCAAGGCAACGGGTGCGGAGCCGGACCACTTTCGACTTTGCCCTGGTCGTCAAACAAGCTGCCGTGGCACGGGCAGTGGTAACCTTTTTCGGTGCGATTGACCGTGCAACCGAGGTGAGTGCAGACCGCCGAGAGGCAGCGGAACGTGTTTCCCTGGCGGACGAGAAAAACTCTCTCGTCTTCCATGAATGTCACCGATTTTTCGGGGAAATCATCCGGCTTGCCGGCCTTGAACAGCAGGCTCGGCTCGTAGAGAACATTTGGCACGAGGAAGCGCACAGAAGCGATGGCCGACGCCGCCACCGCGAAGGTAGCCGCCAGCCAGCCGAACGTGATCTCAAGAAATCCGCGGCGTGAAAGGTCTTTGTTTGGCGTGGCTTCGTTCAATGTTAGGCAGGCACCAGTTCTACTCTCTCCATAGTGATCGCGCCGGTAGGGCAGCGTGCAGCGCACAGGCCGCAGCGGATACAACGAGTTTCGTCCTTGATAATCGCAGCCTGCTCCCCGCGCTCGGGGATGCGTCCATAGCGCGCGAGCACCGCCGCTTGCAAATCTTCAGCGCCACGCAGGTCGGCGACATCCACCAGACGAAAACAATACTCAGGGCAGACATCCGCGCAGCCGCCGCAAAGGACGCACTCGTCCCCGTTAAACACGGGACTGACGTGGCATTTGAGGCAGCGAATTGCCTGTACTACCGCCTCGGTCTCGGGGTAATCCTTCTCCACTTCGGCAATTCCGATACGCCGGTCCAACGGCAGAGTCGGCGGGGATCGGCGCACCAGCTTCTCGTAATCGGGCTTCATCCGATACTGCTGTGTGTCGTAGATGGTTATACGCGCCTGGTGCGGCTCGGCCGGAACGCGGCCCGTGAGGAACTTCGCAATGGAGTTCGCCGCTCTTTTGCCCTCGGCGACGGCCGTAATAATAATGCGCGGTCCGAAAGCCACATCGCCGCCCGCGAACACATCGGGCCGCGACGTCGCCATCGTTGTAGGATCGGTTTGCAGCGTGCCGCGCGGCGTCAGCTTCAGGGTGTCCTCGGGATGAATCCAGGAAAGATCCGCCGCTTGTCCGACGGCGAGAACGACCGTATCGCAATCAACCGTTTCCTCGCTGCCTTCGATGAATTGCGGATTGAAGCGCCGGTTCTCGTCGAATACCCGGCTGCACTTAATCAATTCGATGCCGGAAACCTTGCCGTCGTCGCCGAGAATGCGTTTGGGGCCAAACCGCGTGTGTAGCCGAATCCCTTCTTTCTCCGCTTCCTCGATTTCCTCGCGCGCCGCCGGAATTTCGTCGAGGTTCTCCAGGCAATACATGTGGACTTCCGGCACACCCTTGCGGATGGCTTCGCGCGCCACGTCCAAGGCGAGCCGAACTTGATCAGGCGCTTCGGGTTCCCGGATAGTCAGTTCCTCCAGTGTCGCGGCAGCGGTGTGCAACGCCGCGCGCAACTCCGCTTCGCTCATGTCCGCCAGTTTTTCCGTCTGCCGCAGGACCGAACGCGCCACGTCAAATGCCACGTTACCGCCACCGATGACGACGACTTTGCGTCCGAGCGTCACACGGTAGCCAAGATTGACGTTGAGAAGAAAATCAATCGCCCGCAGGACGCCATCCATTTCCACACCTTCGATGGCCAGCTCGCGGCTTTTGTGCGCACCAATGCCGAGAAAGATCGCTTCATAACCCTGTTGCTTGAGGTCCGAAAACGCGAAGTCGCGACCGAGCCGGGTGTTCAAGCGGATCTCTACGCCGAGCGATTTGATCGCTTCGATTTCCGCCTGGATGATTTCACGCGGCAGTCGGTATTCGGGCACGCCGAGCACCAACATTCCGCCCGCCAGGTTCTGCGCCTCGAACACCGTCGGCTCGAAACCCATCAGCGCCAGTTCATGCGCGCACGACAGGCCGGCCGGCCCGGCCCCGATCACCGCGACTTTGCGACCGCCGCCGATGCGCTCGCGCCGCGGATCGCGCAGTTCAGGATAGACCCTGCCGAGGTCAAACCTTTCCGACTCAACGCCGAATTTTTCACAGACGAACCGTTTCAGCGCACGGATGGAAATCGAGGCGTCGAGTGCTCCGCGCCGGCATTTGGCCTCGCACGGCGCCGCGCACACGCGGCCGCAGATGGAGGCAAAAGGGTTTGGTGTTCGCGCGATGATGTAGGCATCTTCATAACGACCTTCTGCAATCGCTTGGACATAGCCGCCGGAATCCGTGCGCACCGGGCAGCCCTCGCGGCAGAGAACCTGCCGGGTGAAATAATTCAAGTCCGGCAGCTCAACTGAATACGTCGAAGACATTTCACTGAGCCTCGGCTTGAAGGAGCGAACGGCTACTTATCGTATGTGCTGTGGACCTCTTTGATCTTTGCTTCTGCCTCGGTCTTCTCGGCAGGGGCTGCCTTCGCGAGCTTCGCGTCCACCATCGTCTTCTTGCGGACGCTGGCGTCATACACGAGGAAGTCGTAAATCTTCTTGCCGTCGCCCCTGCTGATGCCCGAACCGGGTTTGTTCATCATGCGTTTGATGTAGCGCGACCACTCATCGGGCAGCGCGTAGTCGGAGTTGATCGGACGACTCAGCTTGTGGCATTGCGAGCATTTCTGCGAAAACACTTCGTAGTTAGCCTGGATCCCCGACGGATACTTGGAGACGTTGATCGTCGCTGCGCCTTTTTCAAAGCGTTCCACTCGTGCCTTGGTCTCAGCGTCAAGCTGATCCGCAGCGCGCGCTAAACTCCCCCAGATGAGGGCGAGCGCGGCCGCACCGAGGAGTAACATGGGAACTTTTACCTTCGTTAACATAATCGATTCCTTTGCTGGTTTGTTTAGAATCCGTAAGAGATTTGGAAAACAAAATCGTGGGATGGCAGTCTGTTTGGGCCATGGCTTTGCAGCCATTCGTAGTCGCCTTCAAACCAAAGCGTATTGGTGAGGTAATAGACGAAGCCGGCCGTTTCGCGGTCCGTATTCGTCCCTTGATGCTGGAGCAGGCCATCGTTCGCCGTATCATAGCGTCCGACAAGCTCAAGGCTGCTAAGATTAATGAGCGGGATGGGGACATCCAGATTCAATCCGCCCAGCTTATAGCCGGCCTGAACCCAGCCCCCCTGCGGATGAATGGTGCCCATGTCATCGGTTTCTACCCAGGTATTGATATACTCACCCTTCACTTCGAAGTAAGGACTGATGTGTACCGCCCCGTCCACCACCAGCCCCGACCACGACCGGTTGCCGGCGTTATCCCATTCGCCCGTCTGGCCCGAAATCCCAAGCTCGACATCGTAATGAGGTTTGAACGGAACGAAAACACCGAGCCGGCCGCCGCCGCTGGGATTGCCGTGCAAATTCCCATTGTTGCCGTCGGATTTGACGCCCACGTTCCCGCCGAGATCGAGCTGGTCGGCGTTGCCTGAACCGTCCACTGATCCGGGTCCATTCACTCCATAAGCAGAGTAGGTGAAACTCGCACCGGACTGTCCCACCGGGATGGCCCCACGCAATTGGACGCCGACACCGGCACCGGGCAGGAAATCACGCGCCAGGGGGTCGGTCGGGATCTTGTTCAGCCAACCTGCCGCGCGCTCAGAATAGGTGCCCAAAGGGAGCACCATCAATCCGGCTACCACCGATACGTAGTCGTTATAGAGATAGTCCAATTGCGCGAAACTCAAATCAAACGTGGTGGTGGCGCCAGCGCCGTCGGGCGCATTGTTCTGCAACGTGATATCAACACCAACTTCGAACAAGATATTGTCGCTTGCCCGATACAGGAAGATCGGAGCAAAATCAGCCAGCCCGAACCCTCCGTGTTGTCCGTGAGTCTTGCCGTATTGAACCTCGGCGTCTCCCACCATCATGAAGTCGTGCGTGGCGAGGGCGGCGGGGGGGCCTTCCGCCACCGGAGGCGGTGCCTGAGCAGCCGTCTCGGCTTTCTTTTGCGCGTCGGCGGCCGTCTTCTCCGTTTCGCCGAGCTGGGATTGGAGCTGCCGGATTTTCCCCTGGTCTTCCTCGTGCGTCTTTTCCAATCCGTCTACTTTCTGACTTAACTGCTCAACCATCGCCTTCAAGTTATTGAAGTCCTCGTCGCTTACCTCCGCCGCGGCGCGTGGCGGCAGGGCGATTCCCATCAGACATCCGGCTGCCAGGACCCCAAGAATCTCAGCACGGATTTTCACAAGTATTATTCCCAGGTTGTCAGTTCCCGGCATCTTGTTCGAGATACTTTAATATCTCTTTCGCTTGCTCGGCGGGAAGGTTGGCTCGTACGCGCATATGGAGCATGACCGTCCTCCAATGGGCCGGTGTCCACTCCGTCGGATAGCGTTCAGAGTGGCACCGGTTGCAGTTGATCGCGTATAACTCTTGCCCTGTAAGTTTTTGTTGCTCGCCGCTCGAAGAAGTCGTCGTCTTCGACGACTTACTGTCTCCACCCGCATAAACAACCTCGGAAAACATGGTGCAAGCACCTGCCACAGCGACCGCCAGACCCGCCCATACCAACAGCCCCGGTTTCGACAAACTGAGGCGATTCGTGGCTCTCATCGAGTAAAAAGATTGTTTGCCTGATTCCATGAACTCTCACTTCACACCCGCGACACCGCGTTTGGCGAGGAAAAAAACTGCGCATTTTTTCGGAATTTATGGCCCCGTCATTTCTGCAGCCCGCCGGTGTGACACTCGGTGCAGGAGAAGTCGGCATACTCCGCATCGATGTGCATGAAATCGTGGCCTTTTGGATTCACTTGGTTGAGTGCTTCGCCACTGCCCTGCGCGAGAATGAGATGACATGACCTGCAATCGCTGGCCTTGATCGACATCTTGCCGTCGGGCGCGTTGTGCTTGCCGTCGTGGCAGCGGAAGCAGCCATCCCAATTCTTGTGGCCGACAAAATCCGGGTGCGTGCGCCAATCAAGTTTCACTTCCGGGAAAAAATTATCGCGATAGATCGACTGCGCTTCCTCAATAATCGGGTCAGCCCGGGCGGCGTCGTGATAAGCTTCGTGTAAGGAGGCGGCGATCTTCTGCAGAGCTTCCGCTTTGGTTGCGTATGGCTTGACCAGTGCCGCTACGACTTTCGACTTAACCCAGGGGATACTGGAATCGATCCGCCCGGTAGACAACGCCAGATCGACCGCATCGTTAGGCGCGTGGACCTTGTGCGCCGGATGGCTATGACAATCCATGCAGTCCATCCGGCGGATATGGTATTGAGAGGGATCCCCTTTGAAGTCCGGGGTTCGGTACTCGGTGACCACGCCGTTAGGGCTGGTCATTCGGACCCACGGAATCGAGAGGAGTCGGTCATCCGCCGCGATGTATTCAATCTTGTTGGCAATATTCATGTGCCAATGAATGCCGCCCTCGGGGCCATTCGACGGGTCTCCACCTCCGACGTTGAGCAAGAGGCGCACAGTGAAGGGCGTGTTCTTCTCGTCTGAAAGGAAATGGCGATAGGTACGTTCGACGTTGCCGGCATATTTGTTTGGCCAATGGCATTGCTCGCAAATTGCCTGCGCCGGACGCGGATTCGCTGCGGTGACGCGGATCGGGCGCTCGAAGTCGTTTGTCACCGTGTGATAGAGCTGTTTGACGCCGTTGATCTTGGTTTTGAAATATGCGGCCGCGCCGGGGCCGACGTGGCATGCGACGCATTCCACCTCGGCATGCGCCGTATGGTGCGAAGCGACAAACTCCGGTTCCATCGGCAGATGACAGGTCTGGCCGCAGAAACTCACCGACTCGGTGTATTGGTAGGTCTGGTAGCTGCCCAGAGCAGTTAGAAACAGGAAGATGACACTGCCCGCGGCGAAAATAGCAAGAATCCTGCGGTCACGGAGTCGCGACAAATCGATCTTGAGCACGAAGGGGGCCGCGCCACGCACCGCCCGGTGCTCCGCCCGCCGTTGAAGCAACACGCCGATTGCGGTAAGGGCGACGCCGAGAATGAGAAACCCGGGCGCCACGACGTAGGCGAGAATGCCGACGTACGGATTGCGATGACCAGCGAACTGATCAATCGCGACAAGAAGAAGGAAGGCGAATAGCGCGCTGGTGCCAAGCACCATTCCGGCCCAGCTAAGCCAGTTGCGAAAGAAGCGCTTAAAGGAGCGTGGTTTCGCCGGGTTATCGTTCATCAGTCAAATGTCCGCGCGTGGTGGGAACATCAGCCTGATTATAGAAAAATGTTCGGGGAGGCAAGACAACTTCTCTGCGCCGAATCGCCACCTTGCTGGATGAAGAAGGCAATCCGTTCAGGCGCGGTCGCAAACCGCGCGCTCGCGCCCGTGTTTTGCGCCCCAGCCGATCAGGTCTATTTCTTTAATGACCGAACGTATGCGACCAGAGCCTTGATTTCTTCGTCAGAAAGCTTGTCTTTGAAAGGCTTCATCTTGGTCTTGCCCCCCTCGGCCACGCCGTCCTTGATCACCTGTGCGGCTTTGGCGTCATCAAACTCCGCCTGCACTTTGGCATCCCGGTAGTCCTTTACGCCTAACTTTTTGCCCATTGTCGTACTCCCGCTGCCATCCTTGCCGTGGCACGAGGCGCAGTGCTGGCTCCAGTTGGCTGGGGCGTCCGCTGCCAAAGCGGCGCCCGCACAGAGGGCGATGGGTGCGACTAACAATGCTGCTTTCGTTTTCATTTTCATCGGGTCGTTCTTTCTTGGTTAACCGTGCTGCAGTTGTTTCATCGCCAAGTTGAAGTCGGCCGATCGTAATCGCAACCGGTTTTTCCGGACCCGGCACGGGTCTCTGGTGTAGCTGAGCGGGCTCGATTTCCAAAATTCTTGCTGTCGCCCGCACGCAACTCTCAGTACGACCCAAAATCACAGTGCCGTCGACAATACCGACTCGCGTGCGAAGGATTGGATTTAGCGGCCGAGCGGCCTATTTCTTCAAGGTGCGCACGTAGGCGACGAGCGCCTTGATTTCGTCGTCACTCAACTTGCTGCCGAAAGCGGTCATTTTTGTTTTACCGCCCTCTTTGATTCCATCTTTGATCGCGGTGGCGGCCTCGGCATCGGTGAAAGAGGCCTGGACTTTCGGATCGTTGAAATCCTTGGCCTGGAGCTTCATTCCCATTTTTGTGTCGGCGTGCCCGGTTTTCCCATGACATTGCGCGCAGTGACTGTCCCAATTCTGATTGGCATCAGCCGCGCGGGCAGAAATTGCCGAGGCGGCGAACAAGCTGATAGCGATGGTGACGATTTTTTTCATGTTATGAATCTTTCCTGTCGTTAAACGATAACTCAATCTGGAATGGTTTCTACCGCTAATCTGGGAGGTGTAAATTTCATCGCTGGCCGTCCAGCTCGCAGGCGGGACGATTCCGCGGTTGTTTGAAAACTTCGCCAACGCTCCAGTGGAACTGCGGCGACGGCCATGAGGGCGAGCTGGCTTAGGATGAAACCACAGAGCCACGGGAATGCCTTTTGCATGAACCCGTAGGAATGCAGCCCGACGCCCAGCATGTTCACCCCGAACCACGAGAAGCTGGTGATGACGTTGCCAAAGATGACCATGATCATGAGACCGCGTTGCCGAATGTACCCGCCCCAGCGCGCGTGCAGAATGACCGCGCACCAGAGCACAATCAGGACGGCGCCGTTTTCCTTCGGATCCCATCCCCAGAAACGGCCCCATGATTGATCGGCCCAAATGCCGCCCAGCACGGTGCCGACAAAGCTGAAGAAGGTGGCGAAACAGACGACGCCGTACGTCATCCGAGTGAGTGAATCGGCGGTTTTTTTGTTCAATGACCGGGTGAACACGCCGCGGATGACATAGATGATGGCGAGCATGCCGGCCAAGAACATCGCCGAATAACCGGTGGTGATCGCGACCACGTGCGTGGCGAGCCAGATGTTGGTGTCGAGGACGGCTTGTAGCATCTCCAGCGTATCTCCGCTGCCCGCGAGATGGTGTGCGATGATCAGCGTAATGAAACCGATCGCGCCCGCGCAGGCGGCGCCAATGCCGTCCCGAAAAATCCGCTCCAGGATGAGCGCCACGATGACCGCGCCCCAGCCGATGAAAATGGCGGACGAGTAGAGGTTGGTGACGGGCGGCCGTTCCTGGAGGTACATCCGCGAGACGAGGCCAAAGGTGTGGATCGCGAGGGCGAGGAGCAAGAGATAGAAGGCGGAACGATTGAGCGTGCGGCTCCACGCCAGCCACGAGCCGCAGGCGAGCAGGAACGCCAGGACATAAAGAACCATGCTGTGCGTGAAGGGATCGACCTGGTTGAAAAGAAACTCGAAGGAGGCGCGCTTGACCGCAGTCGGTTGATGTTGCGCCATCCAGTTCGAAAGAAGGTCGACGTGCTGATTAAATGCGACATGATCGCCGGCGCGATAGGCGTCTCCCATCCGGGCATACATTCTTACCACCGGGTGAATTTCGTCCGTCGGGATCGACCCGAGCAGACTGTCGCCAACCGAGTGCCATTCGCTGTTTTGCGCGGAGCCAGGCGGCACGGCGAGGATGTAAGCCATCTCCGACAATTTCTGGTAGAGCGCGATCAATCCGGCGGTATCATTGAGCTTGGTCTGGTCGAAACTCTTTCCCGTCTCGCGTTGTCGCGCTGCTTTTCCGGCCGCCGGCAAACCGCCCTCAAAGGCTTCCAGCTCGCGCGTAAAGCTCCGGGCATCTTCCGGCTGCACGCTATTCTTCAGGCGTTGGTCCAGCACCATCGCATTGCGCAGGTTGAGAACCGCGTTCTGATAGGCGGTCCGTTCCACCGATTGCAGCTTCTCGGAGAGCGCGCCCTGTTCGTCGATCTGCCTGAGGAAGGGCATCAGCTCGGCAAAGCAGAAATACTTCCGGTCGCTCTGCTCCCAACCGAAGAGTCCGAGCACGTCGGCGTTCTGAATGACGAAGACCGGATCCTGATCGGCGACCGGCGCGTTGAAGAGCGTGTCGGCGAGCCAGCGCCGCGCGCTGAGTGGTTCTCCCTTCGCTCCTTGGGCAGTCTGCTTGCCGTGAATAATGAGGAGCGAATTGCGCGCGACCGTGTCGAGCGGTTTGATCCGGCCACCGACGAGCACTGGAATCTTTCCGACCGTGACCAGATCGAAATCATTTGCGGCGGCCCTTGGCGGGCGCCAGCTCGAGGCGGCCCAGAGAAGCGCGCAAACGAAAATCAGCGCGGGCAGGAAACGTCTCATGCGAGGGCAGCTCTCCTTTGCCGGGCAAATCCTACGAGATGGTAACCGAACTGAACGAGCAATCCGAGGCCGACAATCACGCACGCGACATAGGGCGCGATGAAACTCGGATTACGCACCACTTGCAGAATCGACGCCTGGTCATCCTTCTGAAATCCGGCCTGGTAAAACGTTTCGCCGCGATAGCGCAGCGGATGATTCATGTAGATCAGTACATCGCGACTTAGCGCGCGCTCTGCATCCAGCAAGGTGATGCGGCTGGAAAAATTCTTCGGGATTTCGGTGCCGGGATAACGCTCGTGCGTGAATTTTTGCAACCGGACGCTGAACGGCTGGTAATAACGCGCCGGCCGCATCACGAGCTGCCAGGTGTGACCGGCCCAGGAAAATGTCTGGAGCGCGCCGAGCGCATCCGAGACCAGCCAGGTGCCGAGCGACGGCCCCGCCGCGCCCGTCGCCTGGTCGATCGGCACAATCTCGATCGCGGCGGAGACGACGTTGCGTTCATCCACCCCGGTGGCGCGCGGAAGCGATTCCACCGCGACCTGCGCGCCGGGCCCTTGATTTGCAATCGGCGCGGCGCCGATGTTCGATCCGCTGAGCAGCCGCAGGCGCGAATTCTGGAAAAATTGTCTTACCACAATTTGGAATGGCCACGTGCCATGCTTGATCGTTTCGTGACGGCGCAGCACCGCTTCTGGAATGGCGGCGACCTGGTCGAATTCCGGATCGGTCGTGTCGATGACCGCCAGCTCCACGAAACGCGGATCCTGGGAATAATTTTTCGTTTCGCCCTGCACGAGGCGCATCTGACTCTCGACCGCGAAGAGATCGGTAAAGAGACCGCCGGCAAGCATGATGATCAGACCGGCGTGCGTGAGATGAATGCCGAGCCTGCTCCAGGCCCAACGAAATCGTTTCCAATGCGCGGCGACGAGATTGATGAGCAGGACCGCGCCGATCAAATGCCCGCCGGGGAAAATCGGAATCCTGAAGCCCTGGCTCTCCGTGGGCCACCAAACAAACCAGCTTTGGAAATAACGCTGCTGGACCTCATGAATCCCGAAATGCACCTGCGCGAGCGTTCCGGCAAAGATCAGGATCATGGCGGCGATCAGGCAGGTGATCGTCAGCTTGAGCGACGTGAACCAACTGAAAAACGTTCGCAGCATGTTGTCAGAATGGAGCGAACCGGAAAAACCTTACAAAGGTTTGTTGTCTAGTCCGGTAAATATCGAGCGAGGAACGATGATCGTAAACGCAACCAAGCCCGAACGGGGCTGGAATACACCCTTTAATCCCAGACGCAGGAATCTCCCAGGGATCAAAACCGGACCTGCAGAGTGGAATAGAGCGAGTGCGCCTCGTAGTTATTGTGGTAGCCGGAAAGTTGGTCTTCGTAGGTAAAGTAACTGTACTTCAACTGTAACCGGACTCTCTTGCTCAGTTGCCGCGTGGCGGTGGCCGAGACCGTATGTTCCGTCGCTCCCGTGCCATAGGGCAGACTGGCCAGGGCATTGTTCACGTAGTTGTCGGCCCGGTAAAACGTATAGTCGACCCGGAAGTCGGTCTTGTCGTTCAGGACAAATCCGGCCGCCGCTTCCACCGTCCAATAGTCATTCGTAAAATTCAGGACCGACGGGCCGGCGCCGGGCACAAGCTCAATGTTGGCGGCGGGAGTCTTGGTATCATTCAAAACGTAGGAAAAATTTCCCTGGAAATAGAGCCGGGCGAGCGGACTCCACGTCAAGCTCTCCGTGAACACATGATTGGTAATCAAGGCCGTACTCTCGGGAAGGAAAGGCACTTCGTCTGGAAGTCCCCACTGACCGACCACCGACGAGGTGGTGAAATCGTAGCGGGTTACGAAAGCAAGACTCCCAAGACACACTGGAACTCGAGGCCGCCAGGTCATGCGAATATTGACATCATCGGTATTCCATTCCTGGAACTGGAGTTCTGGGCCGTCGGCGGTCGATTCGTTATCGTAGCGCAGAATCTTGTGATAGTACTCGCCCGCGAAATTGAGCTGGGCCGTGGGATACCAGTTGAAACCGACCTTGTACTTTTGCCAAAGGAGATCGAGATTCTTGATGCCCGGCAAACCCTGCCCACCGGCAATTTCGTTCTCGTGGATGTCCCCGTGCTGTTCCTCCCAGTCGCCCCCGGCATAAAGAACCCAATTGTTAATGCCGGCGTAACGCAACTCCAAGGTCTCCGCGAAGGTATTGAAGTTCTCGAAACTGCTGGTCGCGGTTGGGATGGGAGGAATGGTGCGCAGGGTTGTATCGAGGTAGACCGCGTCGCTCTGCTTATTCTCGCCCGTATAACGGAAGGCCCCGAGCACCGTCAGGTTCTTCATCGGCAGCCACATCGCGTTGAGGTTCACCACGTATTGCTCAACTTGAGCGGAGCCGGCAAGATTCAGATAGCCGTGGTCGCGGCTGCTGAGCGTCGTGATCGGATCGCTGTAGGCTGAGTTGTAGTCGGTTCCGTAAATCCGCGTGCCGGTCAGGTCGCTTCCCAGCGTCGTATAGGAGTAGCCAGTCGTTAACCAGAAAGAATCGCTGAACCGTGTTTCGGTCGTGGCATGACCGCTGAAGAGATCGACCTTGTCCGTCTCCTGTTGCGTGATAAACCGTTGGGCGCCCGGCGGCGGCACGACGGGCGGGAGTTGACCGGCGCCACGTTCCAGCTGCAGCGCATCATTGTTACTGTCGTGTTCGTAGCGCATGCCCAGCCCGACATCGGTATTGCCAAAGGTCTGGACGGCGTCGAGCGCGACGATATCGCGCGTTTCATCGATGTCGCGGTAGGCCGGCGCGATCTTGCGCGTCGGGCCCGTCAGCGTAGTGTCGCCCCATTCGGTCGAATCCTTCTGGCCATCGCGAAATTCATGCGAGTAACGCAGCGTGATCTCCGGCCAATGCGGAGCACGCAAGCCGAGTTCGACCCATGCTTCGCCCCGATCGATATGCATTTCCGGTATGGGCGGATTGAAAAATTGGCCATTGACCGGGAAAAATCCGCCATTGCCGTCATACCAACTGCGGAACTCACTGTAGCCGGCCTGGATGTAACCCAATCCCTGCTTGGTCAACTCCAGCTTCAAATCATAATCGTGGTTATCGAAAATCGCATGGCCATCGATCGAGAAGGATGTGTCTTTGCTAATGTTTTGCTCGTAATGCAGATCCTGAATCCCGCCAAAGACGTCGCCCGACACCCGGTGCTCCTGCTTGAACTGGGCCGCGTCGCCATTAATGATCGTCCCGCCGACTCCAAGCTCGATCCAATTATCAAGCGCTGGCTCTTCGGGCGCAGTCTCGCCAGGCACCGCCTGGCCGTCGGCGTTGGTTTGCGGAATAGTTTCTCCGGCGCGGAGAGGAGCGCTGGCGAAGAGGAAAACGCAGAGCAGGGGCGCAAATAGGCGAGTCTTCCTTAGACGCGGAAATGTCAGATATAAATTCGTGGTCATGACTAGTACCTCAGCACTGGGGTCACTTGCGAGCCATGGACCGCCTCGTGACAGCCCGCTGACCAGCAGGTCCCCTGTTGCAGGAAGCTCGAGTGATCGACATCGGCGATATAAATTTTGCCGGCCACGGTCTGCTGCTGGAAATGGCACTTCAAACAAAGCGTTTGGTTGCGTTGCGTCAGCATCCGCTGGTTGACCGAGCCATGGGGCGAATGGCAACTCACACATCCTTCCCGCAGCGCTTCGTGCTCAAAAACGAACGGCCCGCGTTGCGCCGCGTGGCATTGGAAGCAGGTGTCGTTTTGGCTTAGCAAAGCCGTGCCGCCGCCCTTGATCGACTGGGGGAAATTGGCTCCGCCCCCTTTGATGGCGTCCCCCTTGTGCGGATTATGGCAATCGGCGCAACTCACTTTCCCTTCCAGGACTGGGTGGTGATGAGGAAGGTCGAACTGAGCACGCACCTCCAAGTGACATTGGAAACAAGTCTCAGGCGAGCGCAGCGGGTTGACGATGGTGTGTGCCGCGCCGCCACTTTTCACATGCAGACTCCCGGGGCCGTGACACGATTCGCAACCCATGTTCTTGGCGTTGTCGCCCGGCGCTTTCAAACGCGCGTGCGTGGCCGTGGGAAAATCCCGTGTTATCGCCTCGTGACAGGTGGCGCATTCCCCGGAGCCGACAAATTCCGCGCCAGGGATACTCGGCGGCGCCATGATGGAGCGGGTTGTTTCAAAGCTGCTGCAGGAAAGGAGAACGACCGTGAGCGCAGCGCTTCCTCCCGCGCACCAAAGAACTCTTTCGCGCTTCTCGCGGAACCATCTTATCAGCTTTGAACGGCACACAGTGGCTGCAGTGTTATCGGAAACCCACTTAGTCGGCTACGCATTTTTACGGAGAATATTCTTCGGTTTATTAACCGGCTTGGGCGAGTCTCGGTGGGACGCTTCCGCCGCGCGATATTCCGTCGGTGACTTGCCCGAGAGTCTCTTGAAAACACGATTGAACTGCGACAACGATTGGAAACCGACGGCAAACGCGATTTCGCTGATCCGCAGCTGTCGATCTCGCAGGAGATCGCACGCTTTCTCGAACCGTGCGCGCGCGACGTAATCGACAAAGTTGAGACCGGTCACGCGTTTGAATTTTTCGCTGAGATAGTTCGGGCTGATGTTCGCAAAGCGCGCCACTGTCATGAGCGAAATTTCTTCATCAAAATGTTCGTGGATGAACTTGCGCGCTTTCCAGATTTCCACTGGCTCGGCGCGATTTTGGTTGGGCGGGGCGACCGGGGTGGACCCGCTTGCGCGTGGCCGCATGATGATCATGCCTAACCAAAACGCGCCCAGGGCGAAGGTGCTCTCCGTCTCTTGGCAATTTCTCGCCGAATCTTGCGGCGACTGCCTAACTAATCTGGGTCAAAAGGTCGACAAGTAATACGGCAGCATGTCGCGCCAATAGTTCCAGTCGTGCCCGCACCATTTGCGGTCGTCGAACCAATGCCGGACGCCTTTCGCGTTCAAGAGCGCGCTCATGCGCAGGCTTTCGTGCCGGGTGTTATCCCACTCACCGGTCCCGATGATGATGCCCATGTGATTGTACTTCCACGGGTCGGGCATGTTCGGCAGGTACTGATACGGGCTGTTGAAATAAATGTTCTCGTCGTGGTAGCCATCGAAAAAATCGCTGATGTCGAATGCGCCGCTCAGGCTGATGAGATGGCTGATGGCGTCGGGATGGCGGAAAGCGAGATTGGCCGCATGGTAGGCGCCGAGGCTCGCACCGCAGATCGCGACCCGATGACAACTGGCTTCGCGCCGCGCGAAATCGATCACGTCATAGAGGATGACGTTTTCGTAGGCGTTATGGGTCCGCATCCGATCCGCGGGATGGATGGATTTGTTGTAGAAACTTTCGAGGTCGATCGCGTCGGGGCAGTAAACGGTCACTCGGCCGCTGTCGACGAGCGGCGCGCAGGCATCGACCAGGCCGAAATCCTGGCACTGGCGAAAATTGCCGAAAGACGTTGGATAAAGGATAAGCGGCAACCCGCCGCCGTTGCCGAAGACAAGCATCTCGAATTCGCGATTCAAGTGCGGTGTCCACCAGCGGAGATAACGTTCGTTCATGCGTGATGCCGAATTAAGACAACGGCGACGCACTTGGCGATGAGAAAATGCAGCGTCCGGCCGGCGGCGGTTGCCAAGACGATTCTCCTCGGCGATACAAGCGCGCTGATGGAGCCAAAACACACCCTGACCGGCGATATCAGGCCGCATCCGCAATTCGAATCGCGTATTCTGGGCAACCGCCGCGACGTGCTGGTTTATCTGCCGCGCGGTTACCGGCGCGCGCGGCGACGGCGTTATCCGGTGCTTTATTTGCAGGACGGCCAGAATCTTTTCGACGCGGCTACGTCCTTTGCCGGGGTGGAGTGGGGCGTGGACGAAACCGCGCAGCGTTTGCTTCGCCGGAGCTTGATCGAGCCGCTCATCATCGTGGCGATCGCCAATACGGGCGACGATCGGATCCACGAATACACCCCGACCGCCGGCGCGATTTTCGAAAGTGCGCTCGAGGAAAAACGCAGCCGTGGCGAGGCGAAAAAGTACGGCCAGTTTCTGATGGAAGAACTCAAGCCCTGCATCGACCGGGAGTACCGCACGAAATCTGAAGCGGAATTTACCGGTCTGGGAGGCTCGTCCATGGGCGGGCTGCTGACGTTGTCGCTCGGGCTTTCGTTCCCGGATTTCTTCCGCCGGCTCATGGTCATGTCACCGGCTGTATGGTGGGATGACGAAGTCATCCTGCGCGTGATCGGGAAACTCGATCATAAACTTCCGCTCAGGATCTGGCTGGACACGGGAACCAATGAAACCGGCTGGGAAAGCGCCCGCAAACTGCGCGACCGGCTGGTCGAGAAAGGCTGGCGACTTGCCGATGATCTCGCTTATTTCGAAGCGAAGGGCGCCGACCACAACGAAGCGGCCTGGGGGACGCGCGTGGAAGCGGCGCTGCGTTTTCTATATCCGCCGCGGTCGCGCCGGAAGGGGAGCCGGGCGCGGAAGCGGCTCCTGCTCGCCGCGGAACGTTAGGCTGAAAATGCCGGGGCGGCCCGCCTAACGACCAATTCGTCAGGCGCCGTTCTTGACCTTCGGCTCGGCGAAGTTGCCGAGCTTGCGGAATTTTGCGTAGCGTTCCCGCAGCAGCTCATCGATCGGGGTCTCGAGCGCGCGCTTCAGATTACGCCGCAGAGCCGCGCCCAGGTTCGCCGCCGCGAGATCGTGATCGCGATGCGCGCCTCCTTCCGGTTCCGAGACCACTTCGTCGACCACGCCGAGTCGCATCAAATCGTCCGCCGTCAGCTTAAGCGCCTCCGCCGCCTCGGGCGCGTGCTTGCGATCCTTCCACAAAATCGCCGAGCAGGCTTCCGGACTGATGACCGAATAATAGGCGTTCTCGAGGATGAGGACGCGATCCGCGATCCCGATCCCGAGCGCGCCGCCCGAGCCGCCTTCGCCAATGACGGTCGCGATGATCGGCACGCGCAAGACCATCATCTCGCGCAAATTGACCGCGATCGCCTCCGCGATGTGACGCTCCTCGGAACCGATGCCGGGATATGCTCCAGGGGTGTCGATTAACGCCATCACCGGCAGATTGAATTTCTCCCCGAGGCGCATCACGCGCAGCGCCTTGCGATAGCCCTCCGGGTAGGCGCAACCAAAATTGCGCTTCACGTTTTCCTTCGTGTCGCGGCCCTTCTGTTGCGAAATCACGACGCAGCGGTAGGGCCCGAGTTTGGCCAGACCGCAGGGCATAGCCTTGTCGTCGCCGAAGACGCGGTCGCCGTGCAATTCCACCCAGTCGGTGAAGCAGCGGGCAATGTAATCGAGCGCGAACGGCCGGCGCACATGCCGCGCGATCTGCACCCGCTGCCATGCGGTCAGATTCTCGTAAATCTGACGGCGCGTCTCGCGGATCTTCAGTTCCATCGATTCCACCTCCGAGTCGAAATCGATCTCGTGCTTGTCGGAATGCGATTTGAGTTCCTGGAGGCGGCGCTGCAATTCCAGGATCGGCTTTTCGAAATCGAGCGGTGGCGAATCCATGGTCGCTAGGGAGTAATGGTGACAGCCGTTCTCGGGTTTACAAGGCTGCTCAATTCCTCCACGTCGGAGGCCGGCATGCCGAAGCCCTGCGCTGGCGGCGGAATGTCGAGCACCTGATGGGAATCGTCCGGCAGCGAATAGATGACGTAGCCGGGCGAGTTGAGGCGGATCCAGCGGGTGCTGCCGAGGAAATCCCGGCTCCCGATGCCGATCCGTTTGCCGTTCTTCCAAGCCATGATTTCCGCGACGCGGGTGTTGAGTTTTGCGGGCGGATTCGCGGGCAATTTTTCCTCCCGCACCAGGTAGCGTTTGAAGAAATGCTCGTGATCGAGGAGGTAGAGCAGTTTGGTGCCGCGCTGGATGAGAATGGAAAATTCCGGGTGCGAGATGAGCAACCTTTGGCCGATGCGCAACATCGTTCCACTGAGGTTGTTCGTGCGCATGATCAACTCGGGAGTCGACTTAAACTTCATCGCGACCCGCGCCAGCACGTCACCGCTGCGCACGATGTATTCCTCCTTTTCCGGCGCCGGATAATCCGAAAGCAAGACGCTGATATTTACTTCGCCGAGCAGGTCCTGCGCGGCGCCGACGTGGGGGCCGCTCGGATATTTCTGAATGAACGCGGTCAACGCGTCGCGCGCTTCGGCCAGTTGGCCCGCCGCCTTCAGTTTTTCCGCGGCCTGGAATTCGGGCAGGCCGATATCCGGCGGCGGTACGGGCGTCGCCGCGGATTGGCGCTCGGCCCGCATCACGATCTCGGGACGAATAAAGATCTTGTAGCTAAAAAGCGCGGCCCCGCCAAAAATCAGCACCGCGAGCAGGAAAGCGAAAATCCATTTCATCGAGCAATCGAAGCGCTGCGCGACCCTCGTTCGGCGGCGCCGGCAACGATCATTGCAACCGGCTGATTTGTCACCCTAACGAGGCCATCGCGACCGCCTCAGCCCTCGCTTTCAGGGCCGGAAAAAAAGCGGTTCCAGAAGCGATAGCGCGGATGTTCCGGCTGGTTCGTCCAGGTAAACTGGCAATCCTGGCAGTAGAATTCCTTCGGGAAAACCTTCAGGGCGAAAAGAATTCCGGCCAACGCCGGGGTGAGAAATTTGCGGGTCAGCTGCGGGTACTCGATCCGCGGCGAATTGCACTGCGGGCAGCGGATCGCGCCGATGTCGGGATCAGCCGCTTCCCATTCCACCATCAGCGCCTGGGCGCGTGCGAAATCCGGCTCGGCGACCATCACTTTCGCGTTGGCCTGCGGCTTGGACATGAAAGCGTAGGTCTGCAGACTGGCCTCGTTATGCAGGTCGGCTTTCACTCCGGCTCGCTGGAATTTTTCCTTCAGCCGTTTGGCCTTGGCCGGCTCGTTGTAGGTCGCAATCGTCACCATAAAATGCCCGCAATCGCCGGGCGTGTCTGATCAAACATCAACTAGCGCCCGAGCGCAAGACTGGCCGGTGGGAACCACTGGTAGAGCATCAGGTAAACCAGCACGCCGGTCACCGAAACGTAAAGCCAAATCGGCATCGTCCAGCGCGCGATCCGGCGATGTTTGTCCCAGCGCCGTTGGAAAACCGGGAGCAGCGTCATGATCACGAGGGGGAGGGTGACGAAGGCGAGGAGGATGTGGGAGATAAGCATCGTGAAGTAAATTGGCCTAACGAGTCCCGGGGCCGTGAAATGGGTCGATTTCTCGCCCACGTGGTAGTGGTAAATGAGGTAGCAGGTGAGGAACACAGTCGAGGAACAAACTGCGGTGATCATGCAGGCGACGTGCTGCCGCCAGAAGCCGCGTCGGATAAAATACCAGCCTAACGAAATAAAAACCGTGCTGATGGCATTGAGCGACGCGTTCAGCGTCGGCAGATCCGAGATCGTCATGCGGCCAGCCTACGCGTGTCCGGCTTGAAATAACAACCGCCGCTCGTAGGAGTCAGGCATGCCTTCGACCCTGCTGCGCGAGCCTCCCCGGCCGCGGCTGCATCGCGGGCGCATCCGGCATCCGCTCGGCGTGCGGGTCGTCCGCACGCTCCTGCGCCTGGCGATCATCCTGCTCCTCGCCGGACTCGCGGCCGGCGGCTGGTATCTGGCGAAAAAAGGTTTCAGCCGCAACTGGCGCGAGAAGGTCGTCGAGGAACTGCACAAGCGCGGCGTCGAAGCGTCGGTCCGCCGCCTGACGCTCGATCCCTTCCGCGGATTGATCGCGCGCGACGTGCGCATTTACGACTACAAGAAGCGCGAGAAGACGCTCGCGGTGGTGAGCGAGCTCTCGCTCGATATCAATTACGCGGCGCTTTTTCATCACCAGCCGTTCCTCAATGCGCTCGACATTCGCAACGGTGACCTGACCATTCCGCTTCCGCCGGTCGCCGGGCAGGTTTCCAACGCCGAGCTGAAAAGATTTCGCGCCCACGTTTATTTTCCGCCGGAGCGAATCGAAGTGAGCCAGGCGGAGGGTCTTTTCTGCGGGATCCGGATCTCTGCCAGCGGGCAGTTGATCAAGCGCGAAGACTATCGGCCGGCGACGGAGAACTCGGCCGAGGAAGCCGCGCAGCGGCTCCGCCTCCTCCAGACGGCGGTCACTCTTTTGCAGCGTTTTCGTTATCCCGGCAGCGCGCCGGAATTGCAGGTCAAATTTTCCGGCGATCTTTCCCGGCTGGAAGATGCGCGGGTCGAGGCAACGCTCCGCGGCGATCGAATCGTGCGCGACAATTACGAAGCGCGAAATTTTTATCTCACGACCGAGTGGAAAAACCTGACGCTGACCGTTCCGCAGCTGGAGTGGAGCGACCAGACAGGCCGCTTTGCCGGCACGGCGGCGTGGAGTCGGGCGAACGGGCGGGCGACCTTCCAGGCGCGCAGCAGCGCGGACCTCAAAACATTGTTAGGCAGCTTTGGCCTCGGTGCCGTGCTCAACGAGGTGACCCTTTTTTCGCCGCCGCTGATCGAGGCGTCCGGCTCTGCGACCATCGGGGGGGCCGAAAAGCAATTTGAAGTGGTGGGCAAAGTCGCGCTCGAGAAGTTTGCCTACGGGGAGATCGGTTTCGAGGGGTTGACCTGCGATTTCGCCTGGGACGGAGCGCGCACGATGTTGCGCGACATCCGCCTGCGGCATCGCAGCGGGCAGCTCAACGCCGATCTGCTGAATGCGCCTAACGACTTTCGATTGAACGTCGATAGTTCGATCGTCCCGAGCGCGCTTGGGCCGCTCGCGCCGCCCCGGCTCCGCCCGTTTCTCCAGCAATGGGAGTGGGCGCGTTCGCCGAACATTCACCTTAGCCTCCAAGGGACGGGACGAGACCCCGCGACCTGGCACGGCGAGGGCACCCTCGCGCTCGGCCGCGCGCGGTTTCGCGGTGTCTGGATGAACAGCGCGAGCGCCAACGTCCACTTTGGCGACGGCGTTCTCGGGCTCGAAAACCTGCGCGTGACGCGCGACGAGGGCGTCGGGACTGGCGCCTTCGCCTACGACTCGGGTCGCAACGAAGTCCGCCTAACGAACGTGCAAACCACCTTGAAACCGAGCGAAGCGATCATGTGGATCGAGCCGCGCTTCTGGGAACATGTCACGCCTTATCGCTTCCATCGCGTGCCCCACGTTACCACCAACGGCGTGGTGCAGTTCGGCGGCGGGAAGCAGACTCATTTGCAGATCGACGTCGATGCGCCCGGCGGAATGGATTACACCTTCATCGACCAGATTCTGCCCTTCGAGCGGGTCGCCGGGCAGTTGCTTTTCACCGACGACCGCCTGCAAATCCTCGGCCTGAAGGCGGCCCTGTTCTCCGGCGGCGTCACCGGCGGCGCCGACATTTCGTTAGCCAAAGGCGACCCGCATTACACGGCGCAGATCGCCGTCGAAAAGGCGAATTTTCCCAGCCTGACGGATCTCTATTTCAAATATAAGACCTCGCAGGGCGCGCTCAGTGGTCGGTTCGATTTCGCCGGCCGAGGGGGCGACGCGCGTTTCCTCAAAGGGGAGGGAAACGTCGAGGTCACCGAGGGCAACGTTTTCGCGATTCCGATTTTCGGGCCGCTCTCCGAACTCCTGAACAAGGTGTTCGCCGGCGCGGGCTACAGCGTCGCGCACGAAGCGACCGCGCCCTTCACGATCAAAAATGGCGTCATTCACACCGACAAGTTAAAAGTCGCGGGCAACCTGTTCTCCATGGTCGGGCACGGCGACGTCAATTTTCTCCAGAACAAACTCGACTTCGATATCCGGATCGACGCCGCCGGCCCGGGCGCGGTGCTGACGCCGCTCTACAAGCTCTTCGAATACCACGGCGAAGGCAGCCTAACGAAACCGATCTGGCGGCCGAAACGATTCTGATGTCGGCCAGGGCGGGAGCCGCGCGCCTTTTGTTAGGCGCGCACATGTCTATCGCGGGCGGGGTAGAGCGCTCGATCGATCGCGCGCGCTCGATCGAGTGCACCGCGATGCAGATTTTCGTGAAGAACAACATGCAGTGGTTTGCCCGGCCGTTGAGCCGCGAGGAAATCAAGGCGTTCCTGAACCATCCGCAGCGCGCCGAGCTCGGCGCGGTCTTTGCGCACGCCAATTACCTGATTAATCTCGCCGCGACCAACCCGCAGTTTCACGCCAAGTCCCTCCGTGCCCTGTCCGAGGAATTAACGCGCGCCGATCAGCTGCGCCTGCCCTTCATCGTCCTTCATCCGGGCGCGCATCTCGGAGCCGGCGAAGAAGCCGGTCTCGCGCAAGTGGTGGCGTCGATCGATCAAATTTTTGCCGGGATTCCAAAGGTGAAAACGCGCCTCGCGCTCGAGACGACGGCGGGCCAGGGCTCGTCTCTCGGTCACACTTTTGAGCACCTGGCTGCCATCCTCGCGCAGGTGCGCGAGCCGGAGCGGCTCTGCGTTTGCCTCGACACCGCGCACGTCTTCGCAGCCGGTTATGACCTAACGAGTGAGGCGGGGACGCGAAAAACATTCCGCGAATTCGACCGGACGGTCGGGTTGCGACAGGTCGTAGCCTTGCACTTGAACGACTCCAAGACGGCGCGCGGATCGCGGGTCGATCGTCACGAGCATATCGGGAAAGGGCAGATCGGCCTGGGGGCGTTCCGCGTCATCATGCGCGACCGCCGATTTCGCAAAATCCCGAAGGTCCTTGAAACTCCGAAAGGCAAAGAGCTGCGCGAAGATGTGGAAAACATGCGGACGCTGCGCGCGCTGTAAACATTTCGCTCTGTCGACAGCGAGAGACTAGCCGCAGGTCCAGGTCGGCGCTCCACTAATTGACAAACCGAATCGTTAGGGGATAACGGTAAAGCTGCCCTTCGCTCGCTTTGATCGAGGCGACGATGACCAGAACCGTATTGAGCACCCAGAGGACGATCAGAATCGGAATTCCGATCAGGACGAAGCAAAGGATGAATGCGACGGCGTCGTAGATCAGCATCGAGAGCTGGAAGTTGAGCGACTCCTTGCCATGGGCGTCGATCTCCGGAGCATCGCCGCGTTTGAGCAGCCAGACGATGAGCGGCCCGAAAATATGGCCGAGAAAATGAAAGAAGAGGCCCAGCAGCGCACTGGCATGGCAGAGAACAGTCCAGGTGCGAGTGTTGGAGGGCGTGACCGGGATCGGCAGTGGTGGTGGTGTCGTTTCCATGCGGTTATTCTTTCACACGTTCGATGTGCGCGCCAAGCTCGCTCAGTTTTTCATCGAGATGTTCGTAGCCACGGTCGATGTGATAGACGCGGCGAATCTCGGTCACGCCATCAGCTTTCAGGCCGGCGAGGACGAGCGCCGCGGAAGCGCGCAGATCGCTCGCCATCACCGGCGCGCCGTAGAGGCGCTCGACTCCCTGGATGACCGCAGTCGCGCCCTCAATCTCGACCTGTGCGCCCATGCGCTTCAACTCCGCAACGTGCATGTAACGCTGCGGGAAAACTTTTTCGGTGATCACGCTGGTCCCTTCGGTCGTGGCGAGGAGCGCGCACATTTGCGCCTGCATATCGGTCGGGAAACCGGGATACGGCTGGGTCGTTAACTCCAGCGGTTTGGTGTGGGCGCCATTGGGCGAGACCGAAATCGAGTTTGCCGTCGTCGCCACGTTAAAGCCCGATTGCGCCAGGGCCGTGGTCACCGAAATGACGTGCTCGGGCCGGACCCGATGCAGCGTGATCCCGCGGCCGCAGATCGCGCCCGCGACCAAGAATGTGCCGGTCTCGATGCGGTCCGGAATAATGTCGTGCTCGGCGCCGTGCAGTTCTTTCACGCCTTCAATAATGATGCGGCGCGTGCCTGCCCCCTCGATTTTCGCGCCCATCTTGTTCAGGAAATCGGCCAGGTCGCACACTTCCGGTTCGGTCGCGGCGCCCTCGATCACGGTCACGCCTTCCGCCAGAACCGCCGCCATCATGACGTTGTCCGTGCCGAGAACGGTCGGCCCGAATTTGCCCTGCAGATTGACCACCGCGCCGGTGAGCTTGGGAGCAAAGACCTTGACGTTGCCGTTTTCCACCCGGACCGCCGCGCCGAGTGCTTCAAAACCCTTGAGATGCAAATCGATCGGGCGATCCCCGATGACGCAGCCGCCGGGGAGCGAGACAGTCGCCTCCTTGCACCGGCCTAACAATGGCCCGAGAACGCAGACCGAGGCCCGCATTTTGCGCACCACTTCATAGGGCGCAACCGAGTTTACCTTCTCCGCCTTCACCGTTACCGTGCCGCTGGCCCGCTCCACTTCGGCCCCGAGATGCATCAGGATCTGGAGCATGTAATTCGTGTCGCTCAGGTCGGGGACACGGCGCAGCACGCACGGGTCGGGCGTGAGCAAAGTCGCGGCGATGATCGGCAGCGCGGAGTTTTTCGAGCCGCTGATCTTGATCGATCCGGAGAGCGGATAACCGCCGTGAACAAGAATCTTATCCATACCGCGCGAAGAGGAAACGTGGGGTCCCTGCATAGTCCTTTTTCGAACAAATGTCGTGGTAATTTTTCGCCTCGAGAAAGTCGCAGAGCGCATTTTGTTGATCGACGCCGATCTCGAGTGCGAGCAGGCCGCCCGGCCGCAAATACGGCGGCGCGGTGGCGATGAGTTCGCGGAGCAGTTCGTCGCCAGCCGCCCCGCCAAAAAGTGCCACGGGCGGATCGTGGCGCACTTCGGGTGCGAGCTGCGCCGCTTCGCTCGCGGCGACATAGGGAAGGTTGGCGACGATTAAATCGAAAGTGCCCTCGATCGCTTCGAGCAAATGACCTTGCATGAAATGGATTCGGTCTGCAATCCCGAGGCGGTCTGCATTTTCACGAGCCAGGGCGAGGGCATCCGGGGAGAGATCGACCGCATGCAATTCCGCGGAGGGAAAACGGGCCGCGAGCGAGAGCACGATAACACCGCTGCCGGTCCCGACATCGAGGATGCGCGGATTCTCCGTCCAGGCGAGGTCGCACAGATATTCGACCAGTTGCTCGGTTTCGGGGCGCGGGATGAGAGCGCGTTTGTCGCTGACAAAGACATGGTCGGCGAATTCGACCGTGCCGAGAAGATGTTGGAGCGGCTCGCCCTGGCCGCGGCGCCTAACGAGTTCGCGCAGGGGCGCGAGTTCCGGCTCGGAGAGCGGGCGCTCGAAGTCGAGGTAAAGCTCGATGCGTTTCCGGCCTAGCACGTGCGCGAGCAGGTGCTCGGCATTCAACCGGGGGCTCTCGATATCGCGCTTCTTAAAATACGCGCTCGTCGACTGAAGCACTTCGAGAACATTCATCTGACGCGTGATGCGATCCTGCTTTGGGATACCCGCCTCTCAAAGATGCGCGCCGACGACCGCGCCGCGCAGCGACAAGACAGCGAGGTTGCACATGAGCTGCAGGAGAACAATAAGTCTAAAGGTAGATGGCCGACAGGTCCTGCGCATTCTCAGCACGGCCAGGAACATGAGAACGCCGACGATCGACTGCCATCCATGAAGCACAGGAATCGCGCGACAACTATAGAGCGCCAAAATGACCGCCGCCGGAATGATCAGGCCATGCCAGACTAACATGCGCTCGGTGGTTGCCAGCCTGATGCATTCAAGGACCGCGAACCCGATGAGAAACAATCCCACCACTGTCGGAAGGCTGGTCGTAGCGTAGCCCACCACACTCTCCGGTTCAAATGGATAAATGACAAACATGACCGGAGTCAGCGTGGTAAAGGCGTTTGCAGCGCGAATCCAAATGAAGTTAATCGGAGAAGCCAGCGCTTCCGCCGTGCCGGCGCCGGCAAAGTTCTGCGCGAACATATTCGAAGGAATCTTTAGAACCATCCCGGTCCAGACCTCCCAGGGAAGGATCGCGAGAACAAAGACGCCGGCATACTCAAGCGCAGATTTGAAGCCGCTCTTCTCCCGCCATGCTTTGAGCGCATACCACAGGCCTATACTGACGGCCACCGCGATGCTGGACGGATGAGAGTGGAAAGCCAGGGCTAGACACAGGGCGACAACCTTCGCGTCGTGTTGGCGGCGGATCGAATTCCAGGACAAGACAATAAAAAACCCCGCCATTGCTTTGGGCCAGGTGAAAATCGTCTGACCGATGAAGTAGGGGCTCGTGACGAAAAGAAGCGCCGCCACCGGGAGGGTATTAGGCGAATCGAAGTTCGAGAACAGGACCAGCAGTCCCACCAGGAGCAGCGAATTTAGAAAAATTCCAACGATCAGGAACTGCTCGAAAGAATTGTCCTCGTTCAGTTTTTCGACATCGGGCCACAGATGTCCGACGTAATGAAACGTCCCCACATCCTTCACCCCGCGCTGTCCCCAGCTCAAGGCGGTTCGAAACGGCAAAGCAACCAAAGACATGAGAATAGTTCGATTGCTTACTTCATTGGCGGGCAGAATGGGTCGAACTTTCTTAAAGGAAATGTTACGGTTGAAAAACTCGGTTACGGTGTAAGCGATGTAGTTATCGGCGGGCAGCGCGGTCAGGTACTGGATTTTCACGTTCAAGCTGTGCTGCTTGAAGATGTACTGGCCATCTTGGAGTTCGGCCGGCCATCGAACCTCGACATGCACGAGCGCTACGCAGAGGCCGAGAAAAACGAGCCAAAGAAAGAGCGATAACCGGAGTGATCGGGTGAGCGAATTCGTCAACTCAGTCCACACTCGGTGGCGGATGAGGTAGCCGATCGCTGTAGCAGCGCAAACGATGGTCAGAAAAACGACGTAATGGCGGAGATGGCGGTCAAGGGCAATTAGTAGTCCGAGCAACCCGTGGAAAAGGACTCCCGCGCCCAGTCCGTATCCGATCAATTCAATCCCCGCCAGGCGAGCAAAGCGATGGCAGAAGGCGACGCCGATCACGAGGATCGACACCAGCACCCACAGTAGCAACAGGTAATCGAAGAGTATGCCAGACATCGACGCATCCTACTAAATAGGTCAATCTCTTACCATTGGGCGCCAGGTAGACGACGAACGTGACGATGACCCCGCAAGCGCTTAGCCAGAAATCGACGATTCCTTCAGCCGCTGCTCGAGGTCGGCGTGCTGGAGAACGCTGATCATTTCGTTCAAATCGCCCTCCATCATGCGGTCGAGATTATAGAGCGTGAGCCCAATGCGGTGGTCGGTGATCCGGTTTTGCGGGAAGTTGTAGGTGCGGATCTTTTCTTCGCGTCCGCCGGAACCGATCTGGCTTTTGCGGGTGGCGGAATATTTCGCTTCCTCCTCCCGTTTTTTGTCCTCGAGCAGCCGCGCGCGCAGGATGCTGAGCGCCTTTTCCTTGTTCTTCTGCTGGCTGCGGCCATCCTGGCAGCGAACGATGCGGCCGGTCGGGATGTACATCACCTGGACCGCGGAATCGGTCGTGTTCACGCCCTGACCACCGGGGCCACCGGCGCGGCAGACTTCGATCCGGAGATCTTCCGGTTTGAGTTCGAAATCGACTTCCTCGGCTTCGGGCAGGACGGCGACGGTCGCGGTGGAAGTGTGGATGCGGCCCTGGGCTTCGGTCGCGGGCACGCGTTGCACCCGATGGACACCGCTCTCGTAACGCAGCTTGCGGAAAACCGATTCGCCCGAAACCTTGAAGATGGTTTCCTTCAAACCGCCGAGCTCGGACGGGCTCGATTCGAGGTCTTCGATTTTTAACCCGGCCGTTTCCGCATAGCGGTTGTACATGCGATAAAGGTCGGCTGCGAAGATGGCGGCTTCGCTCCCGCCGGTGCCGGCGCGGATTTCCACGATCGCGTCGCGGTCGTCATTTTCATCCGGTGGCAGCAGCGCGATCTGCACGTCGAACTCGAGATCGGCGACCCGCTTTTCGAGCGTCGGGATTTCTTCCTGGGCCAGTTGCGCGAGGTCGCCATCGGCCGACGCGGCCAGCCCGCGGTTGTCTTCCAACTGCCGCCGCGCGGTCACGAGTTCCTCCCATTTCGCGAGCAAACCCTTGATCGACGCATGCTCGCGCATCGTGTCGCTGGCCCGCTTCCGATTAGCGAAAAGGTTCGGATCGGCGATCTCGCTTTCCAGTTGCTGGAAGCGTTCGCGTTTGCGCTCGATGAGGGATTGAAAGTCCATAAACAAAAACGGCGACTGCGCGCCGGGGGCGCAATCACCGTTCGTTAGGCGAAATCAGCTAAGCTTTTTTGGCGGCGCCGGCGCGGGTTGCCTTGGTGCTGCCGTAGCGGCGGGCGAATTTCTCGACCCGGCCCGCGGTGTCGACGAACTTCTGTTCGCCGGTGAAAAACGGATGGCAGGCGGCACAGATGCCGATTTTAATGTCCCGGCGCGTCGAGCGGGTATGATAGACCGCGCCGCAAGCGCAGCTAATTTCCGTCTCGTTGTAGTCAGGATGAATGTCCGTTTTCATATTGGAAAAAGAGTCGGCACAGTAGCCGCGGAAGGAGCTGGTCGCAAGTGATGAAAACCGGCGATCCCTTGCTCACGGCCTGGGAGCAGACGCTGGCGCGGCAGCGGGATGAGCCGGCGCTATTCGACAGGCAGCGTAGCGTGCTCGCCCGCTTCGGAGAGATCGAGGAATGCAGCCGGCGCCTCGGAACAGTGGGCGGGGGGTTGCAGGCGTTCGAAGCTGGCGAGATCGTCGCGATCCAAATCGGAAATCACGCGCATTGGCCGGCGCTTTTCCTGGCTTGTCTGCGGCGTGGCATCGTAGCGCTGCCCCTCGAGCAGACGATGAGCGAGCAGGAACGGGCCGCGGCGTTAAATACCTGCCGCGTAGCCGGGCTGATGACCACTCCGGAGCAGCCGATGGCGCGGCTCGCTGCTGCCGGCGCGATCGAGTGGGGCGAGCACGTTCCGGTCTTGCTCAAGCTCACTTCCGGGACGACCGCGGCGCCGCGGGCGATTCGTTTCCGCAGTGCGCAACTGCTCGCGGATGCGGTGCAGATTTGCGACACGATGGGAATCACCGCGGCGGACTTGAACTTCGCGGTCATCCCGGTGTCGCATTCCTACGGCTTCAGCAACCTGCTCACGCCGTTGTTGGTTCGCGGGGTGCCGCTGGCGATGAGCAGCGACCGGATGCCGCGCGCGGTGCTCGACGATCTGGCGCGGACCGAGTCCACCGTGTTTCCAGGGACGCCGATTTTTTTCCAGGCGTTCGGCGAAATGCTGGAGACGCCGCGGCTGCCGAATCTGCGTTTGTGCATTTCCGCGGGCGCGCCGCTGAGTTGCGCTGTCGCGCGCAAGTTTCGGGAGAAATTTGGCAGAGCAATTCATTCGTTCTACGGCGCGTCGGAGTGCGGCGGCATTTGCTACGACCACGCCGCGACGGGTGAAGTGGAAGGTTTTGTCGGGCCGGCACTGCGCGGGGTTGAGCTGCAAGCTCTCGATGCCGCCGCCGGCGCGACCCAGGTTCGGGTCAGGAGCGCGGCCGTGGGCGACGGCTATTTTCCGCAAGCGGAAGTGGGCAAACTCGGCGCCGACTCGTTCCTGCCGGACGATCTCGTGACGATGAGCGACGCGGGTCTTCGCCTCGTTGGGCGCCTCTCGGATGTGATCAACGTGGCGGGGAAAAAGGTCAATCCGGCCGAGGTCGAGGCGCATCTCCTGAGTTTCGCTGGCGTCCGGCAGGCGGTCGTTTTTGGAAGGGCATCGTCGTTGCGCAACCAGGAAGTGGTCGCCTGTGTCGTCGCGGCGGAGGAAACGGACGAAGCGTCGCTTTTGGAATTTTGTCGCGCGCACCTCAGCGGCTGGCAGGTGCCGAAGCGGATTTTCTTGCGCGCCACGATCCCCGCCAACGAACGCGGGAAGATCAGCCGCCGCGAGCTGGCGGAATATTTCGCGGACCGAAATTTATGACGAACAATCGCGCGCGGCAGACACCCGCGCGGGCGGCGGTTTACGAATCGTAATGAAAACAAACACATCATCATGCGAACCATTCTGCTTTCCACACTCGGCGCGATCATCCTGCTCGCGGCTTTTTCCAGCTGTTCCACGACGGTCCGGACGGACAACGGCCACTCGGTGACGACCGGCGTGCATACTGGTTAGTCCCGTTGCGCGGTCGGCGGCGGTTGCGACCGCTGCGGCGATAGAGCTGCGTCGGGTAGTCACGGCTCATTTGCGGAAGAAAATACTTTTCATTTTGCTTCCAGCAGGCATTTCTAGGTCGGGACAGCGGTAAGAGTCGAAGAATTGGTTCTTCACTTGCTCTCTGTCCACCACTGTGAACGAAGCAAGCGCCACCACTCCCGTCACTCCACCCCGCGGCCTACAGGTCCTGATCCTCGAACCGGATGAGAAGGTCGCCGCGGAAATCGTTTCCGCCCTCGAAGAGGCAGCGCCCGGGACGAGCTCGGCCGTCGCCCAGTCGTTAAGTGAAGCGCAGCAACTCGTCATCGACCAAAGGCCGGCGCTTTTCGTCCTCGATGTGGACGCGACCTATGACCTGGCGCAGGAGTTCATCTACGATCTGCGCACGAGTCATCCCGATGCCCGCGCGATCATCCTGACGGCGATTCATTTCGCCGCGCAGCGCGAGCAGGTTGCCGGTTTGGGCGCGATTCATTTTTTCGAGAAACCATTCCCGCGGGGCGACTTTGTGACTTTGGTCGAGGTGCTCCTCGCGACGGGAAGCCAGGCGGCCGAGGGCGAGCGTTTTCAAGGAACGTTGAGCGATCTGCATATCGCCGACATCATCCAGCTCAAGTGCATCAGCGGCGCGACTTCGATGCTGGAGTTTACCGGGCCACGCGGCGAGAAGGCGCGAGTTTATTTTGAGAACGGGCAGGTGCGTCACGCCACCACGCCAACCAAGGAAGGGCTGGCGGCGTTTAACGAAATCGTGGACTGGAAAGGTGGCATGATTTCCGAAGTGCCGGTGCGGCACGGGACGCCGCATACGATCAATATCGAATGGCAGGTGCTGCTCATGGATGCGGTGCGCACGATGGACGAATCGCGCAGCGCGGCGTCGGATGCCGTCGCCAACCGCGCGCCGCGGGCCGCGGCCGTTCATAAGGTTTTGGTGATCGACGACAGCCTGATGCTGCTCAGTTTTGTGAAGGAAATTTTGGAAGAACAAAATTTTATCGTGGTGACGGCGCCGACCGCGGAGGAGGGTTTGAACTTCTGTCGCTCTTCTCCGCCCGACTTGATTCTGCTCGATTTCGTTTTGCCGGACATGAGGGGCGACGAAGTGTGCCGTCGACTGGTGGCCGATCCGGCCACGGCCAAGATTCCGGTGGTTTACATGTCGGGATTTGGGAGCGATCTCCAGCCCATCCCGAATGTGATCGGTTCTTTAAGCAAGCCGTTCACCTCGGAATCGCTCATCAACGCGGTGCGGAGTTATCTTGCGGCAAGCGGGGACGTCCCTGACGAAATGAAGCCGGTTGCGCCGGCGGAGGCGTCGCTGGCCCCGCCCGTTGCCTCGCCGGCGCCGCAGGCAATCGCGAAGGTGGTCCCGTCTTACTCGTTAGGCGGAAACGTGGAACCGGAGCCGCCGGCAGCTCCGCTCGCCGAGCCGGTGCCCCCGCCAATCGAAGCTGCCAGCCACTCCGCGGAGTCCGGGCCCACGGATCTGGTGCCACCCAGTGCGAGCCATCAGCCGCCTTTCACGGCACCCGTAGCGTCGGTTGCGCCCTCCGATGATGCGAAAGAGCGGCCTGCGTCCAGCAGCGCCTATTTCTGCGGCGACTCAAGTTTCTTTTCCCTGCACTGGGCTCTGCAGACGATTGCCCGCCAGGAGTTAACCGGAACCCTCCACGCGTATTGGGCGCGAGACTCGGTCGAACTGCTGGCGCGCAACGGTCGGGTGGTGGTTGTCACGACGCGCAACCCGAACCTCTATTGCGAAGAAGCGCCCGTCACCTTGTTGAACGTCGAGCGCGCGCAGATCGAAGCCGCGCGCGCCCGGCAAATGACGGATGGCTGTCCCTTATTTATCACCCTCGCGAAGGAGGGCCTGATCTTGCGCGAGCCGGGTTTGCAGCTCGTGCAGCACTACGGGCAGAAATTATTCTCGCAGCTCTGGACGGATCGCGTCCGGTTCACCTTCGAGCAACAGGAGTTGCCTGCTTATTTCATCGATCTCCCGTCGTCCGAGGATCACATTGATCAATGGGCGCTGAGCACGCTGCGTTTTGTGCAATATCAGGAGCTGGACGCGAAGGCGATGCAGGAGACGTCGTCGGTGCCGGCTTATACCCGCGACGGCTATGAGCGCGTGCAGCACTTGCGCCTGACCGTCGCGGAGGCGCAATTTGCCTCGCAATTTAACGGTACTCGATCGATCGCGCAGATCTCCAAGAATCTGCGCCTCGACATCAAGTTCGCGCGCCTGACCCTTTTCCGCTTTCTCGCGCTCGAGATCGTGGAATGCTGGCCGGCGCAGTTTGCGCAAAAGCCGGAATCGCACGGCGGGCTGCGCGGGATTTTCGGTCGTTAGGCACCGAGCTCCAGGTCCGAGGCGGGCGATGGTGACCCCGCTCTTCAACCCCCACCGTCGTTCAGGACAGAACCAGCCGTTAATTAAGGTTTCAATGTGACTACGAAACTTCCCGAACCCATCGCGATCTACATCTCCGTCGAGAATCGAGGCGATACCGAGGCCTTGAACCAGTGCTATACCGACGATGCCGTTGTCCGCGACGAAGGCCAGACAATCGAAGGTTTGCCTGCCATTAAACAATGAAAGGCTGAGGCCAAGCGGAAATACCAGCACACGGTCGAGCCGCTTGCGTCCGCTCAGAAGGACAACAAGACTATCGTCACTAACCGGCTTACCGGGAATTTTCCTGGCGGTCCCATCGAGCTTGATTTCATCTTTGCGCTCGATGGCGACAAGATCGCGTCGCTGGACATCCGCTCATGAGCGGCAATCTCCTCTTGAATCCGTCAATGGGGAGGGGTCAAATGTCCACGCGCGCTCGCGCCCGGTAGCTTCTCCCAATATTTGAGCTGTTGTGGAGTGTCCTCACATTCGGCGATTTGGTTAGCCGTCGCCTATTCCGGCGGATTGTGGGGAAGACCTAGGTCCTTGAGGCCGTCGGCGGTGAATTCACGACCAGTGTAAGCCACGCCGTGTTTGATCTGGGAACCATCAAAGGTAGTTGACGAATTCTGACCAGGCCGGGACACAGTGAGATTGGTGGGAATTTGACGGCCATCCACTCCGACGACGCGGATGGTGTTGATCCGGCGCAGCAGTTGGCCTGAGCTTGAGAATTTCTCGACCCGGAGGGGGACAAGGCGGCGGATGTCGATCCAACTGCGCACGCGGCCGTAGATCGAGCGACCGTTCTTGCCCGGTTTCGACTCGAGAATCTGGCAGGCCACGCCGTCCACTTCCTCGGTGCCGACAATTGCCTGCTGATTCCACGCGAAAAAATTCTCGACTACATCTTCGTAGGAAAGATCGCTGCCGAAGAGCGGTTCTTTCATATCGCCGACGCCGAGGGGGCGAACGCTAGCGGGCGGCACGAAGAGGGTGCCGCTCGCCGGTAGGTTTCCCGATTTCCGCAGGCGAACGGCTTCTCCTTTGCGTTCCTTCGGCCAGAGCACTTGGTAGACGACGTCCGTTGAGTTCTTCGTACGGCGCGCCTTAATCTGGAGTTGGAGAATCTCCTGCGCAGCTCCTGTCACTTCCAGTCGCACGCGGACATAGGAATCGCCGTCCTGGATGACCGCGTTGAGGCGGGACGCGAGATCTGTCGCGGATATAGCCGCGGGAACGTTGTCCGCGGCGCGGGCAACGGAAACGAGAACCGCAAGCGCAAAATAGGTGGTACGAAGACTCAATGGTAGTTGGTGCATCGTCGGATTCTGCCAAAAGAGAAACAGCTTAATGAGGCGCCATAGTCTCCAGAGGGCGAGGATTCTTCTCGTATACTTCAACGTCGTAAATATTGCCGGATCCCACAAGTCGTACAGGCTGAAAATTCACGGATGCCAGGAGGGAGCGCAGATTCTCCCTGTTGCGGTAATCAAATCTTCTTCCAAACAACTCCAAGATCCGTGTGCTGGCATCGTCCCTGTAGGTGTTGACGATCAAACTGGCACGGTCCGTGGTCATTCCATAGAGTCTCATTGCAAGGTCCTGTGCCGAGGCCGAATCAACCGGCGACTCGATTTTGAGCCGTCGCTCGGTTGTGCGATATGAAAACCCTTGGAAATACTCCAGGATGCCTATGGCGGTGAGAACATCGTACCGTGCTATGTCCGCCGTGCCGTCTCTCCCGTTCTCCGCAAGAATGTCTTCAGTGTTGGCCGAAATGCCATACCCCTTTCCAAGTCCGCGCCTGTTTCCCCTGGTCGTGGCAAGATTATCCAGCAAGCAGTTGGTCTTGTCGATATTCGCATTTTCCCTGTCGGTTATGGTGGCGGTTATCAGTTCCGGGTTGTATCCGTCCCGAACAAGCTTGTCATAAGCCAGTATCATGCTCAAGCCGGTGCCTGCCGCCACTGCTTTCAGCCGGACCGCTTCCCCTCGCTCGAGCCAACGCCTGGCCGTCTCGTAGGTCGCTCGCGTTTCCAATGCCATCCTTAACCGCACATCTTTTCCCTGGACCGAGTCTAAAAGAAGCCTGTCCCACAAAGCACCGTTCATTCTGATCTCGGGAGCGATCATCATGTAATTTCCGTTCATTGGATCGCCGCCCTCGATCAACGACGCGGTGTCGCTCCTGGAAGATCCGAGCAGCGATCTGGCAAACGGATGCCCGGACCGCTCCAGCACGGGATTGCTGAAGACCGTCACTTCGGAGCCCTTCTCATCCTTACCCTTGCCAGACGTTGTAGTCCATTGCAGCATCCGGTAGGAAACTCTGGCCATGGTTCTTTGAACCCGGCCGGCCGGCCTTATTTCGCTTCCGTTGAATATGGCGTGGCTCAGACTCGCCACAATTTTCCCGGACAATTCAACGTCGTCACCTGAATATAAGGCGGCGACCGCATCCATGGGTTTGAGGTGGAGCATTTTTGAAAGTCGATTGGTCGCTGGTATTTGAGTTTTTAACTCTTCGGATCGGACCGTTGGCACTTGATTGAAGTCTGCGTTCGCGATTGGGATGAAACTAACCGTTAAGGGCGAAGCTGGGCGTGAGGCGTGAACCGCGCCACGCAGGATACATGCCGCTAATCACGCCGACCACGACGGCGATGGTCACGGAGGTGAGTAGGAGCTTGGGGCTGAGATTAGGTTCCAGCAGACCGCGGATGCCGGTCGTGTGCTCCAATATCTGGACGCCCAGGGCTCCCAGAGCCACACCGACCAGACCGCCGAGCAGGCCCAGCAGGGCGGACTCGCACAGAACCATGTAAACAATCCGCCGACGTGTCCATCCCACGGCCAGCAAGATGCCGATTTCATGAGTGCGCTCGAACACGGTCATCAGCATCGTGTTCATCACGCCAAGCACCCCGACGATGATGGCGAGGAGCGAGGTGCTCCAACTCATGGCCCTCGCGATGCGGAATCCCTGGCTGTTGGACACCACTTCACCGGCCACCAAAGCTCGGCCTTCCGGGAAGATTCCCTTGATCCGCTCACAGAGCCGGCGCACGTCTTCCCTTGTGCTGTTGGGGGTGACGCGGACGTCAACGAAGTTCGCCTTGCCCTCGTTGCCGGTGACATCCTGAAGCACCTTGAGGGAAAGCATAATGGCTCCGTTCTCCACCACTGATCGGCCATCCACAATTCCGACCACAGGCAGTTCTTCGGCCTCGATCTGCACCGTGTCGCCGACCTTTTTGTTCAGCACTTCCGCCGCCATTCGACCCAGGATAACCGCGTGTTCCGCGCCGTCACGAGGCATCCGGCCTGTCATCAGATTGAGCTTTCCCCAGGTGAACCCTCCCCACTCCCGGCCGGACACCATCATCATCGGAGCATCTTCGATGCTCTCCATCTCCATCAGAACGGAGGTGGTTTCAGCCACCCCCGGCAGCTTTGCAATCCGAGCTTGAAGTGACTCGTCAAATACCTTGGGCAGGAACCCGCCGCTCATGTTGCTGACCACGATATCGACGCCGATAACGTCCAGCTGCTTGTCTATACTTTTCTCATAGCCAGAAGCAATCCCAACCAGGGCCACGACAGCCGCGATGCCGATGGATATGCCGACCAGCGTCAGTGCCGTACGGACTGGACGCCGGATCAGGCCGCGCACTACAATGGTGAAAAAGGTCATCGGAAGAAGTTTTTAGTTATAGGTGCTCATATCCTGGCTAAAGCTGGATATTGTACGGGCATACCTACTTATCACTTTATTGCTTGCTCCTTCTCACGGTGGGCGTCTGGGGCTGAGGCGTTATCGGACACGACCCGCCCGTCCTTCATCGTAATCGTCCGCGACGCCAGCCGCGCGATGGCCATGTCGTGCGTCACCAGCACCAAGGTCATGTTCTGCTCGCGGTGAAGCCGAACAACGAGTTCAAGGATGAGACGTGCGTTTTCGCTATCGAGGTTGCCCGTGGGTTCGTCTGCGAGCAGCACGGAAGGGCCATTGGCCAGGCTGCGGGCGATGGCGACGCGCTGCCTCTCTCCCCCAGACAGCTTGGCGGGAAAATGGTCGAGGCGATGATCCATCCCGACGGACTTTAGCAAGCTGATAGCCCGGTCTCTGCGCTTCGATGCGGGCAAGTCCGTTTCAAACATCGGGATCTGCACGTTCTCGACTGCGGTGAACGTCGGCAGCAGATGAAAAGCCTGAAAAATGAAGCCGATCTCGCGGGCGCGGTAGGCCGAGGGATTGGGCAAATCGGGAATCGAGTTTCCGCAATAGTACAAGGTTCCCCCGCTAGGCCGGTCGAGTGCGCCGAGCATCTGGAGCAACGTACTCTTTCCACAGCCGCTCGGGCCGATGACGGCCACGAATTCGCCTTTGGCGATGCGAAAGTCCACGCCGCGCAGAGCATGCACCTGGCCATCATCGAATTCTTTTTTCAGTCCGACGCCTTCGAAAACGAGGTTGGCCATGGTGTTCATTCGGCGTTGGCCAAATCCCGCGGAGCGGCGGTCGCTTCCCGCCATTGCGCGCCGACGCGGGCGTTGGCGAGGTTTTGCACCAAGTCTTGAAAGGCGTGTCCGTAGCTCCGAAACGGCGGGCGTTCCTCGGGGGTTTTAGGGTTGAGTTCAGCAGCGCGTTGCGGGAGTTCGGCATGCGACAGGCCGGCATAGCGGCGACGCACGCCCTGGAACGGCTCGGGGAGTAGGGTGAACGACACGAGCTGTCCGCGCCAATTATTTGCGACGATGCTGCGCGTGGAGCTGTTAATCGTGGAGCCGGTCATTCCGACGTGTTCGATGTATTTGCGCACGCTTTGCATGTTCGCAACGAGGCTCGCCGGAATCGCGTGCAACCACAGGAAGATCGCACCGGGGAAACGGCAGCCTATTCCTCTGACGGCGATACGGTCATTGAGCATGGAGCAAGAAAGTTAGCGGGCGCGATTAGTGCCGCAATGACGACTAAAGGTCAAGGCGTGGTTTCGCCACGCCATTGCCCGGGAGAGGACTTGGCCCAAGGCGGATGTTTCCAGGATTCGTCTCGGGTCCTTGGACCGCGTCCCTGATTTAATCGCTTTCCTGTTCGGGCAAAGAAGCGCTTGTCGGGGAGCGAGTTTCGAATGACTAAAAACAGTGTGTGGCATAGCGGGCCTTCTTCATCTCGCCGATCGGCGAACCGTAGCGGACGAAATCAGGGAAGTTTCGCCAGTGTCTCTTGTCCGCGCCGCTTGATTTCCGGGTCGTCCTTCTCCACGGCCGGCATCGCCAGACCCTTTTCGATGAATTGTCGCGCGTCCGCACTTCGTCCCATCTGCGCATAAGTGCGCCCCAGTTCGATGTAGTGCCGAGGGCGGTGAGAGTTAATTTCGATGGCTTTTTCAAAGCATGCCACCGCTTCTTCGTTCGTGCTTTCCGGCAGTTTGCCATAGATCATCTGACCCAGTGTGCGTTTGAGCAAGCCGACATCGGCCAGCACCTGATGCCAGCGGCCGAGCACGTGCCAGGCTGTATCATTACGCGGATCGAGCTTGATCGCCTTGTCGGCAGCCTCCTTGATTCGCGGCGAGTCCTCCACCTGCTCCCTGGTGCCTAGATACGGCAGCATCTTTCCGTAACTGATTGCGGGAGAAAGCTGCGCCTCGGAGTCGTTCGGCGCGAGTGCCGCCGCGCGCTGCGCATATTCCAGAGAGATAGCGCCCAGCCTAAGCTGGTCCTCGCGCACTGTCGCGTCGGTCATCAGCTGGCGGTATTGCCGCGCAATGCGACAGAGGAGTCGCACGTTCTTCGGTTCCAGTTTTTCCGCCTGCAGATAATCCTTGAGCGCCGCGTCGGACTGGAATTTTAGATCGAAGACGTCCCCCTTTTTAATGAGGTCGTCCGCGGATTGAGCCCGACTTGCCGCGCAGACCAGCAGCAACGAAGTGGCGACTGAAAATGCTTTGACGGAAAAAGAAAAACGCATGCCTTGATAATCGATCGGGCGACACATTCCGCCAGCTGCATTGATTGTAGCCCGAAAGCTGTTGCGGTCGAATATGTCCTCAGCGCTTAGATTCGATTAGGCGGCCCGCGTTCAAAAGCTCCGCCTCGCTCAATCGCGGTCCGACAAGCTGTAAGCTGGTGACGGGCTTGCTCCCATGATGCACGGGAATCGGTATCGCCAGCGCAGGATTTCCCGCAAAATTGACTGCCGCAGTGTTTTGCACGTTTAAAAGTTGCGCTTCCAAAACGTCAATTCCGAGCAGTTGCAGGCCGGTGATTGGAATGTTCAATATCGCCCCCGCCGGATTTTCTGCGATATTCGCCGCGGTGTTTTGCAGGTTCGATACCCCGGCCTGCGCCTTCAAAAGGTCAAGTTTCAGGCTCGGTGGAATCTTGGGCGGCAGCGTCTGAAGGGTCGGCAGCGCGATGAAATCCACCTTTTTGAAGACATCGCGGAGAGTACGCTGCCACTGGGCCCTTCTCGCGAGTGCCTGCCGATACGTGGTCGAGTAATTGACTGCCCCTACCAAAAGGATCGATCTGGTCCGGGGGCTGACCCCGAGTTTGTCGCCATACTTTCGATCACTGATCCAAGCGCCGGCGGCCGCAACGGCGCTGCCATCTCTCTGCGCCTGTTCCCACTTCGCCTTGAAAGCGTCATCCAGGGCGACGACTTGAAATTGTGCCCTGGCGAGCGCTTCGTCCACGGCCCGGTCGATCCGGCGATCGGTGCCGCTGAGGGTGAGTCGCCCGATCTTGATGGTTGTGCCTGAAGGTTTGGCGGCGACCGCTGCTTCGTACCGAGCGGCAAACCCATCCTGCAAGAGGTCCATTCCTTGAACCACGTGGGCGACGTCCTTGGCCATCGGACCCACAGTATCGAGATGCTCCGGCTCAACCGGAAACACGCCCTCCAAGGACACGAGCCCAAAAGTCGTCTTTAAACCCACAATGCCGCTGCAAGCGGCAGGGACACGGACTGAGCCGGCAGTATCCGTTCCAAAAGCGACGTCTGCAAGGCCTTCGGCCACGGCTTCCGCTGAACCACTCGATGAACCTCCCGGGATTAGCTTGCGCCAACCATTATAAGGGTTCTTCGGAGTCCCGAAGTAATCGTTAATTCCGGACGGGGCTATCGCAAATTCACTAAGGTTCGCTTTCCCCACGATCCGGACGTTGCGCTGCCGGGCGATGGCCAGGCATCTGGCATCGTGGGCCGCTGGCGGGCGGTTTTTGGAGAGATATTCGGAACCAGCGGTGGTGACTACGCCCCGCACATCGATATTGTCCTTGAGTGCCAATCTCAACCGCTGATCGTTCTTCGGGGGCGGCCAATAGGCGATAAATATGGGATTCGAGGAACCGTTCCGCAGTGTAGAGCAACCACTCAAAACCAGCGTCATCAAAACGAAGCAGGCTACAATGGCGCGGCAAGGATTTCGCATAATAGGTGCGGCATCTTAGGGCCGCCCCTCCAGCAGTCCAACGGTTTCACGCCCGGATTGCAAAACCGCATTTATCTGTCCCTGACGGAGCGTCGGGTAATGTCAGACGCTCGATTTCCGCCCAGTGTTACCTTCGATATGCAGACGCGATTTTGAAGGGATCATAAACATCGTGGCTATTCCGGGTGGGCGCATAGACAAATCCATAACGGTCCTTTTTCTCATCTACTGGCTCAAGAAGGAGGCCTTTTTTACCCGCCTTCGCTTTGTATTCGATCAGGACTCTTGCCGTGCCATTGAGCCCCCACATTTTAAATCCTGTCCCGAAGATTCCACCATTGGGGTAAAGTTCGTCCAAACCCGCCATGGCATGGAAGCAATTGATGGCGATTCTATCCTTGCGATAAAGGCGGTCATCGGCGCGATATTTAATGGTTCCTCCATCGAGCAGGCGCAGGCGCTTCACGACCAGATCGAAGGCCTCGTTGCTGATCTCGTACGGCCCCCACATGCACACCGCAGTTTTGGCGTCCACTGCCAGCTTGATGGTTTCATCGAGTTCAAAGTCCCTCCCGACGGACAAAGGACAAGTATTCAGCTTGGGAGAAACGCGCCTGATTTTTCTTGAGTACTTAAAGCACCTCAATCAGTTGCACGATAAGTTGCACGATAAACCGGAATTTTATAACGCGATAACCGACAACTGCACCACGAACATCCGAGCGGCCAACATCGCAGTCGAGCATGGGAACATGCCGCCTTGGAATTGGAGGGTTCTCCTTAACGGCAAGATGGACGAACTGCTTTATTCGCGCCGCTTTATTGATCGTAGCCTGCCTTTTCCCGAACTTAAGGCACGCAGTCAGATCAATGCTCGCGCCAAGGCGGCCGGCGTATCGCCAGATTTCTCGGAACTAATACGCGTCGGGCTGCCACTGCCGGAAAACAAAAACGACAAGACACCGTGATTGATGGTTGATTGTACGTGCTCGCTTTCATACAACAGCTGAAATCGAAACCTGATCATGAAGAGAAAACATCAAAACACCATTCGTAATCTGAGCGAGCAAATGCGACGCGCCGTCGTCGCTCTTGCTCTCGCTGCTTTGAGCGCATGCGCGACAAACAAGAACCTGCAACCGAAACAGGTGGCCGAAAATGGACCGGGCGGCTTCGACGCCGCCGATGCGAATCACGATGGCAAACTTTCGCGAAATGAAGCGAGCGATTTTCTCGTCAACGAAATTTTCAATTCGCGCGATGCGAATCATGATGGTCGCATGACCCAGGAGGAATGGACCGGCGGTGACCCCAGACTCATCGCGGATTTCAAGAAACGCGATGCGAACCACGACGGAATCGTAACGAAGGAGGAAGCGATCACGTATGGCCGCGCGCACGGAATCGCGAACAAAATCATGAAGGAGGCGGACACCAATCACGACGGCTTTCTCGAGCGCAATGAAGTCCAAGCCTACTACGCGAGCCGCGAAGGTCCGCCGCGCTAACGAATCAATCTGAGGACGTGGGACCAACCTCCCATTCTCGTCTCCTGTTGGACTACGCCCCGTTTGAAGACCGTTTAGAGCCGCTGCATCTACGTTGCAGGTTCGTTGAACCGCAGCGTAAGTAGCCCCAATGAGGGGTATTTCCGGCTTCTTCCGCTTATTCGCGGAAGTAATCAAATATTCCGTGAACGTACAAGGCCGGCCGAGCGGGTGCTCACGAGAGGAGTCGAACCTCCACGGGTTGCCCCATACGGTCCTGAGCCGTACGCGTCTGCCATTCCGCCACGTGAGCGTCGCGCTGCGCGGGTGGTAAGTTGCCCGACGCCGCCCCGACCGCAAGCGCCAATCAGCGACCGCGCATTTTCCGGGCGCGCGATTCGATCGAGCCGGCCTTGCGCGCTTTGCCTAACGATCTCAGGAGGTCGGCGTAATTGGAGGCGACGATTTCGTAATCCTCCGGCGGTTTTCCCGCCATCTCCTCCCACTCCCGGAGCGATTCCCGGTAAAGCTCCCCGGCGCGCGCCAGGTCGCCCCGCGAATGGTAAACGACCGCTAGATTGCAGTTCGATTGCGCAATATCCGCATGGCTGCCCGGGTTTGCCTTGCGGCGAATCGCAAGGGCGCGGTCGTGCATCTTCTCCGCTTCCTCGAAGCGTCCCTCGTTGGTATAAAAGACGCCAAGATTATTGAGCACCGCGGCGACGTCGGCGTGCTCGAGCCCGAGCTGCTTTTCATAAATTTCGAGAGCGTGCAGGTAATACGGCTCGGCGGCTTTTTCCCGGCCGCTCTTGCGGTAGATGAGCGCGACGTTGTTCAGCATCGTGCCGAGATCGGAGTGGAGCACTGCGCCCAGCTCGCCTTCGGCGTGGATGGCCTTTTCGTAGTAAGTGATGGCTTCTTCCTGGCTGCCGTTCACATCGCATAGATACGCCAGGCGGCGCGCCATTCGATAAATCGCCCGCTGATCGGCGGGTTCGTTTTTTTCGATCATCCGGAGTGCTTTGACCAGATAGGGTTTCGCTTCCGCGCGGCGCCCCTGCTGATCGTAAAGTTGCCCGAGGCGTTCGTAGCTGAGGGCAAGCGATGGATGCGTCTCCGGGAAAGTTCGCCGGGCCAGTTCGAGCGCCGTCTCGCCGACGCGGATCGCCTCCGGCAGGCGATTGCCGGCGCGCAGCATCTCCAGCTTATCGTTTAGAATGGACCAGAGTTTTTCTTCGCCTTTCACGGCTACCAGCCTTCGCTCAGCTGGCTGACGAGACGGGTCGCCAATTCCTCCGCCGCGAGCGGCAAGGCCTGTTGTTCATCGGAAGTGATGTCGGGTCCAACGAAGAAGCTGGTCGTGCCGAACACGTCCACCGGCGCGGCCAGAATTTTGCCGCTCCCGCGTTCCACCAGCGAATAGCGAACCTGGAGCGAGAGGCTGAATTCCGTCGTCGCGAGGACGTTGCCGCGCAGGGAACGTGCCGGGGCCCGGGTGATCCGGACGATTGCGCCTTTCACGATCGCGTCGGCCTGGTCGTCGCTCGCGACGCGATAGGTGCCATCCTGTTGGAATTGCTTGATCACGCTATCGGTCACGAGCACGGAGATGCGCGGGACGAGCGTTCTGTTTTCAAAAGTCGGCACCGCGATGCTGTGGATGGCGCGCAGATAATAAGGCTGCACCGGCCCGATGTGATACCCCGCGCATCCGCCTAACGAAAGGAGGAGCACGGCGGCGGTAAAAGGTCTTTTCACCGCTACGGGGTGGCGGTTGCCTCTGGCGTCGCGGAAGGCTCCGGCGTCGCAGCGGCATCAGGGGGGGCGGAACCGTCCGTCGAAGCGGGCGGTGGCAGCGAGTCCGAATCCGCCGAGGGCGGCAACGGTGCGATATCGTTCGGATTGCCGCGCATTTGGGGCGGGACCGGCGCTCGCTCCTCATGGGTGGGAGGCGCGGAAGCGGGAGCTTTGGCGGCTGTTTTTTTCGGATTATTCTTCGCGTTGCGTTCCGCGATCGTGGCGGCCGATTGCAAGGCGGCTTCGCCCACTTTGGCGCGTAACTGATCGATCCGCTTTTGCGCGATTTGGCTCTCGCTCGAGCCGGGCTGCTGCCGAATCACCTCGTTGTAATAAAGCACCGCCGCGCGGTAGTTCTTTGCCTTGTCGTAATATTTTGCGATATCGAGAGACCCCTTGGTCTGCCGATGCTCGAGCAAGGCGAGATTTTCCCGCGCTTGCGGCGCCTTCTCACTTTTCGGAAAGCGGAAAAGAAAATCCTGGAAGGCGATCCGCGCCTTCTCGGCCGCATCCGGATCGTAGGTGCCGGCGCGGGTGGCCGCCAGCCAGATGTATCCGATTTGGTACTGGGCATCGACCGCCAACGGATCATTCGAGAATTTCTCCACGACCGATTGGTAGGCGTCGATCGCCAGGTCCGACGAGCCTTGTTTCTCACGCGCCCGTCCGATGTCGAACTGCGCCCGCGCCGTATAGCGGCCGTAGGGCGCGCTGCGCACGATCGAGGCAAAGATTTCGACCGCGTAGTCCAGGGTCGCGCCGACGGTCACGCCAAGGACCTTTTTCTTTCTCTGGTTGAGATAAATCTCGCCGATACGGAACTGCGATTCGATTGCTTCCTGGAAATGCTCCGTCTGGGGGTAAGCCTCCATCAGGCCCCGGTAAATGCCGGCGGCTTTGAGCAGGTCGCCTCCGTTCTCCGTCAGCCGCGCCGCGCGGTAGGTCGCCTCCGGCGCGTGATTCGAACGCGGGTAGCGCTTCACCAGCCGTTTGTAGATCTTGATGGCCAACTTGTGGTCGCCACGTGTCTCCGCGGCCTCCGCTTTGTTGAAAAGCTCGTTGGCGTTGCCGCTGATCTCCGCTTCACCCGGATTCTGATATTTCGCTTTCGCGTTCGGGCGAAAAACGACGGGGGCGGGGCTTCGCTCGGGAAACGCCACGCAGGCGGCAGCGAACAAAAGAAGGAAGCGAACTCGATAGGTCATCGGGATTCGCAGGGTAATGAACGATGTCCATGCCGTCAAGCCGGGGGACCCGCCGCCTCGCGCAGGAAAGGCTCCCGGGAAAACACGTGACCGTGCGCTCCGATTCGATAACCTTGGCAACGGCGACGCGACGATGGAGGCGCGGGCTGGTCTTCGGCGCACCTTGAACTTGATCGAGCAGCAGAAAATCCGCATCGGCACCTGTGCCTGGAGCTTCGACGAGTGGAGCGGCGCGTTCTACCCGGGAGATTGGCCTTCGAATCGCTGGCTCGAATTTTACGCTCGCTTCTTCCCTGCGGTCGAGATCGACTCGACTTTTTACAGCGCGCCATCGGAAGCGACGGCCCGGCGGTGGGTGGAGATGACGCCGCCGCACTTTCGGTTCACCTGCAAATTACCCCGCGAAATTACGCATCAGCGCCGGCTGCGCGATTGCCGCACCGAACTGAGCGCATTTCTCCGCGCGCTCGAGCCGCTCGCGCCGAAGTTGCGCGTCGTCCTGATTCAACTACCGCCCTCCTACGCGCCGAAAGAGGAGAAAACAGCGTTTCGGGATTTCGTCGCGCAATTGCCGGCGGATTTTCGTTTCGCGATCGAATTCCGCCACCCCGGCTGGCATCGGCCGCACTTCATTCGGCTCTTCGAGAAACACCGCCTCTGCTGGGTTTGGTCCGATATGAGCCCGCTGAATGAGCGCAACCTGGCGCCCTTCGAGTTCCAGCCGATCACGACTGATTTCCTCTATCTCCGGCTGCTGGGCGATGCCCTGACGAAATATGATGGCGCCGGCCAGCGCATCCATCGCTACGGCAAACTCCTCTGGAAACGCGAGGCGGCGCTGGATAGCTGGGCCCTGCGCATCCAGCGGCATCTCGCCGAAATCCGCAGCGTCTGGACGTTCGCCAACAATCACTACGAAGGTTTCTCTCCGGAGACGTGCCAGCGTCTCGCGCGACGCCTCGGCTTCGATCTGCCGTTGCCGGCCGGTGAAAAGGCCTCCTCGCCTAACGAGCGCGGTCAGCTCGATCTCTTCGCCGAAACGCCGCCCTCAGCCTAACGAATTTCCGCCGCGCCGAAGAACGGTTGCAGCTTCTCGGGAATCCGGATTGAACCATCGGGTTGCTGATTCGTCTCCACCAGCGCGGCGAAAAGCCTCGGCAGGGCCGTGCCCGAACCATTCAGGGTGTGGCAGAAGCGATTCTTGCCCGCGGCGTCCTTGAAACGCAGATTCATCCGGCGCGCCTGGAAATCTTCAAAATTCGAACAGCTCGAAACCTCCAGGTAGGTCCCGCCGTCGCGGGACCCGGGCGACCAAACCTCGAGATCGTAGGTTTTAGCCGAACCGAAACCGAGATCGCCGGTGCAAAGTTCGATCACGCGGTAATGCAGTCCTAACGATTGCAAAACGTGTTCCGCGTCGGCCGTCAGCGCCTCGTGTTCCGCGTAGGAATTTTCGGGCGCGGTGATCTTGACCAGTTCCACTTTGTCGAACTGATGGACGCGAATGATCCCGCGCGTCTCGCGTCCGGCGGAACCGGCTTCGCGGCGAAAGCACGGTGTGTAAGCCGTGTATTTCTTCGGCAGGTCCGACGCCGCGAGCAGCTCTTCGCGATGGAGATTGGTCACCGGCACTTCCGCGGTCGGCGCGAGAAACATGGCCCCGTTTTCCAGCCCGTACATGTCTTCCTCGAACTTCGGCAACTGCGTCGTGCCGACCATGCAATCGCGCCGCACGAGAAACGGCGGGCTCACCTCCAGATAGCCGTGCTCGCGGGTGTGCAGGTCGAGCATGAACTGGATCAACGCCCGTTCCAGGCGCGCGCCCGCTCCAGTGAAACAAATGAATCCGCTCCCGCTCAGCTTCGTCGCCCGCTCGGCGTCGAAGAGTTTCAACTTCGCGCCGAGCGCGACGTGATCCAAAACCGGGTGGTCGAATTGCGGTTTCTCGCCCCAGCTGCGCACGACTGGATTATCCGCGGCCGTCGCGCCGACGGGCGTATCGGCGTGCGGGAGGTTCGGAATATTGAGGAGCAAATCACGCTGGCGTTCTTCCGCCGCGGCTGTTTGCCTAACGAGCTCTGCGATCTCGTCGCCGATCTGCCGGACATGTTCCTCCAGCTCGGTGGCGTCTTCGCCCCGGCTGCGGGCACCGCCAATTTCCTTGCTCAGACGTTTCCGGTCGGCGTTGCACTGCTGCAGCGCCGTCTCCATTTTCCGTCGCTCCGTGTCGACCGCGAGCACTTCATCGATCTTCCGCTGATCGTCTCCACCGCGACTCGCGAGCCGGCTTTTCACGAAGTCGGGCTCTTCACGGATCAGACGAATATCGAGCATCGGCAGGAAAAAGACAGGATTAACCGGATTAACAAGATTTTTCTCATCCCTTGAATTTCGCAAATCCGGTCGAAAAGAAGGCCGCGCGCGAAACCGCGTGACTTCGTTGCGCCCGCCCGCATAATTTCGTCGTGGACCAGTTGAAACTGCTTGGCGTGGCCCTTGGCCTCGCCTGCCTGGCCGGCGTTAATCTTTACCTGACCGTCTTTGTCACCGGCCTCGCGATTCACCAGCACTGGATTGTGCTGGCGCCTGCCTACCAATCACTCGCCATCCTGGGCGACCCGCTCATCCTCTGGATCTCCGGCACGCTCTACGTCCTGGAATTTTTCGCGGACAAGATCCCCTGGGTCGACTCGGCGTGGGATACTGTCCACACCATCATCCGGCCGATCGGCGGTGCGCTGCTCGCGATTCGGGTCCTTGGTCAAACGAGCCCTTCCTTCGATGTCGTCATCGGGCTCGTGGCAGGCGGCGCGAGTCTCGTTACGCACTCGGCCAAAGCCTCGACCCGCCTCGTGGCCAACACGTCGCCCGAGCCGTTCTCGAACGTCTTCCTAAGCCTGGCGGAGGACGCCGCGGTCATCGGCGGGCTCGCGCTCATTCATTATAATCCGGTATTGGCGCTCGGGATTTTCGTTCTCCTCATTTCAATCATCCTTTATTTCGCGCCCAAGATCTTTCGGGCGGTGAAAGTAAAGCTCTGGCTCATCTGGAAGAAACTAAACGGTCCGGCCGCCAGCGAGACCGCTTCGGCCCTGCCGACGACGCTGGCCTCCCGCTACGCGTCCGCCTTTGCCCGCGAGAATTTGTTAGGCGAGACGGTCGCTTGGGCGGTGCCGTGCATCAGCAAACGCCTGCGGGGTGTGCCGGCGAATTCATCCGGCATGCTGATCGCGACGAATGAAGATCCGGTGAAACTTATTTTTGTCGCGCGCCGCGGCTGGAGTGGGCGAGCGCAGACAATCCAGCTCGACGGCTGCCTGGCCGCCCGGGAGCCGAAATTTCTTTCCGAGAACCTGGTCATCGCTCCGGAAAACGGGAAAGGCTCGACCGCCCTCTTCATTTTCGAGCGTGGTCGCGGGACTCGCGTGCAGCAGATCGTGGATTTTATCAACGGGCGTTTACCCACAATCACGCCGGCTCCGCAACCGCTCAGCGCAGCCTAACGACTTCTTACGAAGATCTGCGGCGTTATCTCTCTTCGCAATACTGCGTTTGCTGCAGTTGGCGGCGGAGCGTGAATCCTAGTAATCAGGGAGATGGCTGAAATGAATGCGGGAGGCAGCGGATTGAAGGCGAATCTGGAGATGACGCTGCGCGAGTGGATCGAGCGTTACCAGCGTGAGATCGTTTTCGATCAAGTGCACTATCGCGGCGTGCAGACGTGGAAAAATGTCCTCGACCTCTGGGTTCTGCAGGAAATCCTCTGGGAAACCGCGGTGGATACGGTGATCGAGATCGGTGTGCGCCACGGCGGCACCACGCTATGGCTTGCGGACATGCTGCGGACGTTCCGCGCGGATGACGCACTGGTCATTGCGATCGATCTGGAGCCGCCTGCGATTCAGTTGCCGCCGGAAGTGCGCTTCATCAATGGTGACAGCATCGCGCCGACTACGGTCGAGAAAGCACGAGGACTCGCGGCCGGGCGCAAAGCGTTGGTCATCGCCGATGGCAATCACGCCGCCGGACACGTCCTCCAAGAAATGCGCTTATACGGTCCTCTCGTCGCCGAGGGCTCCTACTTTATCGCCGAAGACGGCATCGTGGATGTGATGGAGTGGAAGGAATTCACGCCTGGGCCAACGGTGGCCGCGCACCAGTTCGTGGCGGAAAACGACGCTTTCATCATGGACCGCTCCCGCGAAAAATTCTTGCTCACCTATGCGCCGGACGGCTTCCTGAAACGCGTTCGAGCAGCCCTTTAAATCAGCCGTTCCGCCCTTCGCTTCCCGCTACGCTCCAAGCGGAGGCTGGAGGTAAGGGGATTCGAACCCCTGGCCTTCTCATTGCGAACGAGACGCTCTACCAACTGAGCTATACCCCCTCAACCAGCTCTGCCGCTGAGACTTAACGTTCAAAACCACAGCCCATTTCTAGGCTGGGAGTCCACCCGTTTTGCCCCCCCGGCACTTTTCGGAGAGTCCACTTCTGTCCGCAAAAGTCAAGGTTTTGAGTGATTTGAGATGGCTTTGCGCTGGAATCTCTAGCGCCCGTTACGAGGGAGAAGTGGGGAGGTAGAGCGGGATTGATCAAGCGAAAAAGGGCCGTTCTTGGAGAGAAATTCTTCCGTGCGAGAAGCCTGCCCCGCGGGAAAACAAAAAGCCGCCATGCGGTGAAGCATGACGGCTGATTGCGCTCTGCGGCTGCCCGAATAAGCTCCGCAGCTTTACTGAGCGCGTAACCGTTGCACATCTTGTGAGGTAGATGTGTTAGGCAAGTGAATGCAAACCGGACACCTTTCTAATTACGGCAGGACCTCGCCTCTGTGCGACCGCACCGTTTGCACGTCCTGAGTGTTGATCTTTCCGTCCAGCGTAATATCGTCGCGGAAGTTCGAGCTGTTGGTCTGTTGACCTTGGACCGCTTGGACTGCCGCTGTGTCGCCGTTCGTGACCCTGCCGTCGCCGGTGACGTCACCGACCAATATGGGTAGTGGCTCAGTTTGAAAATTGAAAACTTGTGAAAGGATGACCGCTCAAGCATACTGTCCTCGTGCAAAGGCCGAAGAAACTTCCCCGCGATGCAAACGCGCGAGCGGCGCGGATCGTGGCCATCTCCACGGGGCAAATTGAGCCTGAGACCGCCAAAAAGAACCCTGCCGCTGTCAGCTTAGGACGACTCGGCGGCCTAAAAGGCGGCAAGGCGCGGGCAAAAAAACTGTCAGCCGAGCAAAGGGCGCAGATCGCGCAAAACGCGGCTCGGGCTCGTTGGAACAAAAATCAATCCAAGTCCTGAAAATCGTTTAAACCCTCGCCTGATTCGCGGGCGTGGTCGCGGTCTTTAATGTCGTCGCGAAAATCGAACAGCATATCTACCGGCCTTCCGGGATTTTTGACTTCGTTCCAATAAATAATGTCACTGTGTAGCTGGTAACAGCGATTAGCTTCCGCTGTTCGGCGTCTGCCGAAGCTGTTCTCCATGAACTCTGGAGTGGCCACGTCGATATGAGACCACACTGTCTGAATGGCTCCGTCTTCGAGTTTCCGCTGGACGCAATGATATTGTCGCACCTTGAGTCCCTTGTATTCCCTGCGCGCTGTTTGCATCGCTTCGCTTATCTCGCCTCGCAGGAGAGCGATTTGGGACTTCACGGTTGGGGCCCACAGTTTGTTTTGGATGGCCCATAGCGCCATGTCGGTTAAAGAAGATTCGCCGTCTCCGTGGGCCCTTCGGAATGGCTCAACAATCTTATCTATTACTATCTCGTTATATGTCTTGCTCATAGTTATATTAGGTTGAAAAACGGCTTTCGCCCGTAACCGTCGCAGGTAGCGGTAGAAATTACGTGTTCACGAATCTTCGGGCGCAAGTCCGCGTGCCTGTTCCAATCCAGTGCTCCCTTATGGTTAAGAACACCGATCACGACAGAGGGATGAACGCCCATGCGGCCTGCAAACGGCAGAATGGCTTCTTTAGTGAATAGAGGTTTAGCTCGCAGCGCGAAGCTATTGATTTCATCAGAAGGAACTAGCCATTCCGCAGCTTCGTTATCCGCACGACTTTCGAAGGCAGATAGACGCTTGCTTCGATCACTACCGACCAAATCAGCGTCCAAAGACAGAGAGTCTTGGTTAAGGATATGCCGTAGCTCGTGGCCAAGGGTGTGCCAAAAGCTTTCCATTCGGTCGATTCGTAATGAGACGGCCACAACGGGCTGCATCCCGTCGTTAGAAATAAAGAAAGCCGCTCCATCTATCTTGGTTCTGGGTAGGTCTTCAATGACTACGAATCTGACTCCCACTTCTGCCAGCATGATCGACAGCTTTGCAGCGTGTTCCGGTTTCGCGGCCAGACGCCGAATCTTTGGCAACGCAGCTTCAAGTAGCTCTTTACGGTAAGCTCTGGCGTTGATCTTCTTGGCAAGATGAACCGCTTGCATCAGCCATGCACGCTGCGCGTTGGAGAAATCGGCGGTTGGGTCCACCTTACGAGCAAGGGCGATCGGACCGTCAATCAAAGGATTTTTCCCAAAAAATCGCGTTAGTTCCGCTTCTATCTCGGCCGCGCTTTCCGCTGCTGGACTAATCCAGCCACGGCGCTGCAAATCTTTGATAGGGGCTGCCTCAAAGAGCCTCGCCTTCTTTGCTGTCTCATCATCAGGCGCATCCTTCACCAATGACAGGCGGTATGCCGCTTCTCGATGAGCCCAAAGTTCGGGCGGTTGTTCGAATGCGCGGCCAAGACCAACGGCTATTTCAGGAGTAAGAGCACGCTTGCCTTTAATCATCTCGTTTACCGCTCCAACGGGGCGACCCAGGACTTCGGCCAGAGCAGCTTGACTCCAGCTGCGTTTGTCCAACTCGGTTTGAATAAACCAGCCGGGCGAGCGCATCTCGCCGCTCGCATCGGGGTCGTGAAAAATCGGCAGATCCAGTTGCATCAATTCCTGAAAATACATATTGCATTCAAGTTGTCAATTCTCATATTTCGAAAACGAAGAATAATTAAATAATGCTTGACAAATTGCTTTGAACGTTCAGTTTGAAAGTATGAATAAGCTGAGCATTGAGGAACGGACCCGGATCGTTGCCGCTCTTGTTGAGGGCAATTCAATGCGGGCCGTTAGCCGTATTACCGGCGTCGCACGGAACACGATCAACAAGTTGCTCGTCGATCTCGGCGGCGCTTGCTCGAATTATCAGGACCGTGCGCTTCGCAGCCTTCAGTGTAAGCGTATTCAATGCGACGAAGTTTGGTCGTTCATCGGAGCGAAGGAAAAGAATTGCACCGAGGAAATGAAGGCGAACGGGGCAGGCGACGTGTGGACTTGGGTTGCAATCGACGCGGATACAAAACTCGTGCCGTGTTGGTTCGTTGGGGAGCGCCACGCGGGATGCGCTTATCATTTTCTTTCTGATTTGAAAGACCGTTTGGCGCATCGCGTGCAACTAACAAGCGACGGGCACCGCGCTTACTTCCACGCGGTAGAGGACGTGTTTGGGACCGAAATTGATTTTGCGATGCTCCAGAAAATCTACGGAGCCGCTCCAGAAGGTCCGCAAGTGCGCTACAGCCCCGCAATCTGCATGGGAGCGAAGAAAGCGGTCATCACCGGCAATCCCGACCATGCTCATATTTCAACGAGCTACGTTGAGCGTCAGAATTTGACGATGCGCATGCAGATGCGGCGTTTCACTCGCTTAACGAATGGATTTTCAAAGAAGGTCGAGAATCACGAACACATGCTGGCGCTGCATTACATGCACTACAATTTCGCTCGCATCCATCAATCGCTCCGCGTTACGCCAGCGATGGAAGCCGGTGTTTCCGATCACGTTTGGGAGTTGGACGAAATTATCGCTCTGCTAGGCTGAAAACGTGACTCCGCGAAAGTCTGGTTTGGTCGGTGCTGCCTTGTGTGGAGGTTTCGGCCTTTTCTTTCTGTTTTCGGCGCGCCATGCCCAGGTGCATCATACGTTGTTGCGCGGCTACCACGGAGGAGGTTGGGTGACTCCAAATCAAGCGTACTTAGCGGCTTTCCTCTTCCTTGCTCTTGCGGCCTACGCGATTTACTTGGGTTTTCTGCGAGACGACTAGCGATTTCTTTTCAAACTGAACCACTACCCCAATATGCCCATGCTCGCCGAGGCGGAACTGAGCGTGTTACCCTGATCGTCATGCACAGATCTTGTTCGATGCAGATTGGACCGATTGGCCGTGCTTTTGTCCAGATCAAACTCCAGTCCGCTGCTCGTTCATCAGGCGTTGAGATACTTGATCCGATCGTCGATCGGGATCTTCTCGATGATGTTTTCGCCGGCATCGTCGTAGACATGGATCTCGGCCGTTGCCGCCGCCGAAACGCAACCTGGCGTATGCGATCGCATCCTTCTTTGAGTGAAAGGCTGGCTGCACGCTCAGTCCTTCGAAGGCTTCCCAATATTTCTCAAACCTTCTGGAAGGTCGGACGTCGATGATTCTCATCCCCCTTGATCCGTTGCCAACGGAGCCCAGGGCGCCGAGACGGTTGACACCTTAGCGGTTCAATACGTCAAGCAAGAATTCGATCACATCGGGGCTGATCTTACTCCAGTAGGCGAAAGCGTGTCCGTGTCCAGAGTATACCGTCTGCTGGTAATTCTTCACCCGCACAGTATTTAGTTGGGCTATCAGATCAGCAATTTGCTGCGGCGGCATAGATTCGTCCGCAGATGCATAGAGCAGTAGCGGCGGCAAGGGCGCTCTGACAAACGCGATAGGCGATGCTGCCGTAAGAACTCCGGCATTGGTTGAGTTGACGTAGTTGCTCACGGAGGCGAAAAAAAGGCCGCTCTGCCATTGCCACGATGCCTTGTCGCCAAAGTTATATGCGCCACTTAGGCTGACCCCGGCGTCGATCTGGTCGTCGCCCGGCGTTCCGGTAGCAGCTACGTAAACTGTATGGGAACCACCGGCTGAACCACCGACCGCGCCGACCTTGCCGTTTCCACGAGGATCCTGACGTGCCGCACGGACGGCCAAATGGACATCATTTGTCTGATCAGGGTAGCGGCCATCCGACGTCTGGCCCGGAAGCATACCGGGGGGCGCAAGCCGGTAGGAGATAATAAAGGCGTTCATTCCGGCGTCACTCAAATCTTGTGCACAAACCAGTTGCCCGGGGCCGTCTTCGTTTCCGTTGAACCCGCCACCATGAATGATTAGAACGTTGGGATGCACTCCCCCCCCCGGGGCCAGAAAGGCTTCCCAGGTCAGGATTGTTCCGTCGTCCGCCACCGCATATTGCTCGGTGATTGGCCGCAGAGCCTGCGACGGTTGACTCGAAATCTGCTGGGCCAGCAAGGCGGGCGAGGGATCGACAAGTGTCTGCCCGATTAGCAGGCTAACGAAGAGGGTTGGAAGAAGTGTCTTCATTGGGATTCTCCAAACTTGCCGACCCCCCGGTGGCGCATGGCGGAGGTGCCGGACGGATCGATAATGATCCTGTGCCAAGGCATGGCAAGACAGATTTGGGTTCTTTTGCGATTGTAATCTTGCGGTCACAATCCGGAAAACCATGTCGATGCGGAGATCGCCCTCTAACAGCGCGGGTAGCGCGTCTGGCCAGCGGTTGGCTGATCGGATGGTTCGGAACCGCGGAAGAGGCATGGCGAGAAAGCGCGGTGGTGCGCAAACTCGCGGCCTTGCTCATCCAGAATTCGTAGGAACAATGCTGGCTCATTAGGTATTTCTAACCATACCTAGATAATGTTCTGCGCGCGCCCGTTTGTTTGGTGATCATTTCTGATTTTTGAATGACAAAACCATGTGTGCTTGAGCCAGAAGACGCCATCGAAAATGCATTGTGGCCACGAGATTACATCTTGAACGGAATCCAAATTCGGCCTTGCTGAGTCGGAAGGCCGCTCCATTGGTTACCATGCGAACTCACATTACGTTACGGGCGCTTAGTTCACTCTTCGTCGTAGCACTCGGAATCATGCCGTCGGTCGTTCGGGGTGATTGTTCGCTGACGACTACCGGCAATATTCCACTTCCCGATCTGGGAACGGGAACTTACCAGGGGTTTGAGGGCGGCCTCTATCCCAATGGGAACGACACGCGCCCGGCTCAGCACCTAGCCGCCGGACTTTCCGAAGCGAACCAGGTTAAACCACTCGATGCCACCGGCAACTCGGACAATAGCCACGGGATAATAGGACTTATCTCGATCGGAATGTCCAACGCCACGGATGAGTTTGCGAGCGGTGGTGACGTTTCTTTCAAGCCGCAGGCTGACGCAGATCCCAGCAAGAATCCTCAGCTGACAATCGTGGACGGCGCGCAGGGCGGGAAGGACGCCGCAGCGTGGGCCGATCCGAATAACGATGCCTGGGCAAATCTCGCGCTACGCCTGAGCACGGCCGGGGTAAGCCCGGCGCAGGTGCAGGTGGTGTGGATGAAGCAGGCGCTGGAGAACCCGATAAACTGATGATGATTTTCCAGCGGAGGGAGAAGGGTTCCGAAACGTTGAAAGAAAACGAGATTGGTAATCTCAGCTATCAACCAAAGCAGCAGCTTCGCCATGAGCGCGCTCACCACGCCAACAGGGATCGCCAGACCGACAAGCACCAGCATGCGCGAGTTGGTCCGGAAATCCCGCAGCACGGAATGCCCGTCGGCAACTATTGGTTTGGAGGAAGGCGAAGCGGCCGATCGCATTTGGCCGGCAATTTTCAGCGGGTTCCGCGAAGATTCAAGGCGGGTTCGTTCGACAGGGATGGGAGATCCGTTTGATCCCCATCTTGCCCCAACACCGCCTGCAGCCAGCTTCCGGGACTCAAGCGCGAACCTGATAAACGCAAAACGGTATCTGATCTTGGCTGGGAAGGAATTCTGAGGTACGCCAAAGCGGCGGTGTCAGCGAGGTTTTCCGCTCTGGATCAGATATTCGGCAGCAGGTCGAAATATTCGTCGTCTTCGTTCGAACCGCCTTCGCCTTTGCCAAGCTGCTTCTCGGATTCGACGAACTCGATGCGTTCGATCCACTTTATCATTTTGTAGCCAAGCTGGTTCTCCACGCGCAGTCGCAAAGGCGCACCATGGATGGCGGGCAACGGCTCGCCGTTCATCTCCAGCGCCAGCAGGCACTCCGGCTTGAGCGCGTTATCCAGCGTCTGCGTCTCGTAGTAGGTGGGGCTGAAAAGTGACGGGCCAAACGAGTAGAATGCGATCACTTTTGCGGATGGCTTGGGCTTAACGTGCTCGATCAACTTTTTCATCGGCAGCCCACGCCACTGCGCAATGCCAGTCCAACCCTGAATGCAATGATGCATCGTGATGAACTCTTCCCCGCCCAGCGCCCGAAGGTCGTCGAGAGAGAGCTGGACTGGATTCTCAATCAAACCTGCAACCTTTAGTTTGTAATCTTTGAAGTTTCCGGCGGCGAGCTGTTCCCAGTCCTCGCGCTCCGGCATTTTGCCGTTAGGCCAGAGGCGTGGCGAGATTTGGTCTCTGCGATAATGCTGATTCGGGAGAAGCCGATCGAGCGTTACCAATTTCGCCGGTTGCGTGACAGCCTTCTGCGCGTGCTGCAATTTGCGGGGAAAATACCACGAGATGTAATGCGCGCCAATCCAGGAAAGCACGGCGGCCGCGATCCCGATGGATCCCAGAATCATTCCCGCGGGTCGCAGATCGTCGATGCCTAATACGATGTGGTTCATGTTTCGCGCGAAACCCGTGAGTCCGACCAGCGTCACATGCACGATGGTAAATCCGATGAATCCGATGAGCATGATGAAGTGAATCGAGCGCGCGGCTTGGCGGCCGCCGAATAATCGGGCGTAGAGTGGGAAGCGATTCACCAAAGCCGGCGACATGGCCATCCCGGTGAGAATGGATAGCGGCGCCATGATGAAGATCGTGGCGAAATAAGAAAGCTGCTGGAGCGGATTGTAGCTGTAGAACCCATTCGGTTCGGGCGGAATGTGAAAGTTGCCATAATGGACGAAAATCTTCCACGCCTGCAGGAAGATATCGGGCGAAGTAGGCACGAGCCGTCGCCATTGATCAGTGGTGAACAGTCCAATTACAAAAAATACGCCGGTCAGAACAAATCCGTAAACGGTGATGAAGTGCCATGAGCGAGCGACGCCTACCGTGTGACGATAACCGGGAGTCGCGACCATCGGCGAGATGTAACGCCCATCGTCCTTGGCCGTCCAGATGCGGTCCGTCGGCACCCGCAATGGCGTGAAACGAATCCATTCCGTACCTGGCGTGCAACCGTCATTGAAATAGAGCCGCGGATGTTCCATCAGGATGGAAAGACCGCTGCGGATGAGCATGAACAGGAAAAAGAGGTTGATGAAATGGCTCCAGCGAATCCAGAACGGAAAGCCATGCGGGCCGCTCGTGACGCCCTCGTGCGAAGCGGATGCCAGTGCGATGTAAGGAAGACCGAAGATAGCTTTCTGCATCCAGGCCAGGACGAAGGGACTGAGCGCGAGAAACAGCAGCGGGATTAGGATAGAAGGACGGATCCAAATTCGAAAACGCCGATCATCCGGATAGTAAACCGCCCGATGTGCCTCATCGAAATGAATCATACGGATGCGGGATGATCAATATTGAAGAATCCGCGCGAACTCAATATAGTTCAGCTAGTGGACACGCTCGCCGCCGATCTCGTCAAAGGCGTGAAGGATATCAACGAGTGCGAGCAGCGCCGCACCGATCACCCCGCTCAAAACGCCGTGTCGCTTTACATCTTGCACAATGTTTTCTATGCGAGCTTTTCTTTCATCGCCGGTTGGTTTGCGGATTGGGTGCCGAAAAATCTGCTGCTTGCGATTGGATACGCTCTCGGAGGAGCGATGGCGCTGGCGATCATCTTTCTTCCGGTGAGCATCTGGACATTCGCGCTCATCTTTATTTCCGGTGGCGTCTATGTGGCGATCGAGGAGACGCTGGAAGATTCACTCTGCGCGGAGCTGGTGGAGGAAAATCATCACGGCATGGCATTTGGTGTTCTCGCCACAGTCAACGGCGTAGGCGATTTTATCTCGAGCATCATCGTCGGCGCGTTGTGGAGCGCGGCTGGAGCCAGGATTGCCTTTGCATACAGCGCAGTCCTTTTTTTTTGCCGGAGCGCTGCTTGTCGCGCGGTTGCCAATTCGAAAATGAGAGAACGGGCTGCCTGCATGGTCAGACGGCAACCGCAGGTGACACGGTAATTCGGCTGAGCCGTCTTGCCGCGAGCAGCACAATAATAAGCGTGGTTGCCAAGATGACGCACGTGATGAGAAACGCCCGATCGACACCCGTCTCCGAGATCGGACGCGCGCGGAAGTCGGCCGCGATGCCGGTCCACCAATAGCCAAACAGCCCAATGTCCATCACGACATGGCCAATCATGCCCGGAATGAGAGATCCGGAGGACCACGCGAGAAGTCCAAGCAGCACGCCCGCGCCAAGAACAATAGGCACCATCCCGACCATCGCCCAGGCTTTAGTGAGATGTAAAAGCATGAAGAAAAACGAAGACACGACAATTGCTATCGGCGCGCCATGACGTTGTTCGATCGGTTGCTGCATATAGCCGCGAAATCCTGTCTCTTCGCAAATCCCTGCCGATGTCGCCGAAACCACCACGGCGATCCACCTCAAGGGCAGTGAAGGAATGAATGAAAAATCGTAGCCGTGCCGGAACGCCTCAATCGGAAAGGGCACAAAGCGGAACAGCAACACAATCGCCGCGTGAACCGTCGCCGCGAAAGAAAACGCGGCGAGGACACCCCAAAACCATTGCGCTGGGGACAGCGCGCGTCTCCGGAAAGCAACACCGCGAGCGGCGCGCGTTCTCTCTGGGGGGCCTGCTCCACTTGCCCACCAGACATACAGTCCAAGGAAAACCACCTCGATAGTCGCCGCGAGAGGCACGCCGAGACTCAAGAGCAACGGCGGCCACACGTTGGCAGGGATGAGAGCGATGAGAATGCCGATGATGACGGCCCGCAGTGCAACGGGCAATGTCGCCCAACGGGTGCGTCGATTCTCTTGCGCTGTCATCGTCGTTGCCTCTTGCCGTCTAGCGAGACAGAACTGAGCACCGCCGGCAAGAGCGAACGTGGATTGCAACGGGTGTGTATTCATAAAGGGAAGCGAGGCCGTACGTCACCAGCGGGGGGCTGCATCGCGCCTGTCTTGAACCAGTGTGCCAAACCGACGACCTCGTAGGCTTATCCCGAGCTCGCTCGGCGCCCACGGAAGAGGTCAACGAGCGGCCCGGTCATAAAGGTGGTCACCAGTGCCATCAGAACGAGCATGGTGAAAATCCGTATGGAAAGAATCCCCATGTCGTATCCGATGTTGAGGACGATCAACTCCATCAGGCCTCGGGTGTTCATTAAAGCGCCCAACTGCAGCGACTCGCGCCACGGCATCTTTAACATCCGGCTAACGACCGCCGTCCCGCCCAACTTGCCGACCGTGGCCACAAAAATGATCATAAGACAAATCAGCCAATCTCGCGCGCCGCTAAGCAGGCCAATCTGGGTTCGAAGACCGATAAAGGCGAAGAAGATAGGGAGGAGAAGCACCGAACTAAAATGTTCGATTCGTACGATCAGCTTCTTGCGGAAACCGCCGCCGGCGGGCATCACCACGCCGGCGACAAACGCGCCGAATAAAGCGTGGATACCCATTAGTTCCGTGCAAAGGGCGGAAACGAGCACCACGCCGAAAGAAAGCGCGAGAACTCCCCGGCTCGGTTCGATTTCGCGGAGAAGCGATCCGCGCATGCGTTTTTGCAGGACTGGCCTAACGACAAATAGCATAAGCACTGCGTAGATGCCGACAAGCGCCAGCGCAAAGGAAGCGGTCCGAAAATCTGTCGCACGGGCGACTGCGATGACGAAAGCCAGAATGCACCATGCCGTCGCATCCCCCACCGCCGCGCAGAGCGTTGCAATCCCGCCCAGCTTGGTCTTGAAAAGATCGCGATCCTGTAAAATCCGCACCAGCACAGGGAAGGCGGTGATGCTCATCGCGATTCCCATGATCAACGCGAAAGCGGCATAGGAAGCGCCCGGTTGGGCGTAAATATGATAGAGCGGTATCGCCAGGAGTACGCCCAGGAAATAGGGAATCAGGATGCTCGAATGACCGATTACCAGCGAGCGATGCGCACTATGGCGCAGCCGCGAGAGATCCAGTTCCATCCCGACCGCAAACATGAAAAAGCAGACGCCGATCTGGCTAAAGAGCCGGAGCGTGTCGAGCGACGAGGGCGCAAAGACAAAATTGAACGCGTGTGGAGCGAACAAGCCAAAGAGCGATGGACCCAGTAGAATCCCCGCCATCATTTCCCCTAAGACCGCGGGTTGTCCGAACGACCGAAAGACGCAGCCCACCGCCCAGGAAGCGCCTACAATCACCGCGATCTGCAGAAAGAGCCGGCTGAGCGGACTGCTGGCGTTTTCCTCAATGGCGGAGAGAATCGAGGCTGGCGCGGTCTCGTCATGTTCCGGGTTCGCGGAGGCAGCGTAGCTGTGGGGGGCGAGGGGCGGATTTGGCGCGGTGAGCCCAGTCCCGCTATAGAGAGCGAGCAAAATCCCTGTGCCAAACAGGGTCATGACAACCACGTAAAGGCGGACCGTCTCTCTCAACGTTCCCGAAACGACATCGTGCATGAGCGGGGGATCGAAAAATTCTTAAGCCGTCTCACAAGACCACTAGATCTCGAGTCCCGGCAGTGCGCTCTTGATCCCGCTGCACCATATCCTTGAAAACCTCATCCCAGCGGCTGCTGCAGGTCGGCTGCACGAATTCGTCCCGATCGATCACCAGTTTCTTGTAGCGTCGGAACTGTTCTGGATCTTCCAGGATTTCAAAGAAGCCTTCAAACTTTTTATAGTTCTCGAAGAAGTCTCCCGAGAGCATGTAATGGCCCGCGGCCATCGCGCTCTCGTGGTTCTTGTGCGCCTCTCCGTCCGCACCTGCCTGCGCCCAGGTCACGCTATGCGGGTTGTAGAAGAGTTTGATCATGCGATGCACGAAATTGTAGGCACCGGTGATCTGCTGGTAGGCAGTCTCCATTGCTTCATTCTTGCCGTTCACTTCTCCGGTCAATTGCTTGTGGATGGCCGTGGAAACGAGCGATGCGCTTTTGATCGAGAGAAAGACCCCACTGGAAAAAATCGGATCGACGAAACCGCGCGCGTCCCCGACCATGGCGTAGTTGGAGCCGTAGTGGTTCTTCACTTCGTAGGAATAGTTGCCGTTGATCTGCGTCGGGATGAGCATCTTGCTGCCTTCGAGCAAACCCTGGACGTACTTCGAATGCAGCAACTCCTGCATGCACAAGTCTTGTTTCCAGTCCTTCGAGCCACTTCCCTTCAGCTTGCGCTGTTGATCGCGGATGTAGGAGTTTTGCGCCACGAAACCGGCGGTAATTCGATTCTCGCCCAAAGGGAAAACCCAGATCCAGCCCTTCTGCTCCAGTCCCATGTAAATGATGATGGAGAGCCCTTCCTCCAGCCCGCCACTGAGCTTGACATCTCCCCAATGGGACCAGATCGCAGTCCGATCGAGTTCTTCCCGCGCCTTGCGCCAGCCACTCTTGGCCCCGATAAAGGCTTCGCGGCCGCTCGCATCGATTAGGAACCGGGCAGTATGCACGCTTTCCTTGCCGGCCGAATCGAGACTTGTGACTGTGACTTGATCGGATGAACTGGTAATGTCGGCGTTAGTAACGGAAGTTTCCTCGCGGACGTCGGCACCGTTTTTCGCGGCGTTCCTAAGGAGGATGTGGTCGAACTCACCGCGGATCACCTGAAAGGAAAGATATGTCTCATTTTTGATGACGTGATCAAAGCACCAGGTCGTCGAGATGTTGCCGTCGCGATCAATAAAGCGAACGCCAGGCTTGCGAACAAAATTTTTCTTTAACTCATCGATGACCCCAAGATCGTCGAGGAGCGAGTAGCAAAACGGAAGAAGGGATTCCCCGACATGCTCGCGCGGAAATTTCTCGCGCTCCAGCAGAAGGACATTATACCCGTGGCGGGCGAGCCAGGTGGCGGAGGTGGAACCGGCCGGACCCCCTCCGATGACGATCACGTCGTGTGAACTAGTTTGTAACATAAATGAAAAGATATGGGGTGTTTTTTCGAGGAAGAATTTCTCCCTAACGTGCTCCCATCCATTTTTCCGTGGTCTCAACCGGAGAATTGGGCTCCCATAATGCCGCGCGTTCGGGATGATAGCGCGAACCGATCGGGATCGAATAATCGTCCTGGTCGTAGCTCCGGGTCCGCTTGAGCATCTTCCTAAAGGCGTGGATGGCAGGCGATGGCTGGTGTTCGGATTCGTAGATGCGTCCAGCGAAGGCATCGGTCATCTCCTCGGGGTAGCGTGAGTGGACAAAAGTGGCGAACGCAAACGGCTGTTCCCAGAAGAGATCGATCATGTCTTCGAGGTTATCGATCCCTTTTTCGCACGCGATTTGATGTTCACGGAACGGGTTCTCAGTCTCTCGTATCTTACCCTCCAGATATTGGCGGATAAGGGGAGCGGCCAGTTCGGCTTCTCGCAGTGTCACAGTGACTCCGAAGGAGAAGATGGGATCAATGAAACGGTGGGAGTCGCCGAGGCAGATGAAGCCTTTGCCGCAAAATCCGCGCACCTGATACGAATAATTGGGGACGACGTGAACCTTCTCGGCCAAGTCGAGAGCTGGAATTCGACGATTCAGCTCCGGGTTAATCGTGAACAGATCGTGGCGGAAGAATTCCTCGGGTGTTTGCTTCTTTTCGAGGAAGTCTGCTCGCGGGGTGACCAACCCGATACTGACCGTCTCGCTGTCGACCGGGATGAACCAGGCCCAGTGAAACTTGTGATGGTAAAGAATGAGGGTGTTATCCTTCGCATTTTCGCCTGACGTGCCTGAGTCGCGAATCGCGCCTTTAACATGCGAGAAGAACGCTACCTGCTTATCGTAACTGCCCATGTATTTCGGACCGGTCACCTTTTGGTTGGCCAGAAAAGTTGCCTGCCCTGAGCAATCCAGGGTCACTTTAGCCTCGATCTCCTCGATGGTTCCATCCGGCCAGCGGACAAGTACTCCGCGCAGACCACCACCGTCCCGCATTAAGGCCTGCACCGCTTGGCCGCGCCGGAGTGTGGCGCCCCGATTCACCGCTTCCTTCTGCATCATATCGTCGAAATCACTCCGGCGTACCTGCCAGGTAATATTATCGTAGAGTTTCCAGTTCTCGTCCCGGGAAGAGACCTTGACGTACCAACTGTTGGTCGCGTTCGTTCCGTATACCTTTACGCCGTGTTTGATTGGATACTCGCGCTTGGCCATTTCGTTTTCGAGCCCCAGGCGGCGGAGAACCTGGGCCGACTCACCCGTTAGCGATTCGCCGATGTGGAAGCGCGGAAATGGTTCCTGTTCGAGAATAACAGGTGCAATACCTTCACGGAGCAGAAACATCGCCGCGGCTGATCCACCAGGACCGCCGCCGATTATCAGAACATCAGTTTTCATAATTATATAGATGTGACATCTCTCTTGGAGCACTGGGTGGGAACCGGCCGAAGCCGCCAGCTCAATCGAAGTTGTGACTCAGACGACCGGCGACGATCGGCGCGACCGTGAAGCCAAACCGAAAGAGCAGATACGCCTGACGGACAGTGGCGTCCGGGAAAGGCCGCGGATTACTGGATGATTCTATCATTCGCGCCTTATTTTGTGATTCGATATGACTGGCTCACACAACGCATTCTGAACATCGCCACGAAAAAGTCAAAACATTTTTGACTATTAAAAAGCGAATCCTCCGCTATGCTCCAGAAATGACGAAGGAACTGCCGACCGCGGCGCGGAGGAAGAAGGCTCCTTTCGGGAGTCGCCGAGCGGAAGTGGTGGATCTTCTGCAACGCGGCGTCGGCACCGTCAGGGAACTCGCCGCCCGGCTTCGACTCACGAACAACGCCGTGCGTTCCCATCTCCTCGCTTTGGAGCGTGAAGGGTTGGTCCACCGCATCGGTTCACAACCGGGAACGCGGCGCCCCCATGAGGTTTACCAGCTCACGGCACGCGCCCACAAACATTTGGCCCAGGCTTCGAGCGCCACCCTTTGCGCCCTGGTTACTGCCCTGAAACGCCATCTTCCCAAGCAGGATCTGCCGCGATTGCTGGAAGCCGCAGGTAAGGCATTAGCCTTCCGATTTGGAACCTACAATCTCGAAAAGCCATTGACCTCCCGTGTGAAAAACGGCGCGCGGGTTCTCAACTCGATCGGAGGTGCGGCCAATGTAGAAAAGCGGGGCGACGGCTTTGCCATTCGCAGCCACGGATGTCCCTTGGCTCCCCTCGTGGCCGAACATCCCGAGACATGTTATATGGTGGAGAAATTTCTAGCCGGAATTATCCGCGCGCCCGTGCGAGAAAGCTGTCTCAGGGGACAGTATCCACAGTGTCGTTTTACCGTCGGCCCTAAGGAGAGCGAATTAAGCGCAAACCAAACGGCGCCCGAGCGAGACGGGAGGCGGCTGAGGTGAGGCTTTTTCTAACCCATCCGGCACGGGTGCCAGAGGATACAGCTGCATCGCCGGTTTAGATGTTCGTCGCTCATGTTTAGATGGAGCCGTGTCCTGGTAGCCAGACCCTGTTATCATGCGGATCGCGTCGCGTCCGCTTCTTGCGTTCGTTCCGTTGACGCTGTTCTGCGGAATATATCCTGAACTCGGAATCTGAAAGCCGTGATAAGGATCGCTTTTCGACACGTGGAATCTCGGTTGAATGAAGACTTGCGAGCGCCAACGCGCGATCAGACTGGTGAATTCCTTCGCGCCGCGCTGGATCATCCGCGTCCTGTAGTAGACGTTTTGGCTCTTTGGTTTTGAGGGCTCCTTGCGTCTCAAGTGCGGATTCGGAGCTGGCTTTTTTTTAGGACGTAATTTCATTTTCATACACGTAAGGCGGTGAGCCATTACGGATTCGGCACCGCGCAGGAATTCGTTCATCGCGCAGGAATCCCATCCCCACCGACAGACCTCGTAGAGCAGGGATGCGGCAGTTTTTCACGAAGAACCCCACCGAGAGATTGAGTCGTTGGCCTCTCCTTTTAATCGCAAGGGCAGGCGGGTAATCCAAAGGAGGGGGGTGGGGTGACCCACCCCGGGGTATGCCCATCCAGGGAGAGCCCGGGTCGAAAATTCGGCCCCCACGGCCTTTGGCCAGCAACCGCCTTATCCACTATTTTATCCATTGCCCAAAATATTTGAGATCATTTTGGAGCAAGTGGGGAATGGCGCTTCAAGGCTTTTTCAGAGGTGTGAGCGCATGAGGTCGTTTGGGAGAAAATGGGAATATTAACCCCAATCTCATTGCGAACGAGACGCTCTACCAACTGAGCTATACCCCCTCAACCTGCTCTTCCGCTGAGACTTAACATTCAAAACCACAGCCCATTCTGAGGCTGGGGGCCCGCCCGTTTTGCCCCCCCGGCACTTTTCGGAGAGTCCGCTTCTGTCCGCAAAAGTCAAGGTTTTGAATGATTTGAGATGGCTTGCGCCGGAATCTCATCGCGCCCTTTACGAGGGGAAAGTGGGGAGGTGGAGCGGGATTCATCAAACGAAAAGGAGGGCCGTTCTTGGAGAAAAATTCTTCCTTGCGAAAGTCTGCCTCGCGGGAAAACAAAAAGCCATCATGCGGTGAAGCATGACGGCTGATTGCGCTCTGCGGCCGCCCGAATAAGCTCCGCAGCTTTACTGAACGCGTAACCGTTGCACATCTTGTGAGGTAGATGTGTTAGAAGCTATCCGAAAAGTAGCT
>PNAA01000022.1 GCA_003169975.1 Spartobacteria bacterium | reverse complement strand
CCGCATCGCAAAAACCGTCGTGCTGAGACTAAGACCCAGGATGGACGTGCCGTGCGCCGCTATCGCCATCGCTGGATCGTGGAGAGGACTATCGCCTGGCTCGGAAATCATCGTCGTCTGCTGGTTCGATGGGAAAAGAAGCGATCTGTCTTCATGGGCTTTATTCTCCTTGGCTGCCTCATGATCGCCATGCGCCACCTACCTTAACTCGATCTATCATTTCCCGCCGAAAGCTACTTTTCGGACAGCCTCTAGAGCTTTTGCCAATCGGCAAGGGTTTCGTGCAAATCGACTGGGCCAAAAGTACAGTCCTTAAGAGCTTTCCGAATCATTCTGCGATGAGTGCGAGCGAAGCAAACAGGACCCGCGTTTCTGTCAATCAGGTAGTGAGTCTTGAATGGCCGGCAGACCTCGAACGCTTCCGCGAGCTGCACAGGCGGCGGACTCGTCAGTGGATCGGGTGCCAGGGCTACGCTCACCAGACCCGCCGCGCGTAACCGTTCAAGACCCGCCTTCAAGTCAGCGTTCCAAGCTATGGCGGCAAGCGGATAACAACCAAGCGCATCATGCCAGTCGGACCCGGGAATTGGCCGAACCAGAACCGGCGTTTGCCATTCGTCCACTTCGATGGAGCAAAGGCCGAATGCCTTGGCATACGTCTGCGTGGCGTACAGCGGCCTCACTTGTTTTCTGTCGGGAACGTCCACCACAGACATTATGCGCAGACCGAGGCAACGACATCGCAGATCTGCGCAATATCCTCGTTAGGCAACTCGCGCCAGCAAGGCAGACCAATCACGCGATCGACGAGCATGTCGGAATGAGTGGTTTGGTGTCGCGGGAATTGTTCGAAAGCCGCATGACGATGCAGACCGCCGCCGCACCAGCGGCGGGAGCCGATCCGGTTGGCGGCCAAAGCGCGAGCGAGCGCTTCGGCTCCGGGTTTTTCAGCCGCGACGACCACGGTCGACGCCACGCAACACTCGCCGAAACCGGGTTGCATAACGATCCTGGGCTCACCTGCAAATGCTTCGCGATAGGTCCGCGCGACGCGCGCGAAGCCGGCCCGCGTCACCGGCGAAGTGTCCAAAGCGGCGAGGCCGACGGCCGCGGCATACTCACTGATTTTTCCGTTGAGAGATCGAACAGTGGCTTCGCGCGATCCCCAAAAACCAAAGTTAGCGCGTTTCTGTAACTCCTCGATAAAGTTGGCATCGGTTGCGACCACGAATCCTCCCTCGCCTATGCCGAGTACTTTGGTCGCGTGCAGGCTTACCACCGCAGGGACGGAGGCCGCGCAAATCGTGTCGAAAGCGGCCGCTGCATCAATCACGACGGCCACGCCGGTTTCGTCGCGAAATGCTTGCCAGGAGGCAAAATCAATCGGCGCTCCAAAGGGACTAACGGGAATAACCGCCGCCACTGGGCCTGGGGCGTCTCGCAGCAATTCGCGCGCGGGCTGGAGCTTCGAGGGCCCAGCTTGCCGCGTTAACGTCGACGATCCAGGGAACCAATCCGGCGAGCCGGACTGCGTGGGCGGTTGCGGCGAAGGTCCAGGCCGGCACCATACACAGCGTGCCAGCGGGGACTTCATAGGCCAGCAGCGCGAGCGCAAGACCAATCGTTCCATTCGCCACCGTCGCAACGCGCGCCGCGCCGCCGCCACCGTGCACCGCGAGGCGCCGCTCAAATTCCTGCACCAACGGGCCACCGTTCGAGTACCATCCACTTTCATCGATCCGTCGCATGTAAGGCGCGATTTGCGCAAAGGCCGGCAGCCGCGGCTTGGCGACCGGGATTAGAACGTCACGCTTCAGATCTGGTTGCCAATAGGATTCCATCGCGGCCACGAATCGCGCCCCATGCGTGTCAGGCAATCTCATGCTCCGTTAGGCGGCGAAAAGCTTCGCGATACTTTGCCGAAGTTTTCTCAATAACATCCGCGGGCAAACGGGGGCCGGGAGGCGTTTTGTTCCAATCGAGCGTCTCGAGATAATCGCGCACGAATTGTTTGTCGAAGCTCGGCGGGCTTTGTCCCGGCCGGTAACTGTCGGCTGGCCAGAAGCGCGAGGAGTCTGGCGTCAGGCATTCGTCGATCAAGAGTAATTCCTCGCCCACCAAACCAAACTCGAACTTCGTATCCGCGACGACGATCCCGCAGGCCGCGGCGTGCTCCTTCCCGGCGCGGTAAATTTGCAAACTCAAAGCGCGCACCTTTTCCGCCCCGGGCTCGCCAATCATCGCGCAGCATTGCGCCCAGTCGATGTTCAGATCGTGGCCGGCCTCGTTCTTGGTCGAAGGCGTAAAGATCGGCTCCGGCAATTCCGAGGCCAGTTGGAGGCCAGATGGGAGTTCGTGTCCGCAGACGCCGCCCGTCGCCTGATAGTCCTTCCAGCCGGAGCCGGCGAGATAACCGCGCACGACGCATTCGACCGGCAACGGTTTGGTCTTGCGCACGATCATCGAGCGCCCCGCCAGTTGCGCCTGAAACGGCTGCAACTCCGTCGGAAATCTGGCGAAGTCCGCAGTCACAAAATGGTTTGGCGCCAGTTGAATTCGCTCGAACCAAAAGGCGGAGATTTGGTTCAAGATCGCGCCCTTGTCCGGGATCGGATCGGGCAAGATCACATCGAAGGCGGAGAGTCGGTCGGTCGCGACGAAGAGCAGCGTCTCGCCGAGGTCAAAGACTTCGCGCACTTTGCCGCTGCGTAGTTTGATCAGGCCGGGCAGATCGAGTGAAACGAGGGTGTCGTTAGGCATAGCATAGCGGTTCGGGGCCAAGATAAACGCGAACGGGTGCTTGTCGCCAATCAGAGATCGATCATTCGACCCGCCGCGCGCAAGGAGATTGAGATTGCGCGGTTTCTCGACAGAATGCTGCATGTCCATACCTTCCTGCGGCCACGGGCTTGCCGGCTTGCTCATGCTCATCGGTTTGTCGTCCGGTGCGGCGGCGGCCTCCCCGACTCCCGCCACGCCGACTCCCTCTCCGACCCCGGTTCTCTATTCGGCGCAGACTCTCGCGGAGTCGAAGCAATTGCAGCAGGCAGCCCTCGCGAGCGACTACGCCTACCGGCAGGTCGCGCACCTCGCGGACAACATCGGCCCGCGGCTGAGCGGCTCGGCGCAGGCACAAAAGGCGGTCGAGTATGTCGCCGGCGAACTGAAGGCGCTCGGACTGGAGGTCCAACTCGAGAAGGTGATGGTCCCGCATTGGGTGCGCGGCGAAGAGACTGCGGCGCTTGTCCAGTTCCAGGGACAGGCGCCGAAGACGACGCAGAAAATTGTCCTCACCGCCCTCGGCGGCAGCGTGGCGACGCCGGCGACGGGTCTCACCGCGGAGGTCGTCGTGGTGCGCGATTTTGAGGAACTCGCTTCGTTAGGCAAAGAGAAAATCAACGGCAAAATTGTCGTTTTCAACCACGCCTTCGATAGACAAATGGCGGCCGAGGGACACGGCGGCGAAGCTTATGGCCAGGCGGTCGTCTACCGTGGCGACGCCCCGAGCGCGGCCGCCCGACTTGGCGCCGTCGCGGCGCTCGTTCGTTCGGTCGGCGGCGCGGCTTACCGCCTGCCACATACCGGCACGACCCATTATGCGGCAGACGCGCCGAAAATTCCCGCGGCCGCGGTGACGGAAGAAGACGCCGACCTGATCGCGGCGCTTGCGCCGCAAGGGCCGGTGCGAATGCATCTCGTCCTCACCCCGCAACAACTGCCCGACGCGCTGAGCTACAACGTGATCGGCGATTTGAAGGGAACCGAGCATCCGGAGCAGGTCATCATTGTCTCGGGCCACCTCGATTCCTGGGATCTCGGCACCGGCGCGATCGACGATGGCGCGGGCGTAGCCGTCGCGATGCAAGTGCCGAACCTTATCAAACAACTCGGCCTGCACCCGCGCCGTACCATCCGCGTCATCGCCTGGATGAATGAAGAAAATGGTTCACGCGGCGGCCAGACCTACGCCCAGGAGCACGCCGACGAGATCGCGAACCATTTCGCCGCGATCGAAACCGATTTAGGCGCCGATCATCCACTCGGGATCAATCTGGTCGGCCAGCCGGAGCTGAAATCGTTCCTCGTGCCGGTCGCAAAAGTGCTGGAAAATTCCGGCGCCGGCCTGCTCGCGGTGAAAGAGGAAGCCGGATCCGACATCGACCCATTGGCGAAGCTCGGCGTCCCGAATTTCAGCCCGATCCAGGATAGCCGCTTCTATTTCAACTATCATCACACCGCGGCCGACACGCTCGACAAGATCGTGCCGCGCGAACTGGCCGAAACCGCGGCCATCAATGCCGTTCTCGCCTATGCCCTGGCCAATCTCGAGCAACCGCTCCCGCGTTGAATGTGTCGAGCGCTGAAATTCCTCGTCAGCTTGTCGCCTGCTCGTTAGTCTCGCCGGATGAACCTCAAGCGCCTCATCCTTGCGATCGTCGTTGGATTTATTTTCATCTTCGCGACCGATTTTCTGATTCACGCGGTTTGGCTGATGCCCGACTACAACGCCACCAAATCACTCTGGCGACCCGAAGCGGAAATGAATGCCCGCTTCCCCTGGATGCTCGGGGCGCAGCTTCTTTGTGCGATCACGTTTGTCCTGCTCTGGGCGAGCGGTTTCGCCTCTCGGGGCAGCGTCGGCCTCGCCTGCGCTTACGGCTTCTTGATCGGCTTGCTCGTACCCGTGACCACGATCATCACTTTTGTCGTCTCGCCGCTCCCGCCGGAGCTCGCGTTTAAGTGGTTCCTGAGCGGCGTGGCACAATCCATCCTGCTCGCCGTGGTGATTTTCTTCGTCTACAAGCCTTCGCCACAGACGGCCGGAAGCTGATCAATCCGCCAATCGACGCCGCCACCTTTCCCTTTAGCAACCGGAAAGCGGCAACCGAAGGATCCCTCTTCCCAAATCGCGACGCCGAAAGCAGACTCAGCCGTGGCGATGGAAATAATCCCGCTGGGCGATTCGGCGTTGCTGGTGCGCGTGGATGATTCGTTAGGCGAAGTCCTGGCCGCGGCGCGCAAACTGGAGGCCGCGAAAATCGAAGGGGTCTGCGATATCGCGCCGGCCTTCGCGAGCGTCGCGGTTTTCTTTGCCGCGCCGCGCGATCTTGCAGCCAGCGCGGCGGAGATTCAGCGCGCGCTGCGGCGAAGATCGCGCGCCGGGAGCAAGAGCCTCAAACCAAGCCTGCACCAGATTCCCGTCTGTTACGACCCCGAGTTTGCCCTTGATCTGGCGGCCGTGGCGAAGCATTGCCGGCGTTCGCCTAACGAACTGGTGAAGCGTCATGCCGCGGCCGAATACCGCGTTCGCTGTGTGGGGTTCGCGCCGGGCTTCCCCTATCTCAGCGGTTTGCCGCGCGAGCTCGCCACCCCGCGACGCCCCACCCCGCGCGTCTCCGTGCCGGCCGGCTCGGTCGCCATCGGCGGCGCGCAGGCGGGCATCTATCCTCTATCCTCGCCCGGCGGCTGGAACATCATCGGCCGCACCCCGCTCCGGCTCTTCGACGCGACGCGTGAGCCCGCGGCGCTGCTCCGCACCGGCGATCGTCTCCGCTTCATCACGATCAATCGCGACCAATTCGAGCAATGGCCCGCCTGACGATCGTTCGCGCCGGACCGCTGATGACCGTGCAGGACCTCGGCCGTCCGAATCACCGCCGCGAAGGTGTTTCGTTAGGCGGCGCGCTTGATCGACAGACCGCGCGCGTCGCCAACCTGCTCGTCGGCAATCCGGAAACGGCCGCTCTCCTTGAGATCACACTCGGCCCGGCAATCCTGCGTTTTCCGGACCGGCGCGCCATCGCCTGGGGCGGCGGTGATTTCCCCCTGCAAATCGAAGGGACCGAGATTGCCGCCGGGCGCGCCGCCTGCGTCCACGCGGAAGAAGAACTCACCGTTGGCCCGGCGCGGCGCGGGGCGCGCGTCTGGCTAGCCATTTCCGGTGGAATTGACGTGCCGCCCCTGCTTGGCAGCCGCTCCACGGATTTGCGCGCCGGCTTCGGCGGGCTCGCGGGCCGCGCTCTGGGCGATGGAGACGAGCTGCCGTTAGGCGGCACAGGGCGCCCCAACCAAACGGAACGTGTCGCAACCTGGGGCGCACCGGCGGATTGGACGCAGACATCGACGCGGATTCTGGTCCTGCGCGTCGTGCGGGGAGCGGAGTGGCCGGATTTCAAGGCGGAAGCCCGCGCGGCCTTTCTGAGAGAATCGTTCGTCGTCCGTCCACAAAGCGATCGCATGGGCGCACGGCTCGCCGGCCTCGAATTGCGCCGCAGCGCAGAAATCGAGCGGCTTTCCGAGGCGGTGGTCCCGGGAACGATCCAGGTGCCTAACGACGGTCAACCGATCATTCTGCTCGGAGATTGCCAAACCATCGGCGGTTACCCCAGAATCGCGCATGTGATCACGGTTGATCTTCCGCTCGCCGCCCAGCTTCGGCCTAACGACGCCGTCCGGTTTCGTGAGGTTACTCTGGCCGAAGCCCGTGCCTTCTTCGTGGAGCGCGAGAACGATCTCGATCGGTTTCGTGTCGGCATCCGCCTCCGCACCTTATGAGCCTTTCGGTCGACTTGAACGCGGATCTGGGCGAGGTCGAGGCGAGTGAGTGGGAACTAATTGGGTTGGTCAGTTCCGCCAATATCGCCTGCGGATTTCACGCCGGAAATCCGACTAGCATGACCGCCTCGATCGTGACCGCGCGCAAGGCCGGCGTCGCGGTCGGCGCCCATCCGAGCCTGGCCGACCGGGAGAACTTCGGACGCCGGGAGTGGCCGGTGACGAGTAACGAAATTTTTGCTCTCGTCACCTACCAGGTGGGCGCGTTTCAAGCCATCGCCAATTCGCTCGGCGTGCGGCCGAACCATGTGAAACCGCACGGCGCGCTCTACAACATGGCGGCGCGTGATCCGGCCCTGGCCGAAGCGGTGGCGCACGCCCTCCTCGCGGTGGATCGCTCGCTCATTCTTTTCGCACCGGGCGGGAGCGCGCTCGCGCAGGCGGGCGAGACGCTGGGCCTGCGCGTGGCGCACGAAGCTTTTGCCGATCGCAATTACCTCTCCGACGGCGCGCTCGTCCCGCGCACCCGGCCGGACGCCTTGCTGTACGATCCCGAAGAAGTCGCCGCGCGCGTCCTGCGCATGTTGCAGGAGCAGGTCGTAAGGTCCGTCGAAGGCATCGATGTCGCGATTCGCGCTGACACGATCTGCGTGCACGGCGACACGCCGGACGCAGTCGCGGTCGCGAAAAAGCTGCGCGCCACCCTCGCCGCTGCCGGCATCGAAGTCGTCGCGCCGCGGGCCTGACGAAATGGAAACGCCTAACGAAAAGCTGGTGCGCGGCCTCGGACCGCTCGACGCCACCATGATCGTGATCGGCTCGATGATCGGGTCGGGCATTTTCATCACCTCGGCTGAATCGACGCGGTTGATCGGGGCGCCCGGCTGGCTGCTTCTCGCCTGGGTGATGGCTGGCGTTCTCACCATCACCGGCGCGCTCTGCTGCGCGGAGTTGGCGGCGATGCTGCCAAGGGCCGGCGGGCAATACGTCTTCCTCCGCCAGGCTTACGGACCGTCGATCGGATTTCTCTTCGGCTGGACGCTTTTCCTCGTCATTCAGACGGGCACGATCGCGGCGGTCGCGATCGCCTTCGCGAAATTTGCCGGAGTTTTTCTGCCCGGGATCGCGACGGAACATTACCTCGTTAGGCCGATTCACCTCCTCGGCGCGTATGCGATCAGCCTTTCGACGGAGCAACTCGTCGCCGTCCTTCTGATCCTCCTGCTGACCTGGATCAACACCCGCGGCCTGGAGATCGGCAAACTGGTGCAAAACACGTTTACCTTCGCCAAAACCGCGGCGCTCATCGGGCTGATCGTTCTCGGCCTCTCGTTAGGCTGGAAGGCAACCTGCGCCGCGCGCGCGTCCGCGTGGTGGAATCCCTGGGCGAATGGCTGGACGCCCGTCAGCGCGCAGCCCGGCCTCACCATGGTCGGCCTGCTCGCCTTGGTCGTCATTTTCGGCAAAGCGATGGTCGGCCCGCTCTTCGCGCAAACGGCCTGGACAAACGTCACTTTCACCGGGAGCGAAATTCGCAATCCCGGGCGCACCTTGCCCCGCGCGCTGCTCATCGGGTGCGGCCTGGTCGTGACGCTCTACGTGCTCGCCAACCTGGCCTACATTGCCACGCTTTCGTTAGGCGAAATCGCGCACGCGCCGCAGAACCGCGTCGCGGTCGCGGCTCTGCGGGCGGTGCTTGGTCCGACGGGGGCGAGCGCGATGGCCGGGGCGATTCTCATCTCGACTTTCGGTTGCAACAACGGCCTCATCCTGGCGGGGGCTCGGGTCTACTACGCGATGGCGCGCGACCGATTATTTTTCCGCGCGATCGCGTCGACCAATGCGCAGCGCGTTCCGGCCGCGGCGCTCGTGGCGCAGGGCGTTTGGGCGTCGCTCCTTACCTTGCCGCGAACCGTGAGCATCGATGCCGCGACCGGCGGAGTGCGCTACGGCAACGTCTACACCCAACTGCTCGAATACATCGTCGCGGCCGATCTCGTTTTCTATGTCCTGCTGGTGGCGGCGGTCATGGTCCTGCGCCGGAAAATTCCAGACACCCCGCGACCGTATCGCGCCTGGGGCTATCCACTGGTGCCGCTGGTCGCCATCGGATTGGCGACGCTTTTGATCGTCGATCTGGCGATCCTGGCGCCGGCCACCTGCGGCATCGGATTTGCGATCGTGCTCAGCGGTTTCCCCGCATTCTTCCTCTGGAACCGCCGCCTAACGAGCTCCAATTGACGCCGCAAGAAAGGAAGGACGGCGGCGGCGGGGATGCGGTTACGGCTGTTTGGCGTTCGCCTGCTGTTGCTGGCGAACGCGTGTCTGGATAGCAGACTTGAAATTCTGCAGGGAGAGAGCGGTTTTGGTTGGGGCGGCGACTTTTTCATCCGTGCCCAACTGGTTGACGTCGGCCAGGAGCTGTCCCTCGCCGGTCAAAACCGAGTCGCGGCCGCTCTGATCCTTCTGCACGTGGAAGCGTCCGTGCTGAATGCCGACCAGCGGGATGAATTGGCTGCCGTTGTTTTCGACGAAGAGGACATCGTGATCGCCGACCTTGAACTTCGGCGCGTCCGATACTTCCATCGTCTGACCGTCGATCGTCCCGCCCAGCATCCGGATGGAGTAACTCGCCCCGGGATTGCCCTTAAGGGTTTCGTCGATCTTAAAGGTGACAAAGGTGACGATCCGATGCTCGGCGCCTGCGCCGATCCACTGCGATTGCAGGCCGGTCACTTCGCCCTCGAAGATAACTTCCGCGCGACTCACGAGCTCGTCGAAAGTCGGCGGGATGACGGTGGTGGCGGTGGCGACGAAGCCAAGAGAAAAGAGGGCGGGAAAGAGAAGAAATCCGAATGGCTTTTTCATTTTACGAATGAGGGCTTGGCTATGTCTGAGGAATCTAAGGCAGGAATGCTCATTTTCAATTTTCGCTCTGGTCACGGATCCAGATCATAGATCTCGACCAATGCGAGCCCCGCGCCGCCATCGGCGCCGCGGACCACGGCGGTGTAGTTTCCGGGCGCGAGCGTTGCGATGAGCGCGGACTCGAGCGGATTGGTCGGCGGAATACCGCTGGCGATAATCTCACTCGCCTGCGAACCGCTGTTCCAATCGTCGTTCATTGCCAAAAGTTGCCCGGTGCTGTCGTGTAATTCGACCAGCGGATTCGCGAGCACGCCCACGCTGTTGCTTGTGCCTAACGATGGCCCGAGAGCGCGCACGATGATCTTCTTCGGCGTATTGCCGCCGACGATGAAGCCGCCGATGAGCGCATCCTCGCCCGCACCGACGCGGCCCCGCGTGGAGATATTGGCGGCACGGGACGCGCTGGTATCCAGCGTATAAGCTTCCACCAGGCCAATCCCGCTGGTGTTGTTCACGCCCGAGATAATGACCGTATAATTGCCGGGCGCGAGGCGCGCGACGATCGCCGCCTCGCGCGGATCGGACGGCGCGATCGTGCTGGCGATGATCTCGCCCGCATCGAGGCTATCCTGCCAATTGTCGTTGCTGTCCAGCAATGCCCCAGTTGAATCGTGCAGTTCGATCTGCGGATCCTGAAGCGCACCGGTCACACCGTCGGCCGTAAGCGAAGGTCCGATGGCGCGCAGGATCACTTTCTTGAGCTGATTGCCTTGGATAATAAAGCCGCCGATCAAGACATCATCGCCCACCCCCACCAGCACACGGGTGGAGATGTTCACCAGCCGGCTGGGGATCGCCGGCGTGGCGCTCGGCGACGGCGTGGGTGTCGGCGTCGGCGCGCCGTAAAGAAACTGAATTCCCGCTTCGTCGTCGGCGGTCAGCTGGTAGAGATTGCTGACGACCGAGTTCATGATCGCGGCGACGGTCTGGCCTGCGCCATCGGGATGATTCAGACCCAGCGCATGTCCCAGTTCGTGCAGAAAGATCCGCTGAATGTCGCAGACACATTTGCCCTGGGAATTGAACTGCAAATTACCGCGATACGAATCGAAGGTTTGCGCCTTGTTGAAGAGCACATCGGCTTCCGTCAGCGTGGCTCCCTGCGTCCGGTAATACGTCACTGCCAGCACACCGCTGCCGAAGGAATCGCCAAAAACCGTCGAGGCAAAGGAGGCTGAGTTGACGCCGTCGCCCGAGGAGATCGGCACGGTCGAGTCCAGAACCTTCGCCAGTTGCACCCTTTGCATTTGGGCATTCCAGGCATCGATCGCGGGCGCGACGGCCTCGTTCCAAGATGGACTGCCGTCCTGCAGGGTCTGGTTCAGTGGCCCGAGTTCCATTTGCATGGTGATCACGGTCCCACCGGGCCAGGAGACACCCTCGAGGGCATACCCAAGGGCCTGGGGAGAAAAAAACGACGCGCCAAGCCCAAGAACGAGGATGGAAACAACACGGCGAGAGAGAGAAGGAATCATAGGTAATTCTGAAACGGACAGGAAAATCTATATTCTCCGGAAAGCACAATCCGTGCGCGACTCGGGAGAAGATGGGGGCCGGGGGTGGTACCGCGGCGGAGTAAACAGGCCAATCCGCAAATTCTCACCAAGACTTCGCAGACTCGCACACGAGGCCATAATGAACGTGGGTTGACTGGACTTGAACCCAGAACCAACCCCGAAGGCTTTCGGGGCTGCTCTCAGCCTGAAGGAGCCGATTGCAAAACGAAGATCGCAACCCTGGAGTTCTTCTTGCGTTTCAATTCCATCTCAAGAGCATGCGCTTCAGCGATTGTCGCCACCTGCTTTCGCGCAACCAGTTCCACCTCTCCACCAAGCCGTCGGGTGGTGTGATTACTCCCGCGTCGATGCTCGGCCAATCGGCGTTCCAAATCATCCGTCGAGCCAATATAATGGCGGCCGGTTTTCCCTCGCAAAATGTAAACCCAAGTGTAGCGTCGCGACCTAGTTGTCCAAAAAGTCGGAGCAAAGTTCCAAAATCTCCGCTTAGAGCCCCACTGTTGCCGTTCGCGAACCCTTTTCGCGCTGCCCTTTCTCGAACTGAAGTTAATCGCTGGTCTACGTTTCTGCGCTGACCGGCTCGGCAAGCCGCGCCGCCATTGAGGGGGGGCCGGAAAAGTTTGCAGGAGAATCGCGAGGAGTGGCATCGGTGGCCGACATGCGATCGCCGCGCGGGGATTGCAGCGGCTTCGCATGATCGTTGCAGTCGCGTTGCACTGGCCCTGAATCGCCCCCGGTCGCTCCGAGATGATCGATCGTCACCGCGGCTTTGATATCGTCAAACGTCACCGCCGAGCGGCCGGCCCGTTTGGCGCGATACCGCGCGCTTTCCAGCGCTTCCACGATACCGCTGGCTTGCTTCTTGGGAGCAGCGAGCGCGTATCCCGCGAGCAATTTCCAACTACGCTGATCGCCCTCGGGAAACTGCGCGCGCGATCTTCAGCATGTCCTCTTTCGAGTGCTCAGGCGACAAGACAATCGATCGGTTCAACCGCCGGACGAATTGCTCATCCGACCACAACGTTTTCTTCACGTAGTGCGCCTGCCATTTTGAAAAATCACTGTGGGCAACAAGCGCAAACGGTGTGCCGGCATCAAAAAGCGTTTTCAGCCAAAGCATTCGAGGAGGTATTCCCCGAGGGCGATGATACTGGGGCCAGAGGTATTGGCTTTCGTCCAGGGCGATGATCAGGCCGCTTTCGCGGAGCGTGTCTTCGACGCGCAACTTGATTTGCTGCGGGTTGTAAGCAAAACCGCGCGCAACTCCGAGCGCCTGCGCCATGCTGGAATAGAAGCTGCGATCATCGTTGGACGAAGGCACTTCGACATACCTCACGAGGCCCGCTTGCGCGTCACACCACGCCCTCAACGTCGCGGTTCGACCGATGCCGGCGACGCCTTCAATCAGCACCATGCGTCGCTGCTCAAAACAGAAGTCGAGGGCTTCACCTATCGTCCGCGTGACGAGAGTGTCGGCAAGGCGTGAACGGGCCGCCGCCGTGAATCTCGCACGAAGCGTTACCAACACGCCTAACAAATCATCGAAATACCAAACTCCTTTTGTGATTTCTTCGCTAGGATCAACGCAGAACTTGACGAGTCTTTCAGGCAACTTGTGTAAGGTATTGGCCAGCTGTTCAACGACCTCTGCGATTCGAAAATAGCGTGACGAATTCGTCCGGATCGCATCGTCAGGCGCGAACAAGTCCGACCAATCTTCGTACCTGCCGGAGAGGCGACCCCGACTTTCGCTTCGAAGCATTTCATGCTCGCGGTGGGTCAGCTCCCGATCGCTCCCCTTTTGCAGCTTCCGGAGAGTCGGCATTCCGACTCGCTCCGGAAATGCCGAAATCAATTCGTCGCAGAGCTGCTGTAGCCCGCCAGGCGTTAAGCTGCGCCATTGGATAAACCAAAGAATCTCGCGGACGTGCGCCTCTCGAACGATCGCAATTCGCTTTGCGGCTACTTGGGCATTGATCGTCAAACCATCTTTGAACGCCGGCGATGAGCAGAAGCCTTCCTGATGAAGCGCGCCATCCGTCGCTCGCCTTGTGCTGCTCACTTCGAGTCCTCCCGAGCGGAAGCCTGGCCGATGGCTTCAGTGATCATGTCCAGGCCAACGGCAGTGCGTTCGATATTATCGCGATCGAGGATCGGTCTGATTCCGAGGCTGACGAGAGCGGTTTGCGATTCTGCTTACGTCTTTTCGAGTGCAGCATAAAGAAGTCAAGGCATTACGAAAAGCGGTAGGAAGTACTAAAGCGCATCGGCTGGCGATGCTGCTCAGCTCGGCCATTCAGCGTCAAGCCGATTTCTGACGGCTTTGCAGTCGGCTTGCACCGGCGATGTAGGCGCCCTGGCAAACGCCGTACAAACGGCCTGCAGCGCGATCGCAGCGCGTCAGCAGAGGCATATGAATCTCGCGGCGGCGCGCTTCGCCCCTGGCACAAGCCGTCCGCTCGATTTGGGCAGCACGCCCTAAGACAGACTAACCCCAGCTCTCCCCTTACTGCTCAGGTCGTCCGCTCTTGTTCATGAACGGCGTAAACAGATCCATCGGGATCGGCAGGAAGGTGGTCGTATTGTGCTCGCTGGAAATCTCGCGCATGGTTTGCAGGAAGCGCAGTTGCAGCGCGATCGGCTCCTTGCTCATCATCGCCGCGGCCTGCACCATTTTTTCCGCCGCTTGAAATTCGCCCTCGGCGTTGACGACCTTTGCGCGACGCTCGCGCTCGGCTTCGGCCTGCTTGGCCATCGCGCGCTTCATCGTGTCGGGCAGCGCCACGTCCTTTACCTCAACCGCCGTGACTTTGACGCCCCACGGCTCGGTTTGCCGGTCGATGATCTCCTGCAACTTCAGGTTGATCGACTCGCGCTGCGAAAGCAGGTCATCGAGCGGCGCCTGGCCGAGCACGCTGCGCAGCGTCGTCTGCGACATCAGCGAGGTGGCTTGGAGAAAGTTCACCACTTTCACGACCGCGGCTTGCGGATCGACCACGCGGAAATAAACAACCGCATCGACCGTCACCGGCACGTTGTCACGCGTCATCACCTCCTGCTTCTCGACGCTGATGGTCACGACGCGCAAATCCATTCGCACCATTCGATCGACCATCGGGATGAGGAAAATCAGCCCCGGCCCTTTCGCGCCGAGTAATTTTCCGAGACGGAAAATCACGCCGCGCTCGTATTCGCGCAGGATGCGAATCATCTGCGGCAGAATGATCACGGCCAAGATGATGAGGGGTATGATCCAGCTAATTAACTTCAACGGTCCTTCGAGTGGCATGACTTTTATTCTCCTTTGGTTACAAGTTTTAGGGTTAATCCTTGCATTGCGGCGATCTCTGCTACTTCTCCTTTTTCGATGGGTGTATCGCTGACCGCGTTCCAATACTCGCCCTCGATGAAAATTCTGCCGCCGCGCGAGTCGATTGGCGTCAATGCGGTCACCGTTTTTCCAAGCATCGTTTCCGCGCCCGCCTTCACCGGCAAGCGCTGCGCCCGCAAACCTTTTCCGACCACAAAAAGAAAGAACGCCGTGGTCACGAGCGTTGCCGGAATGATGTAGCTGAGCGATAAACGAAAGAGCGGATCGGCGCGGTTGAAGAGCATGAGCGAGCCGATCAGAAACGAAATGACTCCGCCCATCGTCAGGACGCCGTGCGTGGGCGCATAGACATCGAAGATGAAAAGCATGAGTGCGAGCGCGATCAAGACAAGTCCCGTCACGTTGACCGGCAGGATCGCCGACATATAGAGGGCCAGGATCAACGCAATCGCGCCCACCACGCCGGGCAGGATCGCGCCGGGCGTAGTCATTTCACCGATGATTCCGTACATCGCGATGAGCATCAGGATGAACATGACCTCAGGCCGCCAGAGCTTTTGGAAGACGCGTTCGGACGCAGACATCTTGATCTCCTCAACCACAGCGCCGGAAGTCTTGAGCGTCTTGCCATCCACCTCGCGTCCGTTCAATTGCTTTAACAAGTCTGGGAGATCGGCCGCGATTAGATCGACGACTTTTAACTCGAGCGCTTTCTCCGCGCTGATCGACGCACTCTCGCGCACCGCCGATTTAGCCCAATCGACATTGCGATGGCGCTTGGCTGCGATCGCCTCCATGTAGCTCACGGAAAAGTTCTCGAGCTTCTGCTTCATGGTCTCGTCGGGCTTTTCTTCGCCGCCGGTCGGATTGCCGCCCAACACCACCGGGTGCGCCGCACCAATGGTCGTGGCCGGCGCCATCGCCGCGATGCTTGCGGCAATCGTAATGAAACAACCGGCACTGGTCGCGGTCGCGCCCGTCGGAGCGACATAAACCACCACTGGCACAGTGGACCCCAAAAAGCTTTGCACAATCGTTTGCGTCGAATCGAGCAAACCGCCCGGCGTGTTGAGTTGAATGACCAGACATTGTGCCTGCTGCGTCCGCGCTTCTTCGATACTTCGCGAAATGTAACTCGCCGTCGCCGGGCCGATAGCTCCATCGATTTTGATCAGAGACACCTTTCCCGCCACGACTGTGGCTGCGCACGCCAAGCAGAAAGCCACGCACGTCAACGCAAACTTCATCTCAATTTCAAACTATCAGGTTTTACTCTCAATGGAAAAAGGAAAGAGCCGCCGCCCTCTAGAATCGAGAAATGTGGATTGCGCGATTTGGGTTTGCAGTTCACATCAGAGCGGCGTGTAAGTCTTGGGGCAATTCCCCCACGAACAAAATCGGTCTGATTTTTTGCTTGCATTCTGCTATGTAAGTTTGGTAATCAACGACCGTTCTGGGGGGAACAGCCGGGCGTTTTCGACTTTCGTTGAGGCGTCCGGTTCAGCGCGGCATTCTGCAAAATGCTCTTCCCAAAACCAATGTGCGCCCACTATTATACGAGGCGACGCTCATGTTGCCCTCACCGATAATCGCTCAGGCGTCTAATGATGCCGCTGCCGGCGACGCCGCGCTGCGGGAGGAGCGGTCTTGGTTTCCCTCGTCTTCATGATCGTCGGGTTCGTCCGGGCGATCACCTGGATCATTTTCCCTTTCATCGTGATCTCGAAGTGCAATCAGATCGCGCGTGTTTCTCGGGAAAGCCTCCGAGAGCTGCAAGGGATTCGACTTCACCTCGCCTCCCCGCTGAAAGACGCGCCTCCGCCGCCCTCTGTAGCAGCAGCCGATGTGCAAATTGCCGACGCCCGGCCGGACGCTTGCAAGCAGGGGATGGAGGCTCTTTGAGAACGATCGACGTGCGCCCTCATCGCGGCGGCTGGCAGGTCTTCGAAGCACCCGGCGTCGAGCCGTTCTACATCGGCCCAAACGCGAAAGCTTTCGCAACCGACTATGCAGTTGGGCGCTTGAAATTCAGCCCAGGCGAGGTCCGCGTTCTCAACCCCGCCGGCGCGGTCGAGCGGGTGATTCCGCCGAATACCGATCGCTGCGGCGCCGAAACCGCGCAGACGCGAACGGAGGGATTCTGAATCATGCCGGACGGAACCAGGCGTCCCGCAATTTCGCCGCAGGTCATAGCGCTCCTAGATGAGCAGGTATCGGTCGACCTTCGCGTTAGTGGGATGGACAAGCAGCGGCACATTATGCAACGTGCGCTCGCCCAGTCGTTCGCCGGCGAAGTTATTCAGCCTTCGCGGTTGTACATGGCCACACGCGGCGAAGTCAGCAAGATTGGCACCGCCATCTTTGAATCGATCAAGAAAGTTGCCGATAGCGGAGAGCTGCCTCGCGGTGAAGATTCGATTAACGAGCTGCTCCAGTTCTTTGATTCAAAATTCAACCCGATCGTAAGCGAAATTCGCACTGGCCTCGGAACTAACTTCACGAACATGCGCGCCGGGGCCATCCCGGCCGACCAATTCGACGAGCACACGGAGGACGTTCGCCGTAGCGAAAAGCTCGAGATCAAGTTATTGATGGCCAAGATCATGAGAGACGAATCCAATCGGAAGAATTCGCTAATGTTCACATTCAATAATTCACCCGTGGCGGTCTTGCAGGTGGGCGACAAAAACCTCGCCAACGCCGGACCCATCAACATCAACGCCGCCGACAAGGAGAAGATAAAGGAAGCACTGCGCACGCTCAGCGAGCGAATTGCGAACATCGAGGAGCTTAACTCAGTCCAGAAAACCGAGCTTCGCGAGGTAGTGACGGAAACGGAGGCGGAATTGTCGAAGGAGACCTCCAACTGGATGAGGGTTCGTGGCTTGCTTTCAGTCGCGGTGGCAGCAATCGAAAAAATCGCTGCTTTGAAGGAAGTTTATGATCTACTGCTCCCGCTTTTGCCAGCGGTGGGAATCCATCATGTCGGGTAGCACTACCAGAACGATCGAAATGCGCCATCGCCGCGACGGCTGGCAAGTTTTCGTTGGAAAAAGCGGCATAAATGCCGGTTGTTGCGATGCCCACGATAGACGTTTTCATTGATTCGAATATTTTCCTGAACTTCTACGAGTTCTCAGGCGAAAGCGTTAGAGTGTTGGAATCAGCCTTGAGTCTGGATCACTTAAGGTTGTGGCTTACCGAGCAAGTTCGGGACGAGGTCGAGAGAAAACGAGACGAGACAATAGCCAAAGCGTTGAAGGCCTTTCGGCAAGGTGGCGACGGCAATGTTGTTCCGCCGTTAGTCCGCGATCATCCCAAGTTTTCGCAGTTCGAACTGGCGCGAACCGCGTACACTGAGCAAAAAAATCAACTGACGTAGGCTCTAATTGCAAATGCTGTTGGGAAGACTCTTCCGGCAGATCACGTGATAAAAAGATCGTTCGATCAGGCGACAGTGATCCCCATTACGGCCGACATTGAAGAACGAGCGAGGGCACGCATGGAGCGCGGAAATCCTCCGGGCAAGAGGAATTCCTCTGGCGACGCATTGAGTTGGGAAAGCTTGCTTGCGGTCGTGCCTTCCGGAACCGCATTGAATCTGATCACCGGAGATTCCGACTTCCAGAATCCCCTCGACACCGACAGGCCTCAGGGTTCTTGGAACGTGAATGGTCTGAAAAAAAGGAGGGTAAACTATGGTTATTCGGTCGTATCTCGCTCTTGGTTGCCCAGTATGCCGCGGAAGAAGCAGATGTTGTTGCTAACGACGAGAAAAACGCCTTGATCAATTCCTTACGATCAAGTACGAGTTTCACTAACACGCACCGCGTAATCGGCGAGCTTGCCTCGGTGCCGAAATTCAGCCCTGAACAAGCAATTCTGGTCGTTAAAGCGGCCTTAGAAAATGAGCAAGTCCGATTAATTCTTGCGGACACCGACGTTGCAGATTTTCTGCAAAAAATCATTGCCGCACATGGATCTAGAATCCCCAGGGAGGACCTTGAAAGATTACCGAGCTTCTTGCAAGCTGCGCGCCGTCCCGCCGCGTAACGGGAAGGGCCGCCGCCTTGCTCTCACGCTTGCATGCCTAATGCAGACCGCTTGCAGCGGGCGGTAAAATCGGAGAATTAGCCTGATTTCGGCGCGCTCCTTTACACTCTTACTTCGTGGCCTATTTCTCCGATTTGACACCTTTTTCCCTCGTGCGGCGGCACCATTCGGCTGAGGCCAGAACGGCCGGGAGAGATTTCGATTAAAAATGCCGCGGTTCGCCACTGTCTCGCAATCGACGAAGTGATTGCGCTGTTGGACTGCTGTATAATGCCGACAATGAAATCGTGCGGCCAACGTTCAACGTTCGGGTTTGGTGTCGAGCCACTCGCGGATACGCTACTTGTCGTTGTCACTGACACTCGCGACTGCTTGCGGCAATGGGTTCCGTGATTGAGCTCGTGCCAAATCTCTCGGCGGCCCATTTCACATCGGCTGTCGAGTCGCGGCTTTTGGAGCGTTCAACTTGTATGCCCGCGTCTTTGGCAGGCGGTCTAATCCGTAGCGGCGGATTTTGTATTGCAACGCTCGACGGCTGATACCTAGCCGTGCGGCGGCCTCTCCTCGGTTTGAGGTCACTTTCAAGAGCGTTTGCCGGATCAACTCGGCTTCGACTTGTGCAAGCGACATTCCGGGCTGGATGGTAAAGGCCTGGTCCGGCTTCGTGGATTGCACGAGCGCGGCCGGGAGATCATCCATTTCGATCACATTTCGAGGTATCGTGACAACCAATCGTTCGATGATATTGCGCAATTGCCGCACATTGCCCGGCCAGCGGAGTGTCTGAAAAAAGGCGACCACTTCACGGCTGAATTTCTTCTGGCGGCGGCGGTGCTTGGCGCAGAAATGTTCCGCGAACGATTTCACGAGCGTCGAGGTGTCTTCGGCTCGCTCCCGCAGCGGAGGGACGTGAATCGTGATGATGTTCAGACGGTAGTAGAGGTCTTCGCGAAACCTTCCATTCATCCCGTCGGCTTCGAGGTTCTTGTTTGTCGCGGCGATGATGCGAGCGTCGGCCCGCTCCACTTTGTGACTGCCGACAGGGCGGAAAATCCCGTCCTCGAGAACGCGGAGTAAATCGCCCTGACCCTTGGGCGAGAGATCGCCGATCTCATCGAGAAAAAGTGTGCCGCCATGGGCGAGTTGGAAGCGCCCCTGCCGGTCGCCGATGGCGCCGGTGAAAGCGCCGCGCACATGGCCGAAGAACTCGGCCTCAATCAAATTGTCCGGCAGCGCGGCGCAATTCACGGCGATGAACGGACGGGCGCTGCGGCGGCTCCTTTCATGGATGGCACGGGCGATGATTTCCTTGCCGGTGCCGCTCTCGCCTTCAATCAACACAGTCACCTCTGTGGCAGCGATCTGCCGAATAAGTTGGTTAATCTCCTGCATGGCGGCGTTGTTGCCGGCGAAGATGTCCGGCTCCGACCGGCGACGCAGCCGCAGCCTCAGTCGCTGGTCTTCCGCCACGAGCGCCTGATAATCGAGCGCCTTTCCTACGGATTCCACTAACTGATCCGCGTTAATGGGCTTGGAGAGATAGTCGAACGCGCCTTGGCGGATTGAATCGACAGCGGTGCGGATCGTTCCTTTGTCGCTGACGAAAATGAATTGTGTATCGGGGGTGATGCCGCGGATTTTATTCATCAGCGCGATGGCATCGATCCGCTGCGCATCGAAGGATTTTACGACGAGGTTAAAAAGCTTCTGCTCGGCGAGAACGATGGCTTCGGGCTCATTCGAAGCGCTCGACACCTGGTAACCGAGCGCATCCAGAGATTTGCAAATCGTCCTCGCAGCAGCAGGATCGCGATCCAGCACGAGGATGTGAATTTTAGCAGGATCCACCCGCCACAAGACTACTGCACAGTGAATCACCCACAAGTGCAATAATTGCACACTCTGCGTGACAACTCGAAGCCATTTCTGCTCGGGGCATCGTGGGTATCTGTCGCCGGTATTCTACACCCGCGGTTGCCTTGCACCCGGCTTGCACCGGAGGTGCATCTTTTGCGCTATGCGCAATATTGGCCTAGTTGTCTTCGCAACACAAGAGGTGACTTATTTATTTTAAATTCCTGCGTCATAGGTGCTTACGACACATTCGAAAATTGCTGGCACGCGAAATGCAAACCGGAGCAGTTGCTATGAATCAACTACTGCCACACATCATCCCGCGCCTTCGGCGACTCGCCGAACTTGAGGACGCTCGGCGGCAGCTCAAAAAGAACACGGACGCGAGCTCATTACTCGTCGTTGAAATTGAAGGGCTGCGCGCCGTCTTGCCGACCTCGATCCTTCGCTACCATGACGGCCGTCGGGCGCGCGGAAGGATCAGCGTCGCACCGGTGAGCCGGGGGGTTTGCGGCGCCTGTCATCTCGCCATTCCGCTGGGACTCGTCGCGGAGCTTGTCCGCCCCGGCGAAGGCCTGAACGTCTGCGCCCATTGTGGAGCTTTCATTTACTTGCAAGAAGAAGATCAATCCGGGCTCGCTCGTTCGCCTAAAGCAGTTGCGGGTGGGGCGAAAAAGATCGGACGATCGAAAGCACCGCAGCGTTCGAAGACAAGTGATAAGGCTCTCGGGCGACGCCGATCGCGAACGGCGGCGCTTTCCGCAACGTGACGCAGCACCAGGAACCCCTCTCCCGACTGCAAACTTCGGGAATCTCTGCCTGATGAATCGGCAAACTGCTTTGCTCGAAAGGTCGCGCTCAGTGTTCGGGCACGTAAGCCGAATGGTCGAGAAAGACTACGTCCAACATGGGTCCGAGAGTTTCCGAATTGAAGTGAACGAGCTGATCCAATACCTAAGCTTGCTGGACGAGGAGTTCTTTGATGAGCCGTGTAGCTCGATTGAAGATGAACATTTCGACCAGATTTATCCCTCGAAAATTCGAGAGCTATCTTCGCGGCATTGGACTCCAGTGTCGGTTGCAGTAGAGGCCGCGAAGCTTTTAGTTAGAGGACCGCGAACTCGCGTTTTGGATGTCGGTTGTGGGCCGGGGAAATTCTGTTTGGTGGCCGCCGCGCTGACAGACGCTCGGTTTACCGGCATCGAGCAGCGAAGTGACCTTGTGGCCATTGCAAGACGGGCCGCGCTAAAGAACTGCCTTACCAACGTCGAAATTATTCACGGGAACGTGACCGATTTCGCCTTTACAGGCTACGACGCTTTTTATCTCTACAATCCGTTCGAGGAAAACATGTTTCAGCGCCAGAAAATCGATTCCTCAGTTCCGCTCTCTAAAGCCTTATTCGAAAAATATAGCGGCTATGTGGCCGACCAGTTGGGCAACATGCCGATCGGCACTCGCGTAGTCACCTACGGCGGATCTGCCAGCGAGATTCCTGCCTGTTACGATTGTAAGCAGGCGCTCATTGGAGACGCCCTAAAGCTGTGGATCAAAACGCGCGAATTCGCTCCGGAGGATTGACAGTTCGAGCCCGCGGGTAAATGCCCGAGCTCGATCGAGGCTTGCGTATTGGCACCATCGTCCCAAAGATCCGCTGCGAGGTGGCTCGGATATTATGCGATATCATAGCTCGGGTAAGCTACTACGTTCAACAATAGAGTCATGAAGTCGAGTTGTGCATTGGGAAACGCAAAGGGACATCTGCCCCGCATTTTGTGCGTGGATGACAACATTTTTTTCACAAGAATCATCAGTCAGCTCCTAGCCGATTCGGGCTACGAAGTTGAGACGGTTGCGACCGCAGAAGAAGCTTTGCCCAGGATCACTGCGCACGAGCGCGGTTACGATCTCATAATTACAGATAGCCGCATTTCCGGCCTCGGCGGCACGGGATTGATCGCCGCTCTTCGAGCCATTTCCTATCCGGCGAGAATCATCGCTACGTGCATCGACATTACCCCTAGACATCTGAAGCGGTGTCAGGAACTCCGGGTGGATAGAATTCTCAAGAAACCGATCGAGCTAAGTGAGCTACTTCGAGCCGTTCAAGCTTTAGTCGCTCAGGGAAAAGGCAATGGAAGTATCTAAAGGAGCCGAACCGCTATCGGTGTTCACTGGCGGACCGTCATGAACAGGTGGCCCAAGGCATTGACAGTGAGACGGGCGGAAGGCCAGCCCGTGATTCCCGATGTGGCCTCGTCCACTACCCCGCCGCGTTTTCGCGGCAAACCGGCGATTGATTCTTCGCGTTGCCCCGATGGTTGTACGGTATGCGTTGACGCTTGCCCGACGAACGCGATCTCGGCAAACCCGCTGACGATTGATCTCGGCGCCTGCGTGTTTTGCCCCCTCTGCGTCGAGGCGTGTCCGGAAGGAGCGATCACTTACACCAGCGGCTACAAAATGGCGGCCACGTCGCGCGAGGGATTGCTGCTGCGTGAAGGTTGTGAGATCGCGCCAGAAGCCTGCTCGCGTGAAATTCGGCGGCTGTTCGGGCGCTCGCTCAAGCTGCGCTCCGTCTCGGCGGGCGGCTGCAACGGCTGCGAACTGGAACTGAACGCGCTCGGCAACGTGAACTTCGACATGGGCCGCTTCGGCATCGAGTTCGTCGCGTCGCCGCGCCACGCGGACGGGATCGTGATCTCGGGCACGACCACGCGCGCGATGGCGCAGGCTCTTGAGGCGACCTACGAGGCGGTGCCGTGCCCGAAGCTGCTGATTCTCTTCGGTGCATGCGCGATCAGCGGCGGCATTTTCCAAGGCTCCGGTCAGGTCGCGCGCGCGTTCATCGAGAAGCACAGCGTCGATCTCTACATCCCAGGATGTCCGCCGCATCCGCTCACATTCATTCACGGGCTGCTGGCATATCTCCGCAAAATCAATCCGAACCATCATGGAACTTAACGCCACTGAAGTCGCCGCTCTGTTGAGCGTTCCAGAAAACGAAGTCCGCGAATGGGCGCACGCCGGCAAATTGCCGCATCTCGACGCGCAGGGCCGCCTGCGCTTCAACCGGCAAGCCATCCTCGAATGGGCGCTGGCGCGCGGGCATAACCTGAACCTCGGCGTGGAGGAAATGGAGCCGGCCGGTCTGCCGCCGGTCGCCGAGCTTTTCGCGCCGCAACGGTTTCACTATGGCGTGCCAGGCCGCACGTTTGCCGAAGTGTTGCGCGCGGCGCTGGATGTCTTCGCGCTACCGCCCGAGGCGGATAAGGAACTCATTTACGATCTGCTCGTCAGCCGCGAAAAACTAATGACGACGGCCATCGGCGACGGCCTCGCAATTCCGCATCTGCGCGTGCCGGTGGTTGTCAATGTGCCGCGGCCGGCGCTCGGCATTTTCTTTACGTGCGAGCCGATTGAGATGGGCGCGCTCGACCGCAAGCTGGTTCACACGCTCTTCGTGCTCTTGAGCCTCACGCCGAAGCAGCACTTGGAATTGTTAGCGCGGCTCGCGTTCGTTTTTCGCCAACCGGACTTCGTGACGCTGCTCCGTGAGCGGGCAAAGGCGGAGACAATCTGCGACTGGATTCAGCGACTCTTGCCCAACCACGGGAATTCCAGAAGGAAATGATCACGCTTTTCGTCATCGGACTGCTGCTGCACGGGCTGAATCTGCTCCTGCCCGCATTCCTCCGAGACGGACGCCGACTCAATGTCGCGGCAAATTTACTCAACGCCGCCGCGCTGCTCTGCGGTTTGGTTTTCTCGTTGAGCGCGTTGCTCTCCTACCAGCGCACGGAATACCGCTTCACGCTCCCGGTCGCAGGGCCTGTGGTGATCGGCTTCGATGGGCTGTCGCTGTTCTTTCTCTTCACCTTTCAACTCCTGTCGCTCGCGGGGAGTCTCTATGCGATCGGCTACCTGCGGCATTACATCGAGCGCGGTCGTTCCGTGCGCGCGCACCTCTGGTTTTTCACGCTCCTGATCGTGTCGCTTCAGCTTGTGGTCATCTCTCACAACGCCCTCGTGATGCTCATCGCGTGGGAATTCATGGCCGTCGGCGCTTACTTCTCGATCGTCCTCGACAAGGACAAAGCGGAAGTCCGGCAAGGCGGCTTTTGGTATTTCGTGGCGACGCACGCCGGCGTGCTCTTGCTCTACGTCTGCTTCCTCACGCTGCATGAGCTGACGGGCAGTTGGAACTTCGAGGACTTCGCGCGCCACGCGGCCTACGATCCCAAGGCGCTCGCCGTCATCCTGCTCACGGGCTTCGCCGGATTCGGGATCAAGGCCGGGTTCATGCCGTTCCACGCCTGGCTGCCCAACGCACACCCAGCCGCGCCTACGCACGTCTCGGGAATGCTGTCGGCCATCAATATCAAGACCGGCATCTACGGCATCGCGCGGCTCATGATCATGTTGCCTGCCCTCGATCCTGCCTACGGCTGGGGATTGCTGGCCGTTTCGCTCGTCTCGGCGGTGCTCGGCGTCTGGTATGCGCTGGCGCAGCACGAGATCAAAAAACTTCTCGCCTATCACTCGGTGGAAAACATCGGCATCATCGGGCTGGGCCTCTCGGTCGCCTGGCTGGGCCGCTGCTACGCGCTCCCCGAGTTGGTCGTGCTCGGCTTTGCCGGCGCGCTGCTACACACGCTCAACCACGCGATCTTCAAAGGGCTGCTCTTCTTCGGCGCAGGCAATGTCTATTTGCAGGCGCACACCGGCGACATCGAGAAAATGGGCGGCTTCGCCCGCGTCATTCCGCTGACCGCGGGAGCGTTCCTCGTCGGCGCGATTTCCATCTGCGGCCTGCCGCCGTTCAACGGCTTCGCGAGCGAGTTCCTCATCTACAAAAGCTTCTTCCGCGCGGGCGATCTGCTGCGCGGTTACGCGCCGCTCGTGCTGCTGTTTTCGGCAGTCGGACTTGCCTTCATGGGCGGACTGGCGGTGGCGTGTTTCACGAAGCTCTACGGCATCGTCTTCCTCGGAGTGAACCGCTCCGGCGCAGCTCCGGGCCGGCAAAGCGAGCCGCTGTTGTCCTCGTTCGTGCTGCTCGGACTGGCGGGCCTCTGCGCGGTCATCGGCATTTTTCCGCAAACCGGATTGCGACTCGTCGCGCCCGCGCTCGGCGAACTCGCCGGAGCCGCGCAAGCGCCTGCTAATTGGGCCGCGCCGCTCGGGAAATTGCAAATCGTCTTCGCGCTTTTCCTGGCGCTCGTGGCCGCGGTCTATGTCGTGAAATTCTGGATGCAACGCCGGGCCGGCGTGCGCCTCCGCGAGACCTGGGGCTGCGGCTATGTGGCGGTAACTCCGCGGATGCAATACACCGCGTCCGGCTTCGCCGAGGAGTTGGTGAAACTCGGACGCCCGATGCTCGCCCTCGCCGTATATTGGGAGCCGCTCCTCGGCATCGTTCCGATTTCCGCGAGGTTTCGCTCGCACTGCGACGACCGGATGGAAAATGCGTGGCTCGCACTCCATCGCCTCATCGGCGGCGCGCTCGGTGCGTTCCGCTGGATTCAAAGCGGCAACATCCGCCACTACGTCCTCTACACGTTCGGTGCCGTTCTTTTTTACCTGCTCTTCGCGCTCGTATGGTGAACTCCGATCCTCTCTCGTGGCTTTCGTGGGCGCTCATTCTCACGAGCGCGCCGCTGCTCGCCGGCATCGTCAACAAGGTCAAAGCCCGCCTCTCGGGACGCTTCGGCCCGACCGTGTTTCAGCCTTACTACGAGCTGCTGCGGCTTGCGCGGAAAGAAACCGTCTATAGCACAAGCGCCGGATTCATCACCCGCCTCGCGCCGGTGATCGTCTGGAGCACGGTCGCTTTCGCCACGCTGCTGCTGCCGCTCGGACGACTCGCGGCGGTTTCCTTTTCCGGCGACATTATCCTCTTTGCCTACCTCCTCGCGCTCGGGCGTTTTTTTCAAATCCTCGCCGCGCTCGATGTGGCCAGCAGCTTTGAAGGAATGGGCGCCAGCCGGGAGGCGCGGTTCGCGGTTTTTGCCGAGCCGATTTTCTTCTTCACTATCGGCAGCCTCGCCATCGTCACTCGGCACTATTCGTTCGCGACGATTCTCAGCGGCATCTCATGGGGCGATCCGCTCCTGGTCGTCTTCGTGTCCGTCGGCGTGCTCTCGCTCTTTTTCCTGATGATGGCCGAATGCTCGCGCATGCCGGTGGACGACCCGAACACGCACCTCGAGCTGACGATGATTCATGAGGTCATGATCCTCGACGCGTCGGGCTTCGACCTGATGCTCTACCAATACGCCGCGTCGCTCAAACTGCTGCTTTACTGCGCGCTCGCAGCCTTGTTGTTGAATCCGTTCGGCGTCTTCGGACCTGCGCTCGGCGTGCTCGTCTTCGGCACGACACTTCTGGCGCTGGCCGTTGCGCTGGCCCTGATCGAAACGCTCATGGCCCGATTCCGCCTCGTACTCGTGCCGCAGTTTCTCCTCTTCGCCACCGCAATCGGTGTGCTGAACGTCCTGATTTTCACGTTCTCTCGCCACCTATGATCAACGTCCTCACGATCCTGTTTTGCTTCACGTTGATCTATCTCGCTGTGAGCACGCGCCTCTCCGCTTACGTGTTGATCCTGGTGCTGCAAGGAGCGCTCGTCGCGGGCGTTCACACGTTGGCTTTCTTTCGCGATTTTTCGTGGTCGCACGTCGTCGTGGCGGCGGGCGTGCTGCTCGTACGCACCATCATGATCCCCACCTACATCGCAAAAATCATGCGCGATCTCGACATGAGCCACGGCGACCGCACGCGCCGCTATCATCCCGGTTTCCTCGTCCAGATGGTCGCGGTGATCGTCGGCGCGTTCGTCCTCTCGCATCAACTCTCGCGGTTTGCTCCGGTGAACGTGGTGCCTCTCGGAGCGGCCATCGCGGGCATGGCGGCGGGCGGGCTCTTGATCGTGCGCCGCAGGTTGCTGCTCGCGCACGTCGTGGGATTTCTCATCATCGAAAACGGCCTGTTCCTGCTCGGCCTCGGCGTCCAGGCCGAGATGCCGTGGACGATCGAGTTGGCCGGATTCCTCGATTTGTTCGTCCTTGTTTTCCTCATGGGCATCGCGATGAATCATCTCAAGACGCACTTCCCCGAAGGCGGAAGCGACGAACTAACCGGGCTGCGGGAGTAACCGATGCTGACGATTCTCGCGCTCCTCATCCTCCCGCTGCTCGCGACCATTCTGGCCGCGTGCAGCCGCTCGGCGCGTCTCAATCAGCGCGTCACTTTGCTCGCGGGCCTCGCGCATCTGATCGCGTCGCTCTATTGCCTCGCGAAGCGGAACAATCCGTTTCCCGCAGGCTCGTGGCTGGCCGTCGATCCGCTCGCCGCGTTTTTTCTCATCATCCTCTCGCACACGTTCGTCCTCGTGGCGCTCTACTCGCCGGGCTTTCTGCGGCGGATGGAAGGGCCGGCGTATGACCGCTCGAAGCGCCTGTATTACCCCGCGCTCAATTTCTACCTGCTGGCGAACACCCTCGTGCTCGTGGTCCAGCAATTCGCGCTGCTCTGGATCGTGATGGAACTGACGACGTTCAGCCTCGTGCCGCTGATGTATTTCTACCGCACGAAGGAATCGCTCGAAGCGGTCTGGAAATACCTCTTCCTCGTCTCGATCGGGCTGGTTTTCCTGTTCGTCGGCGTCATTTTTCTCGGCGTCTCCGCGCACGGCGTCGTGGATCATACCGCGTTTACGGTGAGCCGCATGACGGAAGCCGCGTCACAGCTCAACCCGCTTTGGCTCAAGGCCAGTTTCATTTTTGCCCTCGTCGGCTTGAGCGCAAAGATCGGCCTCGCGCCGATGCATCCCGGCGACATCGACGCCACGTCGAACTCGCCCGCGCCCGTCGCGGCGCTCATGGCTGGCTCGCTGCGGAGCACCTCGGTGGCGGCGTTGCTGCGGTTCTACCAAGTGGTCGCGCCGACCGAAGTCGGGCCGTTCGCGCAACGGCTCCTGATCATCGCGGGGATCGCCTCGCTCGCCGTCGCGGCCATCTACATATGGCGCAGCCGAAACTACAAAAGGCTGCTCGCGTATTCCAGCGTCGAGCACCTCGGCATCATCGCGCTCGGCATCGGCATCGGCGGTGCGGCGCTGCTCGGCGCGCTGCTCCATCTGCTCTTCAACTCGTTTGGAAAAGCCGGTCTCTTTTTCATGGCGGGCAACATCCACTACCACTACGGCTCGCGCGAGATCGAGGCGATTACCGGTCTCACACGCCGTCTGCCGTGGACCGGCTTCGTGTGGGGGTTGGCCTTTTTCTACATCGTCGGCACGCCACCCTTCGGGATTTTTTTCAGCGAGCTGCTGCTGCTGAAAGGAATGATCCACGGCGCAAACTGGCTGCCGCTCACGCTCTTTCTCGCGCTGCTCATGGTGATCTTCATCGGCCTGGGCCGCGCCGTCCTGCGCATGTTGCAGACACCGCGCACCGCAAAGCCGGCGGCCAGCGAGAGCGTTGAACGCTTCAACCTTTCACACGCGCTCGGTCTTTACGCGATGGCGCTCTCGGTGCCGCTGGCGCTCTTCCAGCCGGCGGTGCTCTTCGACACGCTGCGCGCGGTCATCGCTGGCTTCGGGGGAAAGCTATGATTCCGCGCGCCGTCAATCCCCAGAGCGTGATCCGCTTCGACAAGAAGCCACCGTTCACCCGTCGAGACTGGCTCGCCGCAACACGTAAGCTGCTCGGCAAGGGCGCGCGGCCCGTGGTCCTTTTCAGCCAAAAGACCAATGATGACATTCGCGTCTGGGCAGCGCTGGCTCCCTCAACCTCTGGCGAGCTCTTTCTCACCAGCACGGTGTTTTCCGCCAGCGAGCGGCGAGGTTATGGCGCGCTTTCTTACGACAACCCGTGCATGAATTATTTCGAGTGTGAGCTTTATGAGCAGACCGGAATCGTGCCCGAAAGGCATCCCTGGCTGCGTCCCGTTCGCTCGGGAGATGCCTGGCGCAAAGACGGAGCGCCTTACTCATTCTACCGCGTCCATGGCGGGGAAGTTCACGAAGTCGCTGTGGGGCCGGTGCATGCCGGAGTCATCGAGCCGGGGCACTTCCGCTTCCAGTGCCACGGCGAGGAGACTCTTCATCTCGAAATCCAGCTCGGCTACCAGCATCGCGGCATCGAGCAACTGCTCCCGCGGCAAAAGCCAGCGCAACAACTCGTGCTCGTCGAGTCCATCGCCGGCGACTCCGTGATCGCCCATACCACGGCGTTTTGCTCCGCCATCGAAGCGCTCGCCAGCTTTTCGCCTTCATTGCGCGAGCAGGCCGTGCGCGGCATCGCCGCCGAACTCGAGCGTATTGCGATGCACATTTCCACGCTCAGCGGCATCGCCACCGACATCGGATTCGCCCTTCCCGCCGCCGCGTTCGGCGCGTTGCGCACCGCCGTCATCAATCTCACCGCCGAGATCTGCGGCAACCGTTTCGGCCGCGGCTGGATCGTCCCCGGTGGCGTCCGCTTCGATTTCGATCCGTCGCTCATCGACAAAGCCCGACACGTCCTTGGCGAAGTGCTCGCCAAGTTTCCCGACATCGAAGCGCTCCTGTTCCACGCCCCGTCGGCCCTCGCTCGCATGGAAGAAACCGGCGTTGTCACCACTGAGCAGGCCCGCGCCATCCCCCTCGTTGGCCTCGCCGCCCGTGCCTCCGGCGTCGCCTGCGATGTGCGCGCCGATTTCCCTTACGGCATCTACCGCTACTCCTCGATTCCGTCGTCCACGCTCGACTCCGGCGATGTCTATGCGCGAGCGAAACTGCGCGCGCTGGAGGTCCGCAACTCCATTCAGTTCATCTCCGAGCAACTCGACAACCTCCCCGCGCCGAAACCCAAGAAGCTCCTCGGAGACCTCGCTCCAAACGCCTTCACCATCGCGCTTGCCGAAGGTCATCGCGGCGAAATCGCCCACGTCCTTTTCACCGACGCCGACGGCCGGATTGCGCAAGTGAAGATCAAAGACCCATCCTTCCACAACTGGCACGGCCTCGCCCTCGCCGTGCGCGAAAACGGCATCTCCGATTTCCCGCTCTGCAACAAAAGCTTCGACCTCTCCTACGCCGGCCACGATCTGTAATCGCGGACTACCCCGCCCGTCGGCGCTAGCCGAAGCGGGCGTGTAGCGATGTTCGTCGTTAGCGCAAACTAGCTCCTGGCCGCACCCTAACGACCGCGATTCGCTCAGCAACCGACTATTCGGCCGTGGAGCCTAACGACTTCCCATGATTATTCTTCCGACGGCGAGCAACGCGTCGTGGAAGAACGGAGTGTCTTCAGACGACCACCTGCCGATTCGCAAAAGCGGTCGGGTCACGCTGGCCGATTGTATGGGGACTTGTTCGTAGGCTGCAATGAAATACTCAGCTCGCTTGCCTTTGAGTATATCGCCGCTTCGGACCGTTTCAGGGTCCATGCAATTATTCCAACGACCCGCCCGCCCTTCGCCATTTTGCGAAGAGTCGATTCATCGCCGGAAGACCAAGCTTTGCCGCTGTTCTGAAGGTTCTTTTTCATAACGCCACGATGATGCGATTTCGATCCGCTACCGTCGAGCCCGACGTTCGAGATTGATTTCCCTGCAGCGCACTTGCAACGACAATGCAGAGCGATTTCAACGACTAAAATTTTCGCGATCGGGGGGAGTATCAACTTTTGGGACAACCAGCTTTTTTTCGGTTGACGGTTGATACCCCCACATTCGCGACCTATCGGTCCAATTTCTCCGGCCGCCCCCCTCCCGTGGGAGAGGTATCAACTGATTTTAGACAGATCGCCTTTCGCTGGACAACTTGCTACCACGGCGCGATTCGGATTCGCGATTCGTAAGTGCCGTGAAATCAGGCTCATTCGGGCTAATTCCGGTTAATTCCGCTTATTTCCGTTTTTGGACAACAAGCCTGCGAACGCACACAAGCCATCGCGAAATGTGGGTTGACTGGGACTTGAACCCAGAACCAACGCCTTAAAAGGGCGCTGCTCTACCATTGAGCTACCAACCCCGCTCAGAAGCAATTCTTAACTGGCTGGCGGCTCGACCGCAACCAACCCCGAAAACTTTCGGGGCTGCTCTACCATTGAGCTACCAACCCGGCGCGAGCTTAGATTTTTACGACGATTCGCTCCCGCGCGCAACCCGGCGAACGAATTGTAGGACGGGCGCTCCGCCTGCCCACGACGCCGCGGCAAGCTAGGCGCTTGCCCTACAACAGCAACCTCGCCAGATCGCGCAAAGTGTTTTCCGGCCGCTTCAATCGAAACACCTCGAGACCCGCCGCGCGCGCCGCTGCCCAATCCCGCTCCGGGTCGTCGCCCGCGTGCAGGACATCGCCGGGCGCGAGGCCGATCACTTCCAGCGCCCGCTGGAAAATAAACGGATCCGGTTTGTCCGCGCCCAATTCACTGGAAAGAAAAACGTGCCGAAAGTGTTTCGAGATCGCGAGGTGCTCGAAGATCATGCGGAGGCGGCCGTCGAAATTTGAAACCACTGCCAATTCAAAACGTGGCGCCAGAGCCTCGAGCACCTCGGTCACTTCCGGATAGAGTTCCCACACGCCCGCCTCGGCGAAATGCCCGTAGGCGGCTTCGAAGAAGGTGTCGCGATCGAGCGGATCAACCTGCGGCGAAACGCGATCGAGCAGACGCTCGACCAAATCGCGCCACCAGCCTTGGTCGTCGTCTGCGCGCGGTTCGCCGGTCGCGGGACGCAGCGGCATGTCCTTCCAGACCGCGGCAAACGCCCGATCGAGTTGCGCAGCATCGAGCGCGAGTCCCTGCCTTTCCGCCACCAGCGCGTAATTCGTTCCAACGCTTTTCGTTAGGCGAATCAGCGTCCCGGCGGCATCAAAGAATATCGCCCTTGGCATTCGACCAGTTTATTCGCACAAGGGCGCGGCGCGCTCCGCAATTCTTTTCGCTTTCGAGATCGCGTCGCGGGCGTAAGAGTTAGCTTCGCGCGATTTGCGGAAGACATGAACGCCACCGGATCACCGCGCCATCATTCCAAGTGGGATCAATCTCTCGGCGAAGAGCTCGCCAACAGCATCAGCCACGGCGCCGGGCTGATCGCCGCCTCGATCGGCGCGACCGCCCTCATGTTCGCCGCCTGGCGCGGTGGCGACCGTTTCTTTTTTATCGGCACGGCCGTCTTCACCGCGGCGATGCTGCTCGTCTATCTCGGCTCGACGCTTTATCACGCCTGGCCGCGCGGCACGGTCAAATCCGTCTTCCAGGTGATCGATCATTCCGCAATTTTTTTGCTCATCGCCGGCACCTACACCCCTTTCACGCTCGGACCACTCCGCGGCGCGTGGGGTTGGACGATTCTCGCGCTCGTCTGGACGCTCGCGATTTTCGGGGTCATTCTGAAAAGCGTCCACGGCACTGAGCAACGGAAGAAGCTTTCGATGGCGCTCTACCTGGGAATGGGCTGGCTGATTCTGATCGCCTTCCGGCCCCTGATTTTGCACGTGCCGCTTCCCAGTCTGGCCTGGCTGGCCGCTGGCGGCATCGCCTATACGAGCGGCGTTTTCTTCTTTGTCAGCAAACGCCGCCGCTACACGCATTTCGTCTGGCATTTGTTTGTGCTCCTCGGCACCGCCTGCCATTTCCTTGCCGTCTTCTCCTGCGCCTCCGCATGATCGCTTCGCCTAACGACACTCTGCCGACCGAGCATAACGACCCGATCAACGCGCGCATCCTCGCCATCTCGGAGGACAAAATCGCGGGTTTCGTCCGCGAACCGTTCGCCGAAATTGCGCAGCGCTCCGGGGTGCCGGTCGCGACCGTGCTCGAGCGAATCGACGCGATGTTGCGCGCGGGCACGGTCCGGCGCGTCCGACAAACATTGCTCGCCACCAACCTCGCGAATGGCGCGCTCGTTGCCTGGAAAGCGCCGCCGGAAAAAATCGACGCGGCTTTCGATTGGATGTCGCAACGCGATCCGTTCTCCGGCCACGTCGTGTTACGCTCGACCGATGCAGTTACGCCGGGTTCCGAATACAAGCTTTGGACGACGCTGAAAGTGCCGCAAGGTTTTTCGCTCCAGCGTCACGGCGAGATTCTTTCCGAAATCGTCGGCGCGGAACATTTCCGGCTGATGCCGGCGAAGGGCATCTTCGCGCTGGGCGTCGGACACGTGAGGCGGAAAAACGTCGAAGCGGGGAGCCGGGCGGCGGAACCCGCGACCATGATTGTCGTCCAGCCCGCGGTTTTGACCGAAAAAGAATGGACCGTGCTGACCGTGCTGAAGCGGGAATTCGCACCGGAGGAAATCCGGGCGTCTCCGTGGCTCGCGCGCGCGGCCGAAGCGGGCGTCTCGCTGGAGGAATTTTTTGCGGTCGCGGATGACCTGACGAAGCGCAAAATCATCGGACGGTTCTCCACTTTCCTCGAGCACGTGAAGCCTTCCGCCGGCGGCGTGCGGGTGACGCGATTCAACGCGCTTTTCCATTGGGCGGTGCCGTTAGGCCGCGAAGTGGAAGCCGGCGGCGAGGTCGGGCGTCATGAGATTTTGACCCATTGTTATTGGCGCGAAGCCGGGCCGGAATTTCGCAACGTCAACATCATGGCGGTCGCCCACGGGACCGACAAGGCGCTCCTCCTCGAGCACAAGGCTGCGATCGACCGGCACCTCGCGGCGAGCGGCATTCCGGTTTCCTACACAAATGTTTTCTGGGGTGGGCGGAGTGAGATCAAGCCGTCCGAAATTTCGCCGCTGATTTACCTGCAATGGCTGGCGGAGAATGAAGGTCATCCCGAGCGCAATCGGGGGATCCTGTGAAGGTGGTTAAGGGTGGCGCGGCGGGATCCTTCGACTTCGCTGCGCGTCGCTCAGGATGACAGGGCTTCGGGTGACTCCGACGCGTTGAGCGCGAATTCACGGGTTCGCTCCAGCTCGCGGAGAAGCGCGACCGCAAAATCGGCCCGGCTGATTTTTCGCCCGAGGAACTGCGCCAGCGAGCCGGCTCGCGCGCGCAACTCGTCGGGAAAATCCTCCGCGGCCTGGTTGAGATTCACGCCGATACCGACAATCGCGGCGAACTCCTGAGCGCTCCCCGCCTTCGTCTGGACCAATATACCGGCGACCTTTCGCGCGCCCACGTAAACGTCGTTAGGCGGTTTGATCACGGGCTCAAGCGCGGTCGTGCGGCGCACCGTGCTGGCGACGGCGGCCGCCGCCCAATTCGTTAGGCGGCCCGACTCGGGGAGCGAGAGGATCGGGCGGAGCAGGAGCGAAAACCACAAGCCGAGATGCGACGCCGAGGCCCAGCGATTTCCGCGCTGACCGCGGCCGGCGGTTTGCTCTTCGGCAAACACCACGAAGCCCTCGGGCAATTCCGGGGTAAGCATCTGGCGGAGGAAATCGTTCGTCGAGCCGGTCGATTCCAGCACGATGATGCGCCGGCCGATGACACTTTTCCCTAACGCCGCTCTGAGGTCGGCCGCGATCAGCCGGTCAGGCCGCGACATGCGTCAGCTCCAGCGAAAAATCGATCGCGCGTGCGGAGTGGGTGAGTGCGCCGATCGAGACAAAATCGACCCCCGTCGCGGCGACTTGCCGGACGTTGCGGATGCTCACGCCGCCGCTCGCTTCGAATTTGACCTTCCCTTTGCCGATCGCGACGGCTTCGCGCATCTGGCTGGCACTCATGTTGTCGAGCAGGACCACCTCCACGCCCTTGATCTCGAGGAGCGCGCGGACCTGGTCAAGGTTGTCGGCTTCCACTTCGATCCGCAGGCCGGGCCGCTCTTCTTGCACCCGTTCGATCGCCGCGCTCAGCCGAGTGAGCCCGTTGCGCGCGAGAAGGTGGTTGTCTTTCACGAGCACCATGTCGAAAAGCCCAAAGCGATGGTTCGCCCCGCCGCCCGCGACGACCGCCGCTTTCTCAAACTTCCGCAACCCCGGCGTGGTCTTGCGTGTATCGAGAATTTTTGCGGCCGTGGCGCCGGCCGCTTCGACGAATTGATGGGTCAAGGTCGCGATCCCGCTGAGGCGCTGGAGAAAATTGAGCGCGACCCGTTCGGCGGTGAGAATCGAGCGCGCCGGGCCGCGGATTTCGATGACGGCCGCGCCGCCGGCGACAGTGGCCCCATTTGGTTGGAGGATCTCAATGCGCAGGACCGGGTCGACCCGACGAAAAACCTCGGCGGCGACGTCCGCGCCAGCGACGATCGCCCGTTCCTTCACAATGATGCGCGCGGAAGCCTGGTCGGTTTCGCCCACAAAATACTGGCTGGTGACGTCTCCGCTGCCGATATCCTCGCGGAGGGCCAGGTCGATCAACTGGTAGTCTTCGTCGGAAAAATTCATACCCCAGAAAGCCTGTGACACTAAAGCGCGCGGCGGCGCGTCCCAACAGATGCACAATGGGGAAAGAATGCCGGGCAACAAGCCCGCAGAGACAAAAAAAGATCCGGGCAGGGCACGCCGCGGAGAAACCTTCGAATGCGAGGACGTGCCACCGCCCGAATCGCCTTAACCAGTGTATGTAGACAGCTGGGCTCTGTCGCCGTTCAAACCTTTTTCGGTAGGCTGCCGTCTCCGCTTACCCGCGGCTCGCAATCCCTTGTCGCCGGGGGCGCTGACCCCGGCTACAGGAGCAACTCGCCCTGCCTTTGCGTCCCGTCGCGGGCTGCTTCGTCGCGCACATCCTGCAGGAGCGACTTGAATTCGTTTTTCTCCATCGATTCAATCAAGCGTGGGAAATCGGGCGTGATGCGCAGGTCGTCGATCGGCACCGGCAGCGGCAGATGACAGTCCAGCGCGACCATCTTGCGGTTTTGCAAGATCCGCTCACGTGTCGTCTCCAGTTTGTCGCGCGTTCTTGGCATTTTGACCTGATCGAGGCTCCCGAGCAAGGAGTCGAGGCTCCCGAATTCGCGCAGCAATTTGGCCGCGGCTTTGCGGCCGATCCCAACCCCGGGGATGTTATCGACGGCATCCCCGGCGATGGCCAGGACGTCGCCGATGAGCGGCGGCGCGACCTCCCATTTCGCCATCACCTCTTCTTCGCCTAACAATGCAAAGGCATCCTTCGGCGAAGCGAGATCGGCCTTCGCGGTCGTGTAGATTTTCACGGTCGAATTGACGAGCTGATAGAGATCCTTGTCGTTCGTCGCGAGCACGACCTCGATTCCTCGGGCGCGCGCCGCGACCGCGTAGCAGCCCATCAAATCGTCCGCTTCCGTGTCCGGCAGCGAAATGTTCTTGAAGCCGAGCCACGGCGTGAGCTGCTGGATGTAGTCGAGCTGCGGCACCATGGGTGGCGGCATTTCCTTGCGCGTTTCCTTGTAGCCGGGCTGCAGTTCCGTCCGGCGTTGCGGGAGCCCCCGGTCCCAGACGACCGCGCCGAGATCGGGCTGCAAGTGTTTCAACATGAGCCGGAGCGATTTGGTGAATCCGTAGATTGCGTTGGTCGGTTCACCGCGGGAATTGGAAAGATGCAGGATCGCAAAATAGGAACGGTAAACGTAGTAGTGGCCGTCGATCAGCAGGAGTCTCACCCGGCCACAATATCGCAAGCGGGTGAGAAATGACGAATTCCGAATGACGAAGGACGAAGGAATGACGCAACCCGAAGCCGAAATCATCTCCGCGACCCGCCTGCTCATTCGTCATTCGAGCTTGGGAATTGATTCGTCATTCGGAATTCGTCATTCGTCATTCCAACCCGCGCTAGTCATTCTCGATAATCGCAGTTAAGTGAGCCCGATGGCGGACCAATGGATCGTGCGGGTGCAGGGCCGGGAATACGGCCCGGTCGACCTCGACGAACTGCGCGAGTGGAAGCGCGAAGGGCGGTTGATCCGCGAGAACGAAATCCGCGAGCCAGGCAGCGAGCGTTGGATTCGAGCCGGCGAGTTGCCGGAAATTTTTGCGGATGAAGCGACTCCGCCCGAGCTGCCAATGGAAGTCGTTAGGCGGCTCAGCTTCGGCGGAATGTTTCGGGCCAGCTGGCGGATTTACCGGCTGGGATTCGGACGCTTTTTCGCGCTCGCCCTGCTCGTCTCGGCTCCCTGGTTCTTTCTCCAGATCGCGGTCCCCTATCTCGAGATGCCGAAAGACCAGGGGCCGCTCGCCCCGGTCATCATCAGTGTGGCAGTCGCGTTCGTGATGTTGGTGCTGCTCGTGATTGCGTGGCCCTTTTCTCTCGCCGGTCTGCAGTTGCTGGCCGCCGATCTTTACGCCGGGCGCAGTCCGACCCTGCGCGACCTGCTCACGCGGGCGAAGCCGCTCTGGTCGCGCATGTTTATTCTCGGGCTCATCGTTTACGGCAGTTATTTTCTTTGGACAGTCATTCCGCTCATCGTGGCGGCCGGGCTCGCAGCTGGGGCGACATCGTTCGGCGGCCTCCTGCTGATACTGCTCCTGCTGATTTTCAGCCTCTACATGGTGGCGCGGCTTTTCATTAATTTTCTCTTCTGGCAACAAGCGGGCACGCTCGGAGGGCCGGACGCGATGGGTGCGTTGCGGGAAAGCAAAGACCTGGCGCGGAGCGGAAAGGAGCATCCGCGGAGGCAAAGACCGCTCTACCGCGGGGCCATCATCGCGTCGGTCTGGTTGCTCGCGATTATCCTCTTGAATGTCGCGATTGAGCTGCCGGTCGTCCTCTTCCAGATGCGCGGTGTAACCAGCCTGGAGCAGGCCCTAACGACCCTCCAGGCAATAGCGACGAAATCGCCCGATCTCCTCGCCGGCCTAACGACTCTTTTGAGCGGCCTGCTGCACGCGGCCTTGCGGGGGTGGCTCGCGGCGATCTTCGTCGTCCTTTATTTCGACACAAAGCACGCCGCTCCTCCCCAGCCTAACGATTAGTCGAGTGCGAGATACGGCCGCAAGCCGTGCAGCCCGCCTTCCCGGCCGAAGCCGCTCTCGCGATAGCCGCCGAAGGGACTGGTCGGGTCAAACTTGTTGTAGGTGTTCGCCCAGACGACGCCCGCCCGCAGCCGGCTCACGATTTTGAAAATCTTGCTTCCTTTGTCGGTCCAGACGCCGGCGCTCAAGCCGTAAGGCGTGTTGTTCGCGCGCTCTATTGCCTCCTCCGGCGTGCGGAACGTCATCACGCTCAAGACCGGTCCGAATATTTCCTCCTGCGCGATCCGATGCGAGGCCGTGACGCCCGTGAAAAAGCTCGGCGGATACCAATAGCCCTTCTCCGGCAGGCGGAGCCGTGGTTGGACCAACTCCGCCCCTTGTTGCAACCCGCTCTCGACCAGTTCGCAGATTTTATCGAGCTGCACCCGCGAATTGATCGCGCCGATGTCGGTATTCTTGTCGAGCGGGTTTCCCACGCGGAGCGAGGAAATCCGGTCGCGCAACTTGCGAATGACCGCTGAAAAAACGCCCTCCTGCACGAGCAAACGCGAACCCGCGCAACAGACGTGCCCCTGGTTGAAATAGATACCCGAGACAATTCCTTCGACTGCCTGGTCGAGCGCCGCGTCCTCGAAGATGATGTTCGCCGCCTTGCCACCGAGCTCCAGGGTCAGGCTCTTCTTCGTGCCGGCGACCGCGCGGGTCAGCATTTTGCCGACTGAGGTCGAACCGGTAAACGCGATCTTGTTGACGTCGTCGTGCTCGACCAGCGCTTTGCCGGTCGGGCCGGCGCCGGTGATGATATTGACGACGCCGTCGGGCAGCTCTGCCTGCTGGAAGATCTCCGCCAAATGCAGCGCGGTGATGCTGGTCGTCTCGGCTGGTTTGAGCACGCAGGTGTTTCCCGCCGCCAGCGCCGGAGCGAGCTTCCAAGCGGCCATCAGGAGCGGGAAGTTCCAGGGAATAATCTGCGCCGCCACGCCTAACGAGTGCGGCGTGCGCCCGGGAAAAGCGTACGCGAGTTTATCCGCCCAGCCCGCGTAGTAAAAAAAATGCGCGGCCACCAGCGGCAGATCGATGTCGCGGCTTTCCTTGATCGTCTTTCCGCCGTCCATCGACTCGAGAACCGCGAGTTCCCTGGCTTTTTCCTGCACGAGGCGCGCGATGCGGTAGAGGAATTTCCCTCGCTCGCGGCCCGCCATTTTACTCCAGACGTTGCGGTGCGCGCGCCGCGCCGCCTGCACCGCCAGATCGACATCGTGCGCGTCGGCCTCGGCAATTTCCGCCAGCTTCCCTTCCGTCGCCGGATTGATGGAGTCGAAATGCCGGCCCGAATGCGGCGCGCGAAACTTGCCATCGATGAAGAGCTGGTAGCGGGGTTTGATCTCAATGTAGTCGCTCTGCTCCGGCGCGGGCGCGTAGGCCCAGCGCTCGCCGAAATTGAGGCGCCGTTCGTTGGGCGCGAGCACGCCGCCGTTGGCCGCCAGCGGTTTCGCCTCACGCAGGACGACCGCCGCGGCGACCGGAGACTTTTTGCGAGCCATGCGCTGTTTGTAGCGCGAACGATCGACCCGCGCACTGAAAAGATTCGGCGGCCCGCGCCGGGGCCCGCAAGCGGCCGACCGAAGCGCGATTCGAGGACACGGAGTCTGCCCTTTTCATCCGAGGTTTGGCGGCTATTGCGACTGGAAAAACCAGTAATGAAAAAAACCACTAAAATATGCTTGACATCGATGTGAGAAAAACCGCTACTGGGGCCATATGAAATATCCAACTCTGCAGAGAGGCATCTTAATGACGATGGCTTTGCTTGCTTCGCTCGCGCTCACTGCGCAGGCTGGCAAACCAAAACTGTCAAGAAACCAAGGACAGGGTGTTCCGCGCCACGTCTCGTCAACAGCGAAGGGCTCGGCCCGTGCCCCGGCGGCAACTTACCAATATGACGACGGAAGCTCAGAGCAATCCGTCGCGTTCGGTGATGGCACGCAAAACTTCCAGTCGCTCTGGTTCAACCAGTTCGCTGTGATTCCCGGTCAAACCATGATCTCGACAGTCGAGATCGCCTGGGGAACACCCGCGTTCCCACAACCGATCGACGGCACGCCGACGACCGTTTGCATTTGGAGCGATCCGAATGGCGACGGTAATCCGAGCGACGCCGTTTTGCTCGGCTCAGTCACCGGCACGATGTCAATGTCTAACACCGACACCTTCATCAACTACACCTTCAGTCCGCCGGTCGACGTCAGCGCCTACACGAGCTTCTTCGTCGGCAACCTGACGCCGGCGCACCCTGGAACTGAGCTCTTCTACGAGAGCCAGGATACGGACGACCTTGCGCCCAACAAATCCTGGATCTCGGCGAATCTCGACGGCTCTGCAGTCAACATCACAAATCCCGGCAGCAACTCCTTGGTTGAAACGATTGACAGCGCCGGACTCCCCGGCAACTGGATGATCCGGGCCGATACTGGGATCCCGACACCGACCCCGACCCCGACGCCGACTCCGACGCCGCCGCCCGGTGCCCTTTGGTACAATGGCGACTTTAACGGTGTCAACGGCCTCGCCAACGAGGATAACTTCGTCGGATCAGGCGAGTATGCTCATACCTACGATGATTTCATCGTGGGGGATCCGTCGGGATGGGATGTGAACGCGGTGTACTCGAATAATCTTGAGAACACCGACGTCACTGGCGCGAACTGGGAAATCCGGCAAGGCGTCAGCGTGGGCAATGGCGGCACTATCGTTGCCAGCGGCACGACCCTGACACCCATTGTGACCGCGACGGGCCGCTCCGGTTTCGGTTTCAACGAATACATGATCGAGGTTACCGGCCTGAGCGTCCATCTGGACCCGGGGACCTACTTCCTTTTGGTGTCGCCGGTTGGCGACTCGGTCGGTGTGTCGTATGTTTCGACGACCAGCGGCGCAAACTGCATAGGCCTACCCTGTGGCAACGATGATAATTCGTTCTTTGACAGCAACTTCTTTGCTGTCGTCTTCGGAGCCGCTAGCGATCAAATCGGCTTCCCCGCCGACTTCTCGATGGGTGTCAACGGCATGGTCAGCGGAGGTGGCGTACTGACGCTGGAGAGCACGGCCTCGAGGAAAACTCACGGCGCCAAGGGCGCGTTCGACATTCCGCTGCCCGGAGTCGAATGCCGCACCGGGCTGACGAGAAACGTGGTCGTGTATACGTTCAATAACGCAGTGACTGGCGCCGACAGCGCGAGCACTTCGTGCGGAACGATCGGCAGTATCTCGGTGGACCCTGCCAACGCGAAGAACCTGCTGGTGAGCTACAACGGCGCCACCTGCAATGAATCGACCGTCACGGTCACCCTGACCAACGTGCACGACACAATGGGCAATACACTCGGCACCGCCTCGGCGAGCATGGGCATATTGACCGGTGACGTCACCGGCGACGGTAAGGTCAAGAACGGCGACATATCGGCAGTGCAAGCGGTCCAAGGTCAGCAGACCAACAGCTCGAACTTCCGTGATGATGTGACGCTTGACGGCCGAATCAACAATCAGGACGTGCAGACGGTGCGGTCGCACAGAGGCGATGTCCTGCCGTAATTAGAAAGGTCTAACATCTAACAACCCATCCGGGAGCCGTCCTAACCGGCTCCCGGATTGCTGTACGCCCAGAGGGACGCCAGCCGAAGAACCATTCAGCGTTGATCCGCTGAATGGTTCTTTTGTTTTTGAGATTCCCAACTGCGCATGCGCGGTAGCGCGTAGTCGACCCGTTGGCGCAGCGACGGTTCCCGGCAGATAATCGGCCATGCTTTACGTCGTCGGCACACCGATTGGAAATCTCGACGACATCACACTGCGCGCGCTTCAGATTCTCAAAAGCGTGGATCTTATCGCCGCCGAGGATACCCGGCATTCGGGAAATTTACTGCGGCACTTCGAGATCCGGAAACCGCTGGTGAGCTATCACGAGCATAATGAGGCGATGCGCGCCGCCGAGTTGATCGAGCGACTCGCGGCCGGCGAGACGGTGGCGCTGATCACGGACGCCGGCATGCCCGGGTTGTCGGACCCGGGGGCGCGCCTGATCCGCAAATGCATCGAGCGGGATTTGCCATTTACGATCGTGCCTGGCGTCTCGGCCATCACCACGGCGCTGGTGGGCTCGGGATTTGGCCTGGAACAATTTTGTTATCGCGGCTTCCTCCCGATAAAAAGCGGGCAACGCGCGCGGGAATTGACCGCAGCCGCGGGCCGGTTTGAGACCACGGTATTTTTCGAGTCGCCCTATCGCATCAACAAGACGCTGGCGGCCTGCGCGCAGTTAATGCCCGGCCGGGCTCTCTGCGTGGCGCGCGAATTGACGAAGAAATTTGAGGAATTCAGGCGCGGGACCGCCGCGGAATTACTGGCGCATTATGAGACGCATCCCGCGAAAGGCGAGATCACGCTGGTGGTATCGGGCGCGGAGTGAGACGCGCCTCCCTCGCCCGACCGCCGGATTTCCGCTTGTCAAAGGGACGCGTCCGTGTGATTTTCTTCGACTTTTCCCAAGGCCATGGCTTACGCAATTATCAAAACAGGCGGCCGACAATATCGCGTCGCAGAAGGTGACACGATCGACGTCGATCTGCTCGAGGGCGACGCGGGCCAGAAGATGACTTTCGGCGAAGTGCTACTGCATGCCGATGGCGATAAAATGACGCAAGGGAGCCCATTGGTTTCAGGCGCAAGCGTGAGCGGCGAAGTGGTCGAGCAACGCAAGGATAAAAAGGTCGTCGCGTTCAAATATCGTCGTCGCAAAGGTTATCACCGCACGGTCGGCCACCGTCGCAAACTGACCCGGGTCAAGATCACCGGCATCAACCTCGGCTCGAAATCGAAGAAGTCCGCGACCGACAAGGAAGCGACCGAATAGGCGGGCCTCTCAACTCTCAACTTTCCTCATGGCTCATAAAAAAGGACAAGGCAGCGTCAAGAACGGTCGCGATAGCGTCAGCAAGCGGCTCGGTGTGAAAAAATTTGGCAGCGAAACGGTCGGCGCCGGCAACATCATCATCCGGCAGCGCGGCACGAAATTTTTGCCCGGCAAGAATGTCGGGCTCGGTCGCGACTACACGATTTTTGCCCTCGTCGACGGCCAGGTGCGGTTTGATCGCGCCGGTCGCCGCGTCAATGTCGTCCCGCTGTAGCCGGGGCGTCGACCCTGGCTCGGGACGAGCGTCGCCGGCGCAGCTGCCGGGGTCGCCCCCGGCCACAAAAGGTCAACGTCCCGGCTACAGCGTTTCCGCGTTGTGCTGCCCGGCGATTTCGGGTATAACGCCATTTCACTGCGATGAAATACACCACCTACCTTCTCTTCGGCGCACCCGGCAGCGGCAAAGGCACGCAGGGTCGTGCGCTGGGCTCGATTCCCCGCTTTTTTCATTGCGCCTGCGGCGATGTCTTCCGCTCAATTGATACCCGCACCCGGCTGGGTCGGGCCTTTCTCGAATACTCCAGCCGGGGCGAACTCGTGCCGGACGACATCACGGTCGAACTGTGGAAGGCGCGGATCGACGCCGCGGTCGATGCGCACCAATTCAAGCCGGATATCGATGTCCTCATCCTCGATGGCATTCCGCGCAATGCCGGTCAGGCTGAGATCATGGATCAACTGATCGATGTGAAAAAAGTCTTTCACCTCTCCTGCCCGAATCGCGAGGCGCTCTTTGCGCGCCTGAAAAAGCGCGCACTAAAGGACAACCGCCTCGACGATGCGAACGAGGAAGTGATCAAACGCCGGCTCGCGACCTATGAAGCCGAATCCAAGCCGGTCCTCGAACATTATCAAGACCGCGTCCAGATGGTGGACGCGACGGAGTCGCCGGCCAGGGTGATGTATCACATTCTAGAGACGGTTTCGAATGGGGAACATGAGTCAGCCGCAATTTGAAAATTTCACCGCCTCCAGTCTTTATTGCAAGAAGTGCAAGGCGGCGATGCCGGTGCGCGAACGCCTCCTCCTCGTCTTGCCGGACCGCGAACTCTACGATTATCTCTGCACCCATTGCGCGTCATCGGTTGGCCAGCGGGAAGTGACCGCCGGAGACAAATTAATGGCGCGGGCCGCCGCTCCGCGTCGCGCCCGGCGGACCATGGCGCCGCGCGGCGTGATGCCGTAAGGCGGCATGCAGATCGTCTTCATCGGCACGGGCGACATCGGCGTGCCGACTTTGCGTGCTCTTTTGCGCACGCCAAAACACGAATTAATCGGCGTGGTCACGCAGCCCGATAAACCGGTTGGGCGCGATCAACACCTCCAGGCTCCGCCGATCAAAGCGGAATTGGCGACGTCGTCAGTTCCGGTCTTTCAACCAGCGCGGATTCGAAACGACGATGCGGTCGCGCAACTTCGCGGGCTCAAACCGGATGTCATCGTCGTCATGGCCTACGGCCAGATCCTGCCGCAGAGCGTCCTCGAGATTCCGCGGATCGCCTGTTTGAACTTGCACGTCTCACTTCTTCCGCGGCATCGCGGAGCTGCGCCCATCCAGGCGGCGATCGTCGCGGGCGATGCCGAGACGGGAATCACGGTGATGTATATGGATGAGGGTCTCGATACTGGCGACCTGCTTTTGCAATCCAAGCTCGCCATCTCGCCTAACGAAACCGGCGGATCACTCCACGACCGTCTCGCGCAACTCGCGCCCGACGTCTTGTTCGCCGCGCTGGAGCAACTCGCAAAACACAACGCTCCGCGCACGCCGCAGGATTTCTCGCGCGCCACCTATGCACCCAAGCTAACGCGCGAACACGGAAAAATCGATTGGGCAGAGCCAGCCGAAATGATCGAGCGGAAAATCCGCGCCTTCAATCCGTGGCCCGGCGCCTTGACCCAGCTGACCGATGCGGCGGGAAAGTCGCGCAACCTGAAAGTTTTCCGCGCTACGGCCACCGCGCAAGAGGGCGGCGAACCCGGATCTGTGACCACGCCTCACGATGCGGAAGTCCTCGTCGCGACCGGCCGCGGCGTCCTACGCCTGGACGAAGTGCAGCTGGAAGGCAAGCGCCGGATGAGTGCCGTTGAGTTTTTGCGCGGTTTTTCCTCCCCAAGGCTGCATTTCTGATCGATCATCCCCGGCGAGATGGAAAGTGTCACGCCAGCTTACAAACGCATCGTCCTGAAATTAAGCGGTGAAGCGCTCCGAGAAACAGGCGGGCGCGACACGATCTCGCCGCAGATCGTTAAGGAAATTGCGCGGCAGGTGAAGGAGGTCTACGACCTCGGCGTGCAGATTTCGATTGTCGTCGGCGGCGGCAATATCTGGCGCGGCCTCGCCGCCAGTCATCGCGGCATGGATCGCACGACCGCGGATTACATGGGAATGCTCGCCACTGTGATCAACGGCCTCGCGCTGCAAAGTGAACTCGAGCAAAGCGGCGTTATCACGCGGGTGCAGACCGCCATCGAAATGCAAAACGTCGCCGAACCTTTCATCCTCCGGCGCGCCATCCGGCATCTCGAACAGGGCCGCGTCGTTATCTTCGTCGCCGGCACGGGCAATCCTTATTTTTCGACCGACACGACCGCCGCCTTGCGCGCCAGCGAAATCGGCGCGGACGTCATCCTGAAGGCGACCAAAGTCGACGGCATCTACGATCGTGATCCCAAAATCCACCCGGATGCGCAACGCTACGAGAAAATCAGCTTCAGCGATGCCCTAACGAAAAGGCTACAAGTGATGGACTCGACCGCTTTTAGTCTCTGCATGGACAACAAGATTCCGATCATTGTTTTTGACATGCACCAGCCGACCAACGTGCGCGATGTCGTGCTCGGGAAAAAAATCGGAACGCTGGTCTCCGATTAACGATTGCGATTCGGGCCGCCGCAGCTTTCATTCATCACCCTTATGAGCGCCGACGAAATCCTCCTCGAAGCCGAGATGGCGATGGAAAAAAGTGTGGACTACATGATCCACGAATTTGCCAGCGTTCGCACCGGGAAGGCATCGCCCGCCCTGGTCGAGAACGTCGATGTCGAAGCCTACGGTTCGGCGATGAAGCTGAAGCAGCTCGCACTCATCACCACTCCGGAACCGCGCTTGCTCGTCGTCCAGCCGTTCGACGCCTCGACCGTCCGCGACATCGAGAAGGCGCTGAAAGAATCCAAGATCGGCATCATGCCGCTGGTCGATGGGAAAATCATCCGGCTGCCGATTCCCGAACTCTCGGAGGAGCGGCGCAAGGATCTCGTGAGGTCGCTCAAGCAAATGGCCGAGGAAGCGCGCGTCCGCGTGCGGGCCAATCGCCGGACCGCGATGGAGGAGGCCAAGAAGATGGAAAAAGCCGGCGAAGCGACGGAAGACCAGTTGCGCGACACCGAGGCGGAGATCCAGAAATTGACCGATCGTTTCGTGAAATCGATCGACGAACATCTCGAGCGCAAAGACGCGGAGGTGATGAAGGTGTGAAGTCCGTGATTCGAGATTCGTGAATCGGTTACTCTTCCGAATCTCGAATCTCGATTCTCGCTTTTCGGACCAACGCGACCACCTCCTCGACGCTCACCGCTTTCATGCAGCGGAAATCGAGCGGGCACTCGCGCAGGAAACACGGGCTGCACTCGACCTGGTGCCTAACGACCTGGCTTTTCTTCCCGAGCGGCCCCGTCAGACTCGGCTCCGTCGAACCAAAAACGGCCACGACCGGGACGCCGAGCAGCGTCGCGAGATGCATCGTGCCGGTGTCGTTCGTCAGGAGAAGCTGGCATTCCCGCAGTTCATCGATCAGTTGCTCGAGGGTCGTTTTACCAATGAGATTCGTGCAGTTGTCGCCCAGCTCCGCGGCAATCTGCGCGCCCACCTCCTCATCTTTTGCCGTGCCCAGGAGGACCCATTGGCCACCGATCGCCGCCGCCGTGGCGGCGAAACGTTCCGGTAACCAGCGTTTCGCCGGACCGTATTCCGCGCCGGGACAAAGACCGAGTTTTAACCCCGCGCTCGTCGTTGCCGGCCCGGTGGCGAGCGCGATCTCGCCGACTTCGGCCTCCCCCCCTAACGAACGCGCGATGTCGAGATAATGCTCGGACTGATGCGGCGGTGGTCCCTTCCTCTCGACCATCGGGACGAGCTGGTTCAAGAGCCATCGCCGGTGATGGCCGGCGTAACCAACCCGGCGGGAAATGCCGCCCAGCCAAAGCTCGAGCGCCCCGCGCAGCGAGTTGGGGAAAACAATCCCCGCGTCAAAGCCCGGTTCGCGGCGCAGCCGCCGGACCGCGTGCCAGAGCGATTTCTTGCCTAACGAAATCACCGCATCAACTTCCGGCACGAGCCGCCAGACGGCGGCGATCTTTTCCGGCGTGAGCACGGTAAGGTGCGCGTCGGGCCGGCCGCGCTTGATCGCGCGGACCGCCGGGATGCTGATCACGCTATCCCCCAGCCAGTTGCTGCCCCGAATAAGAATGCGAAACGGCTTCAGGTCCTTCGCGCTCACGGTTTCCGGAACAAAAAAACTGCGTTTATATTTGCTCAGGAGCCAGTTTGGCCGCGGCGTCTTCCAGCGATTGTGGACCCAGAACCAATCCTCCGGCGCGCGCCGGATTTCTTCGGCAATCATCTCGTTCGCCTTCGCGGTCAGCGACTGCACGCTATCGTTAGGCAAATCGCCCGTCCGGCTGAAAGTCATCCGCCATTTCCCCGCGTGCGCGGTGTAGAGGGAGGCGGCGATCAAGGCCGCACCGGTTCGTTTGCAAAGCAAACCGGGCAGGGGCGAAGTCGAGGCGAGTCGGCCGAAGAACGGCGTCCACATCCCATGGTCACCGGCGTGTTGGTCGCTCAGGATCCCGATCATGCCGCCGGCCCGGAGCAGCCGGATCGCCTCCTGAAAGCCTTCGCTTCGGTCAAAGAGCTCGACCCCAAAGCGGGCCCGCTGTTCCCTCACGAACCGGTCGAGATGGCGGTTGCCCAGCTTCTGGTAAACGGTACTCAAGCGCGTGTAGCCGAAGTAGTGCGGCAGGATTTGGGCGAACAATTCCCAATTGCCAAGATGACTGAGCACGAGCACGACCGGCCGGCCCGCGCGTAGCTCGCGGTGCACCTCGTCGACGCCCTCTGTCGCGACGAGCGCGGCCACTTGCTCGAGTGGTGTCGCGTTGAGCTTCATCCCGCTGAGGAGATTGGCGCCGAGCTGTTGAAAATGGCGGCGGACGATCCGTCCTTTCTCCGACGCGGATTTCTCCCGACCAAACGCGATCTCCACGTTGCGCCGGGCGAGCCGGCGATAGTTTGGCAGCAGCAGCCACGCGAGGAAGCCGAGTCCCTGCCCCAGAAAAAAGACGAAGCCGAGCGGCAGCGCGGTGATCACAGTCAGCGCCGCGCGATAGAAGAGGTAAACGCAAAAATCGACCATGCAGGGCAGCCGGCGCCGGCCGGGAAGGAGTGCGGCAGCACCGTAATTTTGCCTGCGGGCGGCTGCAATCATTATAATGTGCTCCCGTGCAGCGGCCTCTTTTCCAAACGGTCCGGTCCGATTTCGCGCGCCTCATCGCCCGAAAATTCGCGCCGGCCAGGTTGCTCCTCGTCGGTGCCGAGGCTGGCCAAATCACTGATCAACGTTCCGAAGGCGACATCGAGAGCACCATCTGCCCCGGGATCACCGAGCTCGATGCCCTCCGGCAAGACGGAAGCGCTCCCCAGTTCGACCTCGCCATTTGGTTTTACCCGCTGGAAATCGGGTCCGCGGACGACCAACCGATCCTCGATCGGCTAACCACGCTGGTGAACAATCTCGTCCTCATTCCCGGGGCCGGAGCCGACGTAGCGAAGCGGCGGCCGCCTCTGGTCATGCATCTGGCCAGCCGCGGCTTCTTCCCAGATTACGAGTGCGACATTGTCGATATCGCGCCGGGAGCCATCCGCTTGAGCCGGCAAAAAGCCGAATCCGTCGATGTGCTCCTGCCGGCCGTGGAGATCGGCTTCGCGCGGATCAATGCCCAGCTACGCCGGCTGCGCCGCACCTTGCGCACGCGGATGTCGGAACTGGAAGCAGCCGACCGCCACATCGCGCGACTCGAAGAGAAAGTGCTCAAGCTCAAACAGGCGAAGCGCGATTTAAAGCAACTCAAGGCGGAAAAGCAGGCGCTGCGGAAATCACCCGAACGCAAGATCGGGCAGGTCATCCTCGCGCCTTATCGCCTCCCGCAAAAACTGATCCGCGAAGTGCGCAAGCATTTGGGCGGCCCGGTGGCGCCCAAGAGTCCCACGCCCTCGCCTAACGAATATCAAGAATGGCTGCAAAGCCGGCGCGCGTCGACCAAAGAGCTCGCCGCGGCGCGCGCACAAGCTCGCACCTTCTCTTATCGGCCCTTGATCAGCATCATCACCCCGGTCTTCAACACGCCGCGCAATTGGTTGAGCGAGGCGATCGATTCGGTCATCCACCAGGCCTACGAAAATTGGGAGCTGCTCCTGATCGATGACGGCAGCACGCTGGCGGAAACAGTCGATTTTCTGACGACGGTCGAGCGCCGCGATCCGCGGATCGTGCTCGTCAGGCGGGACAGCACCGGCGGGATTTCGGCCGCTTCCAATTCCGGACTGGAGCGCGCCCGCGGCGAATGGGTCGGCCTCCTTGATCACGACGATATTCTCGAGCCGGACGCGCTCTTCGAGGTGGTCAAGTATCTGCAGGCCAACCCGGAGACGGATCTCATCTTCTCCGACGAAGATAAAATTACCGAGGAGGGACTGGCGGCGCCGCAGTTCAAACCGGATTGGTCGCCGGACTTTTTGCTCTCCTACAATTACCTCTGCCATTTCACCACTGTCCGCCGCGAAATCGTGGAAAAGGCGGGCCGCTTCCGGCCGGAGTTTGATGGCGCGCAGGATTACGACCTTTTTCTCCGTGTCAGCGAGCTGACGACGCGCATTCATCATCTGCCGCGCATCCTCTATCACTGGCGCCGCAGCGAAACCTCCACCTCCGACAACATCCGGCGCAAACCGCAGGCGCTCGAAGCCGGCCGGCACGCCATCGAGAGTCATCTCGAGCGGCGCGGCGAACGCGGCCATGTGACGGTGGACTGGCAGACGCACGCCTACTGGGTAAAGCGAGAGCTGCGCGAAACGAAACGGATCGCGATCATCATCGCGACCCGCGACCGGATCGACCTTCTCTCCCGCTGCATCTCCAGCATCATCTCCAAGACGAGCTACCCGAACTACGAGATCATCGTGGTCGACAACGAGAGCACGTCGGATGAAGCGCGCGAATATTTCCGACATTGCGAGCATCGCGTCCTGCCTTTCAGCGGACCGTTCAATTTCTCGGCCCTGAACAATCTCGCCGTGGAACAGACAACCAGCCCATGGCTTCTCTTCCTGAATAACGACGTCGAGGCGATCGACAGCGAATGGCTCACCGTGATGGCGGAACATGTGCAGCGGCCGGAGGTCGGGGCGGTCGGCGCGCGGCTTCTTTACCCTAACGACACGGTACAACACGCCGGGGTGGTCCTGGGCGTCGGCGGCATCGCGGAACATGCCTTCCGCCATTTTCCCGCCGATGCGCCCGGGGTCTCGCGCCAGCTGCAGGTGACGCGCAACTATAGTTCGGTCACGGGCGCGTGCCTGCTCACGCGGCGCGACGTCTTCGAGGAAGTGGGCGGGTTCGACGAGGAACGCCTGCCCGTCACCTTCAACGACGTCGACCTTTGCCTGAAAATGCGGCGCGCCGGTTATCTGATTGTTTACACGCCCTTCGCCAAGCTGTATCACCACGAGTCGGCCTCGCGGCGGCGGAGCGTGGAAGCGCTTGAGACCGAAGTGATGCGGGAGCGCTGGCCTGATTTGCTGGCGCGCGATCCCTACTACAATCCGAACCTTTCGCGGGAACGCGCCGATTTTTCGTTAGGCAAATAGCTCTCCATTTTCCGATGAACAAGCACAAGTCTGATCGCTGGCATGCACTCTCCTCCGAAGCGCAGGCGGCCGTCACGGTGCGCGACTACGGGGCCTGCTCCCTCGGCCAGCTCATCGCGGAGACCGGCATCGAAGCCGGCCAGCTCGCGGCCGCCAACCGCACAGCACCGGAACTGGCGCAGGCCTGGATTCCGGGCGTCGAAATCTTCGCGCGGACGATTTTTCCGCAACGGCATCGCGGGTTGTTTGGGGAATTTGCGCGGCGCGATGAAGGCGCCCTGGCCAGGATCGGCCTCTGGCCCCACCAGTGGTCGGCCGCCCGGATGTTCGCCCAGACGGCGAAGGGTTTTCATATTCACCCGCCGAGCGTGCCGGCAGGCACTTCGCCTAACGAGTGGTTTCAGCGTCTTTTCGTTGCGGAACCGGGAAACTTCGCGCTCCGCCGCTACGCAGAGGAGCAATGGGACGTGATGTTTTTTGTGCAGGGACGCGCCGAAATGATCCTGCGAGAAGCGCGCGCCGGTTTGCCGCGGCGGACGATGCGCCTTTTCCTCGATGGCGACGACCATCGCGGGCCGAACAATGCCGCGGTGGTCATTCCGCCAGGCGTGGCCCACGCCATCCGGGTCGAAGGCTCGGAGGATTTGATCATGGTCTATGGAACGAGCACCTCATTCCAAGCCGAGTTTGAAGGTCGCATCGCAAGCGAGGTCGAGACGGCGGCGCTGCCAGAGTCGTGGCAGAAATTTCTCGGATGAATGCCAATGTGGAAAATGTGGGAGGGGCCTTTGCGCTCCGATGGGTTGCGGCATATCCCCGGATCGGGGCACAAAGGCCCCTCCCACATTGAAACGGCAGTTCGATCCGGCTGTGCCGGAATGGATGGACCGGCCGCAGCCGGTCTCGCCGGAACTGGTTTCCGATCTGCGGAATCTGCGCGCGCTTAACCGCTACTTCGGGAGCTATCGGTTGATCCGCTATTTTTTGGCGCGCTGGATACAACGCGGCGACAGGCTGCGTGTTCTCGATCTGGCAACCGGCTCGGGAGACATCCCGCGGCGGGTTATCGAGTTCGCTCGTGAAGCCGGCGCGACGGTGGCAATCGACGCGGTGGATTTCCAGTCTTCGACCGTCGAGATCGCCCGCCAGCTGAGTGCCGACTTTCCGGAGATTCAATATCACTGCGCGGATATTCATCAGTTTGGTGAGGACCAGTCCTTCGACATCGTGCTCTTTTCGCTCGCGTTGCATCACTTCAGCGCCGACCAAGCCGTCCAATTACTGCGCCGCTGCCGCGAGCTTTCCCGCGGGTCCGTCCTGGTGGCCGATTTGCGCCGCGGCTGGTTGGCGAAGCTGGGCGTTGATTTGCTCACCACGCTCATTTTTCGCCAGGCGATGACCCGCAATGATGCTCGCGTCTCGGCGGAACGCGCTTTCTCATTTCGCGAACTGGACTCTCTCGCGCGGGCTGCCGGGTGGAGCGATTTCGGACATCGTCGCTTTCGTTTTGCCCGGCAGGCGATTTGGTTGGAACGTCCCCGGCGACGATGAAAATCTTTTCCACCGTGGCGGAACTGCACGCCTCCAGCGGCAACCAAAACAAGCGCCGGATCCTGGTCCCGACGATGGGCGCTTTGCATGCCGGACACATCTCGCTCATTCGCCTGGCGCGGGAAAACGCCGGGAAGGACGGCGAAGTGGCGGTGAGCATTTTCGTCAATCCGTTGCAATTCGAGCCGGGCGCGGATTTTTCGCGTTACCCGCGGCCGGAATCGGCGGACGCGGAAGCCTGTCGGGCTGAGGGCGTGGACGTTCTTTTTCGCCCCGTGCCTAACGAGATGTACGCCGACGATCGTTCGACCTATGTCGAGGAAACGATCCTGTCGGAGCGGCTCTGCGGCGCTTCCCGGCCCGGCCACTTTCGCGGCGTCTGTACCGTGGTGACAAAATTGTTCCATCTCCTCGAGCCGCAAGCCGCGGTTTTTGGAGAAAAGGATTTTCAGCAGCTCGCCATCATTCGCCGCCTCGTGCGCGACCTCGATTTCCCGGTCGAGATCATCGCTGGTCCAACGATTCGGGAACCGGACGGCCTCGCCTTCAGCTCGCGCAACCAGTATCTCAACGCGGAGGAACGCGCGCAGGCGCCGGTTCTCCGGGTAGCTTTGCTGGAGGCGGCGCAGTCCCGGGAGAATTCCTCCGCCAGGATTCTCACGACTGTGCGGACGAAAATCGAATCGGCTCCCCTCGCCCGGATCGATTATGCGGAGATCGTGAGCGCCGATGATCTGCAGCCGCGCCTCACGATCGAACCGCGCTCGCTCCTCGCCGTCGCGGTGTTTTTTGGCAAGACGCGCTTGATCGACAACATTCATCTCGGATGAGGGAATTCGATTTTGTCGTCATCGGCAGCGGGATTGCCGGCCTCACGTTTGCGATCAAGGCGGCCAGGCATGGCCGCGTCGCGATCATCACGAAACGCAAAGGCGTGGACTCGAACACCGCCTGGGCGCAAGGCGGGGTCGCCTGTGTCACGAGCGGGGAGGATTCCTTCGAGTTGCACATTCGCGACACGCTCGAGGCCGGCGCGGGATTGTGCGATCCGGCGGCGGTCGAGACGGTGGTCAAGGAAGGCCCGGAGCGGATTCGCGAACTGATGGAGCTCGGGCTGCATTTCGACGAGCGAGACGTCGCCGGTCATCGCGAACTCGACCTCGGCCGTGAGGGCGGGCATTCCAAGCGACGCGTCCTCCACGTCCACGATCTCACCGGCTTCGAGATTGAGACGACGCTGCTCCGCGCGGCGCAACAATCGCCTAACATCGAGCTGCTCGAAAACCACATGGCGGTCGACTTGATCACCGCCGCCAAACTCGGCTTCGCGACCGAAGACCACTGTCTCGGCGTCTACGTGCTCGACGAAATTTCCGGCACGGTGGAGACCATCCGAACCGATCGCCTGCTCCTGGCGACCGGAGGTTGCGGGAAAGTGTATCTCTACACAACCAACCCCGCGATCGCGACAGGGGACGGAGTGGCGATGGCCTGGCGGGCTGGCGCGGTTATCGCCAACATGGAATTCATCCAGTTTCATCCGACCTGCCTTTTCCACCCTCAGGCAACGTCGTTTCTGATTTCCGAGGCGGTGCGCGGTGAAGGCGGAATTTTGCGCAACGGCAAAGGCGAGGATTTCGTGGCGCGGGCGCATCCGCGGGGGTCACTGGCGCCGCGCGACGTGGTCGCCCGGGCGATCGACGCCGAGATGAAACGCTCGGGCGCGCAGTGCGTCTATCTCGATATTACCCATCAGACACCCGAGTTTTTGCAGGAGCGCTTCCCGCATATTTATGAGACGTGCTTACGTCACGGCATCGACATGGCGAAGGAGCCGATCCCGGTCGTGCCCGCCGCGCACTACCAATGCGGCGGGATCAAAACGAATATGGACGGCGCGACCAGTTTGCCGGGGTTGTCGGCGATTGGCGAAGTGGCGTGCACCGGATTGCACGGCGCCAACCGCCTGGCGAGCAATTCATTGCTCGAAGGGCTGGTCATCGCACATCGCGCCTGTGAGGCGCTGGTCCACAGCCAGCCGCCGGCCCATCCGGCCGGCTCGGTTTCACTTCCGGAATGGCAATCGGGCGACGTCCAGGATGTGGACGAGCTGGTCGTGATCTACCACAACTGGGACGAGATCCGACGCCTGATGTGGGACTACGTGGGTATCGTGCGCACGGACAAACGGTTGCAGCGGGCAAGCGCCCGACTCCGCAACTTACGGCGCGAGATCCAGGAATTTTATTGGAACTTCCGCATCACGGTCGACCTCCTCGAATTGCGCAATCTCGCCACCGTCGCCGCCTTGATCGTCGATTCCGCGCTCAGCCGGAAGGAAAGTCGAGGCTTGCATTATACGATGAATTATCCCGTAATGAGGGACGACGTTTTCCGACGGGACACTTTACTGAGCCGTGGTTGAGCGTTTTTGGAATGGTTTGTGCTAAAAAGGGATGATGAAACGGGCTTGCCTGTGCGGTCGATCTGACTAGAAGAAAAAGTGGCGATGCTGGCGAAACGAATTTTCATGCTGATGGCGCTCGCCGCTTGTGGCCCGGCGACCGCGACGGTTGCGTGGGCGCAGTCGCCTTACGAAGGCAGCGCGGATTTCGCTAAATACGCGATGAAATTGCGCGCCCAGGCGCTCCTCAAGGTCGAGCCGCAGGTTTTCGTCCCGACGACCTCGCGCTTCTCCTCCTCCCGCTACCCGTGGAAGACCGACATCGTCACAACCATTTTCTGGATCGGCGAGATGCCGACCGCGAATAACCCGGTGCCAAATCACAAGAGCTCATGGGACGCGGATTGGGCTCGCAACTATGGCGGCTACGATAACCCCGAACCGTCGCGCCGGCACGATTACATTCCGATCAGTTTCGTTCCGCGGCAGAACCCGTTTTACTGCGCGCTGCCCTATAACGATGTCACCCACGGGCAGTTCAAACCGGAAGCGCCGCTCGTCGTGCCGTGGTTCCGGCAGGCCTTCGTGCAACAGGGCCATTCGGTCTGCAAAGATCGGTGGATTGCGATCCGCCGCGGCAACCGGGTCTGCTACGCACAATGGGAGGATTGCGGGCCGTTCCGGACCGACCATTACCAGTATGTTTTCCGGAACGAGCGGCCCAGGATGAATCTGAACCATGGCGCCGGGCTGGATGTCTCTCCGGCGGTGCGCGATTATCTCGGCCTCGGGCCGACGTCGTTAACCGATTGGCAATTCGTGGAGGTGCGCGACGTGCCGCCCGGTCCGTGGCGGAACTACGGCGACAACAACAACTTCGTCATCGCCCGCCGGCAGACCGAGCAGCGCCTGGCCGAGCAATACTCGACCAAAACAAAAGCCAAGAAGTAGCGCAGGCGCGCTTCTTGTAGCCGGGGCCGGTGACCCCGGCCGGCGCCACGCTCTCGAACCAAAGACCGGGGTCTCCGACCCCGGCTACGACGGAGGTTCGGTCCGCACCCGTTCTATCTGCTCCGCCCCAGGTCGGCGATTAATTCCGCGAGGCTCTGCTCGATTTCCCGCACGCGATTCAGGAGCGGGTCGTAGCGTTTTCGTTCAGCTGCGCAAAAAGCGCGGAGCGGTTGAAAAGCCGAACCGATCTCCGCGTAAAAAAGATCGATCGCATGCTGCAGTTGTTGCTCGATCGCGGCGATCAACTCCTCGCGTTTTGATTCCATTTGCCGGTGATATTCGGAGAGAATTTTGCGGCGCCGTCCGAACGCCATGAAAGTCCCGGCGACGAAGGCCGACGCCGCCACAATCCCCGTCACATCGGCGACCGCGGCGCTGCTCATCGCCGCAATCAGGGTAACGATGCCGCCCGCGGCGGCGACCCCGGCGGGCACGCGCAACCAGTTGGCCGTTTCGCGGAACATGCGCTCGAGCTGCGCTTCCATGGCGCGACCGGCGATCCGTTCCACAAGCGTGAGCTCGATCGATTGTAAGAGCTCGCGCCGCTGTCGGACGAAATCCGGGATCGTCTGGCTGAGCTGCACGCGCGCGTCGCCCTTGAACTGATTCTCCATCGTGTCCTGTAACTGCGGCCAGAGGCTGCGCAGATCGGTCTCGAGGAGTTGCAGCGCGTTCTCGACCTGCGGTTGAATCAGCTCCCGCATCTTGTTTTCGAGGTCGACCTGAAATTTTTCCTGCCACTGCGCCTTGCCGAAAACGAGCCGCCAGGTGCGCCAGAAGGAGAGATTGTGCTCGAGCAAATCCTGCCCTTCGGTTTCACAGCGACGGCACGCCTGCTCGATCCCGCGGAGGAAGCCGCCCACCTGTCGCAGAGTCTGCTCTTTCCGCGTCTCGAGAATTCCGTCCAGGCGGCCAAGCTGAGTTTCGTCGCGCACGATCGTCTCGAGAATGGCGCGCACCCTCATGGCGCTGTCGCTAAGGATGACGGTCGCGGTCTGGCAGGTGGTGATCAACTTGGGCAGGCCGTGTTTCGATGCATCGACCATCAGGTTGATGTGCTTTTCCAGGGGACCGAAGCGGCTTTCCTCCCAGAGTCGTTCTTTATCGACCCCGGAAGTGCGGGCGAGGAACGCTTTCCGCGCGGAAACCGCGAAGGTTGAAGGCGCGAAGCCGAGTTTTTGGTTGGCGGTTTCCCGCAGATGCTGCTCGATCACATCGACCTCGCGCGGGTCGCGCAGATCGGCCTGCTGCAAAACGAAGACGATGTTCTTGAGCCATTTTTGGTTGACGAACCGAAGCAACTCCCAGGCCGAGGCGCCCCATGGATTGACCACCGAAAAAACGAACAGGACGAGGTCGGCGCGGGGGATGAAATTTTCCGTGATCGTCTGGTGCTCGGCCACCATCGTGTTCGTGCCCGGCGTATCGACGATGTTGAAGTCCTCGAGAAATGCGATCGGCTGATAACGCTCCGTTACTTGCGCGGAGACATCGACGCTTTGCTCGCACGGCCCGTGCTTGAAGATGTAGATGCGGTCGGTCGCGGGCAGCACGTCGACCTTGCAGAATTCCTGGCCGAAGAGCGCGTTGAGCAGTGATGATTTGCCCGCTTTGACTTCCCCAACGACGACGAAAAGCAGAGGCTCGCGGATGTCTTTGAGCATGTTCTGCAGCGTATCGAGCATGGCCGGATCGCGCTGCATGTCGGCCGCCAGCTTGAGCAATCCGGAGAGGGCCGCTTCCGTGCGGCTGCGAAACTGGAGATAAAGGTCGGCGACCATGCCGGCGCTCTACGGAGTCGTTAGGCCAGCGGTGGGTGCGGCAACCGGAGCGGGGGTCGCCGCCGGACTGCCGCCCGGGGAAGGGCTGGGCGGCGCACCCTCTTCGCCGGCTTGTTTCGACGCCATCGGTTTCCCCATCGCAATCAACTCGGATACCGTGACGAATTTGAACCCTTTCGCCTGGAGCTGATCGAACGCGACCGGCATCGCCTTGATCGTGCCCGGATGGATATCATGGGAAAGAATGATCGACCCGGGCCGTGTTTCCCTAACGATGCGACTCGTGACCACCGTCGGACCCGGTCGTTTCCAGTCGAGCGGATCAACGTCCCAAAGAATGATGCGATAACCAAACTCCGCATTGATCCAGTGCTTCTGCCGCGCGGTGATCGAGCCGTAGGGTGGTCGCATCAGGACGGGCCGGGTGCCGATCGCGGCCCGGATTGCGTCGTCGGTTTTTTGCAACTCAGCCCGCACGCTTTCATCCCGCATCTTGCCAAAAGCGGGGTGTGACCAGCTGTGATTGCCAATCTCATGCCCCTCGCGCACGGCGCGCTGCAAGATTTCGGGGTGGTCGACCACATTTTTGCCGATAACGAAAAAAGTCGCGTGAATGTGATGCTGAGCGAGGATGTCGAGCAATTCAGGAGTGAGCTTTGCGCTCGGGCCGTCGTCAAACGTCATCGCGATGAAGGGCCCATCCACATGCACGGCGCTGTAACTCAATGCGGGCGTTGCCGCTACGGTCCCAGCCGGGCCAACAGCCCTCTCGTTCTCAAGCGTAGGCGAATTTGGCGCAGCGGGCGACTCGGCGAGGCCGAGGAAGAGCGAGAGGGCTGTAGCCAGAAAAGGGCTCCGGATGATGGACGGCAATTTCACAAATAAAGATTTGCGCTGTATCTACCAGACCAGCAAATCAACGCAAGGGAACGGGCCTCCTGGCGGTACTAGATGAAACCACCGCCCGGGAGGGTTATCTTCGACAATACTTGCCGCGGCCTTGGCAGTCATCCTGCTCATAACGAGGTTGCAGGCGAGCCACTCTCTCGATCCGACGCGCGCCCTGGGGCCGCATGAGAGGTCCGGGGAGCAAGAAAATTTTATACTTGCCATGAGAATTCTTCTAATTGAGGACCATCCCGACAGCCGGCGCAATTTGCGCCGGCTGATCGAAGCCCGCGGGCACGAAGTAGTCACTTGTGCCAGCGCGGAGGAAGCGGAACTGGAGTTCGCGAAAGGGAATTTCCCGTTTTTGATTTTGGATTGGATGTTGCCCGGCAAGAGCGGCGTCGAGCTTTGCCGAAACTTGCGGGCGCGGCCTAACGGCGACGAGATGTACATCCTGCTCGTGACCGGGCGTTCCGACACCGACGATCTCGAACAGGCGCTCGCCGCGGGCGCGAACGACTATCTCACGAAACCACTCGATGCCCGCCGCTTGGGCGTGCGACTCTCCGTCGCGGAGCGCCATATCCACGAGCTGGAGGAACGCAATCAAGCCCGGGTCGCGCTCCAGGAATCAGCCCGGCGCATGAGTGATATTCTGGAGAAAACGAGCGACGGTTTCTTCGCGCTCGATACGAATTGGAACTTCACCCACCTCAACGCGGAAGCGGAGGTCATGCTCGAGGCCGGACGCGAGTCGCTCATCGGGCAGAACATCTGGGCCAAGTTTCCGAGCCTCACCGGCACGATCTTCGAGCTGAATTATCGGAAGGTGATGAGCGAGCAGAAGGCGATCGAGTTTGAAGCGCTCGACAGTAAAGGGAAGATCTGGTTCGAGGTGCATTCGTATCCGAGCGGCGGCGGGATCTCCGTCTTTTTCCGCGATATCACCGAGCGCAGGCGGGCGGACGACGAGCGGCTGACCACGAGCAAGCTCGAGTCGTTAGGCACGCTCGCCGGCGGCATCGCGCACGACTTGAACAACATTCTCACCGTCATCTCGGGCAACATCGGGCTCGCCCAACTCGACGCCCCGGCCCAGAGTGGCAACCTCCTCTCCTTCCTCGCCAAGGCGGGACAAGCGGCCCAACATGCGGCTCGCCTTTCCAGCCAGTTGCTCACCTTTTCCAAAGGCGGCGCACCTCTGAAAAAAGTCGCCTCGGTCTCGGAATTATTGCAGCACGCGGCGGAATTTTCCTTGCACGGATCCAATCTGCGCGCCGCGATCGAGATCGAAGATCACCTCGGCAAGGCGGAAATCGACGCCGGTCAGGTGGAACAAGTCATCAACGCCTTGATGATCAATGCGCGCGAAGCCATGCCCAACGGCGGCTCGGTCAACGTTTGGGCCGAGAATGTGCAGATCGACCATAAAAGTGGATTGCCCCTGGAAGCCGGTCGCTACATCAAAATCGCCATCGCGGACCACGGTCCCGGGGTTCCGGCCGATCTGGCCGCAAAAATTTTCGATCCTTATTTCACGACCAAGCCTTCCTCGAGCGGCCTCGGTTTGTCGATCAGCTATTCGATCATCAAAAAACACGGCGGCTACCTCCACCTCGAAAGCAACTCGCCGGCCGGCGCCACTTTTGCGTTTTACCTCCCGGCGGCGAGCGGCAAGGTGGTGAGCGATCCGCTCCAGCCTAACGATCGTTCATTCCAGCGCAATCCCGAACGCATCCTGGTCATGGATGATGAATCGGCCATCCGGGAACTGACCTCGCAACCATGGGTTACGAAGTGACCGCGGTGCCCGACGGCTCGGAAGCGGTCCGGATCTACGAGCGCGCCCTGCGCAAAGGCGAGTATTTTCGGGCGGTCATCCTCGACGCCACGGTCCGGGGCGGCCTGGGCGGCGTGGAAACGATTGAGCGCCTGCGGAGTATCGACCCGGAGGTCAATGCGATCATCTGCAGCGGTTATTCCGACGAAGCGGCGCTCTCGCAATTTCTTTCCTACGGATTCCGCTGGGCGTTGCCCAAGCCATTCACCCGCCGCGAGCTGGCGGATGCCCTTGGAAAAGCGCTGGACAGCGTGGAGCGGACCTGATCGGACGATTCGTTAGGCCAACTAACTCTTCGGCAGCTTCTTCAGTTCGTTGATGAAGGCCTCCGGCCCTCCCGGCACGTAACCGAGCAGGCCGACCGGCCGACCATCGCCGCTCAGGATCACGATCGTCGGGAACCCCTCCACCTGATAACGCTGCGCGAGTTCATAATTCTGTTTCCGCACCTCACGGCTCAACGGCTTGGCGTGCGGGAAGTCCACCGTCATCAGGACGAGATTTTTCCGCGCGTATTCCTCAAATTCCGTTTTGGAGAAAACCTCCCGGTGCAGTTTCAAACACCAGATGCACCAGTCCGAACCGGTGAAGTCGAGCAGGAGCAGCTTGTGGCCGGCCTTCGCCTCCTCCTGGGCCTTGGCGAAATCGGAAAACCAGTTCACTTCCGCTCGGGCGGTGCCGAGCCCGAAGGCGCAAAGCGCCCCGGCGAGGAGAGCGACCCGGATGGTTTTCACCTATAACCATTCGCCGTGGAGAAGCCTCTCCGCAAGACGAAGCGATGCGTCCAGGCGAGTTTCTCCGGGGGACGGGGGAGCGCCCGCGAGCAGGGCACTGCTCGCGGGCGACCAAATATTGCCCCTCCGATTCAGCCGTTAGGCCGAACGGATTCGTTAGGCGATTAGCCTTTGAGGTGACCGGAGACGAGCTTGGTCATCTCAAACATGCTCACCTGGCTCTTACCGTTGAAGACCGGACGCATCGCGTCATCGGCGTTGATCTGCGTCCTTTTCTTTTTGTCCTGCAGGCCGTTCTTCTTGATGTAATCCCAGAGCTTCTTGGTCAGTTCGGAGCGTGGGAGCGGCTTTGAGCCAACGATCGCGGAGAGTTTTTCATCCGGCTGAACGGGCTTCATAAAAGCTGCGTTGGGTTTGCGTTTCGAGGGTGTTTTTTTGGCTGTGGATTTGGGCATAGAGGCTGATTAATCGTTGGGCTGCACGAGAGCAATACTAATTTTACTCCGGCGAAAAAAAATATTGCGGGTTTAGGACCCGCGCCGCACGACCAACGCCGCCAGATCGTCGGCCAGTTGCTCGCCCTTGTCCGGCGCAGCCCGCTCGAGCAAATGCCCGAGCAAAGCCTGCGCGCTCGATTGATCGCCGGTCATCAGCGCCTGCAAACGCGTGGGCGTCCAGCGCTCGGCTTCCACCTTTGATGCGCCGTAAAGTCCATCGGTGTAGAGAAGGAATCCGTCGCCCGGTTGCAAGGCGATGGTCGTTTCCTCAAAGTGCGATTTCTCAAGCAAGCCTAACGGGGGCGCGACCGAAGTGACCAGTTCGGCCGGCCCCGTGCGGCGCGCAACAATGAGCGGCGGATGGCCCGCTCCGACGACACTCGCGCACCCCGTCTGCGCCTCGAGCGCGACGCACATCGCCGTCATGAATGAGCGCGCGCCGAAAATACTGCGGAAGTCGTTGTTCACCGCCTCCATGATTTCCGCCGGGCGCGCGTGCTCCACGCTGCCGTGGTGGAAAAGCAACTTCGCGAGGGTGGTGAGCAAGGCCGCCGCCGCCCCATGGCCGGTCGCATCGGCGATCCAGAAGAGCGTGCGGCCATCGGTCATCCGCAGCCAGCCGTAGATATCGCCACCGACCTGAATGACCGGGCGATAGACCGCGGCCACTTCCCAACCGGGCAGGAGCGGCGGTTTCTGCGGAATTAGCGATCGCTGGGTGAGACGGGCCGCTGCCAGGTCGCGCTCCAGATCTTTGCGCCACGCTTCCAGTTCATCGTTCTGCTGCTGCAACTGCCGGCGGAGCGATTGCAGCCGCAACTGCGTGTCGATCCGCGCCCGCAGGACCGGGAGGTTGATCGGCTTGGTGACGAAATCATTCGCGCCCGCTTCCAGACAAAGCACTTCGGTTGCCCTCCCGCCGTAGCCGGTGAGCATGATTGCCGGCAATTGCGCGATCGCCGGGTCGGCATCCCCGCGGAGGCGGGAAAGCACTTCCGCGCCGTTCAGCTCCGGCATATCAAAATCGAGCAGGAGCAGCGACGGCGCTTCCGCGTGGAGCATCGCCAGCGCCTCGACCCCACTGGCCGATTCGCGACATGCATAGCCGGCTTCGCCCAGCGCCCGCAGCAACATCCGCCGACTCCCACGATCATCGTCAATGACCAGAATGACTTCTTCGCGCCTCTCCATTTCCCTTTCTGATTCGAAAAGCAGCGCTCGTGAATTTGTATTTTTGTCCGGAAACGGATGGGCCGCGTGATCCGCTGCAAATATTCTTTGTCACTCGCGACCGAATGCACTACAAACTGGTCACATCGCCCAAGGCAAAACCCGTATGAAAAAATCGATCTCGCTCGCGCTCCTCACGACCCTTTTTGTTGCCGCTTGTTCTGAACCGGAGCCGCCGCCGCGTCGTTCCCACGCCACCACCTATCAGCAAGCGCCCGAGACGCAATACCCGACCCAGCAACCCTTCAATCAAGGCACGCCGCCGCCGCCGGAAGTCACTGCGACCCCGCCGCCGCCTCCGCAAACGGCTGCCACGGCCGCGCCGGTCAAGCCGACCAAGGGCGACGTCCCTTACGGCATTCCGGTGCCCGACAAGCCCGGCTTTGTCAAAAGCCCCTACGCGCCCGACGCGGGCCTGGTCGACGTGCGGGGTTTCCCGCCCGGCTCCGAGGTGCGCGATCCTTACACGCAAAAAATCTTCCTCGTTCCCTGACGAGGCGAGGTTCCCGGGTCGGACCCTCCGCGGAACCGGCGGTGCGCCGTCTCGCGCCGCCACACTGGACATTTACACGCAACTTGGGATTCTTCTCCACGCTGGCCGGTAAGCCCGCGACCGGCGCCCTTTTCCCGAAAACATGGATGACCTTCGCATAAAACGCGCGCCGCGAATTGAGGCGGAGATCACCGTTTCGGGCGACAAGAGCATTTCGCATCGCGCCGTCCTGATCGCGTCGCTCGCCAACGGCCCATGCGTGCTTCGCGGCTTTTCGCGCAGCGCCGATTGCATGAATACCGTCGTCGCGATGCGCGCGCTCGGGATCACGATCGAACAACCCGAGCCAGAAGTGCTCATCGTGCACGGCAAAAAACGGAAACTAACCGCCCCGCAAGGCGATATTAATTGCGGCAATTCCGGCACCACGATGCGGCTGCTGGCCGGCATGCTGGCCGGCCAGCCGTTCAAGAGCCGGCTCGTCGGCGATGGCTCGCTCTCGAAACGCCCGATGGCGCGGATCCTCGAGCCGCTCCGCCTGATGGGGGCAAAAATCGAAGCCGAGGGCGAACAGGAAACCGCGCCGTTGCGGATCGAGGGCGCGCCGCTCCATGGAATAAATTACTCGATGCCGGTGGCGAGCGCGCAGTTGAAGAGCGCCCTGCTTTTCGCCGGCCTCTTTGCCAAGGGGAAAACCACCATGCAGGAGCCCGTCCCCACGCGCAACCATACGGAGTTGATGCTCAATTACTTTCTCGTCCGCACGCACAAGGATGAAACGGGCGTGAGTGTGTTCGGCGATCACGTGCCGGAGTCGCGCGACTTTAGCATTCCGGGCGATATTTCTTCCGCCGCCTTCTGGCTCGTCGCCGCGGCGGCCCAACCGGGCGGTCATCTTTTGGTGCGGGAGGTTGGCCTGAACGAGACCCGCACCGGCTTGCTCGGCGTCCTCGTGCGCATGGGTGCGCAGGTGCGCGAAGCGATCGAGGACGTCGATCAAGTCGAGCCGCGCGGCATCGTCGAAATCACCGGCGCGCGCTTAAAGGCGACCGTCATCCAAGGCAAAGAAATCCCGCAACTGATCGATGAGTTGCCGATTCTCGCCGTCGCCGGCGCGCTCGCCAACGGGACCACCATCATCCGGCACGCCCAGGAACTGCGGGTCAAGGAAACCGACCGGATCGCCGCCATCGCGCACAACCTGCGCTCGATGGGAGGACAAGTGGTCGAGTTGACCGACGGACTCGAGATCCACGGCGGCGCTCCACTCCATGGCACGCGCCTTTCCAGTTTCGGCGACCACCGCGTCGCGATGGCGTTCGCGGTCGCGGGTATGTTCGCGGAAGGCGAAACCGTCATCCAGGACGTAGATTGCGTCGCGACTTCCTATCCCGGCTTTGAGAAGATGCTCAGCGAGTTGTGTAATCCGAAGGGTTTTCGCACCACCACGCCGGTCATCAGTTCACTCTCGCACTCGCGCGCGGAGGAAGAATAGCCGCCCCCGGCGCCGGTCTCGCGATGAACTCCCCTTCCGCGCACAAGATCATCGCGATCGACGGCCCGGCCGCTTCCGGGAAAAGCAGCGTCGCCCGGGAGCTGGCGCGACGGCTTGGCTTTGTTTACGTCAACTCGGGCGCGATGTATCGGGCGATAACCTGGCTCGTGCTCGACCGTGGAATTCCCGCCGACGATGCCGCTGCGATCGAGCAGCTCGCCGAGAGCGTCGCGATTGCCTGCGAGCTGCGCGACCGCGACTCGTTCGTGCGGATCGACGGCGTCGATCCTGAGCCGTTCCTGCGCGAAGATCGCGTGAACGACAATGTTTCGCTCGTCAGCAGCGTGCCGCGCGTGCGCGAAATCCTGGTCGATCATCTTCGTCGTTACGCCGTGACGAACGATCTCGTGATGGAAGGCCGTGATATCGGCTCGGTCGTTTTTCCCGAGACGCCCTTCAAGTTTTACATCGACGCCTCACCGGAAATTCGTTTGCGCCGGCGCGCGGCGCAGGGACAACGCGACCGGGTTACTGCGCGGGACGAAGCGGATTCGTCGCGCCGCGCCTCGCCCTTGATCATCGCCGAGGACGCGCATGTGATCGACAGCTCCAACCTGACGATCGACGGGGTGGTAGGGGAAATCATCGGCCGCTTGAAATTAAAGGGACTAACCATCGCGCGGTGAATCCCTGGTATTTCACGATCTATCACCTCACCCGCCTGGTCGCGCGGGTCCTTTTTCGCTTTCGCGTCATTCATCCGGAGCGCGTCATCCAGGAAGGGCCGGTCATCCTGGCGATGAATCACGAAAGCTATTTGGATCCACCCTTCGCCGGCATCGCCTGCCGGCGGGCGATCTATTTCCTGGCGCGCAAATCGTTGCTCGATGTCCCCGTGCTCGGTTGGGTGCTGCCGAAACTGAATGTCATCCCGGTCGACCAGGAGGGCGGCGATCGCAGCGCGTTGAAAGCGCTCATCCGAACCCTGCGCGCGAATCACGGCGCCCTCGTTTTTCCAGAGGGCTCGCGCACCCTCGACGGCCAATTGCAGCCACCCCAGCCCGGTCTCGGTTTCGTGATTGCAAAGACTCTCGCGCCCGTCGTGCCGATGCGGATTTTCGGAGCGCATCAGGCCTTGCCGCGCGGCGGCGGGAAACTGCGTTTTTGTCCGATCACGATCGTGGTGGGCGAGCCGCTTCACTTCACGGCGGCCGATCTCGAGGGTAACGGGCGCGAAGTCTACCCCCGCCTCAGCGCGCGGGTGATGGAAGCGATCGCCGCGCTGAAGTTGGAATAACCCAAGCCGCCCAGTCGCGTCTCGTTCTCGTGCTCGATCCTTTTCCCTGAAGAGATCGATTACAATTACGATCAGGAGCACGAGTCTATCCGCCGACCGGGTTTGCGACGCGCGCCGCGGTCCGCGATACTCACCGATGGAATTGCCCGGACCACCCGCTCGTTCCCCCGGCACCAGCCGCGCGCCGGTGAGCGGATTGAAACTGATGCTGGCGATCTTGATCCTTTTTGCCCTGCTCGCAGGCTACGGACAATGGCAGCGTCTCCGGCGGCCCAAAGTTGAAACCGTCACGATCATCCCCGTGCCCAGCGCTCCAGCATCACCTTCGCCTAACGAGCACTAACGAGCCGCCGACGCGACCCCGGTCCCGTTTTCTTCGAATAACCTGCGCCAAACCCGGTCTCACTATTTTATGAAAAGAATCTTGCTCCTGCCACTGTTCGCGGCGCTGGCGGTTTTCTTTAGTTCCTGCGGGAAACAACCGACCGAAGCGGAAAGAAACGCCGAGATTGAACGGCAGGTGCAACAGCGCCTCGACGCCGAGCACCAGGCCGACGAACAACAAAAACTGGCGCAGCGCCAGGCCAAGCTCGACGCCCGCGAACAGGCGCTCGCCGCCAAAGAAAATCGTCCCGTCGCGACCGCGGCTCCGGCCGCCGCCCAGTCGTCCTCCGCTCGCACCGCCGTTGCCGGCGACTCCGACAACAGCTCGTATTCTACTTTCTATCGCAAGCTCGATCCTTACGGCGACTGGATGGAGACGAGCGATTACGGCTACGTCTTCCAGCCGCGCCAGGCCGCGCAATCGCGCGACTGGCGGCCCTACACCAACGGCCATTGGGTTTACACCGACGCCGGCTGGACCTGGATCTCCGACGAGCAATTCGGCTGGGCCACTTATCACTATGGCCGCTGGATTCGTTTGCACAGTGTCGGCTGGGTTTGGGTCCCGGGCGAACAATGGGCGCCCGCCTGGGTCTCGTGGCGCAAGGGGAATGATTATGTCGGCTGGGCGCCGTGTGCCGCCCGAGGCGCGCTTCGATCGCCAGACCGGCATTCGCAATTGGGCCGACAACTACTACGACATCGGCCCCGAGCAGTATGCCTTCGTTCCGGCTAACGAATTCGGCGGCCAGATGAGCGTGCGCGCGATCGTCCCGCCGGAACGCAACGTCACGATTATCAACCAGACGACCAACGTCACCAACATCACCTACAGTAACTCGCTCATCGTTGATCGCGGCCCGAGCTTTGACGATCTGCGCGCGCGCAGTCGTCAACCGATCGAGCGGCTGCGCCTCGAGCGGACGCAGAATTTCAACGACGAACGCCCGGTGATCCGCGGCGAAGTCGTCGCGCGCAACATCGCGCAGCCCGAGGTGGAGCGCGGCTGGGCGGGAATCCAGGATGCGCAAGCCGCGCAAAAGGCGCGCGCCAAGATGGAAGCGGAAGCGACTCCGCCGCCAAATCTGCCGCCCCAGCGGTTCGTTAGGCCGGGAAACAAGACAACGCCTCCTGCCCGGCCCGGCTCGGCACAGGTGGGCCGGACCGTGTCCCCGTCCGTTTCCGCCGCGACCGCGATTCCGGTCGGAACGCCCGCTCGTCTGCCCAGCAACCCTCCGCCGCCGCCCGCCTCGCCGCAACGAGGTCGACCCGGCGCCAGGGCACAGCCTGCCGCGCAACCGATCCAACCCAGCCCGGCGCAAGACGTCTCGTCGCCCAATGAAGCGGACCGCGACCGGCGCGAAATCGCCAGGGCCGCACAGGAAGCGAAGCAACAACAACGCCAGCAGGAGCAGGCCCAGCGGCGGGCCGAGCGCGAGCAGAAAATGCTGGAGCGGCGCGGTGACCAGCCCCTCCCGACGGCCCCGGCGGCCGCGAAACAGCCTGCGGCAACCCCCGCACTCTCTGCTGTGGAAACGCCGAGCGCGGCTTCGCCTAACGATGACACGGCCGGGCAGAGACAGGAAAAGCGCGCCGGAAAGAAACAGCGGAAAAGCAAAGGCACTCCCGGGCCCGACACTTCCCCCTCACCGGGTACGCACCAGCCCTAACGAGTCGCTGCCGCCAGCTGGCGCGCGTAAGCCAGGGTGTCGATCGCGTCCGGCGTCTTGTCGCGCCGAATCGCCTTGATCCGCGGGAAGCGCAACGCGAGACCGCTCGCGTGCCGCGTGCTCGGCTGAATGGAATCGAAGGCGATTTCGAGCACCGTGTCCGGCTTTACTTCCAGGTAGCGGCCACGGTCGTTGATCGTGTTCCGGCGAAAATGCTCGGTCAGTTCCGCAATCTCGGCATCCGTCAGGCCGCTGTAAGCTTTGCCAATTGGCAAGAGCTTTCCGCTCTCCTCGTCGCGCACCGCGAAGGTGTAATCGCTCAGCACATGGTTGCGCTTGCCGTGCCCGAGTTCCGCGGCGACCACCACCACATCGAGCGTGGCCAGCTCTTTCTTCAGCTTCAACCACGACAGGCCACGCCGGCCGGGCGTGTAGGGACTCTCCGGGTCCTTGATCATCAAACCCTCGTTCAGGCGCCGCCGCGCCAGCTGGAAAGCCAGCTCGATTTCTTCGGCGGATCCGGCCGGAGAAACCTCCGCGATTTGAAATTGCGCCGGCATCGTTAGGCCGCGTAAAAGTTCGCGGCGCTCGCACAACGGCGTCTTGAGGAGCGAACGGCCGTTCAACCAGAGCAAATCAAACGCCACGAAAACAACCGGCACATCGGCCGTGGGCGCGGCAAATAAACCGGCGCTCTCGCTTTTTCGTCCGAGACGCTTTTGCAGATCGAAAAAAGTCAGTTTTTTCCCGCGCTCGAAAGCGATGATCTCGCCGTCGAGGATGACCTCGTCGCCCAGGCCACGCGCACCCTCGGCGAGCTCTTCGAATTGCCCCGTCACCCGGCGCAAATCGCGCGAGAAAAGCTCGACCCGATCCACGCCGCGGTGCAGTTGGGCGCGGATGCCATCGAACTTGTCTTCCACATAGGTCGTATGGGACGACCGATCCGCGAAGCGCGCCCAGATCGCTTCCGCGGTCGGCTCCGGGCTGGCCAGCATGCATTTGATGGGACGGAAAAGGGTCAGCTCCGCGCGATCCAACTCGCGCCGCGCCGCGAGGAGCGCCGTCTGGCCGATGTCGCCTAACAACATGTGGGCTTCCTTCAAGTCATCGAGCGGAGCTTCGAAAGCGCGCGCGATCGCTTCCTCGACCAGTCCCTCGCGCAAGCCGATGCGCAGATCGCCAGTCAGGATCTTGACGACGTATTGCGCTTCGAGCGCGGAGAGTTTTTGTAACCGCGCCTGGAGCAGTTCGGTTTTGCCGGTTGGCCCGCGCGTCTTGTGCAATGCTTCGAAGAGAGCGGCGGCCTCGCCTAACGAAAACGGCTCGGGCATCGTTCGCCCCTCGAGCGCTTCACGCGCGGTCTTGCTCGCGTCGCCATGGCTGCGCGCGATTCGGCGCAGCTCGGCGTTGCCCCGCTGGCTCGCGCCGAGGAGCGCGCGGGAGATGATCGCCCAACCGGTTTGCAGCGTCCGCTGGTCGCTTTGGGCGAAAGGTTTTCCGGTGAAGAAAATGGTCGCGCGGCGCAGTTGTTCGGGGGCGAGCGAGCGCAGGTAATCGGAGAGGAGCCGCACTTTTTCCAGTTTGGCCGGGGTCGCCTCGATCTGTTCGCCGACCTTCGCGAATTCGGCAAATTCGGAGCGTTCCGTGGCACGTCGGGATCCCTCGACTGCGCTCGGGATGACGGAGCGAACATTCCGCGGAGGCGCGGTGCACAAGGTGAGCTCGAGCTGATTTTGCTGGTTCAGCGCCCATGCCTCGAGCCCACGGTCACGCAGGTCGCGCGCGAAATCGGCGGCGAATCCGTGCAGCGTCAGGACACGCTTCGGCTGCACCAGATCGACGTAGCGCAACAGGTCGTCGTAGTCAGCGTGATCCGAGAGGGGAAAGGCGGCGTCGACCTGATAACGGTAAATGGCGTTGGGTTCGACCGCCCAGCCGCTGATCATCGCGACGCGCTTCTTCGGAATTTTCTCGAGCATGCGCGAGCGATTCGCGCTCGGCGGACAGATGAGCACTTTGCCCGCGACTGCCTTCGCGTCGTAGCGCTCGTATTGGCAAAAGGCCTGGCCGAATTGTTCATAAATCCGCGTCATCCGATAGACCGAGCCATGGAGCATCGGCCGGAGATTCGCCTCCGCGAGCGAGCAAAGAATCTCCTGCGCTTTGCCTAACGAATAGCCGAGAAGCACCGGCGTCGCGCCTTCCTCCAGCGCTTCGCGGCAGAAGGCGACGATTTGTTGCACCACCAGTTCGGTCGGCGGGAGACGATAGCGCGGCCGGCCGTAGGTGGTTTCCATGATGAGGGTGTCGGCTTGTTTCCATTCCGTCGCCTCGGCGGAACGGCCGCGCCGCAGCTTGAAATCGCCGGTGTAGAGCAGGCTGCCGGCGTCGGATTCGAGAAAGAACTGGGCCGAGCCAAAGATGTGGCCGGCGGGCAGGAGCGTGACCTCCAGCCCGTGAACCGTCGCCGGCCGGCCGAAGGGGAGCACGTGCTCGTTGCGCTCGCCGGGGAGCCGCGCCTGCAGCAGCCGAGAGGTTCGTTCCGAGACGATGATCTCGTCGTGCGGGGCGATATGGTCGCTGTGCGCGTGCGAGACAAAGGCGAACGGTTTCGCCTCCGACGGATCGAGCCAGATGTTTTCGTTAGGCAAAAAAACGCCCTGCTCGTAGTGCACCGAAATCACGGGAAAAATTTACGACATCCCGCGGCGCGCGCGAACGGAGCAGCGCGACCCTCGCTCGGCTTCCACTCATACTCATACTCATGCTCGTAATCGTAATCGTAATCGACGGCCCTCAACTTTTTCGATCACGAGCACGATTACGAGCACGAGCAAGAGGGGACGATCCGGCCAGCGATGGCCGGCGATTGACACCGGTGCGCTCATCTCGTTTGATGCTCGCGTCGTGAGAAACCTGCTGGCCGTCCTTTGCCTCGCCTTCGCCGGTTGCGCCGGGACAATCCCCCGGCCCTACCAGGTCGAGACGCCGAAACCGTTGCCCGTCGCGCTCGACCGGGACTTCGAGATCCGCAAGACCGGGCAGTATTTCCTCGATCCCGCGCCGAAGCCGATCACCGGGCAGATTGATCCATCGGTCACTTTTGAGCGTGGCTATCGCATGTACGGCGCGATCACCGCGCTCGATCAACACCAGCGTTTCGGGAGTTACTTCGACTTCTTTTGGCACGCCCGCCGCACCGCTGATGTGCGGGTGCGACTGGAGTACCGGCAGGAAAAGTTGCACGCCCTGGTGCAGGCGCGCGAGGTCCATTACCCTCACGCCCACGGCAATATTAAGACGGAGTTTGCGATCGTCGGCGACGATTTTTTCGACGACGGACGGGTCATCGCCTGGCGTGCCTCGCTCATCGTAGACGGCCGTGTCGCCGCGGTGACCCGATCCTATCTTTGGGAGTGAGCGGCGGTTGGCGCACTTCCGCTCCTGTTCTTTTTGATCGATGCAGACGCTTTGCCCCCACTCCCGACCCGAGCCCTTCGGCGTCCCTGGCGGGCGGGGGAGCGTAAAAATGTTCAGGCCGGATAAAGCGGCCCGCTGGATTGACAGTCTCAGGCGAAATTTTATCTTTAGTCAGTCGTGCAGTCCTCGATTCAAGTAGGCGTCAACGGCCCAGTCGTCTGGGTGCGGGTGGCGGGGCGGGGCAGCTTCCTCGAGAGCGGCAGCCTGAAGGAGTTTGCCCGGGAGATGGTGAATAGAGGCTATCGCGAATTCGTCTTCGACCTGGAGGAATGCGTGATGATGGATTCGACTTTCATGGGAACGATGGCGGGAATGGCGCTGCGCCTGAAGGAACTTGGGGGTGGACACCTCCGCGTAATTCATTGCGGTCAGCGGAGCCGTGATCTGCTTTCGGGGTTGGGGCTCGATCAAATTTTTGAGATCCAAGCCGATGGGACCACCGCGCCGGAGTGCGAAGAGCTGACGGCAACGAGCGGCGATGCGACCGGGAAAGCAGAGGCGGCCAAACGCGACCAGGCTGGCACGATGCTCGAGGCGCACGAGGCGCTCTGCCAGGCGGCGCCGGAAAATTTGACCCGGTTTAAGGACGTCCTCGAATACCTCAAGCAAGACCTCCAACACGAGAGCCCAGCGAAGTAGTCCGCCTTCGGCTCCATGCGTTTTCTTTTCTTTGGGCTGCTTGTCGCCTCGCTCGTCGGCTGGCTGTTCACCTATCAACGGCAACGGTGGCGCATCCGCGCGCTCGAGCGCTCGAACGAGGAGATCCAGGTGGAAGAGAGTCTCGTCTTCGATTTCCTCCACGGCCTCGGCGAAGCTTTTCGCGACGTCATCCGGCCGCATGATCTCCATCGGTTGATCGTCGAGAGCTCCGTCCGCATTCTGGATGCACACGGCGGCGCGCTCTACATGGTCGATCGGACCGGCACGAAGCTAGTGCCGGCCTTCATTTCCAAGGGCTGCCCGCCGCTGGTGGCAGTGCCCGACCGCATCCTGCAGCAAGCCGCCACGACCCCGATCGCACTCGATAGTTTCCTCCGCTCGCATCCGATCAGCGCGGGCGAGGGCCTCGTCGGCCGCGTCTGGCAAAAGGGCGAGGCGCTGCTTCTCGCCGACCTCGCCGACGCGCCGGAGTTATCGAAATTGCGCGATACCGCCCACGGGACGGCGTCCGTCATGGTGGCGCCCTTGCTCTACGGCCGGCAGAACCTGGGCGTCCTCGCAGTGGCCAACGGCCCGATGAGCGCGACATTCACCCCGAGCGAGTTCATCGTATTCAAATCGATCTCCGAGCAATCCGCCTTCGCGCTCTACAACGCGATCATCTATTCGGAAGCCAACGAAAAAAAACGGCTCGATCACGACCTGCAAATCGCCCGCGAGATCCAGCGCATTCTGCTCCCTTCCCAACCCCCAACAATCGAGGGCTTCGATATCGCCGGGATCAACATCCCGGCGCGCCAGGTGAGCGGCGATTATTTCGACTACATCAAGGTGGATGACGACCGGCTCGGCGTGGTCATCGCCGATGTCTCCGGAAAAGGCGTGCCGGCGTCGCTGATCATGGCGATTTGCCGGAGCGTCCTGCGGGCGGAAGCACGCCTCAGCCAGTCGCCGGCCGAGGTCTTGCGGAAGGTCAATCGCCAACTCTACCCCGATATCAAGGAAGACATGTTTATCAGCATGGCCTACGTGATTCTCGACTTCAAAAACCACCATGTCACGCTCTCCCGCGGCGGCCACGATGCACCCCTGCTCTACCGGGCCGCGACGGGCGAAGTGGAGGTTTTGAAGCCGCCCGGGATGGCCCTTGGAATTGACAGCGGAGACGTGTTCGATAGGATAACCGGCGACATTTCCGTCCCCCTCGAACGCGATGATTGCCTCGTGCTTTACACCGACGGCGTCACCGAGGCGCTCGATGCGAACGGAGATGAATTCGGCCCGGAGCGAATGATCCGATCCATCCGCGCCAGCGCGAGGGAGGGGGCGCAGGGAGTGATCACGCGCCTGACCGGCGATGTCCGCAATTTCGCGGGTAGCCATCCGCAGCATGATGACATCACTTTGATTGTAGTTCGAAAGACATGAAAAATTCCAAAACCGACCGCCGCCGCATTCCCGTCACCGGGGAGGCGATGCCTAACGACGCCGCGGCCACGGCCGCCGCGACCGGGCCGGACGCTCCGGACAATAATGACGACCCGACCGCCGGTTTGCAGGCCGATCTCGATCGCTTCCGCGACCTCGCGCTGCGCAGCCAGGCCGACTTCGACAACTTCAAGAAGCGTGCGACCCGTGAGAAAGAGGACGCCATCAAGTATGCCAACAGCTCGCTCCTCGAACGCCTGATCGCGATCGTCGACAATTTCGAGCTCGGCCTCTCCGCCGCGAAAAGCGAAGGCGAAAAATCCCCCGTCTATTCCGGGATGAGCATGGTCTTGAAGCAGCTGACCGACTTCCTCGCCGAGAACGGCCTCCAGCCGATCGCCGCCGAGGGTGAAAAGTTCGATCCCAACCTGCACGAAGCGATCGCGCACGAGCCGAGCAACAGCGTGCCCGAGGGCGTGGTCTTGCGGCAGATGCGGCGCGGATATCGGCTCAAGGATCGGCTGCTCCGGCCCTCCAGCGTCGTCGTGTCGAGCGGATCGGCGGCCTAGCAGTTCTTCTTCCACTCGTGACCACCAAGCGCGATTACTACGAAGTCTTGAGCGTCGAGCGCAGTGCCTCCGGCGAGGAGATCAAGCGTTCCTACCGCAAGCTCGCGGTTAAATTCCATCCCGACAAAAATCCGGACGACCCGCACGCGGAAGAGAAATTCAAGGAGCTTGGTGAAGCCTACGACGTCCTGATGGACGAGCAAAAACGCGCCGCCTACGATCGCTACGGGCACGCCGCTTTTGCCCAGGGTGGCCGCGCGGGCGGGTTCCACGATCCGTTCGATATCTTCCGCGAAGTCTTTAGCGGCGCCGGCGGCGCGGGCGGCATTTTCGAGACCTTTTTCGGCGGCGGCGGGCAAGCCGGGCACGATGGCACCCAGCGCGGGAGCGATCTGCGCTACGACATGCAGATCACGCTCGAGGAAGCGGCTTTCGGCGTGGAAAAGGAAATCGAAGTGCGCAAGCTCGACACCTGCGACAAGTGCCAGGGGAGCGGCGCGGCGCCCGGCTCGCGCGCCATCACCTGCACGACCTGTCGCGGGCGCGGCCAGGTCGTCAGTTCGCGCGGATTTTTCCAGGTCTCGCAGACCTGCCCGCGCTGCCGCGGCCTCGGCGAAGTGATTGAAAAGCCGTGTGGCGTTTGCGACGGCGAGGGTCGCGTCGAAAAATCCAGCCGGATCAAAATCAAAATCCCCGCCGGCATCGCCCACGGTTCGCGCCTGCGCTCGACCCGCAATGGTGAAGCGGGCGTGCGCGGCGGCGACCAGGGCGACCTCTACATCGTCGTCCACATCAAGGAACACCCGATTTTCCAGCGCGAGGACGACAATCTTTTCTGCGAGGTGCCGATCTCCTTCGCGACGGCGGCGCTGGGCGCGGAGGTGCCGGTACCAACGCTGGAAGGGAAAGCGAGCCTGAAAGTTCCCGCCGGCACCCAGAGCGGACAGAGTTTCAAGCTGCGGGGCAAAGGCGTGGTGCAAGTGAACGGTCGCGAGCGCGGCGACCTCTACGCCCGCCTGCTGGTAGAAGTGCCGACCGACCTGAACGCCGAGCAGCGCCAGAAACTGGAAGAATTCGCCGCGCGCTGCGGCGAGAACAACACCCCGCTGCACAAAAGCTTCTTCGAGCGCGCCAAGGAATTCTTCCGCTAAGGAAGAAGGATGAATTAAGAAGGAAGAGGTTTCGCCGCTCCCTTTCTTAATTCTTCCTTCATCCTTCTTCCTTTTCCTCATGCACCGCTTCCATCTTCCGCCTAACGACTGGCCGTCCGCCACGATGACGGGTTCGGAAGCGCACCACGCGCGCAGCGTCCTGCGCCTCCAACCGGGCGATCGGGTCGTCCTCTTCGATGGCCGCGGCCGCGAAGCCACCGCCGAGATCGCCGCGCTCGAGGCCGCCACCGTGCAGTTGCGCATCCTGCATGAAGCGGTCACCCCGCCGCTTCGCGCCCGAATCACGCTCGCCCAGGCCATCCCGAAAGGGAAAAACATGGATCTCATCGTGCAGAAAGCGGTCGAAATCGGCGCCGCCGAGATTTTTCCTCTCCTTTCCGCCCGCACCGTGGTGCAGCTCGACCCGGAGAGCGCCTCCCATAAACAGGCCAAATGGCAGACCACCGCGCTCGAGGCGGCCAAGCAATGCGGCCAGAACCGGCTCCCGCACGTGCACACTCCGCGGACGCCGGATGCTTTCTTCGCCGACGCCCCGCCGTCGGCCGCGGGCTATGACCTGCGGCTCATCGGGTCACTTCAGCCGGGGGCGTTGCACTTGAAAAAGATCCTGGCCGATTACGCACAGGCCCACGACGGCGGGCGACCGGTGAACGTGCTCATGCTCATTGGGCCGGAAGGCGATTTCACGCCGGCGGAGATCGCGCTCGCGCGCTCGCACGGCTGCGCGCCGCTCACCCTCGGTCCCATCATCCTGCGGGTGGAGACGGCGGCGATCTACTGCCTGAGCATTCTTTCCTACGAACTGTTGTCGGAACGTTAGGCAATCGTTGGGCAACAAAAAACCCCGCGCCGGGTGACGCGGGGTTTTTCGCAGGAGATAGAAATCCGTTAGGCGCGCTTGCCGCGCAGGAAGCGCTGACCGCAAAGCAGAATGCCGACACCGAGGAGCATGTAAATTGAAGGCTCAGGGATGGCCGAGAAGGTAAAGTTGTCGACCGCAAGCGCGGCATCAGATCCGGTGTCATCTGGATCGGCCCAGCGAAGGTAAAATACGGATCCGTTCAGAATTGCTGTGGACGGCGTAAAGGTCCCGCCAATTCCTGCTACCCGGTTCGCCGAAGCGTTTCCATCAAGGGCGCTGCCAGTCGAGGTATTGATCGGGCTGGTGAAGTTGAAGGCCGCCCCGAGGGAAACCCACGTCGTCCCGTCAAGACTCAGTTGCAGCGTCAAGACATTAGGAACTGTTGAACCTCCGTTGCGCCACTGCTCACCATCATAGGAAATGCTGAACTGGGTGATGTTGAATCCGAGATTGTTCGTGAAGTCCACTTCCGTGTCTCTTTGAGTGCTCGCCGAAGCCAGCGAACCGAGCGCCCGCTCGCCGACGCCATTCGTTCCCGCGATGCCGAAGTTGTAATTTCCCCCTGCCGTTGCGCTGCCTGTGCCAGCAATAACGGTGGTGGTAATTACAGCCGCGCCCGTACCGGTGCCCGCGAACCAACCAGTGGGCGTGGTTGTGCCAGCCGCACCCATCGAGTCAAAATCCTGTGTGTAGGTGCCGCCCGTGTAGCTGATTTGAGCTTGCGCGGCGGTCACGAGTCCCGAGACGACGGCGGCGGCTAATCCGAGCCTGGTAAGTAATTTCATTCTGACTTTTCCCTGTCTTTTGGCTGATTTATCTGCCTGAGCGCGCCGACCATGCCGGCCCGTCTTCCGATTGGCAATACTTTTCTTCCATTGATTTGAAGTTTTATCGCTCCGGATCGCGTCCCCGAGCAGCCGTCTCGCGCCTCCGAGCAGCCGTCGCCGGGCCCCGGGCAGGCGGCTGGTGTCGCGGAGGAAATAGCTTGGGCGCTTAACGACAAAAAAAGCGCCTGGGTTTCCCCAGGCGCTTTCTGAAAATGTTGCTCTTGGTTGCCGCTTAGCGTCCCCGACGCTGGCCGCCGCCGCCGTCGCGACGTCCGCCGCCACCGCCGCCGCCGTAGCCGCCGCCACCACCACCGTAGCCGCCGCCGCCGCCGCCGCCACCATAGCCGCCACCACCGCCGCCGTAGCCGCCGCGACCGCCGCCGCCGCCGCCACCCGGGCGTGCTTCACGCGGACGCGCTTCGTTCACGGTCAGGGGCCGGCCTTCGACCGTCTTGCCATTGAACTCCGTAATCGCTTTTTGCGCATCGGCTTCATTGGTCATGGTGACAAATGCGAAGCCGCGCGATTTGCCGGTAAATTTGTCCTGCATGAGGGTGACTTCCGAGACCGCGCCCGCCTGGGCGAAGAGGTCCTGGAGGTCGGTTTCGGTCGTGTTGAAGGAAAGATTCCCTACGTATAGTTTGGTGCCCATCTGAGTTTATTCTTTAGTTGAAACGCTGCTCGGCCACTGTTCCCGCTTATCGGATTTCAAATCGCCACTGAATAAACTCAACTGACAATTCACCAACGTCCGGACCCGCAATTTCTGGCGGCTATGTAAAGTGAATCGGCGGGCAAATCAAGCAGAATAAAAGAGGGCGATTTTTCGCAAAATGACGGAGCAGAGAAGCAACCTTGATGAAGCCAAACCGCCCCGGGTGGCGGTCGTCGCGGCCGGGATAATCAGCCCCCTCGGGGCGGGACTCGAAGCGACGCTGAACGCCCTGCGGGAAGCGCGGGATTGCGTCTCGCCGGTCGAGCGCTTCTCGGTCGAGCAATGCCGCTGCACCACGGCTGGCCAGGTGGAGGACGCCTGGCTGGCGGACGTCTTGCCTAACGACCGGCGGGCGCGCCGCCTGCATCGCGCCTCGCGCATGATGACCAGCGCACTCGTGGAATTGCTCGAGCCGGCGCCGGGGTTCCGCCCGCAATTGACCGTCGTCGGGACGACGAGCGGGGGGATGAGTTTCGGCGAACAGTATTATCGCGCGCTCCAGCAACCGGGGGCGCGCGCGGCGCACTTGCCGGGATTGATCGCCAATTACCCGCCGCAAAAGCCGGCGATCGATGCGCTCGAGGCCTGCGGCCTCGCCTCCCCCTGCCAGGTAATCGCGAACGCCTGCGCCTCCGGCACGAACGCGATCGGCCATGCCTTCGAGTGCATCCGCACGGGACGCTACGACCGCGTCCTGACCGGCGGCTACGACGCGCTCTCGGAGTTGGTATTTGTCGGGTTCGATTCGCTGCAAGCAGCCACGCCGGATAAATGCAGGCCCTTCGACGGCGCGCGCAACGGGCTCGTCCTCGGGGAAGGCGCGGCGCTCCTCGCGCTGGAGAATCTCGATCAAGCGCGGGCGCGGGGCGCGGAGATCCTCGCGGAAATCAGCGGTTATGGCATCTCGACCGACAATCATCATCTCACCCAGCCACATCCGTCGGGCATCGGCCCGCGGCAGGCGATGGAGCGCGCGCTGCAAAGCGCGGGGCGGGCGCCGGAGTCGATCGCGTACATCAACGCGCACGGCACTGGCACCCCGTTCAACGATGCGGCGGAGGGAAAAGCCATCGCCGAGTTGTTCGGTCGGGTGGCGGTCAGCTCGACCAAGGGGATGATGGGGCACTCGTTAGGCGCAGCCGGAGCGATCGAGGCGGTGTTTACCATCCTGGCGCTGCGCAACGGTTTTCTACCGGCCAATATCAACTTCCGTGTCTCGGATCTGGGACTCGATCTCGACATCGTGGCGAACAAAGTGCGCGCGGCCGACTGTGCCGTGGCGCTTTCGAATTCGTTTGGCTTCGGCGGCACGAATGCTTCCGTCGTACTCGAGGCGCTGGCGGCATGAGCCTGCGCCTCGCCGGCCTGGGATGGGTTACGCCCCTGGGAAGCACGATCGACGGAGTCTGGGCGGAGCTGCTCGCCGGCGCGGAGGCGGAAGCGACCACGTTAGGCGAATCGTTAGGCGAAAGGAGCTGTCGCGTTTTTTCCGTCCCGCCGCCGGCGATCGCGGAAGCCGCCCGGCATCCGCGGCTCCGGCGCTCGAGCGCGATCTCGCGCTTCGCGGTAGTCGCGGGGTTGAGCGCGTTGCGCGACGCTGCGCTCGAACTCGATGAAGCGAGCGCGGCGCGGACCGCGCTGATTATTGCGATCTCGAATGGCGGGGTGATCTACACCAAGCGCTTTTTTCACGAGATCGTGAAATCAGGCGCTTCGGCGGCCAGTCCGCTCCTGTTTCCGGAGACGGTTTTCAACGCGCCGGCCAGCCATCTGGCGGCCATTCTCGGCATCACCGGCGCCAGTTACACGCTGGTCGGCGATGGCGCGGTCGGGATTCTGGCGCTGAAAATGGCGGAAGATTTGATGGCCAACCCGGAGCTGGATCGCTGCCTGGTGGTGGGCGCGGAGGAGGCCGACTGGCTGCTCTGCGATGCCTATCGCAAATGGCGCCTGCTCCGCGCCGAACCGCCGATCGAGCCCTTCGCGCGGCGACCCAAAGGCATGATCCTGAGCGAAGGTGCGGGGGCGGTGCTGCTCGCGCGCAGTGGGACGGTGGAGATCGAACGCATTCATCCGGGGGGGAATTTTGCGCGCCAGCGCGAAGCCGTCGGACAACTCGACGCGATTTGCCGGGAGTTAAAAGGCGAAGCGCTGACCGACCTCCTGGTCGCGAGCGCGAACGGCACCTTCATCGACGCTGCCGAGCGCGCGGCGTTCGCGAATTATTTTGCGACCGCGACGGTTTATACGCCGAAGCCGGCGCTGGGCGAGAGTGTGGCCGCGGGCGCCATTTGGCAGTTGATCTGCGCCGCGCAGGCGCTGCGCACGCAGCAGTTGCCGCCGATGTTGCATACGCCGGCGGAGCCTGGCCTAACGATGACGCGACCGGGGGACAAGCATGACTGGCATCGGGCCGTTGTCACAACTTGCGGACTGAATCAACAGGTCGCCGGACTCGCGCTGCGCCGCTAATCGCTCGATCTTTTCGATGACGATTTAGGAGCAGGAGTGGAGGAATGGCAAAAGGGTTTTCACTTTGCAACCGCTTCGTCGCACCGTTACCTTCGGCGTCCGCGATGCGTAAGCCGCTCTTTCTTCTCCTCTTCGTGCTCGCCGTCAGCCGCGCGGCCGCGGAGGATTTGGAGGGGCCCGGGACGCTGCCCGTCGAGATCAACGCCACCGGCCGCACGACCTATGAGAACGGCCTCGCGACCGCGCACGACAACGTCTCGATCCGTTTCGGCGACACCGATATTTATTCCGACTACGCGCAGTACAATACGGCCAAGCGCACGGTCTTTCTCAAAGGCCATGTGCGCATTTACCGGGGCATTTCGCTCTATCTCGCGGAGCAGGCGACCTACAATCTCGACACCAAAGCGATCAACGCCGACAGCATGCGCTCCGGCACCTTTCCTTACCTCATTTCCGGGAAGACGGTGAACAGCGCCTCGGACCAGGAATACCTGGTCAAGAACGGCACCTTCACGACGGACGACGCCGCGCAACCCGACTTTCACATGAACGCCCAGAGTGTGCGGATTTATGAGAACGATCGCGTCATTTTCAAGAGCGTGACGTTTTACATCGGCCAGATACCAGTCTTCTGGTGGCCCTATCTCTATCAATCGCTCGACCGCTCCTTCAGCTACTCGATTGCGCCCGCCTATCTCAGCTCATGGGGATTTTCGCTCCTCGGCCAGGTCACTTTCCCGATCGGCGACAATATCACCAGCACGGTAAAGCTCGATTATCGCACTCGCCGGGGACCCGCGATCGGGTTCGACTCCGAAATTCGCTACGGAAAGGGCGACAGCAGCGTCGCGAAGATCATCTCCTATTACTTGCAGGATCAGAATCCCAATCTGAATCGCACATCGCTCCCCCGGGAGGGCACTCCGACCGGCCGCTACCGCTTTTCCATTCAGGATCGCACTCGCATTACCGATGACATTGAGGCGACGGTCGATATCACCAAACTGAGCGACGGGTTCCTCCTCCAGGATTTTTTCCCGGCGGAGTTTCGGATCAATCCCGAGCCGGACAATGTCGTCGCCGTCACAAAAACCAGTCCGTGGTATACCCTCACCGTCGACGCGCGATTTCAGGTCAACACTTTTTTTGATACCACCGAGCGCCTGCCGGAGATCGCCCTCGACATCACGCGCCACCCACTCTTCAACGGTCCGATTTTCTACGACGGCGAGACCAGCGTGGGCGAGCTGAGCCGAAATTTCGCGGCCGGATCGCTCTTTCAGGATTACAGCGCCTTGCGGATCGATTCCTTCCACCAGCTGACCTATCCGAACACCTATTTCGGGTGGCTCGCGATCGTGCCGCGGGTCGGCTTTCGCGAGACCTACTATAGCGAGACACGCAACCTCTCCCTGTCGCCGCTTCCGATTAATCCCGACCCGAGCGCGCCCGAATTCCCGCTGGCTGATCCCACCACCATGCCGGCGTTGCACACCGCGGGCGGGGTTTTCCGCTCGGTTTTCAACGCCGGGATCGAGGGCTCGTTCAAGATTTCGCAGGCCTGGGACGACGTGCAGACCCGCGCGCTGGGGCTCGATGGCTTGCGGCACATCATCCAGCCATTCGTGGACTTTTCCTACGTCTCTTCCCCAAACGTGGACCCAGCCGCCATCCTCCAGTTCGACCGCGTCCAACCTTCGACCAAACTCAACCCGATCGACTTCCCGCAATACACCTCGATCGACGCGCTCGATAATTGGTCGATCGCGCGCATCGGCGTGCGCAATCGCCTGCAAACCCGGCGCGACGACCTGACCGTGAGCTGGCTCGAGCTGGAGACCTTCGTCGACGTCAACTTCAACAACCCATTCGAGAAGACCGATTACTCGAACGTCTTCAACAAGCTGACCTTTACGCCGGTGCCGTGGGCGACGCTGGTCATCGATTCGCAGGTCCCGCTGCTCGCCAAGGGATTCACCGAGGTGGACACGAACATTAATTTCAAGGTGACCGCGAACACCGTCATTACGCTCGGACATCGCTACCTGAATAATAATCCGTTCTTCGACAACAGCAGCCTCTTCACTTTCGGCGGCTATTACCGGATCGACGACAACTGGGGGTTCGGCATCCTCGAGCAGTACGAAGCGGCCACCAACATCTTCGAACAGCAGCGCTTCTCGGTCTACCGCGACCTGACCAGCTGGGTGGCCTCGTTAGGCGCGATCATCCGCAATAATGGCGGGGTCAAGGAATACGGCGTCCTGCTCACCTTCACCCTGAAGGCGTTTCCCAAACTCGGGCTCGATTTGAATTTCGATCCGGCGGGGACGAATCAGACACAGTAGGAAATTGCTGATTGCCGATTTCTGATTTCTGATTGAAATCAGGCGGCGGTTCGTTCTCTGCCAAATCAGAAATCAGCAATCACAAATTTCCCATGAATCTCTCCATCATCGGTTCTGGATACGTCGGCCTCGTCACCGGCGCCTGCTTCGCCGACGTCGGTCATAACGTGATCTGCGTCGATAACGACGAAAGCAAAGTCGAGTCGCTCCAGCACGGAAAAGTGCCGATCTACGAACCGGGCCTCGAGGAAATCGTGCATCGCAACGTGACCGCGCAGCGCCTGCGCTTCACCAGCAGCATCAAGGAAGGGGTCGATAACGCGCAGGTTATTTTCATCGCCGTGCCGACTCCGCAGGATGCGGACGGCAGTGTCGACTTGAGCTTTATCGAGAAAGTCGCGCGCGAAATCGCCGGCGTGCTCACCGGTTACCGGGTGATCGTCGACAAAAGCACCGTGCCGGTGAAAACCGGGGAAAAGGTCGCCGAATCGATCAAGCGTTATAACAAGCACGGCGCCGAGTTCGACGTGGTGAGCAACCCGGAGTTTCTGCGCGAAGGCTGCGCGGTCGCGGACCTGATGAAGCCCGACCGGATCGTGATCGGCGCGCAAAGCGAGCGCGCGATCGACCTGATGAAAAAGGTTTACGAGCCCTTCATGGCGCCGATCCTCGTGACCGACATCAACAGCGCGGAATTGATCAAACACGCGGCCAATTCCTTTCTCGCGCTCAAGATTTCCTACATCAATGCCGTCTCCGCGATCTGCGAAGCGAGCGGGGCGGACGTGGAAAAAGTGGCCGACGGCATCGGGATGGATCGGCGCATCGGGCGGAATTTCCTCAACGCCGGGATCGGCTACGGCGGCTCCTGTTTCCCGAAGGACATCGCCGCCTTTATCACGATCAGCGAGCAGCTAGGCGTGCCATTCAACCTGCTCAAGGAAGTGCAGCGGATCAACGCGACGCAGAAGGAGCGCTTCCTCAAGGTGGTGCGGGACGCGCTCTGGGTTTTGCGCGACAAAAAAATCGCCGTCTGGGGACTGACCTTTAAACCCGACACGGACGACATTCGTTCGTCCGTCGCGATCGAGCTGGTGGCCGAGATGCTGCGCGAAGGGGCGCAGGTGACCGCCTACGATCCGAAGGGAATGGAAAAAGCGCGCGCCGTGAAATCGATCGCGGGTGCCCGCCTCACGAACACCGCGATGGAAGCGATCGAGGACGCAGAGGCGCTGATCATCGCGACGGAGTGGGCGGAGTTTGCCAATGTCGATCTCGCCACGGTGCGGGAAAAAATGCACACGCCGATGGTTTTCGACGGCCGGAATCTGTACGATCCGGAAACGATGCGGAAACTCGGCTTCCACTACACCTCGATCGGGCGACCGCAGGCCAAACCAGCCTAACGACACTTCAGGTCCCGGGTGTTAGAGGCGGGCGTGTCGCCCGCAAGCGCGAACCATGAAAGAATCCGGACGCTCGCTCGCTTTGGAAGCCCTGGCCCGCTGGCGAAACGGCACGGAATTCGCCGACAAAATTGTCGCCGCAACCTTCGCGCCAAGCGCGCTCGGCGCGGCCGATCGCGCCTTTGCCCTCGAGCTTTTCTACGGCGCGCTGCGCAACCTCACGCTCCTCGATTTTTTTATCGCCCAGCTTCGTGCCACGCCGCTCGAGGCGGAAGCCCGCGATATTCTGCGGCTCGGCCTCTACCAAATTCTCCTCATCGAAACCGCGGCTCATGCCGCCGTTTTCGAAACCGTCGAGTTGGCCAGGCCTCGGACCCGGCCGTTGATCAACGCGATCCTGCGCCGCGCGCTGCGCGAGAAAGCGGCCCTCACGCAACAGGCCGAGGAACAGCCGCTCCAGATTCGCTTCTCCGCGCCGGAATTTCTGATCGCAAAATGGTCGCGGCAATTCGGCGGCACGGCCGCGCTGGAACTCTGCCAGTGGAACAACCGGCCTGCGCCGGTTTTCGCGCGAATCAACGGGCTCAAGACGACGGTCGAGGCATTCCTGCGCCGTCATGCCGGCAGCTTCCGGTTGCCGGGACGCTCGAATTTTGTGGGCTTGCCCGACCCGGCAGACGCACTGCGTAAGGGGGATTGTTATATTCAGGACCCGAGCACGGCGCTCGCCTGCGAGCTGTTGCGTCCGGCGCCGGGCGAGCGCGTGTTCGACGCCTGCGGCGCGCCGGGCGGCAAGTCGGCTTATCTGGCCGAGATGATGCAGAACGAGGGCACACTCGTGGCGGCCGATCGGGACGAGGTACGGCTGGAACGCTTGCGCGACAATCTCGTTAGGCTGGGGGTCACCAACGCGCGGACGGTGCGCTGCGATTGCTCGGACGAAAATTCCCTCCGCGGGGCCGCGCTCGCAGCACAGTCCTTCGACAAAATCCTCGTCGACGCGCCCTGCACGAACACGGGCGTGCTGCGACGCCGGGTTGATCTCCGCTGGCGGCTGCGGCCGGAGGATTTTGTGCGGATGCAAGGGCGGCAGTTGCAGATTCTCCGGGCGATCGCGCCGCTCCTCAGGCCGGGTGGTTCGTTGGTCTACAGCACCTGCAGCCTGGAGCCGGAGGAGAACGGCGAAGTGGTCGCCGCGTTCCTCCGCGATCAGCCCGCTTTTCGCCTAACGAATCGCGACGAGACTCTGCCTTTTTGCGATGAGGTGGACGGCGCCTTTGCCGCTCGTCTGGAATTTTCACCCTAACGAGCCATCCTCGTGCTCCTGCTCGTGCTCGTGCTCGTGATCGATCCCCTTCGATTACGATTACGATCATGAGCACGAGCACGAGCACGAGCACGATGGAGATCCGGGATCGCCGCGCGTTTGCATCCCCCGATCACGATGGAATGATAACGACCTATGCAAGATGCCCGTTTCGACAAGCTCGCCTTCCTGCTGGTTAATTATTCGACCGCCCTCAAACGCCCCGAAAAGGTGTTGATCGAGTCCTTCGACGCACCCGATGAAATGACGATCGCGCTCATTCGCGCGGCCCGGAAAGCGGGGGCGATTCCGTTCGTCCAACTGCAACGAGCCCGAATCAGCCGGGAGCTCGCGCTCGCGATCGACGCGCGCCAGCTCGACCTCACGGCCGCCCACGAGCTGGCCCGGATGAAAAAGATGGACGCCTACATCGCGGTTCGCGGGAGCAATAATATCAGCGAGCTCGCGGATGTGCCGATCGATCGGATGAAACTGGTCGCGAAAAAGCTGCGCCCGTTGCAGGACCAGCGGGTGCAGAAAACAAAGTGGGTGGTGCTCCGCTGGCCGACACCGGCGATGGCGCAGCTGGCCGGAATGAGCACCGAGGCTTTCGAGGATTTCTTCTTCAAGGTTTGCACGCTCGATTACCGCAAGTTGCAGCCCGGGATGAAAGCGCTCAAGACGCTGATGGAAAAAACCGACCGGGTGGAAATCAAAGGACCCGGGACGGACTTGCGTTTCAGCATGAAGGGAATCCCCGCCATCATTTGCGGCGGCGACCGCAACATTCCCGACGGCGAAGTCTTCAGCTGCCCGGTGAAGGATTCCGTCCAGGGGCACGTGACGTTCAACGCGCCGAGCATTTACCAAAGCACCGGCTTCGATAATATCCGGCTCGATTTTCGCGACGGAAAGATTGTCGAGGCGACAAGCAACCAGACGAAAAAGCTAAATGCCGTGCTCGATTCCGATCCGGGCGCGCGTTACATCGGCGAGTTTTCGTTAGGCTGCAATCCCTACATCCTGCATCCGATGCGCGACATCCTCTTCGATGAAAAGATCGCGGGCTCGTTCCACTTTACGCCGGGACAAGCCTACCGGGAGGCGGACAACGGCAACCGCAGCCAGGTCCACTGGGACATGGTCAGCATCCAGCGGAAAGACTACGGCGGAGGGGACATTTATTTCGACGGCCAGCTCGTGAGGCGAGATGGCGAGTTTCTGCCCAGGCAACTGCGTTCGCTCAACTGGACGAGTTTTAGATAGCAAAAGAGCCGGGGACAGCGTCCCCGGCTCCAGGCTAAAGATCAGGTTGTGGTCGCTCGTTAGGTCAACCGGCCAGTGCCGATCGGGGTGACCTGAATCGTGCTCAGATCGGCGCCCGCACCCAATTGCACGTTCTCGATCTGGAAGACCGGTGCGTTATCGATCGAGCTCGGTCCCGAGCCCGGCAATTGCATGGAGACGTGCTTCGAGGTGGAGTTGAGCACGATCGCCGCGATTTCGAAGAGCGGCGAAAACTCGATCGCCGCAATTTGGAAATGCGCGGTCAGAAGCACCGAAGCCTGCTCCTGATGGGACGGGGTCAGTTGCACCGGAGCCGTGCCCGCGCCCGCGACCAGCTCGAGACCCGAGATGGCGAAGGAAGGCGAGGAAAGGGCGGCCGGCTTCTCCTGCAACGAGGGCGCCAGACGGACGGTGCCGATGCTGCCACCGGAGAGTTCAATCTTTGCGACCTCGAATGTGACCTGCAAATTCATCGGCGGTTGCGGATCCTGCGATGGCGCGAGGCGCATCGAGACGACTTTCGAAATCGGCTTCAATTGCAGGCCACTCATCTTGAAGGTGGGCGTGAGCTGCATCGAGGCGATCTCCAAAGAGAAGGTCAATTGCACCGCGGTGTGCATCCCGCCGAGCGGCTGTTGGACAGACATGGTCGGTGTAGCGGAGCGGAAGGCGGGAGCGGGAGTGATGGTGGTTTCAGGCATGATATCGGGTGTAGTTGGCTGTAGTCGGATGGGTTCGGTGGTGATGATCTTAGAAGCAAACGACGGAGTTTCAATCGAAGACTGCGGTCCGTGCCATTCGGCAATCGGAGGAGTCACCGGGGCTTCCGGTTCGATTAGAAGAAGAGGGGCTTCGGGTGCCGGTGAGGTGATCTCGGCCGTGACGGCCTCTGCCGAAAGCGCGGTGGTGAGCTGCGGGATCGGCTGACCCTGTCCGACAGCTTCTTCGTCCTGGTAAACGGGTTCCTCGAGCGGGCCGTTGGCTGCGGGCTCCAATTCGGGAGCGACTTTCTCCCAGGCGTGAACGGCAAATTCCGAAACGGCAGGCTCGGCGATGATCTCGGGCACCATAATCGTGGCTTCCTCCGCCGCCGTTTTCTCAACCACTGGCTGCGCGCGTGCGGGTTCTTCAACCGCAGCCACCGGTTCAACCGGAGCCACGGGTTCTACCGGAGCGACGGGTTCATCCGGAGGCGCCGGTGCGGCCGCTTGCGGTGCAAGATGAGCTGCCGGCACTTCGAGCGCGGCGGGCAGGGAAACTTCTTCCTGATCGCGGAGCACCGCTTCGGCTTCGGCAGGAATCTTCGCTTCCGCGGCGGGAAGAACTTCCTCGATCGTCGGGCCTCGCTCGGCCGGCAGTCTCGCCGCAAACGGCGCGGGCGTGACCTCCACGATCGAACCCTGCAGTTCGTTAGGCGCGAGGCTGATTGGCTCCGGAACCCCGGGAACGGCGCCGCGGGCGGTGATCGCCCCCGAAGGCAGAACGGCCGCGCGGACGGAAGGCTCGCTCGCTTTCAATTGGAGCGAGACCTTGGGCGGACCGCTCGACAAAATATCGTTCGAAATCCTGTGTTCGTCACTCGCCAGCGGTTCATCGCCAGCGAAAGGCGGCTCGGTCAATGGCGTCGATGACTTGAAGAGTGAATTATTGGCGAGATACCGACGGATTTGTTGCATAACTAACCAAAGGAGAAGCACAATTCCGGCCAGCAACAGAAGGCCGACCAGCGGACTGAGCGGGTGCGATACCCGATCGATCATTTCGGCAAAGGTCGACCGCGATGCTGCGCCGGTCTGCGGCGCCGCGACATGCACTGCGGAACTCGCAACAGCGATCGGAGAAGTGGCCGGTTTGGCGGTCGGCGAAGCGGCCGGGACCGCCGTGGCCAACGGAGTTGCCGCGGCCACCGGCGCAGCGATCGCCCCCGGAGTCGTCTCGGGCGCGGTCAAAGCCGGCGCGGTCGCAGCTGGCCCAGTCACAATTGGCGCCGCCGCGTCGGTTGATTTCGCCGAACCATCCGCGGTCAGGTCTGGCACGGGCCGCGACTCGATCTGGCCCAGGCGCATGGCGGGCGTGGGTTCAACGGGCGGCGAGGCGTCCGCCTGGGCGAGCGCCGAAGTCGGCGGCGCCGTCGCAACGGTCGGGTTTTTTAACCAGCCGAGATCATAAAAGGAATCGGCGAAAACGATGTTGAGCGCGGGCGAATAGATCTTCCGCGCCGAGGTGACCCAATCCCTCCCTTGATCTTCGTGCCCGTGGTTGTACTCCCAGGCCGCCTGGGCGTAGTAGAGTGCCGGCGTATCGCCCGTAAACTTAAACTGCTCCATCAATTGCTGTGCTTCGCTCTCCTTGCCCTCGAGCAGCAGGGTCAGGAAAATCTTGTATTTGATGAGCTGCGCGGCCTGATTTTTTTCGTCTCCCGGCGTCTCGCCAAAGAGCGCCTCGAGCCGGTCGCGGGCCTTGGCGTATTCGCCCTTTTTGAAAGGAATTTGCGCGAGGTTGTATTGCGCTTCGCGGAATTTCGGATCCGTCGCGAAGGCCCGACGCAGGACGACCTCCGCTTCATCGAATTTCTTCTGCTCCATCAGGATCTCGCCGCGCAGATTGTCCGAAGCCGCGTCGTTAGGCACGCCCGCGGTCGCGAGATCGAGGAGCTTCAGCGCGCCGTCGAAATCCCGCTGCTGGAAGGCTCGTTCGGCTTTCTCGAAATTGGCCTTCGCATCCGCCTGCATCCGCGCGACGCGATCGGCGGTGGAAGTAATCTCGAGCGCGGGCCGGCCTTCGCCGGTGGGTTTTTGCAACCAGCCGATTTCATAAAACGATTCGGCGTAAAGTTTGTTCAGCGGCCCGGGGTATTTTTTCTCGGCTGCGTCCATCCACTCCTTCGCTTCCGCCTGGTTCTTGTGTTCGAGGGCGATCGCGGCATTGGAGTAATAAAGCGCCGGGCTGTCCTTGGAGAGTTCGAACTTGTTCAGGATCCAATCGACCGTGTTCTCCTTTCCCTCGAGCACAAAGGTGAGCAGGATTTTGTATTGGATGAGCTGGCTCGTCTCCGCTTGCATCCCGCTGTTGTCGCCCGACATCAGCCCCTCAAAACGGTTGCGTGCTCCGGCCCAGTCCTTTTTCAGGAAAGGAATCTCAGCGAGATTGAAACTCGCGTTCCAAAACTTCGGCTCGATGGAGAGCGCTTTGCGCAACGCCACCTCCGCTTTGTCGTACTTGCCCTGCCGCATCAAGACCACGCCGCGTAAATTAAAGGACTCGGCCAGGTCAGGTTGGCGCGCGTCGATCGCGTCGAGGGCCTTTAACGCCTCATCGTAGCGCGCCGCGTCAAACGCCGTGAAGGCCCGGTCGTACATCGCTTCGAGGCTCGATTTTTCCGCGGCCCGGCCGGTGGCCGCGAAAGAACCCAGAACGAGGAGGGAAATCGCGGCGAGCTTTCGGATCGTCATCACAGGAAACATCAAACCGTCACAGGTTCGAGATGACAAGTCTTAATTCTTCGGCTGGCTCCGCGCAGGCGGACTGGATTTGGCGCTCGCGGCCGCCGGCTGGTCGGATCCAGCAGGCGCAGGACTGGAGTTTTTTTCGCTTCGACGCTGGAAAGGGTAGAGAAGCAGTCGCGCCACTTTATCGCCGAAATTCTGGTGCCGCGGCTCCGGCGGGGGCGTTGGGCTCGGCGTGGCGATGGCAGCATGACGCGCCGACTTTGCGCGAGCCGAGCGCCTTCTTTTTGTCCCCGCCGAGGAGGCTTGCTCTTCACGGGGTTGCTTCGGCTCCACGCTCGCAACGTTGTTCGGCGTCGCGGTCAGGGGCGGAGCCGGACTCGCGGCGACGGTCTCCGCCAGCGCGGCCGGCGGCGCTGGCGTGGCCGTGGATTCTGCGGTCGCGACCGGCTTGTCGGGCGGATTCTCCGCCACGAACGGAACCGGCATTGGACTGCTCTCGTTTCCGGGCGGCGCCGGCGATCGCTCCGCGCGCGGCGACACCTCCGCCTTGGCCAAAGAGGACTGGGTCGGCGCTGGCTGCGCCTCCGCATTTTTGAGCCAGCCAAGATCAGAGAAGGACGCCGTAAACGAGCGATTGAGTTCCGACGAATAAAGATTCTTCGCATTCGCCACCCAATTATTTCCCTGCCTGGCGTTCCCATGCTGAAAGGCCCAGGCCGCTTGCGCGTAGTAGAGGGCCGGCGTGTCGTCCATCATCTTGAATTCTTCCATCGTTTTTTGCGCGGCACTCTCCCGGCCCTCCAGAAGGAGCGTGAGGAAAATCTGATAACGGATCAGTTGTTCCCTTTGCTGTTGCTGTTTTCCCCCGGAGGTCGCGCCGAGGAGCGCTTCCAACTCCTGGCGCGCCGTTTTATAATCCCCCTTCTTGAACGGAACCCGCGCCAGGTTGAAGCGGGCTTCCTGCAACTGGGGATCGGCCGCCAGCGCTGTGCGCCAGGCAGCTTCCGCCTCGTCCTCCTTTCCCTCGTCCAACAAAATCTCGCCCCGCAGATTGTAGGCCACTGCCTGGTTCGGAGCAGTCGCGTCGATTTGATCGAGCAACTGCAATGCGTTCGCAAAGTCCCGCTGGCGATAAGCGCGCTCCGCCTTTCCAAAGTTCTCCTGCACCTGCGCGACGCGCTCGGCCGGCGAGCCGATTTCCAACGCCACGGGAGTCGCGCCCTCCGGCTTTTGCAGCCAGCCCACCTCATAGAACGACTCGGCGAAAAGCTTGTTCAATTGCGGAGAAAATTCCTTCTCCGCGGCCGCCATCGCGACCTTCGCATCCTGCTGGTCTTTCTGGCGCAGCGCGAGCGCGGCCTTCACATAATAAGCCACCGGGCTGTCGTGCGACGCCAGCAGTTTCTCCAGGGTCCCCGCGCCCATCTTCTCCTTGCCCTCGAGCAGGAAGGTCAACAGGATCTTGAATTGAATGAGATCACTCGTCGCGCCCTGCACCTGTTCGCTTCCCTCGGCCAGCAGCGCCTGGAAACGACGGCGCGCTTCCGTCCAGTTTTGCATCAGGAACGGGACCTCCGCCAGATTGAAGCGCGCCTCCCAGAACTCCGGGTCAATTTCCAGCGCCCTGTGCAGCACCGCCTCCGCCTTGCGATATTCCGCCTGGCGCATCAAAGCGACGCCGCGAAGATTTTGGGCGGCCGCCAGATCCGGCTGGCGCGCGTCGATCGCATCGAGTTCCTTCAGCGCTTCGCTGTAATGGCCGGCGTTCAGTTCGCGGGACGCCGCGGCATACATCGCCTCGAGTTCCGACTTTGTCGGCGCGACGACATTCGCCGCGAAGGAACTCAGCACGAGCAAAAAAATGAGAGCGCTTTCCCGGACCTTCATCACGATCGCATCAAGCTCGCGTCGATCGAGCCTGACGGCATCTAAAACTCATCGGGCGACATGATCGACTGGGCAACCTGGCAACCGCGGCAACGCGCCAACCTCTGTTTCATCGTGCGGGAGGAAATGATTCTCCTCATTCGCAAGAAACGCGGGTTCGGCGTCGGTAAAATCAACGGGCCGGGTGGCAAGGTTGATCCAGGCGAGACGCCGCTCGCGTCGGCCCTCCGTGAAACTTTCGAGGAACTCGGCATCAAACCGCTCGGGGCCGAGCAACGCGGTGAATTGCATTTTCAGTTCCGCGACGGCTACAGTCTTTATTGCACCGTTTTCCTCGCCCATGATTTCACCGGCGAGCCGCGCGAGACCGACGAAGCGGTGCCGCTCTGGACGCCGCTCGACGCCATCCCCTACGACGAGATGTGGGCGGACGACCGGCACTGGCTCCCGCTCCTCCTTCGCGGCGCGCATTTCCGCGCCTGGTTCGAGTTCGACGGCGAGAGGTTGCTCCGCCGGAAGATAGTCGTTAGGGGTCGTTAGGCATAGTCGCCTTGGCAAGCGCGAGCGCGGCGCTTCCGATCAGGCCCGCGTCATTCCCCAAGGCTGCCGGAACGATCGTCAGGCCCTCGTGAAAGATCTTCATCGTCCGCTCCTTGATGACGCGCCGAATCGGCCCGAAAACGTATTCGCCGGCCCGCCCCACACCGCCCCCGATCACGATCCGATCCGGGTTCAGCAGCCAGACTATGTCGCAGAGTGTGATCCCGATATGGAAGCCGATCTCCTCCCAGACCTTCGCCGCCACCGGGTCGCCGGCCCGGGCCGATTTTTCCAGAGCGAGGGGCGAACATTCCTCGGGCGTTTTCGTGAGGCCGGCTTCCCGGTAAAGGGTTTGCGCGCGCTCCGCGATCTGCGCGTTGCCGACGTACTTTTCGAGCGCGCCGTAATTGCCGTACTGCCCCGGAGCGCCCTTCGGATCGATCGTCATCTGGCCGATCTCACCCGCGCCGAGACGGCTGCCGCGATACAATTTGCGGTCGAGGATTAACCCACCGCCGACGCCCGTGCCTAACGTCACACAAACCACATTCACGCCCTCGCGCCCGGCGCCAAAGAGCCACTCCGCATAAGCCATCGCGTTCGCGTCGTTGTCGATCGCCGCGGGCAATCCGGTCCACTCCTCGAGCAAGGCGGTAAGCGCGACATCCTCCCAGCCCGGCACGTTGGACAACTGCCAGACGCGGCCATTGATGCTATCGACCAGCCCCGGCAACCCCGCGCCGACCGCCACCACTTCCGGATGTTGTTGCCGTAGTTCTTCGATTGCCGCGCGGATCGCCGCGAGCAGCGAGTCGTGCCCGGCAAAATCGTGGGTCCGGAGCGGCGGCAGGCGCGCGAGCAGTTTCCCTTCGCGGACCACGCCCGATTTCACGGTCGTGCCGCCGAAATCGATGCCAATGGCCGTTTTGTTCATCACCACACTTTCTTGCCTAACGATTCAAATTTCCAATGATGCGCAAACCTTCCAGCGTCAAGTGCGGGCGGACCGCGTCGATCGCCGGCATCTGCGCCGCGATCAATTGCGCATAGCCCCCGGTGGCGACGATTTTCGCTTTGCGCTGGCCGAAGGCCTCCGCGCCGATTTTCACCAGAATCTCTTTGACCAAGCCACGATAGCCGAAAATCGCGCCCGACAGCATGGCGGCTTTCGTCGAGCGGCCGACCGCGCGCCGCGGTTCGGCGAGGATGAGCTTGGGCAACAGCGCAGTCCTCTTATACAGATAGGTGGTCATGGCTTCGAGGCCGGGCGCGATCACGCCGCCGATGTAGGAGCGATCCGCCGAGACCACATCAAACGTCACCGCCGTGCCAAAATCCACCACCACGGCGGGAGAACCGAAGAGCGCGGCCACGGCCGCCGCGTTCGCAAGCCGGTCCGCGCCGATCGACTCCGGATCGGGATAATCGACGCCGACCCCGAGCGCGCATTTTACGCTCACGAACAAAACTGGAATCCTTCCCGCCGCGCGACGGATCAGCGCGTTCTTCTTTGGCACCACGGAAGAGACGACAATCTGCTCGACCACTCGTTGCCGGATCAACTTTCCGAGCGTGGCCGCGCTCAATCGATCGGTCGCGATCCGCTCTTTCCCGCCCAGTTTTTTCCGCGAAGCAAAGGCCAGTTTGGTGAACGAATTGCTGACGTCGATCAGGAGGTAATCGCTTTTTCGACGGGGCAACGAGCGAGGCATGGCGCAGGGACCTTTCACCGGCGCGTCGTCGCGCACAACCGCGGCCACGCACGCGTCCCCAGCGGTGGCACGAATAGTTTAACGTTGCCGATCGCCGCGACCACGCTAGAAGGTTGGCCGTGCCTGAAACCGCAAACCCGTCCGTCTTGCCTAACAAGCAACCCGCTGCGCCCGAAACTTATTCCCGGAAAAATCCCTTCCCGGGCCGCCTCCTCGTCAACCGCCGGTTGAACAGTCCCGACTCGGAAAAAGACATTCGCCATTTCGAGATTTCGTTCGGCGACTCGGGGCTGACTTACGAAGTCGGCGACTCGATGGCAGTCTACCCGACCAACGATCCCGAGCTGGTCGCTGAAATCCTCGAAGCGCTCGACGCGACGGGCGAGGAAGCGATCGCGGGCAATCGAGGCGAAACGACGACGCTGCGCAAAGCGTTGCTCCGCGATCACGGCATCACCCAGCCGACCCCGAAATTCTTGAAAGCGATCGCGCAACGCGCCTCCGCCGCCCCGCTCTTGAAAGAGCTGCTCGAGCCGAAGCGGAAACAGGAGCTCGATACTTATCTCTGGGGGATGGAGGTGATCGATTTCCTGGTCGCAAATCCGCGGGTCACCTTCGAGCCGCAGGAATTCGTCGCGCTGCTGCCGAAGTTGCAGCCGCGGCTTTACTCCATCGCTTCGAGTCTCAAGGTCGTCCCCGAGGCGACCCACTTCATTGTCGATGTCGTGACCTACACGAGCCATGGCCGTTTGCGCAAAGGCGTCTGCTCCACCTTCCTCGCCGAGCGCTGCTCGGATTTGCCCGCGCCGATTTATCCGGCCGTCTCGAAGTTCCGCCTGCCCGAGGACCGCGACGCGCCGCTCATCATGGTTGGTCCCGGCACGGGCGTGGCGCCCTTCCGCGCTTTTTTGCAGGAACGCCAGGCGATCGGAGCGCGCGGCAAGACGTGGCTTTTCTTCGGCGCGCAGCGCGAGAAGAGCGACTACTACTATCAGGAGGACTTCGAGCGCTTCATCGCCGACGGATTTCTCACCCGGATCGACACGGCATTCTCGCGCGACCAGGCGCACAAGATTTATGTGCAGGACCGAATGCTCGAGGCGTCGGAGGAACTCTGGAAATGGCTCGACGAAGGCGCGTACTTCTACGTCTGCGGCGATGCCAAGCACATGGCCAAGGATGTGGACGCAGCCCTGCGCCTGATCGTGCAGCGCCAGGGCGGCATGAATGTCGAGGCCGCGAGCGAATACGTCGAAAAGCTCAAGAACGACAAACGCTACAAGCGCGATGTTTATTGAGGGCGTGCCGGGCGCGGTGGAAACGCGTCCGCAGATACGCCAGCGAATCGGCCACCTCGATCATTGACGGCAAGGCCGAACACCGAAGCTGCGCGCAGTTTTTCAACCGCGGATTACGCGGATTGAATGGATTAAGATTCTCACACCCATCCGTGTCATCCGCGCTATCCGCGGTCAACTCAGCTTTACTAATTGTTAGCGACGGCTCGCAGCGCAGGCCCACTCGCTTCAAGCTGGTCGCTCACCTTCTCGATCGTCGCCTGCATTTTCGCCAGCGCGGCTTCGAGTTGCGCAATGTGAGCGCCCTGCGCTTCCACCTTGCGATGCTCCTTGAGAAACTCGTTGAGCAACATCGCGTTCACCGCTTCGTAGCGCACGGTGTAAGGCTTGCCCTCCTCATCGCGCGCCACCAGGTCGGGATCGACCTTCGCCACTTGCTCGGCGATGAGGCCAAATTGCGGGATCGCTTCGGGATCAAGTTCCTTCTTGTAGCGGAACGTCACCGGCTGAAGCGCGAGGAGCGCTTCGCTCGCCTTCGCCATTGGCTGGATCGCTTCCTTGTAGCGCGCCGAAGAGGTCACTGTGCCGAGCTGACCGTTGGTATTCACCACCACGCCCACTCCCCCCGCGACCGTCGTCTTGCTGATTCCGGCGATGAACGTCTTGGTCTGGGTTCGCCTCGTCCCGATGCGGATCGTGCCCGACTCGCCAGCCACCCCGGCGTTGCCGATATCGATGTTGTTGCCGCCGGTGGTGAGGGCGCCTCCCGCCAACTGGCCGATGGCGATGTTATTGCTCCCGCTGGTATTGGCAGAGAGCGCCGAGTCGCCGATGGCCGTATTTGCGCCCCCAGTGGTATTAAAGTTGAGCGCCGCAATCCCGAGCCCGGTGTTGTCATCCCCGTTGTTGAACGCCAGCGCTCCAGCCCCGACCGCGGTATTGCGTGTGCCCGTTGTGTTGAACGTGAGCGCGACCGCTCCATTAGCCGTGTTGTTAAACCCGGTCGTATTGTCTTCGAGGGCCTCCTCCCCGGTTGCGGTGTTACTGTAGCCCACCGTGTTGTTAACCATAACGCCGCTGCCAATCGCGGTATTTCGCGTCCCGGTTGTGTTGCTATATAGCGCGTAGTCACCGCTGGCGACGTTGGCAAATCCGGTCGTGTTGCTGAGAAGCGCGCTGTCACCCACGGCAGTGTTTTCGTAACCGGTCGTGTTACCGTAAAGCGCATCGAATCCAATCGCCGTATTCATTCCGAGACTGCCCGGGACCAAATTGAAGAGCGCATCCTGGCCAAGTGCAGTGACTTGATTCGGATAACCTCCGCCCGGCGGCGGATCGACCGCAAGCGCGGAGGAGCCGCTCGTCAAATAGCAACAAATGCCGGCCAGAAAACAGAGAACAAACTTAGACGATGTAAAGAGGCGAGGAGCGTTCATTTTTCCCTTTCGTTTTCTTACATTCTACCGGTTTTCGGGCGCGCAAGTCAATGTGCAAAAAAGTGCACGCGCATCGACCCAGGATACGAAACCCTCGATCAGTTCAAGGACGACATCGAGAATTATACCAACACCTGCGTGACGACAGAACAAACCAGCGTATCACCAGTCTCCAAAGTGACCTCGAGTATTGTGCCAATGTATCTTATCAACACTGACCATGACCCGATGCCGGTACACCAGATTGTGGATATGGAATGTGCGTTGGAGTCAGCGGGTGCTGATCACGGCCTCTGGAAGGCCTGGACCATTCCCGACAGTCACGAGCATGGGTTTGCATTTTGGAACAGCCCGATCTGCGACCTAGGTGGGACGTGCAACCCGTCCATCAAAGTTAAAAGACGAGTGACTGATTTCCTCGACCTATACCTGAAATAACCTTGAGTGGTTGCTCTTCGCAGCTGCTAGCCGAGCTAGCCTAATAAATCTCGAGTCGCCAAGGCCCAGGCTTTGGCGACTCGGTTCGGCCATCGAAGTCCGGGCCTTCCATCTTGCTGCGAAGCGCGAATTCTTGAGGCCGTCTTAGAGCGTGTCATGAACTTGCGGAGCCTGCGTGGCCAGCAAAATCCGCGTCCTGTAGCGTCCTGTAGCCGTCGCCCTGTGGGCGACGCGGAGAGCGCGCTCCAAAAAGCTCGAGAGTGTTGCACGCCGGCGAACGCTTCGCGCAGCGAAGCGGCTACAGCCTCGCCCGTGGCCCAGCTCGTGAAGTGCAGGACACGCACTACTTAACGCTCTGTTTCAAAATGCATGACACGCTCTAGAGTGCCTTGCGATACCAGATCATCTATTGGTTTCTGTAAAAACATTTCTCTTTAGCCGCCGATCATGACGCTGACCGGCTTGCTCCATTGACCCACTTGCTGGTCGCCGACGCGATAGATGGCGCGGTAGGTCCATTTCGCCGGAGTGGCGGGGAAGGGCGCGGTGTCGACGTAGCCGGAGTGGTGTCGTTGGCGAGGAAGGCGAAGTTTTGGCCGCCAGCGCGATCGACCTGGAGTTCGATCATGTCGAGGAATGCGCTCTGGCCCTGCCAGCCCCAATCGACGCGCACGGTGGTGCCGCTGATCCGGGCCTCGATGTTGGGCTGGATGGCGGTGAGGTCGGGACCGGCCTGCTGGGCGCCTTCGATGCCGAGGGCTTCGCCCATCGCTTCGTTGTAATTGGCGTTGGCCTTGATCAGCTTAACCAGGGCGCGGAAACGGGGCTCAATCCCGAGCGGGACGGCCGGCACGGCCGGAGGAAAAGTGGGCGGCATCGGCTCGCCGGCCGGAGGCTGCGTGCCGCCATTGCGCTCGGCCGTTTTCCAACTGCTCCATTGCTGGGCGCCGTTGCGCATCGCCGCCTGGCAGGCCAGGACGTAATGGAAATAATCGGCGGCGGCGGCCTGCCCGTTCACCTGGTCCTTGGTCAGGCCAAGGGTGGCGGAGTAGTTGCCGACGCTGGTTCTTTGGGCACCGCCGAGGGGTCTGGGGACACCGCCGGCTGGTCTGGGGGCATTGCCAGATGCTCTGGTGGCACCGTTGGACGATTCGGCGCGCCGCTGAGTCATATGGCTGCACCGCCGAGGGTACTGGCTGTGTGGAAAGATGGTCCGGCGGTGCAGCCGAGCGGTCTGGCGGCGCCAAGAAATGCTCTGGGGAGCGCACGCGCCCTCACGTGCGACAAGCGCTACAAGCGCGATGTTTATTGAGCGGGGCGGACCGCCCCAAAAAACGCGGCCATCCCGAGCGCGCTCAGGAAGACGAGCAAGCTGGCGGCGGCGATCGCTCCGCCCACGAGCAGCCACCATGGCCGATAAATCACCACCAGCCGTCCCTGCGTCCCGGGCGGGAGTTTGATTACCGGAACCAGTCCGCGATAGGAATCGACCGCGATCTTTCTCCCGTTTACGGTCGCGCGGTAGCCGTCAAAATACGGCCGCGAGAAAACAATCAGCGCCGGATCTTCGCCGGCCGGCACCTCCACCTCGGCGATGATTTCCTGGCGCGAATCAGCGCGCAGCCCGATCGTCGCGCGCGCCAACTTCTCGTTAGGCGAGGAAGGCAGCGAAGCGACCGAACGGACCCGCGGCAGCGGCCCGCCGACGCGATGATAAATGCGACCTTCCTCTTCCTCGTGCGCGAGCGTCCATTCGGTGGCCGGCTGGGGCGCAGCGGCACTTTCGCGGGCCACGACGATTCCGTCGACTCCGAGGAGCGCGAGCAGCCCGTCGCGCCCGGCCTCGTAGCCAAGTAGGTAATCCGCCGTCCCCGGATCGATCTCCCCATGCGTGGAGAAGGCAAAGGCGCGGCCCACCCCCGCGCCGCCGATCGGGCTGTAGCCGTTCACGAAATGCAGACCGGCCCACACGGAAGTGCTGCCGGGCCGCGTCACCTGACCGACTGGCCGCGGATGATTTTCGATTCGGTAGGCCGTCTCCGGCGGCGGATAAGCGCTCAGGTAAAGCCGGGCCGGGTCGAGGGGCTGCGGATTCGTCAGGCTGGAGGCAAAGTGATACCGCGGAACCGCGGGGTGGGTCGGAAGAACGAGATAGGTCGCGAGGAGCGACCCAAAGACGACGAACACGAGCAGCCAGCGCCAGCCGTTCGTGAGGCGAAATTGGGCGAGCGCTTCGGCCGCCAGCAACCCCAGCACCAGGTGGAACAATGGCAGCCAGCGAAAGCTCCAGCGAAAAACGTTCGCGCTCGGGAGCACCGCTATGAGCAGGACGAGGACGAGCAATCCCAGCTCCCATTTCATTCGCCTAACGAATCGGCCGCGCAAAAAAACGAGGGCGGCGCCGAGCGCGAGGGGCGGGACCGTGCCGCAGGCCAGCTCGATCGCGGCATGCGGGACCGGACGGGTCCAAAAGTCGGTCCACGGGACCGTCCACGGCGGCCAGATCAAACCCGGGAGGGCCGCCGGGGGCACGAGCCATTGCCAGTGCGCGCCGGGATTCTCCTGCGCGGCGCGGGCCGAGCCGTGCACGTAATCGAAGAGCGCGAGCCAGGCCGGCGCGGAAAGCCCGCCGCCAAGGCCAAGACCGAGGGCGAGCGGCCAGAGCGACGCAAGCGGGCGCGCCTCGCCTAACGACTTGACCGCCAGCCAAAGCGCGAGCAGCGCGAGCATCAAGACGGTGTAGGGAAATCCGCCGGTGACGAGCAGGTAAACAAACGGCGCGGGCCAGAGAAATCGGAACTTCGTCCGGGACTTATCGAGCGCCCGCTCCATTCCCCACCAGGCCCAGGGCAGCCAGGCGAACGCGCCCAGCGCGCCGAACCAATCCGTCGCCCCCCAGCAAATGATCCAGCCGTTGAGCGCCGCGACCAACGCCACCATCGTCGCGAGCGGCGAGGAGAGATTCCGGCCCCGCGCGAGGAGGAAGGCGCCGGCCGCGAGGACGAATAAATGCGCGAGCGAAAGCGCCGCGGCCTGTTGCGCAAAGGCGAGCGGAAATTTCCAGATCAGAACGACCGCCGCATTCACGAAGAGAGAGAAGGTCCCGTACTGAAATTCGCCCGCGAGGTTGCCGCAGACCCACGAATACGGGCTAAGCAAAGGGATCTGCCCTTGCGACCAGCTCCGCGCGACATCGGCGAAAACGGGCAGGATGGAAATCTCGTAGTCGTCGTTCCAAAAAAGAAGCGGATTGTGCCAGAGAAGCAGACCGCAGAAGGCGAGCACGAGCGTGCCCGCCGCGCCGGCCCCGAGAAGATCGGCGCGCCACGAAGTTTTCTCGTTCAAGCGACGGATGCGCGCGGTTAAAGAACGACGGGGCGGCCCTCGGTCATGACCAGCACTTTGTCCTCCACCCCATGGGCGCGCGCGCTCGAGAGCAATCGTTCCGGCGGCTCGTCTAAGGGCTCGAAGCCGAGGCGAAACGTCCCGTAATGCATCGGCACGAGCTTCTGCCCGCCGAGCTCGAGGAAAGCGCGGACCGCTTCTTCCGGATTCATGTGCACTTCGCGTTTACTCGGGGCGTCGTAGGCGCCGATCGGCAGGAGGGCGATCTCAATCGGGAAGCGCTTCCCGATTTCCGCGAAGCCGGAAAAGTAAGCGCTGTCGCCGCAATGGAAAATCGAGCGGCCGTTCGCTTCGATGACGAATCCGCCGAAGCCGCGATGGGAATCGTGCAACATCCGCGCGCCCCAATGGTGACAAGGAGTGAGCGACACTTTGAGCGGCCCGAGTTCCACTTGTTGCCATTCGTCGAGCTCGTGCACGATGTTGAATCCGAGATCGTGGACCAGGTTTCCCACACCGGTCGGGACCACAATCGGCTGATCGGCCGCGACGCGGCGCAACGTTCGCCGGTCGAGGTGATCGAAATGCGCGTGGGTCACGAGGACGGTGTCGATCGAGGGCAGGTTGTCGATCGTCATCCCCGGCCGCTTGAGGCGCTTAATCACCTTCAGCCACATCGACCAGTTGGGATCGATCAGCACGTTCATGCCCTCGAGCTGAATCAGGAACGAGGCATGCCCAATCCAGGTGATGCAAATCTCGCCCAGGCGAACTTTGGGAAAGAGCGGCATCGTCCGGTCGCCCGAGCGTTTGGTGAAGAGTGAGGGGATCAGAACCTCGGTGAGGAAGTTGCGTTTATGCCAATCCAACCCTGGCTTCAGGCTGACGCGGTTGGCCGATTGTTTCGCTGCGCCGTTCTGCGCACCCGCTCGGATGACGTTGGTTCGCTTCTTCCGCGAAAAAGGTGTCGGCACAGCGGGCCAACGATATAAACTAACGCAGGTGAAGCAATTGTTTTGCGGCCACGGCCAGCCGCCCGGCGCTCCGGCTCGCAAAGGGGGAATCCTCCCACCTAACGAATCGCGGGCCGGCGCTCAATGAACCTCCAGAATTCCCCCCGGCAACCGTTGGTCGGCGTGGCGCTGGCAGCAGTCGGCGGCATCTTGCTCGCGGAATTCTTCCCCCCGCCGATCGCGCTGGTCTGCCTTTTCAGCGCCGCCGCCGCCGTCGTGAGTCTGTTCCAGCCGGCGGGCTGGCTGAGCCATCTCCTCGTCGCCGCGGCGTTCTGCGCGCTGCACCTGATTCAACAAACCGACGCGCCCGGGAAGGAACTGGCGGCGCGCCTCGGCGAACGCGCCCGATCCGTCACGGTAAGCGGGACGGTTGCGAGCGAGCCGAAGGTTTCGCCTAACGATTTCACCACTTTTCTCTTGCACCTCGACTCGATCGACCTCGGAGGGCGACAGGAAGCTTCCGACGCCACGGTCCGCGTGCGCTGGAAAGGCAACCCAGGCCTGGGCGATGAGCTTCGATTGACTGGCAGCGCCGAAACGATTCCGCCGCCCCGCAACCCCGGCGAGTTTGACCTGCGCGGCTACCTGGCGCGACGCGATGTTTTCCAAAGCGTCTTCGCTCGTTACCCAGAGGATGGCACGATCATCCAGACCGGCAGCGGCCGGATCGTTCCCCGCCTCGCAGCCAGGGCGCGCGCCTGGATGCGGACGACGCTGAACCGCGGGCTGGAGGATTCGCCCGATGTCACTGCGCTGATCAACGGGATGGCGCTCGGTCTCCGACACGAGACGCCTAACGATATCGAGGAGCCGTTTCAACAAACGGGAACGCTGCATCTCTTTGCCGTCGCCGGCTTGCACGTGGGCATCGTCGCGCAACTGCTCTGGATCCTGGCCTCGCTCGTCCGCCTCCCGCGCGTGGCGGCAGCGGCGCTGATTATTCCGTGTCTCTTCTTTTACTCGGCGGTGACGGGCTTCCATGTCTCCAGCGTGCGCGCGGCCACGATGGCGGCGGTCTTGTTAGGCGGAATATTCTTCGGCCGGCCCGTGCTCGCGCTCAACAGTCTCGCCGGAGCCGCGCTCCTCATCCTCGCGGTCGATAGCAATCAGCTCTTCACTTCCGGATTCCAGCTTTCCTTCGCGGTCGTCGGCGCAATTCTCGTTTTTCAGGATTGGCTCTTCCGCGTCCTGTTGCGGCCGAGCGAGTCCGATCCCTTTCTGCCGCGGAGCCTGGTGAGCCGGCGCCGGCGGGTTTTTGAGCGCGGTTACCGCTGGATCGCCGGAGGCATCTCCGTTTCCGCCGCGGCCTGGATCGGTTCGCTGCTCCTGATCATCTGGTATTTTTACCTGGTCACGCCAATCTCGCTCCTGGCGAATCTCACCGTTGTTCCCGTCGCGTTCTGTGTTCTGGCGGCGGGGCTGATGTCGCTCGTGACCGCGCCCTTTTCGACCACGCTCTCGCTCATCTTCAACAACGCGAATTGGAGCCTGGCAAAAATCATTCTCGCGTTGGTGCAAACCTTCGCGCATCTGCCGACCGGGCACGCTTACGTAGAACGGCCGCACTGGCCGAGCGGTGCGCGAACTGAAATCACTGTGCTCGATGCCGGAGCGGGCGCGGCGGTCCACCTGCGCGCGCCGGGCGCGGACTGGCTTTTCGACACGGGCAGCGCCCGCGATTACGAGCGCTTCCTGCGCGATTACCTCCACTCGCGCGGCATCGATCGACTCGATGGTCTCGTCTTGAGCCACGGCGATTCGTCGCATATCGGAGGCGCGCGCGCGGTGCTCGATGAGTTCAATCCAAGGCGTGTCATCGACAACGGCGCACCCGATCGCTCCAGCGTGCACCGGGCGTTGTTCGTTGGGCTGGCGCCCCCGGAGATCGTGGCGCAAGGCGACGTTTTCGCGCTTTCCCGCCGGGTCACGGCCCGCATTCTTTATCCGGTCGCCGGTTACAAGGCGAAGGCGGCGGACGATCAGGCGCTGGTCGTGCAGTTGGTGATCGACGGAAAATTCCGCGCTCTTCTTGTCTCCGACAGCGGTCTGGAAACGGAGAAAGATCTTCTCGCCCTGCCTAACGACGAAATTCGGAGCGATATCCTGATCAAGGGTCAGCACCACTCCGGGGATTCCGGCTCGGAAGAATTTCTGGATGCGGTCCAACCGGAGCTGATCATCGCCACTTCCCGCGACTTTCCTGCCCGCGAGAGAATTCCCGACGATTGGGCGCGGATGGTGAGAGGGCGCGGCATTACGCTCTTCCGCCAGGATGAAACCGGCGCGGTCAAACTGGAGTTCTTCCGCGACTACTGGCGGGCGACCGCCTTTCTCGATGACGCCACCTTCCGCAGCAAAAGCCAATGAATGGGCGCGCCTTGCGCGCGAAAATGTTTTTCAAAGGTCGTTAGGGGAAACGCGTCAACCTCATCCGGCGTCTCCTCGGCAAAAGCGGCGCCCGCCAGCAGCGCGCGGATTGATTCGAAATAATCCGCCTGGTCGGTCACGATTCGAAACTGCCCTCCTGGCGCGAGCAGACGACGGACGGCGGCGACAAATTCGCGCGTCACGATGCGTCGCCGATGATGTCGCTTCTTCGGCCACGGGTCGGGGAACAAGAGATGCGCCACCGCAATCGAACCGGGAGGGAGCAAATACTTCACCGCATAGGAACTCTCCACGCGCAGGACGCGCACGTTGCCAAGGCCATGACGGGCCGCCCGGCCGCAAGCGCTCCGCACCCGGCCCAGCAGTCGCTCGATGCCGAGAAAATTGCGCTCGGGAAATCGCTCCGCCATCGCGACGAGAAACGCCCCGTCGCCACACCCGAGGTCGATTTCCAAATGAGCCGCGCGCGGAAAAACTTGCGCCAGATCGACCGGCGCGAAGTAATTTGCGGGAATCAGTTCAATCCCGGACGCTGGCGAAAAACCGGCGCTCTTTGCATCCGCCAAAGGGTCGGCGGGCGGAGGTTGCCGGTGGAATAATCGGTCTGGTGGATCACTCTTAACAGGAACCATGTTGAAATTTCTCTCGCTTACTTTACTCGCCATCACTCTTTGCGGCACTGCGCTCACCGCCCGGGCGGACACCAAAGCCGCCATTTTCGCGGGCGGCTGTTTCTGGTGCATGCAGGAGCCGTTCGATCAGGTCAAGGGAGTCGCCAAGACCGTCGTCGGATACACCGGCGGAAGCAAAGAGGACGCTAACTACACGGCGGTCTCCGCGCACCGGACCAAACATCGTGAAGCGATCGAAGTGACTTACGATCCGGCGCAAATTTCCTACGACCAGCTGCTCGATGTCTTCTGGCACCACATCAACCCGACCCAGGCTGACGGACAGTTCCACGACATCGGCCTTTCCTATCAAACGGCGATTTATTTTGCCAACGCCGACGAGAAAAAGGTGGCCGAGGCCTCGAAAGAGACACTCGCCAAATCGGGGAAGTTCAATCAGCCGATCGCGACCGAGATTTTGCCGGCGATGCCCTTTTATCCGGCGGAAGATTACCACCAAAAATATTACCTGAAGAACCCCGCCGACTACGAAGCCTACCATGTCGGCTCCGGGCGCGTCAGCTACCTGGAAAGGATCTGGGGCAAACCAGATCGTTAGGCTGGCCGTCTAGTGTCCGTCTTTCTTCGGCGCCGCGATGTGGCCGCTCGTCGCATCGACCGCGACCGTGCTGACGGCCTTCGATTTCGGCTGCATGATCTCGATCGACCAGACCAATTTTCCCTGCACCGTTTCCAGCTTGGCCGCCGTCACTCGCGCCCCGGGATAGTGCTGCAGCGCGATGTGTTGCGCTTCGTTTTTCGTAATCTTCGCTCCGCCCTTCTGATCGCCCGGACTCGCTGAGAGAAAAGAAAAACTCAGGAGCAACGAAAGCCCCGAGAGAAAAATCAGCTTCATCCCGCAATGAAGCGGCTTCGGCGCGGCTTTATCAAGCAAAAGTGCGTCGGGCATTCGTCCCCCGCCAGTCGGGTCCGCTCGTCACCGATCCCGAATTAATTCGCCGCCAGTTCGTGGCACGAGCGTTGCTTAAGGAATAGTGCGAGCTAGGAAGTCACTACTGCCATACAGAAAAGTCACGTAACGTTCCTTCAGCATTCGCAGCGCGGCCAGTAATGGGCGCGCCTTTTTTGTCCCGGTCGCCCGCCAGATCGGCGCTCGGCCGAAGCGCCCTAAAACTTGTAGAGATCCGCTTTGTGCGGCTCGACAAATTCCGCCTGCGCCACCGTCAACTGCTCCTTGAGCACTTTCGACAAGCCGTCGGCCAGAACCGAGGCGATGAGATTCGGTTCGCGGGTGTAGACTGGGATGGGAAACGAGCCGGCGTTCCGGTCGTAGCCGTAGATCGTGCCGTCAGTTTCCCAAACGCAGTAGGCGTGGCCGGCCGGATGATCCTTGTAGCGAACAAGGAGAATCTTCGCCCAGAAATTTGGTTCCAGGCTGTGCTTCGTTTCGACCGCGGCGAGATAATTGCAGGCGGAGATGACGCAGCCGTTGAGCACCACGAGATCGTTATCCCCGGGAGTGAGCACGACTGTTTGCGGTTGGCAGGCGCCGAGCCCGAGCGAGGCGATGAGGGCGAGGCGACCGAGAAAGACCGTCGAGCGACGAATGTTGAAAGAAAAGCGCATCAATGTGTGGTTTATGGAATTTATAGCACCTTCCCGGCTCCGTTGGGAAGCGTTACTTTTCACCGGATGGCATTTGTCCTTTTATCTTGCTCCCGGCGCCGGCTGAAAATGTTACCAGCCGGCCTCCAGTTGAGCCGGTGCGGGGATAATCGCCTTCCTCCGCGCGCCCCTTTCCCCGGCACGTCGACTACGTCGAAAAATCCCATATCGAAGTGCGAGCGCGGCACCCGCCGCCTGATCGTCCCGGTTGGCGAGCAGCGCAGAGCCGCCACTTCCCGTGCATCAGCGCAGCCTGACAAAGTATCGCCCGCGGGATCCGTGACGGCCTGCGTTCCTGATCTTCCTGGCTTCCAGATTTCCGCGTTCCCATTTTCCTGCTTTCCTGCCTTCCTGACTCATTCCGGACGCGACGGCGCGCGTCCCTCCAAGCCTCGTCCCTTGACATCTTCTCCTGACGGCGGGTACTTCGCCCTACCCTTGATGCCATTATCTTCCTCTCATCGCTTGCTCGTTAGGCTGCCGCTCCTTGCGACAGCGTTCCTGGTTTGCGCCGGTTGTGGCAAGAGCGATGATGCGAAGATCACCGTTTATCGCATCCCGAAGGAGACCCAGCCCGCGGCGATGCCGCCGCCAGCCGCGACGAACGAGGCCGCGCCCGCGGAGGTGCATTGGACGGCACCGTCAGGTTGGGAAGAACAGCCCGCGAGCGGCTTTCGTAAAGGCAGTTTCCTCGTCCGCGGGGCGGATGGGAAGACGGCGGATGTGTCGGTGATCTCGTTTCCGGAAGCGGCCGGCGGGCTGCTGGCGAATGTCAATCGCTGGCGCGACCAGTTGAAGCTCGCGCCCATTTCGAATGAAGCGGAGGCCGGCAAGCCGATGGCGGTCGGCGGGCACGATATGTTTTTCGTCGACCTGGTGAGCGCGCAACCGATCGGGTCGGACGGATCGAAGTCGCGCATCCTCGGCGGAATTTTTCCGGCGAACGGGAAGACGTGGTTTTTCAAAATGATGGGGCCGGATCAACTCGTGGAGTCACAGCGGGCGGCGTTCCAACAGTTTCTTCAAAGTGTGCACACATCCGAAGGCGCGTCCGGCCCGATGCCGATGACGGCCAACACGGGCGGCGGCAACACGAACGCCCCCACCCCGCCGTTGATCGCCGCGGCGCAGAGTGTGCCCTTGCAATATACCCTCCCGCCCGGCTGGCAGGAAAAGCCGCTCTCGCCGATGCGCCTGGCCAGTTTCAAAGCGACCTCGCCTAACGGAAAGGAGATCGACGTCTCGGTCGTCTCGCTCCCTGGGGTGGCGGGCGGCGATCTCGCGAATGTCAATCGCTGGCGCGGCCAGGTGACGCTCGGCCCGATCGATGAGGACGCGCTGGCCAGAACGGCGGAGCATGTGAAGGCGAACGGGCACGATTTCCTCGTGGTCGATCTGGTGAGCGACGCGCCAATCGATGTGCAGCAGGGAAAGCAGCGCATCCTGGCCGCGATCCTGGATGAGAACGAACGCGCCTGGTTTATCAAGATGACGGGCGAAGACGCCGCGGTCACCGCGCAGAAGAGCGCGTTCACCGATTTTCTGCGCAGCCTAAAAATTCCCTAACGAATGACTGCGACCGCCATCGGCTCGGACTTCCTGCACGCGCCGCTTCGTTTTTTTGCCTCGCTCCGGCTGACGGTGGTCTGTCTTGGGCTCGGGATGCTGCTCGTTTTTCTCGGCACGCTGGCGCAGGTGCACCTCGGGATTCACGCGGTGCAAGCGCGCTATTTTCAAAGCCTGCTCATCTTCTGGTCGCCGCCGGGCGCGAGCTGGAAGATCCCGATTTTGCCCGGCGGTTATTTGCTCGGGACCGTGCTGCTCTTGAATCTGCTCGCGGCGCACGCAACCCGCTTTCAGTTTTCCAGAAAGAAGATTGGCATCATCCTGCTCCACTTTGGCGTCATCCTGCTTTTGCTCGGGCAACTGCTGACGGGCCTCTTCGCCCGCGAGACGCAGATGCGGATCGATGAGGGCCAGACGCTCGGTTACTCGGAGGCGCCGCGCGAAGTGGAGCTGGCGGTGATCGACGCGAGTGATCCGAAGTTCGATCAGGTGGTCGCGATCCCCGAGCGGGTGCTGGCGCGCGGTGGCACGATCCAGAATCCGACGCTGCCGTTCACGCTCAACATCCGGCAGTTCCTGCCCAACTCGCACCTCGCGATGCGCTCGCAAGAGTCGCAGGCGCCGCCCTCGATGGCGACGACGGGCCTTGGGACGAACATCGTGGTCGCCGAAGTCCCGCGCACGGTGAAGGATGACGAGCGCGACTTGAGCGCGGCGTTTGTGGAGGTGGCCGGAGTGCAGGGTTCGTTAGGCACGTGGCTCGTCTCGAACGCGATTCCCGATCCGCAATCGTTCGCGATCAACGGTCACACTTACGAGCTGGTGATGCGGCAGCGGCGTTTCTACAAGCAATTTATCCTCACCCTGCTGCACTTCGCGCATGATAGTTATGCCGGGACGGACATTCCGAAAAACTTCTCGAGCCGCGTGCGCCTGGTCGATTTCGAGCGGGGCGAGAATCGCGAGGTGCTCATCTCGATGAACGATCCGCTACGCTATCGCGGCTTTACCTTTTACCAGGCCGGCTTCGACAACAATGACCGAACGACCGTCCTGCAAGTGGTCAGGAATCCGGCCATGCTCCTGCCTTACATCGCGTGCGGGCTGGTCGCGCTCGGGCTCGTGACCCAGTTTTCGATGCACCTGTTTGGCTTCGTGAAAAAGAGGAGCCGATGAAAAACGCGCGCTCTTACGTCATTTGGTTGATCGTCGCCGCGACGCTCGCCTACGTCGTCGCGCCGCTTTTCTCGCACGACACCCGGGGCGGTTTCGAGATGCAGAAGTTTGGCCGGCTGCCCGTGCTCCTGAATGGCCGGATCAAGCCGCTCGACACGGTCGCGCGCAATTCGCTCCTCATTATTCACGGCCAGCAGACGCTCAGCATCGAGCACGACACGCTGACGGCGACCGATTGGCTCGCCGAGATCTTGATGAAGTCGGACACCGCAGATCAGCGCAGGATTTTCGTCATTCGCAATCCGGAAACGCTCGCTGCGCTGGGTTGGAACACCGAGGCGGGCAAATATTTTTCGTTCCGCGACCTCTTCACCCACCTGCAGGAGGTCGAGCAACAGGCCGCGCTCGCACAAAAGGTGGACGCGCAACTGCGTTCGCCGTTCCAACGCGACATCATCAAGCTTTACGAGCGTCTGACGCTTTATCATCAGCTGGAGAACAGCCTCGAGGTTGCCGGGACGGTCGATTTTAAGAGTCAGGTCGACGACCTGCTGAAAAATATCCGGCCGTCGCCGATCCCGATGAACAGCGGCATCTCGACGGAAGCGCTGCAGAGCATCGGTTTCCTCGCTGAGACCGGCTATTTTTTCCCCATTCCGCCGGTCCCGCCTAACGATGATCCGCTGCGCTGGCGCAAGATGGGGGAGAGCATTTTGCAGTTCATCACCGCCGGCAACATGCATCCCGCGGTATTAGCGTATGCGACGCTGGCGAGCGCTTTCGCGGCCAACGACCCGGCAACATTCAACCGGGCGCTCGATGGCTACCTGGGGTGGCTGCAGCAGCATTTCCCGGCGCGCGTCCGGAAGGCCAATGTGGAATCGGTCTTCAACCAGTTGCAGCCGTTTTACAGCGCGATGGTGATTTACGTGCTGATTTTCATTCTCGCCGCCGCCTCCTGGCTCGTCTGGCCGGAGACGCTCGGGCGTTACGCCTTTGCGCTGCTCGTGGTGACCTTCGTCGTCCATTCCGGCGGGCTGATCACGCGGATGTATCTCGAGGGCCGGCCACCGGTCACGAATCTTTATTCGTCCGCCGTCTTCATCGGCTGGGGCGCGGTCTTGCTGGGAATCTTTCTCGAGCGCTTTTTCCGTAACGGCATCGGCAGCGCGACCGCGGCGATGATCGGTTTCATCACCCTCCTCATCGCGCATCATCTCTCGATGGACGGCGACACGATGGAAATGATGCGCGCGGTACTCGACACCAATGGCTGGCTCGCGACCCACGTCGTCTGCGTGACGCTCGGCTACGCCTCGACCTTCCTCGCCGGGTTCCTCGCCCTCACCTACATCGTGCGGGGCGCGTTCACGCCCTCGCTCGATCGCGACACGGCGCGCTCCCTCGCCCGGATGGTTTACGGCATCGTTTGTTTCGCGACGCTCTTCAGTTTTGTCGGCACCATCCTCGGCGGAATCTGGGCGGATCAATCGTGGGGCCGCTTCTGGGGCTGGGACCCGAAGGAAAACGGCGCGCTCCTCATCGTCCTCTGGAACGCCATCATCCTGCACGCCCGTTGGGGCGGGCTCGTTAGGCAGCGCGGCCTGATGGTGATGGCCGTCTTCGGCAACGTGGTCACGAGCTGGTCGTGGTTTGGGGTGAACATGCTCGGCATCGGGCTGCATTCCTACGGGTTCATGGACAGCGCTTTTCCCTGGCTGATCGGGTTCGGCGCCAGCCAGGTCGTCTTCATGATGATCGGCGTGTTGCCGCCGCAGGTCTGGCGCAGCCAGCTCGAAACGGCGCCGAGGCCGTCGGGCGCAGGGATGGTCGACGTCCCCGCCTAAATCGAGCCGTGGAGTAAATCGCCCATCGCGCCTGAAGGCGTGGGGGCGCGCCTTCAGGCACCGTCGGATCCGGGGATCCGGGGACTAGCCATGGTACCGTGACAACTCACTGTCGCTACCCTTTCCATGCGCAAAATTTGCGCGGCGTTGCAAAAAAATGCAGAAATCCGAAAAATCTTTGGAAGCAACAACGCTTGCGCGCTTCTTTTTTCGGAGTCTTTCCGCAGCCGGCGCCGGATCGGGCGTTGCTAGTAGACGGTTTGCGGCTCCGGGTTTTTGAGGATCTTCTGAAAACGCGGATCGGCCCGCAACGGATCCCACTGCCAGCGCAAACGGAGTTCTGAGAGCGACATGCTCGCTTCGTAAAAGGTGACCGCGCCCGGCTTCCGAAGAAGAGATTCAATCATGGCGATCGCCTGATCGGCGTCGCCGACGCGAGCATAAATCAAGGCCAGGTTGCAAACCCGTTCCGTGCCGTCGTAGGCGTCGCGGGCGGGCGGTTGGAGCTGGACGGCTCGTTCGCCCTCCCGGCGAGCGTCAGCTTTTCGGCCCATGTAGGCGTAGAGCAGACCGAGCCTGGCATGACGCAGCCCGTCATCCGGGTGCGCAAACACCTCGGCCTCCATCGACGGCCGCGCGTCCTCAAAGAGTTCCTCGGCGCGGGAGTTGTTGCCTTGGGCCAGCTGAATGCAGCCCTCAAGATAACTCTTGGGCAAAGGCGCGCCAAAAACCGATGGCAAAGTCTCAAACGGAAAACCGTCAATGGCCGTTTGAGCCGCCACGAAATCACGCGAGAGCATGGCCCCATCCCAAAGCGCCCAGGCCACATTGCCCTCCGGGTCGCTGGCGGCAGCGATATTCTTCAAGGCATCCTGCACCGGCGCCAGGTTCCCGTGTTTCCAGAGCTCGACCATGGCTCGCTCCACTTTGAGCGAAGGAAGCGTGGGCGCGAGAGCCTCGGCACGAGCCGCGTGAACCGCCGCGCCCGCCCAGTCGCGCGTGAGAGAGCAGGTGGCATAAAGCTCCTCTTCGTAGGTCATGTTGCGTGGATCGAGGGCGCAGACTCGCTCCAGCCCAGCCCGGGCTTCCCGCCAACGGCCCTGCCGGCGATGGATGAAAGCCACGAAACTTTCGGGCTCGGTATCGTTAGGCATAAGCCGGCGCGCGACCTTGAGTTCGGGCAAGGCCCGGTCGTAATCGCGCTCGATCCGATAGGCGCAAAGAGCGTTTGCGAGGTGCGCCTCGCCCAGGTCGGGCTGAAGCCGAAGCGCGGCCCGCGCCTCGGCATGCGCGCGCCGTTTCAAGTCTTCGCTCGGGCCTCGATTCCGATAGAGCATGCTCAGGGCGGAAGCGAGGCGCGCGTGGGCCAGGGCAAAGCCAGGATCAAGGGCGATGGCCTGACTGTAAAGCGCCTGCGCGGCGTCGAAATTCGCGATCGCGACGGCGGGACCGTTCTCGAGCTTTCGTCCCCGGAGGTAGAGAACATAGGCGTCTGCATTGCGGGTGGGCCTCGACTGCACGTCAATTCGTTCTTGCGGGCTGAGCGTGGCGTCGAGGGCGTCCGCAATCGAGCCGGCCAACTCCCCTTGCAGATTGGTCGCATCAGCCAGCGAGCGATCGTAACGTTCGCCCCAAAGTTCATGTCCGTCGCGGGTGTCGATTAACGCAACATGGAGAAACACGCGGTCGCCCGTGCGCCGCAGGCTGCCTTCCAGGACATGCCGCACGCCCAGTGTCCGGCCAATGTCTCGCAGATCTCGCCGGGCGCTGGCTGGATAACGCGCAGCACTGTTGCGACTGATCACTCTTAAATCGCGAATCTTGACCAGACGAGAGAGCAGATCGTCCTGAATACCCTCCGCGAAAAAAGCGTTGGCCGGATCGTTGCTCAAGTTCTCAAACGGCAGAACGGCGATCGACTTGTCGTTTTCTGCTGGGGTGAACCAAAAAAAGTAAACTGCCAGACCGGCCAGGATCGCGGCCAATCCGAAAGCGCCCACCAGGACGCGCTTGCGGCTGCGGTGGCGGAAGGGCGAGCGCGGCGGAGAATCAACGCCTTCGAGATTCTCAAGGCAATTCTGGAGCGCTTCGTTCAGCGCGACGGCCGATGCGGGGCGATCATCGGGATTGTTTGCCAGCATCGATTCGAGCAACGCAATCAATGCCCGGGGAATATTCCGCTCGACCAATTGCACCACTGGCGGCGGCGGGCTCGCCGCCCCACGGCGCAGCTCGCTCGCAGAACGATTCGGAAACGGCACCTTGCCCGTGAGCGAATACCAAAGGGTGCTGCCTAACGAATAAATATCGGAGCGGCCGTCCACCTCATCGCCCCGTATTTGCTCCGGGCTGGCAAACTGCAGGGTGCCCAGAAAATGGGCCGACGCGGGCGGCTCGTCCGCCTCGGTGGCAGCTTTGGCGAGGCCAAAATCGATGACCTTCACCCAGGCTTCAGCGGAAGCCCGACGCCGACCGTTGCCCAGCGCGCCTTCCTCCTCGGCCTGGAGCATGATGTTGGAGGGCTTGAGATCGCGATGGACCAATCCGCGCCTTTCTGCGGCGGCCAGGGCGCGGGTCACCTGCACCGCCAGTTCGAGCGCGAGGAGCGGTGTGAGCGGGCCGGTGCGGCGCAAACGCTTTTCGAGCGTTTCCCCTTCGATGAATTCCATCGCGTAGAAGCAATCGCCGGCGTCAATGTGCTCCCCGGCAGTGGTCGTAGTTCCGTTCGGCTCCGGGAGGAAATTAACCGTGCCGAAATGAAAAACGCTCGCCACATTCGGGTGCCACAGCTGCGCGGATGACTGCGCCTCACGCAGGAAACGCAGGCGCGCGCCCGGTTGGCCAGAGAAGCGACCATTGATGACTTTGAGAGCGACCGGGACCCGGAGGTTCACATCCATTGCCTTGTAGGTGACGCCCATCGCGCCGCGACCCAGCTCCCAAAGCGACCCGTCGGCCCGGGCCAGGATTTCGTAATGCTCAAATCGCGTCCCTAAATCAGCAGGCGAAATAGCGGCCTCCCCACCCTCTACAGCCATTCCACCGCGGAGTAGACAGTGCAGGCAACCGTTGTCCCCCACCCTGCTCGGGAAAGGTGCTCCACACCGCTCACAGCGGAGCATCTCAGAAGCCGGCAATTTGTTCACAAAAGGATGGCCGGCCAGCCAAACCTAGGCGCCCGCGATCAAGACCCGGCAGAGATACCGCAACTCTCCCTCGACGTCCTCATCACTCGGCACCGTGCGGGCCACTTCCGCGCGGAGCAACCCCCGGTAGCGCGCGCGCAGGCGAAAGAGGTGACTGCGCAAGGTCTCCATCGGAACGCCCAGCCGCGCCGCCGCTTCCTCGTGCGTCGGCAACCCGATTCCACCAGTCAGGAACGGCCGTAACTCGGACAAGAGACGGGCCTTGGGACCGCTCGAATATTCCTCGCTCAAGGCGTCCATCGCACGAGTGACCAGCGCGGCGGCCCAGTTGCGTTCAAACAGTTGCTCCTCGTCGACGGGCGGTGCCGTCACGAGAGCGCTGTCGTCGATTTCATGCAGCGCAATGACTTCAGCATCGAGAAACAGATGAAACTTATCTCCGCCGCGTTTCTGCCGGCACTGGTGAAGGTGGGTCGCGCCAAGGTATCTCTTCAGCAACACCAAGAGAAAAGTGCGAAACCGGCCCTTGCCTCGATCTGGGACAGTGTGAGCCCGCTTTTCGCAAAGATTAGCAAAAAAACCCTGGGTTAGGTCTTGCGCATCGTCTCTGCTATAGCCGCGCAAGCGGACAAACCGGTAGAGAGGCGGCCAGTAATCCTGGCAAAGTCGCGTGAGCGCTGCCTGCGCTCGGTCTGGACTGGCTTGTTGGGAGGTAAAATCCGTGACCATGCTCCAGTGCGTGGTCATGAAAGCTCCCCCCATGGTGGGAAAAGTTGTAGCGGAATCGTTCACCTCGGCGCCGAGAGTAGCGAGGAACGCTCCGACGAGTCAAGACTTCGTTCGCGGCGGAAGAACTGAACGTGCTCGAAGTGGCACCAGGACGACAGAGCATTGTCTCCAGGTTCAAAGACGTTTCTTGGTGAAAGCGCGGCCGGACGCTGACTTGAGGTACTGCTCAAATTCGCGGGCTCGAGCTTCATCTGAAAACGCGATATAGGTCTTAATTCGCCACGGCTTCCATTTGGCCGTATGCAAGACTTCACCGGTTGTGGCGGCGCAACCGATCTTTTAGATCGCGTGCGCAACCAACGTAAAAGCGATCCGGGGCTGCATCGCTCTGTAGGATGTAAACGTAAACAAATTGCGACATCTTTTTTTCGAAGGCTGGCATGCCGAGTCGTAGCTCGCCGCCAAGGTGTCCTTAGGTTCATACCGGTCCGCCTTCGCCAAGGCTAAGGCGCGACAGCCCCGAAAGCTTTCGGGGCTGGAGGCGAGGGGAGTTGAACCCCTGTCCTGATCGCTCTCTCCGCGAGCTTCTACATGCTTAGCCGGTGATTATTTTTAAGAGGACGGACGTTGCACCGGCACACGCCTTCCCCCGAGCCACCACGAAATTCCTTCACCGTCCGGCGCGGTCACTCCGCCGTCCGATTAGCCTGCTGTCCATGTTCGGCGCCGTAGCAGGCGTCCAGCTCCGAACATCGCAGTCAATTAAGCCGCGAGAGCGAGATCTTGGTGATCTGCATTTATTTTTTTTGGTCCGGATTTTAACGAGGCCAACGAACCATCCTCGGCATGCCGCCTGCGCTTCAAACAATCAGTCGAAACCAGTACGCCCCCCTTTTTTGGGAGACGGAATCTTACCTCATCTCAGCTTGAAAACAACCGCCGGCACGCGAGCGCGCGGCGAAATCTCTTGCTCGCAACCCCACTGTGCGAGACGAATTGCCCATGGCGGAGCTGAACGATTTCACAGGCTCCGTCGCGCTCGTCGTGTCCAGTTGCGATGCGTTTTTCGATGCGTGGCGCCCGTTCCACGCATTCCTGCAAAAGTTTTGGCTCGATTGTCCGCTGGATATTTTCCTCGTCACCAACGAACTCGATCTGCGTTCGTCGCGCATTCGCGCGCTCCGGGTGGGCGCAGACCGCGGCTGGTCGAGCAACTTCCTTCGCGTGCTGGAACAGCTCGCGCATCCTTACATCCTTTATCTGCAGGAAGATTATTTTCTGACGGCGCCGGTGAATAGCAGACAGATGGCGCGCGATTTTGCTCAGGTCATTGACTCGGATGCCGATTCGCTCTGCTTTCGTGCGCGCCCCCGGAACGACCCGGGGTTTCAACCGCTCAACGATCGCTTTGGCGTCGTGTCTTTGAATTCCGATGGTCGCACGCGCTGCCAGGTGACGCTCTGGAAACGGAGCGCATTGCGCTCGATCCTGCGTCCGGAAGAAACAGCGTGGAATTTCGAAGCGCGCGGCAGCGCGCGCGCCCAGACGATGAAGATTCTCTCCTACACCCGGCGCGATAACACGCCGATCCCCTACCTGATGTCGGCCATCTCGCGCGGCCTTTGGATGCCAGACGCGATCGCGCTTTGCCATGAACACGGGATCGCGATCGAGCCATTCTTTCGTCCGCTGTTTTCTCCACGCCCCTGGCAGCGACGGCTGCGCCGCGCCATCGGCCGCGCCCGGCTCCGGCGCGCGTTGCGAGCGCAGCTGGGAAAACCAATCGAACTGCCATGAAGCGACTCGTGAGGTGGAATCTGAGCAGCCGCGCGCGCCAGCTCACTGGCGGCGACGCGCTGGTCGTCTCCATTCCAAAAAGCGGTCGCACCTGGGTGCGGACATTTCTTTGTGCCTACTTCTGCGAGAAGCTTGGCCAGCCGTTCACTCTCGAGCCCGAACAATACAAGGGGGTCCCGCACCTCATTTACACGCATGACCTTTTCGAGCAGAGAACAAAAGCCGACCGCTGGGACAAGCTCCGTGGGAAGTATTTGATCCCGCAACGGGAACGCTTCCGTCTGCCCGTGATTCTGCTCGCGCGCGATCCACGCGACGCCTTTGTTTCACTCTACGTTCAGCTGACCCGCCGGACGAAGGAAACGCCTAACGAATTAAAGCAAATGTCAACCTCGGAACTGCTTCGCGATCCCGCTTTCGGCATTGTCTCCATGGTCGAAATCATGAACAGCTGGCTCGCCGAATGGTCCGGACGAGCGAAGTTTCTTCTCCTGCGCTACGAAACACTGCGCAGCGCCCCGGCTTCCCGTTTTCGTGAGCTCCTGCAGATTCTGGGCGAACGCCCCGTGCAGGAAGAAGCCTTTGCCAACGCCCTCGAGTTTTCCGCCTTCGGGCATATGCAGAAACTGGAAAACGCCGGTGCATTTGATTCCAAAATCCTGCGTGCAGGGGACGCGCGTGATCCGGAATCATTCAAGGTCCGCCGTGGCAAGATCGGCGGCTTCCAAGATTATCTTTCGCCTAACGATCAGGCCTACGCCGCCACCGCGCTGCGAAGGCTTGATCCCCGCTTTGGCTACGGCGAGCAGTCGAGCGAGATCTCCGGCCCTGCATCGTTGTAAAACGACGGCGAAGACGATTTTCGCAAACCTGGGCCAGCGCCGGGAAGGGCTCGGACGCGGTGCGAAGTTTGTGGTTCAACTGCCGACCGCTTCCGCGGGCTAGGGCAAGAGGCGCGTTCGCCACACAAAAAAAGAAGAATCTCGAGATCGCGCGGGACTTGGTCGGGGCATCCAGGGCGCGCCGGGGACTGGGCCAGTCTTAGAAATTGCCGCCTCGCTCTGCAGGTCCACTTCTGAAAGGCAGAGTTTTCCGAGGGGAATTTCGCACCTGAAAAATTTGTGAAAAATATTGCTTGCAATCTCTACTTGCACGATAGAGTATTGAATCCATACTGATGTAGTAGACAATCAAAGGAATGAAAATATGAAATCAATCTTGACCGAAACTGTTCTGCTTGGTGGGGCAATCGTGTTGTGGACGGTGGCTCTCCCAGCCGCTCTCGTCGTTTTTCCTGCGATCGCGCTTTGCGAGAAAATCGGGGCCGCGCTGGTTAGAGGAACGGCAGGTCCGGGCTGCGCGGGCGCTTCGCCCATCTCCGCCTGACAACCGCGAGCCGCAACCACTCAAGTTTAGAACGCTCGGAAGGCACGCGGGAAATACTTGCTTCGCTCAGCGGAGTTTTCCAGCTTCCAACCGACCACCACGCCATGATCATCTTTCGCCACTTGCGCCCTGAAATAGAACGAATCACCAGGGAATTGACTCTGCTCAATGCACACGGCCTGCACGCGCGGCCCGCCACCGAATTCGTCAGCTGCGTGCTATTGTTCGAAAGCACGGTTACCATCAACGCCAAAGGCAAACGGTATCCGGCCGACCGTATCCTTGAAGTATTGCTCGCTAGGCTTGATTGCGGCGACACATTCGTGCTCGAAGCCGAAGGTCCAGATGCGAGGCGGGCGGTAGAGCGCATCGCCCGCCTGCCAATGTTCCTGGAGAAGGGGGAGGAAAACCGAAAGCAAAACTCCCAACGCCTCCGGTGGGAAGCTCTCGATTGAGCGCGGACTATGCTCTTTTCGAACTCGATCGGGGAATAACTTCTCGACCGCCGAAAAATGCTTTGACAACTCTACTCGACTACTAGACTATCGCAACTCGACTGCAACGACTAGAGATGAATCTTTCCAAACGAAGCGAATACGCCCTGCGAGCGCTGATCGATCTCGGCATCGCCCGGGAGTTGGGCCGACCGATGCTGCAAGTGACCGAATTGGCGTCGAAAGAAAAACTGCCCATTAAGTTTCTCGAACAAATCCTCACTCAGCTGCGCCTCGCCGGTTACGTCGAAACTAAGCGGGGCAAGTTCGGCGGTTATTCCCTGGCTAAGCCAGCAGCGCGCATCAAGCTCGGCGCAGTCATCCGCGTGCTCGATGGTCCGCTCGCGCCGATCGCCTGCGTGAGCCAGACAGCTTACCATCGCTGCACTTGCCCGGATGAAGCCCACTGCGGTCTGCGGATGCTGATGCTCGACGTGCGCAACGCGATTGCGCGCATCCTCGATCGCTCCACCCTCGCGCAAATTGTCGAGATCACTCTGCGCAAAATGCGCCGCGACAAAATCCCCGTGCCTTTCGGCCGCCGCTCGTTCGGCCTCGACGATCTCCTTCCGCCTGCAGAAGGCGCAACGCCATTGAACCGCAATGAACTAACGAAACGATGACCAAGGACCAACCTGACTGGCTTTCGATCGTGCGCGAAAAAGTGGAAACGCTCCGCTACGGCGTCGTGCAGATCGTGATTCATGATTCCAAAGTGACGCAAATCGAGCGCACCGAGAGAACAAGAATCGAAAGCCGGAGTCCGGCCGAACCTTCTCGCCCTACAATCAACCGCAGTTCTGACCAACCAGACACCCTGGAGGAAACCATCAGCTAATCGAGCGTTCTACCAGACTACCGGAGACCGTTCCCTCATTCACACTGTGTAGATACAACAAAGGAGAAACCCAACGTTCATGAAAAAAATCACCCTTATTGCCGCCCTTCCACTCGTGTTGCTTGCGTTGCAACCGCTCGCTGCGCAAACCTCATCCAGCGAAACCCAACGAATTGAGAAGCTCGAACGCGCGGTCGATCAATTGCAAACGCGCAATGCCGAGTTGGAACAGGAAGTCAGCACCTTAAAGAAGCGCTCCCCGTTTGCGCCTGAATTTGGGCCGGAGAGCAAAACGAGAGTCACTTCCGATGGCAAAGGGTATGTCGACAAGGGCGTCGCTGCCGAAGAGAAGCCGCCGGTCTACGTCTCTCCGGGCGGCCCGGAATACAAGCTGACGCTAGGCGGATATATCCAGGCGAACTTCGAAGATGGCGATGTCTCGGCCTTCGAAGGGCGATTCGGCTTGAGCGGGCTGAAAGACCGTTTTCGTCTGCGCCGTGCGCGCATCAACCTGAGCGGTGATTTTGCCGAGCAGTTCGACTTCAAGGTCGAAGGCGACTTTGAGCAAAGCGACTCTGCGATCACGGCGTTGAAGTCGGTCAGTACGACAACCGGCAAGACGACGACGGTGACCAATTCGACGCGGACGGAGTTTTCCGCGACCGACGTCTTCATTAACTGGCACGGGATTCCGGAAGCGAACATCAAGGTGGGGCAATGGAAAGCGCCCTTTGGTCTGGAGCAATTGACGCCCGATCCCAAGCTCATCATGATCGAGCGCAGTCTGCCCACCGGTGCCCTCACGCCGGAGCGCCAGGTCGGAGTGCAACTTTGGGGCAAGCCACTGGCCAATCTGTGGCCGCAGGAGAAGGACTTGGTGACCTACTACGCTGGCGTCTTTAACGGCAACGGCCGCAACGTCAACACCAATGATAACAACAACTTCATGTATGTCGGCCGGCTGGAATTGCTGCCGTTCAGCGGCAAGTTATTAGGCCAGGAGGCGAGCCTGAAGCTGGGCGGCGATGTCATGAACAGCCGCGACGATGCCGGAACGATCATCTCCCCCTCGGGTAACTTGAAGGTCAACACTGACGGCTCACTCGCAGCGTACACGCTGCCGGGCGCGGCCGAACGAACGGCCTGGAGCCTGGACGCTTGGTTAAACATCGGTCCCTTTGATCTCATCGGCGAGTATATCTCCGAAGATGTCAACGGCCGGACCGTGAACGGGGTGGCCCCCGGCTTTGCCGACTTCAGTCCGAGTGGCTGGTACGTGCAAGGCAGTTACTTTATCATCCCGAAAAAGTTCCAGGCAGCGGTCCGCTGGGAAGAGCTCGACCCGGCGCAAGTTCCGAACGACGGGATCCACTCCGTTACCGGCGGCCTCAACTACTACATTCACGGGGATTCTCTCAAAGTAATGGCTAACTACGTGCACACCTGGTCCGACCTTCGCGCTGCCAACCCGACCTTTGGCAATGACCAGTTCGACGAAGTCATCCTGCGCCTCCAGCTAATGTTCTAGCCTAAGAGACTGAAGAACTTTTCTGTCGCGATAGTAACTCGTGCTCCGGATGACCATGTCCGACCTCGGGTGCTTCACAACCGCATTCAGCTTCTAAAGATCAAACCTATGAGACTATACACACTCGCAGCACTCATCGGCGCAGCAACCCTTTGCGCGACGAGTCTAAACGCCGAAGAGAAAACCACAATCCGCTTCGGGCATTTTCCGAACATTACCCACGCCCAAGGCGTCATTGCTCACGCACTTTCGCGTCAAGGCAAAGGGTGGTTCGAACAACGGCTCGGGCCGAACGTCGAAATTCAGTGGTTCACTTACAACGCCGGACCTTCCGCGATGGAAGCGATCTTCGCTGGGTCACTCGATGTGACCTACGTCGGTCAGGGCCCTGCGCTCAACGCGCATTTCAAGTCGAAAGGCGAAGAGATCCGCGTGATCTCGGGCGCAGCAAATGGCGGAGCGGCTCTCATCGTCAGGCCGGATGGCGGGATAAAAACGCCGGCGGATTTCCGGGGCAAGAAAGTCGCGACGCCGCAAATGGGTAACACGCAGGATATCTCGTGCCGGGCCTGGCTAAAGGCCCAGGGGTTCAACATCACGCAAACAGGGGGCGATGTGTTGGTTGTTCCAACGGCTAACCCGGATCAGTTGCCGTTGTTCCAAAGCGGAAGCGTCGATGCGGTCTGGACCGTCGAGCCTTGGGTAACCCGACTCGAAAAGGACGCCAATGGCAAGGTGTTTCTCGAGGACAAAGACGTCATCACCACCTGGCTCGTTTCGAGCGTGAAATTTCTTAAGGATCACCGCGATCTCGCGAAAAAGATTGCGGCGGCAAATACGGAACTCACACAGTGGATTCAATCCCACCCAGACGAAGCGCAGAAGTTATTGGTGGACGAGTTGAAGGCAGAAACCAAGACGGACGTGCCGCCAGACACCGTCACGCGATCCTTGAATAGAATAAAACTCACAACCGAAGTCTCACCGGCTCTGATCAAGAAAGCAGTGCAGGAGGGGAAAGATGCCGGCTTCCTGAAAGGTTCAACCGACACTTCGAAGCTCATCGAAACGTTTTAGTACACTCCTTAATCGAAACGACAGCTCCTCATTTCCTGCATGTATATCACGCACGTTATTCCCTGGCATTCCAGAGTCACCTCTTCGGCGAAAGAGGAATTAGAAATTGTCGCGCCAATCAAACTCGCGATCGAGAGCGTTTCGAAGAGTTTCAAGACCGCAACTGGAACGGTGCAGGCGCTCGACCGCGTGAGCTTGAAAGTCAGCGAAGGCGAATTCGTTTGTCTCGTCGGCGCGAGCGGTTGCGGGAAGTCCACCTTGCTCAACATCATTGCCGGGCTGGAAAAGCCGGACAGCGGATCAGTGATGGCGAATGGGAAACCAGTGACTGGGCCGGGAAGAGAACGGCTTGTCATGTTCCAGGAAGCGGCGCTCTTCCCATGGCTCGACGTCCTAGGCAACGTGCTCTTTGGTTTGAAATTAAAGCCGGGTCTCCGAGATAAGGATCGCCTCGATGTGGCGAAGTACTATCTCGAGCTTGTCGGGCTAACTCGATTCGAGCATGCGAATATTCACGAGCTATCGGGGGGCATGAAACAGCGTGTCGCTTTGGCCCGCGCGCTCGCTCCGAACCCAAGGGTGTTGTTGATGGACGAACCGTTCGCGGCGCTTGACGCGCTAACCCGCGAGCAGCTTTACGGCGATATCCAGCGAATCTGGAAGGCGCGAAACAAAACGATCGTCTTTGTTACCCATAACGTCCGCGAAGCCGCGTGCCTGGGCGATCGAGTGCTTCTCTTTTCGCCTCATCCAGGACGCGTCCAGGAAGAGTTCACGATCGAGTTGCCGCGTCCGCGCGACATTAACAGCGTTGATCTCGCTGGTTACGCCGGTCGGATCATGCGCTCCCTAAAGGGCTTTACTAAAACGGAAGGAGAAGTAGCGGAATGAAACGATTTGCGAGTGCGGCCGCCTTTTTCGGTGGTTTGATCATCCTTTGGCAGCTGCTTTATGACGCGCATATTTGGTCACCTGTGCTGGTGCCTTCTCCTGCTTCCGTTGCGAATTATTTGCGCGGTGCCGCTGGAGACGGAACGTTGGGACAGGCCACCCTTATTACCATGCGCCGTCTGTTGATCGGCTACGTCATAGGTATTATTTTTGGTTTACCCTTGGGGTTGTTAACCGCCCGCTGGAATGTACTGCAGGATACCGTTGGGACACTGTCGCTTGGCTTACAAACGCTCCCAAGTGTTTGCTGGGTGCCGCTTGCGCTTCTGTGGTTCGGACAAACTGAGGCCGCGATGTTGTTTGTCGTGGTCATGGGCACCTTGTGGTCGGTCGTCATTGCCACTGATACCGGCGTGCGCAACGTTCCGCCAATTTTCCGCCGTGCCGCCCTCACCATGGGTTCAAAAAACATGCACCTATGGTTGAAAGTTATTCTGCCTGCGGCGCTGCCGTTTGTTGTGAGCGGGATGAAGCAAGGGTGGGCCTTCGCCTGGCGATCCTTGATGGCAGCAGAAATTTTCGTCACCATTCTGACCGGGTTTGGTCTTGGCCAGCTCCTGCACTTCGGACGCGAGCAGCAAGCCATGGACCAGGTCATCGGCATCATGGTGATAATCGTTGTCATCGGCTTGCTTGCAGATAAGATTTTCTTTTCGCCGATCGAGCAGTTCCTTCATCGACGCTGGGGCACCGGCGCCAGCCAATAGCCGATGTTAATGGTCCACTCCCGGCGTGAAGCCGTGCATGCCTCTCAACAGATAACGATCGTCAACAAGCTTGGCTTGCACGCGCGCCCGGCGGCCCAATTCGTTCGCCGCGCTAATGCGTTCCGCTCGGAAATCTGGGTTGTGACGGCGGCCGGCCGATTTTCAGCGTTGAGTCTGATCGATGTGATGCGCGCAAACCTCGACTGCGGCACGGTCGCCACCCTGGAAGCGGATGGCACTGACGCCGAAGAAGCCGTGGAGCGACTTGCCAGGCTCGTCAAAGAGCTCCCTGATTACGACGATTAGCGCTGCGGCCGCGCGACGAGAATTCCAGTATCGGTGCCATAGCGGTAGAGATAACTCGAAAGCCGCGAATCGATCACCACTCGCCCATAGTTTCGCGGTGATGAGGCGTGCATGAAATGCAGGACGCCGTCCGCCGTTCGGTAGACCAGACCGACGTGCGACGTCGAATAAAGCCCCGGTCGATCGCGCGACACGATGCCAATGATATCGCCGCTTTTCAGCCTGGATTCGATTCGGGCCACGCGGTTCTTTGGAATCTGGTAGAGCGGCCGCGCACTAACTCTCGCTTCCATCCGGCCCAGCGGTGCGAGCAGGGCCGGGTTCGCTTTTAGATAACGATAATGCCGCCATCCGAACGTCATCTCCTGCGCGGCGTGATTGGCGCGCACGCCGCCGAGATCCCGGGTGAGATCTTTGACCAGGCCGCGCTGATCGTTATCCGCGAGCCAGTCCTCAAGGTAATGCAACCGGGAAAGATACCCGCCGGTGCACTGACCTCCGCGGTAGCGATCGAGTTCGATATAGTGGAGCAACGTCGCGGGGGTCCACTGTGCTTGCGGTTCATCGAGCATGCGGGCAAAGCCGAGCGCGATCTCGAAAAACGTCCAGCAATCCATCCCATTGAAATTTGCGGAGGGCGCCTCGACCCGGTCGTCGATTTCGAGGGTGAAAGATTTGTAGCGCGTCCCGACCAGCGCGCGGCCGACCGCCGCGGTCCGCTCCCCAATGGGCAGCGATTTCCAATCGTTCGCCTGCGCCTGCGCCACCAGCCGGTCAAACTTTTCGCGCCCCTGGAAGACCGTTCGAAAAGGGAGCGAAGCGCCACTCGTCAGGCTGGCGGTCGCGAGAAGGAAAAGGAGAAGCAGGAATTTTCCGGCGCGCATCGGCTGAAACCCTGCGGACGAAAGCCGCCCGGCGCAAGGCGCGCCGCCCTTATTTCGCCGCGGGGGCCGGAGCGGGCACGAGCAGGACCGGGCACCGACCCGCCTTCAGGACGCCTTCGGTCACGCAGCCGACGAGCAGGTTGTAAACCGCCCCGTGCCCATGCGAACCCATCACAACCAAATCGGCCGAAATTTCGCTCGCCAGCTTGAGGATTTCCTCCACCACCGCTCCCTCCGGCTCATGGGCAAACGCGCTTAGCCCGCTCCGCGCCAATTCTTCCTGCAGCGAAGCAAGCCGGCTTTTTTCTTTTTCGTTAGGCAAATCGGCGACGCCCAGGCCGGGGGACCCAACCGGCAGGCCGCCGGCCATCCCCATTTCCGGCATGCCGATTCCCGGATACCCAATCGTGGCGGCGGGGAAAACGGGCACGGCGGCGATTTCGCGCACGTGCACGAGATGGAGCTCGGCCTGCAGCGCGCGCGCCAGCTCGCGCGCCAGCGTCAGGACGCAATCCGTCGCGGGGGAAAAATCCACTGGGACGAGGATTCGTTTCATGCTCGTGCGCCGCTTCGCCGGCTCGCGACAGGATGCGGGAACGTGTCGCCGTGGTCAAGCGGCTGACAAACGAGCCGCGCACCCTTATTCTCCTGCGTGCAGGACCTCTTCAACGAGGCGGAAGCTGAAACGGAAGCGAAGCCCGACGCCGCCGCGCCGCTCGCTAGCCGGATGCGGCCGCGCTCGCTCGACGAGTTCGTCGGCCAGGAACACATCCTCGCCCCCGGTAAGCTGCTCCGGCGCGCGATCGAGGCCGACCGGCTCCCATCGGTCATCCTTTCCGGTCCGCCCGGCACGGGCAAAACGACGCTGGCCCAAATCATCGCGGCCATGACGGAGTCGAAATTTGAACGACTGAGTGGAGTGGAGAGCAATGTCGCGGAGATGCGCCGGGTCGTCGCCGCCGCGAGCAACCGCCGCCGTACCTCGGGAAAGAAGACAATTCTGTTTGTGGATGAGATTCATCATTTCAACAAAGTGCAGCAGGACATTTTGTTGCCCGACGTCGAGAGCGGAAACCTGCGGCTGATCGGTGCGACGACTTACAATCCGTTTTTCTACGTGAACAGCGCGCTCGTTTCGCGCTCGCAGGTTTTCCAGCTCGAGTCGTTAGGCGTGGAGGATCTCGGGAAGTTGATCGACCGCGCCCTAAAGGACGAGGAACGCGGGCTCGGCCAGCATCGCGTGAAGATGGACCCGGACGCGAAGCGCCACCTCGCCAAATTAAGCGACGGCGACGCGCGGAAATGCCTAAACGCACTCGAGATTGGCGTGCTGACGACTCCGCCTAACGACAAAGGCATTATTCATTTCACCCTCCGGGTGGCCGAGGAGAGCATCCAGACCAAAGCCGTCGTCTACGATCGCGCGGGCGACGCGCATTACGACACGATCAGCGCTTTCATCAAGAGCATGCGCGCTTCCGACGAGAAGGGCGCGATCTACTGGCTCGCGAAAATGCTCCACGCCGGGGAGGACTGCCGTTTCATCGCGCGGCGCCTCGTCATTTTCGCGAGCGAAGACGTCGGGCTGGCCGATGCCGAGGCCTTGCCGCTCGCCATCGCGACGCAACAGGCGGTCGAGTTTGTCGGGATGCCGGAGGCGCGCATCCCCCTCGCCCACGCCACCGTCTACCTGTGTCGCGCGCCGAAAAACCGCGAAGCCTACGAATCGTTAGGCGCGGCGAGCGAGGAAATCGAAGCGGAAAAAACCAGGCGCGTCCCGGAGAATTTGAAGAACAAACACTTTCCCGTAAATCCGGAGCACTAGCGTGAAACTCACTCACAAGATGAGCAAACTCGCCCAGCCGCTGACCTATCGGCGGGCCGCGCGACGGCTGCGCCGGAAGCTTCATCCGATTCGGATTGGGCCCCTTCTGGCGCGGGTCGACCAGGACCGCCTGCGCGCACTACAGGCCAGACACGGTTCGCCGCCGCCCGACGCCCCGAGCAGTTGGCATCATTACTCGAAATACCTTGATCTGAAAAAATATCTCCCGCTGAATATCCGGCGCGTGCAGGACCTGAATCTGCACCGCAGCCCCCCGCGGGAAATCCTGGATATTGGTTGTGGCGGGGGATTTTTCCTCTTTGTCGCCCAGGCGCAGGGTCATCGCGGCCTCGGTCTCGACACACCCGGCATTCCGGTTTTCGACGACCTGGTCGAGCTGCTCGGCGTCGAACGCATTATCTACACGATTAAGGCGCTCGAACCATTGCCGGCGCTCGGCCGCAAATTCGATTTGATCACCGCTTTCTCCACCGCGTTTCACGGCGGCCGGGATCATTCGTGGCGCTGGGGCGCGAAGGAATGGGAATTTCTCGTCGCCGACCTGGAGCAGCATCTGAATCCGGGCGGCCAGATTTTCTTCGGACTCAATCCGGCCTACGGCGGAGATTATTACACCCCGGAGATTCTCGATATGTTTCTCCGTCGCGGGGCGACGGTGGAGCGTGAGAACGTTCTTTTCCCACCGAAGCGGAGCTAGAGGTCGAGCCTACGCCGCCTTTTTTCTCGTAGCCTCTTTCGCCGGGAAAGGGACCACCGTTTTGACTTCGTCGGTTTCTTTTGCTCCGAGCGTGGACTCGTAAGTCAGTTTCCCTTCGATCACTTCGGTCAGGGCCACATCGGCCAAACCCGTTCCAGGAGGACAGGCGACGAGCGGACGATGACCGAAGGCGAGTTGACGGACGCGCCGGGAGATGACGTTGACGAGCATTTTTTGATCAGTGATCACTTCGCAGGCAGCTTTGATGAGATGAGCTTTCATAGATTAACAAACCGACAGCGTCCGCGGCTAACGACGAGTTATTCCCCGCACAGGGATTGGAAACCGGGAGATGGGTTCCGATGAAAATCGCAGCAGAGAAACTTCTCCTACTATTGTCCTTCCGCGCCGAAACACAACGGGAATGTCCGGGGCGGCTCTGCGCCCTACAACCGCCAGAGCATCGTCACGAGCAGATCGACCGCGAGCAACCAGACGAGAACCACCTGCCAGAGCGCGCAAATTGCGCGCCGCCCAGTGATCGGCCGCCACCTGGGGATCGCGGTCGAAGAGCTGTTTCCGGATACGGAAAACGTAGACGCCGGCGAGCAAAACAAGCGCGAGGCAAACGCTGAAGACAATCCGCAGCGCGAAGACGGAATCGCTGTGCGCGTGGACGACGGCCATGGCGCAATTTCCCACAAAATTCCTTCGCTGCGAACCAACCGACCGTTTTTCAAATTGCCTCGACACCATCCCGCGGGGGGAGTTATCTCGCGGTCTTCAACCGGAGATTCCCATGCGCATCATCAAAGTCACTCTGCTCCTCATTTGTTCGACCGCTCTTCTTTTCGGCCAGGCGAGGTCAAAAGTCGCCCCCAACCCCGCGTTCGATAAGATGAAAATGCTGGTTGGTTCCTGGGAAGGATCGGCCGACGAAGGCGGCAAGGCGGTGCCGACCAACGCGCGATTCCAACTCATCTCGGACGGTTCGGCGTTGATGGGCTGGTTAAACGAGCGGACGAGCGACGAAATGGTGACGATGTTTCATCCCGACGGCGACGACCTGATGGCGACCCACTACTGCGCGGCGCATAACCAACCGCGAATGGTCCTGGCCCGCGGCGGCGACCCGAACAAACTCGTCTTTAAGTTCAAAGACGGGACCAACCTTGACCCCGCGACCGGACACATGAACCAAGTCGTATTTATCTTCGATACGCCCGATCATCACATCGAAGAATGGACCTACCTCGAAAAGGGCAAGGAAATGACTGGGAAGTTCGACTTCCATCGTAAGGACTAGATCCGAGGTCTTGTTAGTGACCGCCTGCTCGGCACTAAGTCCGCGTCCACCAGGCCGCGATCGTACAGGCGAGCGCGGAGGTCGTGAGCCAATCGAGCACCTGGCCGACCACCACCCAGGGATGGAGATTGATAAAGATCGCTGCTTCGATCGCGAACGGAGCCGCGACCGCCATCCAGATAAGCGCCGCGAAGCGCAGCGCGCCGTGGATCCCGCCCGCAAACAAGTTACCCGGCATCCGCGCGACGAACAGAAAGACGGTCGCGATCGCGATGCAGGCCGCGAAGTGGATCGCGGCTGACATTGCGTAGCTGCCGTTTCCCTCGGCCCGCCACGTCTGCGGCGTACGCTTTTGGAAGCGATGGAAAATCACCCCCATCCAAAGCCAGCTGGTGAAAATTGAAATCACCCCGGCAATTGCACCGGGCACAAGAGCCATCTGTAGTGTTCTCATAACGGCGGAAGCCGACCCAGCTTGACGCGTCAAGCAGGATTGTCACGCCCGAAACGGCCCATTTTGGCGCTGCGCGCTGGCCGAAGAACAACCCGCGTGCGATCAAAAGAAAGAGGCGTGGCGTTCAAAGATCATTTTTCACGACAGGCATCGGACTACGCGAAGTTTCGTCCGCAATATCCGCGGGCGCTTTTCCAATTCATCGCCGCGCTTGCGCCTAACGACCGGCTGGCGCTCGATGGCGCGACCGGCAACGGGCAGGCCGCGGTCGCGCTGGCCGAGTTTTTTCAAAAAGTGATCGCGCTCGACGCGAGCGCGGACCAAATCGCGCGGGCTTTGCCTAACGACCTCGTGGAGTACCGCGTCGCCGCGGCCGAGTCGACCGGTTTGGCCGCTCATTCCTGCGCCGCGCTGACCGTGGCGCAGGCGCTGCACTGGTTCGAGCTGGACGCATTTTATGCGGAAGCGCGCCGCGTCTTGCAACCAGGAGGAATGCTGGCGGTCTGGGCCTATAACGAGTTGCGAATCACCCCGAAAGTTGATGCGCTCGTTCGGCGTTTTCACGATGACATCGTCGGTCCCTATTGGCCGGTGGAGCGAAAGATGGTCGGGCGCGGATATCGCGATCTGCCGTTCCCGTTCGACGAAATAGAGGCGCCGGCGTTTCAAATCGAAGTGCGCTGGTCGTTGCATCATTTGCTCGGCTATCTCCGGACGTGGTCGGCGACGCAGCGCTTCCTCGCAACGCAGGGCCGCGATCCAGTGGCCGCGGTCGCGGCCGACCTGGCGACTGCCTGGGGCACCCCAGCCGAGGAGCGCCCGGCCATTTGGCCCCTAACGATTCGGATCGGCCGAGCGTGACAAACTCGTGCTCGTGCTCCTGCTCGTGCTCGTAATCGATCCCCTGCCCTGTTTCCCCAATTCCGCATTCGAGCACGAGCACGATTACGATGACGAGCATGAGCGAAAAATGAAGAGGGCGGGTCTTGCGACCCGCCCTCCCTTTTCCGTCGAGCAGCTTCTCCCTAGCTTTTGCTCTGCGAAACTACTTCGTTCAGCTTGAAGATCGGCAGGAACATCGCGATCACGATGCCACCCACGATCACCCCGAGGAACACGATCAGGAGCGGCTCGATCAACGAGGTCATCGCATCAAGCATCGCTTCAATTTCTTCGTCCCAAAAATCGGCCATCTTCTCCAGCATGGTGTCGATGCGGCCCGTCGCTTCACCGGCCGCGACCATTCGCAGCATCATCGGCGGGAAAATTTTCTTCTTCGAAAGCGCCACCGAGAGGTTGTCGCCCTTCTCGACGTCGGTGCTGACGCCTTTGATACTCTCTTCGACGACATGGTTGCCGGACGAACCGCCCACGATGTCGAGCACTTCCAGAATCGGCACGCCGCTGCGGATGAGCTGGGCAAACGTGCGGGCGAAGCGCGACATGCAAATCTTATGCACAAGCGGCCCGAAGACCGGCAGCTTGAGCTTCCAGCGATCGCTCAATTGGCGGCCGCGGGTCGAGCGCAAGAAGGCGCGGGTCCCGAAGATCGTGCCGCCGACGCCGAGAATCATGAAGTACCAGTTAGCCCGGATGAAGTCGCTCAGGTCGATCAGGAATTGCGTCGGAGCGGGCAGCTTGGCGCCGAAATCCTTGAAGATTTCGCCGAAGACCGGGACGACCCGGACGATAAGAAAAGTGGTAATCAAGAACGCGATCGAGATGACGATGACCGGATAGGTCATGGCCGACTTGATCTTCTTGCGCAGGCGGGCGCTGGCTTCGAGGAAGCCGGCCAGCCGGTCGAGAATCTCCGAGAGCAAACCGCCATGTTCGCCGGCTTTGACCATGCTGACGAAGAGGCGATTGAAGACGCGCGGATGCTTCGCGATCGACTCGTGAAAGGTCTCGCCGCCTTGGACGCGCGCGGTCACGTCGCTGATGACGTTGCGCAGGTTTTTCTGCTTTTTCGGGTCGCACTGCTCGTAGAGCGCGGTCAGCGCCTGGACGAGCGAGATGCCCGCTTCGATCATGGTCGCGAGCTGCCGGGTGAAAAGAACCAGGTCGGTTTCTTTGACCGACCAGACTTTCTTTTTCAGACGGTTGGCCGCGGCCTTTTGTTGGAGCGAGAGGACCATGAGCCCGCGGCTCATGAGACTGGTGACAGCGTTGTCCTCGTTGATGGCGTCCTGAATACCGTTTACGATATTCCCGGCGCCGTCGCGAGCTTGATAGGAGAAGGTCATCATATGGTTTTTATAGTAACTATATTGAGTATAGCAACTACGATGCCACGCTTCCCGACTCTCCTTATAATTCGTCCATGATTGCCGCCCCTGACCTCAGTCGCCTGACCGATTCCCTCTGGCTTTGGCAGGCTTACGACCCCGCCGTGAAGTCCGATCTCTTCTCCAGCGCTGCCCAAATCGGAGATCGCCTGCTCGTTATCGATCCGATCCCGCTGACCACGCCTGCCTTGGAGGAACTGACGCTCAATGGAGGCGTGGCCGGCGTGCTCGTGACCAACTTGAATCACCCACGGGCCGCGACCGCGTTCGCCCGGCAGTTCGATGCCCCGATCTTCGCGGCGGAGCCAGTGATCGGCGAATTCGGAGGGGCCAGGACCGTCGTGCTGGCGGCCGGCCAGCGGATCGCCCCCGGGGTCGCCGCGATCGCGATCGCCGGAGCGGCGGCCGGTGAGATGGCATTCCATTTCGCCGCCGACGACGGCGCGATTGTCATCGGCGACGCTCTGATCCATCTCGAGCCGTATGGGTTCGCCCTCCTGCCGCCAAAATACTGTTCCAGCCAAAAAGAGATGCGGCGTTCGCTCCGGCAGCTACTCGATTGTCCATTTGAGCGCCTGCTCTTCGCTCACGGAACGCCGATTCTCTCGTCCGCGCGGTCGCGGCTCGAAGCGCTCCTCGCCGACGACGATTGACTGCCGAAAATGAAGCCTAGAGAAAGCGGCCTGACGCGTTTCCTGCGCCTGATCCGATTTTCGCACACCATTTTCGCGTTGCCCTTTGCGCTCGGGGCGCTCCTTGTCGCGACCCGCGGCCGGCCCTCGGCGCGGCTCCTCACGCTCGTGTTCGTCTGCATGGTCTGCGCCCGGACCGCCGCGATGCTCTTCAACCGGATCGCCGATTGGACGCTCGACCAGCGGAACCCACGCACCGCGACGCGGCACCAACTCATCTCGCGACCGGTCGCGCTCGTCCTTCTCGCGCTCAGCTCGGCGGCCTTCGTCGCGGCCGCGGCGGGCATCAACCGCACCACCCTGCTCCTCTCGCCGCTCGCGCTCGGCATCATTTTTTTCTACTCGCTGACCAAGCGGTTCACGGCGGCGAGCCACTTTTTTCTGGGACTCGCCCTGGCCGTCGCGCCGGCGGGCGCCTGGATCGCGGCGACCGGCCGGCTGGCACTGGCTCCCCTGTTGCTTGGCGCCGGCGTGGTCGGTTGGGTGGCGGGGTTCGATCTAATCTACGCCACCCAGGATCTGGAGTTCGATCGACGCGAGGGATTGCGCTCGCTGGTCGTGCGGCTCGGCCTCGCCCGTTCCCTGCGCCTCGCGCAGTTTCTCCACCTCGGTATGCTGCTCGCGTTGCTCGCCTTCGGTTTCGCCGCCTCGTTAGGCAGCGTCTATTTTTGGGGCATGCCGTTGGTCGCCGGGGCGCTGGTTTACGAACACCGGAGCGCGGCCCGCCTCGACCTCGCCGGGATCAACCGCGCCTTTTTCCAGAGCAACGCCTTCGTCAGTGCGGTCTTTCTCGCGAGCGTCGCGGCCGCGGTTGCACTGTAGACGCTTCGCTCTGCGAAGCGCGGAGGCGCGATGATGCGACGGTCAGGCGCGAAGGAGGTCTCGTGCCGCGCAGCGCGGAGCGAACCGTCTACGGCTCGAGCTGGGCGATGCGCTGGATGTGACGGCCACCCTCGAAATCCGTCGTCAGCCAGACGCGCACAATCTGCAGCGCCAGATCCTCCGGGATCATCCGCTCGCCGAGCGAGAGAACGTTGGCGTCGTTATGCTGGCGCGAAAGGCGCGCCGTCTCTTCGTTCCAGCAGAGCGCGCAACGGACCCCGCGTACCTTGTTGGCCGCAATCGCTTCGCCGTTGCCGGAGCCGCCGAGCACGATCCCGCGATCGCACTCACCGCTGGCCACCGCCTCGGCCGCGGGCCGGATAAATTTGGGATAATCCACCGGCTCTTCGCTCGAGGTGCCGAAGTCTTTCACTTCGTGCCCTAACGAAAGGAGCAGCTCCTTGATTTTTTCCTTGTAACGAAAGCCGGCGTGATCGGAGCCCAGAGAAATTTTCATTTCGTCGTTTTATAGGAACGCGGCGGCCCTGTCGAGGCTTCGTGGGAGGGGTCTTTGCGCCCCGATCAGATCGCGCGCCGCAGCCAATCGGGGCGCAGAGGCCCCTCCCACTTTCTAGGTTCGGGGGAGCGCGGCGAGCTGTTCCCACAGTTTGCGCTCGGCGTCGCTCAGCGTCTTCGGGATCGTGATCTGGGTGACCACGTAAAGATTGCCGCGTTTCCCGGCAGCGGTCGGCAGTCCGCGGTCGCGAAGGCGGAAACGCCGGCCCGACTGCGTGCCGGGGGGGATTTTCAAACGTCGATCGCCTTCCAGGGTCGGCACCTCGATCTCCGTGCCGAGCGCCGCCAGCCATGGCTCCAGCGTGACCTCGTGAATCAGATCGCTTCCTTCCACCGCAAAGTCGGGATGGCGCGCGATGCGCACCCGCAGAAACAAATCTCCGTGTGTGCCACCCCGCGCGCCCGCTTCGCCCTGGCCCGCCAGGCGGATGCGCTGGCCTTCGTGCACGCCGCGAGGGATCTTGACCTGGTACGTCTCCACTTTTTCCGAACCGCCGCGCCGCAACGAAACCTGGCGGGTGGAACCGTGCAGCGCTTCTTCCAGGGTCACCATGATGTCGGCCTCGACATCCTGGCCGCGCTCCGCGGTCGCCGGTCGCCGGCCAAGGCCGCCACCGAATGCTGACTCGCCCCTTCCGCCACCAAAGAACGCTTCGAAAAAGTCGCTGAACCCGGTCCCGCCAAATTCAAACTCCACGCCGCCGTTGCCACCGGCCGCCCGCCGAAAGCCACCGCCCGCTCCGCCGCGGCCCCAATCCGGCGGTGGCTGAAACCCGCCCGGCTGATTCCAATCCGCGCCCAGCTGATCGTATTTTTCCCGCTTCTCCGGATCGCTCAGGACTTCGTAGGCTTCGTTGATCTGCTTGAATTTCTCCTCGGCCGCGGCCTTTTCCTTCGGCTTGACCACATCGGGATGATGCTGTCGCGCGAGCTTGCGAAAGGCGCTTTTGATTTCATCGGCGCCGGCCGTTTTCGAAACGCCGAGCGTCTCGTAATAATCCCTGAATTGAACCGCCATAAATTTGTGCGGTTGAATTTCCCGCATCGCCCGGATTGCGCAACCCCGCTGCGCCTGTAGACGCTTCGCTCTGCGAAGCGCGGCCTCGCGCATGGCCGAAGAAAACCGGGGCGCCCTAACGACGCTCTCTTCCGCGCTTCGCGGGGCGCCGCGTCTACACCGGACGATCGACGAAGAGCGGCACCGAAGTCACGTCGGCGGCATCAAAAGTGAAACCGTGGCCCCCGGTGACGGGCAGCGACTTCAACAATTCCGAGACCGCGGCGGCGGTCGTGGCGGAATAGAAACGGACGAGGCCCACCGTGGTGCGCCGCCCGAAGACCGTGATCATGATCGTGTCGTCGTCGACTGAGTTCATGAAAATATGGCTGCCGTTGCCCTGGTGATAGAGCGCGTTGAACTCGACCTCGCCGATCCGGCGGGCCAGCTCCCTGGTCGCGGCAAACGAACCCGCGGCGAGCGCCGCGATAATCGTGACGTCCATGACCGAGACATCGCCGAACTGCGAGATCACATTCCCGCCGCGATCGATTACCACGGTCAATTCCGCTTCCGCCTGCTTCAGAAAATCGCCGAGGATGCCGTCGAGGCTGGCGACGTTCTCGATCGTGAGCGCCGGGATGCAGTTCATACTCTGGCTGGAACCACGATTTTCGGCGCCGCCACCGGTTCCGGTTGTCCAGCGACCGCGGGAGGCGCGACGGTCGGCGTGACGTTGCTTTGCTTGCTGAACTTGTAGAGCAGCATTTGCGAGACGGCGTTGAGCGAGGCGAAAACATTTTGGCCGGTGCTCGAAGTCACCTCGAAGCTTTGCGCCCGCTTTCGGCGATTGTTCAAAAGGAACTCGAGGTAATTGATCGGCGCGATGTTCCCCAGGTCGCGCTTGTTGTACTGCAACACGTAAGGGATCTCGTCGATCGAGATGTTTTGCTGAGCAAGATTTTCCTCCAGGTTGCGGAAGCTCTCGACGTTCTCTTCCATTTTCTCCCACTGCGAGTCGGCCACGAAAACGACGCCATCGACGCTCCGCAGGACGAGCTGGCGGGTGGCGTTGTAGATCACCTGGCCGGGCACGGTGTAGAGCTGGAATTTGGTGACAAACCCTTTGATGACCACTGCGTTCAACGGGAGAAAATCAAAGAACAGGGTGCGATCGGCGGCGGTGGCGAGCGAAACGAGATCGCCGCGATTGGCCGGGCAGACCCGTTCGTGGATATACGCGAGGTTCGTCGTCTTGCCGCAGAGGGCGGGACCGTAGTAAACGATCTTGAACTGAATTTCCCGGCTGGCGTAGTTGATGATGGACATGGCGTTTTCTTATTCGGTAGGCTGATTGGCATACATCCACGCAAGCTCTTGCGCGATGCAGCCGAGTCGGTCGCGGATTTCGGCCGCGATTTCGCCGGCCGAATGGATTGCCGCAAGGCAGATATTGCCGTGCGTAAAAAAACTGACCGGCGCTTTCGCGCAGAAAAGCGTGATGCCGGAGAGCGAGCCGAGATTGGTTCCCATCATCTGGTCGCTGATCCGTCGCACGATGGAGGGCGCCAGCCCGCAGAGCGCCTCGGCTTCATATTCGGCCGGAATATTTCCCGCCAGACTGAGGCCGTCGGAGAAAACAATCGCGCAGGCGATCAATCCGGGTAGGTGGCTGACGCGGTCGACGACTGATTTCGCGGTCAGCGGTTCATCGGTATCGAGCGCGACCTGGAGGGCGTTGCGTCCCGCCGGGGCGGCGGGCACCTCTTCTGCGATCGGCTTGATCGGCGCCGGTTCGGGCTTCTGTTTGGCTAGGGTGACGGCCGGTTTCGCGATCGGAGCGGCGACGGACACGGGCGCTTTTTCGGGCGCGGCCGCGACCGGTTCGGGCTCCGGTTGAGCGAAGGGGATGTCGGGTTTCGCGATGGGACCGTCCGATCCTTTTATCCGGACGGCGTCCTCGGCCATTTTCCGACTGAACGGGGTCTCAAAAGCTTCCCTGATCTCGACTTCCTCCTGATCGCCTCGGATCCGCAGGGACTCGTTAGGCAGATTTTGCAACACTTGCTGGAGCGGGAGGGAGATCGGCGTCCCGGCCTCCTCGGTCTTGAACAGCGGGCGGTATTCTTCCGGCATCGCCGCCTGGAATTGCGCGGGCGAGATGGCGATTTTGCCTAACGACAACTGCGGCTCAATAATCGAGAAAGGCAATTCGATCACTGCCGCTTCCGGCACTTCGTCGATCGGGCCGGTCAAGTGGAAGGCCGGAATCCCGCGCAGGATGTTGCGCAGCGACAGCTGAATGCGCGGACCCGCGCTCGAAAACTCGATCGCCTCGGCTTCCTCTTTCGTCTTTGCGGCCTGCAAAACGGGCGGACGCAGGTCGTTGGATGGTGGGCTGATCTTAAAGGGAATCCGCGTCGGCGCCGCCGGGGCGGGAGGCACGGCGGGCGCGGCAGACACAGGAGGCGCGGGAGGCACAGGCAAAGGAGTAGGAACGGGCGGCCCACTTGAGGCTGGAACTCTCTCAGAGGCGGGCACACCCGTTCCGTTCGGAGAAATCTTCGCTCTGATCGGCGGGGCCGCGGGCGGATGATCGAGTCGGATGGGAGCCTTGGCCGGGGAGCCGCTGGCGACTGGATTGGTTTTGTTTGGCTCGGGAAGCCGGACTGGAGTGGGTGGCTTGCTTTCGGCAACGGCTTCGGGTTGCGCCGCGGCGATCGTGCCCGCGATCGCCGGCTGCACCGCGACAGCGGGTTGTGCGCTCGTCCGCAGCGGAGCCACGGGCGTGCCGAAACGCGCGCCGTCTTCGACCGTCACTTTGAGAAATGGCGTCTCGACATGCGCGATTACCTCATCGCAAATTTGATCGTCCCGCACTTGAAAGGCGGCGAATTGTTCGAGCACCTTGTCCAGCGACAGTGCCACTTCGGTCTTGTCGGCTTCCTCCACTTTGCTCGCGAAAAATTCCGGTGCTTGTTGATAGATCGCGCGCAGGAGCACCGCCGGACGACCGGTCGCCATCCCGCGCTCGACCTCGGCCGCCTTCAAAGTAACCCGATGCTGCGGGTCGATCGGCCCCGGCCGCAACATTCCGGCCGGAATGTGCGGGACCAGGTCGATCAGGGGCAGGGCGATCGTCCGGTCTCCACCGGGCGTGATCGTCGCCACGCCGACGGAACCGTTTCCGCCTAACGATATCGTCCGCGGTCCGGCCGGCGTCGGGCCGGAGAGCGGCGCCGGAACCGGGAAATTCCGCGTCGATTCCAGACCGACGACGCGCGAGGAGTTGGGCATGACCGTTTTACCGAATCGTTCGGAAGCCGGTTTCTCGATCAGCGGAACGGGCGCACGCGCGACCGCGTTGGCCGGGGCCTTCTCCTTCTTAAAATAGCGCAGAAACGATAAATTCATCTAGTGGTCCTCAGCGGTGACGCGCCAGACTTCTTCGAGTGTGGTGACCCCTTCCAAAGCTTTGTCGATGCCAACCATGCGCAGAGTTTTCATCCCTTCGGTAATAGCCTGATTCTTGATCACCGCGGCGGACGCACGCTTGATGATCAGGCGGCGAATCGCCTCGCTCACCGGCAGCGCCTCGATAATCGCCGCGCGCCCGGAATATCCGCGGTTCTTGCAACGCTCGCAGCCCACCCCTTGATAGAAGACGGCCCCTTCCGTCGGCTCCATCCCGAGGCGTTCGAACATTTCCGGCTCGGGGGCAAATTCTTCACGGCAATTGACGCACACCCGCCTGATGAGTCGTTGGGCGCAGGCCATGATGACCGAGCTCGCGATCAGGAAAGGCTCGATCCCCATGTCGTCGAGTCGCGCGATTGCGCCGGCCGCATCGTTCGTGTGCAGTGTGCTCAAGACCTGGTGACCGGTGAGGGCCGCTTTCACCGCGATGTCCGCCGTCTCGTTGTCACGAATTTCGCCGACCATCACGATGTCCGGATCCTGCCGGAGGATTGACCGCAGCGCGGAAGCAAAATCGAGGCCGATATCCGGCCGGGCCGCCACCTGATTTACCCCCATCAGCTCGTACTCGATCGGGTCCTCTACCGTCACGATGTTGTAGTTGGGGCTGTTCAATTCCTGGAGCACGGAATAGAGCGTCGTTGTCTTGCCCGAACCGGTCGGGCCGGTGACAAGGATCATCCCGTGCGGCGCGTCGATCGCCTTGCGGAAACGCCGGACCGTTTCCTCATCCATTCCCATTGTCTCGATGCTGCCGGCGAGAGCCGACTTATCGAGGATACGAATGACGACCTTCTCGCCGTGCGAGGTGGGCAGGATCGAAATACGCAGGTCGATCTCTTTCCCCATCACCTTGATGCGGAACCGGCCGTCCTGCGGCACCCGCCGCTCCGCGATGTTGAGCCCGGCCAGAATTTTGATGCGCGAAGTGATCGCGAGTTGGAGCGCTTTCGGTGGCGACTCCGCCTTGACCAATTCGCCGTCGATGCGGTAGCGCAATCTCAGCGTTTTCTGGAACGGCTCGAGGTGAATATCCGACGCTTTTTCCTTGATCGCCTGGGCCAGGATCAAGTTCACGATCTTGATCACCGGCGCGTCTTCGCTGTCGGTCGCGAGACGGTCGAGATCGATATCCTCGCGACCCTGCTTCTGCACTTCGACGTCGCCGGCCGCTTCATCCGCGACCTGCTTGAGCACGTCGCTCATGTTCTGGCCGCTGTGCACGCCGCTGAGCGCTTCGCTGACCGCGCGCTCCGTCGTGATCATCGGGATGATCTCCATCTGCACGCGGCGCTTCAGGTCGTCGACCGCGAGCACATTGGTCGGGTCGGCCATCGCGACGAACAGCTTCTTGTCCAGCCGCGCGATCGGCACCAGCTTGTGCGCTTTCGCCAGGTCGCGCGGGATAAGATCGAGAATGTCCTCTGGCACGCGCACCTTCGACAAATTAATCGGCGGCGTATTCAGGCAGCGTCCCATGCTGAAGGCCATGTCCTGGTCGCTGACGAATTGTTTGTCGGTTAAAATCTTGAGCAGCCGCCCGCCCTGCTGTTTCTGGAGGGTGGCCGCTTCCTCGAGCTGGCTGGGCAGGAGGAGGCCGTCCTCGATCAGGACATCGGCGATGCGTTCTCCGAAAGATTTGCTTCTCATCCTCGTGCGAGGCTAAACCCGCGCCTCCAGTCGGTGGATTTCCTGCAACGTCTTGATCACCGTAGCCGGCTTGGCGAGATACCACGTGACCGTGTAATCGAGCGATTTCTGCACTGCTTCGCGTCCCACCGAGTCAAAGGGATTGCAGACCGCCACCATGATCGTGCGGCTGATCAAATCGAAGGGCACATAGAGCCGGTTAATCGTCAGCTCGTCGGGCAACATGCGCACCACCTGGCGATCGACGTCGTAATATTCCAGCGGCACATAGGCAAACTTCGTCCGGTCGATCAAGGCCGAGAGGACCCGCTCCATTTTTTCGTCGTCGGCCTTGCAGAGCCAATCGAGCAACGAGGTCCCGAGCGTCTGGCCGCTGATGGCCGCGTTCGCTTCCTTGACTGCGGCGAGCGCAGTCTTCACTTCGTCCTCGGGAAACAACTGTTGGACGACGAGGAATTTACCGAGCGCATCATTGCCCTGGTCGGGATCGTGCGGCAAGATGCGTTTGAGTACCTGGCCGGTGTTGCGGCCGCCGGGTTCGAGCAAGCCGCTGGCAGTAGCCGGCGCGGAACTCGCCCGATATTCGGGCTTCTCGATGAGAGAATGCTCCAGACCGGGATCCACGGTGCTCTGGTCGGATGACTGGAGTCGGTTTTCGATTTCGCCCAGCATCGCGAGGATTTCCGGGGCGTTCGGTTCCACCGCCAGCACCGCCTCGCATTCCTGGAGCGCGAGAGAGAAAGAACCGACACCATGATAAGCCTCCGCGAGGCGTCGCGAAACCTTTAGCGCCTCGGCAGTTTTGCCGAGCTTCTGATACGCAACCTTCAGGATCTCCAACGACTGATAATCGTCCTTCTGCGATTGAGCTATCACTTCGAACATCTCGATCGCTTGGAGAATCTGGCTACGTTCCTCTTCTGATAGCGCGTGTTCCAGCACGAGGCACTAAAAAGCTAGAACCATGCCGATGCCCCGTCGCCGGACGGGATTAGCCAAAATCATGGCATCTGCAGAGACGCGAAAGCGGTTCTTTGTCGCTGGGCGCTGTCCTCGGCCGGCAGAAAGAATTCTAACCACGGATTACGCGGTTGACACAGATGGGAGAGCCAGACGTGCATCTGTCCTCTGTCCTCCGTTCTCCTCATCCTTGATTCGCTCCTACCAATCAGCCCGATTGCTTTTCCTGGCCGCGTTCGCTACGCTCGCAATGTGAGCAAGACCGATCTGTCCGACGCGATGGCAAGACTCGAACACCTTTCTGAGGCTCGGGCTCAGCAGGTGGTTTCTCTCATCCAGGATTTGGCAGAGCTCGAAGCGCTGGAAAATGCGGCCGACCTGAAAGCAGCGCGCGACGCGTTAGGCGAAGCGGAAGAACCACTTCCTTGGGAGCAAGTGAAAGCCAGATTGGATGCAATTCGGTTCTGCTCAGCTGGCGAGCTGAGAAATTCCTCAGCGCCCTGGGCGATGCCGGCCCTTACCGGCGGTTGCGCGAGGCCATTGATAGCTTGGAGCAAAACGCTCGGCCCGCGGGCTGCGTGAAACTCGCCGGTGCGCCCGATCTGTATCGCATTCGGGTTGGAGATTATCGCGTCGTCTATCAAGTCAATGATGCCACGCGCCGCCTGCTGATTCTCTCGATCGCCCATCGGCGCGATGTGTATCGACGCTGAAATCGGCGGCAGCATTTTAGAATCCCGCCTCCGAACTCTGTCCTCTGTCCTCTGTCCCCACCCTCTTTCCATCCATCCGAGAAATCCGCGTAATCCGCGGTAAAAAAGAATCCGACGGCGACCACGGATTACACAGATGACACGGATGGGAGAGCCAGTGATGCCCCCGACCTCAGAACTCTGAATCCCGAACCCTTGATTCGCTCCTTCCAATCAGCCCGATTGCTTTTCCTGGCCGCGTTCGCTACGCTCGCACCGTGAGCCTCGCCGAGATCGAAAAGGCCGTTGCTACTTTGTCGCCCGAAGAATTGGCGCGCCTGGCCGCTTTCATTGCCAGACAGGACAACCTCGCCTGGGACAAACAATTGGAGGAAGATTTTTCCCCGGGTGGCAAGCATGCGCGCGCACTCGAGAAGATCGACTCCGATATTGACGCCGGAGATTTCACGCCGCTGCCTTGAAGTCACACGCGCTGGCGTCGTTCTGAAGATGCTATCACCAGCTTCCCCAGCACGTTCAAAAGCTCGCCGATAAGAATTTTGCCCTCTTCCAGGCGAACCCACGCATCCCTCGCTGGGTTTGAAGAAAAAGGGGGGCGTTCACACCGTCGACATCGGCCGTAGCTACCGCGCGATCGCCCGGGAGCGCAACGGCGCCTACTACTGGTTCTGGATCGGCACCCACGAGGAATACAACCATTTCAAATTTTGATTTTCGTATTTCCCTCTGCCCTCCGACCTCCGTCCTCCGTCTTCTGTCCTCCGGCCCGTCTCCATCAATCCGAGAAATCCGCGTAATCCGTGGTCAAAAAAAATCCGATGACAACCACGGATTACGCAGATGACACGGATGAGAGAGCAAGAGGTGCCCCGACCTCTGCCCTGTGCCCTCTGCCCTCCGACCTCTGACCTCTGATCTCCGCCCTCCGGCTCCTTCTACTTTCTCCTTTCTACTTTCTCCTTTCCTCTGCTATAAGCGCCTGCTGATTCCGAATCCGCTCGCCGTGCAAACACCGTCACCCAACCCGCGCCCACGCCATGCCTTCACGCTGGTCGAGATGCTGGTGGTGATCGGGGTGATTTCAATCCTGCTGATAGCGGTGGTGCCAGCTTTCAACAGCATCAATGTGGCTCGCGGTGTCACTCGAGCGATGAACCAAGTTAGCAGCGCGCTAGAACTAGCTCGCGCTGAAGCGATGGCCACGCGCAGTTATGTTTACGTCGGTTTCGTGAATACGACCAACTCTGATGGCAACGCGGAGTTGCGGTGCGGCGCGGTAATTTCCATCGACGGAAGCTCAGACACCACTGCGGCGAACCTTCGGCCGGTTTCAAAACTACTCAAGCTCCCCAGCATTTTGATGACCAATTACACGAATCTACCGGCAAGCGTGAAGGCGGCGACAGACGTCAGCATACAAACCGACTCCGATTACGTTATCAGCTTTCCGGTGACAGCGTATTTGAAGGACAAGTTTAATGACAGCGCCTTCGACAGTTGCCCAACGGTTCAGATTTCTCCTCAAGGGGAGATCCTGCACAGTCTGAACCCGGCGGTCTTCTTCCGAACAACAACATCCGTCGGATTAGTGCCGACACACGGAACAGTGCCTGGGACCACGGACGGTGCGATAGTCAGTTACTATGGCGGAACCGGACAACTCCGTCTGACGAGGCCTCTCTAAAGATATGCACAGGCAACCGCTACTGCCGATTCGCAATTGTCGCCGACTCACCAACCGTCATTCGGGCGGATTTTCGATGATTGAACTCGCGCTTGCCATCGGAGTTTTCGGATTCTGTTTGCTCGCCGTCGTTGGGCTCCTGCCGACCGGGCTGAATACTCAACGCTTCAGCCAAGAGCAGTCCCGTGCGGGTTCGGCGCTTGATATGGTCTATTCTGCAGCGCAATCACTTCAGTTCACCGGTCGAACTTCAGGTAACGCCACGTGGTCGTTTCCGATTTACTTTTCCGATTCGTCCACGGCTGCTATCGTCTGGGTTTCACAAGGGGCGTGGAACTACACATTCTTTGTTAGCGACGGAGGTCTGATCATTCCAAGCACCGACACAACGACCGGGCGTCGGCAGACTCTTTACGTTAAGGTTTACCCTCCTCAGATTGAGGGTCAGCCTGTGCAAATATATGCGGCTGTAGCGTGGCCTTATAAACCCACGGATACCAGCGTCACGACGCCCGCTCAAATGATTGGCCGCGAAGGGTTCATGGACACCCTTGTCGCCTTCACTCCAAAATCGACTCTCTAGCATGCGCGAGACTTGGCGAATAAACGCGAAGCGCATTTCGCTCGCTTCCTTCACAGTGGTCGAGTTGCTAATATCGATGACGATTTTGGTGCTATTACTGACCTTGGTCACGCGCATCGTGTCGGGTACAGCCTCGATAATTAAAGCGTCGAACGCCCAGATCGATACCGCATCGCTGGCCCGAATCGTTTTGGATCGCTTTGATAACGATTTTTCAAGTGTCCTGCTCAGCAATGGCACAACAGTCCTCTACTACAGCGATACCACTGTATACGGCAACTCAGCCATCGCCTTCGTGACGGGTTCCCGTGCTCGAGGTCCAACTACCTCGTTCCCACCATGGACCACTGATACACGAGGGGCTTTTGTCGGCTATCGAATACGACCAGTTGCTCAGTATATCGGAGGGAGCAGCCCTTCAATTCCGTGTTTGAACCGCGGGGACGCTCGCTTCACGCTTAGCACGTCCGATATTGGTAATAATGCGACGCAGAATCTTTGGGATACATTCGGAACCACTAATCCCAGACTTCCAAACGACCTAACGCTCATCCCCCCCGCTAACGATCAGCGCGTCCTTAATTGGCAGGTCATCGCGAACGCAATCTTCCGAATGCATATTAGCTTTGTCCTGAACGACGGTCGCATTGTTCAGGCGCCCCCAACCTACCGGAACTTCTACTCAAACGGGGGGATGGGGGCTTCAGCTTGTGTTCCAGTTGCCTTTTCCAGACAAACATCAAGCGATCTTAATCAGGCATACGTTAAGGGAATTATTGTCGGTTTAGCCGTCCTCGATGAGAAAACGCGAAATCTCGCTTACATAGTGGACAATAATTTCTGGACAACGGTGGGAACAAAACTTTCTAGACCGACACTCGATGGTGAAACTCCGGTTCAGTTCTGGAGCACGAAATTACAAACGCTCACATCGAATGATCCGGCCGATCCGAACTATCTTTTCCCACCGGTTCGGCAAAACATTCGCTTTTACCAACGGTTCTACAACGTCAACTTGTGAGAATATTGATTTGCCCGAGTTCCACGCGACGCGAGAGCGCTTTTGCGCTCGTCTTGACCTTGGCGCTCATAGTCCTAATAACGTTTACCGTCGTGGCCTACTTTTCTCGCGCGACGACAAACCGCCGAATCGACAAAGCCTCGACATCCGCCGTCGGGGCGGATGTCCTGGCGAGAACCGCGAGTGAGATCATCCTATCGGATCTTAAAACCGAAGTCATTGCGGGCTCCATGATCACCCAACCTACCTCACAACAGATGCCAATTTACAGTCCCATTGACGCCCAGAAGATGGTTCCAGCGCGCGTCCTCGCACAGTCGGCTATGTTAGGCGACACGACCTTCAACAACCTGGCAAAACAATCAATTGGCCGATTCTTCCCGACAAGCGGTGGATACACTCTGACACCTTTAATTGTCTCTTCCACTGGACGTGATACGAGCATCGTTTCGGCCAACAACAAAGTGGTGAGCCTCGCTCGGTGGAATGCTCCAGTACTCAACACAGGTGCTGGTTTTACCGGTTCGGGTCAACTGCCGCAGTGGGTTTTACTAAACCGACAAGGCATTTCGACAAGTCAGTCCTGGGACGCCACTTTTCGCGATTACACTCCGGGTAACGACAACGCGATCATCGGTCGCTTTGCTTTTAACGTGTATGATACCGGTGGTTTGTTGGACGCAAGCGTTGCCGGAAACCCTATTTACTCACCAGTCCTTACAAATTTGCAAATCCAGCAGCTAAAGAGCACACAAACTGGAGCTTATCTAGATTCGATTATACCCGGATTCGATACAGCGAAGCAAACCCTATTTGTGAACACCTGGAGATTTAAATCAAACAGTAGTGGCAATTTTTTTGCCGATTTCATGTCCACGATCCCAACATTCGCTGACTCCGGCTTTATGAGACCGACTGTGCGTGGTGGTACCAGCAATTCCATGCCTTTTTCTCGGCAGGATCTGATCCGCGCAACAATCGCCGCACTTGGTGGAATTCCGGGCAATTCATACTTAACCGCAGCTTCCTTGGCTTATTTCACTCATTTCAGTCGCGAATTAAACGCGCCTTCATGGACCCCGATCACTCCGGCAGGCAGCACGATTGATTATGCAGGCCAAGCCGAGCAGGCGACTGCTACAAATCGAGATATTCCGAACGTGCGAGTAAAAGCCGCTTTTACGCGGGCAGATGGGACGGCGGCCATCGTCGGCGAGCCTTTGCTTAAGAATCGTTTTCCCCTGCGGAGACTTGATGGTGTCGGCTATAATGGCGCCAACACCGTGGGCTTTCCTGTTATGGTCGCTGGTGCCTTGCAGTCACCTTCAGCGACTACCATACAACGAGACTTCGGACTTCTGTGGAATAGTGCGAGTAACCGATGGGATTACGTAGGCGCAACAGGTACAACGGTATTGAGCTCGATTTCTACGCAAGATCGGGTGGCGACCGGCAATCGCGAGCCTAATTTTTTTGAAATCCTTAAAGCGTTTATCTTAAGTGGATCGATCGGGCTTGGCTCGGATAATACCGGGGCCGGGAGGACAATAGTAGACGCCGAGCCTCGCTTTTATCAGCAGCCCTTAAGCAACGACGCTCAAATCATTCAAATCGGCGCCAACATCATAGATCAATCGGACGCAGATAAGAACCCTACCTTTATCTTCTTCGACACCAGTGAATATGCTGGCGTGGAAAACATACCCTATTTAAACAAACTTATTTTTCAGCCGCAGTGGACTAGCAACGTCGCCTTCAGTGCATGGCTAATGCCCTCGTTTTGGACAGCTGCACAGAATTCAACGGCCGTTGGCACTCAAAGTGCGACCATTCCTGCTATCCGCTTTGTGATGACCGGCGGCACAGCTTCAGCCGTCGTAGAGGGCGGAGCGAGTTCGGCATCGTCAGCAGTTGTAACGGGAAGTGCTTCACAGCCGTTGCTCCAGCTCGTTTCTAGTGCGATCTGGTCGCCGCCAAACACGCCGAGCACCTCAAGCATCCCAAATTCGGGTGTGACGCCGCCGAACGCACCCAACGGCAAACTGGGAGTTCCTTTCATTTTCAGTTCATTAGGAGTCGTGACCAAGGCAAACACAACCAGAACATACCAAAAACTCAGCAACGCCACGTTTGAGATGCAGGCGCAAATCGGCGGAGTGAGTGGGCCGTGGAAGACATACCAGCGCTGGACTAACTGTACGATCAACATATCCTCGGTCACCTCCGCATACGATACTTACGCTGGCGTTAATTGGGCGCTAGCGTCAAACTACGACCCGGAATATGTCCTTCTTGACCCGCGCACGATGCGTTTCGGCGTATGGGAGACGCACGCATCAGGAACGGGTGACACAAGTGATTACACGCGTGGTTATAATGAGGCCCTTGAGAAGTCTGCCGGAGTTTACCAAGCCATCACCGGTTTCGGACCGCAGGGATCACATTTCTCCGGGGTCGGCGCTCAGATGGCAAATAACACCACTGCTTCTCCGGGTTATACAGATTTGGATGGAATCCGGCGACAAGGCGATATGCTTAGCTCTGGCGCAACCTCGGCGATGTTAGCGACAACTGCGACAGATCGCCCTCCGATTCTTAGTCGTCCGATTCGCACGGTCGCGGAGCTAGGAACCGTTTTCCGTGGCCAACCGTGGAAGACACTCAACTTTACAACCGCTGACTCTGGAGACGCCGGATTATTGGATGCGTTTACAATCTTTGAGCCAAACAGTGTCTTTCGCTCTGACATCGTTGCCGGAAAACTCTCACTCAATACGAGACAACCATTAGTCTTAGAAGCTGTCCTCGCTGGTGTCGCCACGAACACCAACAACGGCACCCCCCTAATAACGCCGACGCAGCGAAGTGCCATCGCTAGTGCGCTTGTCGCGATGACGTCAGCGCAGCCGATGATCAACAAATCCGAGCTGGTTACGCGACTGGCGGCTGATCCGTCCGTTACTGGCCTTGGCAACAAGGAGGCACGCGAGGCTGTAATCCGCGCACTCTCAGATGTTGGCCAAACACGAACGTGGAACCTGATGATGGACGTTATCGCTCAAAGCGGTAAGTATGGCGCACAAGCTTCAACCGTCGACGATTTCATCGTCGAAGGTGAAAAACGTTATTGGCTGCACGTGGCTATCGATCGGTACACCGGAGAGGTCATCGATCAACAGTTGGAAAAAATTAACGAATAAACGTCTTGCTCGACTCACGGCTTCACCGGCGGGGTCTTTTGCGGTGGCCGGTGTCGATGATGTCGCGCGCGGCGTGGTAGGCGTTGTAGAAATCGGGCTGGGTCTCTTTGAATTGTTCCATCAACCCGTCGAGGCGCTCCTTGCAGAGCAATTACTTCTCCCAAATTGGACAGCCTGCCCCGAGAGTTTTTCGGGGTTGAACGTTCGATCCCATGTCATTCGCTCAACCACTCACTCGCTCAATCTCTCAATGAAAACCTTCTTTCTCCTCTCCGTCATCGTCTCCAGCGTCGTCGCCGGCGCGGCGGCTGCCAAGCCTGGCGCGTCGCCTTCGGCGAGTTCGAGCGGGGTCAGCGACCCCGGCTACAGTGTGGACGTGGGTAAGGCGCCCAAGCCACTCAAGATTCTGATCCTTGGCGGGACGGGTTTTACCGGGCCGTATCAGGTGAAGTATGCGGTCGCGCGCGGACATAAGGTCACGGTGTTCAATCGCGGCAAGACGCATCCGGGCGAGTGGCCGGACGGGGTCGAGCAGTTGATCGGCGATCGCGACACCGGCCAGCTCGACGCGCTCAAGGGCCGCAAGTGGGACGTGGTGATCGATATCCCGACGACGTTCCCGAAATGGGTGCACGATGCGGCCGCGATCCTGAAGGGGAACGTCGAGCGCTACATCTTTATCTCGACCATCTCGGTCTACGCCGACGATTCGAAGCCGGGGATGGACGAGACCGCGCCGGTCGCGAAATACACCGGCGCCGATGCGATGAAGGAGACGCGCGACACGTTGATCGCCTCGAAGTTTGCGCTCTACGGCCCGCTCAAGGCGCTCTCGGAAAAGGAAGTGGAAAAATGGTTCCCCGGCAAAGCGCTCATCATCCGGCCGGGATTGATCGTGGGGCCGGGTGACGAGTCGGACCGGTTCACGTATTGGCCGGTGCGGATCGATCGCGGCGGCGAGGTGCTCGCGCCGGGCGAGCCGAGTGATCCGGTGCAGTTCATCGATGCGCGGGACCTGGCGGAATGGACGATCCGGATGGCCGAGCAAGGCGCGACCGGCGTTTACAATGCGACTGGGCCGGCCGCGCCCCTAACGATCGGCGGGATGGTGGACGGAATCAAAACGGCGCTCGGGTCGAAGGCGACCTTCACCTGGGTGCCGGCGAAATTTCTCGAAGCGCAAAAGGTGTCGCCGTGGTCGGACATGCCGGTGTGGGTGCCGCCGACGGGCGAAGACGGCGGGCTGGGGGCGATCAGCATCCGGCGCGCGCTGGATAAGGGGCTGACCTTCCGGCCGCTTGCCGAGACGGCGCGCGACACGCCGGCGTGGTTCAAGGCGCAGCCGAAGGAGCGCCAGGAAAAGTTGAAAGCCGGGCTGACGCCCGAGCGCGAAGCGAAGGTGCTCAAAGCATGGGGAGCGCGCGCGACTCGCGTGCCCCCTGCGGCGCCCTCGCCGAAGGGCCCGTAGCGAAACACGCAGAGCCCTCGGTCGTTTAACATGACAACCGCGCCGATTGCCCGAGTTTTCGGCGGGGCGCCAAAAACAGCGTGCGAGGCGCACGTGCTCTCCGGAGGGACGTGCTTCCGCACGTCCAGGACATGCAGAAGCATGTCCCTCCGAATAAATCTGTGCCAATCTCTGGCCGAAACTCTGTCCCGATGAACCGCTCATACACCCTTCTGCGCAAGGCGGTCGATGTCCGCCCTAACGAGGTACGCGCGCTCCTCGTCGCCTGCCTCTTTAACTTCGTCATCCTCGGCAGTTATTACGTCATCCGCCCGATCCGCGACGATATCGCGGCGGCTGGCAGCCTCGAGAGTTTGTCCTGGATGTTCAGCGGCACGCTCGTCGCCATGCTCCTCGCCAATACCGCCTTCTCCGCGATCGTCGCGCGGATGTCGCGCCGGAAATTTCTCCCGATCGCCTACCGCTTTTTCAGCGCGAACTTGATCATCTTTTATGTGCTCATGCGCACCATGACGCCCGCGCAGAACGTCTGGGTCGGGCGCGCGTTTTACGTCTGGGTGAGCGTCTTCAATCTCTTTGTCGTGACGCTTTTCTGGGCCTTCATGACCGACCTCTTCAACAGCGAACAGGCGAAACGCCTCTTCGCCTTCATCGCCGTCGGCGGGTCGTTAGGCGCGATCGCCGGGCCGATCGTGACCGCGTCGCTCGTGCACCAGCTCGGTGCGGCCAATCTGATCCTCGTGACCGCCGCGCTCCTCGAAGTTGCGCCTTGGTGCGTGAAATTCTTCCCGGCGGAGTTCGCTTCGCCCGACCTTCGTGATCATGATCGTGATCGGAACGAGAAAGAGACCGGGCAGGAGCACGAGGAAGTCGTTAGGGCGGAGGAAGCGGGCGCCGAGAAGCCGATCGGCGGCGGGATTATCTCCGGTATCTCGCACGTTTTCAGTTCGCCTTATTTGCTCGCAATCTGCGCCTTCATGCTCCTGCACGCGATCACTTCCACGCTCGTTTATTTTCAACAGGCCGACATCACCGGTCATCACTTCCACGATCACGCCACACGGACGGCGTTTTTCGCCCAGCTCGATCTGGCGGTGAATACCCTCACCATCATCGTACAATTGCTTCTCACCGGCCGGCTGCTGAAATGGTTTGGCGTCGGCTTCACCCTCGCCTTCCTCCCGGTACTGAGCATGTTCGGCTTCCTCGGGATGGGCTTCGTGCCGGTACTCGCGCTCCTCGCGGTTTTCCAAGTGCTGCGGCGCGCCGGAAATTTCGCGGTCACCCGGCCTGCGCGCGAGGTGCTTTTCACCGTCCTGCGGCGCGAGGACAAATACAAAGCGAAGAGTTTCATCGACACGTTTGTTTATCGCGCCGGCGACCAAATTGGGGCGTGGTCGTATCCGCTTCTCACCTGGCTCGGGCTCGGCCTGACCGGCATCTCGTTTGTTGCCGCGCCGCTCGCCGCGCTCTGGTGCGTGCTCAGCCTTTGGTTAGGCAAAAAGCAGGCCGCAATGGCTAAAGCGAAAATGTGGGAGGGGCCTGTGCGCCCCGATGGGCCGCGGCAAGCTGGCCGGTAATCTTGCGGCCGACACTCCGAAGGCTTTCGCGAGCAGGCAGGCCTCCGCTACACTCCTGCTCGTGCTCGTAATCGTGCTCTTGCTCGATCTCTTTTCCGATTACGATTACGAGCACGAGCAGGAGCACGAAAGCGAAGTCTCTCCATCGCCGACGGTTCCCCCGCGCCTCCCACAGGGAGGCGTCTACAGATCTTCGCACAGCCGCTATCTAATCGGGGCGCAAAGGCCCCTCCCACATTCTCCCACATTCGTCAGAGTTGTGGCTCGCGTCCGGGCGCCATTCGCGCCAACCTGTTTCGCTTATGAAATTTTTCGCCCTTCTTTCCCTGGTCGGATTGAACCTCGCCGGCGCCGCGCCCGCGACACCCGCGGACAAACAGTTTGAAACCATGGCGAACGCTTACATCGAGCAATATCTGCAGCACAATCCCGAGGAGGCGACGAACCTGGGCGATCATCGATTCGATGCGCGCCTGACGGATTATTCGCCGCACGCCTTCGCCGAGGCGCGCGCGGCGGCGCACGATTTCCGCACCCGGCTCGAGAAGATCGATCGCGCGGAGCTGACCGGGGCGAACAAGGTCGACGCCCAGATTCTGCAGGACGCGATCGATTACGAACTCTTCCAGCTCGAGGAGCTGAAGGAATGGGAATCGAACCCGCTGGTTTACAACGAGAGCCTGGCCAATAGCCTCTATCTGCTGGTGGCGCGCGATTTCGCGCCGGCCGCGGATCGGATCGCCAATCTGCGCCGGCGGATGGTGGCGCTCCCGGCGGTTATCGTGCAGGCCAAGGCCAACCTGCAGAGGCCGCCGGAGATCGACACCCAGACCGCGATCGAGCAGACGCAGGGCGCGATCTCGTTAGTCCGCGAGGGGCTCGCGCCGCTCCTCGATCAGGCGCCGGAATTAAAAAAAGAAATCGCGCCGCTGCAGGAGAAGACCGCCGCCGCGCTGGAGGACTACAAGAAATGGCTGCAAGGCGATCTGCTGCCGCGTTCCGTCGGCGACTTCCGGCTGGGCGAGGAGAAGTATCGCAAGAAACTGCACTTCGCCCTCGCCTCCGACCTGCCGATGGAAGAAGTGATGAAGCGCGCCCAAGCCGATCTCGCGGCGACGCAGGCGGCGATCTACGAGACCGCGCTGCCGCTTTACAAAAAATATTTCCCTGACGCCGATCCCGCGGCCCTGGCGGACAAACACAAAGTGACCGCCGCGGTGCTCGACAAGCTCGCGCAGGAGCATCCGGACAACGACACGATCGTGGACTACGCGAAGAAGGTGCTGGGCGAGGCAACGGCCTTCGTGCGGGAAAAGAATTTCGTCACCGTTCCGAATGAGCCGCTCGACATCATCGTGATGCCGGAGTTCAAGCGCGGGGCGGGCATCGCCTACTGCGATTCACCGGGGCCGCTGGAGAAAAACGGCAAAACCTTTTTCGCGATCGAACCCACGCCTAACGACTGGCCGGACGAGCGGAAGAAATCGTTCTTTCGCGAGTACAACAACGACATGGTGCACGACCTCGTGGTCCACGAGGCGATGCCCGGGCATTACTTGCAGCTAATGCATTCGAACCAGTTCAAGGGGCCGACCCTGGTGCGCGCGATGTTCCAGAGCGGGAGCATGATCGAGGGCTGGGCGGTTTGCATGGAGCAGACCATGGCGGAGAACGGCTTCGGCGGACCGGAAGTGAAGATCGAGCAACTGAAAATGCGGCTGCGCGTGATCGTGAACGCGATCATCGACCAGCGCATTCATGCCGGGAAAATGACCGAGCAGGAAGCGATCGATCTGATGGAGAAGGAAGGGTTCCAGCAGGAAGGCGAGGCGGTTGCGAAATGGAAACGGGCGCGGATTACCTCGGCCCAGTTATCGACTTATTTCATCGGGGTCAGCGAGTGGCTCGACCTGCGGGCGCGCGCGCAAGTGAAAGCGGGGAAGGATTTCGACGCGAAGAAATTCAACGACGAAGCCTTGAGTTTCGGAAGTCCGCCGGTGAAATACATCCGCGAAATGATGGGGTTGTAAAGGTGGGAGGTGCCTTTGTGCCCCGACTGGGATTGCGGCTCTAGGTGTCGCCGTCTTGTTCGCTCAGACGCCGCCCGGTTTTCGCGATAAAAACATCTTCGAGCGTCGGCTTGGCCAGAGTAACGGAATCGATCTCGCCGGGAAACGTCTCCAACAGGCGCGTGATGAAAGCGGGACCATCCGAATGCTCGATCCGCACTTCATCGTTCAGGACGGTGACTTCCACTTCCAGGGTGGTGGCGATCCGTTCGCCTAACGACGTCGCGTCCTTGGTCCGCGCGCTGATGACGTCGCCGCCGATCTCGGCTCGAAGCGCGTCTGGTGTATTCAAGGCGACGATTTTCCCGTGATCGATGATCGCGACCCGGTCGCAGCGCTCCGCTTCCTCCATCAGGTGGGTGGTGAGAAGGACGGTCACGCCCTGCTGGTCGCGCAGGCGGTAGAGCGTCTGCCAAAGATCGATCCGCGCCCCGGGATCGAGTCCGGTAGAGGGCTCGTCGAGCAACAAAAGCTCCGGCCGATGAAGCAAACTTTTCGCAATCTCGACCCGCCGCTGCAATCCGCCGGAGAGCGTCTCGACCAGATCGCGCGCGCGATCGCGGAGGTTGAATTCGAGCAGGAGATGATCGATGCGCTCGCGCAACGCGGCCCCGGAAAGGCCGTAGAGATGTCCCTGATGCTCGAGGTTTTCGCGCACCCGCAGTTTCTTGTCGAGGCTCGGCGCCTGGAAGACGACGCCGATCCGGCTGCGCAAGGCGGCGGTGTCGCGCAGGAGATCAAGGCCGAGAATGCTGGCCGAGCCGTCGCTCGGCCTAACGAGCGTGGAGAGGATGCGAAAGAGGGTTGTCTTGCCGCCGCCGTTCGGCCCGAGCAGGCCGAAAATCTCGCGCGGAGCGATCCGGAGCGAGACGCGATCGAGCGCGATGCGATCGCCATAACGATGGGTCAGGTCGCTGGTCGTGAGCGCAGGCGCGGCAATTTCGGCAGCGGACATCGCCAGGACGATAGCGGGAACTCCCGGGGAGCGCACGCGCCCTCGCGTGCTCCGATCGGCGCCTCGCCGAACGGCTCGGGGCGGGGAATGGCAGGGCGCCTCCAGGCACCCTGACGCGGCGAGCGGCCGCTACGCCAATCTTCGTTTGGTGGCGGCGAGCGGGCCGTTGCCCATGCCCGTCGAATCGGCCGGGCCCTCTTTCTTCTGCGCCCCGCCCTTTGGATCTTTGCGCGCCGCCAGGTCGCGCACCTTGCGGGCGGGCGATCTGCGTTTCGCTTTCGGATGTTTGGTAGCCATATGGATTTCCTTTCTTAGGAGCTTGCGAAGACCTTCGACGTTTTGCGGCCCGATGACAACTTCGCCCGGCGGAAAGGAAGGAGACCACGCCCCAGGCGCGCCCCCTTTACACCGCGCGCCAGCGGTCGCAAATTCGCCGATGCCTAACCTTGCCAGCTGGATTCGCCGCCGCGACGAGAAGTGGTTCCATCCCATCCTCGCGACGCGTCCCGGGATCAAGGTCTGGAATGCCGCGCGCCGCGCGGTCGCGCTCGATGAGATGGATGCGCTCCTGCTCACGGGGGGCAACGACATCGCGCCGGAATATCTGCGCCAGCAGGTGCCCGATCCGTCGGTCCTGGAAAGGAGCGATCTGCCGCGCGACAAATGGGAGTTTGCCGCGGTCCAAAACGCGCTCGACCGCGGGTTGCCGATCCTCGCCATCTGCAAAGGCATGCAACTGCTCAATGTCGCGCTCGGCGGCACACTGCGGCTCGACATTGACGGACACAATCTTCCCACGCAGAAGTCGCACGACGTGCAACCGCTGCGGAGTGACGCCACGGCCAGGCATCGCTTTGCGAAGGTGAACAGCTGCCATCACCAGGCGGTCGATCGGTTGGCGGAGGGGTGCGTGGTGGAATCGTGGTGCGCGGCGGATGACGTGATCGAGCAGTTTCGTCTGCGCGACCGGCCGTTCGGGATCGCGGTGCAATATCATCCGGAACGCGGGACACTTTACGGGCCGCTCTTCGAGGATTTTTTCGACAGGATTAACGGGTCTTAGCTGGATTTTGGGAATCCCCGTTTCCCTCCTTCCCCAAATCCTGTTCATCCTGTAAATCCTGTCCTGGTTTCCGATGTCCACACCGCAGAACACGATCGCGATCGTTTACGATTACGACCAGACCCTGAGCCCGAGCTAGATGCAGGACGAGGTCGTTTTTCCGACCTTTGGGATTGATGGGAAAAATTTTTTGGAAGCGCTGTTCCGAGTTCGTCAGGGACCAGGGCTACGACAGCGAGCTGGCCTACATGCAGGTGCTGCTCGACACCCTCGGGATGGATCGCCCGACGAACGACGAGCTGCGCTCGTTAGGCGCGAAACTCAATTTCTACAAGGGGTTGCCGGAGATGTTCGACGATTTCCGCGACCATCTCCTGACGGAGGAACAACGCGGCCAGGGGATCAACGTCGAGCATTACATCATCTCATCGGGCATGAAGGTGTTGCTCGAAGGGAGCCGGCTCGCGCCTTATGTGCGCGCCATTTTTGGCTGCGAATTCGCCGAGGATGAGCAGGGCCGGATCACTTTTCCGAAGCGCGTCATCAGTCACACGCAAAAGACGCAGTTCCTGACGCAGTTCCTTTTTCGGATCAACAAGGGGCTGCTCGATCTGGCGCAGGACGTAAACGATCATATGGCCGCGGATATCCGGCCGATCCCTTTTCCGAACATGATCTACCTCGGCGACGGCCCGACCGACGTGCCGTGCTTCACCGTCATGCGCAAGAACGACAGCCACGCGATCGCGGTTTACAACCCCGACGATCCGGAGCGCGTCGGCTTCAAAAAATGCTACCAACTTTCGACCCATGCCGACCGGGTGCGGCATATCGCGCCAGCCGATTACCGGCGCGGCAGTCATCTCCGTTTGCTCCTCGAGCAAATGGTGGATGAGATCGCGAGCCGGATTGTCGAGCAACGCCGCGCGGCGATCGAGACCGACACGGTACGCGCGCCGCGGCATTAATTCCGCCGTCCGGCGGGGTAGCGGCGGCCGTGTCGAATGGAAGTCAGGCATCCTGCCTGACTCGGCCGACGGCCTTCCAGCCCGTCGGTTCAGGCAAAGAGACAGCGACCGGGCGGGCAAGATGGCCGCCCGCCGAGTCAGGCGAGACGCCTAACTTCCGCGATAAACGCAGCGCGCGGTCGGCGTCTCGTGGATCACAATTTCGCTCAGCCCTGGGCATTGCGGCGCGATCTTCTCCCAAAACCACGCCGCCATGTTCTCGATCGTGGGGTTCTCCAGACCGGCGATGTCGTTCAGATAAGAGTGATCGAGCGCCGCGATGAGCGGCTTCATCGCCGCGCCGATCTCGGCATGATCGTAGACCCAGCCGCTCACCCGATCGACCTCGCCCTCGACCGTCACTTCCACCTTGAAGCTGTGCCCATGCATCCGGCGGCACTTATGGCCTTCGGGCGCGGCAGGAAGAGTCTGGGCGGCTTCGAAGGTAAAGTCTTTCGTTAGGCGGGCACGCATCGCGGCCCAAAAATCGCACTCCTCGTCGCGCCTGTCATCCATCCCCGGGGTTGACCACGCCCGGACGATTTGGTAACCCCTTGCGGTATGAAGACAAACTCCCTCCGTTTCCTCCTCGGACCGGCTCTCATCCTCGTCTGCTGCGTCGCAACTGCCGCCGATGCCCAGACCATCGCGAGCCAACTCAACGGCAAACTGGTCGCCCTCCGCGGCAAATCCGCGCTCCCCTGCGCGGCGCCCGATCTGCCACAGGCGAAATACATCGCGCTTTATTTCTCGGCCGGCTGGTGCGGTCCGTGCCACCAGTTCACCCCAGCGCTGGTAAAATTTTACAACGAGATGAAGCCGAAATATCCCGGCTTCGAGGTGGTTTTTGTGAGCGAGGATGAGTCGGCGAACGCGATGGAAAAATACATGGGCGAGATGACGATGCCCTGGCCGGCGTTGCGCTACAGCGCGGCCAAAGGAAACCGCGCGCTCAACAAGTATGCCGGGCCGGGCATTCCTTGTCTGGTCCTGCTCAACGAAAAAGGCGAAGTGCTCTCGCACAGCTATGAGGGAACCAACTATCTCGGTCCCTACAAGGTGATGAATGACCTGAAAAACTCCTAGGCGGTGAAGCCGACGGAGTCACACAAGCTGCCCTCGTCACTCCCGCCGCCGTCGCCGCGACTGCGAACGCGCCGGCGAAGCCAACGATCCAATCGCCCAGTGACACGAATTGGGACGAAGTCTTCAAAAAGAAATCGCCCTAACGAGGAGCGCCTCCGCGCGCCACGACCTGTGGACGTTTCGCTGTGCGAAACGCGGCCGACATTCCCTCGGGCCGGAGTTGAGACGCGTTTTCTGTCGCTCCGCGCAGACCCGCGTTTCGCGCAGCGAAACGTCTACAACGCTGGCGCGGGCGTCGCGATTCGCGTCCGCCCGATGCCCGACTAGCTTCCCTCCTCGTCATGGACCCGACGGTGACCGAATCCGATCGCAACCAGACCGCATTGCACCCGGTCTCCGGCCCGGCCAATCGCACAGTACTGACGATCCTCTTCGCGATCAGTTTTTCGCACTTGCTCAACGACACGATCCAATCGCTCATCCCCGCGATTTATCCGCTCCTCAAAACGAGTTTCCACCTCAGCTTCGTGCAGGTCGGCTTGATCACGCTCGCCTTCCAGATGACGGCTTCGATCCTGCAACCGTTCGTCGGTTGGTATACCGACCGCCGGCCAAAGCCGTATTCCCTGGCCTGGGGGATGGGCCTGACTCTGGGCGGCCTCGTGCTTCTCTCCCACGCCACGCATTATGCGATGGTCGTCGGGGCGGCCGCGCTCGTCGGCCTGGGTTCGTCGATCTTTCATCCCGAATCGTCGCGCGTCGCCCATCTTGCCTCGGGCGGGCGGCACGGTTTTGCGCAGTCCGTCTTCCAGGTCGGCGGGAACGCCGGTAGTTCGTTAGGCCCGCTCCTCGCCGCCTTGATCGTGGTGCCGCACGGCCAGGCAAGCGTCCTCTGGTTTGCGGTCGTCGCGCTCCTCGGCATCGGCATTCTGTCCGGAGTGGGGCGTTGGTACGGGCAACATTTGGCCGAGGCCAAGTCGCGGCCGACGCCCGGCGCGCCAGCGGCCCGTCCTCTTTCGCGCCGGGTCTGGTTCGCCCTTTCGGTCCTCGGCGTGCTGATCTTTTCGAAATATTTCTATCTCGCCAGCTTAACGAATTACTACACCTTTTACCTGATCCAGAAATTCCATCTCTCGGTCCAGGGGGCGCAACTGCACCTCTTCCTCTTCCTCTTTGCCGTCGCCGTCGGCACGATCCTCGGCGGTCCGGTCGGTGACCGCTACGGACGCAAGCTGGTCATCTGGGTTTCGATTCTCGGCGTCGCGCCCTTTACCCTCGCCCTCCCACACGCGAACCTTTTCTGGACCGGCGTGCTCACCGCCATCATCGGCATCATTCTCGCTTCGGCCTTTTCCGCGATTCTGGTTTACGCGCAGGAACTGATCCCGGGAAAGGTCGGTTTGATTTCGGGATTATTTTTCGGGCTGGCCTTCGGCATGGCCGGCATCGGCTCCGCCGTCCTCGGTGAGCTGGCCGACCGCACGAGCATCAACTACGTCTTTCAACTCTGCTCTTTCCTGCCGCTGATCGGGTTGCTGACCGCGTTTCTGCCGAATCTCAACCGGCGAGCGCCGCGCTCGGCGGCGTGAGCTTGTCGCGATTGCTCCCCGCTTGTCATCCCGAGGCTGGCGCAGCGCGCCGAGGGACCTCACCGATGGTCTTAGTCACGCGGGCACACAACAACGCCCCAAGATTTTGGGGAAGGTCCCTCGCCATCTGCGCGGCTCGGGATGACAAAAAGAGCGGCGCGTTACCCGGCGGCGGAGATCACTCTCGCGCTTCGCACAGCGAAGCGTCTACAGGCGGCGACACGCCCGCCCCTACACCCCGCGCTGCGTCGGCGTCCAGATGAACTTGTGAATCTGGAGCTGGAACCGGACCGGCAGGTTGTCGGCCAGGATCCACTCGACAATCTGGCGCGGATCGATCCGTCCGGAAATCGGCGAGAAAAGCACCGCCCGGCAACGCTCCGCCAGCCGATGTTCGTGCACCTGCGCGCGCGACCATTCGTAATCCTCGCGCGAGCCAATGACGAATTTCACTTCGTCGCGCGGTGTGAGGTGCGCGATGTTGGAGAACAGGTTGCGCGCGACTTCACCGCTCCCGGGGGTTTTCAAATCCATGATCCGATGGACGCGCGGATCAACCGCGGAAATATCATGCGCGCCACTCGTCTCGAGCAAAATGGTGCGCCCGGCATCAGCGAGCAGCGTCATCAGGGGCAGGACATTTTTTTGGAGCAGCGGCTCACCGCCGGTGATCTCGACCAAGCGGCAATCGTAGCTGGTAACCGCCTCCACAATTTCGCCCAACGTCTGCTTTTTCCCCTCGTAAAATGCGTATTCCGTGTCGCAATAAGTGCAACGCAGATCGCAGAACGTCAGCCTGACGAAAACGCAGGGCAGCCCCGCCCAGGTGCTCTCGCCCTGGACCGAAAAATAGATTTCGTTGATCGTCAGTTTCTTTTCCTGATGCGACATGCCGGTGACGAATGTATCCGGCCTGTAGCGGCGGTCTATGACCGCCGAACGCCTAACGCCAGAGCCAGACCAGCCGCGCAGCAAAGAAGAGCATGACGAGCGCGCTAACCACCTGGGTGCCGACCTGCCAGGCGGATCGGGCAAAAACCCGCGCGCCCAGTTTCAAGGCCGTGCAAAGAACAATCGTCCACGCAATCGCGCCGCAGACGACTGCGCCCGCGAGCGTGAGTGAGCTGAGAAAATTCGCGTGCGGTTGCGCCGCGCCCTGCCCGCCCACGACCGCGAACCAGAATCCGACGTTCCAAGGGCTCGTTAGGGCGAGGGTCAGCCCGAGGAGATAGCCGCGCGAGGTGGCCAGCTTTTGCGCCGATCGGGGCGCAGAGGTCCCTCCCACATTGATGTGCGCCGCGCGTACGGCACCGCGGGCAAAATTGAAAGCGAGGAAGAGAAGCAGGAGAAAACTGATCACTCCGAGCGCGAGGTGCAGACGTGGGGAGGCGAGCAGCGCGCCGGCGCCCGCCGCCACCCCCAGGGCCCAGCAGAAATCGCCGGTGCACGCGCCGAGGCCCAGTTGCCACGCCGCCCAAAATCCCCCGCCCAGTTCCCGCGGAAGCAGGGCGCGGCGAATCATCTCGGCATTGATCGGCCCCGGCGGCCAGGCCACCGACCAGCCCAGCACGAGACCGTTCGCGATCGTCGCGGCCGAAAAAGCGTCCATCGTTAGGGGAAATCACATCCCGCACTTCTCTTTCGCCTCTTCGTAGCTGGAGCGGACGCGTTCCAGGCTGGCGAGATACGGATCCAACTTCGGCACCTCCCCGATGCGGGAGAGATTCGACGGAGCGTCGAGCCGGGAAAAAATCGCGTGCACGATTCTTGTGCGCGGCACGCTCCGTTCGCCGTAGCCTAACGGAATATTGCTCGACCAATAACGCACGTAGTCGATCCCCTCCTTCTTCTCCATGCGGAGAAAAATCACGGAATGTCCATGCTCCGCGCGCCCCACTTCCGGCGACCAGAAAATCTTCATGAAATCGCCCGGCTGCGCTTCTTCGAAATCGTCGAAGTTGCGCCCGAGCCCGAGTTCATGGAAAAGCCGGGCCGTGCCCGGTCCATTGGCGTTCCAGCGGCCCCAGATCCCGGCGCCATCGCGTTGCCCGCGGATCATCAACTGGTTGAGTGTCCCGTCATCCAGACTGAGGGCGCCGCGATCGCGCAAGGCGGCGATGGTTTTTAGGAAGACGAGATAGGTCGCCCCGGAGCAATAGCTCGGCATCGCCGCGATCGGCTGGATGAAAAGTTTGCCTGCCTCGAGCTGCACGGCGGATTGCAAGCGCATCGTCGCGATCCGCGATGCGGAATACTTTCCGCCCGTCGGCATCTCTTTGATATGCTCGAGAATGAGTGCGTTGAACGGACTGCGCGGCAACTGGGCGCGCGTCGAGTCCACCGCGCAGCAGAGCGCGGCGAGAGCGAGAGCGGCAACGAAACGCACGCGAGATCAATAGAGGAAATAAGCGCCGCGGCAACCGTTCCGGCAACTTCGTTAGGCTAGACGCGAGAATTTCGCCCGCCTTCAAAAGCCGGCCGCCGGCGCCCCGGCAAGGCTCCACGCGAACATCAGGAACGAGGCCGCCGTCAGATCGATCGCGGGCTCGACCGTGGAGTAGGACTGGACATTGTCCTTGTAGACCGCGCCGTTCCTATTGAACGGCGCGAAGACATCCCCGCTCCCGGGCGGACAACGTCGCATCCCATGGAGGAATCCTTTGGCCGCAAAGGAATTCGGACCCTCGACCAGCGCCCCGCGCAGGAGAGGCTCCTGGCCATCGAGCGAGCCGACCAGATTAGCGACCTGATGTTGCATGCAATCGGGGAAAGTGCCGCCGTCGCCGACGATGAAGGAGGAGCCCCATGCATTTGCGCCCATGATATTGGCGAGCCAGAAACGCGCGTCGTTTTCATAGGAAGCATCCTGCGTGAGGTAGGAAACCTCCTTCGCCATGACCGAAAGACCAGCCCCGTGAGTCGCGCTGTCGTATTCGTCCCAGGGGAAACCAAATCCGAAGGGATCGAGCGCGGCCTGCACGCCGGCATTGCTCAACTGCCGTTCGAGATCGTCGAGCAGATCCGCTTGGGAAACATCGAGACCGCCCGGATTTCCCGCGCGCGCGATCGCGCGATACAACTCGAAATGGGCCAGGCCGCTGACGTCGTAGAGATTCAAGGTGTCGGTCGCGTCGTTAGGCCCATGAATGTAGGCGCGCGCCCATTGCGCGGCGGCCCGCAGATAGAAAAACGCGTCATTGTGCGGCAGGCCGGACGGCGGCCGCCCGCTCGCGAGGGCAAAATAAAGTTCGGTGGCCCCCAGCTCGAGACCATCCCGCCATTCGGTTTCCGGATAAAAATCGAACGGCGCAACCGTCAGCAGATCGTCTTTCGGCGACGTATCGGCCAGGTCGAAGATATGCTCCGCCGAGAGCAGGCATTGCCGGGCATAGGTCGGGTTACTCGTGCGGAAGAGCTGATAGGATTCGGCAAAGGCCGCCGCCAGACGGCCGGCCAGGTTCGGACTGATGGGCGAGCCAGCCGGAGCCGCGATGAGGACGGGACGGTTACGAATGTAGCGATAGGAAGGATCCCATCCGTGCCCATAATCATCGTCCACTTGCGGGAGCCGCCAGATATCGTGATCGCTGACGATCTCGTCATTTCCGGTCCCGATGCCGACCTGATAATAGAGAGTCCGCGAGTTGTCGTCCCACATCCGTCGCAGCCAATCGACGCCGAACTTTGCCTCAGCGGTGAAGTCGGCATTCGGCGAACCCTTACCCATCGCAGCGGGAAAGTCTCGCACCCCGATCAACATCAGGGCCTCGGTATAACTGGCCGTCTGGACAAACTTGAGATAATCGCCCGCATCCCACCAGCCGCCGGCCGCGTTGGTCGTCGCGCCGGTCGGTTGCAGATCTCCGACGAGGTCGTCGTTGCGGTCGATGACCGGAGTCAGATAAACCGCGGCCGTTTCGTCATTGAGATGCGCCGGCGCGCTGCGTAGTGGAGTCGGGATGTAATCCGCGCCGTCCCGCTCGTTTTGATAAAAGTAGAGAGCGTTGCCGAGCGCCGCGGTGTAAAGCTTCGGCGTCGCATCGACGGCGAAGACGGGAGAGGTCGCGCCGATCGGACCAGTCACCGCGATGGTGTAAGAGTCCTTTTTCGACAAGCGAAAATCGAGGGGTAGACGGTGAAATCACCCCAGGCCCCGACGCTCGCGCCGACCGGCGCGGTGTAGACCGTCGCCCCACGTGAGTTCAGAATGCTGAAGGTCGCGCCGGTTGCTGAACCGGGCGCCATGAGGTGGGCGCGCATGAGCCGACCGAATTCGTAGCCGAGCTGGTTCACGCGGATGTATCCGTCCGTCGCCTGCGCCGTCGCAGAAGAGAGCAAAAGGTAAAAGCCAATCCCAACCGCCGCGACGGAGTGACGGAGTGAGTGCGTGGAGATTTTCTTCGCCGGTTTGGATTGCGCTGCCATGAAAGTTCTCCGGCGGTTTCGCTTGACCCAGTATCTCAAAGTCGACTGTGAGTTGTCCAGTGTCTCGCTTGGCAGGGCGGGGCCGTGCCTGCGCTCCCCAGTTGGCTTTCGCGCGAGAGTATGTTAACCAAAATTCGCATGCTCCGTTTCACCAAGATGAATGGCGCGGGCAACGATTTCGTCCTGCTCGACAATCGCGCCGGCGATCTCGCACTGACCCGCGAGCAGATCGCGCGCGTCTGCGATCGGCACCGCGGGGTCGGCGCGGACGGCGTTCTCCTGCTCGAGCGGCCGACGAACGGCGCTGATTTCCGGATGCGCTATTACAATGCCGATGGCGGCGAGGCCGAGATGTGCGGCAACGGCGCGCGCTGTTTCGCCCGCTTCGCCGACCGCGCCGCCGGTCCGCTGCAGAAGCTTTCCTTTGAAACTCCAGCCGGAGTGATCGGCGCGACGCTGAACGGCGGATTGGTCACGCTGCAAATGAGCGAGCCGCAGGACATGCGGCTGGGCCTCGAAGTCCCGCTCGAGCGCAAAAAGCTCGTCGCGGGTTATGTCGACAGCGGCGTGCCGCATGTCGTCGTTCCGGTGGCGAAAATTGGCGACGTGGACGTGCGATCGTTAGGTTCGGCTCTGCGTCATCACCCGATGTTCGAGCCGCGCGGCGCCAATGCCAATTTCAGCGAGCAACGCGGTCCGCGCGGCATCGCGATTCGCACTTACGAGCGCGGGGTGGAGGATGAAACCCTCGCCTGTGGCACCGGCGTAGTCGCGAGCGCGCTCATTTTTGCGGCGAATGAAAACGTGGCCGGCCCGATCGATGTCCTGGTGCGCGGCGGCGACACCCTGCAGGTCGATTTCACGCGCAGGGGCGATCAATTCAGCAACGTCACCTTGACCGGCCCGGCCGATTTTGTTTTCGACGGCACGATCGAGCTCTGATTCCTTCCGCTTCGCCTAACGAGATATGTTCCGCGGCACCTACACAGCGCTCGTCACCCCGTTCCAGAATGACGAGTTCGACTACGAAGCCTTTGCCCGGCTCATCGAAGCGCAAATCGCCGCCGGCATCACCGGGATCGTGCCGGTCGGGACAACGGGCGAATCGCCCACCCTGAGCCATGGCGAACGCCGACAGGTAATCGAGCTGGCGGTCCAGGCGGCGCGCAAACGCTGCCAGATCATCGCCGGGACAGGCTCGAACTCGACGCGGGACGCGATCGCGCACACCAAAGAGGCGGAAGAAATCGGGGTCGACGGAGCTCTCCTTGTCGCGCCCTACTACAACAAGCCGAGCCAGGAAGGACTCTTCCGGCATTTCGCCGCGATCGCCGAGTCCACTTCGCTCAAGCTCGTGCTCTACAACATTCCGGGACGCTGCGGGGTCGACATCGCGGCCGACACGGTCGTTAGGCTGGCGGAGAGCTGCCCCAACATCGTCGCGATCAAGGAAGCGAGCGGAAGCGTCGACCGGGTGAGCGAATTGGTCGGCCGGTTGCCGGATGGATTTACCGTCCTGAGCGGCGACGATTCGTTGACCCTCCCGTTTCTGGCCGTCGGCGCGGCCGGGGTGGTTAGCGTCGCCTCCAATCTTTTCCCGGCGGAAGTCTCGCAGCTCGTCAGGCTGTTTCTCGAGGGCCGGGCCGACGAAGCGCGCCGGTTGCACCGGAAATTTTTTGCGCTCTTCAAAGACATTTTCATCGAACCAAATCCGGTGCCGGCCAAGACCATTCTCGCCTGGCGCGGAATGATGTCGGCCGAATGCCGGCTGCCGCTCGTGGGGATGACGGAGGCGAACGCGGCGCGTTTGCGCAAGACGCTCGACGCTTTGGAAAACGCCGGCTGATGAGTGCCGCCCGCATCTTGCTCGTCGGCGCTGACGGTCGGATGGGGCAAGCCGTGGTCGCGGCGGCGGCGCAGGACCCCGGCCTAACGATCACGGCCGGAATCGAGCGCGGCGATCCCATCGGGCCAGCCATCGAAAGCTGCGACGTGGTGATCGATTTCAGCGCCGCGGATGCAACGGAGGCGGTCTGCCAGGCCTGCGCGCAGTACGGGAAGCCGCTCGTTCTGGGAACGACCGGCCACAGTGCCACGCAAAAGGAGGCGGTGGTGGCGGCGGCGCAAAAAATCCCGCTCGTTTTCGCGGCGAATTTCAGTGTCGGCGTCAACGTCCTCTTCGCTCTCACCCGGCGCGCGGCGGAGTTGTTAGGCGACGATTTCGATCTCGAGGTGGTGGAGATGCATCATCGCACGAAGAAGGACGCCCCGAGCGGCACCGCGAAACGACTTTTGGAAATTTTGCAGGAAGTGCGCAGGGGCCAGCACGCCATCCCGGCGCACTCCATTCGCGCCGGCGACATCGTGGGCGAGCACACCGTCATTTTCGCGGGAGCGGGCGAGCGTTTGGAGCTGACACATCGCGCCGCGAGCCGGGAGACTTTTGCCGTCGGCGCGTTGCGCGCCGCGCGCTGGGCGCTCGAACAGCCGGCCGGGCTTTACAACATGGAAGATGTCCTCGGGTTGTAGGGCGGGCGCTCCGCCTGCCCAGTTTGCGGACGCGCGGAACGTTGGTTCTTGGCAACCGGAGCGGTCGCCCTACAAATCCCGCGCGGTTGCTGGTTTCTCCGCATGAGAGCGGGCATCGCACTCGGCGCCAACCTCGGCGACCGGCTCCTTTGCCTAACGACCGCCCGCCGCCGCATCTTCGCTCTGCCCGAGATCGTGCCGCCACTTCTTTCCTCCGCGCTCTACGAGACGGAGCCGGTCGAATGCGAACTGGGCGCGGCCAAATTTTTGAACGCCGTGGTCGAGATTGGCTACGGTGGCTTGTCCCGGCAACTCCTGGAGGAGCTGAAAAAGATTGAAGCCGATCTCGGCCGTCCGCCGCGGCACGGGCGCAATCGCTCCCGCACGATCGACCTCGACCTCCTCTATCACGGGCCGCGGCTCATCGACGAGCCGGATCTGCAGCTGCCGCATCCACGTTTGCACCTGCGGGGATTCGTCCTCCATCCGCTGGCCGAGATCCGTCCCAACCTGGTCCTGCCTGGACAACAAAAAACCATCCACGAGCTGACCGGGGAATTGTCGTCCGCTCCATCAGTGGTGCGTTCCGCGCTGCAATGGTAGTGTCGCCAGCGATGGAGGATTTTCGCGCGAAAAAACGTCGCCGGGAGCGCATCACCGCGCTGACAGCCTACGATTATCCAACCGCCCGCTTGCTCGACGAAAGTGGGATCGACATCATCCTCGTCGGCGACTCGTTAGGCATGGTGGTCCTCGGTTACACTGACACGACCGAGGTAAAGTTCGAGGAAATGCTCCACCACACCCGGGCGGCGGCGCGCGGGGTGAAGCGGGCGTTGCTCGTGGCCGATCTTTCCATCGGCACCTACGACATCCCGGAGGAGGCGGTCGCGAATGCGCGCCAGCTGGTGGAGGCCGGCGCGCAGGCGGTGAAGCTGGAAGGCGGTGCCAGTCACGTGGCGCAGATCCGGGCGATTGTCGGGGCGGGAATTCCGCTCATGGCGCACATCGGCATGCTGCCGCAAAGCGTGCGCGCGGAAGGTGGCTACAAAGTGAAGGGGAGGGGCGCCGCCGAAGCGGAGCGCTTGCTGGCCGACGCGCGCGCGGTCGAGGACGCAGGCGCTTTTTCCGTCGTGCTCGAGATCGTGGCGGCGGAAGCGGCCCGCCAGATCACGGACGCGATCGGCATCCCGACGATCGGGATCGGCTCGGGCGAGCATTGCGACGGACAGATTCTCGTGACGCATGATCTGATCGGGTTGTATCCGTGGTTCACGCCGAAATTTGTTTCCCCGGAGGTCCAGGTCGCCGAAGAAATCCGGCGCGCCGCGCGCATTTTCATCGAACGGACCCGCGGGCCGGTTCGGTAGGAATTGTAGGGCGGGCGCTTCGCCTGCCCAGTTTCATAGCCAATTTGATTCTCGGCAACCGGAGCGGTCGCCCTACAGATGCCACGCGTCGACCACCCACCGTTGCGAAGTTTGACAAACATTTTCGCCGCTCGTTTGTCTAACCCGGGATGAACGCCGTCACTGCTCGAGCTTCCGCGCCTCTCCCGGTCTGGTCCGGCCGGAGCAAGCAGCGCAACTGGCTCTTCGTCGGCCTGCTCCTCTCGCTCACCTTGCACGGACTGCTTTGCTTTTTTTTCTATCGCACCGGCTTTCAACCGACCGCGCCGCTCGGGCTGGAAAAACCCCCGCCACCGACCTTCAAAGTGAAGAGCGTCGAGGTCGCGCCCAAGCCGCTCGACCAGGCAACGGCGAGCGACACTGCCGAGGCGGCCAAACCGAACCCGGACAAGACCGACGTCCAGCTGCCGGATGACCAGAAGTCATTCGACAAACTCCTGCAGGAAGTGCACGCGACCGCGGCGCTGCCGGACGACACCCGCGATGTCCTGCCGGACAAACCGAAAGTCGAGCAGACGAACCTGAATTCCGTGATCAATGAAATCGAGCGCACGACGGCGCAGTCGCTCGAGAAAACGCCGGACGCGCAGCGCGAGCAGGCGCAGCTCAATGATGTCGCCGACTCCGGCCGTCCGCAGCCGGCAATGACGGGGACGGAGCTGGCGACGAGCACGACGATCAAGCGGCCGAACAATTTCAACGGCATCCCGGGCGACAGCGCCGGGCCGCGGACCGATCGCGCGCCGGGTTTCAGCGATCTGGAGTCTCTACTCTCGCAAAAGGGTCCGCTCGGGGCGGGCACGAAATTCAAAATGCCTAACAATCAGCTCTTCGAGTATGACAGCGCGGAGTTGCAGGGCAGCGCGCTGGAGCAATTGCAGAAAGTGGCGACGCTGATTAAGCGCAATCCGAACGCGACTTTCACGCTCGAGGGTTACACCGACTCGTATGGGTCGGACGAATACAATCTCGATCTGAGCCGGCGGCGGGCGGAAAGTGTGAAAGCGTATTTAGTCGAAGCGCTGGGGATCAATCCGGAGCAAATCGAGACGCGCGGTTACGGGAAAGCGAACCTGCTGACCTCACCGGATGCATCGATTCCGGAACAGGAAATAAATCGGCGGGTGGTGGTGGTGGTGCACTGAGGACAGGGCCGCATTCGTCATCCCGAGCGCAGTCGAGGGATCCCGCGGCGGTAGGTGCAAGGTAACTCCACGGGATCCTTCGACTCCGCTGCGCTCCGCTCAGGATGACGCGGGAGCGTTACCAATTCTTGATCCACTGTGATTGGTCGGGTGGGCTAGTCGTGGCAATGTAGCCACCAGTGCTCCAGAGGTCGAACGTGGGATTGTAGCCAGTTCCGGAAGTAGTTTGCCCGGCAGTTGAATATCCATAACTGTCGCCAAATGGATCACGAATGCCTGTGATATCCGCGGTCGAGGGAGGTGACGGCAAGAGCATGTTCGGCTTGAACGTGAAGTACGTTGTAGTTGACGGGACCTCAGAACGGCTCCCACTAGTGACGCCGGTCAATTTCTCGTAGAGAAATAGGCTTGCCGTTGAATAGCTCGCAAAATCGACCCCCGCCTTCGGACTGAGCAGATCAGTTTTTGTGGAGTCACTCGGATACACCCCATTATCCGCCTTGTAATTCTCCAGCGCGGCGGACATCGCGGCGATCTCGGCTTCGGCGCGGGAGCGGGCGCCTTTGTTGTGCACGTAGCTGCTCGTCGCCAGGACCAGGCCAGCCAACACGAGAATGATCGCCATCACGACCAGCAGCTCGACGATCGTGAATGCGGCTCTGCCCCTTAAACGCATTCGTTAGGTCTGCGCCTGCAGGCCGCCGATGATGCTGATCAAGGGCATGAACAACGCGATCACGATCGTGCCGACGATCACCGCCAGGAGCACAATCATGATTGGCTCGAGCATGGAGGTCAGGCCCGCGACCGCGTTGTCGACTTCATCGTCGTAAACTTCCGCGATCTTGAGCAGCATCTCCGGCAACTGGCCGGTCTCCTCCCCGACATCGACCATGCTGATGACCATCGGCGGAAAAGCGCCGCTCGACTCCAATGGTTGCACGATGGATTCGCCTTCCTTGACCGAGTCGTGCACCTGCGAAATGGCATTGGCGATGACGGTGTTGCCGGCCGTCTCGCGCGTAATATTGAGCGCCTGCAAAATCGGAACGCCGCTCGTGACGAGGGTGCCGAGGGTACGCGCGAAGCGCGAGATCGAACTCTTGCGGGTCAGGTCGCCGAAAAGCGGCGCGCGCAACGCGAGGCGATCGATGACCGCGCGCCCAGCGGGTCTGCGGGAGATGAATTTATAACCGGCGACAATCGCGAAGATGCCACCGAGCAAAATCAACCAATGGTGTTGCATGAAACCGCTGATCCCGATGACGAACTGGGTGATCGCCGGGAGCGGTTTGTCGCCGAGCATGTCGTGGAAAATCGATTCGAACTTCGGCACGATGAAGACGAGGAGGAAGGCCATGATGACCATCGCGAGCGAGAGCACGATGGCTGGATAGATCATCGCTGATTTGACCTTGTTTTTGACCTTCTGCGCTTTTTCCTGGAACTCGGCGAGCCGGCTGAGCACGAGCTCAAGCACACCGCCGAGCTCGCCCGCTTTCACCATGTTGACAAAGAGCTTGTTAAAAATCCTCGGGTGCTGCGCGAGGCTTTCCGAGAAGGTGCTGCCACCCTGCACAGAGTCGGCGAGCTGATTAATGGTGCTCTTGAGCAGGACGTCGCGCTCCTGTTTCGCGAGCACGTTGAGGCCGCGCAGCAACGGCAGGCCGGCGTCGATCAGGGTCGCGAGCTGGCGGGTAAAGACCATCAGGACTCTGGCTTTGACCGTCTTCTTCGCAAAGAGAACGATCCCTTTCCCCTTGGCCTTCGGCGCCGCCGCGGTGGTCTTTGTCGCCCGCTGCGTTTTCTTTTCCGCCACGCCGCCCTGCCCGTCCTCAAAAACGCTCGTCGGAAAATATCCCGCCTGCCGCAACTGGCCGATGGCGTCGTTGGTCGAGGGCGCGTCGACCAGACCGGTGGATTCCTGACCACGGGAGTCGAGCGCTATGTAAGTGAATCGCGGCATGACAGCGGGAAGGATAGAGAAGAGGGAAAGTTGTGTCGAGATTTTGTGAGAAGGGGGAAGAAAATGACGAATTCCGAAGGACGAAGGAATGCCAAATGAAGAATGACAAATGATATGCCCGCCCGGCGAGTTCTTTCGTCATTCGCGCTTCGTCATTCCTTCGTCATTAGACTTTCGTCATTTCCTCAAGTGTACTTGAGCACCTCCTCGATCGTGGTGTCGCCATCGAAAATACTCCGGACGCCGTCCTGGCGCAGCGTCACCATGCCAAGCTCGATCGCCTTTTGTTTCAGGACGACCGAGGGGGCGCGCTCGTTGATCAGCGCGCGGAGCGGGTCGGTGATGCGCATCAACTCGTAGATTCCTTTGCGGCCCTTGTAGCCGGTGCGATTGCATTTGTCGCAGCCCTTGCCGTAGTAAAAATGGCGGTCGCCAATTTCGTGCGGCGAAAGATTGAGCTGTGCGAGGAGAGATTCGTTAGGCTGGTAGGCCGTGCGGCAATCGCGACAAATGCTCCGGAGCAGACGCTGCCCAAGGACGGCGTCGAGGGTGGAGGAAATGAGGAACGGCTCGACGCCCATGTCGATCAGGCGCGCGATCGCGCCGGGGGCGTCGTTGGTGTGCAGAGTGGTGAAGACGAGATGCCCGGTGAGCGAGGCCTGGATCGCAATCTGCGCCGTCTCGAGATCGCGTGTCTCACCGACCATGATGCGGTCGGGATCCTGGCGGAGGAAGGCGCGCAGGACGCGGGCGAAACTCAGGCCGATCGCGTCGTTCACCGGCACCTGCATCACGCCCTCGAGGTCGTACTCGACCGGCTCTTCCGCGGTTAAGAGTTTGGAATCGATCGTATTGATCTTGCGCAGGCAGGAATAAAGCGTGGTCGTTTTGCCGGAACCGGTCGGGCCGGTGACGATGAAGATTCCGTTAGGCCGCTGAATCACCTCGAGGATGTATTGCAGGATGTAATCGGGCATCCCGAGCGCCTCAAGATCGAGATTGACGGTCGAACGATCGAGCACGCGGAGGACGACGCTTTCGCCGAACTGCGTCGGCAAAGTCGAGACACGCAGATCGATGGCGCGACCCGCGATATTTTTCTGGATGCGCCCATCCTGCGGCAGACGGCGCTCGGCGATGTTCATGTTCGCCATCACTTTGACGCGCGAAATGACGGGGAGCGCGAGGTGACGCGGCGGCGGCGCCATTTCGTAGAGCGCGCCGTCCACTCGGTAGCGGACTTTGAACTCTGCCTCGAACGGCTCGAAATGGATATCGCTCGCCCGGTCCTGGATCGCTTGGTAGAGAATCAAATCGACGAAGCGAATGATCGGCGTGGCGTTCGCTTCGGCTTCCACATTCGGGCCGACCGCCTTGTCGCCCGCGAGCGTCATCAGCTCGCCCGCTTCGCCGAGCTGCTTGAGGATGTCCTCCATGCTGGAGGTGTCCTCGCCGTAATGCTTTTTCAGGCGTTCTTCGATTTGCAGCGAAGGCGCGAGGACGACGTGAATGTCGCGGCCCAAGGCAAAGCGCAGGTCCTCGATCGTCTGGGTATCGAGCGGATCGACGAGCGCGACGCGAATCCCGTTGTCCTGTTCGCCGATCGGCAGAGCGCGATGCAACCGTGCCAGGCCGGCCGGGATGAGGTGCAGAATTTGCGGGGTAAATTCGATCTGGTCGAGATCGACCACCTCGCTCCCGAGGGCCTCGGCAATCGCGAGATAGAATTGATGTTCATCGACAATCCCGTGATCGACCATCGCCTGGTCGATCGCTTTCCCGTTCTGGGTGGTCTCGAGCAGGACGTCGTCCGCCTGGGCCCGGTCCATCAGGCCCTGGTCGATGAAAAGATCGGCGAGTCGTTCGTTATTCATTCGTTAGGCGGAAGTCAGGCATCTTGCCTGACTCGGCGGGCAGCCTTCCAGCCTGCCCGCAACCGGCCGGGCAGTATGGCCGGCCGCCGAGTCAGTCGAGACGACTGACTTCCGTATGCGTTCGCCAACCGTTTTCATCATTCAATTCAAATCGCCCAGCGTAATCGAAATCACTTCTTCCGCGCTCGTTAGGCCGGCAAGCACTTTGCGCACGCCGTCCTCGCGCAAGGTGCGCATCCCGAGCTCGCGCGCGCGCTGGCGCAGAACCATGGTCGAAGCGCGGTTGTTCACCATGTGGCGCACTTCGTCGTCGATCTCGAAGATCTCGAAAATGCCCATGCGGCCTTTGTAACCGGTCTGCCGGCACCGCTCGCAACCGACCGGCCGCATGACGTTCGCCTCGCTCAGTTGCCGGGACTCGATGCGCAACGCGCGCAGCTCCGATTCCGAGAGCTGGCCCGGTTCCTTGCAGTTGACGCAAAGTCGCCGCACGAGCCGCTGCGCCATGATCGCGCGGATCGCGGTGGCGACGAGAAACGGCTGCACGCCGATGTCGATCAAGCGCGCGACGGCCGAGGGCGCGTCGTTCGTGTGCAGGGTGCTGAAGACGAGGTGACCGGTGAGGCTGGCGTTGGTCGCGATCGACGCCGTCTCGAGATCGCGAATTTCGCCGATCATGATGATGTTCGGCGCCTGGCGCAGGATCGAGCGAAGGGCCGCGGGGAAAGTCATCCCGATCTCGGAATTCACCTGCACCTGGTTGATCCCGTTCATCTGGTACTCGACCGGTTCCTCGACGGTGATGATCTTGCGATCGGGTTTGTTGATGTAATTGAGGCAGGCGTAGAGCGTGCTCGTTTTGCCCGAACCGGTCGGGCCGGTGACGAGCAGAATGCCGTCGGGCGCCTGCAGGAGTCGCTCGAAAATTTCCTGGTCGTCGCTCAGGAAACCGAGCTCAGGCAGGCCGAGGAGCAGGCTCGTTTTGTCGAGTAACCGCATGACCATGCTTTCGCCGTGATTGGTCGGCACCGTCGAGACACGCAGGTCGATCGATTTCTTGCCCATCTTCACCTGGATGCGGCCGTCCTGCGGGAGGCGCTTCTCCGCGATGCTCATCGTGCCGGTCATGATCTTGAGCCGGCTGATGATGGCCGACTGCAATTTCTTCGGCGGCGATTGCATTTCCTGGAGCACGCCGTCGATCCGGAAACGGACCCGAAAACTTCTCTCGAGCGGCTCGAGATGGATGTCGCTCGCGCCGAGCTTGTGCGCTTCGAGCAGGAGCATCGAGACCATCCGGACGATCGGCGCATCGCCGCCCTCGCCTTCGGGCAATTCGGCGCCCTCGGTGATGTCGAGTTCCGCGAGCGCGGCATCGCCGATTTTTTCCCGGAGCACATCGACCGCTTCCTCCGCGCTGCCGTAATACTTGATGAGGGCCTGGCGAATTTTCTCGGGCGTGGTGCAGACCAGCTCGATTTCGCGTTTCAAAAGAAAGCTGAGGCTGTCGATGCTGTCGAAATCGAGCGGATCGCCGGTCGCGACGACGAGACCGTGCTCGTTGCGCGCGATCGGGATCATCTTGAAACGGCGCGCGTCCTGCGGCTTGATCTCGTCGATGATCTCCTGCGGCACGACCATGTCGGCGAGATCGATCCAGGTCATCTGGGCCTGGGCGGCGAGACTGCGGGAAATGTCGTCGGCCGAAACAATGCCCTGCCTAACGAGCAGATCCACGACACTGCCGGAGCCGTTGAGACCGGTGCGCGCCTCCTCGATCTGCTTGCGGGTCACCAAGCCCACATCGCGGAGGAGATCGAGCACATACTCTTCGTTCGGCGGCGGCATTCGCGAGATGATGATCGCGGTCGAGACGCGAAAAGAAAAGGGGGAAGTCGCTCGTTAGTCGCTTCCGAAAGAGCAGACGCTCGGGACGAAAAGTTAGGTCGGCGTGCCGCCAGCGATGATCGGTTCGGTCGCGATTTCGTCGGGCGTCAAGTCTTGGGATTGCAGATGCGTGCGGCCCTTGTAGAAGCAGGCGAAGATGACGAAGAGCGTTGCCGCGGCAAACATCAGGACGGTAAAGAAGGAGTAAAATTGAAAATCGGTCAGCTTCGTCGTTCCATCCGCGTTCCCATCCCAGGCGTTGAAGCGCGCGTCGAAAAGATTGCCGGAGGCGATCGCGAAAAGCCACAAGGCCATGACCGAGCTCTTCATCGAGTTCGGCGCTTGGGTGTAGGAGAACTCGAGGCCGGTAATCGAGACCATCGCTTCGCCCATGGTGAGGATCACGTAAGCCAGCATTTGCCACCAAATGGTCGGCTTCAGGCCGAGATCGATCTGGGATTGGACGTAAACGATGACGACGAAGGAAAAGCCGGTGAGGAAGAGCCCGATCCCGATTTTGCGCAGTGGGGTGAGCGGGAAAAAGCGATCGATCATTGGATAGATCAGGTAATTGACGAGCGGAATGAAGATCAGAATCAGAATCGGATTGGCCGTCTGCACCTGTGCCGCCTGCAAGTTCATCCCGAGAAAATGCAGATCCATCTTCTGCGCCTGCAAGGTCCACTCGATGCCGTTGCTCATGTCCCAAAGCGCCCAGAAAAAGAGAATGAAAATATAAACCAGGGCAATTCGGCCGAGCGTGATCAGGCCTTCTTTGCTGAAGGTTTCCTTCAAATAACCGAGCCCGGCGGGCGGGACGTGCACCATTTTCTTGCGCCCGGCCCAAAAGAAAATCGTCGCGATAAACATCGCCACGCCGGGAATTCCAAACGCATAGCGCGGCCCGTAATGCGGATCGGAGAGAAGCCACGGACAAAGAATCGTGGAGATAAACGAGCCGGCGTTGATCGAAAAATAAAACCAGCCAAACATTTTTGAGATCAAATGCTTGTTCGATTCGCCGAACTGATCGCCGACGTTCGCCGAGACGCACGGCTTGATCCCGCCCGCGCCGAGACAAATCAGCCCGAGCCCGATCGCGAGCATGGTGCGTTCGCCCACCGCGATGCCCCACGACGAATCCATGAAGGCGAGCGTGAGATGACCGAAGCAGTAGACGATCGAGAGGGAAAAGATCGTGAAATATTTTCCGAGCCAGCCATCGGCGAGGATCGCGCCGAGCACCGGCAGATAGTAAACACCGGAGACGAAATAGTGCGTGTAACTGTCGGCCTCGTGCTCGTGCATCGGATCGAGCACGCCCGTCTTGCTCAGAATGTAATGAGTCATGAAGACCGCGAGGATGGACTTCATGCCGTAGTAGGAGAAACGCTCGGCCGCTTCGTTGCCGATGATGTAGGGAACACCGGGCGGCATGGTCCTGATGTTGGGCGGAGTCCGCGCGTATTTGTACTTGGCCATGGCGCTACTTTTCGTTAGGCATGCGATTCGCTCTCGTTAGGGCTGCTGCTTCGGAAAAAAGTCCGCCGGGGTCGGGGAGGAAGAAGCCGGAGCCGCGGGTGGTCGGGCCTCTTCCGCCTGCGGTACGAGAGGATGGAGGTGCTCCCTTTGCAATTCCGGCAATTCGCCGACGTGATGACGCTCGCAGGAAGTGAAGACGATGAGCAAACCGGCAAGCGCCGCGAGCGGAGACAACCGAGGACGAAACATGCGGGAGGAGATTAAGGGGCTACTTGCGCGGGGCGCAACAAAAAGATTGGTCAGCCTGGCGGGCGCATTGTTATGGTTCGGCGCATGAGGAACGCGGTGCTGCCCTGTTCGAAGGCGCTCACTTTCGTCGTCTTGCTCTGCCTCGCTTCGTGCCGAACGGCTTCACTGACCGCGGAGGCTCCCAAACCCCCCGCCAAGGCTTCTCCAGCTCAGGAGCGCTACAAAAAAACTGTCGAATATCAGCTCGGCCCGCTCTGGTATCGCCTGGTAACTTCCAACATAGGTTCCCTGAGCGTGGGAACGGTAGATACGACCTTCGAGATACCGGCCTCCGGTGGGAAGGTGCGTAACCTCATGACCTCAAACACGGGCGGCCAAATGGACGAACTGATCGCGCGGAGGGCGATTGAGCAACTGCGCGCGCCGCCCGTTCCGCCGGAGATCCTGGCGCAGTTGCACCAGGATTACATGGTCTTGGAGGAGTCGTTCACCATTTACGAAAGCCGCAATCCACCACCATCTCCGGCCCCTTCCAGGAAACGTTAGGCGGCTCGGAAGTCAGTCATCTTGACTGACTCCGCGGGCAGCCTTCCAGCCTGCCCCGAAAAGAACCGACGAGCTGAAAGATCGTCGGCCAAGTCAGGCGGGACGGCTGACTTCCGTCGATTGCGCCGAGCGCGCGCAGTGCCAGCTTAGGCGCATGTCGAACCGAATCCTGCGCGCTTTTCTTTTTCCCTTTCTTTGCCTAACGATAAGCCCCCTCGCGCCAGCCGCGCCCGCGAAGCGCAACATCACGGAAAAAGATCTTTTCGATTTCGTCTGGATTGGCCACCCGCAGCTCTCGCCCGACGGCACGCGCGTCGCTTACGTGCGGGTGACGGTGAACGAAAAGAAGGATGGCTACGACACTTCCATCTGGGTGGTACCGACGACGGGCAGTGAACCGCCCCGGCAACTGACAAGCGGCCCGCGCGATACCGGCCAACGCTGGTCGCCCGATGGAAAATATCTCGTCTTCAGTCGGGCCGCGGAAAAGGAGGGCAAGAAACAACCGCCGCAACTTTGCCTTCTGCCCATGTCGGGCGGCGACGCTTTTGCTTTCACCGACCTGCCGAAAGGCGCCGCTGATCCGCGGTGGTCGCCGGATGGAAAGTGGATCGTATTCAGGAATAGCTCGAACCCGGACGATCTCGCGAAGCAGGCGCGCAAGAAAAAGAAGGAGGAAGAACTAAAGAAGGCCGTCGCGGCGGAAGGTTCGCCCTCGCCTTCGAAGAAAAACGAAGCGTCGAAAAAAGAGGACACGGCCACCAAAAAAGCCGAGGAAGAAGCGGAACACGAGAGCGACGTGCACGTGATCACGCAGGCCGTTTATCGCGATAACGAAGAGGGCTATCTCGATCCGAAGCATCCACAGCATCTCTGGATGATTCCGGCGCCGCACAGCGCGGACGAGAAGGTCGAGCCGCGGCAGCTAACGAGCGGCCGGTTCGACGAAGGCAACGCGGTCTGGTCGAAGGATGGCGCGCAGATTTATTTCACGTCGCTGCATGTGGACGAACCGTATTACGAGCTGCCGAAAACGGAACTTTACTCGGTGCCGGCGAAGGGCGGCGAAGCGAACAAATTGACCACGATCCCAATGGACACGGGCCCGCTCACGCTCAGCCCGGACGGGAAGAGGGCGGCCTTTATCGCCTCGGCTAACGAGCCGGTAAATTCCTACACGCAGCCCGATCTTTGGACGATCGACCTGGCACCCGACGCGAAGGCGCGCAGCCTAACGAGTGAGTTCGACGATGACGCCGGGGCGAGCGTCGTCGGCGATAATGCCGCGCCGCGCGGGCTCGGTGGCAACGCCCCACTCTGGTCGGCCGACGGCAAAAGCATCGTCGAGATTTATTCGAAGGAGGGGCGCACCCAGCTGGCCTCATTCAGCGCCGAGAACGGCACCGTCACTGAGCTGACGCATGGCAACCAGGCTGTGCTGCGCTATTCCGCCTCAGCCGACGGGACGAAACTTGTCTACCTCGTTTCCACGCCGACCCGGATCAATGACTTGTTTTGCATCGATCAACCGGGAGCGGAGCCGCGCCAGTTGACCCATTCGAACGACGCGCTCTTCAGCCAGTTCGACCTGACCGAGCCGGAAGAAATCTGGTACGAGAGCTTCGATGGCAAACGCATTCAGGCCTGGGTGCAGAAGCCGCCGGGCTTCGATCCGACAAAAAAATATCCGCTCATCCTGGACATCCACGGCGGGCCGCACACGGCGTACGGCTACATCTTCGAGCACGAATTCCAATGGATGGCGGCGAAAGGCTACGTCGTGCTTTATCCCAACCCGCGCGGGAGCACGAGCTACGGCCAGGCCTTCGGCAATGTGATCCAATACAAATATCCGGGCGACGATTTCAAAGACCTGATGGCGGGCGTGGACGAAGTCGTTAGGCGAGGCGGGATCGACGAGAAAAAAATGGGCGTGACCGGCGGGAGCGGCGGCGGCCTGCTCACGAACTGGGTCGTCGGACAGACCGACCGTTTCGCCGCCGCCGTGGCGCAACGCGACATCGCGGATTGGGCCGACTGGTGGTACACCGCCGACTTTACGTTCTTCCAGCCGAACTGGTTCAAGACACCGCCCTTCGAGGACAAAGAAGGCGATTACAAAGCGCGCTCCCCGATCACCTACATCAACAATGTGAAAACGCCGCTCATGCTCGTGCTCGGCGAAGACGACACCCGCACGCCACCCGGCGCGGGTGGCGAGCAAATGTTTCGTGCGCTCAAGTTTCGCAAGATTCCGACGGTGATGGTGAAGTTCCCTAACGAGACGCACGAACTGTCACGCTCCGGGCAACCGTGGCACCGGATTGAGCGGCTCGAGCACATCGTCGGCTGGTTCGATCATTGGCTGAAAGGCATCGCGAAACCGGAATACGAAGTGGGGCCGAAAGAGGACGTTTCGCGCAAGCCGTTGTAGCCGCTTCGCTCTGCGAAGCGCGGGACGGGCGTGGATCGCGGCCAGAGCCGATGACAACAACTCTCGCGCTTCCCGCAGGGAAGCGTCTACAACGCGCTTGTCACTGTCTCGGACCTTTGCGAGCATCAGGCGATGCGCATCCCAAAACAGAATTACGACGACATCGAGCGCATCATCGAATTCGATTTCGTTCGCGCGACCGAAGCAGCCGCGCTCAACGCCCTTCCCTGGCTCGGCCGCGGCGAAAAAGAAAAAGCCGATGGCGCAGCCTGCGATGCGATTCGCGGGATGTTCGACCTGATGAACATCTGCGGCGAAGTCGTGATCGGCGAAGGGATCAAGGACGATGCCCCCGGCATTTTCAAAGGCGAACAACTCGGGATGTGGCTGCCCGGCGCGCCGCAATTCGACATCGCGCTCGATCCGATCGATGGCACGACCAACATCGCCAAGGGCGCGCCGAACTCGATCACCTGCATCGCGGCGGCGACGCCGGAAAAAGGAGTCAAGGTCGCGCTCCGCGATATCCCGTCGTTTTACATGATGAAGCTGGCCTACGGCCCGGACGTCATCCGCAGCATGAAGATCGCCGGCATTGAAACTCTGAAGCTGGAGAGCCCGATCGAAGAGACGCTCATCACGGTGGCGAAGGCGCTGAACAAACGCGTGCAGGACGTCGTCGTCGTGATGCTCGACCGCCCGCGCCACAAACACATCGTCGCAGAAATCCGGCGCGTCGGCGCCTCGCTCCGCATGATCAGCGACGGCGACATCGCGGCCGCGATGGCCCCGTCCTATCCGGAGAGCGGGATCGATCTCTACGTCGGAATCGGCGGCTCGCCCGAAGCGGTCCTGGCCGCGGCCGGGATCAAATGCCTCGGGGGCGACATGCAATGCATGATGTGGCCACGGGACGAAAAAGAGAAGGCGCAACTGATTGCCGACGGCCACGAAAAAGATCTCGGGCGCGTCTTTTTCGCCGACGATCTCGCGAATGGAAAAAACATCATCTTTTGCGCGACCGGGATCAGCGACAGCGCGCTCCTCCGCGGGGTAAAATCGCAGGGGGCCAACGCGATCACCTATTCCGTCCTGATGCGCGCGAAGAGCAAGACGGTGCGTTTCATCCGCGCGTCGCACGATCTCCAGAGCAAAACGATCCGGCTGCGTTCCGACAATCGCGAGCATCGCATTTAAGAAAAGGCAGAAAGATGAAGGCGGAAGGATGAAAATGAAAACCGCTGGAATTGTTGGCGATCATTTTCATCCTTATTCTTTCTTACTTCTTCCTTTTCTTCATTCTCGTGCTCGACAAGCGTGCGGTCGCCTGTTCAAATTCAGATAGCAAGAGCCGCTTATGAAACAAATACCCAAGACCGAGCTGTCGCCAGACAATGGCGCGATCATTGACACGAAGTGGAAAGTTGGACCGCTGGGCTATCACGCCTCCGCGGCAAGCCCGGCGTCCGCGAGGGCGTCGGAAGGAGGTATTCGTCTGCCGGAGGTCATTGTTTACGATCACATCTGCTTCAAAGGCGCCTACGCGCGGACCAACCTGAGCTTCCATTTTCTGGGCGACTTTTGGAACGATCGCATCAGCTCGTTGATCGTGGTCAGCGGCGTCTGGCGCTTCTACCGCGACGAATACTACAAAGGCGATTATTGGGACCTCGGCCCCGGCTTTTACGAATCCTTCTTCAACGAGGCCGGCCCGGACGACGTCGTCAGTTCGTTCCAGGCCATTTCGCTGACCTAACGAGTCGCGGTACGTCGCTGAGCGTCGCCCACTCCAGACGCTTCGCCCCGCGAAGCGCCCACCGGCGCGGTTGAACCGGCGGGCGCGTCTTGAGGTCTACAGTTTCAGCTTCGTCAGCGCGCCCGGGTTGCCGCGGAAAGCGCCGCGGGCCACGCCGTGCGCCTCTTTGATCCACATCGTCAGGCGCGCGGGCGCGTAGTTGCGCCTGCTCATCTTCTTCGCCCACGGCCCTGTGGCGGCGTTCGTGTAGCTGGTGTGGGCAAGGGTACGAATTTTTGCAGATCCTGCGGCACGTTGCCGGTGAGCCCGAGCGAGACCCGATCCGCCTAAGCGGGAAAGGCCGCACGCGCGACCGAGCGAAAGGCGGCGTAGTCGCCGCGCACCTGCGCTTCCCCCGTCATCAATTCTTCATGTTTCTCGGTCTTCCCTCCGATGCCGGCAAGGCGGACGCCGAAGGCAGCCGCGGCGGTTTGGAGGAGGCCATCGGCGGTGGCCAGCTCGGCGGCATCATAGCCGTGTAAATCCATGACGGGGTTGATTTCGGCATCGGTCTTGACCGTAGTGATGAAGGTTTCGGCTTCGCCGATATAATTTTGGATCGAGCGATGAACTTTCGGAGCGCTTGCCGCCGGGGCGGGAGAAGCAGGATCTGAGGTAATGTTTGCCAATAAGGCGCGAGTTTGGGTCCGCCGGAGTTTGTTAGGCAAGACTTATTTTTGCGGAAAAATGAGGCGGGCCCTCGACCGGAAAAAACAGCGGCGATTTCCTTGTAAATAGCCCTGGGCGGTGGCGGTCGGATCAATTCTTCTGGAGATAGCCCAGCGCTTTAGCGCTGGGCATCGCCCACGAAAACAAGCAAAGTCCTTGGGAAAGGACGAAAGAGTGCATTCCTTCCCTCTTCCATTGCATCTTCGCCAGCAAAGGCCGCGCGCCCGTGCTCACCCGCGAGGTTCGCGCTCGGCTTTGACCGTACCTCGGAGGGACCGCCCGCGAAAAACGGCATGCACGCCCTGGCGATCGGTGGTGTCCCGATCATGTGCACATCCTTCTCAGCCTGCGTGCGACCATGCCGCTGGCCAAAGCGATGCAGTTGCTCAAAGGCGATTCGTCCAAGTGGATTCACGAGATCCCATCTCAACTTCGGTGAAATCTGGATGTGATGGCGGACGTTTTTTGCAAGTCAGTTAGGTCGCGAGTTATGGCAGCGGTTCGCTCTAGGGGCAATCGCGACACGGAAGTTAAGCTTGTTCGTATCTTTCGAGAAAATGGCATCACAGGCTGGCGGCGCCACGTTGGCCTGCCGGGGCGGCCAGATTTCCTTTTCCACCGCGAGCGAATCGCGGTCTTTGTCGATGGATGCTTCTGGCATTGCTGTCCGATTCACGGAAGCAAGCCCGCGAGCAATTCCGACTACTGCAGTGTATCATTGACTA
>PNAA01000005.1 GCA_003169975.1 Spartobacteria bacterium | reverse complement strand
ACTTTTCGGATAGCTTCTAGGGACTACTCCACCTATCCGGTTGTCTTTCTGGGAAGTCAGTTGGATGAACCTCTGTTCTGGCAAGCGGTAGAATCCCGTGGAAAACGATTCGGCGGCAAAGAGCGCCGTTCCAAGTCATATGTCGTTACGCCGCGCATCGATGAGGTAACGCGACGGAAGTTCAATGCGCTCCACCTCGTTCCGATCGAGGCGACGGCCGAGGATTTTTGACCGCGGTCGCCGCTGGAACCGATCTGTTATCGAGCGAGGAGATACTTGGGTATCTGCATCCGGAGTTGTCACTATCGCTGAAGGCAACCGGCCACGCAACCATTTTGACGGGCCATAGTTCACTCCAGGAATTTTTCTCTGCGTTTCGCCTGATACGGCCACCAGACAGACTCTTGCCCACTCGCAAAGATTTCTTGCTCGGTACAAAGCCCGACTGGCAGTCCATCTTCTCTCATCTTGACGCGCATCGCGAGTCTGCGGACTTGTTGCACGACGAGGTACAGCAACGTCTCAACCTGGATCACGCTTCCGGGATCGTTGTATCAGGCTCTGCTGGGTCAGGCAAAAGCACGATACTGATGCGCGCGGCTGCGAATTTAGCGGCGGCGGGTACACAGGTCTTTTTCCTCGACCAGTTTCAAGGCCTAGCGCCTTACCACGTCGCTCCTGCGTTGGCAGCGGCGGCGGATCGATTTGTTGTATTTATCGACGATGCCTCCAACCACCTGTCGCTGATCGCTGCGTTTGTCGAAGCGAACCGGGTTACGCCTCGGCGAATGGTGTTAGTCGCGGCCGAACGATCGAATCGCAGAGGTCGAGTCCTTCAGCGCCTCTCAGCGTTGTCTGCGAACGATCATCTGTTCGAAATGCCCAACCTTAGTGATCGCGACATCGACTCGCTCATAGATAAGCTTGGCGAATTTAACCTGCTGGGAAAATTAGCGGGCAAGACACGCAACGAACAACGGTATGAGTTCGCGTTCCGAGCGGAAAAACAACTCTTGGTCGCGATGCGCGAAGCAACTAAAGGTGAAGACTTCGATCTCATTATCTTAAATGAATTCGAATCCATTGAGTCCGACGAAGCCAAAATCGCATACCTTTCAATTTGCCTTGGGACGTCGTTCGGCGCGCAGCTCTCTCTTGAGCAATTCATATCCTTTACCGACCTCTTCCCAAACGAAGCGCTTCTATTACTTGATAGTCAGCTGAAGGAGATCGTCATACGGCGCGAGCCCCATCAACGAAGCCTGCATGCAAGACACCGTGTGATTGCAGATGCCTTGCTCAACGAGCTAGCGCCAAGAGCTCTCGTAAAGACCGCTTATATAAGGTTGCTACAAACGCTCGCACATGACATCGATTTTTCACGATCGAAGCACTCGCGATCGTTTGAGCTTTACCGAGACGTGATCAATCACGACGCAATCCAGAGACGCTTTAGAGTGGACATTCAATCGGCACGCGACATCTTCCGTTCATTGGAGTCGTATTTGAAGACCGACTACCATTTCTTCCTTCAATATGCGTCTCTCGAACTGGAGTTCGGCGAGCTCGCCACTGCAGAGAACTACCTTACTCAGGCCGAGGAGCTAGCGCCATACCGCGACGATTTCATTCAGACGACGAAGGCGCTGCTGTTTTATAAGCAGTCCGCAGCGTCTTCTAGGATTCACGAGGCCACTGTGCTTCGTGACGAAGCGCGGATCGTGTTGCTTGCACAGATTGAAGAGCGCCCTAACGATCCATACCCCGCACACATCTTCTGCACTCAAGAACTTGAGTGGTGGGAAAAGTGGCCCACGAAACTAGAGGACCGTCGCCAATTGATCAACGCGCTACGCGAAGACGTCACCCGGTATGTAAAGAAATATCCATTTTCGACTCGCCTGCGCGCTTTGAAGGAAAAAATAGACGGCAAATATCTAGACTTTGCCAAGCCAGAGGGCGACTAGCACGTGCGCAGAAAGGGGGGTTCTGAAGGGGCAGACTTAACTATCGACACTTCAATTCAACGCGCCGAGCCGCGCCCCGCTTCGAACGGCGAACGCTGTTGGACCGCCCTCAAAGCTACAAAGCACCGCGGAACTCCGTCGGCGTGACGCCGACGACGCGGCGGAAGACTTGCGCGAAAGCAGTCGGGCTGGTGTAGCCGATTTCGAGCGCGATTTCGATCAGGCTGCGCTTCGTTGGAAAGTGCAGCGGGGAAAGGCCGGTCGTTTGCTTGAAGACGCGAGAAATGGAACGGGCTCAGCTCGGCCAGGCCGGCCAGGGTTTCGACGGAGATCTCTTCGGCCAGCCGTTCGCTGACGTAGTCCTCCACTTTGTGGAGCTGGCGGATGGGCAGGCCGCCGCGGACCTCGGACTTCTCGCGGGCGTCGTCGGTGTATTTCTCGACCAGATAACTGGCGAAGAGCTGGGTGAGATCCGCGACGCGGCGGGTGTGGCCGCGGGTGCGCGCGGTGAGCATTTCGGCGCAGGCCTGGCAGAGGTGAGAAAAGGCTTCGTCGCGCCCGAAGAAGTCGATCACTTCCATGCGGTCGGTCTGGCCCGGCCAGGCGGTGGCGAGAGCGGCGCGCAAGACATCGACCGCGAGATGGATTTGGATGACTTCGATCTCCTGCCCGGCGGGCGAGGTCCAGCGCACTTCGTAGGGTGTCTTGGGATGGGTGACGAACATCGGCGCCGGGCTCGATTTTGCGCGTGGCCCAGGCGCCGCCGACGTCGCGCTCGCGGAACTCAGCCGAGCCTTTCGCGGTGCAGGTGACTAACGGCTCGGGCGTGGCCGGGACGAGAAAACTATCGACCACGCGCGGCAGCCGGCAGAGTCGCACATATAGCCCGGTCCAGTGGAGCGTGGCGCTATCGGCCAGGACTTCGCCGCTCAGGTAACGCTGGAAGGCGGCGGCGGTGGTTCGCTCGGGTGTTTTCACGCGGGGAGGTTTCCGGACCCTTGCCGAACATCAGAAGTGGAAGCGGTTGTACTCCTCGTGGGTGCCGATCCAGAACCAGGCGATGATGTCGTCTTCGCGAAGACCAACGGCGCGGTGATGTTCGCCGATCCGGACAACGCAAATATTGTTGCGCCGCTCTTCGAACCTGAGCGAGGCATGATACGGATCGCGTTTCCAGAGCGCATACTTCTCGCGCGCGAGTTTCTGGATCGAAGGCGGGAGCGAATTGAAATGCTTCCAGAAGCGCCGGTGCGCTTTGCCGGTCACGGCATATCCTCAAGCCGACCGGCGCGAATGTCCGCGCGCACTTCGTCCGCTACTTCACGCAATCGGCCAGTCTCCGCGAAATCGGCGTCGATCTGAAGATCCCAAGCAGCGTTATCACGTTCTCGAATAAATGCCGCGAGTTCAGCCAGTTCCTCAGGCGAGAGCGCATCCACGGCAGTTTTGATTTCGGTGAGGCTCACGACATTTAGCCTACCAGCCAGATCAAACTGCGGCAACACGGGGCTCGTCCTTAGTCGGTCCGAATCTCCCGGTCGAGAAGGTGATCGAGCAGAGCCGGCGGCAGGTTGCGCCGGCGGATTTTAGGCATCGCGCTTCGTGCCGTAGAAGCCGCTGATGATCGTCCCGCGGACGTGGAGTCGCCTAACTGCAGCCCTGGCTCGTGCCGCATTCGGTACAGACTCCGCAGGCGCCGGCCCGGATCACCTTGGTGCTCCCGCAATGCGAGCAGGAGATGTCCATGAACATGTTGCCGAGAGCGACCGAGACGCGTTCCGCGTGGGTCCGGCCATTGGTCAGGCCGGAGGGATTGCCTTCATTCGGCGCATGGTTCGTGATGACGTCGATTAATTCCTTGTCCCCGGTCCGCGAGAGATCCGAGACCGGACGATTGACCGCTTTCTTTTCCATGTCGGCGATCTCTTTGAGCGGCAGCTCGGGATGCGCGCGGCTGGGCGAGGTCGCTTCCTTGTAGCCTTTGATGAACTGGCAGCCGAGCCAGCGGAAGACGTAATCGGTAATGCTGCTGGCGTTGCGGATATCGGGATTCTTGGTGAAACCGCTCGGCTCGAAGCGCTGATAGGCAAATTTTTTCACCAGGCTTTCGAGCGGCACGCCGTATTGCAGGGCCATGGAGGTGAGGGTCGCCACCGTGTCCATCAGGCCGCCAATGGTGCTGCCTTCCTTCGACATTTGAATGAAGAGCTCACCGGGCTGGCCGTCTTCGTAGAGACCGACGGTGATGTAACCTTCATGACCCGCGATCTCGAATTTGTGGGTCAACGACATGCGCGTGTCGGACATGCGATGGCGCGTGGGTTGATTGAGTTGCACCCGCAGCACGGAGATCTCTTCGTCCAATTCGACGATCCGTTGTTCCAGTTGCTCGCGGCCGGTCAGCCCGACGACGTCGGCGGAGCCGCCCATGTCCTTGGTCTTGCGGGTGTTCAACGGCGCGGAGCGTTTCGAACCGTCGCGGTAAATGGCGATGGCCTTCAGCCCGAGCCGCCAGCCTTCGACGTAGGTGTGCATGATCTGGTCGACCGTGGCCGTTTCCGGCATGTTGACCGTCTTGGAAATCGCGCCGCTGAGGAAAGGCTGGGCCGCTGCCATCATGCGCAGATGCGCCATGTAGCCTAACGAGCGCTCGCCTTTGAACGGCTTGAAGGCGCAATCGAAGATCGAGAGGTGTTCCAGCTTCAGCCCGGACGTGATCGTCGATCCGTCGCTGTCGATCACGTCCTCGATCGTGTCGAAGGAATCGATGTGCGCGATGATGCGCTCGATCTCCTCGGAGTTGTAGCCGAGTTTCTCCAGCGCTGGGCGGACCGTCTGGTTGACGATTTTTAACATGCCGCCGCCGGCGAGGAGCTTGTATTTCACCAGTGCGATGTCGGGCTCGATGCCGGTGGTGT
>PNAA01000037.1 GCA_003169975.1 Spartobacteria bacterium | reverse complement strand
TGCGCGAGTGCCTGAGCGAAATCCGCCAGTTGGACTAACGACACCATGCCTCTCTGGATCCCGATCACGATCGATGACCTGAACAACGCCAAGATCGCGGCGCTGGTCGATGCGCTGCGCACCGCCGCGCTGGCCGTTGGGCAGAGCGAACGGAGCGTCGCCATCATCCAGGCCGTCGTCGATCGCGTCCGGCGCAAGATCTCGAGCTGCCGGCAGAACCGCCTCGACGCGAATGTCGCCACCATCCCGCAGGGGCTGAAGGACGACGTCGTCAAGCTGATCATCGCGGATCTCAAAAACGCGCTCGAGGAGGATCTCACCCCGGCCGAAATCACCGAGCTCTCGCGGATCAATGCGGACCTTAACCGGATCGCGGCCTGCTTGGATGTGGTCGAGCAACCCGACGACGCGATCGATGCGCCCGTCCAATCGACCGCCGGCACGCCGAGCGTGAGCGGCGTCATCTGCCGGCCGCCGCGCACCATCGCCGGATGAAAAGCACCACGAAGGACACGAAGTTTTTGTAAAATGAAATCCCTGATTCCTTCGTGCCCTTCGTGCTCTTCGTGGTGAAAAAAATTGATGAGCGGCAATGAAAAATTCCTTTCCGATATTCGCAACGCGGTCGGCGCGCTCACCGAGGCCGATCCCTACTTCATTGACATCCCCGTGATCACGGAACGCCTCAAAGATTTGCAGGGCCGGATCGACAAGATCGTCGGCACGGCCGGCGGCATCGCACTCATCCTCGTCACCCCGGTGGTGACCGGAGCGCTCGCCAATGTGCGCGGCGCGAATTTCACCGGGATCAAAGTGCTGGGGCGCGTTCTCGAAAACACGAACCGCAACCAGACGGGGAAGGAAGCGCTCGACATCGCGATTTATACCGCGGCGCTCTGGAGCCAGGCGAAGCCCGATCAGCTCTCCGCCGCGCTCCGTCCGGACGAGCCCGTGATCTCGTTAGGCAACGATCCCAAGTTTCTCAGTTACGACATCAGCTTTTTGACCGAAGGCGGGACCGCGATCCAGGTGCCGCAGCTCGCGCCCGTCACGATCGACCCGAGCGATCTGAGTGCCGTGGCTCTCGCCCAGGTGACGCCTGGCGCCGCGATTTTCTACACGCTCGACGGCTCCGCGCCCATCCCGCGCAACCCCGCTGCATCCCTCTTTCTCGCCCCTTTCATGACCACTTCCGGGACCACGCTGCGCGCTCGCGCGTGGCTCGCCGGCTATCTCCCGAGCGCCGAACTCAAGCAAACATTATGAGCCAGCAAATCGATCGTTTAATCGTTAGTCGCGGCCCCGCGATGGTCACCTTCAACGGCGGCTTCTTTTTCTCGAAGGACGACATCGTCGTCGCCCTGAACAAGACGACCAAGGAACTGACCAGCTCCGCCTTCGGTCCGCTCACCTCGATCAACCAGGGCATCGCCGCGACGACCCAGTTCACGCCCATCGGCGAGTTCGAGCATCTCGCCATCCTCTGGCCCTATGCCTCGTATCCGGTCGGCAAATCGATCTTCGGCCCGGCCGATCTCCCGCTCCTCATCCAGCCGCTCGATCTCACCCAACAGCAGTGCCGGTTCAAGGCGGCCGCGATCAGCAAAATGCCGGATCTCAATTTCACCGCGACCGATTCCCTGCTCGGCCCGGTCGAGTTTCAGATGGTGGGCGCGAACAACACTCCGGTCGATGATCCCAACCTGCTCTTCGTGCTCGAGGCCAACGTGCTCGACCTGGACACGCTCCCCTACGATCCGAATGCGCTCATCGTGCAGGCCTACCAGAACTCGTGGCTCAGCGCCGGCACTTACACCCTCACCTATGGCGCGAACACGACCGGCGCGATCGCCTATAACGCGAACGCCGCGGCCGTCGCCACCGCGCTCAACGCGCTCGCTTCCATCATCGCCGCGGGCGGGGTGACGGTGACGGGCGATTCGATCGCGGGGTTCGTCGCCACCTTCGATACCACCGGCGTGCGCACCGACATTACCGGCGTGGTCACCGGCGCGCCCGGCGGCACGGTCGTTAGGCAGGACATCACGACGGCCGGCGCGGTCGGCGCCGCCCAGGTCGTTAGTCTGCGCCTCTTCCCCTGGGCCAACTTCGCCGCGCGCGCCGGCATGAAGGTCGCCTTCGCTCTCACCCTGACCGAAGACACGAGCGACGCGATCGGTCATTACGACACCATCTTCTCCGGGTTGAGCGTGAAGGCTTCCGGCACCCCGCAGGGCGTGGACGAAGCGACTGCGCTCGCCGCCGCCGCGGTGCAGGGCCCGAGCGCGGTTCGCGGCACCCGCCTCAGCGCAGGCGCGCATAACCTCGATATCTTCGGCGAGGGCGTTTTCTTCCGGCTCTACGGCGCCGGACTGAGCAAAGCCGGCCAGGTCTATTCGAGCTCACTCCAGCGCGTGCCCGATCTGGAATGGGTCGCCAGCCGATCGATCGGCGTCGGCGGCGTGCTCAACCCACTCTTCTTCATCGGGACGGCCGCGCCCTGACGACAGGGGAAGTGACGAGTGACAAGTGACCAGTGACGAGATGCCCAATGCGCCGATCTCCAACTTGTCACTGGTCACCGGTCACTCGTCACTTTCATGAAAATCTTCTTCGCCGGATTGCAGCTGACCGACTGGGCCGATTACCCGGCGCAAGCGGTCAGCGTGAACGGCCAGACGGTTTTCGAAGCGGTCGATATCGTTAGGGCGGCCGCCGCCCGTTTTTTCTCTCGAGGCAATGATTCGGTCACTCTCCAATTCAGCGTCCGGCGCGAGTTCGCGACCAACCGCGAATGCCAGGTCTATCTCCTTTGCGCGTTCAACACCCTCCCCAAAGCCGGCCAGGTCCAGATCACTTGCGGCACGCCGGGCGAAACGACCCAGGACGTTTTCATGGACAACGCGGTCCTCACCGCCACTCCGCAGGGAATTTTCAACGGGATCGAAGCGATCGTTCAGTTCACGATCCAGGGCGGCGCGTTTTACACCGATGTGCCGCCGCCGTTTTATCTCGGAGGCGAAGACATGATCCTGCGCGCGAGCGTCGCGCTCCCGAGCGGAGCCGATAACATCGTCGTCCTTTTCGGCACGGCTTTCCCTGTCGGCACGGTCCCGATCATCACCGCCAACATCGAGAAACCGACTTCCGCCGGCGCGAACATTTTCGCCACCGTGCGCGCCGACAGCGTGAGCGTGAACGGATTCACCGCCGACCTCAGCGGCCCGACGCCCGACGCCAACCACAAGCTGACCTACATCGCGCTCGGCACCTAAGCGCCTAACGAAATGAAAAAACTCCTGCTCCTGCTCATCACTTGTCACTTGTCACTTGTCACTGCGTTCTCCGCTGGCAATACGCCAGTGCAGAACGCTCAGATCAGCGGGACGAGCGCCCTAACGAGCGGCACGTTCAACATTCAGACGGGCGTCGTCTTCACCGCGCTCTCCGGCAGCACGATCGATCTCAGCGCCGGCACGCTCACCCTCGCCACCAATCAGATCGGCTGGACGAAAGTGAGCAAGAGCGGTTCCAGCCTGGCTGATCTCGCGACGCGCGCCTTTCTCAATCTGAGCGATGCGCCCGCCAGTTACTCAGGCGCGGGCGGTAAAATTGTCGCGGTCAAGAGCACCGCGGACGGCCTGGAGTTTGTCACCGCGGCGGGTGGTGGCAACGTCGGCGTCGCGGCGACCATCCCGGCCACCACCGCGTTCACCTACGCCTCGAATGGCGACACCAACGGCATTTTCTATTTTCTCGGGACCAACTTCGGCGCGGATAGCTGGAGTAATCCCAATCCGGCCCTGCTCACGATCACATCGAATGGCCTGGACCTTACTTATTCGCAGCCGATCGCGAACCTGACCGATCGAGCGAACGGCCACGTCTTGAGCAATGGAACAGGCGGCGCCAGCGCCCAGTTTTTCTCGTTCGATCTCGGGGTCAACGATTCGCTCGTGATCAATCATTACACCCTCCAAATGCGGGACGACGCGGTCGGAGCATTTCCCGCTTCCTGGAAACTGCAGGAGAGCGACGATGGAACCACTTTCACCGACATCCAGACCGATAGCTTTGCTTTCTCGTCACTGAACCAGATCAATGATTTCGCGGTCGCTGGGCAGACTGTGGCCCATCGCTATTGGCGCCTGAAACTTATCAGCAACTCAATCTCGACCGGGACCTTCAATCTGGGAGAAGTGGAGATCTACGGCGCTTTCACTTACGAAGCGGGCTTCGTCTCCGTCGACAACGAGCTCGCACTCTGGAGTGGGACACTCGGCACGCAGATCAAGCGCGCCACCGGCACCGGCCTGGTCAAAATCACCAACGGCGTGCAGAGCACAGCAGTGAGCGGATCTGATTTCGTTAGTCCGCTCATCCCGACCGCGGTCAAAACCTCCGCCTACGCCGCGGCCGCTTCCGAGTACGTGCCGGTGGATGCTTCCGTGGGGACCGTCACCATTACCCTGCCGACCGCGCCGCCGGACGGCACCCGCGTGGGGGTCAAGCTGATTGCCGTTTCGGGCGCGAACACGGCGGCGTTTGCCCTCGGCGGCTCGGATGTCTTCAACAAAGCCGGCGGGAGCACGACCGGCTCGATTTCGCTTTTGAATCAGGGCGTCATCTTCCAGTACAAAGCGAGCACCCACATCTGGTATGGAACGGGAAGCGATCTGCCGCTCAGCCAGCTCGATGCGCGTTATCCCCTAACGACGGATGCGCGCTTCAGCGACACCCGCACGCCGACCGACGCGACCGTGACGGACGCCAAGGTCGCGGCCGGCGGACTAACGAACGCTGCGATCGCCACCGCGGCGGCGATCGCTGAATCGAAGCTGAGTCTGGCGACCGACGCGGCCGCCGGAACCGGCAGCCGGCGAACGTTAGGGAGCGGCGCCACGCAAGCGGCCGCCGGCAACGATGCGCGCTTCAGTGACACGCGCACGCCGATCGACGCGAGCGTGACGGCGGCGAAGGTCGCCGCTTCGCTTAAGCCTTCTGGCAGCGCCGCGACAAGCGACGAAGCATTGCGCGCGATCGGCACGACTGCTTCCACTGCCGCGGCGGGCAACGATGCGCGGCTCAGCGACACGCGCGTGGCCACCACGACTGCGACTAACGACAACGCCGCGGCTGGCCGGCTGGGGGAGTTTATTAATTCCGCCGTTACGTCAGGCAGCCCGGTTGCAGCGACGACCGGGACAGCGGTGAACGTGACTTCACTTTCTCTGACGGCGGGAGATTGGGACGTCCGCGGCAACGTTGGTTTTATTGCAGCCGGGACGACCAGTGTCACCAACATGGTTGGCGGCATAAGCCTGACAACCGGCGCTTTCTCTTTGGATGTTTTCAACCTTTTTCTGCCAGCTTATGTTCCCGGCGCCGTCGGCCAGTCATTTGTTGTGCCCTCTGAAAGAATCAGTCTGGCCAGCACGACCACGGTGTTTTTGGTCGCGCGCAGCGCGTTCACCGTCGCCGGCATGTCGGTTTACGGATCGATTTCCGCCCGGCGCGTTCGTTAGGGCTTTCTCATGGCCGATCCGAGCACGTTCGAGGTCAATATCCGGACGACGGCCGACACGTCGGGCGCCACGGAAGCGGAAGCCGCGATCGCCAGGGTCAAAAAGGAAGCGGAAGCGGCCAACGCCGGGGGCGCCGGGACCAGCGGTTTAGCGGGCGCGGCGGCCGTGGCGAATGATACCGAGATTGTTGCTCTGCAAAAGGAGCAGGCCGCCACCATGCAGGCGATCCTTTCGGGCGAGACCGCAATCAGCGCGGAGAAAACCGCGCAGACCGCGGCCCAGGAGCGGCTCGCCAGCCTAACGACGCAGCGGCAAATCCTGGTCGATCTGGAGCTGGAACAGACCCAGGCCCTGGCCGCCGGCGACACCGCGCGCGCGGCGGGGCTGGAGGCGCAGATCACGCTCAAGCAAGCCGCGCTCCAGCTGCAAACGGGCGCGCAACTGAGCGAAGAGGAATCGCTCACCATCGCGCAGGCCCGCATCACCGCTGAAGCTGAAATCGCGGCCGCCATCGCGGCCCAATCCGAAGGCAGCCTGCTCGCCGGGGTGAACATCGGGAGAGCGCGCCAGGAAGCCACCGTTCTGGGCCGCGAGCTCCTGACGGGCGGAAACACCACCCGGACACTCGGCTCATTACTCGGCTCGCTGGGGCCATACATTCTGGCCGCCGCTGGCGCTTCCGTCGCTTTTTACGAGGCGCTTAAAGGCGTCAACGCGCTCGCGCAGACGCTCGGCGTGACCCTGAGCGGCGGCCTCGATCCGGAGACGGTCGCGAAAGAGATCACTGCCCTGGACAAGCTGAAGCAGGCTCTCGCGGACATTGACAAACAGTCCTTCAAGGATCTCTCCGCGGAGCTGGATAAATCTGGCCAGAAGATAACGGAACTGACCGATAAATATCGCGAGGCAATGGCGCAGACCAATGGGCTCCTCGAGCCCTTCCTGCACACCAATCAAAACCTCCAATTGTCACTCGAGGCGCAGCTCGCCGCGGAAGTGGAGCGCAAGAGCTTGCTTGAATTCTCAGCCAACGTCGCGCAAGCCCTCGAAACCCTCGAAGCCGAAAAGACCGCGGAGCTGAAGAACCAGCAGGAGGTTTTGAAAGCAGTGATCGCCCTCCAAAACGAGGGAGTTCAGCTCGCGCAAAAATTCAAGGAAGCGGAGCAAGCGACCCTCAGCGATCAGGATAAGCTCGACACTTACAAAACCCGAGTCGAGGCGATCAAGAGCGCGATCGAAGGCTACGGCGTTTCCGCCACGACAGCGCACGAGGCCGAGCAGAAGACCTTGGATCCGGCGATCCCGCAAGCGCAAAAAAACGAGATCATCAAACTCGCGACCGAGTGGACGAACCTCGGCGGCGAGATTGTCAAAACGCAGGCGCAAGTGAACGCGTTCAATGCGCAAACGGCCGCGCTCCGCCAAACCATTCTTACCTCCACCGATGTGGTCGCGGTGCAAAAAGCGGCCGACGAGCTGAAAAAGCTCAACGATCAGGCGACCAGCATCACCAAACTCCCCGCGCCGTCACCGTCCCAGGGCCTCGAGAAATTCCTGCTCGATACGATTGCCAACGCCAACTCTTCCACGGCGCAAATAAACCAGATGAAAAGCGCGCTCGCCCAGCTCTACCTCGAGCAGGCGGCCGCGCCGAAACCTTTCATTCCTCCGACCGGACCAGCGCCTGAATTCGCCAACCTGCCAAATCAAAACGGCGAAGTGATCGTGCCCGCCGCAGGCCCTGCCGCCGCCAAAGCAGCCGGCCCCAGCCTCGATCAAAGCCTCGACGCGCTCCAGCAAAAGCTCGACCAGCGCAACCAGGAAATCGAAGCCGTCGCGCCGGTCATCCAGACCGATATCCCCAAATCGATCGACGACACAACCTCGGCCATCACCAAAGGATTCGACGACATCAGCGTCAGCCTCCAGACCGTTGTCCCAGCCATCGCTCCGCTCTTCGCGCCGATCGCTACCTCGATCTCGACCGATATCCCCAAAGCAATCCAGGACGGAACCGATCAATTGACAGCGGCCGTCGTCGCCGGTGTTGGGAACCTCTCCGCGAATTTTAGCCGGCAAGCCGACGATCTCCAAAAGCAAATCAACGCCCTCTGGCAAGCGCTATGAGCGCCGTCGATTGGTCACTCCAGCGCGCCGGCGCCGGCTTGCTCCAGAGCTTCACCGATTGGGGCATCTGCTCGGGCCTGCGCAAGAGCATCAACGGGGCGACCGGCACGCTCGAGCTCGGGTTCGGCGCGACCGACCTCCTGATCGCTTCTCCCTTCGATCCGGACGAAGAGCTGCTCGTCCTGCGCGACGGCGTTCCCTGGTTCCGCGGCCGGCTCACGGCCGAGAAACGCGGCGCTTACGGGTCCACTGAAGGCCTCGTCTTAACCCTCTCCGATCCGTGGTGGTATCTAGAAAAAATAATCTACGAACAGCAGGCCCAGTTCGTGAACAGCCCGACCGCCAACCCGACCCCGGCCAAGCCGACCGGTCTGCAATTGAGCGATTTCACTCTCGTCACCAAAGCGACCTCCGACATCATCGTCAGCCAGGATGAAACGGGTTCGCTCGTCGATAGCAAAGCCCAGATCATCGACGCGCTGAATTACGCGATCGCCAAAGGCGCGCCGCTCGCCATCGGAACGATCGACGCCGGCATCGCCATCCCGCGCACGGAGCTGCGCGACGTCACCTGCGCGCAAATCATTCTGGCAAGCATTCGCTGGACGCCTGACCAGACCACCTGGTGGGATTTCTCGGTCGACCCGCCGGCGCTCAACATTCGCGACCGGGCCAACCGCCCTCTCTATAATATAGACATCGCCGATCAAGCCGTCGCCCAGGTCGAGCTCAACGAACGTCGCGACCTCACCTTGAGCGGCGTCACCCTCAACTATCTTAGAACGAATCAGCGCTCCAATTTCGAGTTCGTCACGCTCGACAAGGATCAGGCCGGTCCGGATCCGGAAGGGATCGGCGCGCTCATTTTCACGCAGGAGCTTTACGGCACCTCGTTCATCGAGACCACTTCCAGCACGGGCGAAGTCGTGGGCACCACGATCACCCCGGCCGAAGACATCCCTGTCGGTCTCGCCGCGCGCCTCTACGCTGTCTGGGGCGTCGCTCCCTGGGAAGGTCGCATCAGCCTCGTTGCCGACGATCTGGCCGCCATGCTCTGGCTCAGCCAGACCGCCCGCGTCCTCTCCGGCAACCCCGCCTGGGCCGCGGCGACCATGGACATTCAGCAAGCCTCGGAAGACATCTTCACTGGTCGCACGGAGCTGACCATCGGTCCGCCGACTCAGCTCGGCCCGAGTGACCTGATCGGCCTCGTCCGCAAGGTACGCACCGTCTTGCCGACCCCATCCAGTGGCGGCACCCCCACGAGCAATCCGTTCCCGCCAACCAACCCGCCGCCGACGCTTCAGTTCGGCCCTCCGACCAAGCCAAACACGCTCGATGTCACGCTCAATTTCCCGCACCTGCCGAGCACCAACATTTTCGCGCCTGGCTGGAACCCCGCCCCCTCCGTCCAGTGCGACCAGGTTATCATCGTTGACAGCAGCGGCGGCACGCTCGCCGGCCCTTATGATCCGGGAGCGTGTAATACCATCGCGGAGTTCGACGGAGTCATGGCCCCCTATCCATTCACCGTCCGCATCCTGACCGGTTGCTCCTATTTAGGTTCCGTGGGCCCGCCGGTCGTCTCTCCGCCCACGCCGCCCAACGGCAACGTGATCACCATCACGGTGGACGCCGACGGCAAGATGACGCAATCCTCGACGCCCAAGACATGAGCTTCCGCAGCGCCCTTTCCGGCCGCCTGCAGGGCTCGATTTTGTGGCCTGCAGGCGCCCGGAATCGGGCCTGAGCGTGATATGTTCAAAAGCGTCCGAAAGGGCTCAAAATCGCCCGAAAACTCGCTTGCAATCGTCGCTCCAAACTGGCAAACCTTCTCAACTGTTTGTCAAAAGTTCTCAACTGCAATGGCACGCTACATGCCTTGCCGGCTGCTTAAATCT
>PNAA01000043.1 GCA_003169975.1 Spartobacteria bacterium | reverse complement strand
ACTATTTATGAGATGGCTTCTATTATATTCGGGCTAATCGGCCATTTGCCTGCCGCGTCTCAGGTCTTTCGTTCCGTAGTCTTGGTGCATGGTGAACCGGTCCACATCACACTGGCCGCGGATAAGTTCGAGCCACGAGATCATAGTTTCACGAGGGGCGCTCACGGTGAATTACTTGTGGATGGCATCCATGCTATCGGGACCGACTCCTTTGATCCGCAGCGATATCTTTCACGATTTGAGGTCGACTGGAATGGGCATGGCATACGGATTCCTCGTCAATTGTTTCAATTTGTGTTCAATCCATCTTTGGAAAAGAAAACTAGCTCGTTCGATGATAAAGGTTCTGTTCTTGTATTGCCAAGTGACACCGAAGATTCAGTGTTGATAATGCTGTCGGGCGGCGATGGCGCCGGTGCCTTCAACGGCTGGTGGATAGTTCAAAAAAATGGGCGGATTGCCCGATTCAGCGATGGACCTCCTTAAGTAGACCGGGACGGATCGCGTCTAAATCGGCAATGAGACGGAGAAGCAGGAGGGGTCAGGAGAATATTTTTCGCGGGGAGGCCGGGGTGGCGTCTCAATATTTTGAGAATTAGAGAAGAAGCGATGGGCGTTTTGCATGGCTCGCAGCTGCGCACCAAATCTACGACGCCAACGGCAACATGACCTACGACGGGAACAACGAGACGTTCGAGTGGGATGCAGCCAACCGGCTGAGCGCGATCAATTACCAGGACAGCGGCAATCGCACGGAGTTTGCTCATGACGGGCTGGGGCGGCGGATGAGAATCACGGAGAAAGGACCGGGGGTGACGGCGATCGTGCAGCCGGCGGACCCCAGTTACACGGCGTTCACGACGGCGCCGGTCAATCTGCCGGCGGGCGCCTATACGCTGAGCTTTGAGGGGCTGGATCCCAATGGCGGGGACAACACCGCGTTCATCGACGCGGTCGAGCTCAACGGCAGCTTTGAATCACCCGTGGTCGGTTCCGGGGGCTATCGATACAATCCTGGCGACAGCACCTGGGACTTTGCGGGCGACTCGGGCTTGAGCGGCAATGGGAGCGCTTTTACCTCGGGGAATCCGAACGCGCCGGATGGCGAGCAGGTGGCCTTCGTGCAGTTGACCGGATCATCGGGCAAAGCCTAGGGTTGCCCTGAATTGACGGACAGTGGGCCGGGGATCAAACCCAAGGAGCCGGTTTGCGACCTCGGCCACGCTAAGAACGCGCAGTGAGACGGCGCCTCCGACCGCACGGCCGAAATTTGCACCGCGACTCGACAGCGCGGGCTCTTCCCGCCAAGAAGGTGCGATGCTGAAAATTGAGGCGGTCTCGAAACAGTTCCGCGGCGGACAGTACGGCGTGCGCGATGTCTCGCTCGACCTGAAATCGGGTGTGATCGGGCTACTCGGCCCGAATGGCGCGGGCAAGACGACGCTCATGCAGATGATCGCAACGATCACCCGGCCGACGAGTGGCCGGATTTTGTTTGAAGACGTCGATGTTACAAAGCGCCCTAACGATGTTCGGCGGAAGCTCGGCTATCTGCCGCAGGACTTCGGGGTTTACGAAAATCTGACCGCGATTGAGTTCCTGACTTACTTCGCCGTGCTCAAGGGAGTGAACTCGAAAAAGCGGGTGATGGAGATGCTCGAAAATGTGAACCTCCATCAATCTGCGAATCGCGCGGTGGGCGGGTTTTCCGGCGGGATGAAACAACGCCTCGGTATCGCGCAGGCGCTGATCAACGATCCCGCGCTCCTCATCGTGGATGAGCCAACGGCCGGGCTCGACCCGGAGGAGCGGGTCCGTTTCCGCAACGTTCTTTCCGAGATCGGCTTCGGCAAGCTGGTGATTCTTTCGACTCACATTGTGTCGGACATCGAATCAATCGCGACCGAGATCGCGGTCCTGAAGGAAGGCGCGCTGCTCACCGTCGGCGCGCCCGAGAACCTGCTCCAGACCAGCGCGGGCAAGGTGTGGCGCAGTGTGGTTTCTTCAGATGAATTCGATCGACTGCGCGGCACGTTGAAAATTTCGAGCGCGATCCGCAAAGCCGACGGCGTTCATATCCGCTTTGTCGGGCCAGAGCCGGCCATCGCCGCGTCGGCAGTGGAGCCGGAGTTGGAAGACGCGTTTCTCTATTTGATGAACTTCGGCGCGAGCGAGGAGACGGAGCGATGAGTGGCAGCCTCGCCCGCCTCGTCGCCATCGTGCGCGTGGATTTTCTCGTTCGCTTCCGCCGCGTTTCGACGGTCGTCGTTTTCCTGCTCCTGAGCGCGTTTGCCTATGTCTGGATCCCTTCGCCCGCGACCGGTCGCACCCTCATCCAGATCAATGGACAGCGCGCGATCTACAACTCGGGCGCGATCGGAATGGGAACCGCTTCGCTCGGGATGATCTTTGTCGGGCTCTTCGGCTTTTATGTGATCTCGAGCGCGATCCGCAAGGATGTCGTCTCGCGCTGCGGCCTGGTGGCGGCTTCCACGCCGATGCGATCGGGCGAGTACCTGCTCGGAAAATTTCTCGGCAACGTTTTGTTTCTGACCACGTTTCTCGGCGGATTCATGCTCAGCTCGATGGCGATGCTGCTCGTGCGCGGCGAGGCATCGATCGAGCCGCTTGTTTTCCTCGAGCAATATCTGCTCCTCACGCCGGCGTCGGTCGTCTTTGTCTCGGCCGTGGCGGTCTTGTTCGAATCGATCCCGTTCCTCTCCGGGAAACTGGGCGATGTCGTCTATTTTTTCTTTTGGATGGCGGCCATCGGTCTCGTGGCAAGCAACGAGGCCAGCCACCACGGCATCAGCTGGGCACGCTATTTCGATTTTACGGGATTTGGATTCACGATCGACCAGATGACGCGCACGCTGCACACCGACTCGGTTTCGATTGGCGCGTCGGCGTTCGATCCGAAAAAGGCGCCGATCGTTTTCCCGGGGTTGACGCTGACGCGCGGGTGGGTGCTGCCGCGCCTCGTTTCGACGCTGGCGCCGCTGCTTTTTCTCCCGCTGGCAGCGTTGTGTTTCCACCGCTTCGATCCGGCGCGAACGAAGCAGACGGCGGAGAAGTCGCATCGCAACTGGATCGGGCGACTGCAGAATTTGTTCAAACCGGTGAGCCGGCGAATCGTCGCGCAACTGCTTCGCCCGGCGCGCCGGGGTTCGTTCGTCGCGGCGATGTGGAGCGACGCCGTGCTCACGCTCACGCTCTACCCACTCGTGCTCATCGTGTTCGTCGTCATCACGATCGCGACCATGAGCGCGCCCCTCGCCGGCCTCATGCCGGGCGTCCTCGCGGCGCTGGCCATCGTGGTTTCGGATGTGGCGACGCGCGACGCGCGTGCGAACACGATCGCCATGCTGTGGGCGACGCCCCGCCTGCGCGAATACTTCGTTTGGTGGAAACTCGGGTCGACCGCGCTCCTCAGTCTTTTCCTCTGCGCGGGTCCGCTCGCGCGCACGGCGACCCACGGCGCGCAACCGGTCGGCGCGCTGCTGGTCGGGATCGCGTTTGTCGCGGCGACGGCCACTTCGTTAGGCGTGATCACGGTCAACGCCAAGACCTTCATCGTCGCTTTCCTCAGTTTCTGGTATCTCGTGGTGAATGATCGAGGGGCAAGTCCCTGGCTGGATTTCGCCGGTTTCTACGGAAGCGGGAACAGCAGAACGATGCTCGGCTACGCTGCCCTCAGCGCGGTCGCGATCGTGCTCGCGGAGGGGCGGCATCGGATGCGATTGGCCGCGGCCTAACGACGATGTTTGGTTGCCGGGTTTTGGACCGCGACGTTTTCCCAGGCGCGCCGGAGGATGGGAGCGAGCGTGGCCACCCTGGCGGCGGAAAGGAGCACCACCGTGCTCCCGCTCCGGCCCCACGCTCCCGCCGCGGGACGAAAGGTCTCCGGCGCAGCGCGGAGCAGTTCTTCCTGTTGCCTGGGAGTGAGTTTGACCATTCCGTAGCGTGGATCCGGATAGCCGAGGGTGGCGAAGATCCTGTTCCGGACACGAAAGTCCGGATGCGCAAAATGCGAACTTTCCACGGCGTCAGGCAGGCCGAGGGCGAGGCGGCGAAATTGGGCGGCGGTCATCGGCGGCGTTCTGGCAATAAGGAACCACGCGGCCTGAAAATCACGTGTTGACGGCGATGGCGAAGGTCACGAACGCGCAGACCGCGACCATCAAAAGCAATGCCAGGATAAAGACTGTATCCGCGAAGCGTTCCACCAGATAGACCCGGCGATCGCGGCGGGTCCGTAACGCCCAGTAGGCGGAAAGACAGGCGATGAGGAAGAGGAACGCGTCGATCGCGAGCAGGTTGTCGGCCACCGTGTCCGTCTTGCGCAGGGTGATCACCACGCGCAGCAATCCGATGACGGTCAGGCAAACGCCCACCATGCCGGCTGACACGGTGAAAATGTGGATGCAGATGTCCTCCTCCAAGTGCTTGTCCATTCCCGCCTTCGCCATGCGCAAGACTAAGCGAAGCCCGGAAGCGGAACAAGCAGTGCCCGGGCGGGACCATGCGAGCCTAACGGCGAAGCGTGAAGCGATTGTTAGGCGTTTCCCAGAGCCGCAGGCGCATGAGCCGGTCATCAAGCCGGCCGTCAAACTTTGGCCAGAGCGCGCGGACGATATTCTCCCCGGTCGAGGGCCTCGCGCGAAATTCCTCTGTCTCGAGATCGAGATGTTTATCCTGCCACGGCCGGAGCGCCCGCTCGATCCCGTCGCGGAACGCGGGAAAACTGTAAAGCGTGCCGCTGCGCTCGTCGTAGGGCCCGCCGATCGTCGCCTCGGTGAGGTAGCGGTGACCGTGTCCGCGCGGGTTGTTGCATTTGCCGTAGAGCGATAAATTCTCCGCCTCCGAGAGGCCGGGAGCATGCAGGCGATGCGCCGCACTGAAGGGTCGCTGCATCCCGAGAAAGTAATCACCGCCGCTCCAATACTCGGCAAAGAAATCGTCGCGCTCGTGCAGGCGAACGCGGTGCGCCGGGAGCACGGCGGCGACGCGCGCGTGCAGGTATTGCGCCAGGCTCTCGGTCGTCTTCGGCCGGTTCGTTAGGCCAGCCACTTCGTGGTTCAGGTTCTTGTGGTCCAGTTCGGCCCCGAGCGAGGCGAGACACTGCGCGAGCGCGACGTGCGGAACGAGCGGCCGCGCATTTTCCTCTTCCCCGTGGCGAAAGGTAAAACGCGCGCGGTAATGGTGTCCGTGTCCGTGCGGCGCCGCCGCCGTCCCGAAAAGTGCGTCATTCTCGGCCGCGCTCAAATGCGGCGACATGGTCTGCCGGGCGGCGGAAAATTCGAGCCAGTAGTTTTCTTCGGTCAATCGATCGGCATAGACGGTCGCGCTCCGCTCGGGCGCCTCGACCAGGTGACAGGCAACGAGCCTGGCTTCGAGATCAGCAAAGAGCGGCGCGACCTCGACGAAGAGCTGGCGCGCGATGTTCTCCGCGGTCGGCGGCAGATCGCGTAAAATCGGGTGATCTTCATTCAGGAATTTGTGATCGAAGTGCGCGTGCAGGACTTTCTCCACCCGCGCTTTGATTTCGCTGATGTTGACCAGCATGCCAGTCGTCGTGTCGACCTCGCCGGTAAAAATAAAAAAGGCGACGTAGTTTCGCCCGGTGCCGTAGCGCGCCGCGGATTCCGGACCGAATGCAGCCACGTTTTCTTCGCCCGAGAGAGCCGGAGAAAAAAGGCGACGCGAAGCGGAAAACTCCAGGCGCTTGCTGACGGTCAGCCGCATCGCCCGGTTACTGGCTGAGCAGCGAAAGGAATTCGCCCCGGGTGCTTGCGTCGTCTTTGAAACAACCGAGGAGACACGACGTCTTCATTATCGAATTCTGCTTCTGCACGCCGCGCATCATCATGCAGAGATGCTTTGCTTCGATCACGACCGCCACGCCCAGCGGGTGAAGCGCTCCCATCAGCGCATCGGCCACCTGCGTGGTCAGTTGTTCCTGAATCTGCAGCCGGCGGGCAAAGACGTCGACGATCCGCGCGACCTTGGAGAGGCCGATGACCCGGCCATGCGGGATGTAGGCGACGTGGGCTCGCCCGATGAAGGGCAGTAGGTGATGCTCGCACATCGAGTAAAGCTCGATGTCCTTCACCATCACGATTTCGCTCGCGTCGGAATCGAAGATCGCGCCGTTAACCACGTCCTCGACACACTGCCGATAACCCTGGGTGAGAAATTCAAACGAGCGGGCGGCGCGTCCCGGTGTTTTCGCCAGCCCCTGGCGGGTCCGATCTTCGCCGACGGCGTCGAGCAGATCGCCGAAGACGCGCTCCAACTCCGTGAGGCGATTTTCACCCAGGCGATTGCGCTCGATCGTTAGGCGCTCGGAGGTATCGAATTCGGGATTCTTCACAACAGACCGTAACACGGGCTTCCAGCCTGTCAGGTCGAGCGGGCATCTCGTCTGCCGACGGGCCTTCTGCGGGCAGGACGCCAGCTCGAGTCGACAGCGGGGACGGTTGTTTTACGGACGGTCGAGCTCAAACCGATCTGTCGTGCGCACATACGAGGAAGCGCCGATCCGCCCGATGGTGTCGAGTTTCGCCGGATCGACTTTGCCGGCGGAATCCAGCACCCGCTCATTCACGTGGATGAGAAGAATGGTTCCGAAAACCACGTTGCCGGCGAGCGGCCCATCGCCGACACGGACAATCTGGTGCAACTTGCATTCGAAGCTGACGGGCGATTCCGCGACGCGGGGCGGTCGAACTTTTTCCGACGCTATCGGGGTGACACCGGCGACGCCAAATTCACTTTCACCGTACGGCAGCAGGGCGGACGAACGATTCATCGCCTCGCGCAGATCGTAAGAAACAACGTTGACTACAAACTCCGGGACGGCCTCGATGTTGCGAATGGTGTCCTTCTTTTCTCCGTGCCGGTTGTTCGCGACGGAGAAAAGGAGCGTGGGCGGATTCGGCGTGACGCCTTGAAAAAAACTGAAAGGCGCAAGGTTCGTCAGGCCAGTCGCGCTTATGCTTGAAACCCAGCCGATGGGTCGCGGCGTAATCGTACTGACCATCCACTGATAGAGATCGGGCAAGCCGATCTCCGCGGGGTCGATGCGCATGATGGCGGGGATTTGAGGCTGCTCCCAGCGCAACAATTAATCGAGCCAGCTAAGCGGATAGTTCGGGTCGTCGAGCGCGAGCGATTCCTCGGTGAGTTCGAGCGTGTGCGCGGTGTCGAACATCACAGCCAGCTCTTCGGTGCGAAGCGCATCCTTGCTCGCCATGATCGTGCCCGGATGCGGCCCGTGCGGAATCCCGCGCGGATGGAGCGTGATCGATCCGCTTTCGATCCCGCGGCGCGATCCGAAATTTCCGCGAACGTAGAAGAGAACCTCATCCGCTTCCACATTGTCATGGACCCAGGGGATCTTGACCGCTTCGGGATGGGTATCGAGGAAGCGCGGCGCGAACGTGCAGATGACGTAGCCGCGCACTTCAAAGGTTTGATGGATCGGCGGCGGCTGGTGCACCGTGCCCGTAATCGGTTCGAAATCCTGCGCGTTGAAGGTGAAGGGATACAGATACCCATCCCACCCGACGGCATCGAAGGGATGCTGGGCCAGGGTCACCCGAGTGAAACGCGAACCGTCTTTCACCAGAACATCCACATCGTCCTCCTTGTCGATGGTGATGATCTCCGTCGGCCCATGCAGATCGCGCTCGGAATAGGGCGCCCCCATCTTGATCTGGCCTTCGTGATTGAGATACCGTTTCGGAATTCGCACCGGACCGGTCGATTCGAGGATGAGATAATCTTCTTCCTGCACGTTGTCGGGAACGAGCCGGTAGGTAATCCCACGCGGAATGACGATGTAATCTTCCGCGCGATAAGGCAGCCTGCCGAAAACCGTCTCGAGCGTGCCGCCGCCCTTGAAGACGAAGATGACTTCGTCGGCACCACCATTCTTGTAGTACTCGAACTTGTCGTAGGTCTTGGCCGGCCGCGCGCGATACGCGGTGATGTCCTGGTTGAACAACATCGGAATGCGACTGGTGTAAAGATCGCCCCGGCGCGGAATGTCCGCCGTCTTGAGATGATGATGACGCAGCGGACTATCGGTGACTTTTTTGGGCTCCCAATACTTGATTAGCTCGACATTGCGCACGCGCGTGGGCGGCCGCAGGTGATAGACGATCGAATACGCTTCATCGAATCCTTCCGTGGTGAAGACGTGTTCGTAGGCGATGCCTTCGTTCTTGTAGGTCGGCCCCGCACCGTTGCGATGAAACCAGATGTGATGCTTCTTCGGCATCTGACCGAGCTTTTGATAATACGGCATAAGTCTTTTCCTCTCTTAACCTGTCATCCTGATCCCGCAGTCGCGGGAGAAGGATCTCTGACCATTTCGGCCCTCAGTGCGCGCAGAAATGGCCAGCGATGTTTCGCTCCGCTCAACATGACAAATTACAAATTGCCCCGCAGTCCCTGTTCTTTTTCCAAAGCTTCGAAGAGCGCCTTGAAGTTTCCTTTGCCGAAGCTCTTCGCGCCTTTGCGCTGAATGATTTCGAAAAAGAGCGTCGGCCGGTCTTCCACCGGCTTGGTGAAGATTTGCAGCAGATAACCTTCGTTATCGCGATCGACCAAAATTCCCAGGCGCTTGAGCGGTTCGAGGTCTTCATCGATGTGCCCCACCCGATCCGGCAGAGTGTCGTAATAGGTGGTCGGAATGTTCAGGAACTCAATCCCGCGCTGCTGCAGATCGGTCACCGTCTTCACGATGTCCTTGGTCGCGAGCGCACAATGCTGCACCCCTTCGCCGTCGTAGAAATCGAGGTATTCCTCGACTTGCGATTTCTTCTTTCCCTCCGCCGGTTCATTGATCGGAAACTTCACGAAGCCGTTGCCGTTGCTCATGACCTTGCTCATGAGGGCGGAGTACTCGGTCGAGATATCCTTGTCGTCGAAACTCAGGATGTTGCGGAAGCCCATCACATCCTCGTAGAACTTGACCCACGGATTCATCTGGTTCCAGCCGACGTTGCCGACGCAGTGATCGACATACTGGAGACCGGTATCCGGCGGGTTATAGACCGACTCCCACTTGCGGAAACCGGGCATAAAGAAACCGCGGTAGTTCTGGCGCTCGATGAAAAGGTGCACCGTCTCGCCATAGGTGTGAATGCCGCTCATGACGACTTCGCCGTCAGCGTCCTTCAACGTCGTCGGTTCCATGTAACTTTTGCCGCCGCGCTTGGTCGTCTCGTTCCAGGCGGAGGTGGCGTCGGGCACGCGCAAGGCCAGATATTTCACCCCGTCGCCGTGCTTGGAGACGTGGTCCGCGATCGGAGTGCCAGACCGCAGCGGCGTGGTCAGGACGAAGGTCAATTTATGTTGCCGAATCGCATAGCTGACGTGGTCTTTCTGGCCGGTTTCGGGGCCCGAATAAGCCAGGCTTTGGAAACCGAAGGCGGTCTTGTAGAAATGCGCGGCCTGCTTGGCGTTGCCGACATAAAATTCAACGTAATCCGTTCCCTCGAGCGGGAGAAAATCCGCCGGCGGCGTTTGGGTGCGTTTGGGTTCAGCGATTGTTGTTTCCATAACTTGGATTTCCGGTTGCCCGCCTAACGACACGCGAGGCGCGGCTCTCCGGAATGATAACGGCGGGCGGCCTCTCCCGCAATCGTTAGAATGCGAAACCGAAACTGAAATTAAAGGCTCCCGAGGCTTCGTTGGCGCGCGGGTTGGGATTGAAGCCGTAGTCGATGCGCACCGGTCCGATCGGCAGATTGTAGCGCAACCCCAGGCCCACTCCGTAGCGCATGTCGTTCAGCCCCGGCGAGCGCGCATCGGGCAGCAGGTTGCCGGCATCGACGAAGACCGCACCGAGGATTTCGCCGTAGATTGGGAAAGTATATTCCGCATTGAAGATGGTGAAGAATTCGCCGCCAATCGGGTTGCCACTCGCATCGTGCGGTCCCAGGTCCCGCTCCGTAAAACTGCGCACCGTCGTGCTGCCGCCGCTGAAAAATCGTTCGTCGATCGGGATCGCCAGCGCGGTGCTTGTCCCGGCATTATCGAGCGGGTAAACGATGCCGCTGCGCGCACCGAAGGCGAGCAGGCTCCGCTCAAACCACCGCTGGAAGGCCGACTTCTCCAGATCTTCTCCCACCAGGGCCGGCGGTCCGGACGCGAATGAGATATAGTAGCTCACTCGCGCGGTGCCACGGATGAGATCGATGTCGCTCCCGATCGCGCTCGAAGCAAGATCGAAGGTGTTGTCAAAAATCAGGCCGCGGGGCGCGACGAACGGGTTCTTGCGCAGATCGAGCGTCTGGGTAAACCCGATCGCGCTGATAAAGTAGGAGGTCCGGCCGAGCAGTGCCGCGTCAATCGTCGCGTCCGTGACCTCGACATGCCGCGCCGCGTAAACTAGCCCGACTTCGTATTGGTCGGTGATCTTGCGACTCAGAGTGAACCGGCCGCCCAGCTCAAACTTGGAATAGCCGTCGTAGTCGTAGGTCAGCGCCGAGAGTCGCGTCTTGAACGCGAAGTCCGTATCGAAGAGATAAGGATCTTCGTAGGTAAACTCGCCTTTGTATCCGCGCTCCGAATACTCAACCGAGGTCGTGATCGGCCGCCCGTAGCCAAACAGATCGCGGTTCGCGTAGGACGCGCCAACGATCGCGCCGGAAAAGGAGCCATATCCGATGGAAAGTCCAAACTCTTTCGACTTCGCTTCTTCCACGTTGATGTCGAGTCGCAGCCGGTTGCCGTCGACTGGCGTCGGATTGATCTGGAGAATGTTGAAAAGGCTCGTCCGCATCAGCTCACGGAACCTCTTGTCAATTGCTTCGGGGCTATACGGTCTACCGCGGAATTTGCGGAAACGTCTTGCGAGATAACTCGGCCGCAGCTTCTGCGTGCCTTTCACCGTCACGCCGTCGAAGTGATAGACCGCGCCGGGTTCGAGCGTCACCCGCACCGGGACCTTCCCGCTGACGGCGAGCGACGGGTCGCCGACCGCGTCCACTTTCACGGCGTAGTATCCGCGCGTTTTATAATACGCCTGTAAACGGCGCGGGATATCCGCAAGTCGTGCCTCGGTGTAAGGCCGCTGGAGCAGATCGAGCATCTGTCCGCGCAATGCTTCCCCGCCATAGATGGTGGGTCCGACAAAATCGATGTTGCCGAAGAAGTATTGCTGGCCCTCGTGCACCACGATGCGGACATCGACCAGATCGGGCCGCACGTATTCATATTGCGGTTTCTCGATCGTGCACTCGACGAAGCCTTCCGAGACATAGAAGCGCTGCACGAGATTGGCGCCTTCCTCGAGATCCGCGCTGACGAAGGGCAGAGGCGACTGCGCCTTGGAGTAACGCTCCTGCGTCGGGCCGACGGCGTAATTGAAAAGCCTGTCTTCCGGCACCTGCTGGCGGCCGACGAAAACGATTTTCCCGAGGTGGACGAGAGGGCCTTCCGCGAGGTCGAGCTGCAGACGGTTCCCGCCCGCGAGCGCGTAGCGCACTTTGACCTGGGCGTAGCCGTGTTTTTTGTAATAAAGCTCGAGAAAAAAGGCCGCGTCGTCACCCCGCGCACTCGTTAGGCCGTACTTTTCGATGGTTGCGATTTGCTCCTTCAGCTGGGAGCGCAGGACCTTGTCGTCGAAGGCGGTGTTGCCGCGAATCTCGAGGTTGGCGTGCTGCGCCACCTTTTCCTGTTCCTGGGCGACGGTGCGTTTTTCCTCCGCTTTTTGTTTCTGCACCGGCAGCTGGACCGCGTCCTGGGCGAGCGAAATTGCGGTCGTTAGGCAAAGCGCCAGCGCGGCGAAAAACAACCTGCTCATCTCAACGAAAACGGATCAGGTACCTCACCAGGCCGCGAAAATCCCCGCCCACCTCAATGTCCCCCACGAGAAGGAAGTGATCGTTCACCTTGAACTTCGCGGTCGCGGTTTGCTGGCCGGTGCGTGGATCGATCGCGCCTAACTCGACGTCGAGGCGGTTAAAGAGCGAGTCGCTTTTCGGTCCCTCGTCGCCGTTTTTGAAAACCTTGCGGTAGAGCTGCTTCATCAGGAGCAGGCCTGCCCGGCCGACGAGGACGTTGCCGCTGCCGGTCAATTCCTCGCGCGTCACGCCGGTCGCGAGGAGCGAAATGATTTCCTCCTGCGGGAGCGGCGGCTCGCTGTTGAAGACCGCTTCCGGCGCGAGCGCCGTGCCGTAAACGAAAACGTGAATCGTGTAATCACGCAGGAGCGAGGTCCCGTGCAGCTCGATCCGCGGGTTGAGCGGATCGTCGGGATCGAAATAGAGGAAACCGTATTCGATCGTCAGAGTGCTGAAAGGCAGAGTCGCTTCGAATTTCGCGAGGCGTACCTGGCCTTGCAAACCGGGATGTAGGCCAGTCCCGTCCAGCTTGAGATCGATGGTCGCTTCGCCCGTCGCCAGATTCCCGTGGATCAGGAACGGATCCTTGCTCTTGATCACGATGTCGAATTTCCAGTCGCGCAGCGGCGGCGTCGGAATGGAAAGAATTGGGGTGGCCGCGGGTGGTTGCGGCGCGGGCCGTCCCGGCAGGCCGATCGGGATGATGTCGATGTTTTTCAGGAACCGGCTGTTGGTCGTGAGGACAGTGCCGCTGACCGTCGCGCTCTGCAGCGGACCTTGGATCTTCAGGTCGGCATCGACGCGGGCGGTCAGATTGTCGTTCCGGGCGACCAGCACGCTGTTCGCTTTCAGGGAGAGATCCAGCGTCGGCTCGGTCAGTTTCGGCAGGGTGATTTTACCCGCGAGGGTGAAGGGTCCGCCGGCCAAATCGCCTCCGAAACGGTCGAAGTTGAGCGTGTTCTGGCGAAAATTGAGGAGCGCCTTGAAGTTCGTTAGGGCAGGAAGGATCGCATTTTCGAATCGCGCCAGATTGATATTCATGTCGGCCGCGCCACTCAGCGCCGGCCGCGCGATCGTTCCCCCCACATCCACGTTCAGCGCGACGCTGCCGTCGAGCACGCGGAGCGCCGGGACGAATTGCCTAACGAAATTGACCGAGCTCCGCGGCATCCGCACTTGCGCGCTGAGCGGCGTGTTCTGATCGAGCTTTTGCGCAGCGATCATCTCCGAGAGATTGAGCGGCAGGTGCGCCTCGATCTGCACCGGTTGTACTTTCGGTTGCTGGAGTTTTCCGGCGACTTTCAGTTCGTTATCCTGCAAGCGCAGGCCAAGGTCGAACGTTGCCGGTTCCAGATTTTCCACCGCCGCGGCCTTCACTCCCTGCATCCGGAGATCGAGGCTCGCCGTCAACTGGTCGAGGGGCCCTTTTGCCTCCAGCTTCACGTCCAGGGAGCCGGAGACCGGCGGCGGCACGCCGAAATCTTCGAACAACTTTTTCAGATCGAGGCTCTCCGACTGGAAGCTGATCGAGACCTCTCCGTGCGGCGGAAAAAGGGAACGCCCGCTCCCGATATTGCTCCAGGTAAACGGCAGCGCGGCGTAAGCGGTGGCGAATTTTGCCTTTCCCTGGTCGATTTGGATTTTACTGATCTCGAGCGTCGAGCCCTTGGCCTGCAGGCCCGCCTGGAAGTCCATCGTGTCGCTCCCGAGAAAAATGAGCGGAACGTTCAATTCCTGCGGAGTGTAGTTCGCGTCGATCGTCGCCCGCAGGTTTCTCAATTCGGCGTAGCGGCCGTTCTCGAGTTTCACCTTGAGGTTGCCGGTGTTTCGAAGAGTCGCGGCGTCACCCTCCCCCTGCCAGTTCAAGACTAACGAACCCGCGAGCGGCGTCGCCTTGCCCCCAGTTGTAGCCGGGGTCGCTGACCCCGGCCCTCCCAAAGCGGCGCTCGTCAGCAGTGGCCCGAACGTCGAGAGATCCGCCAGATTCGCGGTCACGCTGCCGCTGTAATGGAATGGCTTCTGCAACTGCGCGCTGCCGTGGGCCACGACATCATCCTTCTCATTCAGGATGGCCCTGAAATCATTCAGGAACGCCACGTTGTTCGCGATCGCGACCTGCGCGCTGAGCTCCTTCACGAGGAGCTTCTGCCCCGCGATCCCCTGCCCGGAGAGATTCAGCTGTCCGTTCGCCACGCCTTGGCGGATCCGCACGCTGCCGTCCGCCTGCAATTCACCCGCCACCTTGTTCGGCGCCTCATCCGGCCAGTAATCCGCCAGTTGCGGCGCGCGAAACGAAAGCTGTAAATCGGCCGGCTGCTCGAGCGCCCGACCCTCGGCCGGCGGCAGTTGATAATCTCCCCTAACGAGAAGCAGGTTGGCCTTGCGCCGCACGGACACCGGCTCGAACGACACCATCGCGTCCTTGCTCGTGACCTCCGCGCTCATGCCGTCGACGACGAATTGATCGTAACGAACGTCATTCAACTCGGCGGAAATCGCCGAATTCAAGTTCGCGTAAAACGGCTCTTCGGTCGCTCCGGTGGCCGGCAATTTTTTCGTCGCCGAGATCTTGGCGGTCAGCGTTTTCACCGCCGCCTTGTCGAAACCGATGATGTCGCCCTTCACGGTCAGCTCCAGGCGCGCGACCGAGTCATCGGTCTTGATCGTGCCGTTGGCCTGCACGCTTCCGGTCACCGGCTGCGGGAAGAAAGCTGTCAACTGTTTCAGGTCGGGCGCGTCCACCGACACCTGCAGATTTCCCGGCGTGCGGCGAAAACCCTCCGTCGTCTTCGGCAACTGCACCGTGCCGCGCAACTGGACATGATTCGTGCCGGTGTCGGCGCGCGCCTCACGCACGGTCGCGGTGCCATCCGCCGCCACCACGTCGAGCCCCACATGATCGAGCACGAGTCCGCTTTGCCGGGCGTTGTCGATTTGGGCCGTGATCGTTCCGTTCCAGGTCCGCGGCTGGTCCAGGGTGCCGCGCCAGTCCATTTTGAAATCCTTCACCTCCCCGGCCAGCGCGCCCGCCGGGCGGCCGAAATACTCGCTCAGTTCACCAAGCGAAATGCCGGAGGCGCTGACCTTCGTGCTGGTGTTAAAGGATGATTTCATCGGGTTGAGATCGACATTTCCCTCGATCTTTCCCTTCCCCACCGAACCCGTAATCTGCAGCGTCAGCTTGCCGCCGCCGACTTTGGACGCGTCGATGTTGACCGTCTGGAAATGATGTCTCTCGTCGAGCGTCAAGTTGCGCAGAAACAAGTTCTTGTTCGCGTAGGTCGTCGTCGCGGTGATGTCGGTCCAGTTGTGGACATCTGGAATCTGCACCTGGTCGATCCGCAGCATGCCTTCGCGGTCGGGATAAAGCCCGAGATTGAAATTGCGCAGCACCGTGTCGTGGGGCTGGCCGCGAATCGTCAGATTGAAATTGGTCACCTGCAATCGGTCGGGAAAAAACGTCGGCAGGCTGATCTCGTTAGGCATGGATGGCGGGGTCGGCCGGGGCACGGCCGCCTTCGCCGGATCGAGCACCGCGGTCACATTCCGCACCTCGACGTCCTTCAGAAAATCCGACATCCCGCGGAAGATGAGATCCTTCAAGCTGTAATCGACCCGGATCAGGTCGGCGTCGAGCGCTTGCACTGCGGACGGACCAGTCGGCGTCGCGTGGACGTTGCGCAGCTCGATTCCGCTGAGCATGTCCCCGTCGATCTGGAAATCGAGTTTCAGATTTTCCTTCGCCGCCAGATGAACGGCCAAGGAATGGATCACCGAGCGCAAGATCGGCTCATGAAACACGACCAGCAGCAGGAAAATGGTGGCGAGCCCGATGAGGAGCCAGCGGATCCAACTTCTGCTGCGGCGCGGTTGGACAGCGCTGTCTCCTTTTTCGCCCACGAGGCGGTTAACCTATTGCCGCCCCTCGCAATCGCAACCGCGCATCGCCCTCTCTGGACTAACCGTTCCCCGGGTTTAACTTGCACCCCGTTTCCGCGCTGCGGCCTGGAATCGATCTAAATTTTTACCGCGGATTACTCGGATTTCACGGATGGAGAAGAGAGTGTAGCGGCGACCGCCTGCTCGCGAAAGCTTTCGGAGTGTCGGCCGCTTGGAGGGAAAGGATGAGCTGAAGAGCTTGCGGGCGACACGCCCGTCCCTGCACACTCTTTCTTATCCGAGAAATCCGCGTCATCCGCGGTTAGACGATGTTGTCGATGACACCCGAAAAATTCTTCGATTACCTGGAAGGAAAGTTGCCGCCGGCGGAGAAGGAACGCCTCGAACGAGCGCTCATTGCCGATCCGGAGCTGCAACACCAATTCGTCAGTGCGCGACAGATTCATCGCGGCATGCAGCCCCCTGCGGGCGAAAGTGCGGCGACCGCCCGCGCCGGCTCCCGCGGGCGGCAACTCGCGGCGGCCTTCGCCGTCCTCGTGGCGATGAATGTCGCGCTCGGGCTGCTTTACATTTTTCGCGCGAACAAACCCTCCGCGGAAGTGCAGAAAGCGCGGGGAGAAGCGCTCCGTCATCAGTTGCAAAGCTCGGTTGAAAAATCGGCCGCCGCCGCTTTCCCGTCGCCGACCATCGGGATGGAGCGGATTGCCATCACGACGCCGCGGGAAAAACAGGACGAGGTGGCCAAAACGATTATCGACGCGGCGACGAAAGCCGGCGGCTCCGGGACGAAGGGTTTGCCTAACCACAACGGTTTCAGCGTTCTCGCCATCATCCCGGCAATGGGTGAGCCGGCCTTCCGGGAGACGCTCACCACGCTCGGGGCCGCTCTCTCGCCCGGCGTGGCCAGGGCGACCCCGGCGCCTTCGCCTAACGAGTCCGTTCGCCTGGAGATCGTTCTCTCCAGCGCGCACTGAACGAGTCGCCCATGATCGCGGTGACGTTTGCGCTCCCGGGCGAAAGCCGCGATTTCCGACGCCTCCTCAGTCATCAAGGACATGAGGTCGCTGTCCTGCACACCGGAGTCGGGGAAAAGATCTGCCGCTCCCGGCTCGGCCCGTGGCTCGACGCACAACCCTTTGACCTGTTGATCAGCAGCGGCTTCGCCGGCGGCGTCGATCCCTCGTTAGGCGTGGGAGATCTTCTCCTCGCGGAAAACTTCTCGGATCCGCAGCTGGTGACCCAGGCCCGCGCTCTTCTTGTCGGCCAGGTCGCCCGGCTCGTGACCGCCGATCGGGTGGTCGAAAGCGCAACGGAGCGCCAGCGCCTGGCGCAGGAAAACAACGCCGCCGCGGTCGATATGGAGACGGAATGGATCGCCCGCGCTTGCGCCGAAAGAAAACTGCCGATGCTTTCCTTGCGCGTGATCAGTGACACGGCGTCGGCGCCATTTCCCGCGCCGCCGGAGGTGCTCTTCGATCTCGAGCGGCAAAGGACCGACGCGTCAAAGCTCGCCACCCACCTTTTCCGTCATCCGTCGGCCGTCGTTAGGCTGATCCGGTTCGCCCGCCAGATTGCCACCGCCCGCGCGAATCTGGGCGCCGCGCTTTACGAGCTGATCGCCACCCTCTAGCGGGCGGGACCCGCCGGCTCGACGTGCACGAGGACGTCGGCGATCCGGGAATCGGTCCGGCGAATCGCATCCTTTACCTCGTGCGCAATAGAATGGCCGGAGCGGACGGAGATGGTTTCATCCACCCCCACGTGCAAATCGACGTAAAACTCCAGCCCCATCTTCCGCACCAGACACTTCTCGATGTTGCGCACGCCTGGGACCGACGACGCCGCAGCCCGAATCGCGGCCACAATCTCGCCCCGCGGCGCGGTGTCCATGATTTCGTGCAGCGCGGGATTGAGCAATCGATAGCCGTTGGCCCCGATCAAAGCGCAGGCAAAAAGCGCCGCCCACGCGTCGGCACTCTGCCACGCCGGCCCGCCCAGCAGCGCGATGGAAATGCCGATGAAAGCCGCGATCGAAGTAAGCGCGTCGGTGCGATGATGCCAGGCGTCAGTTTGCACCGCGGTGCTCTCGACATCCCTGCCGATTCGCATGACCGAACGGTAGAGCAGTTCCTTCACGATCACGACCACGATGAGCACGACAAGCGTGAACGGCCGAGGCGCGTGATGCGGCTGAAAAATCGCCTGCGCGCTCTGGACGGCGAGGCCGAAAGCGGCCGCGATCACGCCTAACGACACGATAACGGCCGCGACCGGCTCGGCCTTGCCGTGACCGTAGGGATGGGTCGCATCAGGCGGGCGCGCGGCCACTTTCAATCCGCCCCAGATGATCGCCGAGCCCGCGATATCAAGCGCGGACTCGATCCCGTCCGCGATCAGGACAAAGGAATTTCCGAGCAGCCCAGCGGTGATTTTCGCGGTCGCGAGGACGAAGTTCGCGACCAGCCCGAGGAGGGCGAGGCGGGCGCCCGATCGGAGATTGCCGGCCGGAGTGTTCGCGGTAGGATGCTGGACCATCGAATGAGCGAGAGTATAAAGGCGATCGTTTACCACGCGCACGGAAAACCGGAGGAGGTTTTGCGTTTGGAGGAACAGCCGCTCCCGCAACCCGCACTCGATGAGGCGCTCGTCCGGATGCTGGCCGCCCCGATCAATCCCGCGGACCTGAACGCGATCGAGGGCAAGTACCCGATCCGCCCGGAGCTGCCGGCCACGCCCGGAATGGAAGGCGTGGGCGTAGTGGTCGAGATCGGCGACCGCGTCCGGGACCTCGCGATTGGCACCCGGGTGATCCTCCCGCACAACCTCGGCACCTGGCGCGAGGCCTGCGTCGTCCCGGCGGCCAGGCTGGTCGCTGTGCCTAACGAAATCGAGCCGGCGCAAGCCGCCATGTTGAAAATCAATCCGCTCACCGCCTGGCGGATGTTGCATGATTTCGTCGCACTGCAGCCGGGCGATTGGGTGATTCAAAACGCGGCCAACTCCGCCGCCGGCCGGGCCGTCATCCAAATCTCGCGCGAGCTCGATTATCGAACCGTCAACGTCGTGAGGCGAGCAGAACTGATCGAGGAACTGCGCACGGAAGGCGGCGACGCGGTGCTCCTCGACGACGACAACTTGCGCGCAGCCACCGCCGGGGCAACGGCCGGTGCCCCGATTCGGCTGGCCTTGAACGCGGTCGGCGGAGAGAGCGCGCTTCGCCTCGCGAAGATCGTCGCGCCGGAAGCGACCATCGTCACCTACGGCGCGATGAGCCTGCGGCCGCTCACTTTGCCTAACGGGTTGCTCATCTTCAAGAATCTGCATTTCACCGGCTTTTGGATCAACAAATGGTACGACCAGGCGACGCCCGCGGCGCGGCAGGAAGCGTTCGCCCGGATATTTGATTTCGCGCGCCGCGGCCTGCTGCAGAGCAAGATCGAGCGCACCTATCCGTTAGGCGAATTCCACGCGGCCGTCGCCCGGGCGGCGGAGGGAATGCGGGCAGGAAAAATCATCTTTCGCATGGAGGCGAAAAATGTGGGAGTCGCCTTTGCGCGGCGATAGGGAGGATAAATTCCAAGCAGCGCGCAGCCAATCGGGGCACCAAGGCCCCTCCCACCTTCTGAGCAGTTGCCGCGGCGCGGCAGCGGCGTTCCTTAACTGATGAAACTTCGCGCTCTTGCCCTCGGCTTATTGTTCGTCTCGTTAGGCAGCGGAACCCTTTTCGCCCAGGATTGGGCGAAGGAGCGGCTCAATAAATCGCCGCGGCACAGCGAGTGGGTCGATCTGAAGCATGGCGACCGCACGGTCAAGGCATTCGTCGTTTATCCCGAGATCAAAACCAAGGCGCCGGCGGTGCTCGTCATCCACGAGATTTTTGGCCTAACGGATTGGGCGAAGAACCTCGCGGATGAGCTGGCCGCGGCCGGCTATATAGCGATCGTGCCCGATTTGCTCTCCGCGCCGGGAAAAGACACGCAGAGCTATCCCGACCAGAGTGCGGCGATCAAGGCCGTTTCCGCGCTGCAAGATTCGCAAATTTTCCCTGATCTCGACGCGGCGGCCGATTACGCGTTGAAGCTGCCGGCCTGCAACAGGAAGCTCGCGGTCACGGGATTTTGCTGGGGCGGCGGGAAATCGTTCGGCTATGCGAATCACAACCCGCACCTAAAAGCAGCCTTCGTCTTTTATGGAACGGGCCCCGAGCAGACCGCGGACGCGGCGAAGATCGCCTGCCCGGTCTTCGGCTTCTACGCCGAAAACGATGCGCGAATCGGCGCCACCATCCCGCAGGCGAAAGAGATCATGCAAGCGGCCGGAAAAATCTACGAGCCGGTCGTTTATCCGGGTGCGGGTCATGGCTTCATGCGCGCGGGTGAAGCGCCCGATGCCTCAGAGGCCAATCGCAAGGCACGCGACGCCGCCTGGGAACGCTGGAAATCGCTCCTGAAAACTCTCCGCGGCTAACGAAAACCGCGCGGGAGCCTCGTCGCAGAAGGAACGGTTTCTGCTGAATTGTCTGTCCGGCGCGACCGCGCCGGCTGCGATGATCTCGCCGATTCGCCTTCGTCCAATCGATTGGTCAATTGTCCAATTCGCTGTCCTGATGCTGTGCACCCTGGGCGGCTGCGCGTTTCACTTCGCCAATCCTCACGAGATGCACCGCGCCCTGCTCACTCTGCGTGGGCGTTATGAGGATTGGCCGCCGCTCTATCCGGCAACTCAGGAAAACAGCGCAGCGGCGAAAATCCAAGGGGCGGGAAAGCAAGCGCGGTCAGCGACGCCCTCAAACTCGAATCTTGTTATGGCCCAGAGGGCGATTGATCCCAAACCCAGTCCGGCCGCCAGAAACGAGGGTTCCCTAACCAGTCGATACGTCGTTAGGCCGGCGGTCTGTAGAGCGCCGCATCGAGGATCGACCAGAGGTGGATGAGCCATCCGAGCAGGATGAACCAGAGTACCGCCGCGAGGCAAAATTGTACGATCGCGATCAGGAGCCGGCCCTGGAGTAACTGGCCCAGACCCGGGATGAAGAAACTGCAAAGCGCGGCGATCACGTTGCCCGCGGAGCCTTGGCCTGCCATGGATCAATTTTTACCGCAGGCGGGACGGCGCGACAAGTGGGATTGACCGGAGAAAGAAAGCGCGCCCGTGAAGATTCGAACTTCAAACCTTCTGATCCATAGTTTTAGTGTTGCCCGGTTTTGCTCGGTTGCATTTGATCGTGAAAAATGGCCTTGCTACGAGGGAAACACGAGGATAAATTGCGTCCATGGGTTGCATCCGAGCGCAACCGTAACCATGCGAGTTCAACCCAAAAAGTGGCTAAGCAATGGCTAAGCAAAACCAGATCCACAGCTCCTCCCGCTCCGCGATCGACGACACCCGCTTTTGGAAACAGCGCCTTTTTCATCCCGCCTACACGCGCGATGGCGTCCGCTCCGAGCAGCCTGAGTTCGCGGTTCGTCTCCAGAGAGACGGCACCCGTCACACGTTCAACCTGAGCACTGCGAATCGCGACAAGGCCGCGCGCAAAGCCGTCGAGATTTACGCGCATCTGGTGACCGCCGGCTGGCCCGACACCCTCGCTCGGTTCGCTCGCAACCCTGACGCGGGACGACTGGCCGCCGCAAAGGTGACCGTCGGAGATTATCTCGCCGCCGCCGAAGCAGTCTTCGACGGCAAACCCAAAACCTTCCGCCTTTACGCCACCTATCTGCGCAGGATCGTTTCCGAAATCTTCGGCATCGATGGCGGCAAAGCGCGCTGGGATCACCGCAGCGGTGGTCGCGACGCCTGGGTGAAAAAGATCAACGCCATTCGCCTCGTCGCAATCACACCCGCCAAGCTGCAAGAGTGGCGCGTCCGTTTCATCAAGCGCGTCACCAATCCCGCCGCGCGCGCCTCGGCCACACGCAGCAGCAATTCCTACCTGCGCTGCGCCCGTTCTCTTTTCAGTCCAAAAATCGTCCGCTTCGTCGCCGAAAGACTCGAACTGCCAGATCCGCTCCCCTTCAGCGGAATTAAAATCGATCGTCCGCGTGCCCCGAAATATCAGGGACGCATCGATGTCCCGCTCTTGATCACCGCCGCCCTCAACGAACTTCGTGAAACCGACTCCGACGCCTACCTCGTTCTGCTCCTCGCCATCGGCGCCGGACTTCGCAAAGGCGAGATCGATTCGCTCCGCTGGCAGCAGATCGATTTCCGGCGTCAAACGATCCGGATCGAGGTCTCGGAACACGGCGATCTTAAAACCGACGAGTCGGCCGCCGAAGTCGAGATCGACGATGCCCTAACGAACGAGCTTCGCGCCTACATGCCGGGGAGGAAAATTCCGTTCGTCATTGGCAGCCCACGCGGTCCGCGTGTTCACTTCGGCGGCCAATATTACCGCTGCCAGCCCGTATTCGAGCGACTCTACGCCTGGCTTCGTGCCAAAGGAATTGACGACAAGAAGCCGCTCCACGTTCTCCGGAAAGAGTTCGGCTCGATCATCAATCAACGTCACGGCCTCTACGCGGCCAGCGCGGCCTTGCGTCATCGCAACATCGCCACCACCGCCGGCCATTATGTGGCCAACAAAAGCCCCATCATGTTTGAGTTTGGGGATCTCCTCACCGCGCCCTCCATCCGCCCGCTGAAAACAATCGCCAAAACGCCATGAAATCGCATCCCAACAAAATCAAAACAAAACCACGCCAGCCAAAAGCCATTCGAGAAGAGGCCGAGCGCTTACACCGATATGTCGTCGGTTCCACAGAGCTGGCTGAGAAATTGACTTGGCGTTTCGCTCGCCAAATTGGAGATCCCATCGCTCGAGGCACCGCCCGTATGGACTTTGACCGGATTGTCGTTTCTCTGGCTGGTGTTGACCCGGAAACCCGAGGCGGACCGTGCAATTTGCCGCAGAAAGCCATGTGGCACCGATACCGTCATCATTTCGAGGGACAGGAAGCGCCACGGAAATTCTTTTCCTCCATCGACGCCGCCGCCAAACGCTACCTGAGCGACATCGTTTACTCCTTTGCGAGCTCAGCATTGGATGGCTCACCCGTCCAAGTGCCGATTCTGCTTTGGGACGAAACCCTCTCGCCTGGCAAAGCCGCGCCACACCTCTTGCGGCAGTGGACTCGCGATTGCAAGCTCACCGGCAGATTCCTTGTGGCCCTCTTTGACCACTTCAAACGTGTCGATCCAAAGGGGAGCGCCGGACGGCGTGCCATCCTGATCTCGCAGGCCGCGCCCGCGGTCGGCTTCAAGCCCGCAGCACACACGAAAAGGTTGGTCGCGACTGGCGACATCAGCCTTGGTAAGCACGAATACCCGGCTGATGAAAAACTGGTGCTCGAGCAGGTGACGGCGACGGTAGGTCGGTCGATACGAAGGTTGCGCGACGAGGCGAAGCAGGCCAAGCCTCGTCAACTTGGATCGGTCAAGCTGTCCTCGGCCCGCTCTGCAAAGCCTCCCAAGGCGGATCATTAGCCAGAACGGCAGGCTCGACTGCGCGAGTCTGAAATGGGTCCAAAAATCGGACAGAAATTTGCGTTTCAGCCGCCGTAAATGTCCGAGATTTGCGGGGCAGCCTCGGGCGATAAAAGGTTCATGCAGACTACCAAACCGAACCCCGCAAATCCCGACACATTCCTCACGCCTACCGAAGTCGCCACTCGGTGGCGCTGGCACCCCGAGAGCGTCCGCCGTTGGACGCGCCTCGGCAAGCTCCCGATAGTTAAGATCAGCCGGCGCACCCTCATCCCACTCGCCGCCGTCGAGGCGATCGAAGCTGATGGATACATCTCCCTGCGATGAGCCGCCGTTATTTCCAGTTCCCATTGTGCGCGCTGAGCTACAGCGCCTCCGAACGAGAACGCCTCGACCACATTATCTCCTACGCATGCGTTGAACATGGAAAGCGTCGGTGGCACAAGGCTTCCAGCGAAGAACGGCGGCGTTACCGTTCAGCGCGAGAATCACCTGCCAAATCGGAAAGCGGTATCAACCTCAGAGACGATGTGCATCTCCAGACCACGATGGGGGCAAGTCACATCAACGTGAAGATCGGCAGCGTGACCGACATGTTGGAGCGACACCAACGCTTGGCGAACTTCATTTCATCGTTCGAGCAACAGCATCGCAGGGATGCTCAAGTGCGAATCGTCACCAATTGGGTTTTTGAAGCGCGAGATAAACGCGGCATCTCATACATCGAGCTCGCAGCCCTTATCGCCATCTACAGCAAGATTGGGGCAAAGAAGAGCGCCTTGAGAATCACGCAAGACGAAATCTGGAGGCGGGCTCAGGGATTCAAGTCTCACCTCGTGTTCCAGGCAGCCAGCAACTTCACCGCAAAATTTACCAAAGGGCAAATTCGCTCCGCAGTCGCTCGGCTGCACGCGCGCAAGTTCTTCTCGCGAGTGACCTATGCGCGGCGCCAAACTTTTTATTCTCACCGCCTCACGGCCTCCCAGCTCGCGGACAGCATTGTAAAGAAAAAGACCCTTGGTTTCGCGGCTGCGAAGGCGCGCAAGCTGGCGGACGAAGCCGTGACCCTCCGTGTTCGGGCCGAGCTCAACAGGCTGGCTCAACCACCGCCACTTTAATAGAAACGGTGGAAACAAGAACCTTCAGAAAAGAAACTCTCCAAAACAGAAACTTTTCAAAACAAGAACTCTCTAAAACAAAAACAGAGAGAAAAGCCCCCTGCCGTCCCCCAAACGGGGGGGGCAGCGCGCGCGCATTTGAATTTCTTTCCGGACATTAGAAGAAATGAATCGTCTCGAAAACGGGACCTCTGCCGCGTTTGGCCGCTCCCTCCAGTCTCGGAAGATTCCAAGATCATTTCCGCCGATTCGTTGTGCCTGGATTCGACGGACCACTCGTTCCTCCATTACCCAGAAATTTCCACCGCCCAAACCCATCGGCGCAACGCCTTGAGAGGGCGTCGATTTACTAGGGGATCACCAATCAGGCTTTGTCGGTTTGCCCGCCTCATGAGAGATTGAATTCGACCAAGAAAATTTCTATGAACGACAAGCCGTTAGATAAGACCTTTACCGCAACCCACGAGATGACCGGCAAGTGCCCGTTCGGAGGCGACAGAGTCGGTGGTGCATTCGGCACCCCGCCAACGCTCGAGAACTGGTATCCCGATCGTCTGCGGGTCGAACTTCTGCATCAGAACGGCCTGCCAGCCGATCCGCTCGGCCCGGACTTCGACTATGCGGCCGAGTTCGCGAAAATCGACTTCGAAGCGCTCAAGCGAGACATCAAGCAGTTCCTGACGACCTCGGTCGCCTGGTGGCCGTCCGACTATCACAACTACGGTCCGCAGATGATCCGTATGGCCTGGCACGCGTCCGGCACTTACCGCATCGCGGACGGCCGGGGCGGCGCCGGCACGGCCATGCAGCGCTTCGCCCCAATCAGCAGTTGGTGGGACAACGGCAACACCGACAAGTCGCGGCGCCTCCTGCAAACCATCAAGCACAAATATGGCAATGGCCTGTCCTGGGGCGACCTCATGATTCTGACCGGCAACTGCGCCCTCGAGATCATGGGTTTCCCGACCTATGGCTTCGGTGGCGGGCGGCTCGACGCCTGGGAGGCGGACAACGCCACCTATTGGGGCCCGGAAATCTGGGACCCGAAGGACGTTAAAAGCTTCGACAGCATGGTCACACGAGACAAGCGCTGGCGCGGCAAGAACGGCGATGCCGATTACGACCTCGAAAACCCGCTCGCCGCCACGCACCAGGCGCTCATTTACGTCAACCCGGAAGGCCCCTACGCGAACGGCGATCCGATGGGGTCGGCACGCGATATCCGGATCAGCTTCACCCGCATGGCGATGAATGACGAAGAAACCGTGGCCCTGATCGCCGGAGGCCACGCCTTCGGCAAGAGCCACGGCATGGTGTCCGCCAAAGAGGTCGGCCCGCCGCCCGAGATCGCCCCGATGGAAGCCATGGGCCTCGGCTGGAACAACCCCGAAGGTCCCGGCTTCGCACAATACACCATGACCAACGGCATCGAGGGCAGCTGGACGCCGAACCCGACGCAGTGGGACAACAGCTACCTCGAGAACCTGTTCAAGTTCGAATGGGAACAGACCAAAAGCCCGGCCGGCGCGCTGCAGTGGACGCCGACCGACCCGGATGCGCCCAAGACGCCCGACGCGCATGTCGAGGGCCAGATGAACCCGCTGATGATGATGACCAGCGACATCGCACTCAAAGTCGATCCGGAGTATCGGAAGGTCTGCGAGAAGTTCCTGGCCGATTTCGATGCCTTCACCCAGGCCTTCTCCAAGGCCTGGTACAAGCTCACCCATCGCGATATGGGACCCAAGTTCCGTTATCTTGGCCCGGAAGCGACGATCGAGGACGGCCTCCTTTGGCAGGACCCGCTCCCCGACCGCGACTATCAGTTGGTCGGCGACGCCGACATCGCCGGGCTGAAGCAGGCGGTCATGGCGACCGGACTCTCGGTGTCTGATCTGGCCTTCACCGCCTTCTCTGCGGCGGCGACCTATCGCGACAGCGACAAGCGTGGCGGCGCGAATGGCGGTCGCCTCGCGCTCGCCCCGCAAAAGGACTGGACGGTCAACCGCCGGGCCGCGCCCGTGATCGAAAAGCTGCGCGGCGTCATGGCCGACTTCAACGGCAAGCAGACCGGCAAGAAAATCTCCCTGGCCGACCTGATCGTGCTGGCGGGCTGCGCGGCGGTGGAGAAAGCGGCAAAGGACGCCGGCGTCGACGCCAGCGCCCCGTTCACGCCGGGCCGCGTCGATACCACGCAGGAACTCACCGACGTGGAAATGTTCACGTGGCTGAAGCCCATCGTCGACGGCTTCCGCAATTACGTCGGCGACGAGTTCCGCCAGGTTTCGCAAGGCGTCGCCCCCGAGGAGTTCTTCCTCGACAAGGCCAACCTGATGAAGCTGAACGCGCCCGAGTGGACCGTCCTGACCGGCGGGCTGCGCGTGCTGAACGTCAACCACGATGGATCGGACCACGGCGTCTTCACCGACAAGGTCGGCGTCCTGACTAACGACTTCTTCGTCAACCTGACCGACACCGAACTCGAGTGGCTAAAGGCCGACGCAGAAGGCATGAGCTTTACCCTCAAGGATCGTGCAACCGGCCAGACCAAGTTCAAGGCGACGCGCAACGACCTGGTCTTCGGCTCGAACTCGCAATTGCGTGCCGTCGCCGACGTCTACGCCGGCAGCGACGGCCACCAGCGCTTCGTCAAGGACTTCATCAAAGCCTGGGACAAGGTCATGATGCTCGACCGCTATGACGTGAAAGGCCACAAGCGCTACGCGCCCATGGCCGCCTGAACCCACCCACGCTAACCTCATCGAACGGGGCCGTCTCACCAGACGGCCCCGTTCTCGTATCCGCAGACCACCCTTGGTCACCGCACCAAATCCGCTGCGAAGAGGAAAGAGGGGTCAGAGCTGCAACATCGTCAACTCCCTAAGTTTCACCAGATATAGTGTTACCGGCTGAACCTGCTCGAGGACTGTGCTGACCTGCTCTTGCGGGCTGCTGACCTGCTCGAGGAGGGGTCTGACACGGTCGAGAAGTCGCCTTGACTCCCTCGCACCCGCTCAGTCGGGCTTGAAGCCCAGCGTCTACACGCTGACTATGTCGCTCGCTTCCCAACGGCTCCATTCTACGATGCCTTGGCCGCCAACCAGTCTGCCGTCGAAGCCATGGGCAACTCCGAAAGCATTCGCGAGCAGGCGACAAACTAAAAGTCATCGCAGCAGAATTAGTGACGCAAGTCCGCAAGAGCGTCACCATCGACTGGAACTTACGCGAAGGCGCGCACGCCAAGATCAAAGTGATGGTGAAACGCATCCTGCGAAAACACGGCTACCCACCGGACCTCCAAGACGACGCCACAAAACTTGTTCTTCAACAAGCAGAGTTGCTTTGCGCTGAGTGGGCATCGTAAGTTGTGAAACATTACCACGTCACATCGCGCTTTCAATTCCCGTTAAACCGTCAACTAATAAGAGGAGGGCATAAATGTCTACAATCCAAGTTTGGGCTCCAGCGCTCGCCACAGCGCCAAGCATCGCGCCATCTGCCGCACCGGCAAGCGCCGCGCGGCTGGATCCGTTGAGTTCTCGATGTAGCATTGGACCAGACCTTCATCGTTTATCGCGTCAGCCATCGCGCCCTCGACGCAATACCGTATGACGTTTTCCGGCTTCACCCGATGCGCTGAGTGCATCTCCTCGAGCATCCCGGCCGCATCGTCCGACAATTCAACGGTGAACGTTTTCATTGGAACGATGAGTTGTTAGGCAGCGACACGCTCGAAGCGTCTGCGCCGCTCGACGCGCACGCGCTTCACCCGCATCATGTCGGCGAAGCTTTTGCTCCCGACTTTGTGATTTGGATTCGATTCGCCGAGTTGCCAGCGGATTGCTTTTCCGGCGCCCGCGCGCTTCGCTTCCCTAACGAAGAGTTGTTCGCCCAAGCCGGCGTCAATGAGACCGTCCTCGGCGACGTCTTCTTCGAATGCGCTCATCACTTCATTCATCGCGGCCGTGATCATGCTGTGAATCGTTAGGCCGTGGTCGCGAACCAATCGGTCCGCAACTGCCACGGCTTCGGGCGTGAGCAGGACTCTGTGCCTTGCGTCCAGGTGTTCGCGGAAGACACCGCTGATGCCGTCCGCCAGGAATTTCTGGATGCTGACTCCATCTTGTTTGGCCCGTTGTTTGATGAAGTCGAATTCGCCGTCCGGGATCTCGAAGCTCGCGAACGGTTTCTTTGCTTTTCCGCTGTACCAATTCAGTGTTTTCATAATTCCGAATTTCCTAGAGAAACCGGCGCAATGTGTCAACAAAAATCTTTTGTAACGAGTTCGTAATGAACCTTTTATATTGGTTGCATTCCAGAGTGCATACCAAGCTTGCATGCGGAAGCTCCCGCCGTGCAACCGGTATTCTCGCGCCGCTTAAAGATTGCAAGCGGGGACTTGGAAAAAGTAGCGTTTCCGAAAAACACCCGCGCTCCACCCTATTCTTGTGATGGTAACAGGTCTCGGCGACAGGTTTGTCACCTCGATGTTTACGATCGGATGGTCTTTGTTCGGGTGTTTGCCGTCCCAGATGATCTGTCTCTCGGCGGCGCGTGCTCGCACTACGTCGTCGACTCGGCGTGACCGCGAATCCCTCGTCGCAGATCTCAAAAACAAAGGAACCATTCAGCGGATCAACGCTGAATGGTTCTTCGGCTGGCGTCCCTCTGGGCGTACAGCAATCCGGGAGCCGGTTAGGACGGCTCCCGGATGAATTGTTAGATGTTAGACCTTTCTAATTACGGCAGGACATCGCCTCTGTGCGACCGCACCGTCTGCATGTCCTGATTGTTGATTCGGCCGTCAAGCGTCACATCATCACGGAAGTTCGAGCTGTTGGTCTGCTGACCTTGGACCGCTTGCACTGCCGATATGTCGCCGTTCTTGACCTTACCGTCGCCGGTGACGTCACCGGTCAATATGCCCATGCTCGCCGAGGCGGTGCCGAGTGTATTGCCCATTGTGTCGTGCACGTTGGTCAGGGTGACCGTGACGGTCGATTTATTGCAGGTACCGCCGTTGTAGGTCACCAGCAGGTTTTTCGCGTTGGCAGGGTCCACCGAGATACTGCCGATCGTTCCGCAGGAAGTGCTCGCGCTGTCGGCGCCAGTCACTGCGTTGTTGAACGTATACACGACCGTGTTCCTCGTCAGCCCGGTGCGGCATTCGATTCCAACATTGCCGGTGAGCGGCAACGGAATGTCGAACGAGCCCTTGCTGCCGTGAGTCTTCCTCGAGGCCGCGCTCACCAGCGTGAGGTTGCCGCCGGTGTTGCATTCGAAGATTTCCATCGAAGCCAGCAGTGTGACCCCGCTGCTGTCGTAGCCGCCTGCGAGCCAGATGAGACTGGTGCCGTCGGTGTCGGTTGGGAAGTTGCGCCGCGCAGTGACGAATGCGGGAACAGGCGTGTTAACTGTCCAACTGTCACTACCTGGATCGTAGACGTCCACCTCATTCGATGGGTTCGGCGCGGTTCTGCCGCCGCCCATCACCAACATCTGGCCATTGAAGTTCAGCGCTCGGGTCTCGCCTGTGGCCCTCGGTATGCTGGCAATGGTGGAGATACTGTCCGCCACCGGATTATAGACAAAGGAGTTTGTAGTATCGGTGAGAAGGCCGGCCGTGATATCGCTGCCCCCACCTGTGTAGATTAGGCTGCCGATGGTCGTGGTCGGTATATAGCCGAGCGGAACAGGCAGAACAGCGGCCTTTTGTACCCAGGTGGTAGGAGGTGTAAACTCCCAGATCTGGTTGGTCCCTTGCCCACCTCCCGTGATGGTGTCGAACCCACCCAGGATATAGAGCTTGTTGTTGAAGACCGTGAAGCCTCCGGGCAGAACCATTCCCAGGCCACCGGGCCAGGGAGCAGCAACCGCGCTGATCACGTCAGTAACAGGATCATAGCGGAATACGCGATCGAAAATGTCGGGCAAGGTAACTTGCGAACCACCCACGCAGTAAATGTAGTCCGTTCCAGCGTCGTTAAGCACGCCACAGGCCATGTTGTTTACATGGGTGTCGGGGTAGGTGGCCGACTTGGTGGTCCAGGCGTTAGTGCCTGGATCGTATTCAAACGGGTGAGTGAACTCGCCGCCAAATGAGTCGGAGGCGCGACCGCCCATACCGTAAAACTTCCCATTAGCCGGGAAATAAACGCCAACCACGCGGGCCCCGACACTTGGCAGGTCCGGACCAGCTGACCAGCTGCACGACGCAGGCAGCGCCGGGTTTGTTTCGCTGGCGACAGGTTTTGGCTGGCCAGCCTGCGCACTGAGCGCGAGCGAAGCAACCACAGCCATCGTCGTCAGCATGACTTTCTGCAGAGTTGGGTGTTTCATAGGCCGAGTAGGCCGAATTTTGTCTGCTGGTGTCAAGCCTTTTTAGTAGTTTTTTTCGTTACTGGTTTTTTCAGTCGCTTTAACACGTTCTTGAGAATCTGGAGCGCGCGCAGCGTGATGTCGTCGAGATTGCCGATCGGTGTGCCGACGACGTAAACGAGTGATATATCACCAGCGTGTCGCGTTCCGCCCGCCCGAGATAAATCGCCGCCGAAAGCCCCGCGATCCCGCCGCCGAAGATGATCACCTCACGCCGGTTCGGATCCGCGAGGTCTTTGTGCTTGATCATGCCGTATATTCGCACCTCCGCCCGCGGCGGGCCGCGACGCGCCTTCTTTTCCAAGCGTGCACAGAACTCTGGGCGAACGCATAGGCATTCAAAGTCACCTCACTACTATCGCGTGTGAAATTGAAAGCGTTCTGCAGCAAATTTCCGACCGCTGAAGAAAGAATATAAAGCGCGTCCTCATCGGAGTCCAGAATAACCGCGACGGCCTTGCGGCTCGCGACGCGGAAAAGAAGTTTCTGCCGTTCACGCAGTTGAGCCTGCCTCGCCACGCAATGCCAAAACCTTTTTCTGTAGTAAATGGCGCGGTAGCATAGGAGCCTGCTGCTTACGCGCCTTGCTTACCGCTGGGTCACGCAGCTTCCGCTTCCTCTTCTGCTCTCCTGAACTTCTCCGCAGCATACCCGTCCGCCTATCCTGGGAAACAAAAAGGCCCCGCGCCGAACCGCGCGAGGCCTTTTGATTTTGATTCGTCGACGGGGAGCTAGTGAGTCGCCGCCGGTGCCTTGGACATCGACGAGACCGTAATGTCCTCCGCGCCGGCAGTCTTGAAGATATTTTTGGCAATATCCTTTCGGTCGCCATCGTGCGCGTGCACCGAAATGAGATAATTACCAGCCTTGAGCTTCTCTTCATAACGCTTGGCCTCGATTTCGGGAATCCCGAGTCCGATCAACCCGCCGACGATGCCACCGGTGGCCCCGCCGACTGCTGCACCGCTGAGCGCCGCCACAATCGGACCAGCAGCGATGAGGGGACCTACGCCCGGAATGGCGAGCGCGCCGATGCCCGCGAGCAAGCCAATCACTCCTCCAGTGACTCCCCCGGTGACCGCCCCCGTTGTCGCCCCTTCTGGCGCATTGGTGGCTTTTACGTGACCAATGTCATGCTTCCCCTCATCGGCCGGCAATAAGACGGATATCTCCCCCGAAGGATCAGCCGCTCACCATGACGGCCAAGAACGTCAAGATCATCACCGCGGGCGGCATGGTCACGCTTCGGGGCCCGGTGAAGAGCGCCGAGGAAAAAACAAAGATCGATCAACTCGCCAGAGCTGCGGCTCCCGGCGCCCAAATCGACAATCAACTCGAAATCAAAGAGTCGAAATAACGTCCACAAACAAACAACAACCAAAAAACAAACACTCAAACTATGTCTAAAACATCTGTATTCTGTATCGCGACTTCTCGTTCTCAAGCGGAGCGCATCGTGGGAAATCTCCAAGGTGCCGGATTTCCCTTCATCACGGCGCGACGAATCGCCGCGGTGATTCTGATGTCTTCGGAGCTATTAGATTGATCGCCCGAAGTCTTGGTCGCGCCGGAGCGGTCCCGTTCCATATCCCAACATTCGACTGTTCGTACGCTTTCGGTCGCATGTATATTGGTCACGCAAAATGCGACGCGCGGGGTTCCTTTAGAAGGGCGAATTTGTTGGAATGGAACCGACCGGGCGCAAGGTGAGAGGCGAATCACTCCTTGCATGGGCGGGATTCACTCGCGCTCTTTTACCGAAAAACCAACCAACAAAATCTTATGGCAAAAAAATCGCAATCCTCTGCTGCGCAATCCGGATCGAATGAAAACATCGACATCCCGCCCATCTCGAAAGCTGCGGCCGGCGCCGCGACGGGCGCAGTTCTCGGCGCGGTCGGCGGGCCGGTGGGTGCGGTCCTCGGCGGCGTCATTGGCGCGGTTATCGGGAAGAGGGCGGAGAGCGACGAGCCAATAATGCCCGCGGTCAGACGCACCGCGCGACAGGTAACCCGCAAGGTGAAAGCTGCCGCGAAAACCGCCCGTGCGGCAGTGCCGGCGGCGAAGCGCATCGTCAAGTCAGTCCGCCCGGGAAAAGCGACCCGTGCCGAAGCAAAGAAATCCGGGGCGAAAAAATCCCGCCGCGCGAAAGCTCGGATCGCGAAAACCAGTTCGCGCTCCACCAAGCTAAAATCGCGTTCGGCCAAATCGAAAAGCCGCTTCTCCGTCCGGAAGGGCCGATCAACCGTTGCGGCGCGCGGCAAGAAAACGCGTCGTTAGAGCTGCGGCTCGGAACGATGGCAATCACCGGCCTCAACTTGGCCAAGAAGCCAATCGATAATGTACCACGGTTTTTTGCACGGTCGTCGACAGGGTCCTGCCAAATGCGTTTTCGCCCGTATTGCCACAGCGCGACCGAGAAATGGGCCTTCCGGTCGCGATTTTTATCGCAGAATATTTGGCTCATTCACAAAACTCGCAATTCATTTTCGCAGCAACTAAGTAGTTTCGCCCGCCGAGTTGCGCCCCTTTGGCCGCGGTCCGGCTCAGGTCGGCCTATTGCCCAAAAAAATTTGCGGACCCAAACGGATTTGTGCCCGCCTCCCCTAGTTAATTCGCCACCCCCTCCCCCCGGGGGTCGGAGGCAGGTTGAGAAGTGAAAGTGGCTAAGAAATGGCTAAGCAGACAATTCCTAAAACTGCCGTTGTCAGCATAAGTCGCGCGCAATGAACAGCGCGCCCGTGAAGATTCGAACTTCAAACCTTCTGATCCGTAGTCAGATGCTCTATCCAGTTGAGCTACGGGCGCGAGGGAGGGTAATAAAGAGAGGCGGGAGGCGAGGTCAACTGCGTGGAAGGAAGAGGGGGAGACCGTCCAACCCCAAAAGCTTTTCGGGGTTGGACGTTGAACGTTTTCCCTCTTTCTTCTCCGCGTGACGGTTTTCCTCGGCTGCGGTTTCGCCGCAAAATATCGCGAAGGCGGCGGCAATTTCTCCGTCCCGCTCCAGTGGATGCTCGGCCTGCGGCGACTGAAACAGGACGCGATCTGGCTCGAACTCCTGCCGGCGACAAAGGACCGCGCGCACGACGCCGCCTGCATCGCGAACTTCCAGCGGCAACTGCGCGCCCACGGGCTCGCCGGACGCTATTGCCTGCTTTACCAGGATCCGGCCAGCGACGAGCACGATCTGGCGACACTTCGTTGCATCGGCCTGACGGAGCGGGAGCTGCGCGCCCGGCTCGCTGCGCCTAACGTTCTCCTGAACCTTTCCTACTCGCTTCATCCACCGTTTTTGCTCGAGTTCGAGCGGCGCATTTTCTGCGATCTCGATCCGGGTGAGATTTTTTATTGGATGACGAAACTCGAGCTGGGCCAAAGCCAACACCACGAGTTCTGGACGATCGGGCTCAATGTGCACGCCGCCGATTGCCGCCTGCCGAAAACTTCTCTCCCCTGGCGCACTTTCTATCCGCTGGCGGATACGGAACTGCTCCAGGCCCAACCGCGACCGCGCCGGCCGAAGTTCACCACCATCGGGCAATGGTATTGGGACGGCGGCGTGGAGGTGGATGGCGAATTCCCCGATCTTTCCAAGCAGCACGCTTTCGCGCCCTACCTCGATCTGCCGGCGCGCGTGCCGGACGCAAAGTGGGCGTTGGCCATAAACATCGGCGCGGACGCCGTCGAGACGGCGCGACTAACGAATCTTGGCTGGCAGTTGGCCGTCCCCCACCGGGTCGCGCGCACTCCCGCGAGCTATCGGCGCTACCTCGCCTCGGCCACGGCGGAGTTCACCGCCATCAAAGGCGTCGATGTTCGCTGGCGGACTGGCTGGGTGAGCGATCGCGCGGCCGCCTTTCTTGCCCTCGGCCGACCGGTGATCACGGAAAAAACCGGGGCCGAAAAGTATCTTCCGGTCGCGAGCGGCCTGTTCTTCATCGAAGGCGCGACCGAGGCCGCTGCCGCCGCGCACCAGGTGCTGCACGATTGGACGATGCTTTCGCGGCAGGCACGGGAATGCGCCGTCGAGGTTTTCGATTCGGCGAAAAACCTCCGGCAAATCCTTGGGCTTTGACCGGTCGGAAACGAGCGCGTAAAAGCGCTTGGATTCCCCGTTGCAAAAGCAAAACGGGATGTTACTCGTGTTGCCGTCATGGCCGAGCTAATCAAAGCGAGCGAGCTAAAGAACCGCCTGAAAAAGATCCCGGAATGGGAGCTGGAGAAGAAGCACATCGAGCGGACCTTCGAGTTCGACGAGTTTTCCGAGGCGATTGATTTCGTGAACAGCGTCGCCGAAGTGGCCGAGGACGAAGAGCATCATCCCGACATCGACATTCGCTTCAACAAGGTGCGCCTGATTCTCTCCACCCACAGCAAGGGTGGCTTGACCGACCTCGACTTCAGCCTCGCGGAACGGATCGACACCCTCTCGGAATAACGACCATGGCGCAAACCGAGGCCGCGAGACCGACCCGAGGGCGGATGATCGTGTCGGCTTTGCTCGTGGCCGTGGTGGTGATCATCACCTGGGCGGTGATCGATTACCGGCAAAAGCCGCCGCCACCACCACACAAAGTGGGCGAGCGGGTCGAGCTAAAGTAGGGCGACGCATCTCGCCAGGCGTTGTAGACGCTTCGCTCTGCGAAGCGCGGTGTAAAGCGGACTCCGCCGGCTAAGCTCTCGAACCCGCTGTTTGCCGCGCCGCCCAGAGGGCGGCGTCTACAGCGCCCGCAAAGCGCGTCGCTTACAGCTCCCGCCCCTCGTCGGCATCGATGTATTGAAACATCGTCTCAATATCGTCGCGCTCGGTGAGCCCGCTCTCTTTTTTTCGGCGCACGAGCGTTTCCGAGATGTTGTCCCTCCAGCCGCACTTCCGCATGAACTCGTTCCAGATTTCCATTTCTTCTTCCGAGGGCCTGCGACCCTTGGCGAAGGCCCAGCGCAGGATTTCGTCGTCCGTCCCGCCCTGCTGCACGCGCGCGACCAGGTCGTCGTAGCTCACTCCGAGGAACCGCACCGAGCGACCATCGAAGCCTTTCCCGAGATTGGGTATGTAGTCCGCCGGGATCTCACCGTTAGCATGCGCGCGGATCTTGTCGAGCATGCGACCAAAGTGCACCAGCCCACCAACCATCTCGGCCGGACTGCGCGCGGGAAATGGTCTGGTCGTCATCCGGGAAAGTTGCGCTCCGTTTTGTCCCTTGTCCATCTCGCGCCACTATCGGATGCTCGGGAGGGATGGATCGGATCGCAGGGATCGAGACCGAGTACGGCTGCCTGGTGAGCGGCGACGCCGTGCATCCAAACGGTGATGCCTGGCCGGTGCGGGTGAAGAATCATCTCTTCCGCAAAAAGCGCGCGGGCGCGATCGACCTGCACTATCGCGACTACGAGGAGCCGCCCGGGAACGGCGGTTTCCTGCTCAACGGCGGCCGGATTTATCTCGACATGGGCCACATCGAATACGCGTCGCCCGAGTGCCGGCAACTGCGCGACGTCGCGGCCTACGATCTGGCGGGCGACCAGCTTCTTCAATCCGCGCTCGATTCGTTAGGCGTGGCCGGGTCGGTCTCGTTCATCAAAAACAACGTCGATCACCACACCGGCGCCACCTTCGGTTGTCATGAGAACTACCTGATGAAGCGCGAGGCCCAATTCACCCCCGCCGCGCTCGGTGCGCTCCTCGCCTTTCTGGCCACGCGCCAGATTTTTACCGGCGCGGGCCGGGTCGGCCAGGCGAACCCGCTGGCCTTCGATTTCGAGATGCCGCCGGCGGAAGAGGTGATCGATTTCCAGCTCAGCCAGCGGGCTGACCATATCGTGAACGACATTTACCAATGGGTGCAGTTCAACCGCGCGATCATTAACGCGCGCGACGAACCGCTCGCCGACTACCGCAAGTATCGCCGGCTCCACCTGCTCATCGGCGACTCGAACATGAGCCCGTTTGCGAACGCGCTGAAGATCGGGACGACCGCGTGCGTCCTGACCCTGCTCGAGGCGGGCCTCTTGCCTAACGACCTGACGCTGCTCGACGCGGTGCAGGCCACGCGGGAAATCTCGCGCGATTCGACTCAGCGTTGGATCGTAGAGCTGGAGAACGGCCGGACGATCGGGGCGCTCGATGTGCAATGGCGCCTGCACGCGCTGGCGCAAAAACATCTTGGCGGGGCGGATGAAGAAACGGACTGGTTGCTCGAGAGCTGGAGCTACACCCTCGATGCCTTGCCGCACAAACCCGAGGCGTTGATCGGCGGGGTCGATTGGATCAGCAAGAAGTGGCTGCTCGAGTCGTTCATGGCGGCGGAGAATCTGTCCTGGGACGATCCGTGGCTCCAGAGCCTCGACCTCGAGTATCACAACGTTAATCCCGCCCGCGGCCTTTTTTTCGCCCTCAAACCGGCCAAACGCATCGGCGAGTGGAACAACCTCGTCCGCCAGAAAGACGCCACCCTCACCCCGCCGGCCGATACGCGAGCCAGCGGCCGGGCGCATGCCGTGGCCTCTTTCCGCAAAGAAAGGCGGCCCTATGTGATCAACTGGGATTCGATCGCCTGTGAGAGCCACGATTTTCTCGTGATGGGCGACCCGTTCAAGACGTACGTCGATGAGATCGAGCAATTCATCACGCAAAGGCGCGGGCCGCAGTTGTAGCGGCGGTCTGTGACCGCCGTTCCCCTTCGGTTGACGCCGCCCTTCGACGGTCATAGACCGCCACCACAAAACAGAAATCAGTTGCCGCCCGGGAGCGAGACCCTAGATTCGCCACTCCAACCCGCTCAATCCCATGATCACCATAATGCGCAAGCACCACAAGGTCCTGATGATCGTCATCACGGCCCTCGTCTGCATCTCCTTCTCCTGGTACTGGAACAAGACCGATTTCTCGCAATTGGGGAACGGCACGGTCGGGAAGATCTACGATCGCAGCGTTTCGCAGGTGGAATTCCAGCGCAATGCGCGCCTCCTCCGGCTCAGCAGCCAGCTCGGGATGAACGATTTGATCCAGCACCTGGCGGCCGGTGCGCAAACCGAGACGCAGGCTTTTGAGAATTTTTCGTGGAACCTGATGGTGCTGCGCCACGAGGCGGAACAGCTCGGGATCCAGCCGACCACCGCGGAGATTGCCGATGCGGTGAAGGCGCTGCCCGCTTTCGGGGGCGAGAAAGGATTCGATCTCGCGCGCTACACCGATTTTGTGGATCGCGCGCTCGCGCCGATGGGCTTTAGCGAGGCGCAAATCGAGGAACTGGCGGCGGATCAGATCGCGCTCGAACGGGTGAAAAAGATTTTGAGCGCCGGGGTGAGCGTGCCGGAGTCGGAAATGCGGAAGGACTTCGAAAAGGCTTACGCGAGAATGGACGTGAGCGTGGTGCGCTTTCGCCCCGAAGATTTCGCCAAGGACGCGCAAGTGGAGGATACCGAGATCGCGAAATATTTCGAGTCGCACAAGGCGCAGTTGAAAACGGACGAGAAACGAAAGGTGAAGCTCGTCCAGTTTGGCCTGACCGATGAGCAAAAGAAGTTGAAAGGCAAAGAGCGCATCGATGTCCTGCAAAAGCTCGCGGACAAAGCCAATGATTTCACCGACGCACTCCAGGTTAAGGGCGCTGACTTCGACCAGGTGGCGGCGAAGTTCCAGCTCACCCCCAAGGAAACCGGCGATTTCTCCATGGCGTCGCCTGATCCACAGCTGACCGGGACGCCGCAGCTGGCGCCAGCGGCATTTGCCCTGAGCAAAGAGTCGCCGAACAGCGACGCGATCCAAACGCCCGACGGCTTCGAGATTGAGCACCTGATGAACGTCGAGCCGGCCCGGCCGCGCACTCTCGCAGAGGCGCAACCGGAGATCATGAAAGCGCTCAAGGAACAAAGGGTGCAGCAGATCGTCGCGCAGAAAGCGACCGAGATCGCGCACAAGCTGCAGGACGAACTGAAGGATGGTAAACCGCTGGCGGAAGCCGCGACCCAGGCGGGTGTGAAGTTGGAGAAGCTGCCCGCCTTTGCTTTGGTCGACGAGCCGCCCGGCGCGACCCCCGCGCCGGAACCGAAGCCGAAAAACGAGGCGCCCGACATGCCATCCATCAAGCAAACGGCGAGCAGCTTGAGCCCGGGGGGCGTGAGCGATTACGTGAGCGCACCCGATGGTGGCTTTATCGCGGTGCTCGAGAAACGCGAGGCCCTCACTGCGGCACAGTTTGACGCCGCGCGGCCGGCGCTCGAAAGCCGCGCGCTACTCAACCAGAATCAGGTTGTTTTCTACGAATGGCTGCGGGAACGCCGTCGCGCGGCGGGAGTCGAGGAGACCAAGCCGCAGACGGCCCCGGGCTAGCAGGTGCTGGCGGCAGGATGTTAATTGCTTCCTTCACTGTCATGTTGAGTGGAACGAAACATCTCTGACTATTTCCATCTTTCTGGCACGCAGAAATGGTCGGAGATCCTTCGCTTCACTCAGGATGACAGTCTTTTGGTAAATCTGGCGCGATGGAATCGGTCGAGGATATTTTCGACGACGCCAACGGCGACCTCGCGATCGGTGAACTCGAGGGCGCGGTGGAAAAATATCGCCGCTGTGTCGAGCTCGACCCGCAATTCTTCGATGGCTGGCATGCACTTGGGATGGCGTTGATGAAGCTCGGACGCTTTCCGGAAGCGATCGAGGCCGGGAAGAGGACGGTGGAGCTCAAGCCTAACGATCAGATCGGCTGGACGAGTCTTTCGTTATTCTACAATCGCAACGGCGAGATCAAGGAAGCCGAAGCGGCCGGGACCAAAGCGAAGATTCTTTCCTGGGGCGGGAAAATCGCGCCAGGCTAGCTGTCTGTGGACGCTTCCCTCTGGAAGCGCGGTGCAGGGGTTCGTGGCGGCAATCACCTCCGCGTTTCGCACAGCGAAACGTCTACATCCCCTCTGCTGTAGACGCCTCCGTGTGGGAGACGCGGCCGGGGCGACATTTCAGGACGAGCGACCTCCGCTCCTCGCGTTTCGCGGAGCGAAACGTTTACATCCCGTCTGCTGTAGACGCCTCCGTATGGGAGGCGCGGCCCAGGGCGACGTTTCAGGAGAGCGACCTCCGCCCTCGCGTTTCGCGGAGCAAAACGTCTATTTGCCGAACCAGCGGTAGAAACTCTGGTAGTGGCCGATCCCGCTGCGGTAATTGACGTAGGTCGCCAGCGCGAGAAGCGGAAAATTCTGGCGATACATGTCGTACTTCAAATAGAAGACTCGCGGGAAACCGGTGCCGGTAATTTCTAACTCATCCCAGGCGCCGTCCTCGCGCTGCGTCGAGAGCAGATAGCGCAACCCGCGCTGCACGCTCGCCCGATCGAGATCGCCACAGGCGCAAAGCCCCATCAGCGCCCAGGCCGTTTGCGACGCGGTGCTTGCGCCTTGGCCTTTGAGATCCGGATTTTCGTAAGAGGCGCAGCTTTCGCCCCAACCGCCGTCGTCGTTCTGGCAGCTCTCCAGCCAGTCGCGTCCACGCAGGATCCAATCCGCGGTCATGTCTTCGCCGATCGCCCGCAGGCCGCGCAGCACCTGCCACGTCCCGTAAATGTAGTTTACGCCCCACCGGCCGTACCACGAGCCGTCGTCCTCCTGCGTCGCACGCAGATAGCGAACCGCCCGGCGCACCAGCAACCGGCCGGGATTGAACCCGATGTAGCCTAACAACTCGAGCGTCCGCGCGGTCAGGTCGCTGCAGGTCGGATCGAGGATCGCGTTGTGATCGGCGAACGGCATATCTTCGAGCCAGTGACGCGTGACATCCCTGTCGAAGGCCGCCCAGCCGCCGTCGCGGCATTGGAAGCTTAGTTGCCAACTGAGCGCACGCTCGAAGATTTCCGCCAACTCCGCCTGTTCGTTAGGCCGGACGAGCCGCAACGCCATCAGCACCATCGCGGTGTCGTCGGTATCGGGGTAATAAACGTTGTTGTATTCGAAGGCCCACCCGCTCGCTTCCGGATGCGGATTGTTGACCGTCCAGTCGCAACGAATACGAACCTCCTTGTCGAGCAGCCACCGAGCCGCCCGTTGCAGCGAGGGATGCTGCGCGGGAAAACCGGATTCGGCGAGCGCGATGATGTTGATCGCGGTGTCCCAAACGGGCGAGAGACAGGGCTGGATCCGAAAGTCCTCCGGGTCGTCGACAAAAAGGCCGGAAAAATCGTTCAACGCCTTCTGGTAGAGCGGATGCTTTTTGGGATAGTCGAGGGCGCGCAAGGCGATAATCGAATTCAGCATCGCCGGGAAAACCGCGGCCAGCCCATCGCTCCCCTCTCCGATTCGCTCGACCATCCAGCGTTCCGCTTCCTCCAGCGCGCGCTGGCGGAGCGGCCGGCTGTGCCAGCGTTCGAGGAGTTTCAGGGCACGATCGGCGCGCAGGAAAAAATTGCGCCAGGTGAGCAGGCGTTGATCCCGCGGCAGGGTGAAATCATTATGCTCGGTGCCGACCGGATAAAGCTCGTGCAGTTGCTTGTCTTCCGGCAGCCCGCGGGTCGGCTTGAAATGATTGATGATCGCGAGCGGGATAAGCATGGCCCGGCTCCAGGACGACATCTTGTAGATGTTGAAGAAGCACCAGCTCGGCAGGAGCACCATCTCGACCGGAATGGCCGGCAGATATTTCCAGGGGAATTGGCCTAACAATGCCAGGTAAAGCTTGCTGTAGGTATTCATCCGCGGGATGCCGCCGAGCCGCAGGATATTGGCGCGCGCTTCCTGCATGAAAGGCGCCTCGGGACTGTGCCCGGCCAGCTTGAGCGCGAAGTAGGCTTTGACGCAGGCGCTGATCTCGCTCGGGCCGCCGAAGTAGATGTTCCAGCCGCCGTCGGGGAGCTGGCGCTTCCGGATGTGTTTAACGCAGCGGCGCTGGATCGGCTCGTCCACCTCCCCGAGCCAGTGCATGAAAAGCACGTAATCGGAGCAGAGCGTGCTATCGACCATCAACTCGCCGACCCAATGGCCGTCGGGCTTTTGCTGGCGAAGGAGATTTTGTTGGGCCAGCGAGATGGCCTCCGCCAGCTCCTCGTTGGTCGCGAGGCGCGGCGTTCCGTCCTTCGCCGAAATGCGCGGTAACGCGATGATGTTCGCGGAGGAATTACCCATGTCTCATGCTCACGACGCTTGCGCGGCTGGCTCCGCCTTCTTGCCGGTGAGATGTCCGTTGCCGGAGGTAACGCCGTTGTAGGCCGTAATCTCGTTGCCTTTGCCGGTCGGCTTTGGTTTCGCGCCAAAATTGAACCGCACTGTTTTCCACGTGTCGCCTCGCTGCGCGTTGAGCCCGAGGCTGGCGGTCGGCTCGTAGCCGCAATGCACCATGCAATTCTCGCAACGACTGTCTTTCACGACGCCGTTCTCGACGCCGTATTTGTCCCACTGCACTTTGTCCAAAAGCTCCTGGTAGCTGGAATAATGCGCGTCCGTCATCAGGTAGCACGGGCCTTTCCAGCCCGCGATATTGCGCGTCGGGATCGCCCAGGCGGAGCAGGTCAGGTCGCGTTTGCCGGCGAGGAACTCGAAATAAATCGGCGTCCCGAAGAGGGTGTAATCCTTCATCCATTGCTCGATCTTCTTGAATTTCTCGATCGTCATCTTGCGGGTGAGGAAGAAATTCTCCGGCTGCAAGTTGAGCCGCTTGATCATGTCCTTCTTCGCCGAGTCGTATTCGTATCCGGGCGAAATGGTGTGCCCGTCGACCCCGAGATCGCTCAGGTAATCGAACATCTGCTCGACTTCGCCCATGTCGGTTTCCTTATAGATCGTGGTGTTGGTCGCGACCTGATAGCCGAGCTGCTTCGCCATCTTGATCGCGAGGATGCATTCCTTGAAGACGCCCTCGCGTTCCACGATTAAATCATGCGTCCGCTCGAGGCCGTCGAGGTGCACGTTCCAGTACATCCATCGGCTCGGCCCGATCGTCGGCTTCGAGGCATCCTTCGGCCCTTGCCGAATCGCCGCGGCGTCTTTCTCGTTGATCAAATTGGCCGCCAGGAGAGCGGCGATTTTTTCATCGATGAACGCCGCCCGTTTCGGGTATTCACTCGCCATCCATTCGCGCATCTTTTTGCGCATGAACATCGCGTTGGTGCAGATGTAAATGATCCGGCCTTGCTCGTGCAGACCCTGCACGAGAGCTTCGATTTGCGGGTAAATCAGCGGTTCGCCACCACAGATCGAGACCATCGGGGCGTTGCACTCGACCGCGGCCGAGAGGCAATCTTCCAAGGGCAGAATGTCCTTGAGCGAGGTGGAATATTCGCGAATCCGGCCGCAGCCGGTGCACGTCAGGTTACAAGTGTGCAGCGGTTCGAGTTGCAGGACGGTGGCGAACTTCTTCGTCCCACGGATTTTCTGGCCGACGATGTAAGCGGCAATCTTCGTCGTTAGCGCGAGAGGAAATCTCATAAGTGCGGGATACTAACAAGCGTGCTACGACTGTCAATGGAGCCGACCGAGACGATCCATTCACCAATTCGACGCTTGACCACACATTCTTGTTCACCATGGCCTTGATTCCAGAGACAAAACGCAACGTGGCCGTGCTCGGCGCCTCGCCCAAGCCCGAACGCTACTCCAACCAGGCGTTACGGTTGCTGGCGAGCTTCGACTACCGGCCAATCCCAGTGAATCCGGCCTACGACGAGATCGAGGGGATGATTTGTTTTCCGGCTCTGGCGGACATCGGCGAACCGGTGCATACCGTCACCATCTACCTCGACCCGGCCCGCTCGGCGCCGTTGATCGATGAAATCCTGGCCGCGAACCCACAACGGATCATCATGAACCCCGGCGCGGAAAACGAGGAACTGGCCGCCGCAGCCAGCGGCGCCGGGATCGAAGTGGTCGAAGGCTGTACCCTCGTGATGCTGCGTTCCGGGTTGTTTTGATCCGTCCCTTATCGTCCCAGCCATCCACGCCGGATCAGGCTGACCGCGATCGCGGCCAGCAGGAGCGAAACCAGTTTCGAGACGCCCTTGATTCCTTGTTTACCGAGCCATTTTGTCAGCCGATCCGCGTAACAAAAGACCACCGCCACGATCAAGAGGTTCAGGATGAGCGACAGCAACGTGAAAGCCGCGCCCACCGAATCGGTCAAAACCAGGAGCGCGGTCAGCAGGGCGGGCCCCGCAATCAGCGGCATCCCGAGCGGCACCACTCCGAAGTCCTCGCTCGTGGGCTTTTTGTCGCCCCCCAAATCGAGCAAATCGCGCACGGCAAACGTGAGCAGCAGCAGGCCGCCCGCAACTTGGAAATCGGCGACCGTGATCCCGAGCGCCTTGAAAATCAGTTTTCCGAGAAAGACAAACCCGACTGAGATGGCCAGGGCCGTTCCGATGCCGATGAGCGCTTCCTGCTTGCGGCGTTTCTCGTCGACGCCCGCCCCCAGGCCAATGAAAATCGCGACCATCCCGATGGCGTCGATCGCCACGAAAATGGGGATGAAGGCGATGACAAATTTGGTGGCGAAATCTTGCATCGCGATACGGCCGGCAAGTGGGAGAGGATGACAGGATTAACGGGATTTACGGGATGATGAATTTTCCTTTTCCACGAATCCTGCTAAATCCTGTTAATCCTGTCCTGATCAAATTGCCAACACGAATTCCTATGAAACATTTGCTACTCGTTAGTCTGCTCGCGGCCTTCGCCCTTCCACTTCGTGCCGACGATGTCAAAAGTCTCTCCGATTTCCAGGCCGCCGCGGAGAAGGCCAACGAAGTCCTCACGATCCCGACGTGGCCCAAAACACCCGTCGAGGTGCAGGGCGAGATCGACGGCGCGATCGCCAAAGCCAACGCCGCGCTCGACGTGATCGGGAAACAGGACCTGAGCAAAGTGACCTTCGCCAGCACCGTCGGCGCGATTGATGACCTCCAGAACGACGCGACGATCGCGATCCAAAAAACGGTCGTCATTCAACAGACCAACCAGGAAGCCGCGATGCGCGACGCGGCCGAGAAAGCAATCAAGGTTTTCCAGGATTGGGCGGTCGGAGTCGATTACCGCGACGACGTTTACAAAGCGGTCAAGGCCTACGCCGACACCAAGCCGAAACTCGAAGGCGAAGACGCGCTTCTGCTCGAATACACCCTGCGGGACTATCGCCGCGCCGGTCTCGCGTTGCCGCCCGACAAACGCGCGGAGGTCGAGAGGTTGCGCAAAGAACTGGCGAAACTGGAAACCGATTTCGAGGCCAACATCGTGGCGGTGAAAGCGCCGGTCGTGTTCACCAAGGCCGAACTGGAAGGCGTACCGGATAGCATCCTCGAATCACCCGGGGTCAAGACCGGGGACGACTCCTACACCGTGCTGGCGAACGTCACCTTCCATTACAACACAGTCGAGGAAACGGCGAAGAAAGAGGAAACGAGAAAGCATCTTTACCAGGTGCGGTTCAATCTCGCGCGCGAGAAAAATGTGCCAGTGCTGAACGACATCCTCGCCCATCGCAACCAGATCGCGCTCCTGCTCGGCTACAAATCGTGGGATGATTTCCAGATCGAAATCAAAATGGCGAAGAACGGCGCCGCGGCGAAGACTTTCATCCACGATCTCATTGCCGGCATTCAGCCGAAGTTCGAGGCCGAGGTCGCGGAACTGCGCAAGCTCAAGATCGCGGAAACCAAAGACCCGAACGCGCAGATCAGTAAGTGGGATTGGCGCTATTTCACGAACCAAATCAAGAAGGAGAAATACACCGTCGATACGGAAGCGCTCCGCGTTTATTTCCCGTTCCAGCGCGTGCTCGACGGCATGTTCAACATCTACCAGAGCATCTTCGGACTGAAGTTTACCAAGATCATCGCGCCGGATAAATGGATCGACGATTTGCAACTCTACATGGTGACCGACGCGGACAGCGGCCAGCCGCTCGGCATGTTCTATCTCGACATGTTTCCGCGCGACGGGAAGTTCAATCACTTCGCGGAATTTGGCATCATTCCGGGCAAGTTGTTGCCTAACGGAAAGTATCAGCGCCCGACCGTCGCGCTCATCTGCAACTTCCCGCCGCCGGCCAAGGACAAGCCTTCGCTTCTCAGTCACCAGGACGTTGAAACTCTCTTCCACGAATTCGGTCACGCCCTCCACGCCATCGTGACCACGGTCAAGGATGTGCGCTTCTCCGGCACGAGCGTCCCGGCGGATTTCGTCGAGGCGCCGTCGCAGATGCTGCAAAACTGGGTCTGGAACAAGAAAGTGCTCGACATCTTCGCAGCGGATTATCGCGATCCCTCCAAGAAAATCCCGGCGGAGACGATCGCGAAGATGAAAGAAGCAAAACTTGCCACCATCGGGGTGACCTATCGCCGGCAATTCACCTTCGCCGACATCGATCTCACGCTCCACGACATCCATCCCGAGGGGCAACCCTACGACTGCGTCGCGATGTCGAACCCGATCTTTGAAAAAGACTTTCTGCCGATCGATCCGGATACGGCGTTTGTCGCCTACTTCGGCCACCTCGTCGGCTATGACGCCGGCTACTACGGTTACGCCTGGGCCGACGCGATCGCCGCCGACATGGCGACCGTTTTCGAAAACGCGCCTAACGGATTCCTCGACAAGACGGCCGGGATGAAATTGCGCAAGGAAATCTACGCGCCGGGCGGATCGCGCGACATCGACATCTCGATCCACAACTTCCTCGGACGCGATCGCTCGATTCAGCCGTTCCTAAAAACGCTGGGCATCGAGAGCCCCGCCAAATCGAAAGGCGCTTCCTCAAAAGAGAGCAGCACCGGCAACGCGCCGCCCAATTCGTAGCCCCCCCGCTGCGACTTCTCTCCTTCTGGGGAGCGCGGGCGCCCCGCCTTCGCGAACTTTTCTTCAGCGTCCCTTGCGGGTGATCGTTCGCCCGCCCGGCGGTCGTGGACTTTCCAAGTCCGCCGGCGCGAGGCGCACCGGCCAGCGGGCCAGTGGCCCGCGCTCCCCGGCATTCTGCTCTCGCGCGCGCGGGCTGACATGAACAGCGCCCTCTTTGGGGCTAAGTTACTCACTTCATGAAACGACTCGCCCACCTTTCGTTTGCCCTTTTCGCTACTTCGCTCATCGCCGCCGCGGCTCCGAGCAAGCCGCCGCAGCAGGCCTTCGACGCCATCGACTCCGCCGGTCTGCTCGCGCACATCAAAGTCCTTGGCTCGGATAAATTCGAAGGCCGAGCCCCCGGGAGCGCGGGCGAAAAGCTCTCCGTCGAATACATCACCGCGCAGTTTAAAAAACTCGGCCTCAAGCCGGGCAACCCGGACGGCAGTTACACGCAGGAAGTTCCGCTGGCCGGCATCCTCGGCACCGCGAGCGCTCAGTTCACGATCGGCAACGAAAAGATGAAGCTCCGCTCGCCTAACGACTTCGTCGCCTTCACCCAGCGCATCACGCCCGAGGTCGAAGTGAAGGATTCCGATGTGGTTTTTGTCGGGTACGGCATCGTCGCGCCAGAATACGGCTGGGACGATTTCAAGGGCGTCGACGTGAAAGGCAAGACGCTCGTCTTCCTGATCAACGATCCGCCGATCCCCGATCCGAACGACCCGAGCAAGCTCGACGACAAAATGTTCAAAGGGAAGGCGATGACCTATTACGGCCGCTGGACCTACAAATACGAGATCGCCGCCGAGAAGGGCGCTGTGGCCGCTGTCATTGTGCATGAAACAATTCCGGCCGCCTATCCCTGGTCGGTCGTCGAGAACAGTAATGCGAAAGAAAATTTCGTGATCGACGCGCCGGACAAGAACATGAACACGGTCGGGATTCGCTCCTGGATCACCCTCGAGACGGCAAGGAAGCTCTTCAGCGCCGCCGCCGGCCAGAATTACGACACGCTCAAGAAAGCGGCCCTGAGCAGGGACTTCAAACCGGTCTCGTTAGGCGCAAAAGCGGACTTTAAGCTTCAGAACAAAATCCAGCACTTCAAATCGCATAATGTGGTCGGCAAACTCGAAGGGAGTGATCCGCAGCGGAAGGATGATTACGTCATCTACAGCGCGCACTGGGATCATCTCGGCCGCGATCCGCATCTCAAGGGCGACCAGATTTACAACGGCGCGCTCGACAACGCCTCGGGCGTCGCCTCGATCCTCGAGATCGCGCGCGCCTTTACCAAACTGCCGCAGGCGCCGCCGCGCAGCATTCTTTTCATGGCCACGACGGCCGAGGAAGCAAATTTGTTAGGCGCGAAGTATTACGCTGAGCGTCCGCTTTACCCGCTCGATCACACCCTGGCCGACATCAACATCGACATCGTCAATCCCTGGGGCAAAACGCGCGACATCGAGGACATCAGCGCCGGGAATTCCACGCTCGACGATCTGCTTGCGCAGGCGGCGCAGAGCCAGGGAAGAATCGCGAAGCCAAATAGCGAGCCGGAGAAAGGGAGCTTCTTCCGGGCCGATAATTTTGAATTCGCCAAGGCGGGCGTGCCGGCCCTTTACATCGGGAGCAAACCGAAGGACTACATCGGCCGGCCCGCCGATTATGGTCAGAAGAAAAGCGACGACTACACCCTGCACCATTATCACCAGGTCTCCGACGAAGTGAATCCGGCGTGGGATTTATCGGGCGCGGTGCAGGATGACCAACTGCTTTTCCAAGTCGGCTACGAGGTAGCGAATGGCGATCAATATCCGAGCTGGATACCGAGCGCGGAGTTCAAGGCCAGACGCGACGAAATGATGACGCACAAGAAGTAGCGGCCGCAGCGCCGTCATCCCGAGCGAAGCGCAGCGGAGTCGAGGGATCCCGTGGCGGAACCGTTAGGGTCGCTCAACGGGATCCCTCGGCTGCGCTCGGGATGACGACGCGGTAAACGCTGGCCGCGCTGCCTTTCGTCGTTAAACTTCGCGGGATGCATTCGTCGTTGCCCATCCTCAGCGCGCTGCTCGGCGTCGCGCTCCTCTTTTTCGGACGCCGGCTCTTTTGGCTTTTCGTCGCCGCGCTCGGCTTCGCGATTGGCCTCCAACTCGCGCCCTACCTGAGCCACAACCCGCCTCTCTGGCTTTCCCTCCTCCTCTCCCTCGGCCTCGGCCTGGCCGGCGCGCTTTTCGCGGTCCTCCTCCAGAAGATCGCGATCGGCGGCGCCGGTTTCCTCGTCGGCGGACGCGTCGCGATCGCCGTCGTCGCGGCGTTAGTCGTCAACCATGCGCACTATTCCGTAATCACTTTCGTGGTCGGCGGAATCATCGGCGCGTTTCTGCTCCTCGCGCTCTTCGATTGGGCGCTGATTATTTTCTCCGCGATCGAGGGCGCGCGCTTGCTTACGAGCACCATTCAACTCCCGAGCACCGGCACGACCATCCTGGTCGTGGCGCTGACGATTTTCGGGATCATCGTGCAGTCAGCGATGTTCCGGCGCAGGCGGCGCATAGCCTGACCCGTAGAGGCTTCGCAGTGCGCTCCCCGGAAAGCAGAAAACGCTCAAGCCAACGCCGCGATCGTCGTCGGCGACGATCGCTTCCTCGTTGCGCACCCAAAAAGAATAGGAGTCAGCCATTGGGATCGACCCCTTTTTGCCCTCGAAGTTCGGATCGGACTGAGCCTCAGCCGCTCACAAGCGGCCGCAATTTGTGTGATGGCCTTTCCGATTGAACGTCACTAAGCTGGTTCCGATGTCGCTAGAGGAGGTTATACAGAAAACGGTCAAGGAAATCCTGTCGCGCGACGGCAGTGGAGCGTCGGTCGACAGCCCGCGCCAATTAGGGCGCATTCATCCGTTACTTGCTCCGGGAATCGAGCGCGTTCTGATCGAGATCATCTTTGGCGGTAAGGATAAGGATTGGTTCGATGCCGGCCGTCGCTACCACAAGAATAATGCTATTTGCGAGCAGTTGATCCGCGTTAGCAGAACTCCTAAACAAAATTGGCTCAATCCAGAGCAAATCTACCCCATGTTCTTTGACATTTCGCAGCTCTCTGATTCAGCACCGGTGCCTGAGGAGTTGAGAGAGCAAGCAACTGAAGCTGCACTGAGAATGCCAGTCCCCGAGGCGTCATTCGCCTCGCGTTTCCCACTTACTGCCATCAAGGCGCGTGATCCGAAGGAGGCCGCAAGAACAATCGCAGGCTATCTTGCCCAAGCTCAGGCAGAAGGGTGGAAAGTGGGTGTGTCTCGAGTCCTAGTCGAGGGTTGGAGAAACGAATACGAACTTACGAAGGGCGAGGAGCAGACAGTCTTTCGATTTGATATGCGGCCAATGCTGATGTCATCCGCTCGACTGCAATTGGTGGCACTTACCGCCATCGCGGGTACGCCTAAACTGGAAGAGGTTATTAAAAACTTCGATCGCTTGCAATCTTGGCCTGAAGCCTTTGCAGAAGCCGGCCTGACTTTCGTCGACACGTCGGAAAAAAAGGGGCAGTTGGTCCAGCAGTCAATGCCGAAAGAGCAAACCGTCGCGGATATATTGTGCTGCCACAACGAACAGATCATTTGGAACAAAGAAGCGTTTGAGAGATTAGCGACCGTAAACGCTAAGTTGGTGGGGAAATCGTCGACCTTGGAAGTTGGAGCTGCTGAGCTTGTGTTTCTTCTCACCCACTCCAAATCGATCGGATGGAAAGGAGCAAGCCACTTATTTCAGAGGGTGCCCAATGGATTCACTCTGACCTTGCAGAATGGACAGAATGTGGATGATAGCGATGCATCCGACCTTTCCGTCGTGTTAGCCGAGAGCGTGCGCAATGTGCGGCAGGAGGGCATTGAGGCGCCGAAATCCGCAGAATCACTGGCGAGATTCGCTGCAACAAGTGGTTTCACGATCCAATATGATGAGGGGTGTGCCACGACAAATCGTGTTGAGATTCCGGAACAATTCGTAGCACGATTAGCTGATGGACGTTCGCCAATCGCAGGTCCACCAGGTGGTTTGGCAAAGTACCGAAGCTATGTGCGACCATTTGACCTCCGTCGACGAATTAACATGCTGAACGGTTTTTACAGTAACAGCGGTAGTTATGTGAGATTGTTGAAACAGCCAGACTACGTTACAGCAATTGCTAAAGAATCGGTTGATGCCTCACCTGATACGATGGGCTTCGTGACGCAATCCAAAAAATTGTACTTGAACGCCGACCAGGTTCGTACGGTGAATGACCTCGGTTATGCTTATTTGGTTTATCCAAGCGTGACCACTTTGCACGGGCCGACTTTTGAAGACGCGCTCTGTTATGGCTTTTATCGGTTAGTTTGCATGTACATCGGCAAGGACGAATTTCCGACTGAAGATGATGTTATCCAACACGTGCGCGATCTAAAGAAGATGGAAACGGATGCGATGTTGAAGAGCCCTCCCGATCGTCGTCGACGACTTGTCCTCCAAAATATCAAGGTGTCGTTACAGTTTATGAGGGAATTTAGCGAAAGAACTCCCCTTGAAGCTTTGGTCGCGAAGGCTCGGAAAAAGCTTCGTTGGCGATTTTTTGACTAAACCTTAACCGGTCTGTTTCGAATAGCTCGTGCCTAACGGCGCGTAGTGGAATTAAAGCTTGGACGGCCGTGCGATTTTCGAATCGCGGACGGAACAATAGGGGTCAGGCTACAAAATCTTGACAACGGATGTTTCGATGGAACAACGCGCGAATCCGTGCAATGAGAGGCCGAGCACCAGTGGTGGCTGCCCCTAGTGTCGGAAATGCCGGACGCCGGTGAAGACCATCGCCATGCCGCGCTCGTCGGCGGCGGCGATCGCTTCTTCGTCTCGCACCGAGCCACCGGGCTGAATCGCCGCGGTCGCGCCCGCTTCGGCGGCCGCTATTAACCCATCGGCGAAAGGAAAGAATGCGTCGCTCGCGACCGCGCTGCCCTTGAGCGACAGGCCTGACTCGACCGCTTTCCAGACGGCGATGCGCGAGGCGTCGACGCGCGACATCTGGCCGGCGCCAATGCCCAGGGTGCGATCGGCGCCCGCGTAAACGATCGCGTTTGATTTTACGTGCTTCACCACCCGCCAGCCGAAGAGCATCGCGGCCATCTCCTGCTTCGTCGGCGGACGTTTGGTCACGACTTTGGTTTCGAGACCCTCCAGCTCGGCCGCGTCCTTTTGCTGCACGAGCAGACCGCCGCGCACGGAGCGAACATCCATCTGCGGCTTTTCGTTAGGCACCTCCGGTCGCAGCGTCCGCATGAGGCGGAGATTTTTCTTTTTCTGGAGCAGGGCGCGAGCGTCGGTCGCGAAATCCGGCGCGATGATCACTTCGCTGAAGATTTCGCTGATCGCTTTGGCCACCGGGAGATCGAGCGGCCGATTGCAGATGATGATGCCGCCAAACGGCGCTTGTTTGTCGGTCGCGAAAGCCTTCGCCCACGCTTCCCGCAGATCGGGGTCGCTCCCCACGCCGCAGGGATTGGTGTGCTTGAGGATCGCGACCGTCGGCTCCGAGAACTCATCGATCAGGTCGGCCGCGGCCGTGATGTCGAGCAGGTTGTTAAAGGAAAGGTCCTTGCCGTGCAGCTTTTCGAAGTGGTCCGCAAAAGTCCCGTAAAGCGACGCGGTCTGGTGCGGATTCTCGCCGTAGCGCAAGCGGCTGACGAGCGGCAGGGAAAGCGAAAACGAGGGCTCGGTTTTCTGTTTCTCATTCAGATAGGTCGCGATCGCACGATCGTAATCGGAGGTTTTGATGAAGGCTTTGATCGCCAGGCGCTCCCGCAGCTTCAGGGTCGTTTCACCATCGCGATCGCGCATCTCGTCTAGCACCGACTGGTAGTCCGCCGGGTCGACCACCACCGTGATCGACTGATAATTCTTCGAAGCGCTGCGCAACATCGCGGGACCGCCAATGTCGATCTGCTCGATCGCCTCGGCCAGCTTGACGCCAGGTTTCGCGATCGTGGCTGCGAAGGGATAGAGGTTAACCACGAGGAGATCGATCGGCTCGATCCCGTGCGCGCACGCGGCGGCTTCGTGCTCCTTGTTGCCGCGCAAGTAGAGCAGCGCGCCGTGCACCTTCGGATGCAGCGTTTTCAACCGGCCGTCGAGCATTTCGGGGAATCCGGTGAAGCTGGATACGTCGCGCGCCTCGATGCCTTCCTGCCGCAGCAGGCTGGCCGTTCCGCCGGTGGAGATGATTTCGACGCCCTGCTTTTCCAGCTCGCGCGCGAAATCGGCCACCCCGGATTTGTCGGAAACAGAAATGAGAGCGCGTTTGATTTTCATGAAGATTTTCGCTGAACGAGGAGGTAGGCGATCATGTACATGACGAGGCCAAAGGCGAGCGACAGTCCGATGGAAAGGGCGAAGCTCGGCAGGTGCAGGACCCCCGGATCGCCGGCGTAAAGCGCCCGCCTAACGGCCGCGACTCCGTAGGTGACCGGGTTCAGATGGATGGCCCAGAAGATCCAGGAATGCGGGTTCGTCGCGGGGAAGAGCGCACCGGACATGAGCCAGAGCGGAATCAGGAAGACGTTCATGATGGCGTGAAATCCCTGGGTGGATTCCATCGGCCAGGCGACGAGAAATCCGAGACCGGTCAGGCCAAACCCGACAACGAAAAGCGTCCCGAGACAAACCAGAAGCCGCTCGGGCGTGATGTGGATTCCGACGAAGGGCGCGAGCAAAAGAAAAATGAAGCCCTGCATGAGGGCGAGCGTGGTGCCGCCGAGAATTTTCCCGCAAACGATGCTCCCGGGTGAAATCGGCGCGACCAGGACAGATTGGAGAAAACCCTCGCGCCGATCTTCGATGATCGAGATGGTCGAGAAGATCGCGGTGAAAAGCATGATCAGGATGAGCGTGCCCGGATAGAAATATTCGAGGTAGCGCATCCCGTCAGGCGCGGAGCCGACGCGAAAAGACGGACCGATCCCCGAGCCGATGACAAACCAGAAAACGAGCGGGGAAAGCAGCGCGCCGATGATGCGGTTGCGCTGGCGGTAGAAGCGCACGATCTCGCGCTGCCAAAGAGTCGCGGTGGGGAGGAGAAAGAGACCGGAGCGTCTGGCTCCGGCGCTGGCGGCCGCGGCACTCATTCCGGCCTAACGATCAAGCACAATATGCTTCGCTGCCGGATAGAGGACCGGGCAGCAGCCGATCGTTTCGCAGAAAGCCTTGCTGAAATGGCTCAGGCTCGAGTAGCCGACTTCGGTCGCGGCCTCGGTCACGTTATGGCGGCCGCTGCGGAGCAATTCGGCGGCGCGCTCCATGCGCGCGTTGCGCAGAAACTGCGGGATCGTCAGGCCAACTTCGCGCGAGAAAATCCGGCTCAGGTAAAACGGGCTGCACCCGACTTCCTGCCCGAGCATCTCGAGAGTCGGTGGGTTCGCCAGGTCGCGCACCAGCAGTTCTTTCGTCCGCATCACGCGGTCGCGCGCCACCCGCTTCTGCCGCATGCAAAAAAATTCCGGATCCTTCGGCTCGAAAAGGAAGTGCGACATCAACTCGAGCGCCTTGCTCCGATACCAGATGATGCGCGCCGCTTTCGGCACCGGCGGCTCGCTCAGGCTGGCGACGATCGCGCGCTGCTCGGCCGACATCGGTTGCGGCGACGAGACGATGCTCTGTTCCTTTTTCGGAAAAATCATCGCGCGCATGGCCGGGGCCAGCTCGCTCTCCGATTCCGCAACCTGCGCCTGGAGATAGGGCCGGGAATATTCCAAGGTGACGAAGCGATGGCGATCGTGCGCCTGGCGGGTCGCGTGGAGCGGTTCGTCGCCGATCGCGTAATAGCCCGAGCTGCTCGGGCCGTAATCGTGCGAAGCGCTGCTCCGGCAACCGATCGCGCCGCGGCCTTCCAGATTGAGGCAAAACTCGATGCTGCCCGGCCGGAAACTTTCCGCCCAATCGAGCGGCTGACTCGTCTTGAAATCGTGCCACTCGATGCTGATCCCCAGATCCTCGAAGCTGCCATAAAGCTGCTGCCAGCCGTCGCTGACATTTCTCCAAGCCGCTTGCTCGGGCAGTGGGACCTTCATCGCCGTCATTTTCGGGTGCGCGCCGCAGAATGCAAGACTCTGTCGCCGGCAATTTCGCGCCGCAGTTGGATCATTTGTCCTCGAAAAAATCGACGAAGGAACGCCGCACCTTGTGGAAAGTGCGCTTCACATCGTCGCGCGCCTGCCGGAAAGCCTGCTTGATCCGGCGCTTGACGATGTTCTGATCGCCGTCGTCATCATCATCGGCGTCCCGCGAATTTGGCTCGTCGCTCTGCTCGTCGGTCACCGCGGCCTGATCGCCCCCACCGAAGAGCCCCTCGGTGCGAGTGATCGTGCCGTGATTGGCCCCGATGTAAATCTTACCCGCCGGCTCGCCGCCCTGTCTTTGCAGCGCCACCATCCAGATCGGATTACCCCGTTCGTCGACCCGCAGCGTGTAGTCGGCGGTCGCAAACGTGACGTGCGATTTATCCGCAGTCTGTTGCGCGACGGTGTATGCGCCGCTCGAATCGAGGTTCAGTTTCGAGGTGTCGATGACCGCGCCTAACGAGCCCTCGACCGCGGAGCGCAAGGGCGTGCGCTCGGAAGCAATCCGGCCGTTGCCCACTTCCACCTCGCGCACTCCGCCGCGGGCCTGCGGATCATCGAGTAAGATCTTCCACGTCTCCGGCTGCGGATCACCGTTGGTCCCGGTGACCGAGATGACGTGATTGACGAGGTCGCGATTCAGCTGGGTCCCCATGGTGCGCAGGGCCTGGTATGCGGTGGGCCGTTCCTGCGCGAAGACCGGCGTGGCAAGCAAGAGCAGCGCGATGAACCATTTCGACATGCAAAAATAGTGCATGGCTCGCCGCGGAATGCCAGTCCCGATCGCGGGCGCCCCGCGATCCGGGCGGCGCGCGCGGCGAGCAGGCGGGAGGCAGCGGTGAAGGAATCTCGTTGCGACGGCGCGCTATCTTCGCCAGCTTGCAAGCTTGGCAAACGCCTTTTTAGGAAGGCGGGCGTCCCTGGAGCGATGAAGAAAACGAAGAAAAAAATCGAATTCTCCAGTCACACCGGCAATCTCGCGCTCATGCGTAATTTCGTGCGTCGCTTCCTGGAAGCGTTCCCGTTCTCGGAGCGCCAGCGCACTCTCATGGTCCTCGGGGTGGACGAGGCTTGCACCAATATCATCCGGCACGCCTACCAACTGCGCGACGACCGTTTGATCTCGCTTTCCCTGGAAGGAAAAACCGACTGCGTTCGCCTGCGCCTGCGCGATTACGGAAAACAGGCGCGGCCCACCGCGATGCAAACCCGGCCGCCGGATTTGATCAAGCCGGGCGGACTCGGCCTGCACTTGATTCGCAACGCCTTCGATCAGGTCGACTACGTCCTGCGCAGTCGCGGAACGGAATTGGTGCTGACGAAAAATCTCGATTAAGAGACGGACAGGATTAACAGGATTTTGGGGATTACTGAGGCTCGAGTGAGCGCACAGGAAATTCTTCATCCTGATAATCCTGCAAATTCTGTCTAAGTTCACCGATGCCCACTGTCGTCCCGTCCACACCTGATCCGGCTTTCGAGATCTCGCTCCGGCCGCCGATGTTCAGCGAGTTTACCGGCCAGGTGAAGGTCTGTGAACGCATCGAGTTGCTGGTCGAGGCGGCGACGAAACGCGGCGATGTGCTCGAGCACATTCTGCTCAGCGGTCCGCCCGGTTTGGGGAAAACGACGCTCGCTCACATCATCGCCAACGCGATGAACGTGAACATCAAAAACACCAGCGGCCCGGTGATCGAAAAAGCGGGCGAGCTCGCCGGGCTCCTCACCAGCCTGGAAAAAGGCGACGTCCTTTTCATCGACGAAATTCATCGTCTCCAGCCGACGATCGAGGAATACCTTTATCCGGCGATGGAAGACTACAAACTCGACATCATCATCGACCAGGGACCGCAGGCGCGGAGCCTGCAATTGCGCCTGCCGAAATTCACGCTCATCGGGGCGACGACGCGCTCCGGCATGTTGAGCGCGCCGTTGCGCTCGCGCTTCGGGATGACCGCGCGGCTCGATTACTACAACGCGGAAGAAATGCAGAAAATCATCCTGCGGAGCGCGGGTCTCTTGAACGTGGAAATCGACGCGGCCGGCGCGGCGGAGATCGCGACCCGCACGCGCGGCACACCGCGCACCGCAAATAATCTCCTCCGCTGGGTGCGCGACTACGTGCAGGTCAAGGCGGATGGCCGCATCACCGCGAACCTGGCGGATCGTGCCCTAACGATGCTCGAAATCGATCGCGACGGATTCGATCAATGGGACAAGCGCATCATCGAAACGCTGATTTACAAATTCAACGGCGGCCCCGTCGGCCTGAGCTCGCTGGCGGTCGCGGTCGGCGAAGAAGCCGGCACGCTGGAGGAAGTGAACGAGCCGTATCTGATCATGGAAGGCTACATTAAGCGGACCGCGCAAGGGCGGGTCGCACTGCCTAACGCCTACCGAAAACTGGGTTTGAAGGTTCCGGCCGGGCCGCAGAGTGAGTTGTTTGGATCGTAAGATGCGCGGCGCCACAACTCCGGAGAGCGCGTGCGCCTCGCACGCTGGTTTCGGCGCCCCGCCGAAACGAACTTTCAAGCAGTGCGACCCGCGACTGGATGCAGAGAAAAGTTCGCGATGGCGAGGCGCACGCGCTCCCCAGACTCACACGCGACACCGTCCATGAACGCGGAAACCGATCTTTTCCCGAACGTCGCCAAGGTGCTCACGGTCGCGGAACTGACCCGCGCTATTCGCGATCTGCTCGCGACGCGTTTCGGCGCGGTCTGGGTGCAGGGTGAAATTTCCAACTACAAGAAACACCCCTCGGGCCATCAGTATTTCACCCTAAAAGACCAGCGCGCGGCACTCAGCTGCGTGATTTTTCGCGACACCATCGCGCCCTCCTCCACGCCGCTGGCCGACGGGCTGCAGGTGCAGGTTTACGGCAACGTCACCGTCTTCGAAGCGCGCGGTCAGTATCAACTGAGCGTCCAAATTCTGCAGTCGCGCGGGCTCGGCTTGTTGCAGGCGAAATTCGAGGCCCTGAAGCGCAAACTGGAGGCGGAAGGTCTTTTCGATACCGCGCGCAAACGTCCGCTACCGAAATTTCCGCGACGCATCGGCATCATCACCTCGCCGAGCGGCGCGGCCATCCAGGACATCCTCAACATTCTCGGCCGACGCGCCCCGGGGGTCGAAGTGCTGATCAATCCCGTGCGGGTGCAGGGCACCGGCGCGGCCCTGGAAATTGCCAGCGCGATCCGCGAATTGAGCGTGCCTAACGAATCTTGGAAAGCGCTCGACGTGCTCGTCGTGACCCGCGGGGGCGGCAGCATCGAGGATTTGTGGGAATTCAACGAGGAGATCGTGGCGCGGGCGATTTTCCATTCCGCGATTCCGGTCGTTTCCGCGGTGGGCCACGAAATCGATTTCACGATCGCGGATTTCGCTGCGGACCTGCGCGCGCCCACCCCGAGCGCGGCGGCCGAGTTAATTGTCCCCGACGCGCGCGATCTCGCGCGCCGCATGCAGGAGTTGAAAAACTCACTCGAGAAATGCTGGCGCAATTTCCTCGCGCAAGCCCGCGGCCGGCTGAGCGCCGTTTCGGAAAAAGCATTATTCCGCGAACTGAGCCAGCGGCTGCGCGACGCGCAACAACAGCTCGATCTTTCCCGGGAGTCGTTCCGGCGCGCGGTGGAACGTCGTCGGACCACGGAGCGAACCCGCCTAACGAACGCTCAGCTTGCCCTGAAAGCGCACCATCCCGCCCGGGAAATAACGACACGAAAGCAGCAGCTGCAGGAAATCGGGCGCCGGCTGGGTGAATGCTCGAAACAGCGCCTGTCGGCAGCCCGCCAACGCTGGGAACGGTCGTCGGGCATGCTCCGCATCCTCGGTCCGGAAGCGACCCTCGAGCGCGGCTACAGCATCACCCGCGACGCGCAAGGCAAAGTCATCCGGCAGGTCGCAGAAGCCAAAACGCGGACGCGGATCAAGACCCGCGTCCGCGATGGTGAATTCGAATCAACGATCGATTGACCAAACGCCGCTTATTGTGGGTTGATGACGGGATTGGCCGTTGCATCAAGCCAGTCCGTGCCCGCTGCGAAGAGGTTTTCTCCCGTTGGGCGCTTAACAATATGGGGGGTGTTTGGATCGACCTTCATAATCTGGCCGCTCGCGTCACAGAAAATGACGATCGCTTTTTTGGCTGCCCAGACACCACCCTTTAGAGATTTGCTGGTTTCGTAGGCAATGGGCGTGGTTTGGCTGAAACCATCCGCCAGCAAAGGAAAGGCCGCATTGGACGTATCCGTCAATCCGAGAACATACGAATAAGTATTTTCTCCCGCCTTGAGAGTATCGACCCGAGTAGTTGCAGTCGCGGGATCTATCTTGTTATCAGGATTACCTGGCGACCATTGCGACGAGGCCACGACAAAGACGTCTTCGGACTGCAGGTAATTAGGGAAAAGCCACCAGAAGGCATCGTTCGAGACCGCGCCGGCCGCGAGAGGTGTCGCCGAATTATAATCCCCCGACGGGCTCTTCGACGGGAAGAATCCGTTGTTATCGGTCGCGAAAATCTTCAGCGCGAGACCGACCTGCTTGGCGTTGGAAAGGTCTTTGGTTTGGTTCGCGCGCTCCGTCACACCGTTAAATACCGGCAGCGCAATGCTGGCCAGAATGGCGATGATCGTGATCACGACAAGAAGTTCGATGAGGGTGAAGGCCGAGTTGGTTTTTTTCATGGGTGCGGTTGGTGTAACGGCGCAGAGATTGCGCGACCGGCCACAGACGGTCAAGCAGGAAAAACAAGGTATTTTTACGCACTTGGTGTTCGTCGATTGCCAATTGGTCGGCTCGCTCACCTAGCGAGCCCGGGTTGTAGCCGGGGGTCGTTGACCCCGGTCGCACGCAGGCATGGCGACGCTCCCTCCGCCGGGATCACCGATCCAGGCTACAAACTGCGGCCACGCGCGGCTGACAATAACGAACACTGCCCGTACCCGCTCGGTGAGCCGCTCAGGGGCGCTTTTTCGCCTTTGCGGCCAGCCAGTTAGGAGGCCGTAACCGGCTCGCCCGGTGCTTCGCGCTTGAACGCGATGACCGCAAGCGGGGGCAGATTGACCACGATGGAATGGGTGCGACCCTGCCACTCGACCCCTTCCGCATCCAACACGCCGAGGTTGCCGACGTTGCTCCCGCCGTAAGTCTCGGCGTCGGTGTTGATGACCTCGCGGTAGAATCCGTCGCCGGGCACGCCCATCCGGTAATTGTAGCGCACGACCGGCGTTGCGTTGACCGCGAAGATGAGTAGCTCGCCTTCCTGCGAGCGGCGCAAAAACGCGACGACGCAGTTGTCGGCATCATGGAAATCGATCCATTCGAAGCTCTCGTGCGAGTCGTCGTGATCCCAGAGCGCGGGCTCGTTGCGATAAACGTGATTGAGGTGTTGCACCAGGCGACGCAGCCCGTCGTGGCGCGGCAAGTTTGTTAGTTCCCAATCCAAACCGCGGTCGTGATTCCACTCCCGCACCTGCCCAAACTCGCCCCCCATGAAGAGCAGTTTTTTGCCCGGGTGGGCGAACATCCATGCGTAAAACATCCGCAGATTGGCAAATTTCTGCCATTCGTCCCCCGGCATTTTGGCGATGAGCGAACCTTTGCCATGCACCACCTCGTCATGGCTGAGTACGAGAATAAAGTGCTCCTGGAAGGCATACATGATCGAGAAGGTGACGTTGCCCTGATGGAAGCGGCGGTAGATCGGATCGAGCGACATGTAGTGCAGGAAGTCGTGCATCCAGCCCATGTTCCATTTGAAGCCGAACCCGAGGCCGCCGAGATAGGTGGGTCGCGAGACGCCCGGCCAGGCCGTTGATTCCTCCGCGATCGTCATCATGCCGGGAAAACTTTCGTAACAGAGTTCGTTCGTCTGTTTGAGGAAGAAGACGGCGTCGAGATTCTCGCGGCCGCCGAAAGCGTTGGGGATCCACTGCCCCGGCTGGCGCGAATAATCGAGGTAAAGCATCGAGGCGACGGCATCCACCCGCAGACCGTCGATGTGATACTTGTCGAGCCAGAAGAGCGCATTCGCGGTCAGAAAATTCCGCACCTCGTTGCGGCCGAGATTAAAAATCAACGTGCCCCAATCCTGGTGCTCGCCCTGCCGCGGATCGGCGTGCTCATAGAGATCCGTGCCGTCAAATTCCGCGAGCGCATGGGCATCCTTTGGAAAATGCGCCGGCACCCAATCCACGATCACACCGATACCGGCGCGATGACACGCATCGATGAAATGCCGCAGCTCATCCGGCGAGCCGAAGCGGCTGGTCGGCGCGTAATAATTGGTCACCTGATAACCCCACGAACCTTCGAAGGGATGCTCGGCGATGGGCAGCAGCTCGATGTGGGTGAAGCCCATTTCGAGCACATAGGGCAGCAGGGTCTGCGCAAACTCGAGGTAGCTGACGAACCGATTCCCCTCCTCCGCCACGCGCCGCCAGGAGCCGAGATGCACTTCGTAAATGCTGACCGCGCTCCGGTGCCACTGCTTCTTTGGACGCTCCGCCATCCACTGGTCGTCGCTCCATTGGTAGCGCTCGAGGTCGTAGACCATCGACGAGGTCTGCGCGCCGTGCTGGCTGAAGAATCCAAACGGATCGCTCTTCAAGAGAAGGGCGCCGGTCATCGTTTTGATCTCGAATTTATAGTGCGCGCCTTCCTTCACGCCCGGGATAAAAATTTCCCACACACCGCCCGCGATCAGTTTGCGCATCGGATGAACGCGGCCGTCCCAACCGTTGAAATCGCCGACCACGCTGACCCGCCCGGCATTCGGCGCCCAGACCGCGAAGTAGACGCCGCGCTCGCCGCCGATCACGCGGATATGCGCGCCGAATTTTTCGTAGAGCTGCTTGTGATTTCCTTCCGCAAAGAGATGCAGATCCACGTCGCCCATGATCGGTCCGTAGCTGTAGGGATCGCGCAACAACCGTTCGGAGCCATCGAACGCCAGCACCTTCAGCAAGTAGGAAAAACCGGGCGACGCACCGGGAATCGTCGCCTGGTAAAGTCCCTCGATGTGCAAACGCTCGGCCGGAAAGACCTGCGTTTGGTCGCCGGTCGCCACGATTTCAATCCCCCGCGCTTCCGGTCGAAAAACGCGGATCACCAGGTCGGCGCCCGCGCGATGAGGACCGAGCACTCGGAAGGGATCGGAATGGGAAGCGCGCAGGAGAGCGTTGATCTCGTTAGGGTCGAGCGGGTGAATGGCAAAGGAGCTCATGAGATGCAAAACAGACTAATGGCGGAGGTCGGCTTTGCAATTGCGACCCCGTCCGACTTCGGGTTGTAGCCGTGGGCGGTGACTCCGGCCGCGTTCGATTCCAGGCTAACGACCGCCGGGGTCACCGCCCCCGGCTACAACCTCCCGCTCTGGAACCTTTTTGATTTTCATTGCCTCCCACCTCACCGATGTTTGCCCCGATGGATGAGACTCTGAACGATTCGGTCGACGCGTTGTTGCGCACCTACAGCGCCGTCGGCGGCATCAACTACGTCGACGCCGCGGCGACGCTCCCCTCGCGGCCGGCGATCGACGCCGCCTGCGTCGAATTACTCAGCCTGCTTTTCCCCGGCTTTCATGGCGAACCACTCGTGCAACCGGGCGAAATGCCCGCGGTCACCCGCAGCCGAATTCGTTCGCTGCACGCGCGTCTCCAACCCGAGATCTGCAAGAGTCTCGCCCGCCGCGGCGGCAACGGCTCGATCGAACCCGACGCCGACCGCATCCTGACGGACTTCTTTTCCAAGCTCGCTACCGTGCGCGAGATGCTCTGGACCGACATCGACGCGGCCTACGAAGGCGATCCGGCGTCGACCAGTTTCGAAGAGATCATCCTCGCTTATCCGTCGCTCGAGGCGATCGCGATCCAGCGCCTGGCGCATGTTCTTTACCAGGCCGATCTCCCGCTCATCCCGCGGATGATGACGGAATGGGCCCACGGCCGCACCGGCATCGACATTCATCCCGGCGCGCAAATCGGGAGCCATTTTTTTATCGATCACGGCACCGGAGTCGTGATCGGGGAAACGTGCGTGATCGGCGCGCACGTCAAGCTCTACCACGGGGTGACGTTAGGCGCGCGCAGCTTTCAGAAGGATGAAGAGGGCCACCTTAAAAAGGGCGGCAAACGCCACCCCAACGTCGAAGATCACGTCACCATCTATCCCAACTCGACCGTTCTCGGCGGCGAAACCGTCATCGGCGCGCGGAGCACGATTGGGGGCAACGTTTTTCTCACCCAGAGCGTGCCGCCCGATTCGCTCGTCGCCTACGACGCGAAACAATTCCAGGTCATGCTCAAGCGCGGCCGCAAAGTGGCCGAGCCCGACGAATCGATCATGAAATGATTTATCTCGATTACAACGCGACGACGCCGCTCGGCGTTGCGGCTTGGCGCGCGATGCAGCCTTATTTCGAGCGGCATTTCGGCAATCCGTCGAGCGTCCATCGCGCCGGCCGCGAAACGCGCGCCGCGATCGACGACGCGCGCGATCGGCTGGCCGCGCTCCTGCGCGTCAAACCGCACGAGATCATTTTCACCAGTGGCGGCACCGAGGCGAACAACCTCGCGCTCCTCGGCCTCGCCCGCAGGCTGGCGCCTAACGGAAAGCATTTAATCAGCAACCGCGCCGAGCACCACGCGGTGTTGCACACGCTCGAGCATTTGGAAAAAATGGAAGGTTTTGCAGTCACCTGGTTGGATGTTTCCGGCGATGGTTTGCTCGATCCCGACGCGCTGGAGCAGGCGATCCGGCCGGATACGACGCTCGTCTCGATCATGACCGCAAACAATGAGACGGGCGTGATCCAGCCGATGGCGGAAATCTCGGCACGTTGTCGGAAGCACGGCGTGCTGCTGCACAGCGACATGGTGCAGTCGTTCGGGAAACTTGCCGTCATCCCGAGCGCAGTCGAGGGATCCCGGGGCGCTACCGCAAAGGTTCCATCACGGGATCCCTCGACTCGGCTGCGCTCCGCTCGGGATGACCTTCTGGTCGACGCCGCCAGTTTTGGCGCGCACAAATTTTACGGACCAAAAGGCGCAGGGTTTCTTTATCTGCGCGCGGGACTGGCGATCGACCGCATCCAATTCGGCGGCGCGCACGAAGGCGAACGCCGTCCGGGAACCGAGAACGTCCCGGCGATCGTCGGGATGGCGGCCGCCGCGGAGGAAATCTGGCGCGATTTGCCTAACGAACAGGCGCGCGAGGCGAAACTGCGTGACGAATTATGGCGCGGCATCGCCCGCATCTTTCCCGAGGCTCAACCGAACGGTGCCGGCGCACCCCGCCTCGCCAACACGCTCAACGTCAGTTTCCCGGGCTTTTCCTCGGAGACGCTCCTCATGGCGCTCGATCTCGAGGGCGTCTGCGCTTCGAGCGGTTCGGCCTGTATGGTCGGCTCGGTCGTCGCCTCGCATGTCCTGCGCGCGATGGCGATGCCGCCGGAGCGCGCCAGCTCGGCGGTTCGCTTTTCGTTAGGCACAGGAACGGCCGCGGGCGAAATCGCACAAACGATCGCCACGCTGGAACGAATCCTCGACCGGCCGCGTTCGCCGGCAAACCCCTACCGCGCAGAGCATGCGCTCGCCTAGCGTCCGGCGTGCTTTGCACCGAAAACGTCACGCCGGACAATTCCGGGTAGCGCACGCGGGACGCGTGCGCTACCCGGAATACAGCCCGCGATCGCCGCGCTAATGTATCTCTGGGAGCGAACGGCGACGCCCGCCTGGCTGGAGAACAAAGAGCATCTCCTCGCAGCGACGACGCCGGGCGCGGCCGTGATTTCCGTTCCGGGGCGCGCGCACATCTCGCTCCAGATTGTCTGCGCCACCCGCGCGCAGGCCGCGCGTTTAATTCGCTATTTCCAAGGCTCTGCAAAACCTCTGGCGCGCAATTGGCGGCAAGAATATCTGCCGTCACAAATCCATGCACCCATCCGGGTCGGCCGACGCCTGCTGGTCGTCTCGGAAGCCATTCCGAGCAATCAGCCACTGCTCGTTATTCCGGCCGCGGGCGCGTTCGGAACTGGCGATCACGCGACGACCGCGATGTGCCTGCGCTTGCTCGAGGAAACGACGAGAAAACTTCCGCCCGGCTGGCGCCTGCTCGACGCCGGGACAGGCACCGGCATTCTGGCTCTCGCCGCCCGACGATTCGGCGCGAGCGAAGTTCTCGGCCTCGACAACGATCCCCGCGCCATCGCACACGCGCGGCAAAACGCGCGTCTCAATTACATCTCCCGGGCAAAGTTCCTGGCGGGCGATGTCCTGCGCTGGAAACCAACCGCGCGCTACGAACTCATCACCGCGAACCTCTTCAGCGAGCTGCTCATCGCCGCCTTGCCCATTTTCCGTCGCGCCCTCCGCCGCAAGGGCCACCTCATCGTTTCCGGGATCCTGCGCGAGCAGGCTCCATCAGTCGTACGCGCGCTCCGCCACTCCCAATTTTACCTTGAGCAACAACGTCGCCGCGGAAAGTGGGTCGCGCTTCGCTGCGCACTGTAGACGCCTCCCTCTGGAAGGCGCGAGTCTGCGCGTCCGCCCACAGATAACGCGGCAAGCAACGCTTTCCCCAGCGCTTCGCAGAGCGAAGCGTCTACAAACCAAAGTGGGCGACCCGGTCGCGCTGTAGCGGCGATCAGCGTTGCGGCAGTGTTGCTCCTGTAGCCGGGGTCGCTGACCCCGGCTTCGCAGCGCAGCCTTACTCCCGAACCGGGGTCACCCGCCTCCGCCTCAGGCGGGCTACAACTCCGGCACGACCGTCAGGGTGAGATCATTCCCGTCGCCGCCTTCGTAGCTGGCTTGGAAGCTGTTCCCGTTGACCGTCTGGATCGCGCCGTCGGCCAGGTTGCTGAAGGTGCCGCTGATCGGCGTCGCGGCGGTGTTGCTGATCACGGTCAAGACGAGGCCTTGCTTTAATGCGCCTTGCGCGGTGCCTTGGAAAGCAAAGGTCGCTCCGTTGATCGTCACTCCGTTGGCCACCACTTTGTCCGTTCGAGCCTGCTTCTTTTTCGCTTTAAAGGTGTAGGTATAGGTCGCGTTGGCGTTGAAGGTGAGCGCGCTCTGCATCGTCATCGTGGCTTGCACCTTGGTTCCAGCAGCCGGGGCGAGGAATGCTCCTGTGCCACTGCCGCCGAGAGTGGCAGCAGTAACACTCACCGCGCCGGTGCCAGTCCCGGAGCCGGCTGTGTTATTTATGACTAAGGTGCCCGCGCCAACGGTCGTGCCGCCGGTGAAGAGATTCGCGCCGCTCAGAGTGAGTGTGCCAGGGCCGATCTTTGTTAACGAGCCGGCGCCACCCCCGCCACTCGAGCTGCCGGGATGAAGCACACCGGAAAAGGTTGTGCTCCGGTTGTTAGTGCCGACCATAAACGCAGTCTTACCGAGATAGATCGGGCCGTCGCCTTCGATCGACCCGATCGAGAAGCTGGGACCGGTGTGGCCGCTCACGTCCATGTAACCGTTGCCGAAGACCTCCAGCCGGGCTGTCTCGCCTAACGAGCCGTCCAGGAACAGAAAAAACCCGCCCCCTCCGCCGTTCGTCCCTCCGTTGGCAATGAGAGTCGCATTGCCGGCGCGCGGTCTTTGTTGCGAGAAAGAACTCCCCCCACCAACAGCACCAGCCGTCGTCGCACCTTCATTAATAATCGTGCAGCCTTCGGCCGACGCGCCCGTATAAAAGAAATCGGTCCGTCCTCCGATCCCGCCCGCGACGCTCGCCCCGAGGTCGTGAAAAGTCGCGTCGCCTGCACCCGCGGAGAAAATAAAATTCACGTAGCCCGCCGCACTCCCAGTGTCTGCATTCCGCGCTTGCTGCGTAAAGGTCACCGGCCCTGTGATTGTCACCTTATTGATCTCCTGAAAGAAGGCGAAGCTCCCTGAATTGCTGCCATCAGCCGTGGCGACAAAGTTCTGTTCGACGCCCGAATCATTCTCGATGCCCAGGGTAAGCCCGACGCCTCCCAGCGCCGTAATCGCGAACGCCTCGGCGCCCGCATTAAACATGATCTTCTTCAGCGCAGTACCTTGGGTAATATCAATAGTGGTGATGTCTGAAACTTCAAAAGAATGCGGTATCGAAAAAACCAGGGACAGTCCCTGAGGACCAGTTGGTCGGGTTGTTCCAATTGTTATCGCCAGGATTGGCCACCCAGGTGCCGTCGGCACCGTAGGCGAATCGCCCGAAGAGGAGGATGCCGCAGAATAAACGGCCAACTGATTTGCCGATGCGCAAGAGTTGTGCTGTGCTAGCAAAACAACCGATTGTGAGCGGTTTCATTCTTGTTATTTAAGATTGGAATCGAGGAAATTGATCACGTCGCCTGAAGTCTTAGCCGAAGGACCGAATGTGCGCCCATCCAAGCTCTCCCAGTACCCGAATGCATGTTCATTGCTGTCGGGGATTGTCAATACCTGATACAGCGACGAATCCACGCCTGCCCATTCGAGTGCGCATTGGATATCGATGATCTGATGGAACGGCATCGGATCCATCTGGCTATTGATAAAAACATCGGCTTGAAGCCAGTAGGAGTATCTACCGTTACCAATGCGACCGGTGAGACGGTTCGCTGGCTGGGCCCACCACTTGGATCGATCTGCACACACGTATTTGTGTAGTTCTCGATCGTATCTTGGAAGTTGGACACGGGATCGCCGGGCGGACTCGGATAACCTCCTGTCATGCGATCGGCAAAATCGTAAGCACCCGATAGGCAAGCAACGACGTCGGGTCGATCATCATGTCCGCCCGAGTTCCAAAATGGCCAAATCGATGTCGTGCTTTTATCCAGAGCGGCAAAAGCGGCGTGACTTGCGCCGGACAAGCCGCCAACTAAACCGAGTTTGCCGTTGCAGTGGCCATCGTTTCGCGCCGCTCGAATGAACGCCTTCACGTCATCCGTCTGCCCTGGAGGCCGCCCCGACGAGGAGACATCATGGCAGGCCTGCCCATGTATAAGGCCACATGGAGCCAGGCGATAAGCTGCGACGAATACGTAATAGCCGGCCCCAAGCAGGTCCGTTTCAGGATCCATGAGGTTTCCCGTGTTGACGTTGCCGGTATAAAAGTCACCCTCATGCAATAGTAATATCGCCGGTCCTGATCCGCCGGAGGGCGTTGGCGATGGGGCGAGGACTCTCCATTCCAGTTGGACGCCCGTGAGGTTACCGCCGCTATCCCTAGGCTGGAATGCAGTTGGAATGGCCGTGGGTGTTGGCGAGGGACTAGCGGGGTAAGTCGGCGCTGCACAGGGAGACCCGCAGGGTCCATGAGTATTGACCGTACATGACTGGATCGGCGTCGGGGTTGGACTAGGGCGACGGGGGACAGGTCGGTGTCGGAGTGGGCGTCTGCGCTTGCGAGCTAATCCGCATGCCAAACAGCACCAAGAGGAAGCATCCAAGGGCAGTCAGGAAATATAAGGTGAGGCTCTTGAGAGGCGAGAAGTTTGGTCCATTGGGTTTCATACTGGTGGTCGGATGGGGATGGTCCTGCGTCGGAGAAAAGCGGGGACGGCCGCTGGGCCGAGAAAAAGATGCGCGATGCGCCTTTCATGGGGTGATCGGGTCGCGAACCCGAGGAGAACAGAAGACCGCATCGGTCGTCAAGACTATTTTACAATCTGCGTTGCCTCGCGTCTTAGATTCACGCGATACCTCTGTTTCATGCGTAAATGGCTCGCGGATTGGCTCTCGGCGCAGCGCGACCGCTTCCTGGTGCGGCGCATTTAACGCTCGTTTCAACGCAGTAATCTCTCGGCTCGATGCAATCGCATCTCGGCGGCGCGCAATCGAGTCTCGGTGCCGTGCGACCGCCTCTGGGCGTCGCGCAATGACCTCCCGGGTCGCGCAATCGCATCTCGGCGCGGCGCAATTGAGTCTCGGCGTCGCGCAATGCCGACGCAGCGCGACGCGAACGCCGCTGGGGGTGGCCAGAACCGCATTTCGGGTAGTGCGACGGCCTCTCTGAATTCGCCAAAACTTCTAGCTAGCCGAAAATTAGCCGAAACTAATTCCCTGCCTCCGGACTTGCGCCCAGAGCCAGGGCACCAGGGAGCGGAGCCGACCGGGACGGCGCAAAACCTAGTTGAACGCTCGTTAGCCGCAGCTACCTTCCGTCCGTCCGAGCGACTTCGATTGCCTGCAACCGCGGCTTAATCCGTTCAGCCGCTCAGGATCCTTATGCAGGCCGAAGAACTCTCCTACGTCATCGTCACGCCCCACTCGATGCGCAAATCGCGCACCGGCGGGATCGTCGCCCGCCTCATCTCCCGCACCGGTCTCGACCTGATTGGCGGGCGCATGTTCGCCCCGGGTGAGGAACTCGTTAGGCGCTACACCGAGGGGATCGTGACCGCGCAAGATCCGCGGCATCGCGCCACCCAGGAACTGATCCGCGATTATGTCCGGAAAAATTTCGCCGGCGACCGCAACGGCCAGCGTCCGCGGGTTTTGCTCCTGGTTTTTCGTGGGCCGAGCGCGATCGAAAAAATCCGCCACGTGGTCGGCCACATCGTGCATGAGCGCACCAGCGGTGAAACGATTCGCGATACCTACGGCGATTACATCACGGATGAAACCGGCAAGGTGACTTACTTCGAACCGGGCGTGCTCGCTTCGTTGGATGCGGAGTCGGTCGAAGAAAATCTTAAACTCTGGGCGGAGTTTTCCGACCGCGATGGCGGCATCCTCGACGACGTCGTCTCCTATCCAGCCGAGGCGAAAGTGGAGAAATCGCTCGTCCTGATCAAGCCCGACAATTTCAAATTTCCGAATGTCCGGCCGGGCGGGGTGATCGAGGTCTTCTCGCGCACCGGGCTCTATATCATCGGCTTCAAAGTGCACCGCATGAGCGTGGCCCAGGCGGAGGAATTTTACGGGCCGGTCCTGGCTGTGCTGGAAGACAAACTCGGTGCCGTCAAAGGACGCGAGGCCTGGGAAGACATCGTCGAATTCATGTCCGGCGGCCGGCCGAGCACGACGAGCGACGAGCAACGTCTGGCGCCCGGCACCGAGAAATGCATCGCGATTGTTTACCAGGGCGAAGACGCGGTGCGCAAAATCCGCGACGTGCTCGGCCCGACCGATCCGAAAAAGGCGCCGCCGGGCTCGATTCGCAAGGAATTCGGCCAAACGATCATGGTCAACGCCGCGCACGCTTCCGATTCGGCCGAGAACGCGAAGCACGAGATGGAAATCGTGCAGGTGCGCGAGAACAACCTGAAACCTTTAATTGAAAACTTCTACGCTCGCCCATAGCTTGCGCTCCCCCTTTTTTCGAAACCTCATGATGAATACTTTGGCCATGGAAATCTCAACCCGCGCATCTCAACTCACTCCCTCGCTCACCCTTTCGATCGACAGCAAAGCGAAGGCGATGAAGAGCGAAGGCATCGACATTTGCGGCTTCGGGGCCGGCGAGCCCGACTTCGATACGCCGGAGCACATCAAGGCGGCCGCGATCGCCGCGCTCGAGGGCGGCTTCACGAAATACACACCCAGTTCCGGTTTGCCGGAATTGCGCCAGGCGATCTCGGAAAAATTCGCGGCTGACAACGGCCTCGGGTACCGGCCGAGCCAGATCATCGTGAGCAACGGCGCGAAACATTCCTGTTACAACGCCATCCTCGCGACGTGCGAGCCGGGCGACGAAGTGATCATTCCCTCGCCTTATTGGGTCAGCTATCCCGACATGGTGCGGCTGGCCGGCGCGGAGCCGGTGATCGTGCCGACGAGCGAGCGCCACGGCTGGAAGATGACCGCTGCGGAATTCGAAAACGCGATGACGCCACGGACCAAGATGGTAATCATGAACAGCCCGGGCAACCCGACCGGCTCGGTTTACACCCGCGAGGAACTGGAAGCGATCGTCGAGGTCGCGGCCGAGGAAGACATCTACATTTTGTCCGACGAAATCTACGAGAAGCTCGTTTACGACGACGCGAAACACGTCAGCATCGCGTCGCTCTCGAAGCAGGCTTACGACCTGACGATCACGGTCAACGGCTTCAGCAAATCCTACGCGATGACCGGCTGGCGACTCGGTTACATGGGCGCGCCCGAAGCGATTGCCAAGGCGGTCGATTCCATCCAAAGCCACAGCACCTCGAACCCGTGCTCGTTCGCGCAAAAAGGCGCGGTCGCCGCCCTCAAGGGCGACCAGCAACCTCTCTCCGACATGCACGACGAATTCGATATGCGGCGCAATTACATGTTCGATCGCATCTCGAAGATCGCGAACATCACCGCGGTCAAACCGCAGGGCGCCTTCTACGTCCTCGTCAACATCAGCCAGCTCGGGTTGAGTTCGCAAAATTTCTCCGATCGTCTGCTCAGCAAGGCGAATGTCGCGGTCATCCCCGGGGTGGCTTTCGGCGACGATCGCACCATCCGCCTGAGCTACGCGACGAGCATCGACGTGATCAAAAAGGGTCTCGATCGGTTCCAGGATTTCTGCCGCACGCTCTAGGCGTCATCCCGAGCCCAGTCGAGGGATCCCGTGGAGAAACCTTTAAGCTAGCGCAGCGGGATCCCTCGACTGCGCTCGGGATGACACGTGGCTTCCGCTTCTCTCGCGCTCATCCTCCACGCGCATTTGCCTTTCGTCAGGCACCCGGAACACGACGACTTTCTCGAGGAAGACTGGCTCTTCGAAGCCATCACCGAAACCTACCTCCCGCTCCTCCGCCTGCTGCGCCGGCTGGCCGACGATGGCGTGGCCTTCCGGCTCACGATCTCGCTCACGCCGACCCTCTGCGCGATGCTCCGCGACGAGCTGCTGCAACAGCGCTACCTGCGTCATCTCGAGCGGTTAATCGCGCTCGCCCGGCAGGAAATCGAACGCCACCGCAATGACCCGCAGCTTCTGGAACTGGCGAAGTTCTACGCCGAATTTTTTGTCGACGCCCGCGCCTTCTACGAAGAAACGCTCCGACGCGACATCGTTAGGGCATTTCGCGAACTGCAGGAAGCCGGGTTTCTCGAGATCATCGCCAGCGCCGCGACGCACGCCTTTCTCCCCTTGCTCCAGGATTTCCCCGAAGCGCAACGCGCCCAGATTCGCCTCGGCTGCGACAGCTATCGCGCAATGTTCGGACGCGAGCCGAGTGGTTTTTGGTTGCCCGAATGCGGCTATCACCACGGCCTCGATTCTCTTTTGCAGGAAGCAAACATTCGCTGGTTCGTCCTCGATACCCACGGCCTGATGTTTGCCCGGCCGGGGCCGCGCCACGCGATCTTCGCCCCGTGCTACACGCCCGCCGGCCCGGCGGTTTTCGCCCGCGACCACGAATCGAACCGCGAAGTCTGGAGTGCCGAATCGGGTTATCCGGGCGACCCGGTTTATCGTGATTTTTATCGCGACATCGGCTTCGACCGAACGGCGGAAGAACTCCGGCCTTTCCTTCGTCCGGACGGCATTCGGAAATTTAGCGGAATCAAATATCACCGCGTGACCGGCCGGACCGACGAGAAGGAACTTTATAACCCTGCGTGGGCCGTGGCCGCGGCCGACGAACACGCGGACGATTTTCTCGCCAAGCGCCGCGCGTGTTTCCGGGAGCTGAAAGGCATGAACTTCGATCCGATCATTGTGTGTCCATTCGACGCCGAGCTTTTTGGCCATTGGTGGTTTGAGGGACCGCGTTTCCTCGAGAGCTTCATCCGCCGGGCGGCCAACGATCAGGCCGATTTTCAACTCGCCACGCCGTCCGCCTTTCTGGCGGCGCATCCGTCGCAACAGGTCGTTAGGCCGAATCCGTCAAGCTGGGGCGAGGAGGGCTTCAATGGCGTCTGGCTGGAAGAGAGCAATGCCTGGATTTATCCGCATCTCCACGCCGCCACCCGCCGCATGACGGAGATCGCCCGCCGGCAGCGCGACACGACCGAGCCCGTGATCGAGCGTTCGCTGCAACAGGCCGCGCGCGAACTTCTCCTCGCGCAAGCGAGCGATTGGGCTTTCCTCATTAAAACCCGGAGCGCGCCCGAGTACGCGACGCAACGCACGAAAGATCACCTCCTGCGTTTCAACCGACTCTATGAGCAACTCAGCGCCGGACAGATCGACCTCGAATTTCTCGGCGAATGTGAAATGCGAAATAACATTTTTCCCGGGCTCAACTGGCGATATTACCTGTAGCTGGATTTCGTTGTGGCCGGGATCGGCGATCCCGGCTACAGCTTCGCTCACCGCATGCGCATCGCACTTCTGTTCGTCGTCCTTTTTGCGCTCGCTTCCACTCAGGCGCAGTTAACCGCGCCCTCGCCGACGGTCTCACCGTTACCCTCACCTCCGCCGCGCAATGTGCCGCTGCGTTTCGCTTTGCCCCCGTTGGAGGGGACGATCAGCCTCGGGATTTACGATGGGGCCGGCAAACTGGTGCGCGTTCTCCATCGCGAAGACGCCGTCACCGATTTCACCGCCGGGAATGACGCGCTCGAAACGGATTGGGATGGCAACGACGAGGAGGGGCATCCTTTGCCTAACGGGAAGTACAACGCGCGCGGTTACGTTGTCGGCGATCTAAAAGTCGAGGGCGTCGATTATTTTTTCAATGATTGGGTAAAGGACGAAAAATCACCGCACATCCGGCGGCTTGCCCAGCTTTGGATGGAAAACGGCGAGCTGCGGGTCGACGCGGAGCTGGCCGGAGGAAAAGCGACGGCGTTCATCTGCGATCAAACAACCGGCGCCATCCTGCGCGAGGTCACCCCGACCGAAGGGATGCACTGCAGCCAGGTCCCGGCCCCTCCAAACATCGTGCACGCGATTGATTGCGCGGCGGGCAAAGACGGCACGACCTGGTTCGTGGACGCTCTCGACGAGAACAAATCGCGTGAGGTCAAACAATTGTCGAAGAAGCACGAAGTGCTGCGCCGGCTTGACTATGTGGGCGACGATCCAAGGCCGGAGCGAATCGAGGCTTCGACTTTGTCGGACAAAATCTTTCTCGTGGAGCAAAGCCGCATCCTGCAGCGATTGCGCGGCTTGACGCTCGTCCGCACCCTGAGCAACGCGGCCGAAGGGCCGGTTTCCGACTGGAAGAGCCTGTTCGACAAAAAAATCATCGAGCATCAGAATTTCTCCCTCGTGAACGACAGGCCGGTCGCGGCCTCCGCCGCCGCGGCCGGCGAGCTGGAAAAAATCACCCAATCACTGCTCCCAAATCCTTTGCAGAACGATCAACCCGGCAAGGTGGATCTGGCCGTCGGACTGGACGCCGATGGCAGCTTCTTGAGCACGAGTGATGGTCTGCCGCTCCGCACGATCAGCGAGACGCCGAACCTCTCACGGGCGCTGATCAATTCCACCAGCAGCAAAGCCGCCGACGTCTTTCAGGATGACGGCGCGGTCGTCGAGCAATACCGCGTCTCCGGGCTCGACCAGATGATGGCTTTCGATTGCGGCGAATTTGAGCTGAAATAGAATGATGGCGCGCGACAACAGATCCCGGACTCGCCGCGGCGAGTTCCTCCGGAGGGACGCGCTTCCGCGCGTCCAGGCTCAGCAGTCATGACCCGCGATATCGTCTACTTCGATCTCGAGACGCAACGAACTGCGAACGACGCCGGCGGCTGGGATCGCAAAGGCAACATGCAAATGTCGATCGGCGTCACCTACAGCACGCGCAGCGGGCGCTATGAGATTTTTCACGAAGCGCGCGTCCACGATTTGATCGAGCGACTGCGGCAGGCCGATCTCGTCGTCGGTTTTAACGTCCTCAATTTCGACTATCACGTCCTGATGGGCTACACCGTGCTCGATCTGGCGCATGAGTTGCCGACGGCCGACCTGATGCTCGACATGGAGAGCAAACTCGGACATCGCCTCGGCCTCGACGCGATCGCCCAGGCGACGTTAGGCGTGCGCAAGACCGCCGCGAGTCTCGACGCGATTCGTTGGTGGCGCGAAGGGCGCATCCTGGAGATCGCGGAATATTGCTGCTTCGACGTGAAGGTGACGCGGCTCGTGCACGAGCACGGTTGCCGCCACAAGGAGCTTTTCTTCCACGATCGCTTCGCCCGGCGCCAGCGGGTGGAAGTCGATTGGGAGCATCTGTAGCGGCGCTCTGTCAGCGCCGAAAAGCTCGGCTACTTGCGGGCTGTCGGCGGTCACAGACCGCCGCTACAAAAAGCTATCGAATCTCCACCTCGATCGGCAGGCAGTGGTTGATCTCGTAGCTCCCGCGATCGGGATCGCGCTCCATCGGTTGCGCGCGCCCGCGTGAATCGGTGGCGCGAGCGAGCAAAACACGCCGGCCCGGCGCCGGCGGCACGCTCCAATCATATTCCCAAAGCCGCCAGCTGTTGCGCGCCTTCTCTTTACCTAACGACGCCGTTTGCCAGGAACTCCCCCCATCCGTGCTCAACTCGACCTTGACGATCTCCGCTTCGGCCGTCCAGGCAGCGCCCGTCACCTTGTAGCTCGTGCCGGCGGCGATGACTTCGTTTACCCCCGGCCGGGCGATGGCCGCTTTGACCTGCATTTCCGTGATCGGGACGAGGTGCACACCGGCGGCATCGCGCTGCCAGAAGGCGTAGTCGACCGTCTGGTAATAGCCGTTGTAGGGCCGGTCGGTCACGACGATGCGTTGCAGCCATTTCACCGCCGCCATGCCATACCAGCCCGGCACGACCGCCCGGAGCGGGAACCCGTGCGCCGGCGTGAGCGGCTCGCCGTTCATCTCGTAAGCGAGCAGCACGCCCTCGAGCGCTTTGCCTAACGGAACACTGCGCGCGTAATGAATCTTGCCCGCCGGTTTGGGCGGGTCGCTGATCGCGCCCGAGTCCGCGCCTTCCAGGACGACCTCGAGTGCGCCCTCTTTCAGCCCGGTCACGCGGAGGACTTCACCTAACGACACTCCGGTCCACTCGGCGTTGCCGACCGCTCCCAGTTCCCATTGCGTTCCTTTCACCTTGGGCACGAGAAAAACGCGGCTGTTGCCGGCGCACTCCAGCGTCGCCGGGACGGTCGTGGCGGGCAGCTTGCGCAGGTCCTCCAGACTCCAAACGCGCGCCTCCCTGACCTCGCCTTCGAGGCGCAGTCGCCAGCTCGCCGGGTCGATCTCCGGGACGGGAAAGTGCGCCCGGATGTAAAATTGGTCGTTAGGCGTGAAGAAGCCCGCGAGCTGGCCGAAGGGCATTTCCAAATTGGCCGGCTCTTTTTCGCGAATAATCATGTTCTTAACTATTCCGGGGAGTTCTCGGAAACCCAGCGCAAATATTCCGGCAGCCCCTGCTCGATCCGGACCGCGATGATCTCCGGCACGTCGTAAGGATGCAGTTGTCGCAGGGTCGTCTGCAGCGCTTCGTAGCGGTCGGCGGTCGTCTTGAAGAGGACCAGGGTCTCGTTCGCGCTCTCCACTTTCTGCTCCCACCAATAAATCGACTCCACCTGCGGCAAAATATTGGCGCAGGCGGCGCACTTTTCCTCGACCAATTGACGTCCGATGCGCCGCGCCGTGGCGACGTCCGGAAAGGTGCTCAGTACGAGCAGAAGTTCGTCCGCCATGAGACGTTGTCAGGCCGCCGCGACCGTCGCGTGCCGGCAAATCCAGCCGCCGGCGACCACGACGTCACCCTCGTAGCAAACCGCGGCCTGGCCGGGCGTGACCGCCTTTTGCGGCTCCTCCAGCCTAACGAGTGCGCGATCGCCCTCCAGCGGGATCAAAGTGGCGGCGGCTCCGGGATGGCTGTAACGGATCTTCACCGTGACGGCGAGCGGTTCATCCGAAGGCGCGCAGCTGCTCCAGTTGATTCGGTCGATCTCAAATTCCTCGACCAGCAAATCCTCGGCGTCGCCGACGAAGACCCGGTTGCTCACCGGGTCGATATCGACCACGTAACGCGGACGCGGCGAACCGCCGGGGAGTCCTTTGCGCTGCCCGATCGTGAACAGTTCGATACCTTCGTGCTCAGCGAGAAAGTTGCCGGAAAGATCGTAGATACCGCCGCGATGAAACTCCGTCGCGCCGAGATGGGAACGAAGGAACGCCTTGTAATCGTTGCCGGGAACGAAGCAAATTTCCTGGCTGTCGACCTTCTCGGCAACCTTCAGGCCTAACGAGCGCGCGATCTCCCGGATTTCCGGCTTCGCCATTTTGCCTAACGGCGCGAGCGCATGCCGGAGCTGGGCCTGGCGCAGACTGAAAAGGAAGTACGACTGATCCTTGCGCGGGTCGGCGCCTTTGCGCAGCACGGCCCGGCCGGGCTGATCGGTGCCGTTGTAGCCGGGGTCGGTGACCCCGGCAGGGTGCTCGATGATGGCGTAGTGACCGGTCGCGATGTAAGCGCAATCGAGAGCGCGCGCTTTTTCCCAGAGGCTGCCGAACTTGAGCTTTTCGTTGCACATCACGCACGGGTTGGGCGTCCGGCCGGCCTGGTATTCACTCGAAAAATAATCGATCACGACGCGCTCGAACTGGTCGGCTTCATCGACCACGTAATGCGGGATGCCTAACGAGTGGGCTACGCCCCGCGCGTCGGCGATGGCCTGCGGACCGCAGCACTTGTCCTCGGCGCGCGAGAGACAATCCTGCGGCCAGACCTTCATCGTCACGCCGACGACGTCGTAACCCTTCTCGCGCAGCAAATAGCCGGCGACGCTGGAATCGACCCCGCCGCTCATACCGAGCAGGACGCGTTCTTTCTTTCCGTTCATCGAGCGCCTAAATTCAGCGCGATTGCCGGGCTGGTCAACGCGCGGCCTTCTTCACCGGCCGGCTGACGAACGGGCTGTCGCGCAGGGTAAAACGCCATGGGAAATCCCTCGCCCGGCTGATCCCGATCCGCGGGTCGGCGACAACCAAGACCTGCGGGTCGGGTCGCGGACCAAAACAATGTGCCGGATCGGAGGAAAGATCGATCTCGTGGTATCGCTGCGAGATCGCGAGCGCCTGGGTCAGCTTTCCCGGTCCGGAACAGAGTTGCCGCACGTCCTCCACGCCGCGTCGTTTCCGCATGAGGCCGAGACCGCGCTGCGGTTCGAGCGCGCGGATGAGAATGAGACCGTCGCGCGGCCCGCCTTTCACGAGCACGTTCAACATCCAGTGGACACCGTAGTTGAAATAAATGTAGGCCGCGCCCGGCTTGTTCCGCGCGACGAAGGCGCGCGCGCTCGGCCGCCGGAAAGTGTGACAGGCTTCGTCGTTCTTCACCAGATACGCCTCCGTCTCAACTACCAGGCCGGCGCATTTTTCCCAGATGAGCTGGGTGCCGATCAGGTTTTCCGCGCACTGGAGCGGATCGGTTTTGAAAAAGGCATGGGGCAGCACGTCGGGAAAATAAACCGCTCGCAAAATACTCGCGCCAGCAGGCCCGTCATCCCGAGCGAAGCGCAGCGGAGTCGAGGGATCCCGCGGAAGTCACCTTAAGGCCTGCGCCACGGGATCCCTCGACTGCGCTCGGGATGACGAGCGGGGCCTGCGGGCGCTCGCAAGGATTTCGATGCACGACTTTGTGTCGTCGGAAATAATCGATCAAGGCGTCACGCGTTTGCACCGGATGGAACGTGCACTTTGCTTCCGGCCGATCGAGGAGATCGCGCAACTTCATGAAGCGATGCCCGGCGCTTCGGGAATCGAAGGTGTTGACGGCGATGCGATAACGTCGCGCTGGATCGAGCGGTCGGCCATCGGCCAGGCGAAGGCTCGTTAGGCGGCGCTCTCTCCCCTTCCCCTCCACGAGCATTTTGAAGCCGGCGAGACTGCGGGTTTCGCGGCTTTGGAACACTTCTTCCATCACCACCTTCAGCTCGACCGGCAGGAGCTGGCCGGTGACGAGAAAATTTTCGTAAGGCAGTGTCTCCCAGATATCGCCGACCGTCTTCGGTCCCTTCCTGAAAGCGTGCTGGTCATCGAACAAGCCATGAAATACGCCGTCGATGGCCAGGCCGCGATCCGCCAGCGCTTCGGTAATCGCGGCGGCAATCAGCAAGGCGACTTCGCTCGGCTCACCGACTCGACTTTTCACACTCATGGTGTCGGCCAGTTCGCCAATTGGTTGCGCGAGGACGGCGGCGGCGCGATCCAGCTGTGGTTGGGCGCGACTAAGGACAACCGGATCGAACGAAATCCGTCCGTCCATGATCTCGGTACGCGCTTCCTGATGGAGGAGTTTCTTCGACCCGCGATCAAACAATAGATCGACCCGCCCGACGTGGATGCCGAAGTGATCGGCCTGGGTGAGAAGGACGCCATTCGTTAGGCGGCTCGGGATGTCCTGGTGGGTGTGCCCGGCGATAAAGACGGCGGCCTGCGGGAACTCGGCCGTGAGCGCGATGCAACGGTTGGCAAAATCATCGCCCCCGGTTCGCTCTTTCAAACCCATGTGTCCGGCCAGGACGACGGCATTCGCACCCTGCGCTTGCGCCTCCCGAATCGCGCGGCGCACGGGCTCGACCGGATTCTGGAACTCGATTCCCTCAATAAATTTCGAGGGAAACCAAAAGGGCATTCCCGGCGTCGTTAGGCCAAGAACCGCAATCTTGATCCCCGCGATTTCCTTCAGAATAAACGGCTGGATTTTCGCGAAGGGATGATGCGCATCAGCGAAGTCGCCGGCGGGTTTTCCTTCGAGCAGAGTGTTCGCCGCGAGGACCGGCATCGCCGAACGCGCGACGGCCTGCAGGAACGGCTCGACGCCCCAGTCGAACTCGTGGTTGCCCACGATCCAGGCATCGTAGCGCAGGAGGTTGAAAAGCTCGATCATCATCCGGCCCTGGTCGCGCAACGCGAATTCGGTGCCCTGATAGACGTCGCCGACGTCGATCAGGAGCGAGTTTGGATTCTCCTTCCGCCAGCGCCGTATCTGCGTCACGCAGCGCGCCATCCCACCAAGATCCGCGCGGCCGTTGTAATCAATCGTCGGCCGGATATGGCCGTGCAGATCGGTCGTATGCAGGATCGAGATGGTGACGAGATCCGGATTTTCCGCGGCGCGCAGCCACGACGGGAGCGCGCCCGCAAGCGCGGCGCCGCCCAAGACACGGAGAAATTCACGACGGTCGGGAGAACCAGTTTTCACGGCGAACCGTTTCGATTTTGACTCCTTCGTGCGGAGCGACAAGCTTTTCCGCAAGATGAAGCTGGAGGGCCTGGATCACATTGCGCTCTCGGTGCGCGACGTGGAGCGTTCGGTGCAGTGGTATGTCGAGGTGCTCGGGCTGGAGCGGCAGCACGAAGGCGCGTGGGATGGCGTTCCGAAATTCGTGGGTCAGGGAGCGACTGGGATCGCTTTGTTTCCGCTTCGCGCCCTCGAAAATTCGTTAGGCCAGGCCAATCCGGTGCGCGTGCTCCATTTTGCCCTGCGGGCTGACCGGGAGAATTTCCAGCGCGCCCAGAACGAGTTGAAGGCGCGCGAAATTGATTTTCACTTCGAAGACCACGGCATCGCGCACTCGATCTACTTTTGCGATCCCGACGGCCACAAACTCGAGATCACGACCTACGAGCTGTAGCTGGGATCGGTGATCCCGGCTCCTAGGCGACGCGGCCGCAGCAGTTTTTGTATTTCTTGCCGCTGCCGCAGGGGCATGGGTCGTTGCGGCCGACTTTGGGCGTCTCGCGCCGCACCGGAGCGAGCTCCAATTTCACCTCGCCGTCGCCTTCCGTATCGCCGTTGCCACCGATCGCATCGCCGATTCGCTCCGGCCGGCGCCCGGGGAGCGGGCCATTCGCGGCCGGCGCATTCGGCGCCTGCTGGCGCATGAGAAATTGCGGGAGGGTGGAAAGAAACGTCTCAAAAGCCTGCAAGTTCGAGGTGCTGCGAAAGAGATTGTGCAGCACTTCGTTTTTGATGTTCGCCATCAGGTCGACAAACATCTCGTAGGCTTCCGTCTTGTATTCGATGAGCGGATCCTTCTGCGCGTAGCCACGGAGGTAGACGCCCTCGCGGAGCGCGTCCATCGCGTAAAGATGCTCCTGCCAGAGGCGATCGATCGCGTTCAGGATGATGTAACGCTCGAGGCTCTTGACCGCGGCCGGCTCTTCGTGGCTCGACTTGCGCTCGTAGGCTTCCTTGATTTTGGCGATGAGGAACTGCGTGTTTTCGTCCGGCGAGCGCGTCTCGAATTGCGCTTTCTCGTTCGTTAGGCCAACCGGGAAGGTGGTGTTGACCCAATGGAGCAGGCCGGCGTGGTTCGGCTCGTCGGTCGAGGCGCCGGTACCGAGGTACTCGGTGATTTTCGCGGGAACCGCTTCGTCGATCACTTCGTAGACCAGCTTGTGCGGATCTTCCGTGTCGATCACTTCGTTGCGATAGGTGTAAACCACTTCGCGCTGGTTGTTCATCACGTCGTCGAAATCGAGGGTGCGTTTGCGCGCGAGATAGTTGCGCTGCTCGACGCGCTTTTGCGCGGTCTCGACCGATTTGTTGAGCCAGCGGTGCTCCAGCTCCTGGCCTTCCTCGAGACCGAAGCGCTCCATGATTTTCGTCATCCGATCGGCCGCGCCGAAGTTGCGCATGAGATCGTCCTCGAAGCTGACGTAGAAACGGGTCGCGCCCGGGTCGCCCTGGCGCGCGCAACGCCCGCGCAGCTGGCGATCGATGCGGCGCGATTCGTGACGCTCGGTGCCGATGACGTAGAGACCGCCTTTGCCCGGCACGCCTTCCCCAAGTTTAATATCGGTCCCGCGGCCGGCCATGTTGGTCGAGATGGTGACGGTGCCCGGTTGACCGGCGCGCTGCACGATCTCGGCTTCCTGCCGGTGATATTTTGCGTTCAGCACGTTGTGCGGAATTTTTTCGCGCTTCAGCATTCGGCTGAGCAACTCGGACGCTTCCACGCTCACGGTGCCGACGAGGATCGGCTGTGAGACGGCGTGCCGCTCGGCGATTTCCTTGATCACGGCGTTGTATTTTTCGCGGCGCGTTTTGTAGATGCGGTCGTTGGCATCGGACCGCGCGACGGGGCGATTGGTCGGGATGACGGCAACCTCGAGTTTGTAGATGTCGTGGAACTCGTTCGCCTCGGTTTCCGCGGTGCCGGTCATGCCGGCGAGTTTGTGGTAAAGCCGGAAATAATTCTGGATCGTGATGGTAGCGAGGGTCTGCGTTTCGCGATCGATTTGGACGCCTTCCTTGGCTTCGACGGCCTGGTGCAAGCCGTCGCTCCAGCGGCGGCCCGGCATTTTGCGGCCGGTGTATTCGTCGACGATGACGACTTTGTTCTCCTCGACGACGTAGGCAACGTCCTTCTCGAAGAGGCAATAGGCGCGGAGCAGCTGCGAGATGTTGTGAATCTGCTCGGCCTGTTTGTCGCAAATCTCCTGGCGCTCGGTTTTCATCCGATCCTTTTCCTCGTCGGAGAGCGTGCGGTTGAGATCGATGTCGGTGAATTCGCTGATCAAATCCGGCAGCACGAAAGAGTCGGGGTCGTCCGGATTTAGAAACGCGCGTCCCTGCTCGGAGAGATCGGCTTCGTGCGATTTCTCGTCCATCGTGAAGAAGAGCTCTTCCTTGAGGGCAAAGAGTTCCTCCTTGCGCGTGTCGGTATAAAACGAGAGTTCGGCTTTATCGATCGCCTTGCGCTTTTCCGGGTCCTCCATCATGCGGAGGAGCTGCTTGTTGCGCGGCTGGCCGAGTTTCACCTTGAACATGAGCCGGCCGCCCCCTTCGGGATCGCCCTTGTCGAAGGCTTCCTTGGCTTCGCTGGCGAGCCGGTTGCAGAGCATGTTCTGCTTGCGCACCAGCTGGTCGACGAGCGGCTTGAGCCGGTCGTATTGGTGCGTCGAGACCGTGGCCGGGCCGCTGATGATGAGCGGGGTGCGCGCTTCGTCGATCAGGATGGAATCGACTTCATCGACGATCGCGTAATGGTAACCGCGCTGCACCTGCTGCTCGCGGGTCGTGGCCATGCCGTTGTCGCGCAGGTAATCGAAACCGAACTCCGAGTTTGTCCCGTAGGTGATATCCGCCGCGTACTGCTCGCGGCGAAGATCGGGCGGCTGATCGTGCTGGATGCAGCCGTAAGATAGACCGAGGAAAGTGTAGAGCTGGCCCATCCATTCCGCGTCGCGCCGGGCGAGGTAATCGTTCACCGTCACGAGATGCGCGCCGCGACCGGCGAGCGCGTTGAGGTAGAGCGGGAGCGTGGCGACGAGCGTCTTGCCTTCGCCGGTGGCCATTTCCGCGATCCGGCCGCGGTGCAGAATGATGCCACCGATGAGCTGCACGTCGAAGTGCACCATGTTCCACGTCATCGGCTGGTCGCAGACGGTGAAGCTCTCCTGCCGCTCGGTGAGGCGGCGGGCGGCGTTTTTCACCACCGCAAACGCCTCGGGCAGAATCTCCTCCAGACGGCGCGCGAGCGCCTCGGGGTCATCGATCGTGGAAAGCTCGGAATTCCAAGCCGCGGTCTTCGCGCGCAACTCGTCGTCGGAAAGCGCCTTGAACTGCTCGTCGAAGGCGTTGATCGCGCGCGCGATCGGCTGTAACCGCTTGATCTCGCGCTGATTCTTCGAGCCGAGTATTTTCTTTAAAATCCAACTAACCATGAGGGCGGTACTATCGACGAGATTCGCCCACGATCAATCGCGGCGACCTCGCGCCACGGTCACCAAGGTTCACCTCGCTTCCGCGATCGAACCTTAAAATCATCCGCCGTGAACTTGGAAAGCCCGGCCTCGCCTTTCGGCTGCGTTACGGGTGTCCGTTGTGTGCGGAAATTTTGCGGCTAAGCTCGGGCGATGAAAAAGATTGTTGCAACCAGTGATGCGCCCGCCGCGATCGGGCCTTATTCGCAGGCCATCCGCAGCGGCCCGCTGCTCTTTTGTGCCGGGCAAATCCCGCTCGATCCCCAGACGGGCCAGATCGTTTCCGACGATATTTCCGAGCAGGCCAGGCGCGTGCTGGAGAATGTCGCCGCCATCTTGAAAGCGGCACAGCTGAATTTCGGCCACGTGGTGAAGACCACCATCTTCCTCACCAGCATGGGTGATTTCCAGACTGTGAACGAAATCTACGCGACCTATTTCCGGGAAGATCCGCCGGCGCGTTCGACCGTCGCCGTTTCCGCCCTGCCCAAGGGCGCCAAGGTCGAGATCGAAGTCATCGCCATGGCGAGCGACGGCGGCGACGGCAGCAAAACCGTCGGCGATACATCGGGCTAGTCGGCCTGGCACCGAGCCATGAACGACGATTTGCTGGCGCTGTTTCGCCAGACTGGCGCGCTGCTCGACGGGCATTTTGTCCTCCGGTCTGGTTTGCACAGCCGGCAATTTTTTCAATGCGCCCTCCTCCTGCAGCACACCGACATCGCGGCGCGGGTCTGCGGTCAGCTCGCCGACAGGCTACGCGATCTTGAATGCGATACCGTGATCTCGCCGGCCCTCGGCGGAATCATCGTCGGGCAGGAAGTCGGTCGTTCGTTAGGCAAACGCCACATCTTTGCTGAGAAAGAAGGGGGCGGCCTCGTCTTGCGCCGCGGCTTTGTGATTTCGCCTAACGAGAGATTTGTCGTCGCGGAGGACGTCGTGACCCGCGGCGGCCGGGTGCAGGAAACGATCGACATCGTGCGCCAGCACGGCGGCATCGTCACCGGCGTCGGCGTCATCGTCGACCGGAGCGGCGGCCGATGCCCGGATTTCGGCTGTCCTTTCTTCAGCTTGATCCAGATGCGTGTAGAGACGTTTCCTGCGGAGAAAATTCCGGCCGATCTGATCGACGTGCCAGCTGTCAAACCTGGCAGCCGATAGGCTCGAGCTACCTTGTGAAACTGACCGCAACGATGACTTCGACCTTCTCACCCTCCGCCAGGAGGGCGGGGATTGGACAAAGAATCCAGTTCGGCTTGCACCATTTCCCGGACGAGATCTGAAAACGATCTTCGGGGTTTCCAACCGAGCGTCCGCCGGATTTTCTCGGCCGAGCCCACCAGGAGCGCTGGATCTGCAGGCCGATCAAAAGCGGCGCTGCGCTTGACAAATTTTTGCCACGGTAACTCCACGACGGCGAAAGCCGCCTCGACAAAGGCCTGAACGGAATGTGTTTCGCCGGTCGCCACGACATAATCATCCGGCACGTCGTGCTGCAGCATCAACCACATCGCCTCAACATAATCCTGGGCGTGTCCCCAATCGCGCCGTCCCGCGAGATTTCCGAGGACCAGCTCGTTATCAAGACCACGGGCGATCCGTGCCGCGCTCCGCGCGATCTTGCGGGTGACAAAATTTTCGCCGCGCCGGGGCGACTCGTGATTGTAGAGAATTCCGTTGCAAACAAAGAGGCCGTAGGATTGCCGGTAGATTCGCGACATTTGGGTAGCGAACGCCTTCGCGCATCCGTAGGGGCTGACTGGCCGTAACGGCGTCTCTTCCGTCTGCGGCATTGCGCTGCCAGATCCGAAAATCTCTGAACTGGATGCATGATAACAACGCACCGGCTGCGTCTGGTCTCGCGCAATCTCAAGCAGCCGAAGAGTGGCCATCGCGACCTCTTCACAGGTGGACTCTGGAATCTGAAAACTTAACCCGACATGGCTTTGCCCTGCGAGATGATAAATCTCCGCCGGACGCGCCCGCGCGAAAATCCGGCGCAAAGTAGTTCCGTCCGAGAGGTCGCTGTAGTGCAGGACGATGCGAGAACTATCGCTATTCTGCCGAAGATGCTCAATCCGGGAGCGCAGAAGGTTACTTGTCCGGCGCACAACCCCGTGCACCGTATAGCCCTTAGCGAGCAGCAATTCGGCCAGGTAAGAGCCGTCCTGCCCAGTAATCCCGGTAATCAGTGCTGTTTTTTCCGCAGTCTGCATTCACCAAACATTTTGTCGGAGGCGTCCCAGCACCTCGTTCATTCTCAATTCGCAGCGGCGACGATCACCCCGCGGGTCGGTTCTCTCTCCTCGTCCGCCTGATCCAGATATACGTCAAGTTATACTACCGGTCACGTTGACTAGAAGCCATCTCATAAAT
>PNAA01000023.1 GCA_003169975.1 Spartobacteria bacterium | reverse complement strand
TGCCTTGCCGGCTGCTTAAATCTCCCGCGTTTTGTCCCCGAAACGAGCGACGGTCCTACCCGCGCACCAAGTAGCGCCCGTGAATCCATACTCGGTGGCCGTGGCGACGGCCCCAGTGGCCGTTCACCCACACCCAGCGGCGGCCATGCTCGATGTAGTAAGGCCCGCGCGCATAATACGGGCGGTCATCCACCGCGACGACAAACCCGGCGCGCGGAGGTGGCGGGGCGACGACAACGGGAGCGCAGGCTGCCGTGCAGAGGATAAGCCCAAGCAGGATGATGATGAGAGAGTTCTTCATAATACCTTTCGAGTCGGAACGGGTCGACCCGCTCCTTTAAACCTAATCGCTTCCCGGCCGGGCCGCGGACTCATTGCGGCCCCGGCGTGGGAGGCGGCGGCCCTGGGGGTTCGCCAAATGGAGGGCGGTGTTTGAAGTGTTCCCTCCGTTCTGCTTCCATTTTGATAAACTTTGCTTTTTGTTCGGGAGTCAGGAGCAGTGAAATCTGGGCGTGAGTCTGGCCGATGCGCGCGAGCACGCGTTTCATCGTTTCGTGGTGAATGATTTCCATGTCGGCGCCCGTTTTTTCGATCAAAGGTTTGATCTGTGCCGTTTGCTGATCGGTCAGGTGCAGGCCTGACTGCAGGTACTCCAGCATGTGGTGGGACATTTCTTCCGCTCGCGGCGGGCGCATGAAGGTGCGCCCGACCATCGGCGCGACGAGCACTCCGGTGACCGCGCCGGCGAGGAAGATGAGCAAAGCATAAAGAATAACTCTGCCGGAGCGCCCTTTACTCATAGCCATAGCCGGCGACGATGGCCGAATCGGCGACCCGTGTTTCCGGGTCGAAGCGATTTTGAAACGCGACGAGCTCGTCTTTTTCCAGCGTCGCGGCCAGGATCGCGACGGCACACGCGGTGAGCGCGGCCCAGCGCAGACCGCGCAGCAAAACCGCGCCGGCCGCCCGCCGCGCGGACGCTTCCCGCCAGTGCGCGAGCACGGAAGTCTCCCCGCCGAAAGGCATGTCGTTAGGCGGAGGGTTCGGGACGCGCCGCGCAAGGAAGAAGATGCGAGTGAGAAGCTGGTGTGCGTCCATCAGTTGAAAATCATCTCCCGGTTTGCTGTTTGCTGGAGCATTTTCTTCATCTTGGCGCGGGCTCGGAAAGCGCGGACCTTGATCGCAGTTCGGCTCCATCCGGTCAAGGCATGGATTTCCTGCACCGGTCGTTCCTCGAGATGGAGGAGCGTGACGAGGAGACGATCTTCGGGTGAAAGTTGGGCGAGCATCTGGGTGAGAAGTTCCTTCGCCCTCCGGGCATCGTCGGGGGAAGCGAGGTCTATCTCAATGGCCGCGAGACGTTCGATGGCTGCGGAAGTTTCCTCATCGAAATCCGCCATCCGCCATTCCGGCCGCCGCTTTTCGGCGCGCAATTCATTCAGGCAGGTGTTGACCGCGACCCGCGAAATCCAGTGCTCGAGCGGCACTTTCCCGCTGTAGCTGTCGAGGTTTTGAAAGATTCGGATGAAGATCATCTGGGTGAGGTCCTCTTCGCTTATCCGTCGTGGAAGATGCGAGCGGGCGAGCTTGAGCACGAAGGGATGAAAGTGTCGCAAGAGCTCGCGCGCGGCGTGCTCGTCCCCCTCTGCGACCCGACGAAGGCATGCCTGCTCATCGAATTCTTCATCCGGCATGGGCGATCGCGCAGCGGGTCCACATCACTGTGAAGACACGTCTGGCACGAAGAGGTTACAAGCGCGCGGCGCTTTCGCGAACTCTTCACGGAAGATGTAACCCAGCCCGGGTTCGTCGTGTCTGTAGGATCGAACAGCGAGCGCTGTTGCAAAACAAAATACAAACAACCAAAAACATGAAATCAAAAAAACTGATCCTACTGACTCTCAGCGGCGCGACCCTCCTTGCTCTCGGGCAATTTGCCGGCGCGCAAACGCCGGACTGCGCACCAGCCTGGCACCACCATGGACCGCCGGATATGACTGCGATGTTGAGCCACGTGCTCAAACTGACCGATGCGCAAAAGACCCAGGTGCAAACGATGGTTGCCGCCGTCCAGCCCCAGCTGGAGGCCATCCATCAGCAGGCGCGCGCCGCGGCCGAGCCGATCATCAAGCAGCTGCACACGCAAATCCGCCCGCTGCTCACGGCCGACCAGCAAAAGAAACTCGACGCGCTGGAAACGCTGCACGGTTCCGGATCGGAATAATTCGTTAGGCAAAAGCCAGTGGGGCCGAAGGGCTGCGGTCTTCTCCGCAGCCCTTTTGCCTGGCCGGAAGAGTGGCCGCTGCAGCGGGTCGCGACTTCGCGTTTGAACCTGACGGACGCCACCGCTAGATCATCGCCGGTGCAACCCGGCTCTCCTTCTCACGGCCCGAGAACGATCTCGCTTCTTACCGCGACCTGCATCGTCGTGGCCAACATGGTGGGCACCGGCATTTTTACCAGCCTCGGCTTCCAAGTCGGGGATTTGCCGACCGGTTTTGCCATCATGGCGCTTTGGGCAATCGGCGGCGTCTGCGCGCTCTGCGGCGCGCTCTCCTATGCCGAGCTGGGCGCCGCCCTCCCGCGCTCTGGAGGCGAATATCATTTTCTGCGCGAGATTTATCATCCTTCGGTCGGCTTTGTCGCGGGCTGGATCTCCGCCACGGTGGGTTTTGCGGCCCCGGTGGCGATCGCGGCGATTCCGTTCGGCACTTATGTCGCCGGCGTCGCGCCGGGCACGAATCCGCTCTTCTTGTCGCTCGCGGTAGTCTGGATCACGACCCTGGTTTTGCTCTGGGATTTGAAGCTGGGAAGTGGATTTCAAAACGCATCCACGCTTTTGAAAGTGGCGCTGATTTTGGTGATCATCGCCGCGGGGTTCTACATCAAGGGCACGCAGCCGATCTCGTTCCTGCCGGTCAAGACGGACCGGGCGTTGCTCGTGAGCACGCCGTTCGCGATCAGCCTTTACTGGGTGATGTATGCCTACTCGGGCTGGAACGCCTCGACCTATATCGTAGGCGAAGTGCGCAATCCAACGCGCACCATTCCGCTCTCGCTCGGGCTCGGCACGCTTCTGGTCACGGCGCTCTACCTCGGAATCAACGCCGTCTTTCTGCGCACCACTCCGACCGCTGAAATGGCCGGGAAACAAGAGGTCGGGTTGATCGCGGGCCTGCATATTTTTGGAACTGCGGGCGGCAAGGTGATGGCCATTTTTATCGCACTGGGCCTGGTCTCGACGGTTAGCGCCATGATGTGGATCGGGCCGCGGGTGACGGTGGCGATGGGAGAGGATTTGCCCGCGCTGTCGTGGCTGTCCTTGCGCAATGGCCGTGGTATTCCAATCCGCGCGACGCTGGTGCAATTCGCGATTGTGAATCTGCTGATTCTGGTCACGACGTTTCAGAAAGTCGTGAACTACGTCCAATTCAGCCTCACCCTCTTCTCCGCCCTCACGGTGTTCGGGGTCTTCATCTTGCGCTGGCGACAACCTGAATTACGGCGGCCTTATCGCACCTGGGGCTATCCGGTCACGCCGGCGATCTTCCTCGCGGTCAGCGGCTGGATGCTCTGGCACCTGCTGGAAGATTCCTCGACGCGCGAGCCATCGCTCTGGGGGCTGGCGACCGCCGCCCTCGGGCTCATTCTTTACTACCTCTCGCCGAAGAAGACGCCTAACGAATCTCTCTAATCTCGGAGAGATAGCTGCGCGGCCAGCCGACACTCCCGGGAGGCGACGACTCTCGTCGAGAAAACGCGTCCCGATGCGGCGATTGCGGAACGGGTCTTGCTCTTAGACCTGCCGTCGTTGGGTCAATCGACGACAGATGTGAAATCCAAGCCAGCATCAGTCTTGAGCACGCGTTTCCTCGCTTTCTGCGGGTCCAGCGTGTTGTCCGTGACGGCGACCCTGGCGCTTGGCCCACAGCGGATGCAGGTCACCCCTTCCTATCATAACGACGTCTCGCCTCCGTTGCGCGAGCTGGCCGCCGCCGATAACCCTGGCCGGCACCAGGAGAGGGCGGCCGCCGAAAACCCGAAGATACCGAACTCTCATGTCGATCGCGCTGACCCCGTGGTCGACAAGGGTTCGATCCTGCGCTTCCTCGCGCCCAGCATTCCCGCTCCCATCCTTACCTTCGACGGCATCGCTTTCCCGGGTGTTAGTTGCAGCTGCGCGCCGCCTGACACGAACGGTGCCGTCGGCCTGACGCAATATGTCCAGATGGTGAACGAAGGTTACCAGGTCTTCGACAAAGCCACCGGCAGCTCCGTCCTTGGGCCGAATAGCATCGTCTCGCTCTGGAGCGGCTTCGGCGGCGCTTGCGAGACGGGCGGCTTCGGCGACCCAGTCGTCCTTTACGATCAACTGGCCGATCGTTGGGTCATCACCCAGTTCGCGAGCGCGACCGGGGTCGCCCCGACTACCGATGAGTGCGTGGCCGTCTCCACCTCGGGCGATGCGACCGGCACCTATAATCGTTATGGGTTTCACCTTGGCTCGAACTTCTTCGATTATCCTCACCTCTCGGTCTGGCCCGACGCTTACTACATGAGCATGAATGTGTTCAATTCCGCAGGGACGTCCTATCTTGGTCCGCAACCCTTCGCGTTCGATCGGACGGCGATGCTGACTGGCGCGCCGGCCACGTTCATCAGCCCGGGCGGCCCGCTTGGTGGCTTCGTCGCGCCCTTCCTGCCCGCCAACCTCGATGGGTTTACCCTGCCACCCGTCGGCGCGCCGAACACCTTCGTCGGCTTTCCCAGCGGCGGTAATTACACCACCTATCATTTCCATGTAGACTTCACCACCCCGGCGAATGCGACTTTCACCAGCTTCGACACTCCCGCCGCGGCGGGCTTTACCCAGCTCTGTCCGGCCACGCGCTCCTGCGTGCCGGAGTTAGGTGTGACTTCATCGGACAAACTCGATGGCATCGGCGACCGGTTAATGTTCCGGCTGGCTTATCGGAATTTTGGCGATCACGAATCGTTAGTCGGTAACTTCACCGTCAACTCGGGCGGCGTCGCGGGTGTCCGGTGGTTTGAGCTCCGTGGGGTGACCGTTGGGCCGGTTACGGTCTTCCAGGAAAGCACCTACCAGCCAGACACTACCTCGCGCTGGATGGGCAGTGCGGCGATGGACGGCCAGGGCAACCTCGCCATCGGTTTCAGCGCCTCCGATTCCACGATCAACCCGCAAGTCCGCTACGCGGGCCGGCTCGCGACCGATCCGCTCAACTCTCTAACCCAAGGCGAAGCCCATCTCTTCGACGGCACGGGCAGTCAGACGGGCTCCAGTAACCGCTGGGGCGACTACAGCGCCCTGACCGTCGACCCGGCGGATGACGCGACCTTCTGGTATACCAACGAATACTATGCCGCGACCAGCGCCTTCAACTGGCGCACAAGGATCGGGAGTTTCAAGCTAGCTTCGGTGACTCCCACTCCCACCCCGACACCGACCCCAACGCCAACGCCTACGCCTACGCCAACACCAACGCCTACGCCTACGCCTACGCCTACGCCAACACCAACGCCAACGCCAACGCCAACGCCGACACCAACGCCGACACCAACACCAACGCCGACTCCGACTCCGACTCCGACACCAACACCAACACCAACACCAACACCAACTACTGTCCTAGCTAACATCTCGACCCGGCTGGTCGTTGGGACCGGTGGCAATGTAGGTATCGGTGGTTTCATCGTTACCGGCACGCAGCCGAAAAAGGTCATCGTGCGGGCGATAGGACCGTCGCTGCCGGTGACGGGCAAACTGGCGAATCCGACCCTTGCGCTTTATGGCCCGAATGGTGTGCTGATCGCGTCGAATGACGATTGGCGGAGCACGCAGGAAGCAGAAATCATCGCCAGCATGGTGCCGCCCACCAACGATCTGGAATCGGCGATTATCGCGACCTTGCCGGCAAGCCCGACTGGCATGAGTTACACCGCTGTCATGGGCGGGGTGAATGACACCACCGGCACAGGGCTGGTCGAGGTGTATGATCTCGATCGCATGGCGGATTCGAGGCTGGCCAACCTTTCGACCCGCGGCCAGGTGGAGACGGGCAACGACGTGTTGATCGGGGGCATCATTGTGGTCGGCAGCGATCCGCAAAAAGTGATCGTGCGCGCGATCGGTCCATCATTAAGTGGCGCGGGCGTGGCGGGGGCGCTGCAGGATCCGGCCTTGGAACTGCACGATGGTGACGGCACCCTCATCGCTTCCGATGATAATTGGCGGGACACCCAGGAGGCGGAGATTGTTGCCACCGGCGTGCCGCCAACGAACGACCTGGAATCCGCGATCGTCGCGACGCTGGCAGCGAGCCCGACCGGGATCGATTACACCGCGATTGTGCGGGGGGCGAACGGAACCACCGGTGTGGCTCTGGTGGAAGTCTACGCGCTTGCGCCCTGACCGGCGCAGCCTGCTATTTTCTGAGAAGGAGGCGCAGGAATTGAGCGTCGGAAAACCGGCCGCCGTCGCCTTGCCTAACGACAATGAGTTGGAGTGAAGGGATCACGTAGAGCCGTTGATAGCCCGACCCGATGCAGGCCACGAGATCGCTGGGTGCGTCGCGGCAAAGACAGGCATCGGCCCAATTTTGCCGCGACCATTTCGGAGTCAGCATGTCTTCGAAGTCGAACTCCCGGCCGCCGGGCGCGGCCTGATTGTTCCACCAGCCTAACGAAAAGGCGCGGTTCGCCGCCGAGCCCCGCCAGCACTGCGCGAGCGATTCCGGCCGGACGACCGGTTTGCCGTGCGCGAGGACGAGTTGGCCGATCCTGGCCCACTGCCGCGCGCTCAGAGTGAAACCGGCGGCGAGCAGGGGATTGCCCGCGCGATCGTTCAGATAACGCTGCGACCCGAGCCGCAGCCGGCGCAAAACCCGGCGCTCGAGATATCTGGTGGGCGTTTTCTTGCGCAGTTTCTCCTTCAGGAGCTGATGGAAAACCTGGAGCGCGCCGGGTCCGTAGATGAACGCTTTCCCCGGGTCCGCGACCATCGGCAAACGAAGCGCATCGCGGTCGCGATCGCCGTATTCGTTCTGCTGAAGCGAAAATCCCGGGGCGAGCCCGCTGGAAAAATCGAGCAGCTGCCGAATCGTGACCTGCGACTTGCGCGGATCGTCGCGCCACTCGGCGATCGTGTCCGCGACCCGGTCGTCGAGCGCGAAGAGACCATCCTCCGCGGCGGCGAGAGCGGCCAGATCCCAGAAGGCCTTGGTCCCGCTATAGATGCGGCGCGGCGTGCTGGCGCCCCCTTCGCCCGGATATTCCTCGAGGAGCGTTTTCCCATTTTGGAGGACGAGAAACGAAGTCCCGCGATGGCTGGCCGAATATCCCGCGGCCTGGCGCACCGCGGCCGGATCGAGATTCGCCGCGCGGACGCTAGCGAAAGCGAGGAGCAGAAAACAAAGGATCAATCTCACCCGCCCACAACTTGCGCTGGTCGCAGGGCCTCGGGCAAAATTTTTCTTCTCCGCATCATCGCCGGCCTGATCTAGGCTGCCGCCTTGATCGCGTATTACCTCGATAATTTCAGCCCCTTCCTAATCAAGTTCGGGCCGAGCTTTGGAATTCGCTGGTATGGCTTCTCCTACCTGCTCGCTTTTTTTTGCGGCTTTCTCCTTCTGCGCTGGCTCGCGCAGCATCGCTATTGCGCGCTGCCCCCCGCCAAGGTCGGCGATTTTATTCTCCTCGCTTCGTTAGGCGTGGTCGTCGGCGGACGGCTGGGTTACGTCCTGTTCTATCGGCCGGCGCAAACCCTGGCCGATCCGCTTTCGATGCTGCGGGTGTGGGATGGCGGAATGTCGAGTCACGGCGGGATGATCGGTCTTACCATGGTCACGTTTCTCTATGCGCGCTCGCAGCAGATTTCCTGGCTGAGCCTGGCCGACAATATTGCCATCACCGCGCCGGTGGGGCTGTTTCTCGGACGCTGCGCGAATTTCGTCAACGGCGAACTCTACGGGCGCCCAACGACGGTTCCGTGGGCGATGCAGTTTCCGAAGGAGGCGCTCGATCTGCCGGAGATCGGCACGCGCACCCTGGCGGCGGCCCACGCCGCCCAGCCGACGATCGGAAATCTTGATGCGGTCGTCGAGCAGGCCCGGACGGGCGACGCGGCGTTGCAGAAGATCCTCCACCAGGTTTTGACCCCGCGGCATCCGTCGCAAATCTACGAAGCGCTGCTGGAAGGCGTATTTCTTCTCACTTGTCTCTGGTTCCTGCGTCTGCGTACGAAGCAACCGCGCGGGATGCTGGCCGGACTTTTTCTGCTCCTTTACGCGGTCGTCAGGATTATCGTCGAAAATTTTCGCGAACCGGACGCGCCGCTGACCGGTCCCTTCACGCGCGGACAAACGCTCTCCGTGATGCTAATCGTCGGTGGAATCTGTTTCGTCGCCTATGCGCTCAAGGACCGGCAGTACGAAGCGGCGCAGCGAGACTAAAGAATGTGGGAGGGGCCTTTGTGCCCCGATCTGCCAGCGCCGCGCAGCCCCATCGGGGCACAAAGGCCCCTTCCACATTGAAAACTCAGGGTGCTGTCCTGGGCTTGAGCACCAGTGCGGCGACCACGCCGATGCAAAAAAAGCCGACGAACTGAATAAACATGTAGGCCCCGGTGTAATTCGCGGGGAAGCCATACCAATTCCAGTAGGAAACGTTGGTTGCAATCGCCGCGATGATCCCAATCACCATAACAAAGCCCACCCGGGCTCCATAGCTCATCAGGCGCGTCTGCGCTAAAAGGAAGACGGCGAGAAACGCCTCGATCAATTCCGTCACAAATTCGACTGACAAAAGCGACGCCATCTGAAACGGACGCGAACCCGCCGCGTGGTAAATGAGAATCCCCGAGGGATGGCGAGCCAGGCTTTCGTTCATGTGTTTCATCGCTTCACTTTTCTGCTCATGCGTCGGGTTGTCGCCGAGGCCGAGGCCGGGGAAATAGTAGAAGCCGGATTTTTCCCCGATGTTGGTCTGCATCGTGTCGAGCACGGTGGACTCGTTAGGCATTTCGCGCACGCCTGTGTCGCCGAGGGGCAGCGCCATGTGCGCAATCGAAGTCCAGATAAACATTGCAATGCCGCCAAGCAGGCCGGCGAGAAAGATACGCATCATAAAATAAGCCTCCTGCCGCGGATCGTGGACCGGCGATGGGCCGGAAGTCTAGCACAATAATGTGGGAGGGGCCTTGGTGCCTCGATCTGCCACCGCAATCCCATCGGGGCACACAGGCCCCTCCCACATTTCAATATACCGGCTCAATCGCCCGTGTGTTTTTGAGAAAGACCTGGGCGAAAATGAACAGGATCGCAAAAATCACCACGGACAACGCGGCGGCCCAGCCGAACCGATACATGTTGAAGGCCGCCTTGTAGACGTAGGAGACGAGGATGTGGGTGGAATCGGCCGGTTCGCCCATGTTCGAGACGAGCCAGACGACGTTGATGTTATTGAACGTCCAGATCGTGCCTAACGTGATCGCCGGGATCATGACCGGCCGGAGCAACGGCGCGGTGATGTGCCAGAACTGAAACCATTTCGAGGCGCCATCGACATCGGCCGCTTCGTAAAGTGCGTCGGGAATCGATTGCAAACCGCCGAGCGCGATCACCATCATGAAGGGAAACCCGAGCCAGATGTTGGTGATGATGACGGCGAGAAAAGCCTCGAACGGCGAGGTGAGCCATTGCACCGGCGAGAGGTGAAGATACTTCGTGATCAGCAGATTCACCGCGCCGTATTGGTAGTCAAACATCCCGCGCCAGGTGAGCGCGCTGATGTATTGCGGCAACGCCCACGGCAGGATGAGCGCGACGCGCCAGGCCGATTTGCCGCGGATGAATCTCTGGTGCAGCACGACCGCGAGGAAGACGCCGATCGTGACGTGGAAAACGATGCTAACCGTCGCCCAGATGACGGTCTTGACCAGAATCGACCAGAAAAGCTGCTCCTTAAAAACCGAGACATACTGCGCGAAGCCGATCAGCCGCCAATCGCGAATGTGATAGAGGTTCGCGTTCGAGAACGAGAGGATGACGTTGAAGAGAAACGGGAACGCGACCACCGCGAGGATGACGAGCAACGCCGGCGCGAGGAGGAAGGCGAGGAAGAGGCGGACGTTGGTTCGGGCGTTCAAAGTGAGGCGATGAATCGTTGACCACTCATCGTAACCGAGAATCGAGATCCGTGAATCGAAAAGCTGATAGCCGGGACGCCCTCGCCGTCAGTTTGTCTCGTGGAAAACCAACGTCGCGGCCAGGCAAAGAAATCTTTTCGAAAAGGTTCTTGCCAACAATCAAGGTTTTCGATTTAACCGAAATTCATGAAGGTTCCTCTCAGTCCTCGGCTGCGGCGGCTCAAGCCGAAGAGTCGCCAAGCGGTTGAGAAATTGATGAAGCAAATGTTAAATGTATAGGGCGTGTTGCTCAAACGCCCTTTCTGTAATGAGGGTAAAAGACGAAGTCACAGAATGACCTGTAGCGCATTTTGATTCTGCGGCAGGGTGATTTGAACCCCCTCACTTAGCAACATTTGTGGCTAAAGCCGATTTGAGCAACACGCCCTATAGATGCGACCCCCTTTCCGCGCGCCTTCTTATTCGCGGAACGCCTTTTACCAGTGGCGGGAAAAGTCATTGTCTCCTTGGCTTTGCGGCTGGGAGTTGCTCGTCATGAATTTGCTCGCCTCACCCGGCGGCAAAGAGTTTTGGAAAGAACGAGGCTACGTTTTCGGGAACGAATACCGGGACTACGTGGAGAAAGTCATCATGACGAAGAAGCCACATCCCGAAGCCAAACCTCTGGGTGCTTTCAAGATCGGCTAATGGGTAGTTTCGGCCTAACCAGGCATGGAGCCAACCGCGAGCCGCCGTACTATCCAACTTCACGTGAGTTCAACCCGCCAATCCGCAGCCACATGCGCTCCCGCTCGCGGCGGACAAAAGATCAATCATTCGCCACCACACGAGGAGCAAGAGTCTGTGTCCTAAGCTGATCGCTCACCTTCTGGATTTGTGCGGCCTGCTCTTTGAGGCTTGCCATGAGGCCCTCAATTTCCTTCTGCTGATGCGCGACAGTTGACTGCAAGTCCTTTTGCTTCGCCGCAGTGAACTTTAGCTGCGCAATGGCCGCTTGCTGTTCCTCGACCTTGCGGTGCTCTTTGAGAAATTCGTTGAGCAGCATCGCGTTTACGGCTTCATAGCGCACGGTGTAAGCTTTCCCTTGCTCATCACGAGCCACCAGATCCGGGTTCACCTTCTCCACTTGCTCTGCCACCAAGCCGAACTGCGGGATGCCGTTGGGGTCAAGCTCGTGCTTGTATCGGAACGTCACGGGCTTGAGCAAGAGGATCGCCTCGCTCGATTTAGCCATCGGCTTGATCGCTTCCTTATAGCGCGCTGAGGAAGTGATGGTGCCCAATTGTCCGTTCGCATCGACAATCACTTCCACTCCCCCTGCGACGGTCTGACCGCTAATACCGGCAATGAAAGTATGGATCTGCGTTCCTTGCACGCCGATACGAATTGCGCCCGAGTCGCGAATATTTCCCCTATTTCCAATCAGAATGTTGTTGCTGAGTTTGCAATTGATGCCGGCAAATTGGCCCACGGCGATGTTGCTCTCGCCGGTGAGGTTGGCATAGAGAGCGTCGTACCCGATTGCAGTGTTGATGGAACCCGTGGTCACCTGGCCGAGACTTCCAAATCCAATCGCAGTATTGCCAGAGCCGGTCGTGGCGAGGGCGAGCGCCTGGGAGCCGACTGCCGTATTCAGCTGGAATCCAAGTCCACTTCCATTCCCTAGCGCGCTGGTGCCGACTGCTACGTTGTCAGAGCCCAACGCCAATTGGTGGAGCGCATGGCAGCCGATGGCGGTGTTGTTGAAGGGGGTGGAGCCGGTGGTCACGCTGAAGAGCGCGTCTTCACCCTCAGCGGTGTTTTCATTTGCATAACCGCCATCGGGCGGCGGGCTGACGGCGAGCGCGCCGGCCGCGAGCGCGAGGCAGGCGGTGGCGAGAAGGCTAGAAGCTATCCGAAAAGTAGCTTGCTAAGTGTCGAGATAGGTGGTTAGGTTTGGGTCATGTTTCTAACAGATAGTCAGTGGGAGCTATTAAAGCCTATCCTTGGGGTGCCGCAAAAGAATGGATTTG
>PNAA01000053.1 GCA_003169975.1 Spartobacteria bacterium | reverse complement strand
AAAGTGCATGACACGCTCTAGGAAGGGGAAAAATCATGACTCAACTGGCAACATGGAATCCATTCCGGGAACTCGACGAGGTGCAAAACCGCCTCGGCGGTCTCTTTAGCGGAAGGTTTCCGAGATTCGGAGATGGTAGCGGCGGCCTCAAACTGGCCGACTGGTCTCCGCAGGTCGACATTACGGAGGACGACAAGGAGTACCTCATCAAGGCCGATCTGCCAGAGATGAAGAAGGACGAGATCAAAGTGAACGTCGAGAACGGCGTTCTCTCGGTCTCGGGTGAACGCAAAACCGAAAAAGAGGAAAAGAACAAGAAGTTCCATCGCATCGAACGCAGTTACGGAACGTTCCAGCGCAGCTTCGCGCTGCCGGACGACGCCGATGGCACGAAGGTGAAGGCGGAATTCAAGGAGGGTGTGCTGAGGGTGCATCTGCCGAAAAACCCGGTCGCCAAACCAAGAGCGATCGAGGTGAAAGTGGACTAGCCCGGTCGATCCGGCGCGCGGAAGGCCGCACGCCGGATTTGTCAGTCAGGCGTTTACCTAACGAAAAGCTGCGTTGGCTATTTTTGTTCCTCTTCCATCAGCGGGACGTTGTGTGGGGTAGAGGTGGACGGAAGCGCGGGAGCGTCCGTCACCACGATGGTCGCGCCCGGCGCAAGCACGTCGTAAACTTTCTCCGCGAACTCGGGCGGAGCGCGCACCCGCCGCGCCAGATCAGCCAGCGTCGTGTTCCCTTCCGTCTCCACCGCCATCCACTGATGTGCGGGCCGGCCGCGGACGAACGCGCTTGGCTGTTCGCTCAACCCGGAGAGCATGGTGAAGACATGGCTCCCGAGCGGGCGCTTCGGGTCGTCGATCACGAGCACGGCGCGACCGATCGGCACGCCATTTCGATAAACGTAAACCGCTTTGTCCGTCGCGCTCGCCAGGATTGTGATCGGACCTTCCAGGCTTCGTTCCGGCGGCCATTCAAAGGGGCCTTCGATCGGCCGCACCGCGCCGGCTTCCTTCGGCCACCAGATCATGCCGGGCTGCGCGGCCAGGGTCGGCTCAGGTGCTTTTTCACCCATCACGATGACCGTGGTGCCGCGCGTCGTGATCGAGAAGAGGAGCTTCGCGAACTCCTTCGGCAACCGGATGCAGCCATGACTCGCCGGATAACCGGGCAGATCGCTGCCATGCAGCGCGATCCCCTGCCAGGTCAATCTCTGCATGTAGGGCATGGGCGCGTGATGATACTTGTTGGAAAAATGCGTCACCTCTTTTTCTAGGATCGTGAAGACACCGGCCGGTGTGCTGCGCCCTTTTCTTCCGCTGCTGATGCTGGAGCGGGCAATGCGAATGCCGTTGCGGTAGGCGCTCAACGTTTGTTCGCGCAGGCTGATGATGATGACCAGCGGCCCGCTGGCCGAAAACTCCGGGTTCCAGGTGTACTCGCCCGCTCGCAAAGGAGCCGCCTCGACGCGAAGGAATATATTCGTTAGGCCAACAAGCGCGCCGAGGACGAAAAACCTCGCGCCGAGACGTCTCACGCGAGCGGTACGCTGCCTTTTGTCAGCTTTAACTCAAGCGGCATGCGACTAAGTCTCTCATAGATTTTTCCAAGGTGTCGCAGTGGCCACCAGTCATAGAGAAAAATCTGCATCGGCCGCCACATCGCGACCCAGCCGGCGATCGTCAGGCTCTCGCGCGCCAGACTGAACAAAGTGGCCGGATCGCGCCGCAGCACCAATCGACTGATCGTGAGGCAGGTCGCGAGAAAAAGCAGCCCGATGGCGAGGCTGGTGCGCCCTTGTTTGAGGAGGCGCTTGAACTCCATCGCATTGAGCCTGGCACGGTAGACGAAATAATTTCGCACCGCCTCTTCCACCAACTCCTGCGAAAGCGCTCCCAGCGACTGATTGACATGCACGATGAGCATGAACCGATCGCTCCGCGGATATTCCCGCGCCCAGCTGACAATGAACTCCTCCGCGTCGTGATCGAGGTCCTTCTCGTGAAACGGCGACGGATCCATCGAGTTAAAGAGCTGCTCGATCTTGTCGACGAAAATCTCGATTCGCTGGGGGCTTCGGCGCCGAGTTTTGAAGGCGTGAGTCATATCGCGAATGGAGTTGGACGGTTCAACCGATCTCCGTGTCGTCGTATTGATACCGCTGCCCGGCCGCCCAGTCTGATCGCTGGTTGCCAAAGAGTCGCCGTTTCTTGCCAAAGCGATTGCAGCTTTTCGCCAACCTGCTGGGCGACGAAATCGAAGGGCGTCTGCAGCCGTCCGGCTGGATTCATGGTAAAGTGCGCCATGGCGCGCGAATCGAAGTCCCATTCCTTTCTCAAAGGGCTCTTGCCGGAGCAGCTTGCTTCGTTAGCGAGCATCGCAACCCGCAAGGAATTTAGGCCGGGTGAATCGATCCTGCGGCAGCGGGAAACGGCGGATCGATTTTACCTGATCGAGGACGGCCGGGTCAGTCTCGATTATGAGCTGCCGCGCCAGCGCCGGGTGCAAATCCAAGAGATCGGGCCCGGCGAAGCGCTCGGCTGGTCGTGGCTCGCGAAACCCTACAAGTGGCAATTTACTGCGAACGCGATCGATCGCGTGACGGTGAGCGCGTTTTGGGTCGCGGATTTACAAAGGCTGTTCGCGCGCGATCCGGAGTTGGGTTACGCGATGATGGAACGGGCCGCCCAGGCGTTGCTGGAACGATTACAGGCAACGCGCCACAAACTGCGGGTCTACGTGCGGCGCGCGAGCGGCGACGAGAACACTCAGCAGGTTTGTTAGCTATTCCTCGATTGTGCCTGTGCGACTTGCGCGGCTGATCAGCGGGCTTTGATGATGTATTGGTAGGGCAACAGGTCTCTGTGGCCAGAGACGATGGTGAAGCCGGCCGATTTTAATTCCGATTCCACCTGCTCTTCCGCGACGCGGAGTTCGACCGGCGGGCCCGGCGGCGTTTTCACCTTTTTGAAGTCGATGATCACGAGCACACCATCTTTGCGCAGACAGGTTTTGAGCTTCTTGAGGTACTCGATTCTCCCCTCGATGTGGTGATACGTGTCCACGATCAGCACCATGTCGGCTTCGCCCGCCTTGAGCCCCGATGAATCCGGTTTGGTCAAACGGGTCTCGATGTTTCCGCCGATTTTTTGCGCCTGTTTCTTCTGCGCGATGTAATCGAGGAACCGCTGGTCGATGTCGATCGCGATCACTTTGGCCGCCTGCTTCGCGATCGGGAACGAAAAGTAACCAGTGCCGGCGCCAATGTCGGCCACAGTCTTGCCGCCGAGCGGCCCAAGGCCGGCGATGGTCTTCTCCGGCTTCTGCCATTCCGCGCGCGCGGGATCCTCGAAACGAGCCGCCAGTTGGTCGAAATCGGCCTGATGCATGAATCGGTTTGCCGCGCTCTCCTCTGCGGCCGCGGCAGAGTCTGGCTGCAAGGCCGCGCATGCGATCAGGGTTGTGGTGGCGGCCGAGAATAGCTCGTTGATCATAGGTTGCCTCCCGCGACAAAAACATCGTCGCCCAACGGATCGGTTACTCAAAGTCCGCTGGGAAACGTTTCTTCCACTTCGCCGAGTTCCCATTCGGTGGAGCGTTCCAGCGGTTCGACGGCGCGGGTGTGATCGAAGTGCAGGACGGCGTCAAACTGGTCCGGAAGCCGCGCCTGAAAGTAGTGGCTCTGCATTTCGGTCTCCGGACGGTAGATCACGCCGATGGCGCGCTCGAGTCGCTCGCTGCGCAGGTGCATCATCAGCCCGGTGTCGTCTCGCAGGTTGAGAAAGAAGCGCGGGGTATCGACTTCGTGCAGGAGCGCTTCGTAGCTATCGCGATGTGCCGGGCGGACATACTTGCGTTCGGCCGGCGCATCCCAGTCCGACGCCGCCGTGACCGAGCCGGTATAGGTGGTGAAGCCAATCAAGACCGCCTCTTTTCCGAAACGTTCGCGCACGAGCTGACCGAGATTCAATTCCCCGCGTTCGCCCATCTGGGTGGCGCGCGCGTCTCCCAGGTGTGAGTTATGCGCCCAGACGACGATCTTGGCCGGCGCGTCCTGCAGTTTGCCAAGGTGCTCGCCTAACGAGACCAGCGTCTCCATCATGTGGGTGTCGCGCAGGTTCCAGGAAGAAACTTCGCGCCGAAACATGTTCCGGTAATACTCCTCGGCATTGCGAACAACGAGGGCATTTTGTTGTGCGCAAAAGAAGGCGTCCGCCGCCACCTGGCCGTCGCGCTGGAGATAATCCATTGCCCTGCGCCGGAGCGCAACCAGCTCCGTGACGACCGGTTCCTCGCAGGTGGACGCCAATCCGAAGCCCGTCGCGTAACCATAGGTTTCGATCGCCTTGCCGAAATGCTCAAAGCAACTGTAATGCTGCCGCGCGCGCCTGGCCGCTTCCGGGTCGACCTTATCCAGATAACCCAGCACCGCTTCGATCGAGGCGTGCAAGCTGTAGAGATCGAGCCCGTAGAATCCGGCTTTCCGATTTGGAAAAACCTGCCCGTCATTATGCTCCCGCAGCCAGCCGACGAAATCGAGCACGTCGGCGTTGCGCCACATCCATTGTGGAAAGCGCCGGAAACCGCCGAGCGCTTCCACGCTATCGACGTCGCTGCCTTCGCCACGCACGAAACGATTGATGCGATAGGCATCGGGCCAGTCCGCCTCCACTGCGACGGCGTTGAAGCCACGCTGGTAGATCAGCCTCTTGGTAATCAGAGCGCGTTCCCGGTAAAATTCATGCGTGCCATGACTCGCTTCGCCAAGCAGAACAAAGCGTGCCTCGCCCACCATCTCCAGGAGCGTGTCATAGTCGTTAGGCGACCCGGCCAGTGGGACGGCGACGACGCTGATGCGATCGGATAACGCGCTCATGCCGCGGTCGGCGTATCACGGTGACTCATTGCGCCGAGCAGTTGGTGCACTTCTTCGTCGCTCGTTTGCGTGAAGTCTTCGTACCATTGCCCGACCCCGTAAAAGTTTTCGGCCACAATCACGGCCACGGTATCGTCCGCAACCTCGCGGAGGTAACCGTAGATCGAGCGCGCGATCATAGGCGTCGCCACGACGACGCGGCCGGCGTTGAGCTGACGCAACGCCGAAACCGCCGCGACCATGGTCGAGCCGGTCGCAATGCCGTCGTCGACGATAATCACGGTCTTGCCCTCAACTTCCGGCGGCGGGAGATCGTCGCGGTAGGATTGCTCGCGCCGTCTCAACTCCGGGAACTCTTCCGCGGTGACCGCATTGATCATCTCGTCGGTGACTCCCAGCGCATTGATCACATCGCCGTTCAAGACCCGCACGCCGCCACTGGCGATCGCGCCCATGGCGAGTTCCGGATGGCCCGGCAAGCCCAGCTTGCGCACCACAAAGACATCAAACGGCGCGTTCAATTTCCTCGCCACCTGTGCGCCGACCGGCACGCCACCGCGCGGCAAAGCGAGCACCAGCACGTCGGGTTGGTTGGCGTAGGCGGTCAGTTTTTCAGCGAGCCGCTCGCCCGCTTCGTGCCGATCGCGAAATCGATCTTTCATGAGCGCACCCTCAGATGTTTGCGGAACCAATCGGCGGCCAGGTGCGCCACTTCCTCGAGCGTGCCCGGTTCCTGGAAAAGGTGCGTGGCGTGCGGAACGACGGCGAGCGACTTCTCGCATGACAGTTGCGCATAGGCGCGTTCGTTCAAACGCAACACTTCTTCGTCGCGTTCGCCCACGATAAGAAGGGTCGGCGCCTTCACATGCCGCAAGGCTTCGCCAGCCAGGTCCGGCCGTCCGCCGCGCGAGACCACAGCGCCGATGCTCGATCCGAGCGCCGCGGCTGCCCGCAAAGCCGCCGCGCCCCCGGTGCTCGCGCCGAAGTAGCCGATACCCAGATTTCGCGAATGCGGATCGGCGGCGATTTCTTCCGTGACCAAGGCCAGCCGCCGGCTGAGCAACCCGACGTCGAAACGCAGATGGCCAGTGTAAGCATCCTCGACTTCTTCGTCCGGCGTCAGAAGATCGAAGAGCATGGTAGCGAGGCCCGCGTTGCGCAGGAGTTCCGCCACCGCCTGGTTGCGCGGGCTCTGCCGGCTGCTCCCGCTGCCATGCGCAAAGAGGACGAGTCCGCGCGCATTTTCGGGGATCTCAAGATCGCCGGCAAGCGTCACTTCGCCTGCCGGGATCTGCAGCATAACCGTTTCCGCCGAGCGCTCCATCTCCTCCTCGAGCGGCGCCGGAGCGACGTTTGAATGACTGTGCTCTTTCATGTCGATTAGCGGTGTTGGTGTGTCAGCCTGATCCCCTCGGCATGATCGTAGACCGTGTTCGCAATGGCAGCGGCCAGTGAGCCGACGGCGATGGCGCCGGCAACGGGGAAGAAACCCTCATGCACCACGATTCCCAACCCGATACTTAATCCAAGCAGCAGGGCCACTCGTGCGAGGTCAATCCCACCAACGTTTTGTTCGTTCTTCTTCATTTTACCTCCTTGCAGCAGAGGCTAACCGCCCGGGAGACAATTGGCTCTTCACGAATTGCTTTTTGCTCTCCAAATCTTGCCAGCAACTCAAGGCGCCGCCCGGAATTTCTAGTAGCGCTCGAGCGCGATGATATCTTCGAAGCGCTGGCGTTCGCGGATGACTTTGCATTGGTCGCCCTCGACCAGGATTTCCGGCGGCAAGCTGCGCGTGTTGTAGTTCGAAGACATCGCCGCGCCGTAGGCACCGGCATTGAGAATCGCCACCAGATCACCCGCCGCCAGTCTTGGGAGCCTGCGATTGGTCCCGAAAATATCGGATGATTCACAGACAGGCCCGACGACGTCATAGGATTCCGCGGGATCGCCCTGCCGCACCGGAATGATTTCGTGGTAAGCGCCGTAAATCGCCGGACGCGCGAGATCGTTCATCCCCGCGTCGAGCACGGCGAAGCTCCTGCCTTCCGCGTGTTTGATAAACTGGACCTCGGAGATGAGCGCCCCGGCCGAGGCGCCGATGGAGCGGCCCGGCTCCAGGAACAGCTGCAGACCCAGCGGCCGCACCGACTGCATGACTGCCGCGGCGTAATCGCCCACGTCGACCGCAGTCTCATCTCGGTATTGAATGCCGAGGCCGCCGCCCAGATCGATGCGTCGCAATCGAAAGCCGTCGGCCTGCAGCTCGCGGGCCAGGTCCGTTACCTTCGCAAAAGCAGCTTCGAATGGAGCAAGGTCAGTGATCTGACTCCCGATGTGACAGGCCACTCCTTCCACCTCGAGGTGCGACAAAGTCCGCGCTTCTTGATAAGTCTCCCACACCTCGGGCCAGGGAATGCCAAACTTATCTGACTTGCGTCCCGTGGAGATTTTCTCGTGCGTGCCGGCATCCACGTCCGGGTTGACCCGGAGCGAGATCCTCGCTTTCGCCCTTCGGGCCGCCGCGATCCCATCGACGATCTCCAGCTCCTCCGGCGACTCGACATTCAGTTGACCGATTCCGGACTCGAGCGCCAACGCAATCTCGTCCTCCGTTTTTCCGACGCCGGAAAAGATGATTTTCTCGGGAGCGATCCCCGCCAGCAAAGCGCGCCGGATCTCGCCGCCGGAAACGGTGTCGGCGCCCGCGCCCGCCGTCCCCAGCAACTTTAGGATGGCGATGTTGGAGCATGCCTTGACGGCAAAACAGATCGTTGCGTCGGCGCCCAAAAAAGCGTTCCGGTAGGCGCCAAAATTCTCCCGGAATTGATGCGCGGAATAAAGATAGCAGGGCGTGCCGGCCTGCGCTGCGATGGCGGCAACCGCCATTCCCTCGCACATCAGCTTCTTGTTTTGATAGGCAAACGACATTCGCGGAAAACACCGTGCGCTGCCGGAGTCGGGCGCAAAATGCTCGTCAGTTTCGCGTCGCGCTGCCAAATTCGCCAGCTCGATGTCACGGTGGAAAATCGTTCTGCTGATCGTCGCGCTGGCCGCTCTTCTTTGGTGGCTGGCGCCGAGTCGCGCGCTCGCGCCTAACGAACCTGGGGTGGTGGAGATTGGTTATACCGGCGACGCCGGCGACGATGGCGCGGTGATGGACGATGCGCTCCGCGCTTTCGAGGCCGAGAGCCGCGCGTTGCACAAAAAGGATCCCGCGCACCCGATCTATCGCGTCGTCAACGGACAGGGCGCATCGCGTGATCAGACTTCCGATCCGACGCGCTTCCTGGTCAGCGTGGCCGGAGGTCAGCCGCCCGACCTGATTCTTTTCGACCGTTACGCGGTGAGCGAATGGGCCGCGCGCGGAGCCTTTGCCAGGCTCGATCCTTTTCTCGAACGCGCCGCGCGGAGCGACGATCCCGACGCGATTCAGCCGGAAAATTATTACCAATCGTGCTGGGAAGAAGTCGTCTACACCGATCCGGTAACCGGCGATCGCGCTACCTACGGCGTGCCGCAGCGGGTGGATGATCGCGCGCTCTTTTACAACAAGGACCTGCTCAAGCGCGGCGGTTATGTCGACGAGCGGGGCGAAGCGCGACCGCCCCGGACCTGGGAGGAGATGGCGGAGATGGCGATCAAGCTGACCGAGCGCAACCCGGACGGCGCGATCACCCGGCTCGGCTTCGCGCCGAACTACGGCAACGCCTGGCTTTATCTCTACGCCTGGATGAACGGCGGCGAATTGATGAGTGCCGATCGGCGGCGCGTCACACTCAACTCGCCCCGGATGGTCGAGGCCCTGGATTGGATGACGAAGATTTACGATTCGTTAGGCGGAGTGGAAGCGGTCTACGCTTTCCAGAGCAGCGCCCAAGTCGGGCAGCTCGATCCCTTCGTGCGTGGGAAAGTGGCGCTAAAGATCGATGGCTACTGGAGTTTCCCCGACAATCTCGCGCAGTTTGGACACGACCTGAATTATGCAGTCGCGGTTCCTCCCTGCCCGCCGCGCAAGTCGCGAAAAACAAAACGGGTTTCAGCTGGGTCAGCGGCTGGTGTTACGCCATTCCCTCCACCGCGCGGGAGAAAAAGGACGCGTGGGAGTTACTGCAATATCTGACCAGCCAGCGCGGCGCGGAGGTTATCGGCGAAGCGAACCGGTTGCGTTTGGAAAGTCAGGGACGCGTCTATGTGCCGACGCAAAACGCGAATCGCAAAATCAACCAGTGGCTTTACCAGAAGTACATCGTCGGCAACCCAGCCATCCAGTCGAAGGTGCGCGATGGCGTTCGCCTCTTAAACGATCTCCTCGAGACGGCGCCCATCCGGCCGGTCACGCCCGTGGGCCAGTTGCTCTTCAACGGGCAAGAACGCGCGACGGAAAACGCCATCTTCCACAAACTCTCGCCCCAGGCCGCGCTCGAGAACGCGAACCAGTCCGTCCAGCGACAACTCGATCGCGCGCTCAGCCCGCCGCGCGGCCCGCTCGTGACGTGGAAATATTTCATCGCGGTCTATCTCGCGCTCATCGCGCTCTGCGCCGCGGCGATCTATTGGTGGGAAACGAGACGGGGCGGGACGGGGCAGCGGCGCTGGAAGGCACGCTCAGCCGCTATTTCCGCTCGCAGTGGCGCGGCGGCTGGATCTGTGCCTCACCCTGGATCATCGGCTTCATCGTTCTGACCGGCGGCCCGATTCTCTTTTCGGTCGTCATCAGCTTTTGCGATTACGACATTCTCAATCCCGCGCGCTTTGTCGGCTTCGCGAACTATCGCTGGATGTTTTCGCACGACCCGCTGTTTTGGCGGTCGATCGGCAACACCGCCTTCATGATCATCGGCATTCCGTTAGGCATGGCGCTCAGTCTCGGGATCGCGCTCCTGCTCAATCTTGAGATTCGCGGCGTCGCTGTCTGGCGCACTTTTTTCTATCTGCCATCGATCGTGCCGGCGGTCGCGGCCAGCATCCTCTGGATCTGGATTTTCAATCCCAACGCCGGGTTGATGAACGCGTTCCTCGCCAGCTTCGGCCTCCACGGCCCAAATTGGCTGCAGGACGAGCACGCCAGCAAACCAGCCCTCATCCTGATGGGACTCTGGGGCGCGGGCGGCGGCATGATCGTCTGGCTCGCCGGCTTGAAAGGGATTAGCGAGAGCTATTACGAAGCGGCCGCGCTCGATGGCGCGAACGCCTGGCAGCGCTTTCGCCACGTCACCCTCCCGCTCCTTTCGCCCTACATCTTTTCAATTTGATCATGGGCCTGATCGGGACGCTGCAGATTTTCACCCAGGCCTTCATTATGACCCAGGGCGGCCCGGTCGATTCGACGCTCTTTTACGCCTACCACCTCTTCAATAACGCGTTTCGCTTTCTACAAATGGGCTACGCCCTCCGCCCTCGGCTGGTTTCTCTTTCTGGTCGTCTTTGGCCTAACGATCATACAACTCCGATTCTCCAAGCGCTGGGTGCATTATGAGGGCGAGTGAGCGGTTGGGTAGCGCACGCGTCTCGCGTGCTGGTGACGGTGTTCCACCGTCGCGAACTTTTCGTAAGACGTGGCTTGAACGAATTGCGATCGCTCCAGGAAAGCCTGTTACGGCGGGACGCTGTAACCAGCACGCGAGACGCGTGCGCTACCCGACGGCTGTGGCCACGCCGAGTTCACTTCGGAGCCGTTGAATGAAGACCGTCCGCAACTTTGTTATCTATCTCCGGCTCATCGGCGGCTCGCTGGTTTTCATCTGGTCCTTTCTCTGGATGGCGGCGACCTCGGTCAAATTCGATCGCGAGATGTTTGGCGATACCTTGCGGCTCCTGCCGCAACGGCCCCTTCCGCAACCGCGCTCGCCTTATGTGGATGAGCGGCTCTTTGCGGATGTCCGCGGTCCGCGCCTGGCCGAGGCCGTGGCGATGATTGAGCAACGACTGGCGGCCACCGCCTATCTTTGGCCTAACGACCTGGAGCGCGCGACCCTGGTCCGCGAAACCGCGCGCGGACTTTACGCCCGATTGCTGAGCATCCTGCCCGCAGAAGTGTGGAAGGAACCACCGGCCGGGCTGCGGGAGAAGATCGATGCGCGCATCGACCCGGCGATCATCGGCGATGTCGTGGCTCAACTTCGCCGCGTCTTCTACGTTGGAGAGCTGCGCGCCTCCTCCTACGATCTCAAGGAAGATCTGCTCTCCACGCCGGCACAGGCCGGTGCCTGGCAGGTGGGCGGAACGGCCGCGGCGAAACTCGAGCTGGCGGGCACCCCGCAGGATCCCCACGCCGAGCTGCACTACGATTTTTCTCGGGGCGATACCATCACTTTAAGCCAAACCTTCACCACCACTTTCCCGCTCGAACGCCTGCATCGCCTCCAGTGGTCGTTGCGCTATGACGACGCCTGGCACGCCCTCACGCTTTTCGTGGAGAAGAATGGCCAACGCTATCGGGCCGCGCGCGCGCTCGAATCCTCCGATTTCGAATGGGTCACCGACTTCTGGCAGGAGCCCGGGCCGGACGATCGTCCGACCAAGATTAAGACGTGAACGCTGCTCGAACCGGCGGGCAACGCGCCGGAGCAGCCGGGGACAGCATCCCCGGTTACACGGCCTAACGAACTTAAGGTGACTCTCGAGCTGGAACGGAGCAATCAGCTCGAGGCCTGGTGGGCCAAAATCCGGCGTAACTACCGGCTGACCTTCGATCACATCCCCTTCTGGCGCTACCTCGGGACCAGTGTTTTTCTCGTCATCCTGAATCTGCTCGGCACCCTGCTGAGCTGCTCGCTCGTGGCCTACAGTTTCGCGCGGCTGCGATGGCCGGGCCGCGGCCTCTGTTTCACGCTCCTCCTCGCGACGATGATGATACCCGCGCAGGTCACGATGATCCCGCAGTTTCTCATCATGCAAAAACTCGGCTGGTACAACACTCTTCAGCCGCTCTGGATCGCCAGCTTTGTCGCGCCGGCCTTCTACGTTTTCCTGCTCCGCCAATTCCTTAAAGGCATCCCGCGCGACCTCGAGGATGCCGCCCGGCTCAATGGCTGCGGGTTCCTCCGCATCTACTGGCACATCATGCTGCCGCTCGTTAGGCCGACACTGGCCGCGATCGCCATTTTCACGTTTCTCACCACCTGGAATGACTTCATGGCGCCGCTGATTTACCTGGCCGATCAGCGTCTCTATTCGCTCTCCTTCGGCCTCTACGCTTTTCAGGTGCAGGTCACGCAGCCTGGCACGGCCAAAGGCATGGGAATGGTCATGGCCGGCTCGCTCCTCATGACGCTGCCGGTGATCGCAATTTTCTTTTTCGCCCAGCGTTATTTCCTGCGGGGCGTGACCCTGACGGGCCTGAAGAGCTGAATTCGTTAGGGCGTTTTGTCTGCTTCGACGTCGATCGAGATCGTTACCTCTCCGCCCACCACCGCCGTGCCTTCGACCGCCTTGCTCCAGGTCAGACCGTAATCGCTCCGCTTGATCGGCTCGGCCGTCACCTGCCAGCCGCTGATCGGCTTGCCGCCCATGCCTTGCCCTTTGCCGAGAAACTTGACGTGCAAGGTGATCTCTTTCGTCACCCCGTGCATCGTCAGGTCGCCGACGACGTCGCCGCTGTCCGCGCTGGTCTGCTTCACGCTTTTGCTCTTGAAGGTGATCGTCGGGTATTTCGCGACCTCAAAAAAATGCGCACTCCGCAGATCCTCATTCCGGTTTTCGTTTTTCGTATCGACGCTTGCCGCCTCGATCGTCGCGTTGACGGAGGATTTCTCCGGATGATCGGGATCGACGTTGATCGTGCCCTCAAATTTCGTGAAACTGCCGTTCACATAACTAAAGAAATGCCGCACTTTGAAACCGATCGCGGAATGAACCGGATCGATCTTGTAGGTGTCGTCGGCGCGCGCTGGGAGGGCCGGGCCGCAGATCGCGGCGGCGAGGAGCAAGAGATGGAGATGTTTTTTCATGGCGGCTGAGAACTTAGTGCTTCGCGCAACGGTCGCCAGAAGTTTTCTCAGCCTTCGGCCAGAGCTTTGAGCAGGGCGGCGCGCCCGCGGGGCAGGCGGCCGAAAAGCGCACCGAGCGCCGCCGCCGGGTCGCTTTTCAGGACCGCGGCGTCATGCACTCCGGCGAGCCGGGCCAGCTCCGTCTCGAAGTGTCGCACCGCGCGCAGGCCGGCGTCCTGCGCATCGAGAAAACCGAAAGCGCGCTGCAGCAAATGGAACAACTCCGGCGCCGAATGGTCCGGCTCGGTGCAAAGTTCGATTAACTCGACAAAATACGAGGCCGTCTGGGTGCGCAGGAAATTCGAGCGAATCCCGCCAAACGGATTCCGCAGGACCGCCTCCGTCAGCGTGTGCAGGGTCGATTTGCGGCTGCGCGCGATCTGGATTTCCACCTCGAAAAAAAGATCGAGCTTGCCGGCAAAAACGCTCTTCGGCCGGCGCGCCCCTTTCGCCACCGTAGCGATCCGCCCTAACGACTCCGCATACCAGGTGATGATAAGGCTGGTGTCGCTCAGTTTGCGCTTGCGCAGGAGAATTGCCTTGGAGGTTTCCATCACCCGGAAAAAACCGGAGCCTACGGGGCTCGAACCCGCAACCTCTGCCGTGACAGGGCAGCGCTCTAACCAATTGAGCTAAGGCTCCTCGAAAAGAGGAGGCCACCGTAGGGCGCAGCCCCGCCCGCTTCAACCGATTTTTGCCAGTGTCCCCGGCACGAAGTTTGCGGCTTGAATCCGGCACGCGTATTATTTTTCAGAAAACGTCAGCCCGAGGAACGACAGGGAATGAGCGACGAATCCAACCAAGGCCCGGAAGACAACGGCTCGCCTAGCGACGAGCGCGAGATCAGTCTGCTGGAAGCGTTCGACCGCGCGGTCGCCCTCCTCCCGGCCGGTGAGCTGGCGCGCGAGCAACTCGTCGCGCTCCGCGCCGAAATCGAAGCGCAGGAGGAGATGGTCGGCGACGCGCGCGAAATGATCGAGAGGCTCGAGCAGGTGATCAAGAAGGTGACTTCGCCCGCGAACCGCATCGGCATCTTTCTCGGCAGCCCGGCGCGCGACACCGCGCAAATCGTGGTCGGCGGCGCAGACTATTATTGCAACGTCGACCCGCGGATCAGCCTCGCCCGGCTGCAAAAGGGGACCCGCGTCCTGGTGAACGAAGCGTATGTGATCGTCGGCGACCTGGGTTTTGAAACCGCCGGGCCGGTGACCAAAGTCGCGGAAGTCCTCGGCACGGATCGATTGCGCGTCGGCGCGGAACACGGAACGCAATCGTTAGTCCTGCAGCGCTCGGCCCAGCTCGCGAAAGCGCCGTTGAAGGCCGGCGACGACGTGCGGGTCGATGCGAATTATCGTGTCGCGCTCGAGCTGCTCGCGAGCCCGCAGTCGCGCGATCATTACCTTGACGTCGTGCCGGAGTTGCCGTGGGAAAAGGTCGGCGGCCAACAGGAAGCGCTCCAGGCGATCCGCGATGCGATCGAGCTGCCGCTTTTGCACGAGGAGTTGTTTCAGAAATTCCAGCACGCCACGCCGAAAGGATTCCTCCTTTACGGTCCGCCGGGCTGCGGCAAGACGCTGATCGGCAAAGCGACCGCCTACAACCTGACGAAACAGCTCCGCGGCAAATCGGGCGCCGACATGCGGGAATATTTCATGCACATCAAAGGCCCCGAGATCCTCAACATGTGGGTCGGCGAATCGGAGCGAATGGTACGCGAAATTTTCGCCACCGCGCGCGAGAAACGGCGCGAAGGTTACATGCCGTTTCTCTTCATCGACGAGGCGGAAAGCATCCTCGGCACCCGGCGCGCCTCGCGTTACTCGAGCATTCTTTCCACGCTCGTGCCGATGTTTTGCACCGAGATGGACGGGATCGATTCGCTCAACGAAGTGGTCATCATCCTCGCTTCGAACCGCGCCGATTTGATCGATCCCGCAATTCTGCGCCCGGGGCGGATCGATCGTAAAATCAAGGTGAATCGCCCGAACAAAGAAGGCGCGCGGGAAATTTACCGGATCTATCTGACGGACGACCTCCCCTACGATGCCGCATTGCTGGAAGGCGCGGAGTCGAAGGCGGCGGCGATCGACGCGCTCATCGGCCGGCTGCTCGAGACGCAATTTGCCAAAAAGGAAGAAAATCGCCTGCTCGAAGTGACGCTGCGCAGCGGCCGCAAGGAAGCGCTTTTCCGCAGCGACGTGATCAGCGGCGCGATTATCGCGTCGGTCGTCGAGCGCGCCAAAGGAATGGCGATCAAGCGCTCGATCGCTAACCCTGTAGCCGGGATCGCCGACCCCGGGGAGAGAGCGCGCGCGAATCCCGAAGGCATCAGCGAAGCCGACCTCCAGGTTGCCTACAACGCGGAGTATCTGGAAAACGAAATCCTGCCCGCGACCGACATCACGGAAGATTGGCTCAAGCTGATCGACTACGACCCGGACAATGTGGTCAAAATTTCGCCGGTCCGGCTGCTCGATCGCGCGAAGTCGAAGCCCACGTCGGGCGTGATCTAGCGGGTGTAGAGGCGTCCGTGTCGGGCGCAACAGAGAATGGGTAATTTGCAGCCCTCGAAATGCGCCCGACACGGGCGCCCCCACACCGCTCTCCTTTTCTCTCGCGCGTCTCCCTATTTGCGTGGATAGAAACCCCCGATGAAGACTACGCCGCTCATTCTCACCATCGCTCTCGCCGCGACCATCGCCAGCGCTCCCGCCCAGGAAAACAAACAGCCAGACCAGGCGAAGCTCGAAGCGATGACCGCGCGCTTCGCGCCGACCGAAATCACCGCGGATGTCTCGCAGCTCTCGCCTAACGATCGCAAAGTGCTCGCCAAACTGGTCGAGGCCTCGCAGATCATCGACGGCATCTTCCTTCGCCAGAGCTGGGCGGGCAATCCATCGATGCTCCTCGACCTTGCGGGTCACGACAGCCCCGAGGACCGCGCGCGGCTCCATTACTTCATTCTCAACCGAGGTCCGTGGTCGAACCTCGACCACAACGCGCCCTTCGTCCTCGGCGCGCCGCCCAAGCCGGAAGGCGCCGGTTTTTACCCGCTCAACGCGACCAAGGCCGAGATCGAAGCGTGGATCAAATCCCTGCCCGCTCCCGAACAGGAACGGGCCAAAGGCTTCTTCACCGTGGTCCGTCGCCAAGCTGACAAAAAGCTCACTCTGGTCCCCTACAACATCGAGTACGAAGGCGAGCTGACCCGCGCCGCCGCGCTCCTGCGTGAAGCGGCCAGGGCCGCGAGCGAGCCGACGCTCCAAGGCTTTCTCACCACCCGGGCGGAAGCGTTCCTGAGCAACGATTATTACCAGAGTGATGTCGCCTGGATGGAACTGAAGGGCGCGATCGAGCCCACCATCGGGCCTTACGAGGTCTACGAAGACGAATGGTTCAACTACAAAGCGTCTTTCGAGTCGTTCATCACCGTGCAGGACGAGGCGGAGAGCGCGAAGCTGGAGAAATTTTCCGGCCAGCTTCAGGACATCGAGAATCATCTGCCGATCGACCCGAAATACCGCAACCCGAAGCTCGGCGCGCTTTCCCCGATGGTGGTGGCCAACGAAATCTTCTGCGCGGGCGACGCCAATCACGGCGTCCAGACCGCCGCCTTCAATTTGCCTAACGACGAAAGGGTGACGCGCGAGAAAGGCTCGAAGCGCGTCATGCTCAAGAATGTCCAGGACGCGAAGTTCGCCAAGACGCTCGTCCCGATCTCGAAGATCGTGCTTTCCGCGGACGATCAGAAAGACCTCTCCTTCGATGCCTTCTTTACCCACATCGTGGTGCATGAGCTGATGCACGGCCTCGGTCCGCACGACGTAACCGTCAACGGCCGCAAATCGACCGTGCGCGAAGAGTTAAAAGACACCTACAGCGCCCTCGAGGAAGCGAAGGCGGATATCTCCGCGCTCTTTGCCATTCAGTACATGATCGACAAAGGCGTGCTCCCGAAGTCGCTCGAGCGCCCGCTCTACACGACTTATCTCGCTTCCAGCTTCCGCACCATTCGTTTCGGAACGAGCGAAGCGCATGGGCGCGGCATGGTGGTGCAGGTCAACTATCTCCTCGATCACGGCGCCTTCGTCTCGAAACCCGACGGCACCTTTGCGGTCAGCATGGACAAGATCAAAGCCGGCGTGGAAGGGCTGACCCGCGAGATCATGACCCTTCAGGCGGAAGGCAATTACGAGAAGGCCAAAGCTCTCCTGCCCCATCCCGGGTCGATCAAACCGGAGGTGGAGCGAGCGCTCGATAAGATGGGCGGAGTGCCGGTCGATATCGAGCCGAAGTTCACCACCGCCGAGCAGCTCGTGCGCGAAAATCCGTAGCGGCAAGCGTGTCGGGCAAAGCCCGTCATCTTTACCGGACCGCAGCCGGCCTAATTACTCCGGGTCGGCTGTCCTCTGCCTTCTGATTTCTCCATTTCAGTTTTCAGCGTTTCAGCTCTTACTTCCCGCGAGACATTGCAGCAGATACGGCAGCAATTGCTTCTTGCGCGAGACCACGCCGGCGAGTTCCCACATGTGCGGGCCGCGCGCGGGAAAGTCGATCCGGTACAAGAACTCCGGCGCGCCGCAACAGAGCAGGAGCGAGGTTTGCGTGTTGATGTCGGTTACAAGGAGCGCGGCGAAATACAACCGCGCGCGGCGGCCATGCTGTTCGAGTGCGGCGAGCAGCGCCTCCTGTTTTTCAGCAAAATGCGAGAAGCTCAGTTCCTCGATTTGCGAGACGGTAAAACGGATGCCGTCTTCCTCGTACTCCTTGCAGTCTGCCGTGATGACCTGCTCCGGAGTCAGCGTGAGCAGCGGCGAGCCGACCGAGAAAATCTCCTCCGCGAACTCGGCTGGATCGACCCCGGCGACTTGCGCCAACTGCTCCAGCACGAGGCGATCGGCCGGGGTCGCGGTGGGAGAATTGAGATTGAGAGTGTCGGAAAGCAAGCCGGCCATGAGGAGCCCGGCCATCGCGCGCGGCACGGGCACCCCGGCCTGTTGGTAACAGAGCGCGACGATCGTGCTCGTGGAACCGACGGGATTGTTCCAGAAAAGGATCGGCGAATCGGTCGCAAATCCGCCGATCCGATGGTGATCGAGAATTTCGACGATCCGGACTTTGTCGGCGCCCTTCACCGCCTGCGAAAGTTCATTGTGATCGACCAGGATCAACCGGCGCTCGGCCTTTTTGAGAAGGTTGCTCTTCGCCAGAATCCCTACCAGCACGCCGGTCTCGTCGACAATCGGAAAGACAAACGCCGCCGAGTGCGCGGCCTTCTCCCGCACGTGCTCGAGCAAGGTGTCGGGGGTGAAAGTCAGGTGTTCCGGTTCCAACATGCGTCCCACCTGTACCGCGCCCCGGGCGAGATCGACGCTGATCGCAGTGTCGTGAGGCGACCTAACGATCGTGACGCCGCCCGCGCGCGCAGCCTCCTCAACGGCAGCGGCCACCGGCAGATCGCCAGTCACAACGATAGCGCGCACGTTCGCCGCGATCGCCAGCATTTGAATGTCGTCGCGATCGCCGACGAAGAGCACGAGCCGCTCGGGGCGCTGCTGCCGCAGGCGCTCGGCAAACGTATCCGCGCTCATCGCCCCGATCATGAGCAGATACTCCGCGGTTTCGTTAGGCAGCTCGCCGATCAGCACTTTGCCTCCGAAAGTGGCGACGATACTGGAGAGTGGGGCGGTGATCAGGCGCGCCGCGTCCGCTTCCTCCCGCGGCGGGAAAAGGTGATGGCTGATCTTGAACGCGGAGAGCAAGCCGAGGAAGCGCCGCGCTCCATCGACGACCGGCAGGCCGCGCAGCCGCCGTTTCTCGAGCAGATGGATGGCATCATAAGCCGTCGAGTCGGCCTGGACGCAAATCACGTCGCGTTCCATCACATCGCTCACGCGATCCGAGAGATCGCTGATGAACACCGGCGGCTCGACCCCGAACTTGTGCAGCACGAAATCGATCCGCTCGTTTGTATTGCCGGCCCGGGCCGCAATGACATTGGGAGTGCCGGTGACCCGCTTGAGATGCGCGTAAGCCACGGCCGAACAAATCGAATCCATATCCGGGTTCTTGTGGCCGATGACGATGGTCTGCATGCGCGTGAAACTCTCTAGAGACTCGATCAACGACCACCACTCCGCCAAATCTTCCCGATGAGCAATGAAACCGCGGAATTCGTTCGGATCTGCGAGGCTCTGGCGTTCCGGTTATGCGGGCCACGGATCTAACCAGCAACCCGAAAATTGGTCGCCCCTTTCTCGTCCGCCTTTCTTGACCGCGGGCCTAGGACTTCCGATCTCTCCATTTGCAGTAACCTCACCGGCGGTTGACAGGCGTCTCCCGGCCGCGGCATCATAGTCCACGAGAAACGACTCCGACCCATGCCAAAGTCCCGCACGCCCAAGGCCTCTGACGCTCGTTCCGCCACGGAGCTGGAATCGATCCCAAATATCGGCGCGTCGCTCGCGCAGGACCTGCGGCGGATCGGAATCAAACGCCCGCCGGAGCTGATTGGCCGCGACCCGCGGTTGCTTTACGAAGCACTCTGCGCCCTCACCCGCACGCGCCAGGACCCGTGCGTCCTCGACACCTTCATCTCGGCCGTTCGCTTCATGGAAGGCGCGCCCGCCCGCCCCTGGTGGCACTACACACCGGAGCGAAAGAAAAAGTATCACGCCTCGTCGTTAGGGGTCTTGAAACGTGGCGGATGATCGTCCTGCAGCGAGCAAACGAGCGGCAAGCTTTACTCGTCACAGAGGACAAAGACTTTGGTGAACTCGTCTACCGGCACAAGCTCCGGATTTAGATTGCAGCCCGAACCGAGACCCGCTTCACTTACTGCGTGGACGCCGCTGAACTCAACCTCCTAAACACCGGTCTCTACAGCGTGCCGGAAGCGGCTCGCTTGACCCGCATCTCCGTCGGCAAGATTCGACGCTGGCTAAAGGGCTACAACTTCAAGAGCGGCGACAGCATCCACCATTCCGACGCGGTTTGGCAGGGCGAGCTTCAACCGGTTGAGAACAAGCTCGCGCTCAGCTTCCGCGATCTGCTGGAGTTGCGCTTCGTCGACGCGTTCATTGGTGCTGGCGTAAGCTGGCGCACCATGCGACGAGCCCACGCGAAGGCGCAGACGGGACTCGACACGACGCATCCATTTTGTTCGAATCGGATCTTCACCGATGGCAGAAGCATTCTCCTGCGTCAGGGCGAACAGGATTCCGACCAGGCCTTGATCGATCTCGCGACCGACCAGGCAGAATTCTCCCGGATCGTCGAGCCATTCCGAAAAGAGCTGGAGTTTTCAGGCAGTGATATCATTTGGTGGCCCCTGGGCAGACAGCGGCAGATCGTCGTTGATCCGAAGCGAAACTTCGGTCAGCCAACGGTCGCACGTTCGGGCGTTCCCTCGCAGGTCCTCGCGCGGAGCGTGAAAGCGAATGCCTCCTCGGACCTCGTTGCACAATGGTATGAGGTCCAGCCGGAGGAGATCCGCGACGCGGTCGAGTTTGAGGAATCGCTCGCGCGAGCGGCGTGAGATTCTTCTTCGATAACAATCTCGCCCCGAAGCTCGCGAAGAGCCTTCACGTTCTCGTCGAGCCGGACCATCAGGTTGTGCACCTGAAGGACAGATTCGCGGCGAACACCCCAGACGAGACGTGGATGAGCGCGTTAAGCCGTGAGAGCAACTGGGTGATCATTTCTGGCGACCTGCAAATTCGGAGGAACCCTCTGGAAGTTCGAGTATGGAAAGCCGCTGGCCATACAACCTTTTTCCTCAAGGACCGGTGGATCGAGCTGCCCTTCTGGGTGCAGGCTTGGAAGTTCGTGAAGTGCTTTCCGCAAATCATCGATATTGCCAGGACAGCGAAAAGCGGAGACTCGTTTTTTGTTACGGTGAACGGGAAGATTTCGTAAGGGCCTTCACGCCCTCGCTGAGGCAAACGGTGGCAGTTTTATCGCCCCCTGATCTCTGACTTCGGATCTCCGATCCGCCAAAGGACGGATTCGCCGTGGCGAACCTCCGGTCTCCGATCTCTGATCTCAGGATGATTTGATGCGCTCGCACCCGCTCGCTTCCGCTACCTCGCGGCTCCCCGTCTATGTCGCTCGCCCCACTCGCTCCATTCAGCTTTTCAGCTTTTCGTTTGCCTCCGGACTTCATCCCTCATCCTTCCGTCTTCATACTTCTCTTCCTGGCCGCTCATCGTCTGGCTGGTCAAGCGGGGCGACGCGCCCGAGATCGACGCCCACGGCAAGGAAGCGCTCAACTTCCAAATCTCGATGCTCATCTACAACCTCGTCGCCGCCGTCTTCTGCCTCATCCTGGTCGGATTCGTCTTTCTGGCCATCCTCTGGGTCCTGAACGCCCTCTTCGTCATCATCGCCGCCGTCCAGGCGAGCGACGGAAAATTCTACCGTTACCCGATGACGATCCGGTTCATTCAGTAAAGAAGGACGGAGAGCGGTTTTCCGCGGCTGCCTGTTCTTGTTTCGATAGTAAGCTTCGGTCCCGGTCCCCCGGCCTCACTTCAGCGGTTATTGAAAGCCCGTGTCTGGTCAGTTGCACCGTGCAGCCCTTGACAGATCATCCGGCTGCTACCGCCGTTGCCCGTGATCACCTCGCAAGAGTCCGCGGAAGGAGAGATCTTCGTCGAGCTCGGGCCAATGCAGCCCAAACGGCGACAGCTCGATGTTGTTCAGCTGGCCAGGCGTGCCGTTGGCGAGTCGGGGATTTTCCGCAACCGGGAAGCGGATCTCGACTCCGCTTTCCATCGTGACAACGATCTGCCCTTCGCGGAAAGCAGCGGACCGGGCGACATCAGGCAAGGTATTCATGCCAACGCTCAACAATAAGGCGCTTGTTCTGCTCGGCAAGCTGTTGCGCGCGGGCAAGCTCTTGCACCTTTAATCCCGACGACTCCCGCAACGCGACCTCGTCTGCGACGGTGAAGACCGCCTCGCCATCACCGCGCCGCACGTGGACGTGGATAGGCTCATGATCGTTGCTATAGAAGAAAAAACGATAGCCATCCTGCTCAAAAATTGTCGGCATTTCAGCTGTTCTTACCGAGACTGTTCCGCGCTGTCGAGGCATCCCGGTCGCTCCGCAATTCCGCAATCCCAATCTGAACCGGCTGCGACCTCCGACCCGCCAAACGGACGGATTCGCCGTGGCGAACCTTCCGATCTCTGATTTGATTCGCTCGCTTCCGTTACCGCGCGGCTTCGGCTCGCCTACTTCAGCTTGTCAGCTTGTCAGATTTTCAGGTTTTGGATTGTTCCCCGATGACCATCCGGTTCATCGGATAAGGAGACGGAAAGGCAACGCTGCCCGAGGGGATTCGGCCAGCGAATCCCCAAGATGCTGCAGTCGCGACGCATGCGCGGCGCCGACGACCTTGGACTTGCCGCTGCGGCCCGTTCTTGTGTCGATAGTAAGCTCTGGGGTTGCCCTGATTTGACGGACAGTGGGCTTGGGGTCAAAAACCGAAGGAGCCCACATGAAAACACAGTTATCAAAGCCAGCTCGCAGCAAGGCGATCTATACCGACGAGTACAAGGAACAGGCGCTGCAGTTATGGCGAGCCAGTGGCCGCAGCGCCGCCAAGGTCGCGGTGGAGTTGGGGATTCGCCCCCCCGCTGCTCTACCGGTGGGCACGTGCCGAGCGATTGCCTGCGACCTCACCGCCCGGGCAGAAGCGCCTCCGCACGGTCGAGCAACTGGAGGCGGAGATCCGCCGCTTGCGCGCCGAGAACGCCAAGCTCCTGGAGCAGCGTGAAGTGCTAAAAAAATCGCTGGGCATCCTCTCCGAAGTGCCGCCGAGCGGTATGCCCGAGTCCAACAGATGAGCGGCCAATACAAGGTAGTCTGGTTGTGTGAGGCGCTCTTGGTCTCGCGCAGCGGCTATTATGATTGGGTGGAGCGCCGCCGCCAACCCGGACCGCGCCAACTGGAGACCACGCGCTTGCGCGAGCGCATCCGCGATGAGTTTGCCCGCAGTCGTCAGACCTACGGTAGTCCGCGCCTGGCTCATGCGCTGGGCTGCCCCGGCCAGCGCAACCGCATTGCCCGTCTCATGCGTCAGGAGCGGCTCTTCGCCCGCCAGCGTTCCAAATACAGAGTGCGCACGACCGACAGCCGCCACGGCGGACCGATCGCGCCCAACCGTCGGCACAACCTCAACGTTCACCGACCCGATCAAGTCTGGGTCACCGACGCCACCTGCATCCTGACCGGCCAGGGCTGGTTCTATCTCGTCGCTGTCCTGGACGTCTGCTCCCGGCGCGTGCTGGGTTGGGCCATGCATCAAATCCTCGATGCTCGCCTCGTCATCGCTGCCCTGCGCATGGCGCTCCTGTTCCGCCGTCCCAGAGGAGCCCTCATCGTCCACTCCGATCGCGGCGCCCAGTTCGCCAGCGCCGCTTACCGGCAGATCCTGGCCCGGCACGGGCTGGTTCCTTCCATGAGTCGCAAAGGCAACTGCTACGACAACGCCTTCATCGAATCGTTCTGGAGCAGCCTCAAATACGAAGTGGTCTATCATCAGCGCTTCGCCACCTTCGCCGAGGCGCGCAGCGCCATCTTCCACTACATCGAAACCTTTTATAACCGCACCCGATTGCACTCCAGTCTTGCTTATCGCAGCCCCATCGCCTTTGAATCCAAACTAAACCCAACCCTACAAATTAGTCCCTAAACACTGTCCGAACATTTGGGGGAAGCCCACTCTGACCCTATCCCCTCCGCATTCATATTTCTCCGTAATGGTCAACGTTCAATCGTAGAGGTGAATCAAAGCCGTGTCCGTCAAGTCCGGATCCAAAAACGCCGCTTCATCTCGCGCTCGTTGCCGTTCCACCAGCGACAGTTTTTGGTCCTCGGCTTTAAGCTCATAAATTTGCCGCCCTAGCGCCACGCCAAACCTGTCCCGATTATTATCAAAAGAATTCCAAACCTCCTCGGCACTTCGCCAGTCGCCCTGACGCAAGAACAACTTGCACAGCAACCCTCGCTGTACATCGCGCCGCACACTTTTAAACCTCTCTCTCATCCGATCCAGTTCATTTCGGGCACCTTTATATTCGGCCAATCGATCAAAATATCCACATACTCAGCGTGCGCTTCGAAGGTTCCCCGACCCGTTTCAATCGCAGCCTTCGCTTCTCGAAGTGCGTCCTCCCATAAGCCTTTGGCCGCGAGCACCGTGGCGTGTCGATGGTGATAGAACCGTCGATCTACATCGTACCGTTCAAGTTCGGTCAACGCTTTTTCCGCCTCCACACTTCGCGCCGTAGCTACGCAAATGCGGATATAAAGATCCAGCACGTAAATATTCGCTGGATCTCTAACACGAGCCGCTTCAATACGCGTCATCGCATCGCTATCCCGGCCGATACGATGCAGACAATCCGCATAGTCACGGGCCAGAGCCAAGCTCCGTTGTCCCAAGTTTTCGGCGGTCTTAAAACATTCCACTGCCTCCTGAAATTTTCGACGCAAGCGGAACATGAACCCTTTGAGATAATGATAGTTTCGGCTACCACGATCCTTAAGTTCCTCCAGTTTGGCCTCCACTTCGCTCCAGTTTTCAAGTCGGACGAGGCATTTGAAAATCAGCTCGTCCAAGTCTTGGTTGGGTCGACTTATCGCCTCACCTCGTTTCAGATACTCGAACGCCACCTCGTACTCTCCGTTGTTGTAAGATTCTTTTCCCAAACGGTGCAGCGTGGACGCCCGTAATAAGTCGGAATAAGGCTCCAGCGTTCTCGTTCCGCCGCGAGCAGCTGCATGTAAAGTCGCGTCGACGATCTCTATAGTTGGCGCAGGCGTGTCCCCCAACCAAAAAGTGTCGGTCAGATTTCGGCAGATTTTAGAATAGGTCTCAGTTGGCAGTAAGCCTTTTATGCGTTCAACCGCGTTTCGTATAGGGGATGCGAGGCCATAGTTGTCGTCGCTCACAGTGACCAAGCTCCGTTCAATCAACTGGCGAAGTAAGGGAGCTACTTCGGTGGGCGTCATGTCAGCAGCCATCGCAACAACAGATAAGGGAACTGCCTGCTCGAGCATCAAGTACTGCAGAATCTGCCATTGCGCGGGCTCCAGTGTGATCTTTGCAATAAGGCCGGTGAACCGCTTTGCTTGAAAATCTACCAAAATTGACTTGTCGGCCATCAGTAAATCCATGCCGTACATTTTGGCATGAGTGGCTGCCAAATACGTTGCCGGCGGATAACCCCCAAGATAATCGAGTAATTCGGCGATCTGGACGCCAGTTACGCTAACACCCATTTTTTTTAGCAACTGCTGGAGCAAAAGCCTAGAGCGTGTCATGCACTTTG
>PNAA01000001.1 GCA_003169975.1 Spartobacteria bacterium | reverse complement strand
GCTGGCGCTTCGAAGGTCGGGAACAGAATCGACGCCGCCTGAATCAGCAGCCACGCCACGATCGCATACGCGACCGCAACCTTGTAAACATTGCGCCGCTTTAGTTCAGCGAAGAAGTTGTGCGGGTTCATCTCAGCTGCTTGTTAGGGTCCAATCTGCTCGGTGCCGGCGAGGAGTTGCTGGAATCCCGGATCATTGCGGATCGGGTCCCAAACTGGATCGATTTTGAGTCGCTGAATCGAAATGCAGACTCCGGCTGGAATCGAAAGGAGTCGTCGCAGCGTTTTTACCGCTTCGCCTGGCTCCCCGGCGCGCGCCTGAATTTCCGCCAGCCCGGCGAGGATGGCCGGACCGCCCTGGGCATCTTTCTCCACTGGTAAAGCCTCAGCCGCCTGCTGTGCGAGCGCTAGAGCGTCGGCATTGCGTTTCTGTGCGAGAGCGATCCAGCTCAACTCGGTGAGCGCTCGGATGTCATCGGGCTGCTCGCGGACTCGTGCCTCGACCAAACTCCGCGACTTCGCCACTTCGTCTGGAGCGCTGGCTTCGTCGCCCCCCAGGACGTGGATCGCTGCGCGCGCGGCCAGGCGTGAACGCTCTAGCCCGGAATCGGAGCTCTCGTTAGACCAAGCCTGCAAAGCGGCGGCAAAATTTCGCTCCACGACATAAAGATAGGTGCTGTCACCAATGATGGCCGCAACATTGCCAACCATGGATGGATTGGAAAGGGTGCTTCCTGGTGGAAACCCGGCAAACGTGCGCTTCGCCTCGCTCAAGCTGACGCCGCTATTGAGGTCGCTGAGGAAGACAGCTCGCATTCCGACCACGTTGTGCGGATCGAGCGCCAGAGCCCGCGAACCGGCGCGCTTCGCCTCCGACCACATCCGCAGGTTGAGATAGGTCGTTCCGAAATTGGCGACGAAAGACGCATTGCGCGGATCACGTTCTTCGCACTTGGCCATTTCGGACAAGGCCAACTCCCATCGACCCTGGCGACGGTAGATGAACGCGATTTGTTCCTGAGCCTGGACGTTGTTCGGCCGCAACTCGAGCGCGCGGCGAAATTCCTTCAGCGCGTCGTCGTACTGCCGCTGGCCGTAGTAATAGAAATTGCCGAGTGCGATGTGTGCGTCGGGGAGATTCGGTGCGAGGGCGAGGGCGTGGTCGGCGAGTCTCTTGATCTCGGCCAGCTCCGATTTACCCAGCCTGACAACAAACCAGTGCCGCAGGATCTTGCTCGACGCGAGACGTGCAGCAGCCAGAGCAAAGTTTGGATCGCGGTCCAGCGCCTTATTATAAAATGCAGCCGCTCGATCGAACGGCTCGGCTTTCAGTGAACTCTCCGCCTCACGTTCTTCGTATTCTCCCTTGAGGAATAAGTCGTAGGCTGCGGCGTCTCGCGTCGGCGCAGTCGTCAAGGCGTCGGCTTCACCGGAGGAAAGCTTGGCCTGCAACGCATCGGCGATTTCCTGAGAGACTTCGCTTTCTACCGCGAAGACGTCCTTCGCGTCGCGATCATACGACTTGGCCCATAGATGAGTATCCGCGCGCGCATCGATGAGCTGGACATTGATTCTCACTTTGTCGGCAGCACGCTGCACAGTGCCCTCCAGGACGGTGGCGACGCCGAGCTGTTGCGAGACTGTCTTTAAGTCTTCCGGCTTACTCTTATACCTGGCGGTGGATGTCCGGGAGATGACCTTGAGGTCGGCGATGCTCGCCAGCTTGGTCAGGATTTCATCCTGGATGCCCTCGGCGAAGTAGGCATTCGCCTTCTCGTCGCTCAGGTTCTCGAAAGGCAGCACGGCAATGGATTTTTCGGGAATGGTGGGCGGCGCTGGAACAGCAACGGGCGCGGGCGGAGTGCTCACGGCCGTGATGGGCGCGGGGGCTGGGTGGAAAAATCTGAAGGCAAGCAAGCCGGCTGCGATCACGGCTACGACGGCCGTAAAAGCGATCAATTTGCGCCCAGTGCGCGGTGTGATCGATTCGTTAGGCGCAACCTCATCGGCGCGCTTGATTCCTTCGGGTGTTAATTCAAAGGCCCAGGCCAGAATGAGCGCGACGGGGAAGCCGAGAATGAGAAGAAGTACCACGAGGCGCACCGCCCAATTCGGAATCTCGAAGAAGGGAAAGATCTGCGTCGCGATCTGCATGAGCAGCCAGGCCACCACCGCATACGCGATCGCAACTTTGTAGACGTTGCGCCGTTTCAGTTCAGAAAAGAACGAGGGCTTGTCGCTCATGGCTTCGTGACGACGGTGGTCGGTACCGGCAACTTTAATTTCTGGCAGAATGCAGCGAAGCGCGGGTCATTTTTGTGAGTGAGAATGAAGGGCGTGACTAACAATTGCGTCAACCCGGAGTCGCGCTCGGTGTAGGCGCGGTCGAGCCACTCAAACATTTTGTCAGGTTCATTGCGCAAGCCGTAGACAGCGGCGATTTGGAAAGGACCATTCACTGAATCCTCGTTAATTAGCTTTTGCAAAGCAGCGTCCGCCGCGGCCGGATCGCCTTGCGTCTGTCGCGCCAGAGCCAGAGCGTAATCCTGCCAGAATCCTGTCGGCTCCAACCGCGCATCCGAGAGCGCGCCTTCGGCCTTACCCCGGAGCAAATCGATGGTCGTCATGTAGACGTGAAGCCGCGCCGCCGCGGGCTGGAGTTCGATCGCTTTGCGCAAAGCAGCCTCGGCATCGTCGAGGCGGTCACGGGCGATCAAGACCCGGGCAAGATTAAGGTAATGGGGGACCGCCAGCGGATCGAGCGCCAGTGCTTTTCGAGTCATCTCCTCCGCTCGCCCGAGCTGGCCCTGGGCCGCGAGAAGATAGCTCAACGCGTTTTTCGGTCGGGCGCCTTCCGGTGCCAGTTCCTCGGCCTTCAGAAATTCGGTTTCGGCCGCGGCGAAATTGAAATCCGACGTCAGCCAAACCCAGCCCAGCGCTTCGTGCGCTTCGGCCAGATCCGGCGCTAACGACAAGGCGTTTTGGGCCGCGCTTCGAGCTTTGGCATACGCACTGGTCGTCTCAGCTCCGCCTAGCCAGGTAGCGGCCAGTTGACGCCAGGCAAAGGATTGGTTCGCGTAAGCGAGTGCGTAGCGCGGATCAAGCCGGATCGCTTCATCATAGAACGCCGTCGCCTTCCGGGTGCCTTCTTCGCTGCCGAGGCGGAGGTAAAACGTGCCCTGCTGCAATGCGTTGTAGGCCGCCAAATTATTATTGGAGGGCGCCGCGTCAGATTTCGCCGGCGCGCCGAAGAGCTTGATCTTGAGTTGTTCGGTCACCGCGATGGCGATCTCACTCTGGACGGCGAAGACATCCTTTAACTCACGGTCGTA
>PNAA01000024.1:99272-378923 GCA_003169975.1 Spartobacteria bacterium | reverse complement strand
CATTTATGAGATGGCTTCTAGTTTCTGGCTCACCGCGTCGTAAGTCATCGCGAGATAGGACCGGGCTGAAGGAGAGGTCGCAGGGAATAGTTGACTCCAGCTCCTGGCCTGGACATTCGTCGCAATCGTGCTGGAGATACCCAGTATCGTAACAAGACCCCAGATCGCCAGGGCAACAAAGAACACGCTGCGATCAGTCAGCTTGATCGCGAATAATATATCCTTTCATCTGCACACCGGTCATGGGCGCCGAGACGCAGCAGTCGCCACGACTCTCATCCAGAGCCAAGCCCGAGGACCTCGATCCCTCGTTGCCGCGCCTTTGCGGAAACGGAACCCAGAGATCTCGGAAGCGTCCCGCAGGGGCGGGACGATTGCTGAAATGGGTATAAGAACTGCTCGTTATTACAATTGCAGAAACGGGAAGAAGGGATGCAAAACTCCCAGGCGAACCCCCCGACTTGAAGGCAGCATTATGATCGCAACACTTTCGAGTTTGCCATTACCGGACGCGCTCAATCCAGTTAGATTTTCCCCTGCTAAAGCAGCGGTGCTTGAACCTTTCTTCGGGTTGGTGTCTTTTCCTTTGTGGTATGGCAACTGAAAAAGAGGAGCTGAAGGCCAGGGACAAGAAGGAGCCGAAACCCGGAATTCGCGATTTGAAGCCGAAGAAGGATGTAAAAGGGGGCGCGCAAAAAAACGCCAGGGGCGACAAGCGGCCTCCGAGTACCGGCACCGGCGAAATCGACTTCATGATTTGGGACTAGCGCCAGGCGCCGCCCGTTCAGCGGCACGGCATAAAGTCGCCCGGTTTGAATCCGGATGGCGGCGAGAGTCGGTGGCACGGTTTGCGGAAAAGACGATGGTCGCCCATGCGCTTTGACGTCGCCGTCGTCGGTCTCGGGGGAATGGGCAGCGCTCTTCTTGCCCAGTGCGCCCAACGTGGCGCGTCAGTCATCGGCCTGGAGCAATTCGCGCGCGGGCATGAACTGGGTTCATCGAGCGGCAAGAGCCGGATGATCCGCAAAGCCTATTTCGAGGATCCCGCTTATGTGCCCTTACTGCTGCGCGCTTATGATTTATGGCGCGAGCTGGAGCGCGAGACGGGCACGGAACTCCTGCTTCTCACCGGCCTCTTGATGGTGGGCGAGGCGGATTGCGAGATCATCGCCGGGGCCGGCCGAGCGGCGCGCGAGCATGGCCTGCCTCTCGAGTCACTCACCGCGCCCGAGATCAGGGGGCGCTATCCGACGCTCACGGTTCTGGACGACGAAGTCGGAGTTTACGAATCAGACGGCGGAGTCCTCGATCCGGAACGAGCCGTCGAGGCTCATCTCGCCGCGGCGGCGATGGCCGGGGCGCAGATGCGTTTTGGCGTCGCTCTGGAGAATTGGGAAGCAACCCGTGACGGCTTCACCATTCGCCTGGCTGATGGCACGAGCGTCGCCAGTCGGGCCCTCATCTTATCGTTAGGGCCCTGGTTCAAGGATGCGCTCGAAAGAATCGGCATCTCGATCCGCGTGCAGCGGAATGTCCAGGCTTGGTTTGAGCCCGCCACCGACGCCTACGCGGCGCCTCATTTCCCTCCTTTCCTCCTCGATCGGAAAGGCCTGACCGCGCCCCTCTACGGCTTCCCTGATTTCGGCGATGGAGTGAAGGCGGCGTTCCACTCCTACGGCGATCTGACCGACGCGGCACACGTCGTCCGCGAAGTGAATCTGGCACGCGACATCGCACCGATCGTCGAAGCGATGGAGCAATGGATGCCCGGCGCCGCGATGACGTTGCGGGCGGCCAAGCCGTGCCTCTACACGCTCACGCCGGATTGTCACTTTGTGGTCGACCGCCATCCCGAACATTCGCGGCTGATCTTGTGCGGCGGGTTTTCGGGTCACGGTTTCAAGTTTGCGCCGGTGATTGGGGAGATCGGCGCCGACCTCGCATTGGAGGAAAGCTCGCGGCACAAAATCGATTTCCTTTCGTTGCGACGATTTGCGCGGAAATAACGCGCATCGTTCGCAAAAACGAGCAACGCCCTTGGAGGGCGCCGCGCAACGAAATCGCGCGCGAATTCGCCGCCGGTCGCGCTTCGCGCTAGAAAGAACCATGGCAACCAATGCGCAGTTCGCAGCCGAACAGTCGGCCTCGGGGGAATTCGAGCGGCAGGAGGACGCATTTCGCGATTGGGTTTCCGCCGATGGCTCAACGCCCTATCCAGCCGTGACCGGACGTTATCACCTTTACGTCTCACTCGCCTGCCCGTGGGCCAGCCGCACTGTCATCGTTAGGCATCTCCAGGGACTGGAAGAGGTCATCGGCATGACAGTGCTCGATCCGGTGCGCGACGAGCGGGGCTGGGCGTTTCGCGATGGGCCGGGTTACAGCCACGACCCAGTGAACGGCTTCTCGTTTCTCCAGGAAGCCTACGCCGGCACGGACCCGGCTTGGGACGGCCGCGTCACCGTCCCTGTGCTCTGGGACACCGAAACCCACCGCATCGTCAATAACTCCGAGGACGACATCTGCCGGATGTTCAACGGCGCGTTCCGCGCGCTCGGGCGGCGCTCCGTCGAGCTTTTCCCTAACGACATCGCGCAGGAACAGGCGGAGCTTTCCGCCTTCATTTACGACCGGGTGAACAACGGCGTTTACAAGGCCGGCTTCGCCATCCGGCAGCGCGCCTACGAGCATGCCTGTCGCGCGCTTTTCGCCGCCCTCGATCAACTCGAGACCCGCCTAACGAAGAGCCGTTATCTCTTCGGTGACCGCATCGTCGAATCCGATTGGCGCCTCTTCTGCACCCTCGTCCGCTTCGATGTCGTCTATTACATCCACTTCAAGTGCAGCCTCCGGCGCATCCTCGATTACCCAAACCTGCAGAGCTACCTGATGGACCTCTATCAACAGCCGGGCATCGCCGCGACCGTAAACTTCGAGCACATCAAGCATCATTATTACATGACACACGATGCCATTAACCCGACCCGCATCGTGCCGATCGGTCCAGTGCTCGACCTCACGGGTCCGCACGGGCGCGAGAAATTATCGGCGTCATGAGCGGTCGCAGCGGAACCACCCTCGGGATTTTTCGCGAGGAAGAAGCCTGTTCTGACACGTTAGGCGGAATACCTGCTGCGTGATTGACTTGCGGCCCGCGCTTCGCTAAAACCCGAGGCATGGCCGATATCCACATTAGTCGCAGCGGAACCACCCTCGGGGTATTTCCCGAAGAAGAAGTCAGGGAAGGTCTGAAGACGGCGCGCTTTGCGCCGACCGATCTTGGCTGGCGCGAAGGCATGAGCACGTGGCTGCCGCTCGCCCAATTTCCGGAGTTCGCCACGGCGGGCGCGCCACCAGCCGCCGCGGGCGTTCCTTCCTCTGCCGGCCCTGCGCTTGGCGCGCCGGGCGCACGGACCGGCCTGCCGTGGGACCGCCGGCAGGAGCTTGGTCTTCTCAACGCCTTCATCGAAACGCTTAAGCTGGTCCTGCTGAATCCTACCGTCGCCTTCTCGACCATGAAAACCGAAGGCGGACTCGCTGAGCCGCTCATCTACGCCGTGATCGGCGGCAGCGCGGGATTCATCGTTTATTTCCTCTTCAGCATTTTCCTGAGTTCCATCGGCATGATGTCTCATCGGGACCCGCTGGCCGGCATCATGGGATTCGGCATAGGCGCGATTTTCTTCGTCATCTTCATGCCGGTCCTGCTCGGCGTTGGACTGTTTATCGGCGGCGCGATTCTGCATCTCTGTCTCACCCTGGTCGGCGGAGCGAGACGCTCTTTCGAGACGACTTTCCGCGTCTTGTGCTTCGCCGCCGGGTCGGCCTATCCGCTCATGATCGTCCCGCTTTGCGGCGGCCTCATCTCTGGCATCTGGTGCATCGTCTTGCAATGCATCGGGCTGGCCCAGGCCCACGAAACGACCACCGGTAAAGCGGCGCTGGCGGTCTTCTTGCCCTTGATCGTCTGCTGCGGCGGCGGCCTGATTCTCGGGATCATGTTTGGCACGCTCGGCGCGCTCTTCGGTCACCACCATTAATCCAACGGGCCGATGCAGGCTTACCGCCGCCCTCTTGCCCCGCGGGAGATCGATCACGAGCTGCTCTGGCTTCTTCTCTCGTTAGGCACATTCGTCCTGCTCGCGGTCTGGTTGGCCGCCCGGCTTGCCACGCCGCAATGTGCCTTTCACGCTCTTACCGGGTTCCCCTGCCCCACCTGCGGCGCCACGCGCGCAGCTTTCCAATTTCTCCATGGCCATTTTGCCGTATCCTTCCGCTTCAATCCGCTCGCCTTCCTCGCCTTTTGCGCCGTCGCCGTCTATGACGTCTACGCCCTCGTCGTCCTGACCACCCGCGCACCGAGGCTGCGGCTCAGTAACTTCTCGCCCGGCGAGAAACTCCTCGTGCGCTGCGCCACCGTAGTGCTCCTGGCCGGCAATTGGCTCTACCTGCTCACCGCCCGGCTCGTCTAGGGAGATCTCTTCTGTGTCAGGCCGACGCCAGTGCGGAAGTGCGCTCGTCAGTAAGTTTCCACGGGCGAACGTTTCCCGTCCCCCGGGCTGCGTTCCCTCGCTCGCGCTTCGCCCAGAACGGCGACGCGCAAATCCCAGACTTCCTTGTTCAAGGCCGCGAAAGCAGCCGTGGAAAATTCGTCAGGTGGGGCGAGCGTTGACTTGAAGCGCGCAATGCTGGCCAGCGCACGGTCGAGTTCCGGGCGCGGAAGCTGTTGCAGGTAGCCCAGCGCCTCCTCGATCGCAGGAACACGATGGCAGATCATGGCCAGGTCGTTCCCGGCGCCAATCGCGCGCCGGATCGTCTCCTCGAAACCGTACTCATTGAGGATCGCGCCCATGTCGAGGTCGTCGGTCATGACCAGCCCCGCGAAGCCGAGCTCGTCGCGCAACAAATCGGTCACGATTTTTCGCGAAAGCGACGCGGCCGTTTTCTCCGCCTCGAGGGTCGGGTACCAGCCGTGGCAGATCATCATGCTATCGACGCGGTCGATGAGCGCGCGGAAAACGGCCAGCTCGTTCGCGTCGAGTTCGGCGCGCGTGCGCTCGATCACCGGGAGGTCGTGATGCGCGTCGACGGTCGCGGCGGAATAGCCGGGGAAATGTTTTCCGCAACTCGCTATCCCCTGCCTGCGCAGGGCGTCGTTAAAGGCGCCGGCCAACCGAACGGTCTCAGCGACGTCGCGACCGTAGCAACGGCCGCGGAGCGAATTATCGGCCTCTTCATCAAACGAAATATCGAGCACCGGACAAAGATCGAGATTGAAGCCAAACAAGCGGAGCAAGCGCCCGGTGATGTCGCCGTGTCGCCTAACGAGATCGAGGTCGCCTTTCTCGCGCAGCTGTTGCGCGTTCGGCGGCTCCTGGCCGATCAAACGCAAGCGCGAAACGCGGCCGCCTTCCTGGTCGATCGTGATGATCGGCTCGATCGCGCTCAGGTCGCGCAGGTCGTCGATCAACCTCCGCAACTGGCGCGCGCTCTCGATGTTCCGGCCGAAGAGGATGAAACCGCCCGGTTGCACCTTGCGAAAAAGGGCGGCTGTCTCGGGATCGAGTTCGGTCCCGGGCACACCGGTGAGGATCAATTGACCCGTTGAAGCGCTCTCCATAACGTCGGACCTTAGAATCGATGCAGCGCACGCGAAACAAAAAATGGATCGTTAGGCTGGCCGCGCTCCTGTTTTGCGCCGCGACCGCGCAGGGCTCGGTCGATCTTGGGATCGATGTCCTGGCGAACCACGATTACTCGCTGCTCGCCGGCAAGCGGGTCGGATTGATCACCAACCAGACGGGCGTGAACTCCGCCGGCACCAAGACGCGGGTGCTCCTGAAACGCCATTGCAATCTGGTCGCGCTCTACACTCCGGAGCATGGGCTCGACGGCACGGAGAAAGCCGGCCGCTACGTGAAGAGCCGGCGCGATCCGCTCACCGGCGTGATCGCCCATTCGCTCTATGGTCCGACGCGTAAGCCAACCCCGGAGATGTTGCGCGGCGTCGACGTGCTGGTCTTCGATTTGCAGGATATCGGCTGCCGCAGCTACACCTATATCAGCACGATGGGCCGCTGCATGGAAGCAGCGGGCGAAAACAAGATTCCATTCGTCGTCCTCGATCGGCCGAACCCGGTCGGCGGGCTGCGGGTCGAAGGTCCGTCGGTCGACTCGCGCTGGATTTCGTTCGTGGGTCAATTCCCGATACCCTACGTGTACGGCCTGACGGTCGGTGAGTTGGCGCGGATGGTGAACGGCCGGCATTGGGCCGGGCCGCCGTGCGACCTGACGGTGGTGCCGATGCATGGCTGGCAGCGGGACATGACCTGGAGGGACACGGGGCTGCGCTGGATCGCCAGCTCGCCTAATATTCCGCGCGGCAGCTCGCCTCTTTATTACATTGCGACCGGGTTGGTGGGAGAATTGAGCGGCCCAGAGACTGGGATTGGCGGGCCGCGACCGTTCGAGAGCATCGCAGCGAGCTGGCTGGACGCCGCGAGTTTCACGCGCTATCTGCGCAGTCTCGATGCGCCCGGGGTGGAATTCCGGCCGTTTCGCCAAGGCCGGCTGCAAGGCATCGACCTAACGATCGCGCCGGCGGCGGGCGCGAACCTCACCGGGCTCGGCATTGCCATGCTGGCGGAGATGAACCGGCAGGGCCGGCCGGACCTGTTTCGGCGCACGAGCGCGAGCAAGCTCGATATCTTTTACAAGGTTTGCGGCGGCACTTTCCTTCGGACCCAGGTGAAGGCAGGAGAATCTCCGCGCAGCATCATCGCGAGCTGGCAGCCTAACGAGCAGGAGTTTCGCCGGACCCGCGCGCAATATCTGCTCTACTGAAAGCGCGCTTGAAAAAAATCGGCATTTACGGCGGGAGTTTCGATCCGATTCACCACGGCCACCTTATCCTCGCCCGGGAAGCGCTCGAAAATCTCGACCTCGCGGAAGTGATTTTCGTTCCCGCGGCGCAATCGCCACACAAACTCGCCCGGCCGGCGGCCAGCGCCGCGGCGCGCTGGGAAATGCTGACCGTCGCGATCGCGCACGAGAGTGGCTTCTCCGCTTCCCGATTGGAAATTGATCGTCCACCACCCTCCTACTCCATCGTCACGGTGGAACAGTTGCACGCCAAAAAAGCGAACGTGGAATTCTTCTTTCTCGTCGGGGAGGACAACCTGCCGCAATTGCCGACCTGGCATCGCTTCAACGAGTTGCGCCGGTTGGTGCAGTTCGTCGTCCTCGACCGGTCCGGCGTGGCCCTCGAGGACAACTATCCGGTGGTTCGGCGCAAGATCGATATTTCGGCGACGACGATCAGAAATCGGGTTGCCAGCGGGCAATCGATTCGTTATCTCGTGCCGGAAGCGGTGGAGCAAATCATCCGCCGGGAGAATCTTTACCAAGGAGCCAACCGATCACACCTGAAAAGCTAGCGAAAACCTGCGCAGAATTCGCCTCGGACAAAAAAGCGGAAGGCATCGTGGTCTTGGATCTGCGCGAGATTTCTACTTTCACGGATTTCTTCGTCATCTGTTCGGGCACGTCGGAGCCGCATCTGAAAGCGATTGCCGGCGAGATCGAGTCGCGGCTGCGACAAGATCACAAGATCAAACCGGCGGCGGTCGACGGCTTCCCGGCAAGCCAGTGGATCGTGCTCGATTACCTGCAGGTGATCGTGCACGTCTTCCACCAGGAGAAACGCGATTTCTACAGCCTGGAAGACCTCTGGAGCGACGCTCCGCGCCTGACGATCGCGGGCGTCACTTAAGCGAAGAAATTGCTGGGACTACGGCCTTTTCGGAGAGGCCGAAGCCACGGGCTTGGGCGGAATTGCGGCACCCGGTTGACCCGTTGGACGGCTCGAGTCGTAGACTGCGGGCCTGGGCGTCGGGGTGGTCCCTGCCGGAGTGATCCCGAGCAATTCCACGTCGAAAAGCAGAATCGCATTCGGCCCGATGTCAGAGCCAGCGCCACGCTCGCCATAAGCAAGGTTAGCAGGAACAAAAAGCTGATATTTCGAGCCGACCTTCATCAACTGAAGCCCCTCCGTCCAGCCAGTAATCACGCGATTGACCGGAAACGAAGCCGGCTCGCCACGCTTGTAAGAACTGTCGAACTCCGTGCCGTCGATTGTCGTCCCGCGATAATTGACTTTCACCGTGTCGTTCGCCTTCGGACTGGGCCCGGTGCCTTCCTTGAGGACCTTGTATTGCAAACCGCTGGCGGTCGTTTTCACGCCTTCCTTCTTCTTGTTTTCCTCGAGAAACTTGGTGCCTTCCGCCGTGTTCTTTTCCCCCGTCGCCTTCTTTGAGGCGGCCTGTTTCGCCATCATGTCTTTTTGGAAAGTGGCCATCGTTGCCTTCACCTCCTCGTCCGTCAGTAGCGGTTTCTTGCCGCTTAATCCATCCTGAATGCCGTTATTCAAGAGGGCCGCGTTGACGTCGATCAGCTGACGTTTCAGAGTGGTGCCAATGTCGAGCCCGATGCTGTAGCTGACCTTGTCTTTCTGATCTTTTAACTGCGGGTCCGCCGCCGGAGCGAGCGGCGCAAGCGCGAAAACGGTGACGACAATGAGAAGCAATTTTTTCATAGATATTTTCGGTAAACCTGGATACGACCGGCTCGGTTTTCGGCCCGCCGCGTTGAATTCATCCACGGGGATTGCGCTCGCGTCAAGCGCACGAAGTCCGACCCGCCGGCACGGGCGGTCGCGCGCCAAAGCCTCCGCCCTCACCGCCGGGCTCTCCGGCCTTCTTCTGCTCGACGTTTCCGCAGCCGTTTCTCTCTCGCATCAGGACGCCGTGCGGATTGGCCGCAAGATTTGGCAGAACGAATGCGGAGGGACGGTAGCCGGCCTCACTTCCTGGAATACGGGCGAAAACTTTGCTTCGCTCGGAATCGGGCACTTCATTTGGTATCCGGCCGGGGCGCGTGGCCCGTTCGAGGAAAGTTTCCCCGAGTTCGTCCGCTACGTCGCGCAACGCGGCGCGAAGTTGCCCGAGCTGCTGCTAGCGGGGAGGAATGAAGTTTGCCCATGGCAATCGCGCGCGGAATTCCTCACTGCGGAATCGGGCGCGAAGATGAAAACACTGCGCCTATTCCTCGTTGATACGATTGATTTGCAGGCCGACTTCCTGGTCAACCGAATGCGGGCTGCCTTACCGAAAATGCTCGCCGCCGCCTCACCTGCTGAACGCGGGAAAGTCGCGCAACAATTCAACCGCCTGGTGAGCAGCGCGCCGGGATGTTACGCGCTGATCGATTACGTGAACTTCAAAGGCGAGGGCGTCCTGCCGAGCGAGCGCTACCATGATCGCGGCTGGGGACTTTTGCAGGTGCTCGAGGAAATGTCGGGCCCCGGCGATGCCAAGGCGGCCGTGAACGAATTTGCGGACGCGACGACGCGCGTCTTGCGGGCGCGGGTCGAAAATGCGCCCCGCGAACGAAACGAGGCGCGCTGGTTGCCCGGCTGGTTGAACCGGATCGCAAGCTACCGGCATTAACGCTGTCGTTAGGCCGAGGCGCGATTTGCGCGCCAGCGCAGAGCGACGAAAACCACAGCGCAATCCCGAAGATGAGCAGCCATCCGCGCTCGTCTTGCGGCGACGCGCGCGGCGACGAAAGCGCGACGAGCGGCGATTCCCAGAGGGTCGAAGCGGCGGCACTCAGCGCGGTCACTTTCAGAATGTGAAGCTGCCGAGGATTGAGCTCACTGACCTGCGCGACGAGAGAATCCCCGGACGCCACGATTTTCGGCGACGCCACGGTGCGCCACGTGGTTTGCAGCTCGCTCGCGCCATCCAGGAAAAGGAAGCGCTCGTCGATCCGGTATTTCGCCACAGAATTCTTCGGCCGCGGCCAGCGCAATTCCCAGCGGGAAGAATTCAAACGCTGGACGCGAACCGCGACGAACGGCTCACTCGGAACCTGTGTTTCCTCTGACCGGATGGGAGCCGGCCGGGCCACCGTGCGCGTCGTTGCCGCTTGCGCCGAGGGCGTCTGCGCCGGCTTCGGGATTAGGGTCGCGAATGGCGAGGTGGTGACCGTGGAGCGACTCGCTACCGCGCGCTGGGGCGGCGAAGCGTCCGCATCGATCGGCAACCGCGCGCTGAAGCCAGGGCCGATGATCGCGATTCGCTCATGCACTGGAATGGTCCGGTCCGCCAGCACGACAAACTCGAGTTTCTTTTTCTCTTTGGGCGCCAGCGCCACCTCCTTAATTGCCTTGATGCTGGAGCCTGCCTCAATCTTCAACTTCAGCGCGCATTCCGTCCGATTCGTTAGGGAAACAGAGCCGGTTCGCGGTTCGCTATCACCTTTGGGAGCATCGATCTGTAGTCTGCCCGGCTCGACGGCGATGGGCGACGTGGCCGTTCCCTCCAGCAGGACGCTGGTGAGATCACCGCCCGCCCCCGCGAGTGTCATTTGTCCGACAAAGTCTCGTGCTTCGTCCGGCCGGAAGGCCACATCGATCGTTTCCGTCTTCTCCGAGTTGACTCGATAGTTAGGCACGGCAACTCGCCACGGGGCGGAAACCGCCAGGCGCCCCTCGATCACGCCGCCACCTTCATTCGTGATGGTCAGCGGCCGGGTCTCGCTCGCGCCCGCCATGATTTCGTCGAACTCGATCCTTCCCGGGACGCGCATTCTCGGCGGAGGCTCCTCCACGAAAATGCGCACCTCGGCCGGCGACGAGACCTGGTCGCCACTGGTCCTGACGACATAACTGAAGCGGTCGGTTGCGACCGGCTTCGGCGCCGTCATTTTGATAATTGATCGTGGCGCGATTATCGCCGAGGAGTCGCAGGTCGGAGAGTTTCCCGTGGTCCGGGCGTTGCACAATCCAGAACGTCACCGCACCGCCACCGTGGTGGCTGCGCAACGGGACGTCGTCGCGTCGCCGCGCCAGACCGCGGACGGCTTGAGCATCGGCTTGCGGTGGTGGCGGGACCGGCACCGTGATATCCGCCCGCAGCGCATTGGCCAGGAACAAGAGCGTGCTTGCTCCCGCGATCCGCCTCTGCACGCGACCGTCCATGACCCGCGAGCGTGCTGGAATCGCGCCGGAGTGGCAAACCAAACCTTGGCGTGCAACCCCGCACACCAATTTCCGCGTTGCCACGGGCCTGCGAATTATCCATTTTGCATTCGGAACGCGGTTGGAACCGCCGTACCTATCTTTTTGTGATCGCCCGGCTTTCAAAACTTTCCACGGCACTCCTGCTCGCCGCGCTCGCGCTGGCCAATGTAAACGCGCAACTCCCGCGACCGGGTTCCCGTTCATTCGCGCGTCCACAGCCGCGCGCCACCCCCGCGATGAAGCCGGCGAGCGAACTCATCAACCGGCAGGAGCCGATCAACGTTTCACCCCGACTGCTCGCTCGCCTGACACCAGACAACTCCCACGTTCGCGTATCACTCTCCAAGCAACGCGCCTACCTGATGATGGGCGACGAAATCGTCATCGACTCCCCCATTTCATCTGGCAAACGCGCCCGGCCGACGCCGCAGGGCAGTTTTCATGTCCTGGAAAAGGACCTGAATCACAGATCCAGCATCTACGGCGATTTCGTCGACTCGTCCGGACGGATCGTCCGCCGCGGTGTGAGCAGCCGGATCGACTCCGCGCCGAGCGGCACGCATTACGTCGGGGCCGACATGAAATGGTTTATGCGCCTGACGGACGAAGGCGTCGGGATGCACGTTGGCTTCCTGCCAGGCTATGCTGCGTCGCACGGCTGCGTCCGCATGCCATCATCGGCTGCCGAGATGTTTTACAACCACGTCAAGGTCGGTACGCCGGTCGTGGTCGGCGATTAGATTTTCGCCAGGCGCTCGCGCAGGAGATTGAGCGCGGCCTGGGTGGCGAGTTGCTTGAAGGTCTCGCGATCGGTCGGGAAAAAGAGATGCCTAACGACCGTTTCGCCGCCGCCCGCGAGCGCGATGTAGGCCGTGCCGACCGGCTTCTCCTCGCTTCCGCCCCCGGGTCCGGCGATGCCGGTCGTGGCGAGGACGAAGGTCGCCTTCGATGTCTCCCGAGCGCCGTCCGCCATGGCGCGGGCCACGGTTTCACTGACCGCGCCATGCTCTGCAATCGCGCCCGGAGTGACGCCGAGCGTGGAGATCTTTGCCTCGTTCGAGTAGGTAACGTAGCCCGCCAGGAAAACCTCGGATGCACCTGGAACGTTGGTCAGCCGGTGCGCGAGGAATCCGCCGGTGCAGGACTCGGCGACAGCCAGGGTCGCTTTCTTCTCGGCGAGTTGCCTAACGATGACCGTCTCCAGGTTCTCGCTGCTGGTGGAGAAGATCGCGGAGGATAATCTGGCGCGGACGATGATATCGGCTTTCTCCAAGACCTCGCTCGATCCGATGATACGCAGATCGACTTCGCCCATCCGGGCGCAATAGCCGAGCTCGAGACCGTCGAGGGCGAGCAATTGGACGCCAACCGCTTCTTCGACGTAGGATTCTCCCATTCCGACAATCCGATAGCTGCGGCAGGCAAACGCTTCCTCCTGCCTAACGATCCGCTGGAGAATCGGCACAACCGATTGGAGAAACATCGGCTGCAGCTCGCGCGGTGGTCCCGGGAGGAGAAACAAATGGGGCGACGCGCTGGCGGCATTCAGGTCGGCGGCGAGGTAGAGCCCGGGCGCGCTCCCGTTTTCATTGGGCAGGACCGCGGCACCCCGCGGCACTTGGGCCTGGCGCAGGATGCGATCGGTCATCCGGATCCCGCGAGTGCGTAAACGTTGCGTGATCGAGATCTCCATTTCAGGATCGGGCACCAGGTCCAGCCCGAGGAGTTCGGCTGTGATCTCCCGGGTGATGTCATCGGTCGTCGGTCCAAGACCGCCGGTCACGAAGATCAGTTCCGCCCGCTCGAAGTTTTCCTCCAGCGCGTCGCGAATGGCGGTGCCATCGGGAACTGATATTTGACGCTCGACGCGCAGGCCCAGCGGAAAAATCTCGCGGGCGATGAACGTGAGATGCGTGTTGAGGACGTCACCGAGTAGGATTTCGGTGCCGGTGTTGATGACGACGACTCGCATTGATTGAGGCAGAAACGTCCAACGTCCAACGTCCAACGTCCAACGTTGAACTCAGAAAGAAGCGGATGCCGCCGGCCAGAATCTCGAGGCTGACAACATCGCCAGTCCGTCTCTGAAGTTGAACGTTCAACGTTGGACGTTGGACGTTGGACGTTAGGCGCGAGGCGCCTCCCTTACGCCGCGTCTTTGTCCTGTTTCTTGCGGATGAGCGGGAGCTTTTTTCCCTCGACGACGGCACGATTAATCGTGACCTCGGCGATATCTTCGCGGCTCGGGATGTCGTACATGATGTCGAGCATGATCCGCTCGAGCATCGAGCGCAGCGCCCGGGCGCCGGTCCCCTTGGTCACCGCCTGCGCGGCGAGCGCACGGAGCGCGTCTTTCGTGACCGTTAGGCGGACGCCCTCCATCGCGAAGAGCTTCGTGTACTGCTTGATCATCGCGTTCTTCGTATCGGTCAGGATCATAACCATCTCGTCCTCGGTCAGCGCATCGAGCGCGCTGAGGACGGGGAGACGACCGATGAATTCCGGGATCATGCCGAACGCTAACAAGTCCTCGGGCTCCACCCGCCGGACCGCTTCGCGCCGCATCGCGTCCTCGACTTCGAGCGACGGACTGCTGAAGCCCATCGTCTTGCTGCCGATTCGTTTCTGCACAATTTTGTCGAGCCCGACGAACGCGCCGCCGCAGATGAAGAGGATCTTTTCCGTGTTCACCTGGATGTATTCCTGGTGCGGATGTTTGCGCCCGCCCTGTGGCGGAACGTTGCAGGTGCTGCCTTCCAAAATTTTCAGGAGCGCCTGTTGCACACCTTCGCCCGAGACATCGCGCGTGATGCTCACGTTGTCGGTCTTGCGGCCGATCTTGTCGATTTCGTCGATGTAGACGATACCGATCTCCGCGCGCTTCACGTCGTAATCGGCGTTCTGCAGCAGACGCAGAATGATGTTCTCCACATCTTCACCGACGTAGCCCGCCTCGGTCAGAGTGGTCGCGTCGGCGATGCAAAACGGGACGTCGAGAATTTTGGCGAGCGTCTTGGCGAGCAGTGTCTTGCCCGAGCCGGTCGGTCCAATCAAGAGGATGTTGCTCTTCTCGATCTCGACATCGGCAAAAGGATCGGGCTGGAAAGCGGCGGAGGTATCGGTCGGCGGGGCGCTTTGCATGACGCGCTTGAAGTGATTGTGGACCGCGACCGAAAGCGTCTTCTTCGCTACGTCCTGGCCGACAACATACTGGTCGAGCGAGCGCCGGATGTCGGCCGGTTTCGGCACGCGAATGGTCGACGATTGCCGCCGCGCGTCTTCGTTCAGCTCCTTATCGAGGATACTTTTGCAGACGTTAATACAGCTGTCGCAAATGTAGACGCCGGGCCCCGCGATTAACTTGCGCACCTCCGCGTGGCTTTTGCCACAGAAGGAACACATGGTGAGGTTCGAGGCGCGCGCCATAGTCGTCTCCTCGGTAAAGCAGTTCCTATTCCTCGACCTTCTGCGGCAGGGCCGCCTCCGCGACCGCAGTGGAGCGGTCATTCAGGCTTTTTTCTGACCCCGCGCCGTCGAGGAGCTTGGCTTCCTTGCGCGACTTGATGACCTCGTCCACGAGGCCGTAGGCCTTGGCCTCGGGGGCGGTCATGTAGTAATCGCGGTCGGAGTCGAGCTTCACCTGCTCCTCCGGTTTGCCGGTATGCTGGGAGAGAATGCGGATGAGCCGCTTCTTGAGTTTAAACATGTACTCGACGGTGCGCTCGACATCGCTCGCCTGGCCTTGGGCGCCGCCCGAGACCTGGTGAATCATGATGTCGGAATTCGGGAGCGCGAAGCGCTTGCCTTTCGTCCCGGCGCTGAGCAAGACCGCGCCCATGCTCGCCGCCATTCCGAGGCAGTAGGTGGTCACGTCGCAGGTCAGGAACTGCATCGTGTCGTAGATCGCCAGTCCTGCGGTCACGGAGCCGCCGGGCGAGTTGATGTAAATGTTGATGTCCTTCTTCCCGTCCTCCATCTGGAGAAAAAGAAGCTGGGCGATGACGAGATTGGCGATGTGATCGTCGATCTGCGTGCCGATAAAAACGATCCGGTCTTTCAATAACCGCGAGTAAATATCGTAGCTGCGCTCGCCGCGAGCAGTCTGCTCCACGACCATCGGAACGAGCACGGATTGAGAGTAGTTTGAGTCGCGATTTGTGGTCATTTTGATGCGGCAGAAACTTCAGGAACGGGCGTTGCGGCCGTGCTGTCGATGGTAGCATTCGACCCGAGGAAATCAATTGTCTTGGCCAGCAAGATCTGCTCGACCAGGCTGTTCATGCCATCGTGTTGCTCGATGTCCTGGCGCAGTTTTTCCGGCGTCACGTTGTGATGCATCGCCTGGTGGCGGATGCGCTCGTCGATGTCCGCGCGGGTCACCTGGATTTTCTCCTGCTCCGCGATGCGATGCAGAATAAAGTTCGTTTTCAGGCGATGGGCGGCGAGGCCGCCGGCCACCCGGATCAGTTCCTCTTCTTTTTCCTTCAGCGCCTCGTCCGGCACGCCGCGCTCGCGATTTCGCTGCACCAGTTCGGCCAGGGCATTGCGCGTTTCGTGTTTGAGCAAAGCCGGCGGGAGCTCGAACTGGATGCGCTCACTAAGAAACTTGATCACCTGCCCTTCGCGGGCCCGCTCCTGCTCGTGACCTTTCTCGTGTTCGATCTGATGCTCGAGCGCCTGTCGCAATTCGGGCAGTGTCTTCTCCGGCATCCACTTTGCGGCAAAAGCATCATCGCGCGGAGGTAAAACGCGTTGCTTGATCTCAAGCAGGGTGACGCTGTATTCGGCCGTTTTCCCGACCAGCTCCGCGACCGGAACGTCCGCGGGAAATTCCACCTTCACCGTCCGCGTTTCGTTAGGCTTTTGCCCGATCACCTGCTCCACGAAGCGCGGCAGAAAATTGTCCGGCGCCAGGCGCAGCCAAAACTTCTTGCCACCGAGGAGATTCTTGCTCGCCGCCGGCGCCAGCTCCGCGATTGGTTTGCCATCAATCGTTCCCTCGAAATCGATTACCGCGAAATCCTCGAGCTCCAGCCCGCGCTCCGGGACATCGACAAAATCGGCGGACTGTTCCCGCAACCGCTCGACGGCCGCGTCCACCTCGGCCTCGGTCACTTTCGTGTCCGGCAACTGGAGCGGGATTCCCTTGTAATCGGGCAGCTCGAATTCCGGCGCGGTCACGACCGTCGCGCGGAAACGCATCGAGCGATCGTCGCCAAACTCCACATCTTCGAGATTCGTTAGGGAAACCACCCGCAGCTGTTTCTCGGCGATCGCTTCGTGATAGCTCTTGGAGACAAGTTTTTTGGTCAGCTCGTCCTGAATGTCCTTGCGAAACTTCGCCTCAATCACGCGGCGCGGCGCCTTTCCGGGGCGATAGCCGGGGATCCGCGCCTGCGCGGCGAAGCTGTTCGCGATCGCGTCCCATTCCTTCGCCACCTGCTCCGGCGGCAGCTCGATCTTGAGCGTGGCGACGCAATGCGGCTGGTTTTCGACTTCGACCTTCATCCGGAAGCCACGTTAAGGGTGGCAAGAGTGCGGCGCAAACCTGTAGCCGCTGCCCTGTGGGCAACGAGACCGGAGTCGCGATATTATCTTCAGTTCAGCCTTTTTCTCACGCTTCGCACAGCGAAGCGGCTACAACACCTGTTGACCCTTAACGTAGACCGCGTGCGTCTGTGGATGGCCAAACCAATACGCGATCTCCCGGTAATCGGCGCAGTCGAAGATGCAGAAATTGGCCGCTTTCCCGACCTCGAGTGAACCAATCTTATCGCCGCGGCCGAGACTGTAAGCGCCGTTGATCGTCGTCGCCGTGACACCTTCGGCCGGCGTCATTTTCATCTGCGTCGCGGCGAGCGAGAGAACCATCGGGATCGAAGGCGTTGGCGAAGAGCCGGGATTAAAATCCGTCGCAAGGACAACGGCCAGACCGGCATCGATCATCGCGCGGGCTTTGGGATAGCGCGTTAGCCCTAACGAGTAGACCGATCCCGGCAAAAGCACCGGCTGCACGCCCGCCTCGGCCAGGGCCGTAATCTCGGCCCCGTTCGTTTGCTCAAGATGATCGGCCGTCGCCGCGCGCAGGCGCGCCGCCAGAAACGCTCCGCCCGTATTCGTTAGCTGGTCGACATGCATCCGGAGGCGCAGGCCGTGCTCCTGCGCGGCCATCAGAATCTTTTCCGAATCCGCGAGGTCGAAGTAGCCGTGCTCGCAGAAAACGTCACAGCTTTCGGCCAGTTGTTCCTCGGCCACGGAGGGCAGCATTTCGTGAATGACGAGCGCGACATATTGCTCGGGCGCGCTGCGAAACTCCTCTGGAATGGCGTGTGCGCCGAGAAAGGTCGGCACGAATTCAATCGGCGTCGTCTCGTTCAGTTGACGGATGACGCGCAGAATTTTCAGCTCTTCCTTCAGGGACAGGCCGTAACCGGATTTCGCCTCCATCGTCGTCGTCCCGCAGTGCAGGAACCAGTTGGCCCGCTTCTGCGCCTGCGCGAGAAGTTCCGCTTCGCTGGACGCGCGCGTCTTGCGCACCGTCGAGCGAATTCCGCCACCGCCGGCGGCGATCTCTTCGTAAGAGGCGCCCCGCGCGCGCATCTCGAATTCGTCGACCCGGTTCCCGCCGAAGACGGGATGGGCGTGCGCATCGACAAAACCCGGCAGGACAACGCGGCCGCCAGCGTCGACGACTTCGACATCTTCAGGCAATTGCTTCGCGATTTCGTCCGATGCGCCGATCGCGGCGATCACACCATCCCGCACCAGCATTCCGCCATTTTCGATAATGGCGAGATCGCTGAGTTCAGCTCCAATACGCGCCCGTTCCGGGCCGGCGAGCGTAACCAGTTGAGCAGCGTGCAATAAAGCGATTGAGTTCATTGGTCATCCCGAACGGAGTCGAGGGATCCCGCTGCGAAAGCTTAAAGGTAACCTTCCGGGACCCCTCGGCTTCGCTCGGGACGACTACAGCTTCCCTTCCACCGTTTGGCGAGCGTTCTTGAAGCGGGTTTCGGATTCAGCGCTTAGCCTGCTTATTTTTTCCTGCAACGACGCCTTCACTTTTTCATCTTTCAGGCCGGACAAATTGATCCGCACATTCATTGCCGCGCCTTCGATACAGGCGCGCGTCGCGAGCAAACCGACGCCGACATCCGAGATCGATGCGGGATTTCCCCTCTCCGCCATCGCCGCCAGCAGTTCGTAGGTTCGGCTCGCCGTCTCCATGACTTTCAACGGAATCTCCGCGGCGTATTGGTTCGCCTTCTGGATCGCCTTGGAGCGCGCCGCTTTTTCTTCCGCGGAGTCTTTCGGCAAGCCGAATGCCGCCATCACTTTGTTAAAGGCCGCCGTGTCTTCATCGACCAGGAAAAGCAATTCATCTTTCAGTTGCTGCCCCTTGACTGCCCAGTCGCTGAAATAGCCGAGTTGCTCCTCCCAGCCGCGTTTGCCCGCGGAAAGGTTGGCCACCATTCCGCCTAACGACGCGCCCAGCGCGCCCATCAGGGCCGCGACCGAGCCGCCGCCGGGCGCGGGAGAGTCGCTCAGGGTTTCGTTGCAAAACTGCCGCAGGTTCATCTTCACGAGCGATTTTCCGGCGGCCGCTTCGATCCTGTATTCGATCACTTTTTCCTTTGGCTCGAACGGCTTCAGCTCGCTCAGACCCATCGAGCGAATCGCAAGGTCGATCAGTTCCTCCTCCGACGCGCCCTCGGACCATTGCTGTTTGCGGAGAAAATAGCGGCCAGCCTCGAGCAAACATTTCTTGGGGAGCATCCCGACCACTTCTGAGCCGGTGACGCGCAGACCGCGCTGCGCGGCCGCTTCGCTGCAGGCATCGAAGGCCGCGTGCAAAGGCGTCTCCGCGATGTTCGTCAGGTTCATCGAGACCTGGGCGATGCCGTACTCCTCGACATACCAGCCGATGGCTTTGACATGTTTCAACATTCCCGGGATGCGCACCGGTTCGCCGCTCGCGTCGAGCACTTTCTTGCCCGTCGGCATGCCGTCTTCCGTTTTCACCCGTCCGTTTTCGCGCACGTCGAACGCGACCGAGTTCGCGCGCCGCACCGACCTGGTGTTGAGGTTCGCGTTGTAGGCGACGAGAAAATCGCGCGCGCCAATGACGGTCGCGCCGGATCGCTCGTTCAACACAGCCGGGCCGAAATCCGGCTTCCAGGCGGGTTGTTTGATCTTCTCGAAGAAACCTTCGTATTCGCCGGCGCGAATGATGGAGAGATTCGAGCGGGACGGATCGGTCGCCGCTTTCTCATAGAGGTAAACCGGAATCCTCAGCGCCTCGGCGACCCGCTTGCCTAACGACTTCGCGCATTCGATCGCTTCCTCCCAGCTCACGTCGCTCACCGGGATGAACGGGCAAACATCGGTCGCGCCCATGCGCGGATGCGCACCCTTTTGTTTGCGCATGTCGATCAGCTCGGCGGCCTTTTGAATTCCGCGAAAAGCCGCTTCCACCGCAGCCTCGGGCGAGCCGACAAAGGTCACGACCGTGCGGTTCGTGCTCGCGCCGGGATCGACGTCGAGGAGCGAGACACCGTCGACGGCGGCGATCGCGACCGTGATTTGTTGGATGATATTCGGGTCGCGGCCCTCGCTGAAGTTGGGCACGCATTCGATAAGCTTTTGCATTGTTAGTTCAACGCTGTGGACGCTTCGCTGTGCGAAGCGTGGGAGTTGGGCTCATTGCAGGACGAGTCTCGCAGGCAATCGCGCCAACGCCCACGTCGCCCATAGGGCGACGGCTACAGATCACGCGCCTCCGGTTTCATTGGAATTCCTATCTCGTGCGACCGGGCAAACTCGATCGCCTTCGAGTAACCGGCGTCCGCGTGCCGGATCACACCCATTCCCGGATCGCTCGTCAGGACACGCTCCAAGCGTCGCTTCGCGTTATCGGTGCCATCGGCCACCACCACCATTCCAGCATGTTGGGAATAGCCGATCCCGACGCCGCCGCCGTTGTGAATCGAGATCCACGACGCGCCAGCCGCGGTGTTGACGAGCGCGTTGAGCAGCGCCCAGTCGGCGATCGCGTCGCTGCCGTCGAGCATGCCTTCGGTTTCGCGGAAGGGGGAAGCGACCGAGCCCGTATCGAGGTGGTCGCGCCCGATCACGATCGGCGCACTGATGTCCCCTCGCCTCACGAGCTCGTTCATCGCCATACCAAACTCCGCGCGCGCCCCGTAACCGAGCCAGCAAATGCGCGCCGGCAAACCCTGAAATTGAATCCGCTCCCGGGCCAGCTTCATCCAGCGCGCGAGCGTTTTGTCTTCCGGGAACAGCTCGAGCGCGAGCTGATCGGTCCGTGCGATATCAGCCGGATCGCCACTCAGTGCGACCCAACGGAACGGTCCCTTCCCTTCGCAAAAAAGCGGCCGGATGTACTCCGGGACGAAGCCGGGAATATCGAAGGCCTTCTCGCAGCCGGCTTTCTTCGCCTGGGTCCGGAGGTTGTTGCCGTAATCGAAAGTGATCGCGCCTTTTTTCTGCAGCGCGAGCATCGCCTCGACATGCTGCGCCATCGCGGACATCGATTTTTCGACATACTCATCCGGCTTTTCCGCGCGCAACTGGAGCGCTTCGGCCAGCGTCATTCCGTTAGGCACATAACCGTTGAGCGCATCGTGCGCGCTCGTCTGATCGGTTAGAACGTCCGGCACAATCCCGCGCCGAACCATTTCCGGTAGAACGTCGGCGCAGTTGCCGACGAGGCCGACCGAGATCGCCTCCTTTTTCCCGCGCGCCTCCTCGAGCAATCGCATCGCTTCGTCGAGCGAGCGCGCGATCTTGTCGCAATAACCGCTCTGCAATCGCTTCTCGATTCGCGTGGGATCGACCTCGATCCCGAGACAGAGCGCGCCTGCCATCGTCGCCGCGAGTGGTTGGGCGCCGCCCATTCCGCCGAGGCCGCCGGTCACGAGCAACCGGCCCTCGAGCGAGCCGCCAAAATGGCGTTCGCCCGCGGCGGAGAACGTTTCGAATGTTCCCTGCACGATCCCCTGGCTGGCGATATAAATCCACGAGCCGGCCGTCATCTGGCCATACATCGTTAGGCCAAGCTTTTCGAGGCGGTTGAATTCCGGATAGTTCGACCAGTGGCCGACGAGATTCGAATTGGCGATCAGCACCCGCGGCGCTTCGTCGTGGGTGCGAAAAATGCCGACCGGTTTGCCCGATTGGACGAGAAGGGTTTCGTCGTTTTCGAGCTCGCGCAGCGAACGCACGATCGCGTCGAACGCCTCCCAGCTCCGAGCCGCGCGGCCCGTCCCGCCATAAACAATCAGCTTGTCTGGATCTTCCGCGACGTCGGGATCCAGATTGTTCATCAGCATCCGGAGCGCCGCTTCCTGTTGCCATCCTTTGCAGCTCAGCTGGTTGCCGCGCGGGGCGCGGATCGTTCTTTTTCCGGTCATAAATCTTCGTGTTCGCTGTCGAATTTTCCGCCGCGGATGGCGTCGGCGACCCGCTCGATATCCGGCGAGAGCGCGCGATCTTCATCTACTCGCGGCGCGAGGCCGCGCAACGCCGCGAAGGCGCGCTCGACACCTGCGCCGGCTTTGAGCGGTCGGCGAAATTCCAAGCCCTCGGCCGCAGCGAGCAGCTCGATCGCGAGCACGTTTTCCGCGTCCTCCACGATGGTGCGCAACTTGAGCGCGCCCGTCATTCCCATCGAGACGTGATCTTCTTTTCCGGCCGAGGTCGGCAGATTATCGACGCTCGCCGGATGCGCGAGGACCTTGGCCTCGCTGAGGAGCGCGACGGCCGCGACGTGCGCGATCATGAAGCCCGATTGCATCCCTGGATGTTGCGCGAGAAAAGCCGGCAGTCCCTCGCTCAGGTCGGGGTTCGTTAGGCGATCGATCCGGCGCTCACTGATGCTCATCAAATCGGTCGTCGCGATCGCCGCGTAATCGAACGCGAGGGCGAGCGGCGCACCATGGAAGTTTCCGCCCGAGAGGACGTCGCCGTTATCGGTGAAAACGAGCGGGTTATCCGTCGCGGAGCCGGATTCGATCGCCAGGATATCCTCGCAATGGGCGAGCGCACCGCGGACTGCGCCGTGCACCTGCGGCATGCAACGCAGGCTGTAGGCGTCCTGGACCCGAGGGTCATTCTTCGCGTGCGATGCGCGAATCTCGCTCTCGCGCAACAGTGCCAGCAGATGCCGCGCGACGGCTTGCTGACCGGGATGCGGCCGGGCGTTGTGGATACGTTCGTCGAAAGCGACGGGCGTGCCTTTGAGCGCTTCGAGAGTCATCGCGCCGGCGACATCTGCGACGCGCGAGAGGCGCTTGGCCCGCAAGAGGGCGAGACCACCGACAGCGTGCATCGCCTGGGTGCCGTTGAGGAGGGCGAGGCCTTCTTTCGCGCGGAGATCCGTCGGGCGGAGCCCGGCTTTTTGCAGGGCCTGCGCGCTCGGCATGCGTTCACCTTGAAAGAATGCCTCCCCTTCCCCAAGCAACGAAAGCGCGAGATGTGCCAGGGGTGCGAGATCCCCGCTCGCGCCGACCGAACCCTTCTCCGGAATCACCGGACAGACGTTTCGGTTCAGCATTGCCAAGAGGAGTTGGATGACTTGAAGACGAATCCCGCTGAAGCCGAGGGTGAGGACGTTGGCACGCAGGAGCATCATCGCCCGCACTTCCGCCTCCGAGAGCGGACGTCCAACGCCGCAGGAATGACTCCGCACGAGATTGACCTGAAGTTGCTCCAGTTTGTCGGGCGGGATCTGAACGTCGGCCAGCTTTCCAAAGCCGGTGCTGACGCCATAAACCACTGCCTGGCGCGAGACAATTTCCTCCACCACACGGCGCGAAGCGTGGATCGCCGCGTGGGCGCCGGGGGCGATCTCGACTGGCTCTTGGCCAAGCGCGACGCGGGCAATCTCGCTCAGTGACAGTGGACGGCGGCTTAACTGCATCATCGGTGCGAATATTACGAGAACCGTTCCATAAATCCACCCGCTCTCTTCGGAGACGTTTGTCGACGCCTGCCTCTGGGAGGCGCGGCAAGCAGGGGAGTTGTTTGAAGGGCTGGCATCGCCTTTCCCCCCGCGCTTCGCAGGGCGAAGCGTCTAAAGGTCAGAAAAAAGGCCAGGCCGTAGCAACGACCTGGCCTTTCGGTTAAAGTTGTCCGTCGGAGGCAAGCCGCCGGCCAAAGACTACTTGGACATCCCGGTGGTCGCCGTCGATTGGGTCGCCATCGTCTCCTTTTTCTGCGCGCAAGCACCCAGGCTCAGCACGCCGGCCGCCACGGCCACGATCATGATCATTTTGACTAATTTCACTATAAACTCGCCTCCTTCCTTAGCAGGTTGCTGCGACTAGTTAGGCGGGGAAACCAATGCGCGCAACGAATTTTTCGGCCTTTTTTTGCTAGGTCTCGATGACCACTTCGGCACCCATCGGTACCTGATCGAAAAGCGCGATTAAATCAGCATTTTTCATTCGGATACAGCCATGGCTGGCCGGTTGTCCAATCTCCTCTTCGTGGTTGGTGCCGTGGATGTAAATGAAGCGGTCGCGGGTATTGGCATTGTGCTCCTCGAGGCCGTCGAGCCAGAGAATGCGCGAGAGGACGAGATCATTACTCGGCGGCGGCGCGTCTCCCGGCGCGAGCGGGATGCGGCTGCGGAAAACCGCGCCGCTGGGCATGCCGGCCCCGATCTTTTCGCCGATCTTGAATTTCCCGAGCGGCGTTTTCATGCTGCCTTCCTCGGAACCGAGGCCAAAACGCGAGGTCGAGATTGGATAACTCGACAGGACGGAGGCGCCCGAAACGAGCTCGAGGCGCTGGTCGCGCACGGAAATTCGGATGATCGGCTCGGACATTTGCATCTCCAGGCGCGGGCGATAGACTGCGCTCGCGATGCCGAAAAGCTATCACGTCGCGATCGTCGGCGCGACCGGCGCGGTCGGAATCGAGCTGCTCCGGGTGATGGAACGGCGGAATTTTCCGGTGGCGGATTTGCGCCTCCTGGCCTCGGCGCGTTCCGCCGGGAATAAATCGGAATTTCGCGGAGAAGATTTTTCCGTCGCCGCCCTCAACCACGATTCTTTCGCGGGCATCGACCTCGCCTTTTTCAGCGCCGGTGCGGGGACGGCAAGACAATTCGCACCGATCGCGCAGCGCACCGGCGCGGTGGTGATCGATAATTCGTCCGCCTTCCGGATGGACGCCGATGTCCCGCTGATCATCCCTGAGATCAATCCCGAGGACATCCGCCGGCATCTTGGAATGATCGCGAATCCGAACTGCACAACCGCCGTCGCGCTAATGGCGCTTTATCCGCTGCATGGCGCGTTCGGTTTGCGCCGCGTTTTTGCTTCCAGTTACCAGGCTGTCTCCGGCAGCGGCGCGCGGGCGATCGAGGAACTCCGGCGGCAGGTCGAAGCCAGCGTGGACGGCGGCCCGGCACTCGCGCACGTTTATCCCCACCCCATTGCCTTCAACGTCCTCCCCCACGTCGATTCCTTCCTTGAGAATGGTTACACGAAGGAAGAGATGAAAATGCAAAACGAAGGACGCAAGATCATGCACCTGCCTGACTTTCGCGCTTCGGCGACCTGCGTGCGCGTGCCGGTGTATCGGGCCCATTCGGTTGCCCTGAGTGCGGAGTTCGAGCGCCCGGTTTCCGTGGAATCGGCGCGGGCGGTTTTGGCGAACGCGCCGGGACTCGACCTGGTCGACGAGCCACTTTCAAATCGCTATCCCACTCCGCTCGCGGCCGCTGGAAAAGACAACTGCCAGGTCGGCCGGCTGCGCATCGATTGCGCGCTCGAGAACGGGCTCGCACTCTGGGTGACCGGCGACCAACTCCTGAAAGGGGCCGCCCTTAACGCGGTGCAGATCGCCGAGTTGTTGTAAAGAAAGCGGCCCCGCGAATTTCTCCCGGGGCCGCTAATTTTCGGATTTCGATTTCGTTAAGGATGGGGCTGGTCGGGATTCTCGTCCTGCTGGCCTTTTTTCTTTGGCTTGCGGGGCGCGTTTGGATTTTGATCACCCTGCGGCTGCTGAGGCTGCTGCACTCGCTGCGGACGGTTCGGCGGCTGCGCGGGACGCTCCTGCGTCGGCGGTTGCGGACGAGGGGAGCGCTGGGCCTGCTCGGCTGGTTGCGGCGGGCGGGCGTGCTTCGGTGGCGCGGTCTGCTCGGCTCGCTGCGGCTTTTCAGGTTGCGGGGGCCGCTCGGCGTGTCTTACTGGCGATTGAGCAGGCTTCGCGAAATTCTGTTGCGGAGCGTTTATCTCCTGCCGGGCCTTGCGTTGTTGTTCGGCCCGCTCTTGCTCGGCTAGGCGCGCCTTCTGCTCCCGGGCAGCCTTTTGCTCCGTCCGCTGGTCGGGTTGGCGAGGTTGGCCGGCTTGCGCGTTGGCGTTCGCATTTTCATTTGCGGGCCCGGCTCCCGCACTGGCGTTCTGTCCCGTGCCATTCTTGTTGCCCTGGCGCGCGGCTCTTTCGGGCTGCCGATTTTTTCCGTTAGCCGACGTCGCCTCGTTGGGCTGAGCCCCAGCATTCTGACCCCCCGCGGCGGCTTCAACCTTGCGGCCCTTCTGCGGTTGGAAGGTTGGCGGCGGGACGTTCTGCGCGTTCTCTTTCTTCATTTCGTCCTGGATCTGTTGCCGATTCGCGATGCCCTGCCAGCCATGCTCCACTTTCGGCTGCGGCACCTTTGCCTTCACTTGCTTCGGCGCGATCGGCTGCTGCGCTTTCTGGATCGCGGGCGCCACGACCATGAGTTGGTTGCCGTTAACGCGGTTTAAGTTCCCGCGCTTTCCACCTTGCCCGAAATCTCCTGCGACGGTCGTCTCGCGTTGCAGAGAGAGACGCTGAATCGGGCGGGTCGAATACTCATTCAACCGGTTATAGTTGGGCCCGTAGTTATGAACCGTCGAGTTATTATAAGTAATGTTCGTGACGTTCACGGTCTGATTGATAAACGTGACGTTGCGTGAGGACGGGAAAATCCGGCCGCGAAGCACCGGTTCACCGATGTAGCGCACGTCGACGAAGTTGTAATAGAGCGGCCCAATATCGAACTGGACGTCCACCTGACCAGTGATCGCGCGGCCTTCGTAAACGTTACCGCCGGGCGGCAGCGGCGCCCATCCGACGTAATCGCCACCGGTGCGCCACGAGACCCAGGCCGGCCCCCACTCGTAACCGGGCACCCAGACCCAGCCGTAATCAGCCAGGTCCGTCCAGCGACCATAGTGATAAGTGGCCCAACCGAAGTCTTCGTACGAGACCCAGGTCCAGCCGACATCGGTGTAGGCCCAGTAGCCATCCGCGTAAGGCCGCCAATCGGAACTGCTCACCGCCACGTTAGGCTGGAAACAGTAGCCGTAGTCGCCGACTTCGATCCAGTTCCCGTAAGGCGAGAGATTGTCGTAAAAGAAATTAAGCGAGACCTCGGTCTCGGCCTGCACCCGCGGGGCGAGCGGGAGAAGGAAACCAACCATCGTTAGTGCGAGCAAGATTCTTTTCATGGTGTTTTGATGATGTGAACCTTGGACCCGATTGGTCCAACCGTTATTCACTGATTCGGAAACCGGCGCCTTTTATGAGTGCTCGTTAGCGCGGCTTTATTACCACGAAGGACCGGCTGCGCTGACGGCAAACCGAGAGCACCTGCGACTGGCCGGGATCAAGCGACTGGATCGCCTGTTCGAACTCCTGCACCGACGTGACCGGTTCCTGGTTAACGGCCTCGATCACGTCACCAGCCCGCAACAGTCCCGCGCCGATCCCCGAGCCGGCCTGGGCGACGACCACCCCGCGGACGCTGGTCGGCACGCCTAACGTCTGCGCCAATTGCGGGGTCAATTCCCGCACTTCGATCGAATCGAGAGCGCCGCCTCCGCCCGGCGGCTGATCCTGTTCGCCCGTGTCGGGTTCGTTAGGCGACGGTGGCGCAGCCTGCCCCGGCGGGAGCGCCCGCGCGAGTCCATAGTTCTCCGGCTGTTCCTTGATCTTCGCCGTGACCGTGACCGGTTTGCCGCTGCGCGCGACTTGCACGTCGACCTTCTTATCCAACTCCACCTGCGAGACGAGGCGTCGCAACTCCGCGATATTGTGCACGTCGTGTCCGTCAAATTTTTGAATGATGTCACCGCGCTGAATTTGCGCGGTTGCGGCGGGCGAATTGGGCACTACCGCCGCCACCACCACCCCGGAATCATCGCGCGCGCCCGCTGGCCCAGCCGGAATTCCGGTCGTCTCGATGCCGAGATAGCCGCGGATAATCCGGCCGCGCTTCAAAAGACTTTCCAGCGCCATCCGCACGGTGTTCGACGGGATCGCGAACCCGATGCCTTGGGAACCGCCGCTCCGCGAGATAATCGCGGTGTTAATGCCGATGACTTCGCCGCGAAGGTTGATGAGCGGACCGCCGCTGTTGCCGGGATTGATAGCGGCATTGGTCTGCAGGAAATCACCGAAATCATCGGCGCGGTTCGGGCGGCCCTTTGAGCTGATAATGCCGTCCGTCACCGTTTCCTCAAAGCCGAACGGGTTCCCGACCGCGAGCACGAAATCCCCGGCCTGCATCGCGTCGGAGTCGCCGAGCTTGAGCGGTTTGACCCCGGGTTCATCCACTTTCAAAACCGCGAGATCGAGTTGCGCATCGGCCCCGATCAAGCGCGCCTTGCGCGTGCGGCCGTCACTCAAGACGACCTCGATCTCGTCCACTTGATCGACCACGTGGTTGTTCGTGATGATGTGGCCTTCGTTGGTCACGATCACCCCGGAGCCGAGGGAATTCTGCACCATCGCCTCGTCCGCCGGCCCACGGAATTGACCCATGTTGCCGCGGAAAAAATCAAACGGATCGAGACCCTGCCGCCGCTGGATCCGCTTCGTCGTCTTCACGCTCACGACCGAAGGGATCACCCCCGCGACCAGTTTCCGGCGCTCGTCGCTCAACGAGGCAAGGCTCGCGATCGACTTCGAATCGACGGCCGAATTCTGCGCCAGGGTGTATTTCTCCGGCGTCTCTCGCGTGGTCAGGCTGAGCCGGCCGTTACGCAATTGATAATCGTAAAGCAGCGAAACGCCCGCGCTCAGGACGAGAACCAACAAAAGGAATTTCAGTATATTTTTCATTAGCTGACGTGGGAGAAGGTTTTGCCCTCTTCTTCGACAACCAAACACCGGAAACGTTTATTTTCCGCCTGCGCGAGCTTCGGATCATCACGAAAGATCTGCATCGCTGCGGCGCGCGCCCGCTGCATCAACTTCGCATCCGAACGAAGGTTGCCCAGTTTTAACGCGGGCAGGCCGCTCTGCGCCGTCCCGAACAAATCACCCGGTCCGCGCATCTCCCAATCGGCCTCGGCCACCTCGAAACCGTTGCTCGTTTTCTCCAGCACCGCGAGTTTCGCGCTTGTTTCCGCAGAAGGGTCGGAGCGGAGCAAAATGCAATAGGATTTGTGCTCGCCGCGCCCGATTCGGCCCCGCAACTGATGGAGCTGCGCCAGGCCGAAGCGCTCGGCATTTTCAATCAACATGACAGTGGCATTAGGCACATCAACGCCCACTTCAATGACCGTGGTGCTGACAAGGACGCTCGTTAGGCCACGACGAAAGCGTTCCATGATCGCCTGCTTCTCCGGCGCCGGAATGCGGCCATGAAGCAATCCGCAAGTGAACGGCGCTAAACGCTGACGCCATTTCTCATACTCGGCCGTGGCCGCTTTCGCCTCGAGCTTGCCGCTCTCGTCGATCAGCGGATAAACGATGTAGGCCTGTCGCCCCGCCTCCAGTTCGCGGAGCAAGAAGGTAAGCACATCCGGCAATTTCGCCTCCTCCCGGGCCGCTGTCACGATCCGCCCGCGATCGGCTGGCATTTCATCGATGATCGAGACATCGAGATCGCCATAGAGGCTCATCGTCACGGTCCGCGGGATGGGCGTCGCGGTCATCACGAGCACGTCCGGCGCCGGATCGCGGGTCGTTAGGCATCCCCGCTGCGCGACACCGAATTTGTGTTGCTCATCGATCACCACCAGCCCCGGGTCCTCCAATCCCTCGGGCTCATAAAGTAGCGCGTGCGTGCCGACAAAGATTTGTCCGCGCTCTGGCGGAGGCTGGTTTCGCTGGGTAGCGCACGCGTCTCGCGTGCTGGTCGCGCTGTTCCAGCGCGACGAACTTTCCTTGCGGGCCTCATCCTCTTGAGTCCAAAGCCACGGATAATCCTCGTCTGACCGGGCAACCTCCGAGTTCCACGGGTTGCGCAGGATATAAAGAAACCTCTCCTCCAGGTCGTGATCCGATCGAACATAGCGATCGAACCGCTCCCGTTCCCACACGCTACCGGTCGCGTTTTCGAGTTTATTGATCTGATGAGCCGAGAATGATTTCACCGAACGCAGCAGTTCGCTCAAGGACCAGAAAACCACGTTGCCTTTATCGTCATCTCCTTTGGGCCATGGTTGGATCAGCAAGTGGACATGGTCAGGCATGACACACGCGGCAAACAATTCGTAGCGCTGGTTGTGAAAGTGAAGAAACCCATCCAATGCCGCGCTGCGAGCGGCGGGTGATAAGCTGCGGCGCGATTTCGTCCCGATCGTCACGGCGTAGATCGCCCATGGTTTCTCGAAATGCGGGAGACGACGACGGTGATACTGTGCTCCGCCCGATTGCTCTCCTTCAGGCAAAGTTCGCGACGGTGGGACGCCGTCGCCAGCACGCGAGACGCGTGCGCTACCCTGAGCAGGCGCAAAGAGTGGGAGCGGGTCTTCCTTACGCGCCGCCGTGCGCAGGGAAATCGACACGCCTAACGGCTCCAACCAGCGGCACAGGACTTCGTAATGCTGCTCGGCGAGAATCTGGGTCGGCGCCATCAACGCCGCCTGGAAGCCAGCCTCCACGGCGAGCAGCATGGCCGCGATCGCCACCACCGTTTTACCCGAGCCGACGTCACCCTGCAGCAATCGATTCATCGGAATCGTCGAACCGAGGTCGGCCCGCACTTCCTCGATGACCCGTGCCTGTGCGTTCGTTAGGTCAAAAGGCAGCGCGCGCAAGAAACGCTCGAGCAATTCCCCAGGGCCAGCATGGATTCCTCCGGCGCGCGCCCGGGAACCTGCCCGGCGCGAAGCCAGCAGCATCTGCATGGCGAAAAATTCCGCGAGGACGAGCGTTTCGCGGGCCTGCGCCAGCGCTTCATCCGTCGGAGGGAAATGAATCTCCCGCAGCGCGCTCAGGGCCGGACCGGGCTTGAACTTCTTCGGCAACAAAGTCAGCGCGCCATCGTCCTCGCACTCCTCCAACAGCCGGTAGATCATTCCCCGCAGAGCCCTTTGGGAAAGGCCTTCGGTGGCTGGATAAATCGGAGTGATGCGACGGAAGTGGATTCCCGCGTCGGCGGAATCGTCCTCGATGATCTCGAACTCCGGATGTTCCATGCAGAGGCGCTGCCCGCGCAGACGCGGCTTGCCGAAGACCACCAGACGCTGTCCGGTCACGATCATTTTCTGGACGTAATGCAGATTAAACCAGCGACAAACCAGCGGCTGACTGAGCGCATGCGCGTCGCTCTCTTGCAGCGTCACCTCAAAGATTTTCTTCCAGCCGCCAAAGCGCCTGAGCTGCGTCTTGACCACCTCTCCGCAGAGGCAAATGGGCTGCTCGCTTTCCTCGCGCGGAAAACCGACAAACTCGCGCCGATCCTCGTGCCGCCGCGGATAGTGGGTGAGCAGATCGCCGACTGTCTCCAGACCGAGGCGGCGCAATGGCGTGCTCCGCGGACGCGGGATCCAGGCCACTTCGCATAATAAATCCGCGCTCGTTAAGCTCATGATTCGAACGACGCGGCCGCGCGCAGCGCCTCAACCTGCATCTGCAGTCGCCGCTCGCCCTCGTATTCGTCCACGCTGAGGCGGAAGGCCACGTCCCACGGCGGCTCGGGCAGCGGGCTCTCCGCGCCGCCGAAGAAGATCGCGCGCTGCTGACGGCCGTTTTGTCGCAAACGAAGGAGCAGATGTTTCTCCTTCAAAATTTTCGGAGGTGCGGCCGGCTCCACTTCCCGGAGAAGAAAAAGCGGCTGGGGGTTGCCGTGGCCGAACGGTTGCAGTAGCTCGTGCCAGCGGAGCAGCTCCCAGGTCAGATCGCCGAGAGTGAGTTCACCATCCAGCTGCAGTCGCGGTTCAAGGTGCTCGTCGGTCAGCCGTCCACGGCAGCTCTCCTGAAACAGATCGGTGAATGCCGCAAAGTTTTCTTCGCGAATCGTTAGTCCCGCGGCCATCTCATGTCCGCCGAATTTTTCGAGCAGATCGGCACATTGGCCGAGCGCAGCAACCAGCGACAATCCCGGAATGCTGCGCCCACTGCCTTTCCCGAGGCCGGCTTGGTCAAAGCCGACGACGATCGTTGGCCGATGATAATTCCGCGCTATTCGCGACGCGACGATTCCAAGAACGCCCGGGTGCCATCCGCGGTCCCCGAGCACGATCGCCGGAGCCGCAGAGAGATTTTGCTCTGCAATCTTCCTTTCCGCGGCCTCGACGATTGTGCGCTCCACACTCTGGCGCTCCCGGTTTTGTCCGTCCAACTCGCCGGCCAGCGCGGTCGCTTCGGCGAGATCCGCCGTGAGGAGAAGTTGCAGGGCCTTTTCCGCGGTCGTGAGGCGACCAGCCGCGTTCAAACGGGGACCGAGCCGGAAGCCGATATGCTCCGCTACGATCGGCGGCCGGACGGCTGCGACGTCCATCAGTTTGCTCACCCCTAACAATCGACGAAGGGCGAGTTGACGCGCACCGTGATGGACAAGGATCCGATTCTCCGCCTCCAGCGGCACAATATCGGCAACGGTCCCGAGGGCGACGAGATCGAGCCGTTGCCGCAGGTCGAAGCCCGGGAGCAGGCGGGTTTTAAGCAGGGCGTGGCAGAGTTTGAAGACGATGCCCACGCTACAAAGATAGCCGAAGGCGCAGTCGCCCACGGCCTTCGGGTTCACGACGGCAATGCAATCCGGGAGATCGCCTTTCGGCTCGTGATGATCGAGCACGATGACCTCCGCGCCGCGCGCGCGAAGGTCCGCAATCTCGGCGCCTGAAGAAGTCCCGCAATCGACCGCGATGAGGAGTTGCGGCCGATGCGCTTGCCAGCAGCGCTCAACTCCTTCGCGGCTCAGTCCGTACCCTTCCTCCATCCGCGAGGGCAGGAAGAGGGCGGGCCGGACCCCGTAAGCACAGAGCATTTCATTGAGCAACGCGAGCGAGGTGACGCCGTCCACATCGTAATCCCCGTAGAGAACAATTCGCTCGCCCGCGGTGATCGCGCGCAGGATCCGATCCACGGCGGCACGCATGTTCGGGAGCAGGAATGGGTCGCTCAAGCTCCGCAAGCGCGGATGGAGGAAATCGGTCGCCTGCTCATCGCTGAGGAGGCCTTTGCGTTGCAGGAGAACAGCGATACAGGGTAGCGCGCAGACGGTCTCGGCGAATTTTGCGGCCCCAGCGAAATCGTTAGTGGCCGCGAGGATCCAGCGGTGTTCGCGTTTCATGTCAACAAACCGTTAGGCCAGGTATCCAGCGAGCCAGGGGACGTGAAGTTTCGCATTGGTATCAAGATAAACGAAAGCATGGCGTCTGCTTCGCTCGTGGCGCAACCCGTTGCGCGCGTTCTGAGTTCCGGGCCCCAAAGGCCCCGTCGCGTCCGCTGGTTAGGCGAGCCTGAGCGCGGGCAACCTGGGCGGCAGCAACTTTTGCCTGGCGCACAATTCACCGAACATTTTGAAACCCTCTTTTTCCTCTGCGCCAAAGTTAAACCGCAGGCATTCGCGAAAATAAAAATCGCAGAAGGCCCGATTCTGCTCCGGCTGCGCCGCGATCAGCGTTTCGAGATGTTCGAGGTTTCGCCTACCCAACGATCGCAGTGCCCCGGCGATTTCCGACTTCTCCGGGTAGTCGGGATGGATCAACCAGAGGGCGTAAACAAAGGGCGTTTTCATCCTCTCTTTCCATTCCGTACCCAGGTCGAGAAACTGATGGTGCCGGCCGGATTGTTGTCGGAAAAGGATCGCCTGGTCGCCGATCAGAAGCTGACCGCGCTCTTCGCTGATTTCTCCTTGGAGAACGAATCGAACCGCGACGCCCCGCTCGCCTAACAAACAGCGGAGCAAGTTGATGGATGTCTCCGAGGCGGGATCGACAATTACTTCGCGGAGCGCTTCGATCGCGCCGAGGTGCGCAAGAATGACGCTGAAGACCGGACCATCCGACGCGATCGCGAGCCCGTCGACGATCGAGTAGATCGGATTGCGCAGGTACTCAAAGCTGGAGACCAGCGCGACGTCCAGCTCACCCGCTGCCAGTTGCCGGCAGAGCGCCGACGGATGATCGAAGTGCATGGCACCGCTCCAACCGTGAATGAGCGGCAGGGCGTTGCGATACTTGACGCAACCGAGACGGAGCGAAGCCGGAACCGGCACCTCAAACGCAGACCAACTCGCCTTCGGCGCGCGGTGCAGCGCTCGCTGGGAGGTCGGATTTCGCCGCCGGGAGATGATTGTAGTAACTGTCGCGCTGCACCGGGTCGCGGCCCGCTTCGCGAATGACGTGGCGCAGCGTCTCGACGGTTTGCTCCTCCGGCGTCGTCACACCCGCCATGTGGAAGATTTTTTCCCGCATGATCGTGCCGTGCAGGTCGTCCACTCCATAAGCCAGGGCGACCTGGGCAAGCGGCAATCCCATGCTGACCCAATAGGCGGTAAGATGATCGATGTTATCGAGATAAATCCGGCTCACCGCCAGGTTGCGCAGTTGGTCGAAGGCGGTCGCCGGTTTGATGTGCGCCAGAATGGTCGTCTGCGACTCAAAAGCAAAAGGAATGAAACCGGTGAATCCGTGGGTCTTATCCTGCAGTTCGCGCAACTGGCGCAGATGATCGACCCGGTGCTCGTCCGACTCGATGTGGCCGTAAAGCATCGTGCAAGTGCTGCGACCACCCATCTGGTGCCAGATGCGGTGCACTTCGAGCCATTCCGCGGCGCTCTCTTTGCCCCGGCACAATTCGTCCCGCACTCCCGGGTCGAAAATCTCCGCCCCACCGCCGGTCAGCGAATTGAGGCCGGCCTCACGCAGAACGCGGAGCGTTTCCGCGATCGAAGTCTTAAAGATGCGCCGCGCCAGGTGCCGGATTTCGATCGCCGTAAACGCTTTCAGCTGCAGCCCGGGGTCGAGTGCTCGCAGACGCGTGAGCAGGTCGAGATACCATTGTTTGTCGAGCGAAGGATGGAGTCCGCCGACCATGTGCACCTCGGTGATGCCGGTGACGAGCGCTTCCTGGACCGCGCCGACGATTTCGTCGATCGAGCTCTCGAAAGCGTGCGCGTCGCGCTTCTTGGCGGCGAAAGCGCAAAACTGACAGGAGAGCACGCAGATGTTCGAATAGTTGATGTAACGATTAAGGATGTAGGTCGCGACGTTGCCGTTTTTCCGCTCCCGCACGACGCTGGCCATGGTCCCGAGAGCATTGAGATCTCTGGACCGGTAGAGTTGCAGGGCGTCCTGATCGGTAATCCGCTCGTTACGCTCGATCTTGTCGGCAATCGGCCGGAGCGTCGGTGGGATAAGCGAAGGTTTCATGAAGGATATCGCGTTCGATGCGGGGAAACTCGGGCGGCTTATGATGCACAGGCCAGCGGAGCGGCGCAACTAAAAGCCGCGAACGGAAAAACAAAGAGGGCGAACGTCTCGCGACTGCCCGCCCCCTTTCAACCCCACAACAAATTCAGTTCTAGTTATCGCGCTCGTCGGCCGTGCTCATGTAGCGCATCTTGGTCGGCGCCGGCACGACGCCGGGTTTCGGGTAATCGCTGGCGATCTGTCGATTCGAGGTCGGAACCAATCGCACCGCGCCCTTGGCGTTATTCCGCCAGCCGTTTGGATCGGCATATTCCTCTCCGCTGTGAGTGAGACCGCTTACCTGGTCCTCCAGACCGGTCCCGTAACGCTGAGCGAGAATCGTGGGCGTGACAAAGACGAGCAGATTGCGTTTGGTGCGCGCATTCAGTCGCTCCTGGAAGAAATAGCCGAGAATGGGAATGTCCCCCATGACCGGGACCTTGTTCCGAGCTTTGGTCACTTCATCCTGGAGCAACCCGCCAATCGCGAGGGTATCGCCGCTCTTGATCAGGACGTTCGAATCCAGGGTGCGAGTATCGATAATCGGGCTCGCCACGGTCGCGCCCGCGAAAACGAAGGTGGCATCGGCCACCTTGTTGCTAATCTCCGGCTTTACCATCAGCGTGACGAAATCATCTTTATTGACCGACGGCCTAACGACGAGGGTGTTGCCGTATTTCTTGTCCTGGAACCCGCCGAACACGGCCGTCGCGGTTTGCTCGTTGAAGTTCAGTTGCGGGACTGGCTGGTTGCGGATGATCTCGATTTTCGCCTGCTGGTTATCGGCCGTCACCACCCGTGGGTTGGCGAGGAACTCGGCATCGGAATCCTCGTTCAAAGCGCGCAGGGTGAGAGACATTTGCGGCACCGAGAGAATCGCAAACTGTCCCGGAATCAGATTGCCAAACCAGCTGTGGGCCGTTTTCCCGAGGTCCGTCGTCGGCAGAGTCGTTCCGGAGGCGGCGGCGCCAGCGGGCGTAGTTCCGCTCAGGGCACCGTAGGTGACCGTTTGCGGGCCGCTTGAGCTCCCGACCACTCCCGCCCAGTTGATCCCGTAGCTCTGCTTCGGATTCGCGTTCACCTCGACGAGGCGCGCCTCGATCATGACCTGCTTGGTCGGCTTGTCGATTTGCACCAGCATCTTGCGGATGTTGTCGATGTTGCTGCGCGTCTCGCGAAAGAAGATCGTGTTCGTCCGCTCATCCACTTGCGGCGCGTCTTTGCTGGAAAGCTGGGAAGCGAGCAGCGGCGCGACATCCTTCGCGCGGCCATAGCTGAATTGATAGCTGTCGCTCTGGGTCGGCTCGGCCGTGCGCTCAGCGCCAGTCTTGATGTAGTAAACATTGTCGATCTGGTCCATGAAAAGACCCTTCGCCTTGACGATGATCGCGACCGCTTGCAACGCGGTCACGTCCTCCAGCCGCATCGTCACCGTGCCGGTGACCGCTTCACTCACCACCATGTTAATCTTCGCCTGCCGCGCGAGAAGCCGCAGCACCTGGCCGACGTCGTCGCCTTGAAATTCACGCACACCGACACCGCCATTTTCCGTGATCGAGTTAGTCACCGTCGATGTGGTGGCCGTTTGCGAACCAGCCGGGGTCGCCGGCGTTGCCCCGGTGGACTGCGCCGCGATCAGCGTCGTCGACTCGGCCGCGGCGGGCGACGTCTGCGCCAGCGTAATGGGAGCAACCGCGGGAGGCGACGCCTGCGCGAGCGCAATGGGCGCAAGTTCCGAGCTTCGTGCGACACTGGCGGAAGGAACGGGCTCGGTCTTTTTCCCGGGCTCGGCCGAGGTCGTGCGCGCCTCCTGAGCCAGGGACACGGACGCGGCGGTCAGAAGGGCGACGAGCGCGGAAATGAGTCGTTTGGTTGATGTGGGCATAATGGTTATGGCGAAGGTGATTTGAACTGCGGACTGAGGTAAAAGCAGGAACCAGACCAGCCCCCGACTGACTTTCCGAAGAGTCTCCGCGCCATGCGCCCATCGCCGCGTTGACGTTAGGCAACAATGCGCAAATGGAGGCGACGTGATGCCTGCGCACGACCCGAATGGTTATCGCCGTTCGACCCCGGGGACGATGGCCAGACTGGACGCGCCGCGGCGAGTCCCTCCGGAGGGAGGCGCTTCCGCGCATCCACGCCTCTTGCGCGAGGAGTTGTCAAGCCGCGGTCGCGAAGCCGAGCGCCGGTTTACTGAAGTCCGCCGCCGGCATTTGCCTAACGAGTCGGACGATTCCGTCCTGCCACTTCCGGCCGATCTCGAGCAAATACGGATCGTTCTCTTCCAGGCGGGTGCGCATCTTCACTTCGAGTGCGTCGGTCTTGTAGCAAAGAATGTCGATCGGCGGACCGACCGCGACATTACTCTTCATCGTCGCGTCGATCGAGATGATGCCGAACTTGAGCGCATCCATCAGCGTGCTCTCGTAGCTGAATCCGCGGTCGAGGATCGGCTTGCCGTACTTCGATTCACCAATCTGCAAGAACGCACAATCCCGGCTCGCGTGGATGCTGTTCCCCTGTGGATAGATGGAGTGCACCTCAGGCCCGAGGCCGGCGATCTGTCCGCCGACGATCAGGTTGATGTTGAAATCGAAACCGTCGGCTTCGAGCGCGGCGCGATCGCGCTGCTCCACCTCGCGGACTTTCGAACCGACGTAGCGGACGGTTTCATACATCGTCTGGCGATTCATCAGGTGCTTCCGGGCGGGATGACTTTCGTTGAGATGCAGATCGTCATCGATCAAGGCCAGGGTCGCCTGAGTCAGCGACAGATTTCCAGAGCTCATGATGCAGATGACCCGGTCGCCGGGCTTTTCGAAAACGCGCATCTTGGTGCGCACCGTGATGTTGTCCATTCCCGCGCTGGTTCGGGAATCGGAGAGAAAAACCGCGCCCTTGCGGCAGAGCATTCCGAGACAATACGTCATGATTCGCCCGGCTTGCTACTCCCGACGACCCGGCCTTGGACGCGGCGCATCTGCGCGTGATGGGTGATCGGATAGACCCGGCCGTCGCTGCCGCGAAAAAATGCGCTCAACATCCAGCTCACGAGACTGATGAGGATCGCGCCCCAAAAGGCACTCCAGAAGCCATCGACGTGAAAACCATGCACCAGATCGTTCACCAGGTAGAGCAGCAGGGCGTTCACGACGAAAATGAAAAGTCCGAGGGTGAGAATAATCAACGGCGCCGCCAGGAGGAGCAAAATGGGGCGGAGGAAAGCGTTGAGGATACCGAGGATCAGCGCTGCGCCGAGCAGGGAAGCGACGCTGTCGTAACGAATCCCGCTGATGATCGAGGCCGCGACCATGACGGCCACAGTCGTGATTGCCCATCTGAAAACAAAATGCCTCATCCGAAGTGTGACGGCCGCGAGAAACTCGGTTTCCGCTTGCCAGATCGCGCTCTTGTGGGTAAAGGCTTGGCCGACCTAAGGCAAAAGTAAATGGCAAAAAGTTCAAAAAAATCAAAAGAGACCGCGGTTCCGGAAACCAAACCGGCCCCACCGAGCCTGGCCACCGGTAACGACGATCGCGCGGCTCATTCCTCGCAGCCAGCCGGCGCAAAAAGCCAGGCAACGAAAAGAGTAAAACCGGCAAGGAGCGCAAAATCCACCGGCAAGGGACGATCCGAAGCCGTTTCGACCCGTAAGTCGCGCACCGGCGCCCCACGCAAAAATCGCGCGCCCGGCAAAGTCACCGCCTCCGACGAGGAAATTCGGCTGCGCGCCTACTTCATCTCTGAGCGGCGGATGCAGCATGGTATCCTGGGAGACTCGGCGCACGACTGGCTGGAAGCGCAGCGGCAGTTGCAAAAAGAAGCGAAGAAACGCGCCTAACGAGGCGCTGGCGGGCCGGGAAGAATCTGCCGGCACCGGCCGGTGACCGGAGAAGAGGATCGCCTGCTCCGCCGTCGCCTACGCGACAGCGCGCGCTTCAGGAAAGCACTCTTTCACCTTTTCCAGGAGCCGATTGATCGTAAAGGGCTTGGGCAAAAAACCGTAGACCCGCGCCTCTTTCAGCAGCTCCTGCGCACGCTCATCAGAGCCCTGCCCCGAAACGAGCAACAACGGCGGCACTTTGCGCGGCGGTGAGGCGTTTTCGTAAACTTTCGAGATGAGCAGAAAGAGCAGCGACCCGTCGATCAGTGGCATTGAAAAATCGAAGATCATCAGATCGTAGTCCTTCTTCAATGCGAGTTCGAAGCCGTACTCGGGCTTGGGCGATGTCTCCACTTCCCAGTGCAGAAAATTCTGGATCGTGTCCCGCATGATGCGAAGGATGGCGATATCGTCATCCACGATGAGCACCCGTCTAGTGTCTGCCTCAGCCATCTCGCAGGCTTGCGCAAAATTGCGACCCAATTCAAGCTTTAGTTGCGTGCCTTGACAAGAAGCATGCGCCCGATGAACTCGCCCGAAAACGAACTGGCCGGCGCCCTCCGTGAACGGCTCGCGCTGATCGCCGACGAGTCGAGCCGACGCGATCCGGAAAACCACCTCCAGAAACTGAAATCGGTTTCAGACAAGATTGCGACCCTGGAGAGAGCGCTCCCGCCGCCGGTCGATCCGCAACTGGCGCATTTTCTCGCGCGCTGCAGCTACGACAAGGCTCTCGCGCTCCTCGCAGCGAAATTGTAGCGGCGATCTGCGACCGCCGGGCTCTGCTTCTGGATTCCAAGAATCGGCGGTCATAGACCGCCGCTACAAAGCGAAGCGTTGCTTACCGCGAATACAACTCGACGATCAACTGCTCGTTGACCATCGGCTGCATCTCTTCCCGGGACGGGATGTGCGCGACTTTTCCGGTCAGCGCATCCCGATCAACCGTCAGCCAATCCGGCACCGGCGCAATTTGCGTCAACTCCATGTTGCGCTGCGCGAGCTGCCGCGATTTCGGCCTGTCTTTGACCGTGATTTCATCGCCCGCTTTGACGTTGAACGAAGAAATGTTCACGTTCCGGCCATTGACCTGCACGTGCCCGTGCGAGACCAACTGGCGCGCCGCGCTCCGCGTATTGGCCAGGCCAAGCCGAAAAACGACGTTGTCCAACCGCGTCTCGAGAAGCTGCAAGAGCGTCTCGCCGGTCACGCCACGGCGCCGGAGCGCCGTTTCGAAAATCCGACGGAATTGCTTTTCCATCAGGCCGTATTGGAAGCGCAGTTTCTGTTTTTCGCCCAACGCGATAGCGTAGTCGGATTGCTTGCGCCGGGACCCTTTCGGGCCATGCATGCCCGGCGGATAATTTTTACGCTCGAGCGACTTGGAAGGTCCGAAAAGGGGCACGCCATAACGACGTGCGATTTTAGTTTTGGGTCCGGTATATCTGGCCATGGATGACGGTGAATCGTTAAATCGTTGAATCGGGTCAGACGCGACGCTGTTTGGGCGGGCGGCAACCGTTGTGCGGGACCGGCGTCACATCCCTGATCACCGTGAGGTCGAGGCCGATCGCTTGCAGCGCGCGGACCGCTGACTCACGACCGGCGCCGGGGCCCCTGACGAGCACTTCGACTTCTTTCAGACCGTGACCCATCGCCTGGCGGGAAGCGTCTTGCGCGACCATCTGGGCGGCGTAGGCGGTGCTTTTACGCGAACCTTTGAAGCCCACTTTGCCGGCGCTCGACCAGCCGATCACGTTGCCCTGCAGGTCGGTGATAGTGACGATCGTGTTGTTAAAAGTGGAAAGGACATGCGCGAAACCGGAGTAAATGTTTTTGCTCCCTTTCGCCTTGATGATTTTCGGCTTCTCGACGTCGTTCGGGTCGAGCGAAAGATTTTCTTTCGGAGCCTCAGCCACTGGCGCCTCTGCTTTTTTGGCCGATTTCTTTGCTGCCTTGGGTTTCGCTTCCGTCTTGGCGGGCGCGGGAGCAGCCTCCGCCGTCACTGAAGCATCGGAGGGTTGATCAGCTGGGCTTGCGCTGGTCGCCTGTTCCTCGGGAGCGCTCGCTTTGGACTTGGTCGACGTTGCCTTCGGCGCCTCGGGTGCGGGCGTTTCGGCTGGAGTTTGGTTTTCGGAATCTTCTGCCATGTCTCAGTTCGTTAGGTTAAACTTTGCCGGCCTTCGCATCCTTGTTGCGAATCACGCCGACGGTCTTGCGCGGACCCTTGCGGGTGCGGGCGTTGGTCGAGGTGCGCTGCCCGCGCACCGGCAATCCGCGGCGATGCCGGATGCCGCGATAACAGTTGATCGCCTGCAAACGTTTCAGGTTGCTCTGCACTTCGCGGCGGAGATCGCCTTCGATCGGCAGCTTGTTGCTCGTGATCATCTGGATGATCTCGTTGATCTGCTGCGGAGTCAGATCCTTGGCCCGCAGGTTCGGGTCGATGTTGGTCTGCTCGAGGACGCGCTTCGCGGTGCTCGGGCCGACGCCGTAGATGTAGGTTAACGACGCTTCGATGCGTTTATCGGCGGGAATTTCGACTCCTAATAATCTGGGCATAACGATCTCCTATCCCTGGCGCTGCTTGTGGCGCGGGTTTTTGTTGCAGATCACGCGCACCACATTCTTGCGCTTCACGATCTTGCACGCTTCACAAAGTCTTTTAACTGATGGTCGCACTTTCATAGTTCACGAGACGAAAAACGCGGAGCCTGTCTCCGCGTCACCGATGGCGAAAAGTGATTCGCCCTTTCGACAAATCGTAAGGGGAAACTTCTAGCATAACTTTGTCGCCTGGCAAGATGCGAATGAAGTGCATCCGCATTTTTCCGGAGATGTGAGCGAGGACGCCATGGCCATTGGGCAGTTCCACCCGGAACATCGTGTTCGGCAGGAGTTCGACCACCGTGCCTTCTACCTCAATTGCGTCTTTGCGCGCCATGTCAGGATTTCGGGTTCCTCTTTCGTAATCAAAACCGTGTGTTCGAAATGGGCCGAAGGCAAACCATCCGACGTGCAAACTGTCCAGCCGTCCTCTAGCAGCCGCACGCCCGATCCGCCGAGATTAATCATCGGCTCGATCGCCAGGGTCATACCCGGCTTGAGGCGTGGACCGCTGCCTCGTCGGCCGTAATTAGGAACCTGCGGCTCCTCGTGCAATTTGCGCCCCACCCCGTGGCCGACGAACTCCCGCACGACGCTGAAATGGTGGCGCATCGCCTCATCCTCAATCGCCGCGCAAAGGTCTCCGAGCCGCTCGCCCGCGGCAGCGTGCCCGATGGCCCGTTGCAGAGCGCTTTCCGTGACCGCGAGCAGCTTCTCGATGCGCTCGTCAATCATCCCCACCGGAATTGTCGCCGCGGTGTCACCGACCCAGCCGTCCTGCACCACCCCGATGTCGAGCTTCACTATGTCGCCATATTGAATGCGGCGCTGGCTGCCGATGCCGTGAACGATTTCGTCGTTGAGCGAAATACAAATGTTGCCCGGAAAAACCCGATGGCCGAGCCTATAACCGAGGAACGCGCTCCGCACGCCGACGTCCTGCATCAGATCCGCCGCGGCCTGGTCGATTTCCTTGGTGGAAATTCCGGGTCGAATCAACTCGCCGACCCGCTCGAGGACATCGCTCGCGGTCCGGCAGGCCAGCCGCATCTTGTCGATCTCCCGGGCAGACTTGATCGGAATCATGGCACGCGTTCCTCGATCAGGGCCACGATATCGGCAAAGACCGATTCCCGGTCGCGATTCCCGTCGATCCGGTGGAGGGCATCACCTTTTTCGTAAAAGGAGAGCAATGGTTCGGTCTTCGCTTTGAATTCCGTGAGGCGCGTTTGCAGGACCGACGCATCGTCGTCGTTGCGCCGAATAAGCGGCCCATCGCAGTAGGGACAGACCGGGCGTTCGGCGAAATGCGCACTCGTTAGGCTAGTAGTGAAGCCACACCGGCGACACTGCAACCGGCTGGCGATCCGGTCGCGCACCGTCTGCTCGGAAACCTCCAGCCAGATGGCGAGATCGAGCGCCGCCTTGCGCTTTTGCAGAATCTCGCTCAATCGCTCCGCCTGCTTCACGGTGCGCGGAAAGCCATCGAATACGAAGCCATCCCGGCCATGCAGATTCAGCCAATCTTCGATCAAATGAACAATGATCTCATCAGAAACCAGGCCGCCCTGTTTCGAAATCTCATCCGCTTCCAGCCCTAGCGGCGTCTCCAGATCGCGCTCGCGTCTCAGGATGGTCCCAGGCGAAGTCACTGCGATGGCGAAGTGCCGCGTGATCATCTCCGCCTGCGTTCCTTTTCCGGAGCCCGGCGCACCGAGGAGCACAATTCGACTTTTCACCTAACGTCCGTAAAGAAAAATGGCCACGCCCCCGATGACCAGCACGGCGATACCGACGTAAAGCCACATCAGCGTCCCCTGCTGCGCCGCCTCACCACGACTATAGGATGAGCGGTCAAACGCCCGGCCGCGAATCCGGCCTTTGCGCAGGAACCCATCGTAGTGGCGCTGGATCAAATGCGTCTCCACCTGCCGCATGGTATCAAGGATCACGCCGACAATAATCAGCAGACTGGTGCCGCCGAAAAATTGCGCGGTGATGACCGGCACGTGCAGTCCCTGACTGAGCAGGCTGGGCAGGATCGCGATCATGGTGAGGAAAATCGCGCCGGCAAAAGTCAGCCGCGTCATCGTGAAATCGAGGAAATCCGCGGTCGGTTTTCCAGGTCGCACGCCCGGGATGTAGCCGCCGTATTTTTTCAGGTCATCAGCAATCTGGGCCGGCTGGAATTGCGTTGCCACCCAGAAGTAGCTGAAGAAGAAAATCATCGCTGCAAGGACGACATAATGCAGCCAGCCGCTCGAAAGCATATTGGCGATTTCCTGGGCGGTGCGGCTGTTCTTGAAGGCCAGACCGACGATCGTTGTCGGGAAAAGAAGCAGAGCCCACGCGAAGATGATTGGCATGACGCCCGCGTAGTTCACCTTCAGCGGCATGTATTGCGTTTGTCCGCCGTACATTTTCCGGCCGACGACGCGTTTCGCGTACTGCACAGTTATCTTGCGCACCCCTTGGGTCACGGCGATGACGGCCGCGATGACGATGAAGAGAAACGCCACCATCAAAACAAGGATGGCCGGGTTTACCTGACTGGTGCCCGTCTCCGCGGAAGGGACGAAGGTCTTCCACGCCTGCGCCAAGGCGGCGGGCAGGCGGGCCACGATACCGATCGTGATGATCAACGAGATGCCGTTGCCGATGCCGCGATCGGTGATTTGATCGCCCAGCCACATCAGGAAGAGCGTCCCCGCCGTTAGGGTGAGGACGGTAATAATTCGGAAAGACCAGCCGAGGTTATCAACCAGCGGAATCCCCAGCCTCGCGGTCGTCTCGCTGATGCCGGGGAGCATCGTGTGATACGACTCCGGATGCTGAAACGAGACCGCGAGCAAATAGCCTTGGAAGATGCAAAGCACGACCGTCGCGTAACGGGTATACTGCATGATCTTCTGCCGGCCGCCATCTTCGCGCGACAAACGGCTGAGGGAGGGAATCACCGCGGTCAGCAACTGCAACATGATCGATGCGCTGATGTAGGGCATGATGCCGAGCGAAAAAACGGCGCAGTTCTCGAGCGCGCCGCCGCTGAAAAGATTGAAGAGCGCGGCGACGCCACCACCCGCGGTCTGGGAAGACGTGCGGAACCAATCCTGCAAGACCGCCGGATTGACGCCGGGCGTGGTGACCGCCGCACCCAGCCTAACGATGACGATGACAGCAAGGGTGAACAGAATCCGCCGGCGCAGTTCGGGGATTTTGACGCTGTTTAAAAAAGCCGAAACCATCAGCTAAGTCCGCTTCAGACGTTCTGCTTATTCAGCAGTCTTCTTTTTCGCCGCGGGTTTCTTCGGCTTCGCCTTGGCTTTCGCCGCCGCGGGAGCCGGGGTTTCTTTCTTCGCTGCCGGCGGCTCGAACCGATTTCCGCTGGTCAGCGACGGCCGCTCCCGGAGCGTCACTGTTCCGCCAGCTTTCTCGATCTTCTCGCGCGCCGCTTCGCTGAACCGGTCCGCCTCGATGGTGAGGCCGTGTTTCAATTCGCCGCGGCCCAGAATTTTCAAGCCGACGACCTGACCACGGATGTGTTTCGATTCGCGCAGCATCTGCTCGTTGATCACCGTGCCGGCTTTGAACTCGTTCAGGTCGTCGAGATTGATCAGGGCGTAATGTTTCTTGAAAGCCGCGTTGTTAAATCCGCGCTTCGGCAAACGACGAATCAGCGGCATCTGGCCGCCTTCGAATCCGAGCCGAATGCTGCCGCCGGAGCGGGCTTTCTGGCCCTTGTGGCCCTTGCCGCTCGTCTTGCCATGGCCGGAACTCTCGCCGCAGCCGAGCCGCTTGACGCGATGCCTCGATCCCGGGCGCGGTTTCATATTATGCAACCGAATCATGATTGCTTCGCCTCCTCCACGTTGTTGCTGCGAAGGCCGCGGGTCTTCAAAATTTCATCGCGCCGGCGCAGGGAACGGAGCGCTTCGATCGTTGCCTTGACGACATTGGCGTGATTGCTCGAGCCTAACGACTTGGCAAGCACGTCGCGGATGCCGACCGCTTCCACCACCGCGCGGACACCGCCGCCGGCGATCACGCCCGTGCCGGGCGAAGCCGGACGCAGAAGGACACGTCCGCCGCCAAACTCTCCGATCACTTCGTGCGGAATCGTGTTTTTGTGCAGTGACATTTTTTCCATCGACTTGCGCGCCGCTTCCGAGGCTTTGCGAATCGCTTCCGCGACTTCGTTCGCCTTGCCGAAGCCACAGCCCACCTTGCCGTCGTGATCGCCCGCCACGATGAGCGCGCTGAAACTGAAGCGCCGGCCGCCCTTTACGACCTTGGCGCAGCGGTTGATGAACACGACTTTTTCGGTCGTGTCGCCTCTTGCCGGAGGCGTCCGGTCCGTGGTGCGTGAGTCGCTTCGTCTGCCTTGGTTGCCTGCGTATGCCATGAATAATTAAAGTTTAAGACCGCCCTCGCGCGCCGCGTCGGCCAGCGCTTTCACTTTGCCATGGTAAAGAAAGCCCCCACGGTCAAAAACCGCCTTGTCGATCTTCTTCGCGAGCAAGCGCTCGGCGATCAACTTCCCGACTTTCTCGGCCGTCGCGCGATTGGCCGCGTGTTTTCCCTTGCCGCCCAGTTCCTTTTCCGTCGTGCCGGCCGACACCAAAGTCCGGCCCGTTTCGTCGTCGACCACCTGCGCGTAAACATGTTTCCCGGAAAAATAAACACAGAGACGCGGACGTTCCGCGGTGCCGGCAACTTTCCGCCGAATGCGGTCATGAATGCGCCCGCGAATGACTTTTCGATTGATCGTAGCCATGACTATTGGACGGTTTTGCCTTCCTTGCGACGAATCTGCTCGCCCGCATAACGAACGCCTTTGCCCTTGTAAGGTTCCGGCGGATAGAAGCGCCGAATGTCTGCCGCGACCTGGCCGACGGTTTTTTTGTCGGCGCCGTGGATCGCGATCTTCGTGTTATCCGTCACCGTGATTTTGATATCCGTCGGAATCGGGAAGAGGATCGGATGCGAAAAACCGAGACTGAGATTAAGATTTTTTCCCTGCACCGCGGCCTTGAAGCCGACCCCCTCGATCTCGAGCTGCTTGGTGAAACCTTCGCTCACGCCAATGACCATGTTGTTGATCAACGCCCGCGAGAGGCCATGCAGCGCCTTCACGCTGCGCGTTTCCGCATCGCGGACCAGCGCGACCTGGTTGTCGGCCACATTTGCTTTGATCCCCTTCGGCAAAGTCCAGTCCAATTTTCCCTTCGGACCTTCGACCGCGACTTTGCTGCCGGCGACGTTGACTTTGACTTTCGCGGGAATCTCGACCGCTTTATTTCCAATCCGTGACATAGCTCTCTTTCGTTACCAGACGTAAGCCAGCAACTCTCCTCCCACTTTTTGCTTCTTCGCCTCGCGGCCGGACATGACGCCGCGCGAAGTGGAAAGAATCGATGTCCCCATTCCGCCAAGGACCCGCGGAATCTCATCGGCGGCGACGTAACGGCGCAAGCCCGGCCGGCTGACCCGCTTGAGACCGGTGATCGCGCTGGTGCGATTCGAAATCTTATTCGTGATCTTGATCCGCGGATGCGCGGCCGTGGTATCGAGCGCGTAGTCGGTGATGTAACCCTCCTCCTTCAAGATGCGCACGACTTCGCTCTTGATCTTCGAGTAAGGGACAAACATCTCCAGCTTCTGCGCGTGGTTGCTGTTGCGCACGCGCGCCAGAAGGTCGGCAATAGGATCGGTGACAGTGCTCATGAAAATTAGGCGGCTTGCGCAACAGGCTTCTTCGGCCGGTCGCTGAAGGGCATTCCCATTTCGCTCAGGAGCGACTTGGCCTCTTCGTTGGTGCGCGCGGTGGTCACAATCGTAACATCAAAACCGATGTTGCGCTTGATTTTGTCCAGCTCGACCTCGGGGAAGATCGACTGATCGGAAACGCCGAGCGTGTAGTTGCCGCGGCCGTCGAAACCCTTCGGCGAGACGCCGCGAAAATCGCGAATCCGCGGCAGCGCCGCCTTGATCAGCCGCTCCATGAATTCATACATGCGCTCCCCGCGCAGCGTGACTTTGGCGCCAATCGCCTGCTCTTTGCGCAGCTTGAAATTCGAGATGCTCTTCTTGGCCCGGGTCTCCGCCGGTTTCTGGCCGGTGATGAGCGCGAGTTCCGCTTTCGCTTCTTCCAGCGCCTGCTTCACGTCCGATTGCGAGCCGACCGAAGTGTTGATCACCACCTTCTCCAACTTTGGAATCTGGTGCTCGTTCTTGTAGCCGTGTTCCTCGCGCAGCGCCGGCATGACGCGCTCTTTGTATTCGCGATAAAATTCGTTCTTCATTTTCTGATTGTCATCCCGAGCGAAGTCGAGGGATCCCGTTGCGTTACATCAAAGGTTCCATCACAGGATCCCCCGACCGCGCTCGGGATGACGAGTTTTGCTCCGTTACTTCGTCTTCTTCTCCTTCGTCGCTTTTGCCTTGCTCTTTTTCTTCGTCTCTTTCTCGCTGCGTTCGACCAGCTTCACGTTCGAGATGTGGATCGGACCTTCGCGCTCCGCAATCGAGCCCGAAGGATTGTCCTGCGATTTGCGCAGGTGCTTCTTGATCATCCGCACGCCTTCGATCAGCACCCGGTCCTTGCGCGAGACCACCTGCAGGATCTTGCCGGTGGAACCCCGGAAGTTGCCCGAGATGACCTCGACCTGGTCGCCCTTTTTCACATGGTGCTTGAGCCGGTTCATAAAACTTCCGGAGCCAGCGAGACGATCTTCATGAAATTGCGTTCGCGCAGTTCGCGCGCGACCGGCCCGAAAATACGGGTACCACGCGGATTCAAATCCTTGTCGATGATAACGATCGCGTTGTTGTCAAAACGGAGGAGCGAACCATCATCGCGCCGGATCGGCTGCCTGGTCCGCACCAAAACCGCGCGGACCACCTCGCCCTTTTTCACGGTGCCAGTCGGGCTCGCCTCTTTCACGTTCGCCGAGATGACGTCGCCGATGCCGGCGCATTGCGCGCTGCCTTTGCCGATCACGCCGATCATCGTCGCCATCCGCGCGCCGCTGTTGTCGGCCACGTCGAGTCTTGATCTCAGGTAAACCATAAAATTCTCCTCTGCTCTTCTACTTTTGGACGACCTCGACCAGGCGCCAGCGCTTCAGCTTGCTCAGCGGCCGGGTTTCCATGATGCGCACGGTGTCGCCGGACTTCGCTTTATTCTCCTCGTCGTGCGCGTAAAATTTCCTCTGCTGCTTGACGATCTTGCCGAATTTGGCATGCGGCACCCGCGTCACGGTGCGGACGATGATGGTCTTGTTCATGCCGCTCGAAATCACTTCACCCACCCGCGTCTTGCGCGTGCCGCGCGTTTCGGTCGGCATCGGCGTTTCCTGTTTGGTCGTTTCGCCCATGATCAATTATTTCTTTGCCGCCGGCTGCTTGCTGCGCTCCGTGAGGACCGTCTCCACCCGGGCCACCTCCCGGCGTAAAAGACGCAAGCGGCTCGACTGTTCGAGCTGGCCGCTCTGCTGTTGCAGGCGGAGATGCAGGCTCTCCTGCCGCAGGTCGCGCTTTTTCGTCAGCAGCTCATCCGAGCTCATTTCCTGGATTTCTTTAAATTTCATTTCTCGTTGGTCGTTAGGCCGCGACGTGATGGCGGCTGAGGAACTTGGTTCGCACCGGCAGCTTGTCGGCCGCGAGGCGGAGCGATTCGCGCGCGACCGATTCCGGCACGCCGTCCAGTTCGAACAAAATGTTGCCCGGCTTGACCGTCGCCACCCAATACTCGGGCTGGCCTTTGCCTTTGCCCATGCGGGTTTCCGGCGGCCGCGAGGTGACGGACTTGTCGGGGAAAATCCGGATCCAAAGTTTGCCTTTGCGCTTCATGTTGCGGGTCAGGGCGACGCGCGCCGCTTCGATCTGGGTGTTCGTGATCCAGGCGCGCTCCAGCGTCTGGAGGCCGAACTCACCGAAGTCGATCCGGAGATTGCGCGACGCCGTGCCCTTGCGGCTTCCCCGCTGGGTCTTGCGATACTTCACGCGTTTGGGCATTAATGGCATGGCAATGTCTCCTTAAAAATTCGTTAGGCTACGGCCGGCTCCGATGCGGCGGCGGGCGGCGGAGTCGCGGGCGCGACCGGAGCTTCTTCCTTTTTACAAATCCAACATTTGACCCCGATTTTGCCATAAACCGTGTTCGCCTCGGCGAAACCGTAATCGATCGGCGTGCGCAAGGTATGGAGCGGCACCTTGCCCTCGCGATACCATTCCGAGCGGGAAATTTCCGCGCCGTTCAAACGGCCCGAGCTGCGCAACCGAATCCCTTGCGCGCCAAAATCCATCGCGATTTGCACCGCTTTTTTCATCGCGCGGCGATAAGCAATGCGGCGCTCGATCTGGAGCGCGACATTTTCCGCCACCAGCTGCGCGTCGAGTTCCGGGGTCTTAATTTCCTGGATGTCGATCTTGATCTGCTTCCCCTGCGCCATCTTCGAGATTTCCTCGGTCATCTTCTCGATCTCGGCGCCTTTGCGCCCGATCACGATACCGGGACGCGCAGTGTGGATGGTGACGCGAATGCTGTTCCAGGCGCGCTCGATGATGATCTTCGCCACGGCGGCGAACTGCAGCTTCTTCTTCACGTAGCTGCGAATCGCGATGTCGCTCTGCAAAAACGCCGGCATCTCCTGGGGCGAAGCGTACCAGCGCGAACGCCAGTCGCGGTTCACTCCGAGACGGAAACCAATTGGATTAACTTTTTGTCCCATACGTTTATTTTGTCATCCTGAGCCGCGAAGACGGCGAAGGATCTCTGATTGTTTCTTCCCGAGCGACGTCCTGTGTGCGCGGAAATGGCCAGAGATTCTTCGACTCCGCTGCGCTTCGCTCAGAATGACAATTCATAAAATTATTCGTTAGTCTCCTCCACGGCTGCTGGCGACTCGGTTGGTTTGTCTTCTTTCACCGCCTTCGTGTCCTTTGCGACCTTTGTGCGAGGACCCTTCTTGTTAGGACCGCTTTTCTTTTGCCCGCTCTTCTTCTCCCGCGTCTTGATCTCGATTTCGTCGGTCAGGACGATCCGGATATGGCTGCTGCGTTTGCGGATCGTGCTTCCGCTGCCGCGGGCGCGCGTCATCATGCGCTTCATCGTCGGGCCTTCGCCCACGATCGCTTCCTTCACCACGAGTCCGTCGACCCGCAGGTTGGCGTTGTTCTCCGCATTGGCGATCGCGCTCTTCAGGGTTTTGCTGATCAACGCCGCCGCCTTCTTCGGGCTGAACGCGACGAGATCGAGCGCAGCCGAGACCGGCAGGCCCTGAATGGCGCGAGTGACCTCGCGCGCTTTGAACGGCGAAATCTTCGCGTAACGATATGTCGAGCTTACTTGCATTTACTTTAAACTTACATTCTGGCGCGCATCCACCTGGAGACGATCGCCTACTTTTATTCTTACTTTCTCTGAATCCAATTCCTGAACGACCGCCCCGCTGATCTTCTCGCGCACGTCCACCACCCGCAAAGTCGCGATCGTCTTCCCGGCCCGCACCACCCGCAGCGGCATTCCGAGTTTCACTCCCTGCTGCGCGCCGAGATTACCCACGACCAACGACCACTCTTCCCGCACACTGATCACCTTGCCATCCATCAGGCCGGGCCCCTCGTTGTCGTTAGGCAGATTTGCACCCCGGGCGGCTGTCAGCTGATTCGTCGCGCGCAACTGCGTCTCCACTTCCATGCGCGCTTCCGGATCGGCCTGCTGCGTGCTCTTCACGTAGCGGAGCACCGTTTCGGTCAATTTCAGCAACTGCTCGCGATAAGCGTCCTTCTCCTTCTTCAGGAGTTGCAGGTCGCTGACCGCTTTCAACAGGCGCTGCTCGAGTTTTGCCCGGTCTTTGCTGACCGACTCGACGCCGAGCGTATCCATGCGCAATTGCAATTCGGAATATTTCCGGCGAAACAATTCCGCTTCCGCGTTTGAGACGACGAGACTGTTCGTCAGCGTCTTCTGCGTTTCGCGGTCGAGCGAGAGCTGTTTGCGCAAGGTTTCATTCTGCGAGAGCAGCGTTTCGGCCGTCACTTTCGCCTCTGCGGTTTCAAGATTGGAATCTGACAAAGAACTATCTTCTGCCGCCAGCCCGGAGGCCGACCACAGACACACCAGCACGACTGCGAGCCGGGGATTGAGAGGGGAGACTTTCATCCCATCCTCTCAATCCGCAACCATCAGTTGAACTACTTCGTCACCTTCGCGGTGTGCGACCCGTGCTTCTTAAAGATTCGGGTAGGTGAGAACTCGCCGAGTTTGTGGCCGACCATGTTTTCGGTCACGAACACGGATTGAAAAATTTTGCCGTTATGGACGAGGAAAGTGTGCCCCACAAAATCCGGGGTCACCATCGAGCGGCGCGACCAGGTCTTGACCGGCTTCTTCACGCCCGAGTTGTTCATTTTGTCGATTTTCTCAAGAAGATGCGGCTCGACAAACGGTCCTTTTTTTAAAGATCTGCCCATAAATTATTGCTTCTTCTTCCGGCGCTCGATGATGAAACGATCGCTCGCCTTGTGTTTCGCGCGCGTCTTAAAGCCTTTCGCCAGTTGTCCCCACGGGCTGACTGGATGGTGCCGGCCGCCGCCGCCTTTTGATTTGCCCTGGCCGCCACCCATCGGGTGATCGATCGGGTTCATGGCCATGCCGCGCACGTGCGGGCGTCGGCCCTGCCAGCGCGTCCGGCCGGCTTTGCCGCTCGAGACGTTCATGTGATCGACGTTGCCAACCTGCCCGATCGTCGCATAGGCGCTGTCGTGGATGCGTCGGATTTCGCCGGAAGGCAATTTGACCAGCGCATAGCCGCCTTCGCGGTTGCTTAGCGTCGCCTGCTGACCGGCGCTGCGCGCGATCTGGCCGCCGCGGCCCGGCATGATTTCGATGCAATGAATATTCGCGCCTAACGGAATCGCACGGAGCGGCAGCGCATTGCCGACGCTGGGCGGAGCATTGTCACCCGCCGTGACCTTGGCGCCGACGATCAGGCCATCCGGCGCGAGGATGTAACTCAGTTCGCCGTCGCTGTATTTGAGCAACGCGATTCGGGCCGTCCGATTCGGATCGTACTCGATCGCCACGACCTCGGCGACGAGGTCGCGTTTGCGGCGCTTGAAGTCGACTTTGCGATATTTCTGTTTGTGTCCGCCGCCGATGTGCCGCGAAGTCAGCCGGCCGTTGTTATTGCGGCCGCCGCTTCGCTTCTTCGGTTCGGTCAGACTCTTGACCGGCTTCGACTGCGATTTGGTCACTTCCTGGAAGGCCGGAAGCGAGGTGAAGCGCAGCGTCGGCGTGAGTGGGCGAAAAGTTCTGAGTGCCATAATGCAACTAAACGAGATCGATCTTCTCGCCTTCCTTCAAAGTGACGATGGCTTTTTTCCAGTGCGCTTTGCGGCCGAAATTAGCGCTGCGTTCGCGCTTCTTTTTGCCGGCATAATTGCAGGTGTTCACGTCGACGACCTGCTTCTTGAAGAGAAGCTCGATCGCCTTCTTGATCTGGATCTTGTTCGCGCGCGGGTTCACGCGGAACACATACTTGTTGAGCTTCTCGCTCAGGAGCGACGCCTTCTCCGTCAACTGCACCGTCTGGATTAAATCGTAGGGTTCGTTCATGTTTGTCACGCCGTCGCTTTAGCGGAGGCGGAAGCGGTCCTTTCCGCCAGTTGCGCGAGAGCGTTGCCGGTCACGATGATCTTGTCGAACGCGAGCAACTGCTCGGTGTTCACGTCGCTCGCCGTCGCGAGCAGGACCGGTTTCACATTGCGCGCCGAACGATAAAAGGTTTCCTCGAATGCGTCCGAGATGAGCAGCACCTTCTTCGCGTCGGTGTGGCCTTTGACCAGACTAACGAACGCCTTGGTCTTCGGTTCCTTGACCGAGAAGGCATCAACCGTCAGGACATCGCCGGCGGTGATCCGCTCGCTCAGCGCTTTTTGAAACGCAAGCCGGCGAACCGTCTTCGAAACTTTCTTGGTGTAATCGCGCGGCTTCGGACCAAAGACGACACCGCCGCCCCGCCAGATGACGGACGACTTGTAACCCGCGCGCGCCCGGCCGGTGCCTTTTTGGCGCCATGGTTTTGCGCCGGAAAGATTCACGTCGGCTTTCGTCTTCGAATTCGCCGAACCGGACCGACGGGCCGCGCGCATCGCCACGACCGCGTCATGGAGCGCCTGCGTTCCGCGGCCGCCTTCGATCAAATTGATTTTCGCCTCTTTCGCGGCGGCAACGGTTAAAACTTTCGCGCTCATTTACTGGCCTCGGCTGCGGCGGGCTTCTTCAAGGCCGGGCGGACGACAACGTAGCTGCCATTCGCGCCGGGCACGGCGCCGCTGATTAGAATGATTTTGTCCGTCTCGCGCACTTGGAGGACCTGCAGGTTCTGGACGGTCACGCGCTCGTCACCCATGTGACCCGGCATGCCCATGTTTTTCCAGATGCGGCCCGGCGTGGAACGATTGCCGATGGCGCCGTTGCGGCGGTGCGTTTTCGAACCGTGCGCCGCGCCCTGGCCGTGGAAGTTGTGCTTCTTCATCACGCCTTGGAAGCCCTTGCCCTTGGACTTGCCGACGACGTCAACCCAGTCGCCCGCCTGAAATTGTGTGACCGCGAGGTCGATGTCGCCTTCCGGCGCATCTTCCTTGAGGCGGAATTCTCTAACGAGTTTCTTAGGCTCGGAACCAGCCTTCGCGAATCCGCCGAGCAACGGTTTCGTGACCCGCGACTCCTTTTGCACATCGAAGCCGACCTGGATCGCAGAGTAGCCGTCGTTCTCGCTCGTTAGGCGACGAAGCAGCGTGTTATCGCCCGCGGCGATGACGGTGACCGGGCGCAGCTTGCCGTTCGCATCGTAGATGCTGGTCATGCCGATTTTTTTTCCAAGAAGTCCGATGCTCATGGTCGTGGGCTGGCAAAAGTGTGCTGCTAAAAAGGTTAAATCTTGATCGTGATATCCACGCCCGCCGGCAGGTTGAGTTTCTTCAACTCGTCCACCGTCTTGGCCGTCGGCTCGATGATATCAAGGAGCCGCTTGTGGGTGCGAATCTCAAATTGGTCCATCGACTTTTTGTCGACGTGGGGAGAGCGATTGACCGTGAACTTCTCGATCAACGTCGGAAGCGGGATCGGGCCCGCGACCCGGGCGCCGGTGCGCTTCGCCGTCTCGACAATGTCGATGGCGGATTGATCGAGCATCCGATGGTCGAATGCTTTCAAACGAATGCGAATGCGTTGCGCGTCGGCCATATTATTTCGTCTCCTTCTGGTCGAGCACGGCCGCGACGAGTTGCTGCGGGACTTGTTCGAAATGTGACGGCTCCATCGAGTAACTCGAACGGCCTTTGGAAAGGGAGCGGATGGCGGTGGCGTAGCCGAACATCTCGGCCAGCGGCACTTCGGCCTGCACCATCGTGAGGTTGCCCTTCACTTCGATGCTCGCGATTTTGCCGCGGCGGCGATTCAAATCGCCCATGATGTCGCCCTGATATTCTTCCGGGGTCGCGTTCTCGACCTTCATGATCGGCTCGAGCAGGATCGGCTTGGCCTTTTTGAAAGCGTCTTTGACCGCGAAAATCGCCGCGAGTTTGAACGCCATTTCGTTCGAATCGACGTCGTGATACGAGCCGTCGACGATATCGACGTTCGCGTCGATCACCTGGTAACCGCCGATGACGCCGTTGAGCATCGCTTCCTCGATGCCCTTCTTGCAGGCCGGAATGTATTCCTTCGGGATGTTGCCGCCCACGACCTTGTTCTCGATCGTGATGCCTTTGCCGCGCTCGTTAGGCTGGACCTTGATAATGACGTGGCCGTATTGACCGCGCCCGCCCGACTGCTTGATCAACTTGCCTTCGCCATCGGCCGGCGCGGTGATGGTTTCGCGATAAGCGATCTGCGGCTTGCCGGCGTTGGCGTCGACTTTGAATTCGCGGAGCATGCGATCGCGGATGATCTCGAGATGCAACTCGCCCATCCCGGCGATGATTGTCTGCCCGGTATCCTCGTGGGTGTAAACCTTGAAGGTCGGATCTTCCTCGGAGAGCCGCTGCAGCGCGACGCCCATTTTTTCCTGGTCCTGCTTGGTCTTCGGCTCGATCGCCATCGAGATAACCGGATCAGGGAAAGACGGCGGCTCGAGCAGGATCGGAAAATCCTCATCGCAAAGCGTGTCGCCCGTCGTGATGTTTTTAATGCCGACGATCGCGGCGATGTCGCCTGAGTAGCAGGTGTCGATATCTTCGCGCTTGTCGGCTTGAATTTGGATAAGACGCGAGATGCGCTCGCGCTTGTTCGTGCGCGGGTTGTAAACGTTGTCGCCCTTGCTCAGCGAACCGGAGTAGACGCGGAAGAAAACGAGTTTTCCAACGAACAGATCGCTCCAAAGCTTGAACGCCAGCGAGCAGAATTTGCCGTTGTCATCCGTGGCCGCTTCCATCTTCTCGTGCGTGTCGGGTTCCATGCCGACCGCGGGCGGAATGTCGAGCGGGCCAGGCAGGTAATCGATCACCGCGTCGACCAGATATTGCACGCCCTTGTTCTTGAAGGCTGAGCCGCCGACGACGGGGACAAACTTGTTTAGGATCGTCTGCCGGCGAATGCCCGCCTTCAACATTTCAGGCGTGACCGGCTTTTCCTCGAGCACGGCTTCCGCGACTTCGTCGTCGATGTTGGAAATCGCCTCGACCAGATCGGCATAAGCTTTCTCGACCTCGGCTTTGTTCTCTTCCGGGACCTCGCGCACTTCGTAGACGGAACCCATCGAGTCGTCATCGAGATAAAAAACCGCCTTGCGGTTCACGACGTCGAGCTGACCCTTGAGATAATCTTCCTTGCCTAACGGAATCAGAATTGGCCACGCATTCGCGCCCAACTTCTTGCGCATGCTATCGATCGACATTTTAAAGTCGGCGCCGACGCGGTCCATCTTATTAATAAAAGCGATGCGCGGGACCAGATACTTGTTCGCCTGGCGCCAGACCGTCTCGGACTGCGGCTGCACCCCGGCGACCGCATCGAACACCGCGATCGCGCCATCGAGCACGCGGAGTGAACGCTCCACCTCGGCCGTGAAATCCACGTGGCCGGGCGTGTCGATGATGTTGACACGCATTTTCAGGCCTTCAAACATCTTGTAAACGCCGGGCTCCTCTTTCTGCGTCCACGCGCAGGTGGTCGCGGCCGATGTGATCGTGATGCCGCGCTCGCGCTCCTGCTCCATCCAGTCGGTCACGGTGGTGCCTTCATGCACTTCACCGATCTTGTGGATCATGCCCGTGTAAAAAAGAATGCGCTCGGTTAGCGTGGTTTTGCCGGCGTCAATGTGCGCGGCGATCCCGATATTCCGCGTTCTCTCGAGTGGGAACTTGCGGTTCGGCGAATTCGGATTCGTCATTGCAGGTTTTTCTAGAGTCGCGGAGGCCATGATCAGATTGCTGCTTGCTGCTTGCCGATTTCTGATTGGGTGGCCAAGGCGCGGTTCGCACGCTTGTCATTCTGAACGGAGCGCAGCGAAGTCGAAGAATCTCTGACTGTTTCTGCGCGCACCGATGCGGAAATAGCCAGAGATCCTTCGCCGTCTTCGCGGCTCAGGATGACAAGTTGAGAGGGTGCAGTTGGCAAATTCATCGCGCGCTATTCTTTACCAGCGGAAGTGTGCAAAGGCGCGGTTCGCTTGCGCCATCTTGTGGGTGTCGTCGCGCTTCTTGATCGCATTGCCCTGACCGGCGGCCGCGTCGCGCAGCTCGTGCGCCAGGGCATCGGCCATCGGCATGCCGCGCCGGTTGTCGGCGTAGGTCACGATCCAGCGCATCGCGAGCGAGACCTGGCGGGAAGCCGTGACTTCCATCGGGACCTGATAGGTGGCACCGCCGACCCGGCGTGATTTCACTTCGAGACGCGGGCGGACATTCTCGAGCGCTTTGTTCACCACTTCGAGAGGATCAACCGCGTCGGAGCCTTCGCGCGACTTGTCGATCGCGGTATAAACGATCCGCTCGGCGAGCGATTTCTTGCCGCGTTTCATGACGGTGGAAATCAGCCGGGCCACCGCGACGCTGCCATAACGGGAGTCGACCTTTTCCTCTTTTTTGTAGGTTCTACGACGACGAGACATTGGGAAGTTGAGAGTTCTTGGCTGAGAGATTATTTCTTTTTCGCGCCCTTGTCGGCCGCGGCTGCGCCGGCGGCTTTCGGGCGTTTCGCGCCGTATTTGGAACGGCTCCGGCGGCGCCCATCCACGCCTAACGAGTCGAGCGTCCCGCGGACAATATGGTAACGCACGCCCGGCAAATCCTTCACTCGCCCGCCGCGCACGAGGACGATCGAATGTTCCTGCAAATTGTGACCTTCGCCCGGAATGTAGGCGATGATTTCCTGCCCGTTCGTTAGGCGCACTTTCGCCACTTTGCGCAGGGCGGAATTCGGCTTCTTCGGCGTCCGCGTCATCACTTGCGTGCAGACACCGCGCCGCTGCGGACAATTCTTCAGGGCCGGTGATTTTGATTTCACCGAAACCTTTTTTCGTCCCTTGCGAATAAGCTGATTAATCGTTGGCATTTTGTAGATTGCAGCCGCGAAACCGTGAAGTTTTAGGCGACAAAAAAACCGCCTCAAGCCGTGTCCACCGTCCTCACGCACCTGATACGGAGAGCGCGCAATATAGGAGCAAATTATTGGGTCGCAAGATTATTTTGGCGCGCGGAGCGGAACTTCCAGACTCCGCCGCCATCTCGTCGATCGCCATCCGGCTCAGCAACGCGCCGTCACCCGGGTGCGAATGGATATCCGCCTAACGAAATCGTGGCGGTAGCTCAACCCGACGGCCAGGCCAGGTGGTCGATAAATTTCCGAATCTCGCTTTCCGCTCTCTCGCGATGGCTCGCCGAATAAGAAAACCGGTATTCAATGAAGCGCGCTCCCCGTTGCAAAACCAAAAGATCGGACTGATACGGCGGCGGAAACGAATAATGATAACCCTGGCTGATGGCGAAGACCGCCTTCCAGCCGCTCCGCTCTATCCCGCCCGGATGAATCGTCACCGGCCCCTCCCGCAGCAGCCGCGCATCGGAGTGGGCCAATTTAATCTCGTCTTTCCGGTCGGCGAATTCCGCCGCCAAGGTCTTTCCGCCGCTGGGATATTCGTAGATGTCGGCGATGATCAGCTCTCCCGCCTTGTATTTGACCGAAAGATCCTGACCAGCCGCGTCGTATTGCTTGCCGCCCCCGCGGACAAAGACCCCGAGACGCGCCGGGAATCGGAAGCCGGTGCTTTGGATCACGAGATCGCTCGCACCTGATCCACCGGCGAAGCCTCCCGGCCCTCGAGGCACGGTGGCGCAGGCGGACAAACCGAGGAGGATTGCAGCGAGGGCCGCACGCGTGAGTTTGGTCAGTGGCGGCATCAGGTCAGGTTCTGGAACTCTTCGCGGGAAGGGAAATCGCTTATCTCGACGCAAGGTAGGCTTTCAACTTTCCCGCTTTTTCCAGAGCGATCAGGTTCTCGATCTCGGGAACAGAGAAGCGCGGCCTCTTCTTGCGCATCTGCCCGTAAGTTTCGATCAGCTGGAGGTCCCCCCGGCATACGGATCGTCCTTTTTCTTTCCGCGCAGAAGCTGGGAATCAACGTTCCCTGCGACAAATGCACCCAGCAGAATTCCACGCTCTTGATCAGAAAGATCCCTGTTGTCGAGAAAAGGAACCGTCTTGCGGCTGATGCCGACCAGGACATCGGGACTCTCATCGGCAAAACGCACGAGAATCGCGGCGTATCCTCGCGCGTCTTCGGAAAAAGGGATCGGCGTTGCGGAAAAGGGTCGCCGCTTTGAGAGCCATCGTCTTCGTAATGACCGGTTCGGTCGCAGCCGCAAACAGGCTTATCGTAGAAAACATCGCGGCAATCAGGATCCATTTCGTCGACTGCATCATTGGCCTCTTGCCAGGGTCTCTGGCGCCCGAAGGCAATATTCTTCCTCGAGAGTCGATCGAACCTCTTCTCGATCTCAAGTCCGGCTCCGACTGGCGATCGCACCCAACTCCGCCCAGCGTTCGTAGAGTTGGGCAACACAGCTCCGAGCCGCGCGCAGTTCAGTCTCGAACTTCTGCCAGTCCGCCGCATGCGTGGCGTAGAAATCGGGTGCGGCGAAAATTCTCTCAAGCCTGACGACTTCTTCTTCCGCAGCCAGGATCGCAGTTTCCATCCCTTCCAGCTCACGCTCTTCTTTCCATTTTAGCTTGCGCGGTTTGGCCCTGCTGTAGCCGGGGCCGGTGACGCCGGCTGGCTCGCGCGGCTCCGAGGGGCCGGGATCACCGATCCCGGCTACAACGATCGCCCGTTTTTCGAGGTAGTAGTCGTAGTTGCCGACGTGGTACTCGAGGACGCCGTCACCCTCGAAGGCGAGGATGGCGGTACAGACGCGATTCAGGAAATAGCGGTCGTGACTGACGACGATCACGTTCCCGCCAAAGGCGACGAGCGCTTCCTCGAGCAACCGCAGGGTGCCGAGATCGAGGTCGTTCGTCGGCTCGTCGAGGATGAGCACGTTGCCGCCGCGCTTCAGAATTTTTGCGAGCAGGACTCGACTCCGCTCGCCGCCGCTCAGTTGATCGATCTTCGTGTTGATCCGTTCTTCGGTGAAAAGAAAACGTCGCAAATAACCGCGCAGGGTGATGTTTTCTTCACCCAGCCTAACGAATTCGCTCCCCTCGCCCACTTCTTCCCAGACCGTTTTTGCATCGTCGAGCAGGAGCCGGTTTTGATCGACGTAGTTGATCTCCGTCCGCGACCCGATCTCCACCGCACCGCGTGTTGGGGTGAGTTCCCCGAGCATGATTTTTAGGAGAGTGGATTTCCCGAGACCGTTGCGGCCGACAATGCCGAGGCGTTCGCCGGCCACCAGGTTGAGCGAGAAGTCGCGGAAGAGAACGCGCCCGCCGAGTTCCATCGCGACGTCGCGCAGTTCGATCACACGATTCGCGAGCTTCGGCGCGGGCGGAATGATGAGATCGACGTCGAGTTCCGCTTCCGGCGCTTCCTGCGCCGCCATCTCGAAATAACGCTCCACCCGATCGACCGACTTCGTCCGGCGCGCGCGCGGCGCTTTGCGCACCCAGGCCAGCTCGCGTTTCAGAAATTTCTGGCGCTTGTTTTCCTGCATCTCCTCGACCACCTGCCGCTCGGCGCGTGCCAGCAGATAGTCGGTATAATTGCCGGCGTAGCTGTAGAATTTCCCGCGCGAAAGCTCGACCACGCGCGTCGCCACGCGGTCGAGAAAGTAGCGGTCGTGCGTCACAAACAGACACGTGCCGCTGTAGCGCGCGAGAAAATCCTCCAGCCACTCGATCGAGCCGGTGTCGAGATGGTTCGTCGGTTCATCGAGAATCAGGAAATCCGGGCGGGCGAGGAGCGCGCGACAGAGCGCGACGCGCCGTTTCTCGCCGCCGGACAACGTCGCGACGACGCGCTCCGCGTCGGGCGCGTGCAGGTTGGTGATCAGGCTCTTGATCCGATGCTCGAGATTCCAGCCGTCGAAGTGCCCGATTTGATCGAGCAGAATACCACTCCGCGCGCCTTCGGGTGGTGCGCTTTCGTATTCCTCGATGAGATCCAGCACCCGCTGCGCGCCGGCCAGAATGTTGGCATGCACCGTCGCCGTCTCATCGAGCTCGAACATTTGCGGCATGTAACCAACGACGAGATCGCGCCGCCGATTGAGTTCCCCGGTATCGGGCGGCGCCACACCTGCCGCGATTTGCAGGAAGGTCGTTTTGCCCGAGCCGTTGCGCCCGACCAAGCCGACGCGCTCGCCTTCCAGAATCGTGACCGAGGCCTGATCGAGCACCACTTGATGCCCGAACCGAACGATTAGGTCGGTCGCACTGGCGATGGTGTTGGCGACTGGGTCCGACATCCTTCCAGATAGCACAATGCGTCCACCGGATCAGCGGCACCGGTCTTCTGGCACCGGCTTTCTAAAGCTCGCAGTGAATCACAAATCCGAAGCGATCCGGGTGAATTTATGGAACTGCCGGCGATTCTTTCCATTCACATTTCAAGTTGAGAGATCGGCCGCGTGGCTCAGAATGGCGCCGTGCTTCGAACCGCTCGTATCAGCTTTCTCTGCGCCGCCTTCATCGCATTGACCTCTTGCGAACTACGCGGGGCCGGCGAACCAATGCGGCGCGACTTCATGCTCGGTGTCGACACCAATTATGCTCTCGAGATGGAAGCGCACGGCTCGCGTTGGAAATGGAATGGCCAGGAGCAGGAACTGTTTGCCGGCATGCAAAAACAGGGCGCACGCCGGCTCCGCGTTCGACTCTGGACCGAAGACGACGGGGTCAACGGCAAATCCTACGCCACCGAAGTTGTGGAACGGGCGATGCGAGCCGGACTCAATTCCTATCTTGTCATTTTCCTGAGCGAAAATTGGGCCGACCTGACGAAACAACCGCTGCCCGTGATCTGGAAAGATCTCTCGCTCGAGCAACGCGCCGAAGCCGTGCGCAAGTATTCGCGCGGGGTCGTGGAGCACTTTCGCGCACATGGCCTAACGAGTCACCTGTATGAAGTGGGCAACGAGATCGACTACGGCGTTTGCGGCGTTTTCCCCGGCCGGCACGCCCGGAAGAATCCGGAACATCTGAGCCGGCACAACTGGCCGGATGCGGCGCAGTTGATCCTGGCCTGCGAGGCGGACGTGAAAGCAGCCGATCCCGACGCGAAATTTATCCTGCACATCGCCCATTGGTGGGACGCCGATTTCTGCGTCGCGTTTTTCCGGTTCATGCTTGAGCGACAGGTGCAGATTGATTTCGCTGGCCTCACTTATTTCCCGTCATCGAACATCGGCAATTCGCTGACCTTCGATCAATTTCACGCGCCCATCGACCGCGTCACTTCCAGCATCAATCGTCCGGTCATCATTCCCGAGACCGGCTACCCGAGCACGGCGGATTTCCACGGCCAATTCGCGCGCTGGCGCAAGGAAGTTCCGGGGTATCCGCTCATGCCGGAAGGCCAGGAACGTTGGCTGAGGGACTTCCTGAAATTCTGCGCAGACAATCCAAAAATCGCCGGCGCTTTTTATTGGAGCCCGGAGTGGTATGGCGAAGGAATGTGGAAAACCTTCGCTCTCTTTGATACGGACAGAAACGCCCGGCCCGCCTGGCAGGCGTTCCGGCCCGTCAACGGCCCGGCTGTCTCTCGCTGACGATGTTCGAGCTCTGGCAGACAGATTCCGCGACCAAGGCGCGGCGCGCTCGCCTCACGACGGCGCATGGCGTGATCGAGACGCCGGCTTTCATGCCGGTCGGGACACAGGGGAGCGTGAAGGGTGTCAGCCCGGGCGAGCTGCGGGAGCTCGAGGCGCAGATCATTCTCGGGAACACTTACCACCTTTTCGTTAGGCCGGGCATGGAGGTGATGCGGCACTTTGGCGGCCTGCACCGCTTCATGAATTGGGATGGCCCGATCCTGACCGACAGCGGCGGCTACCAGATTTTCTCGCTCGCGAAGTTGCGCAAAATCACGGAGGAAGGCGTCCAGTTCCAAAATCATCTCGATGGCACGCCGACTTTCATTAGTCCGGAGAACGCGATGGAAATCCAGGCCACGCTGGGGAGCGATATCGCGATGGTGCTGGATGAGTGCCCGCCTTATCCGTGCGAGCATGAGTATGCGGCGCGCAGTGGGGAAATGACGGCGCGCTGGGCGCGGCGGTGCAAGGAAGCGAACGTTCAACGTCCAACCCCGAAAGCTTTCGGGGTTCAACGTTCAACAGAAGAGGGAATGCGCCAGCTCCTTTTCGGGATTGTGCAGGGTGGCACGTTCAAGGATCTGCGCCGCGCGAGTGCGGAGGCAACGGTGCAGATCGGTTTCGATGGTTATGCGATCGGCGGAGTGAGCGTGGGCGAGCCGGAAGCGGAAATGATGCAGGCGGTGGAATGGAGCGAGCCGTTTTTGCCTAACGACAAGCCGCGTTACGCGATGGGTCTCGGCACTCCGCCGCAATTGCTCGAACTGATCGCCCGCGGCGTCGACCTGTTCGACTGCGTGCTGCCGACGCGTCTGGCGCGCAATGGCACCGCCTTCACCGCCGGCGGCTCGCTCAATCTAAAGAACGCGGAGTTTGCTCTGCAAAAAGGCCCGATCGAGGAGGGCTGCACCTGTCCGGCCTGCCGGGACTTCACTCGCGGCTACCTGCGACACCTGATCAAGGCCGAAGAAATTCTCGGGCTAAGGCTGATGACTCTGCACAATCTCTACTTCTATTTGAATCTGATGAAACGGGTTCGCGCGGAGATTGCGGCTGGCAGCTTCCCTGCTTTCCGACGCACTTTTGTCGCCGGATATCGGACCAATGACTGACCGCGTCGGGCCGACGCGCTTCAGGCCACGGCAAACCTTCGCCCGTTTCTATCGAATTTGTGCGACCGGCCCTGCGTTCGCCGCGAAAATCTTGTCAAGCGCGGCGAGCGCATTTTGGGGGCCCAGATATTTGTCGCCATCGTAACTACTCGCGACGATGTGGCTGCCCCCGTCGAGCACGAGCAGCGAAGGAATACCGTCGCCGCCGAGCGCCTTCAGTCCCGGCAGATCAGCGAGCTGGTCGTAATCGATCGCCAGCCAGGGCATTCTCGCTTCCTGGATGTAGGTTTCCCAACCGAAACGTGAACGATCTGCGCTGACGAAAATGATCTCGAACTCCGGATGCTCCAGCACGATGCGATTGTAGTAGTCGACCAACTGGGGCGTGAACTTGCGGCAGGGAGCGCACCAATGCGCAGAGTAGTAGAGTGCGACGAACTTCTTGTTGTCGAGCTCGGTGCCAACGGCGCGGCTAACCGTCCCGTCGTGGCAGCGGACCAGCTTTTGCTTTAGCGCGTCCAGGATCAATGTCCCCGTCGAAGGCGGGGCCGCGGCGGCCTTGGCGCGGGCTTCCGCCTGCTGCGCCTGGTAAAGGGTGTTGAGCTCTTGGCTCCGCTCGATCTCCGTCGCTCGCTGCGCGCTCAGCTCAGCCTCCCGTTGTTTTGCCCGGCCGGCTTCCGATCCGGAGATCAAATAGGCGTTGCTCGCAAGGGCGCTGATCAGTTGTGCATTTGCCCCGAAATCGATCAGCGATTTTTTCATCGCGGGATCAAACGCCTCACGCACCCGGCGGCCGGTCACTTCCGCGAGGACGGCGTCGCTCGAATAACCTGAGCGGAGCATGAGCGCGATCTCTTTGTTGGACAAAGGAGATGGGCCCGCCGTCGCCGTGACGATCAGCCCGGCAACCAAGAGCAGAGAAAACAGGCGCATCCCTCCTCTGAAGCAGAAGATACGCCAGCTACTTTTTCGCGCCGGGAAAATAGCGCCGCCGGAGGTCGCGAAATTCCGCTTTCGCCGCGGCGGCTTTCGCGGCGAGCTCGTTCGCGGAGACCGATTGTCCCGTCTCCGCCGCGAAAATGGCGCTCAACCATTGTCGCTCGGAGACGTCGGAAACAGCCGGGCGAATGAACGCGGTCGACATCGTGAGGAGCATCTGGGGCGAAAGATTCAGCCAGTCGGTCATGACGCTGCCGTAGCGGATTTTCAACTCCAGTTTGTTCGGCGTGGCGCGCCACACCGGTCCGTCGTAGCGCACGCCATGAATGTCGGTCACCGCGCCGCCGAAACCGGTCCCGTTGATGTCGCTGATCAGTTTCGTTTTCCAATCCGCCAGCCAGCGCGCGCGTCGCAACTCGTCCTCGCGTTCTGCGAGGAGCGACGCCGCGGTGAGTTTCGTCGTCTCCAGGATCTGAAATGCGTTCTCGAATTGGTAGGCGGCGAGCGCCCGGCGCTCCGTCGCCAACGCCGCCGTCCAGCGGGGCGCTTCCTCGGCGGCGCGTTTCTTCTCTTCCGCCGCGCGCTTCTCGGAAAATTCCGAGATTTGCGCCGCCATCTTCGCTTCCTCGTCGGCGAGCTGGAAAGCGAGAGCGCCTTTCGCTTTCAATCTCCGGCTGACTTCTCGAAGCTTGCGCAGCGCTTCTTCCGGATTTTTCGTCGCGCCACGCGACTTCTCCCATTCGGTGTAGAGCTGGTAATCGTCCAGTCGATTTTGGGCAAGCGGCTTATCATCGTTCAACCAAAGAAACTGCGCAGACGGTTTGAGCCTGGTGAAACGCTGAAAGACCGTCGCGGCCTGCGCGAAATCGTCGCGTTCCCAAAGCTGCAGCGCAGCGCAAAGGTCGGCCGCCGGTTGCGCGTTCGGCGCGGTCACAGCAATCTCGCGAAACAGCGCCTCCGCTGTGGCGTAACGGCCGGCCCGGAGCTCGCGCCGCGCCGCCTCCAACTGCGCTGGGACAATGCCAGCGGGCGTCAGCGCCGCTTCTGCGCTTCGCCGGGAAAAACTTCGCACTCCGATGAAGATTCCAAAGCCGAGCGCGGCGACGAGGAGGAGCGCGCCTAGCGACACCAGCACGCGCACCGGCCAGCTCCAGCGGCCGCGCAATTCCTCTTCCCGGGCCAGCGCCGCCGCGTGCGCCGCCTGCAGTTGCGCGATCAGTTCCTGGTAGGAACTCTGCCGCTCGACCGGACTCGGGCGCAACATCTGGTCAATCACGGCCGCCGTCTCCTCCGAAACGTCGGGCGCAACTTCGCGCACCGATTTCAGATTCGACTTCAGCTTCTTCAGCTCGGTGGCCGACTGCGTCTCATTTTCAAAAGTCGGATGGCCGGAGACGGCATGAAAAAGAGTCGCCCCGAGGCTGTACAGGTCGCTCCGAAAATCCTCCTTCGCGTTCGTTAGGCGCTCCGGCGCGACGTAATAGGGCGTGCCCCAGATTTCGCCCTCTGTTTCCGCGTGCTGGGCGGCAAGCAACGCGAGACCAAAATCAACGATCTTCGCCGTGTGCCGATCAGCAAAAAGAATATTCCCGGGTTTGATGTCACGATGAATCAGCCCCGCTTGGAGCGCCGCCTGCAAGCCCTTCGCCACCTGCAGACCGACCTCGAGCGTCTGCAATTCCGAAATGCGCTTTTCGTCTTCCATCCGATCGTCGAGACTGCCGCCATCGACCAGCTCCATCACGACGTAGAATTGCCCGTGGTCTTCGCCGACCGAGAAAACCTCGACCACATGCGGGTGCTTGATCGACGCAGTGATGCGCGCTTCCTCCTGCAGCTTCGCGGTAAAGGTGGCGTCGCCGGCGAACTCCTTGCGCAGGAGCTTGAGCGCAACGAAGCGGTTCAGCCGCGTGTCGCGCGCCTTGTAAACCGAGCCCATCCCGCCCGTGCCGAGCGGCTCGACAACGACGTAATTTTCGAAGACGCGCTCGACCGGCAGTTGCAAGCCGCAGGCCGGACACTTGACCTTGCTGAAGGGCTCAAGCCCGGCGGTCTCGACCGGCCGCCCGCAACTCGGACAAGATTGCACTTGCGCGCCGCGGTCGGTCGAGGCCATCGACCGCATAGTAACACCCCTCACCCGGGCGGCAATCGTCGCTCCCTGCGCCTCGCAAGCCGGAAAATGCGATGATCGAATTGATCGTGCCCAACGAGCACGCCGGCTTGCGTCTCGACCGCTACCTGGCCTTGGCTTTCCCGCAATTCTCCCGCTCGCGCCTGCAGAATCTGATCCGCACCGGCGACGTCCGTTTGCAGGGAAAAGCAGCGCGCACCCGCGAGACGGTGCACCCCGGCGATGTCGTTAGGTTAACTGTCCCACCGCTCGAGGAAATCGATGCCCAGGCGGAGGAAATCCCGCTCGAGATCCTCTTCGAGGACGAAGACCTGCTCGTCCTGAACAAGCCGGCCGGCCTGGTCGTTCATCCCGGCGCTGGCAATCAGACGCATACTCTCGTCAATGCGTTGCTCCATCATTGCACCAACCTTTCCGGCATCGGCGGAAAACAACGGCCCGGGATTGTTCACCGCCTCGATAAGGAAACGAGCGGCTGCCTCGTCGTGGCCAAGAATGACGCCGCGCATCAGCATCTCGCCCGCCAATTCGCGGAGCGGGAAGTGAAAAAAAATTACCTCGCGCTCGTCTCTGGAGTCCCGAAGAGACCGCGCGGAACGATCGAAGCGCCGATTGGCCGTCATCCGGTACAACGCAAAAAAATGGCGGTCCATCCGACGCGCGGGCGAATCGCAAAGACGGATTACCGCGTGCTTCAATCCGGCGGCGGCGTCAGCCTGCTGGAATGCGCGATCCACAGCGGTCGCACGCACCAGATTCGCGTCCACCTGCATCATATTGGCCATCCCGTGGTCGGTGATTCTCTCTATGGGAGAAAAGTCGCTGCGCCGCGGCAAATGTTGCACGCTTGGAAGCTCGGTTTTACGCACCCGCGGACCGGCCAACGGCATTTTCTTGAGGCGCCGATCCCGGAGGATTTTCGACGGTTGCAGGAGAGCGCTTTTCGTTAGACCAAAGAGCGGGAGCGCTGTAGTTCACATTGACGCGGCACGGCAAATCCCGGGTAGCGCACGCGTCTCGCGTGCTGGTTGCGGTATTCCACCGCAACGAACTTTTCCTGGCACGCCCGCATCTCACCAAGTCCGCGACGGTGGAACACCGTCGCCAGCACGCGAGACGCGTGCGCTACCCGGAGGCCGCGAAATCACGCGCTTTCTAATTCGTTAGGTCTCGGCTTGCGCCGCAAGGCAAAGAGCGCGGCGACGATCGGCGGGATGAGGATAAAGCTGCGCAGCCACGGCTCCGAATGCCACGGAAGCAGGAAGAGCCGCTCGTCCCAAAAAAGATAATAGGCGAAAACTGTGACCGAGAGCACCTGCCAGGCGTCGACCCGGCGCCACGCGGCCAGCGGCAGGATCCAGGTGCAATACCACGGATGCAGCACGGGACTCAGGATTAGCGCCGTGCCCATCGTCCAGAGCAAGCCGCGTTGCCAATTGCGCAGAAAGACGAGCGAAACAAGCACGACCGCGACGATGATCACGACGTTGTAGTGATAATTCTTCTGGTGCGGGTTGGGCCAGAAGGTCTCCTCGATGATCCACCAGAACATGTCATTCAAACGCGCGACATAAATGAATCGCCCTAACGATTGCCAGATCGGGACGCGGGGAAATCCGAAAGGCAGACTGAGCAGGGCCGGAATTCCCAGGCTGAGGGCCAGCGCCCAAGCGCGACGCCCAAGCGCGAAAACGCAGACCGGCAAGAGGAGCACCGGGACAAGCTTGATCGAAATCGCCGCGCCGAGCGCGATCGCGCCGAGCACGGCCCAGCGCCATTGCCCGGCCGAATCGGTCGCCGCGCGACTGCGGACAAAACAAAGAATTCCGGCGAGCATCGGCAGAATCATCAAGCTGTCGAAGTGCGCCGCGCCGGCGAAGCTGTAAATGACGAGCGGATTCCAGGCATACCAGGCGGCGTCCGCGTGGCGCGCGCGGCCGCCGATCAAGCGCAGGAGCACCGCGATGGCGCCGAGATCGGCGGCGGCGAAGAGCAATTTATAAAAGAGCGGGCTCGCGGCGCAACGGCTCAGCCCGGCGAAAATCAGCTCCATTCCCGGCGGATAGATCGCGCTGAAATCGCGGTGATTGATCTCGTTCCAATCCTTGAACTGCGCCCGGACCGGGGCCAGTTGCTCATCGTTAGGCGAAAGGACGTAGGGATTGAAACCCGCGTTCTGCACCCTCCCCTCCCACTGGTAGCGCCAGATATCATCCCCCGGCTCGAGTGGCAGCGCGACGGTCCGGAGGAGAATCGACACGCTCCAGAAAATCACCGTGGCCATCCGGCCCGACGGCAGTTTGGCGAAGACCGACGCGGCCGCAAAAAAGGCGATCCCGCAGAGCACGGCGGTCTCGACAAACTTGACCGGCATCGTGGCGTAATGCCAGTCGTCGAAACGGTGGAGCGCCGCGAGGAGCAGGATCTCCGCGAGGAGCGCGAGCCAAAGCCACGTCTGCCTAACGATCGGCATCGGGCGTCCTCTTTTTCGTGATCCGTTGCAGGCCGAGTCGGTAGGCGGCGACATCGACGATTTCCGCCACCCGCCGCTTCAAACGCCGGGCCCGCGTTCCCAGGAAAAGCAGGAAGATTCCATAGGGAACCAGGACCCGCGGATCAACCCCGGCGCTGTTCAGGTCCCGGTAGAGGATCATCGCGAGGACGAGCAGATTGATGATGACCGTCGTGGTCACAAAGCGGTAGCGGAGCCGCACTCTCGTCAGGCACTTCGGTCCGCCGTGGTACTCGGTCACGGTTTGAAGGACGACGCTCCAGAAGAAATTTCCGTAGATTTGGATGTCCCATTCCTTCCAGCCGGTGTCAGCGGAGTAGCTCCACCCTTCTTCTTCGAGGAGTTGGAAGATTGATTTGAGAAGCGCATTCCGCTCGACGCCCTCCTCGCTCCAGTAAATTCGCCGCCGCAGGCTCCCCCGGCCCGCTGTTCCCGAAGGCATTTTCTCATGGGTCCCGATGACGCCCCGCGGGGTGCGCTTGAATTGGAGCCAGGTGAAATAGCGGTTCCAGCCGCGCACCAGCGGTTGCGCGAAGGCGAGGAACATGACGAGCAGTCGCGCGGGAGCGGTGTCAAACTTCGGCTCGATCCGCGCGCGCAGCATGTAGGAGAGCGCGACGCAAAGCGTGCCGCCGAGCATGAGGTAGGGCACAATGCGCAACACGGGCAGGAAGATTCCCAGCCCGAAAAGAAAAAGCGTGAGCACGAACCACTCGATACTGCTGAGGTAGTTGGCGATTTCGGATTGCGGCGACGGATAGATCGACTGGAAAAAGCCTTCGCCGAAAATTCCGTGATAGATGATCGGGCGATTGATGAACCAACTGAAACGGGGCGAACCGTAAATCTGGCCGCGCCATTTCGCGGTGCCGGTCGGGCCAAAGAAAATCAGGTGCTTGAAACGAAGCATGGATTCCGCTTCGCCGTAACCGGCCTGCTGTTTGCGAAACGCGCCTAACGTAAAGCGGCGATGATGCCAGACGATCGCGGTCGGACTAAAGGCGATGACGTGGCCTTCCTGTTGCAGGCGCCAACAGAAATCGACGTCGTCGCCCGCCTTGCGATACTCGATGTCAAACCCGCCGACGGTGTCGAAAGCCCAGCGGTAGAAAGCCATGTTACACCCGGGAATGTGCTCGGCGACGGTGTCGGTGAGGAGCACGTGGCTCGGGCCACCCGGCGCCGCTGCAACACATGCCTGCACCCAGTTTTCCGCCGGCGGCGAAACGTTAGGCCCGCCGACCCCGGCATAGTCGCCGCTCACGAGCGTGCCGATCAGGTAGTAGAGCCAGTCGGGATCCGCCATGCAGTCGGAGTCGGTGTAAGCCAGCACCTCGCCTTTGGCCGCGGCCGCGCCGGCGTTGCGCGCGTAGCTCAAGCCGTGATTTTCCTGCCGAATGGAGCGGACCTTCGGGTAACGGGCCGCGATCTCCGGCGTGTTATCGGTCGAGCCGTCGTCGACCAGGATCGCTTCGTAGGCCGGATAATTGATTTTGCCTAACGACTCGAGGCATTCCGCGAGCGTTTTGCCCCCGTTGTAGGAACAAACGATGACCGAGACGAACGGCGTTTGCGGCAAATCGCGGTGCGGCAGCGAGGCGTCGTCCTGGCCGAGTTTTTTCTGCAGCGCGAAGAAGGATTTCTTCGGCGTCCGGTCCCGCCGCACGAGCCCGAAGGACCAATCGGTAATCTCCGTTTCGCCGGTGAACCATTCATCCGTCCACGCGAAAAAGATCGTCCCGGCAAGGCCGCAACGGACCACGCTGTCAACGTGCCAGCCGAGCATTTCGGCCTGCTCCTCCTCGCTGTGGCGGATCGTGTCCATGCCGAATTCGCCGAGCATGAGCGGCTTCTCTTCCGCCAGGTTTTGCAGGCGAAGAAGGTACTTTTCGAAATCGCGCTGGTCGTGCAGGTAAACGTTGAAACAGTAGAAATCGACGTTCTGCGGGAGGAGATACTCCGTTGGTGGATAACTCGCGTAGGAGAAAAGGACGTTCGGATCCGCCTCGCGGCCGACGCGAATCAGGGTCTCGAGAAATTCTGTCACCCGGCGCACGCCCAGCCAGCGGACCATCGTGGTCGGGATCTCGTTGCCGACGAGATAACCAAAAATGGCCGGATGGCCCGCATGGAGCGCGACCGCCGTGCGCACCACCCGCACGATCTCGCGCCGCGTTTTTGCCCGAACGAGAAATTCCACATGCTTCGCCCAGGGAAGCGTGATCAACACCCGCACGCCGGCTGCGGAACAAGCATCGAGGAACCAACGTGGCGGAAGATGATAGATCCGAACGACGTTGATCCCCAGGGCGCGCATCTGCGTGAGGTCGCGCCGCGCCTGTTCTTCGCTGCCGAGATAATCCCCGGCCGCGTCTGGCCTGAAGGGCCCGTAAGTGGCGCCCTTGACGAAAAACTTCCGATCGCCTTCGAAGAAAAACTTGGCGAGAGAACGAATGCGGACCGGCAAAGTCTGACTCACGAGGAGCTTTTCCTAGTGCAGGGCGGTGGCGGACGCAAAGCTTTTGCGCGTCCCGTGCCTAACGGCTAAGCTGCGCCAGCGCCTCGCGCACCACCCGGGCCGTCTCTTCGATCTCGTCTGGCCGATGCGCCGTAGAAATAAACCCAGTCTCAAACTGCGACGGCGCGAAATAAACTCCCGCCTCGAGACAATGACTGAAGAAACGCGCAAATTTTTCGAGATTGCTCCGACGCGCGCCGGCCAGATCGGTTACCGGTCCGTCCGTAAAAAAGAGGCAAAACATCGAGCCGATGCGATGGAAAACAGCCGGAGTCTTCGTTTCGCCGATCGCATCGCGTGTCGCCTGCTCGAGTTGCGCGCCGAGGGTTTCGAGCGTCTTCCAACCGTCGATGCGTTCGAGCTCCCGCAGCTGCGCGAGGCCCGCGGCCATGGCGAGCGGATTACCGGAAAGTGTGCCAGCCTGGTAAACCGGGCCGAGCGGCGAAAGTTGATCCATGATTTCCGCGCGGCCGCCGAAGGCGCCCACCGGCAGACCGCCGCCGATGACTTTGCCGAGCGCGGTCAGATCGGGCCGGACTCCGTAGACTTCCTGCGCTCCGCCGCGCGCGACGCGAAACCCGGTCATCACTTCGTCGAAGATAAGGAGCGCGCCGTCCCGGGTGCATTCCTCGCGCAGCGCTGCGAGGAAGCCGGGCCGCGGAAAGTAGAGGCCGGCATTGGCCGGAATCGGTTCGAGGATGATCGCGGCGATCTCGCCTGGATTTGCGCGGAACGTCTTCCGCACGGCCTCGATATTGTTGAAAGGAAGGGCGATCGTTAGGCCAGCGAACGCTTCCGGCACGCCGGCGCTGTCGGGCTGGCCATGCGTGAGGGCGCCGCTGCCGGCGTGGACGAGCAGGGAATCAACGTGCCCGTGATAGCAGCCTTCGAATTTGATGATCTTGTCGCGTCCGGTGAAACCGCGCGCCAGCCGCACGCATGACATGGTCGCTTCGGTCCCGCTGTTCACCATCCGCACCTTCTCGATCGAGGGAACCCACCCGCAGATTAGTTCCGCCATTTCGACTTCGAGCGGATTTGGAATTCCAAAGCTGACCCCACGGCCGGCGGCATCGCGCACTGCCTCGATCACCACCGCGGGCGCGTGACCGAGAATCGCCGGGCCCCACGTGCCAACGTAGTCGATGTACTTATTGCCATCGACGTCCCAGATGTGGGCGCCGGCCGCGCGCTCCACGAAAAACGGCTCGCGACCGAGACCGCGGAAGGCGCGGACGGGGGAATTGACCCCGCCGGGGATGAGCCGGCAGGCGCGGGCAAAAAGTTCAGTGGAATGCGCAGGCATCGAACTAACGTTCAACGTTCAACGTTCAACGTTCAACGTTGAATGGAGGGAGCCAGTTCGTTAACCACCTCGAGAGCGCGCCCCTACGACTGGCCATCGCAATGATGGTGCCGCTTCTTCTCCTGGCTAAAAATCGGCTTTTTCCCGACCGAGGTCAGAACAATGCTGCGGAAGTCTCTGGAAGAGTGGCGATGCTCTGACTTACTCTCACCGGCTCCAGAACAACGGGAGCAGAATCACTGCGGTCCTCCCCTGATCTTGAAAACGTTTCCGCTGTAATCGACGAGGTAGATCTCGCCACTGGCGTCTTCTCCCAGCGAAGTAAGAGCGCCTAAAGTGTAACCGCCGATCCGCGTGGGAAACAGCTGGGAAGTGATCTCTTGGAAATTGGAAGCGACGCCTCCCCGATAGGTTAGGGTGAAGACTCTACCCAAAAAGTCCTGAGGATCAGGGCCGAAACAATCACCGAAAACATAGACACCGCGCAGATTGTGCACTTTTGATCCGCGATAGACATAACCGCCGATCACGCATGATCCGGTCACGTCGTGCTCATAATCGATGATCGGATCGACTGCATCGGGTGGGGGAGGAAAGCGTCTGTAGAACGGGTTCTGAATGAGACCCTCACGATAGCGCCAGCCATAGTCTTCGCCCCCGCCCGGATTCGAAGCGAGGTTCACGTCCACCTCTTCGCGGTTGTACTCACCCACGTCGCCGATAAACATCGTGCCAGTTTGGGGATCGAAGCTGGCTCGAAAAGGATTGCGGAGGCCGAACGTCCAAATCTCTTGCCTGTCCGTTTGTGACCCAAAAAACGGATTATCCGGCGGGATCGTGTAGGTGCCGTCAGCTTCGATGTGGATGCGCAGGATCTTCCCGAGCAAGGTCTGCGTGCTTTGGCCGTTTCCGTCGGGCGTCTCGTGACCCTTATCATTGTCTTCACTACCGCCGCCATCGCCGCCTTCGTCGCCTGCGCGCGGGCTAAAGCCAATCCAGTCAAAGTTATGATCGGGCTGCGGCTGATCGGCGGTAATGACCGTCACTTCGTTCCCGGGATCGGCGACATTCGGATCTGCGCTCACCGTAAAGCGCGCGATATGGGATACGCCGGCGTGGTAGATTCCATCATTGTCCGTCGTGTAGCTGACGTAGAAATGGCCGTTGACCGCGTAGTCCGGATCGAAAGTCATACCAAGAATCCCGGTACCGGTGCCTTGCCCGGCCTCGGAGGAGATATCGAGATACGGTGTCGCATTCACCTTCCTCGATGACAGATTGATGATCTTGATCAGCCCATGCTGCTCCGCCACAAAAATCCGGCTGGTGTCTCCCGGCGGTGCACAGACGTAAAGCGGCAAGGTGAATCCGGTCGCGATCCGCACCGCTTCGATGCTGGCGCGGCCGTTAGTGTTGGACAATTGTCAGCGGCGGGTTGTAGCCGGGATCGTTGACACCTATAGAGCGCGCGCCTACGCTCCGGTTCGCAAATCGGCGGGGTAGCCAAGTGGTAAGGTCGGGGTCTGCAAAACCTCTATTCGCGGGTTCGATTCCCGCCTCCGCCTCTTCCTCGCCACTCTTCAATGGAGCGCCTTAATCCCGCATTCGATGGCTGCACCCCCCGTTGCCTGCGATCGAGCGCGGCCAGACCAATCGCAATCTTGCGATTGCTCTACTTTCTCGGATCCGGCGAGCCGGGTTAAGAAATTCGGATTCTCAATCTTTCGGGAAAGAGCCAAGATGCACAAACGGCGCTTCGATGCGAACGTTCGACGTCTGCCAAGCGAATTACCAGTTATGCCTGATCGATCGCACTCGCCGCACGGGAAAATCAATCTTCATGGAAACGGACTCGGCGTTCCATCGCCCGAGATGGTCGAGAAACGGGCGCGCGAGATCGCGATGATCGATGAACGAAATCCCGATGAGTTCACCGAGACGGATTGGCACCAGGCGAAAAACGAGCTGACCGGCGTGGAAGCGTCCCACGTGCCCGAAATGGACGAAGACGCGGACGAGGAACAGAGCGAACGCGACGAGATCGTCGGCGCCTCGGGTCATCGCGTGCCGAAAAGCGGTTTCGACGAGGATGAAAATGTCGGCGAAGAACTGGTCAGCGGCGGCCTCGAGGAAGCCGCGCACGATCAAATGGTCGAAGCGCGGCGCGAAGAACTAGAACAGGAGCGCGAGCAGCAATGAACAGCGCCTCTCTCATTGCCCCGCTCGAGACGCGGCCGCCGCGCGGCGAAGACAAGCGCGCTAACAGGTTGCTGGCGCGGTTTCGCCAGGTCCGCAATTTTTCCGAACGCCTGTGTGAGACCCTCGAACCGGAGGATTGCGTCGTGCAATCGATGCCGGACGTCAGCCCGACGAAATGGCACCTCGCGCACACCACCTGGTTTTTCGAGACCTTCATCTTGAAGGTTTGGATGCCGAGCTATCGCACCGCGGTGCCGCAGTACGCCTATCTTTTTAACTCCTATTACAATGCGGCGGGCGACATGCACCGGCGGGACCTGCGGGGGCTGATCTCGCGGCCGACGGTCGCCGAAACGTATCGCTTCCGGCAGTCGATCGATGCGCACATCGAGGAATTGCTGGAAAGCGCGGACGATGAACTGCTCGCGGAACTGGAGCCGGTCTTCATCATTGGCCTGCATCACGAACAGCAGCACCAGGAGTTGCTCGTGACCGACATCAAAAACGTTTTCTCGCACAACCCGCTCCATCCGGTTTTTCGGGAGCGCGAGAAAGCGATCGAGGCGCGCCAGGTGGCTCCCGCAGGCTACGTTGATTTCGCCGAGACGACGCTCGAGATCGGGCACGATGGGCGCGGCTTCAGCTACGATAATGAAGGCCCGCGGCACCGCGCGCTCGTGCCCGCTTTCTCGCTCGCGACGCGACCGGTGACGAACGGCGAATATCTCGCCTTCATCGAAGCGGGCGGCTACACCCGGCCGGAGTTCTGGCTCTCGTTAGGCTGGACTACCATCAACGATCCCGTTTCCGGCGGCTGGCAGGCGCCGCTCTACTGGATCAAACAGGACGGTCAATGGTGGAATTTCACCCTCGCGGGGATGCGGCCGGTCGATGAAACCGAGCCAGTCACGCACGTGAGTTATTTCGAAGCGGACGCTTTTGCCAACTGGAGCGGCGCCCGTTTGCCGACCGAGTTTGAATGGGAGCGAGCCGCGGCCGGCTTGCCGGTGGAAGGCAACTTCGTCGATAGCGAACGTTTTCAACCCGCCCCGGTGGCCGCCGCGCCTAACGATAAGCTGCAACGAATCTACGGCGACGCCTGGGAATGGACCCGCAGCGCCTATCTCCCCTACCCCGGCTATCGCGCCGCGCCCGGCGCACTCGGCGAATACAACGGCAAGTTCATGTGCAACCAGATGGTTTTGCGCGGCGGCTCCTGCGCGACCTCGCAAAATCACATCCGGCCGACCTACCGAAATTTTTTCCAACCGGAAAAGCGCTGGCAATTCACCGGCATCCGGCTCGCCCGCGACCCGGCATGAACGGCGCGGCCGGCGGTGTCTCACTCCTCGATCTCGAGCCGGCGACTTCCGATTTCCTCAAGGAAGCGATCGCGGGACTTTCCAGCTCGCCCCCTACTCTGCCGAGCAAGTTCTTTTACGACGAGCGTGGCTCCGACCTTTTTCAAGAGATCTGTGAGCTGCCCGAGTACTATGTCACGCGCACCGAAACCGCCATCCTGCGCCAACACGGGGCCGAAATCGCGGATTCGATCGGCGAAAATGCGGAGTTGGTCGGGTTCGGCACCGGCGCCGGCGTGAAGACACGGAGGCTGCTCGATCATCTGCAAAATCTGATCGCGTATGTGCCGGTGGACATCTCGAAGCAACGCCTGACGGAATCGGCTGAAGCCCTCAGCCGCGAAATGCCGGCGCTCGAAATCCTGCCGGTCTGCGCCGACTACCTGCAGCCGCTGGAATTGCCGACGCCTTCCCGCAAGCCCGCCCACATCGCGGTCTACTTTCCCGGTTCGACCATCGGCAACATGCACCCCGAAGTGGCGCGCCATTTTCTGCAGCGCGTTGCGCGGCTTTGCGGCCATAGCGGCGGCTTGATCATCGGGGTCGATCTGCAAAAATCATCCGACGTTTTGGAAGCGGCCTACAACGACAGCGCGGACGTGACCGCGGCCTTCAACCTCAACATGCTCGTCCGCGCGAATCGCGAATTGGACGCCGACTTCGATCTCTCGGCCTGGCGGCATCGAGCCATCTACAACCAGGAGGCGGCCCGGATCGAGATGCACCTGATCAGCGAGCGCGACCAGACTGTTCATCTGGCCGACCGGGAATTTCCATTCGCGGCCGGAGAAAAAATCATCACGGAATTTTCCTACAAACACACGGTGGACGGCTTCGCGGCGCTCGCCGCCTCGGCCGGCTTTCAGCTCGCGCGTGTCTGGACCGATCCGGAAAAACTTTTCGCCGTTTTTCACTTCACAACGTTGTAGCCCGGGGGCGGTGACCCCGGTTCCAGTCTTGGCGCATCCGCCCATGGTTTCACTTGTTCAACTGATCGGCGTGAGCAAGAAATTCGGTGGTGCGTCCGCGCTCCAGCCGACCGACCTTGCTTTCCAGTCCGGCCTAACGACCGCCCTCATAGGCCCGAGCGGCTGCGGAAAATCGACGCTCCTTCGCCTCATCATCGCCCTCCTGCAGCCCGACAGCGGCCAGGTCCTTTTCGACGGCGCGGAAGTGAACGACGCCAATGCGCAGGAGATTCGCCGCCGGGTTGGTTACGTCATCCAAGAGGGCGGTTTGTTTCCTCACCTGACGGCACGGGCCAATGTGCTTCTGATGTCGCGGCATCTGGGGCACCCGGCCGCCGAGATGAAGGCGCGGCTAGAGGAACTCTGCGCGCTTTCCCAATTTCCGCGGGATGCGCTCGAGCGCTACCCGGCCGAACTCTCCGGCGGGCAACGCCAGCGCGTCAGCCTGATGCGCGCGCTCATGCTTGCACCGGAGGTGCTCCTCCTCGACGAACCGCTCGGCGCCCTTGATCCACTCGTTAGGTCGGCGCTCCAGCGGGATTTGAAGGAAATTTTCGCGCGCCTGAAACAAACCGCGGTCCTGGTCACGCACGACATGGGGGAAGCCGCCTATCTCGCTGATGAGATCGTCCTGATGAACGAAGGCCGCATCGTGCAGCGGGGCAGCGCAGCCGACCTGCGCGACCATCCGGCTAACGAGTTCGTTTCCGAGTTCATCAACGCCCAAAGGAGCGTCGCGTTTTGAAAATCGGACTGCTGCTCGGCCTGGTCGCCACCTCGGCGTTGGCGGCTGATCCAATCGTGGTCGGATCGAAAAAATTCACCGAGTCGTACGTCCTCGGCGGGATCGCGAAGACAGTCCTGGAACGCGCCGGCTTCGCTGTTCAGGAGCGCGCCGGAATGGGCGGCACGATCATTCTCTGGCAGGCGCTGAGCGGCGGACAGATCGATGTCTACCCGGAATACACCGGCACGATCGACGAGGAAATTCTCAAGACGAAGGAGCCGCTCTCGCACGAAGAGATGCGCACGGCGCTGGAGAAATTTGGCGTCGGCATGTCGACCGATCTTGGTTTTAACAACACCTACGCGCTCGTCATGCGGCGGACGGAAGCGGCGAAACTCGGCATCCAAACGATCAGCGACCTGCGCCGGCATCCGGAGCTGAAAGTCGGTCTCACCCACGAATTCCTCGATCGCCAGGACGGCTGGCGCCCGCTCGCGACAACCTACGGCCTGACGATGCCTAACGTTAGCGGCATCGACCACGCGCTCGGCTACGCCGCGCTCGCCCGCGGCGCGATCGACCTCAAGGACGCGTATTCTACCGACGCTAAAATCCAGGAAAACGATCTCGTCGTCCTGCGCGACGACCGGCATTTCTTTCCGGAATACAAAGCCGTCTTTCTCTACCGGCTGACAATCGATCCGCGCGCCATCACCGCCCTCAATCACTTCGGCCGGATCGACGAGGCCAAAATGATCTCACTCAACGCCGCCGCTGAGCGGACGAAGGACTACGCGTTTGCCGCTTCCCTCTATTTCCATCCCACAGCCAGCGACTCCGCTCCGCGGCGCGATCTCTGGCCAAAGATGGCGCGCTGGACCGCCCGTCATCTCCAACTCGCGGGCATCTCGCTCCTCCTCTCCGTGCTCATTGGTTTGCCGTTAGGCATCGTCGCCAGTCGCGGCGGTGCGCTCGGCCAGACGATCCTGGCGATCGTCGCCATGATTCAGACCATTCCTTCCCTCGCCCTCCTTGCCCTGCTTGTGCCGGTGCCCTTTCTCGGCATCAGCGCGACGACCGCGATCGTCGCACTCTTGCTTTACGGACTTCTGCCGATCGTTAGGAACACGGCCACTGGATTACAGGATATTTCTCCCGCGTTACGCGATTCCGCGATCGCGCTCGGGCTCGAGCCGGGAGCGCGGCTGCGCAAAATTTATTTGCCGCTCGCGTCGCGCACGATTCTCGCCGGGATCAAAACGAGCGCGGTAATCAGTATCGGAACCGCCACCCTCGCGGCGTTGATCGGCGCCGGAGGCTTGGGCGAACCGATCCTGAGCGGACTCAATCTCAACGACCACACGACCATCCTCGAAGGCGCGATCCCGGCCGCGCTGCTCGCGCTTTTGGTCCAGGGGTTGTTCGATCTGCTCGATCGCTTTCTGATCCCGCGCGGGTTGCGGCTCGGAAGTTAGGCGTCTCGCCTGACTCGGTCGACGACCTTCCAGCTCGTCGGCTCTTCGGGCCGGCTGGAAGGCTGCCCGCCGAGTCAGGCGAGACGCCTAACCTCCGGCGCCGCTGCGAAACAACTCGGGACCAGAATCGCGTCGCTCATGCCGTGGAGAAGTTTCTTGTCCGCCGGACAGATCGTGGCCAGCGCACCACGCAGACTCACGCTCTCGGCCTCGACAAAATAATACGGACAAAGGCGCACCCGGCCGCGCATCGTTTTGAGCTCGTCGGTCTCCGTATCCCAATACGGGTGATCAAACAGGCGGCCCTTGTGAAAGCGCTGCATGATCGTCGGCTCGCGCTCGAAGTTGGTCAGCGCGTCCGCGATGCGCTGCTGCCATTCCGCGTGCGGGAGATCGGCCCCGAGCGCCACGCCTCGGCTGCCCCAGCCTAACGGCGAGAATCCGCTCACCTTGAGCAGAAGGTCGCGCTCTTTCTGGCTGAAGCGCGCCGCTTCCAGCCAATCCTGAATCTCGAGCCGGGGAATGACTGCGTGTTGCGGCAACGGCGTCGGATCGAGGATCCAGGTGTAGGGAATGATCTTTTGCAACGTCCGAAAATATTTGTCGCCCAGCTCGCGGCGCCAGAAACCGTGCAGTGGCTGAAGCCAGAAAAGCGCGAACCACATTTTCTCCTCGAGATACGGTTTGAAGGGCGGCGTGACGGTCAGCTCGCCTCGCCCGGCGGCTTCGATCAGTTTGCTAATCCCGGGCAAATTCGGCAGATCAAACAGCTCGAAGAACCGGTAAACATCGCGCCCCGCTTGCGGCTGATAATTTTCCGCGGGCACAACGTTCCAGGAGCGATCGGGAAATCGCGCGTGCAATTGTCTAACGAGCCATTCCATCTCCGGACGGTAAGTGGCCGATTCCTGCGAGATGACGATGTCGCCGCCGCGCAGCAGGACGGTGGCAAAGCCATCGAGCATCCCGTCCGCCGCGCCGATCACTTCCGAGCCGAGAGCGGCGTAGGTTTGATTCAACCAGGCGGTCAATCCGATCCCGCCCGGCACGGAATCGGTTTCCGCGATCGTCCAGCCCTCGTCGGTCAGGACAAGATCGGGCCGGATAACCCGCGGAAGTGCCTCGCGAAATTCCTTCTGGCGCGAGAACTCGATCAGCTCCGCCGGTTTCCCGATATCCAGATAGCGCGCGACCCAGGCAGGTTGTTTCCCCTTGACGCTCTGCTGGTAGAGTTGATTGCAGGCCCGCTGGAAAACAAAAAGCTGATGGCCCAGCCGCTCGAGATCGGCCCGGTGTTTTTCCTCGATGGGAAACGCCTCGGGCGAGAGGAGCCAATCCTTTTCGGCAAAGAGGCTCTCGGCCGGACGAGCCTCGCGGATGGCAGTGAGACGATCGATTTCCGTGAGCATGGAGTGGTGCGGCCCGGCAACTTTCAACGCGCGGCCGCGTCACGTCCAACCAGGATTCGAAAGAAAATCCCGGCCCGGGTGCACAAATCGCACGGGAGCGAAAGCTGTCCGCGCGGCGAGGCACGCGCCTGAGTCTCCTCTCCCTCGTTAGGCAAGAGAAGCGTCGCGGAGTTCCGGGAGCGCCGCTTCGATCGCGCCGCGTTCGGCTTCCAGCCACGGAGGAAGGACGAGCGCTTCCCCGAGAGTCGCCGGCTTTTCATCCACGCTGAAACCGGGGCCGTCGGTCGCCAATTCGAAAAGGACACCACCCGGTTCGCGAAAGTAGACCGATTTAAACCAGAAACGGTCGATGACCGGCGTCGGCTGCGCGCCCTCTTGCGCGACCCGCTGCCGCACTTCCATCTGCTGACTTTCATCCAGCATTCGCCAGGCGAGATGATGGACGCTGCCGGTGCCCCAGGCGCCACGACGCGCCGCCGGCTGCGCGCGCAGATCAACGTACTGTCCTGACTTCCCTTCACCCAAACCGTAGCGACTCCAGCCCTCCTCTTCGCCAATCTTCCGGAACCCGAGACCCGCGCCGAGAAACGAAACCGTCGGCTCCAGCTCACGCTCCACCAGCCGCGCGCTCTCCAGTCCCCGAATCTGATTTTCCACCGGGATCGGGCTGCGCTCCCAGGGAGTGAACGGTCGCCCTAACGAACTTTCACTTTCCGTCAGGCTGAGCCGCAATCCGTGGGAATCGGCCAACGGCAGCACGCGTTGATCGAAACGGGTTTCGACCTCGAACACCTGCACGCCGGCGCGTTTCAGCCGGTCGCTCCAAAACGCCAGGCTGCCCGGTCGAATGGCGAGCGACACTTCCGTGCTTAATCCGTAACCCTCGCGGTGCGGCGCGAGCTGTGCCCAGGGGAAGAAAGTCAAGTCGGTTCCCGGATGTCCCTCGGCATCCGCGTAGAACAGATGGTAGGTGCCGGGATCGTCCTGGTTCACGCTCTTCTTCACCAGCCGCATCCCGAGCACACCGGCGTAGAAATCGAGATTCTCCTGCGCCGGCCCGGCGATAGCGGTGATGTGATGAAGTCCCGAGATCGGTTGCATGGCGCAATCTCGTGCAACTTGCCTGGGGAGAAAAAGCATTATCGTGGTTCAGATTGATGAAACCATTACTCCTCTGCCTGGCCACCGTCCTGCTCGCGACCAGCGGCGGGGCGGAGCCGCCCGTCATTTTTCTTGTTCGTCACGCCGAGCGCGCCGACGCCGGCGGTCCCGCGCAAGCTGATCCCTCCCTAACCGAGACGGGTCGGGCCCGCGCTGCCGCGCTGGCGAAGGAACTGCGCGACGCTGGGATCACTGCCATTTACACGAGCGAATTCCGGCGCGCGCAGCAAACCGCGGCGCCGCTCGCTAAGTCGTTAGGCGTAAAAGTCGAGGTCATCCCGGCGAGGGACAGCGCCGCCTTGCTCGCAAATTTACACACTGCCTCCGGAAACGTTCTGGTCGTGGGGCATTCCAACACCGTGCCGGAGATTATTAAAGCGCTCGGCGTTTCTTCGCCCCTCACGATCGCGGAGAAGGATTACGACGATCTTTTTCTCGTCGTCCCCGGCCAGCCGCCACGGCTGATCCATTTGCATTATCGTTAGGGGCGGAGGAAGCCTGTAGCAGCCGCCCTATGGGCGGCGCGGGGACGAGGCGATTTTCTTGCTGCAGCGTCAACCTCCACGCTTCGCGCAGCGAAGCGGCTACAGAGCGAGCTCCGCGCTACTTCTGCTCGAAGATCGTCGTCCGATTAACCCGTTCGCCTTTCAGGAAAACGACCGAAATCGAGGAAAGCGCCCGCACATCCTGCAACGGGTTGCCGTCCACCACGAGGAGAGACGCTTCCTTGCCTTTCTCGATCGTCCCGATACGATTCTCAGCCCGGAGCAGCCTGGCGGCGTTGCCGGTCGCGGCCTGCAACGCGACCGCGGGTGGAATTCCCGCCGCGACCCAGAGTTCGATTTCACGCTGCACGGTCGAGCCATGGAAAACGAGGAAGTTGCCCGCGTCGGAGCCGGTCACGAGGAGCACGCCCGCATGCCAGGCCTTGACCAGGTCGCGCCCACCGATGTCCATCGACATCGGGTAACGACCGATCTGCTCGCGAAATGATTTCATCTCGGCGCTCGCCGCGGCGTGCTCGGTTCCGGTGAGCAACTCCTTGGTCGCGACTTGCTGGACTAACGAGCGCTTGAGCAGATCGGTTTTTCCTTTGCTGAAATCGGTGAACCCTTCCACCACGCTCAAAGTCGGATCGAAGGCGATCCCCTTCGCCGCCATCTCCGCGATGGTCGCGTCGGGGATCTCATCGCGGAACGAACCGTGCTCGATCGAATCCGCTCCGAGCGCGACCGCGTCGATCACGTCCCGGCTGTCGCCGGTGTGAATGGCGGCCGGCAGTCTTTTCGCGTGCGCCTCTTCCACGACCGCGCGAAGCAGATCGAGATTCATCCGGTTAAAGGTGTAGCCGGGGACGCCGGCTTCGAGGATTCCCTTGATCGCGTTCACGCCCTTCGCCGCCAGTTCGTCGACCTGTTGGCGTGCTTCCTCCTGCGTTTTGGGGATGCGCAGGAACTGGGCGTTGAATCCGGCCCGCGCGATCTCCGGCAGTCGCTTCGCGTACTCGGTGCCGTGACCGCCTTCCGCCGTGAAAAGCGGACCGCAGAGGAAAAGCTCGGTCCCCAACTTCTCGCCGCTGTTGAATTGCTGCCGCAACTTCAACATTTCATCCACCTTGTCGCCCGCGCTGCGGACCGCGGTGATGCCGCAGTAAAGATAAGCCTCCAATTCGCGTTCGTACGATTTTTGCGCGTCGAACTTCGACCAATCATCGTAAAATCCGCCGGGCGCCCCGAGATGGACGTGCATGTCGATCAAGCCCGGCAGGACCGTCTTGCCGGCGGCGTCGATCGCCTCGGCATTGAGCTTTTTCGCGTCGGGGAAATTGCCGTCGTAGACCTCGGCGATCTTTCCGTTCTTCACCAGCACGGCGCCCGATTCAATCACCTTGCCGTTGCCAACGAAGATGCGCGCGTTCTGGATCAGCCAGGTCTGCCCGCGCCGGAGATCGCGCGCCAGAATGCGCGCCTTGACCAAGTCATGTTGACTCCACGCCTGGTAAGCGCCGAGGAAAAGGAACGGAAGCAACACCACCAGCACCCAAAGTTTGGCCGAGGCGCGGAGCTTTTCCTCCTTCTCCCAGCGGAAAAGTTTCGTCGCGATGAAGGTCGCGACCGCGGTGGTGAGAAGGAGCGCCGCAACCGCCTGCCAATTCGCGAAAACCGTTTCGCCGCGCTGCAGGATCCCGCCGATGCCGGTCATCAAATAAGTGGCGGGTATAAACTGCGTAATGTTTTGCAGCCAGTGCGGCATGTAGGTGATCGGGATGGTCGCGCCGCTCAGAAAAAGCATCGCCATGTAGATCGGCTGGATGAGGATGTTGCTTTCCTGCGAGGAATTGACGACCGCGGCGATGATCAGGCCTAACGAGCGAAAGGCGATCGCGCCGAGGCAGACGAAAATGAGCAGCGAGCCGAGTTGCCCGGGCAGGGCCATCCCGTAAAACTGGTGGGCCAAAAAGATCACCAGCACCACGCTCGGAAGGTAAAGCACCACGCCGGTGATCATCGATGCCGCGAGCAATGGGACAGGCGTGATCGGCGTCACCTTGTAGCGGCGAAGCACATTTTCCTCGCGCTCTTGCACGGCGCGCATTCCCGCTCCGAAAAGTCCGTTCCCGAGAATGCCGAGGACGATGACCATCGTCACCACCTGGAGGATGGCCGAGCCCTGGTTGGCGTCGAACAACTGGGCGAAGACGAAAAAAAACATGAGGGGGAAAAAATAGTTGAAGAAAAGGACGGTCCGATTTCGGCTCGCGAGCCTGAGATCGATTTTAAGGAGGGCGAGAAATGCCTTCATTCGTTAGTCGCGCAGTCGTTTCCCCGTCAGCTCGATAAAGACGTCTTCGAGCGTCGGGCGGTTGAGATGCACATCGTCGAGTTCCAGGCCGCGGGCGTCGATCCACTTGATCAAATCGACCAGGGTCTTCGCGGGGCGGCTGGAACTGACCGAGATTTTTCGCCGATCGTCGCTCACGATGGTGCGAATCGCGTCCGGCCAGGCGGGCAACTCGCCCGGCGGGAGGGACTGGCCTAACGAAATCTCGATGCTCGATTGAGTTGCACTCTTTTCCTGCAATTCTCCGGGCGAACCGATCGCGATGATCACTCCGTCGTCGATGATCGCCACCCGGTCGCAGAGCCGCTCCGCTTCCTCGATGTAATGCGTGGTCATCAGAATCGTGCGTTTTTCCGCGCGCAACTCCTCGATCAAGTCGCGAATCTCGAGGCGCACCTGCGGATCGAGCCCGGTCGTCGGCTCGTCGAGAAAAAGCAGTTGCGGATCGTTGATCAGCGCGAGGGCGAGCGCGAGGCGCTGCTTTTGTCCGCCCGAGAGCGTCGCGTAGCCGGCCTCGCGTTTTTCCCAGAGCTGCAGGCGGCGCAGGAGCGCATCGCCGTCGACCCGCTTCGTGTAGAACGAGGCGAAAAGCTCGAGCGCTTCGTGCACCTTTATCTTGTCAGGCAAATTCGTCGCCTGCAGGCAAACGCCGATCCGATCTTTCAACGCCTGCTTTTGCCGGTCCGGGTCGAACCCGAGCACCTTGACTTCTCCGCCGCTACGCGGGCGCAACCCCTCGAGGATTTCGACCGTGGTCGTTTTGCCGGCGCCGTTCGGTCCGAGCAGACCGAAGACTTCGCCGGCGCTCACCTCGAAGTCGATGCCCTTGACCGCTTCGAGTGCTCCGTAGGATTTGCGCAAGCCGCGCGCGAAAATCACGGAGTCGTTATCCATTGCGCGAGACTATGCACGGAAAACCGCGTGTCGCGACCCGGTGGCGTTCGATCGTGAACCAGACGCCGCAACGATTTCCGGGTAGCGCACGCGTCTCGCGTGCTGGCGCTGGTGTCTCACCAGCGCGGACTTTTTGGAGACTTTTGTCCTGCAACAGAAGCCGTCCTGGGAGAAGTTCGTTGTCGCGAGACGCGACAACCAGCACGCGAGACGCGTGCGCTACCCGGAGTTCTGCCTAACGAGTCGGGGCAATCGCGCGAGCAGGAAGAGCAACGTCAGTACGCCGCACACTTTGGCGAAAAGCTCACCGTGTCGGGTGTAGAAGGTGAGCGTCCCGTCGGTTGGAACTTCTACCGTCCCCGTGAGCACGCCCTCGGTGAACTGGCTGCCTTTGGCGTCCAGCAACACTTGCGTGACGCGTCCGAAACGATTGACGAAACAAGTCACGCCCGTGTTCGCCGCGCGGGCCATCGGCCGGCGGGTCTCGACGCAGCGGAAGATGGCATTGGCCAGATGCTGCCGCCCGGCCGCCGTGTGCAGGAACCAGCCGTCGTTCGTCACGTTGGCCAGCAGGTTCGCGCCGCGCAGGACAAACTGCCGGGTGAGCTCGCCGAGCGTGTCCTCGAAGCAAATGAGCGGCGCGACCTTCACCTGGTCGGTCGTTAGGCGAAACACCACCGGCTCTTTCCCGCGCGTGAAATCAGCCGGCACCTGGTCCCCGACGATCGTGGCAATGAAGGGCACGGCGTGCCGGCCGGGAACGTATTCGCCGAAGGGCACGAGATGCAGCTTGCGATAGACCTGGATGTTTTTGCCACCGTTCGAGACGAGCAACGCCGCGTTGTAGTCGCCGGCCTGGTCCGCGTCGATCGTGCCCAGGAGCAGGTCCGTCTTGATCGACGCGGAAAGATCCATCACGAACCGGTAATTTTCCTCGTCGAGCAGCGCCGGCGCGGGGGTGGAACTTTCCGGCCAGATGATCAACTGCGGTGGCGGCTGGGTGGCAAGGGCGAGGCGCGTCAGCCGGGTAAACTGGGCGAATGTCTTCACCTGGAACTCGCGGCTGAACTTTTCGTCGCGCGGCACATTGGACTGCACGGCCGCGACGCGCAGCGGTTCCGTCGCGGCCGGCACCCGCAAAAGCCGGATGCCGTAGCCGCAGAGGCCGACGATCGCGGCCAGGGTAAGAGTAAAATCGTAATGCGGTCGGCGCACTCGCACTTTGCTCTCGATCGTGAAGCGCCGCACGGTCGCGACCCCGATCACGTTGGCAAACGCGACCACGAAAGAAAGTCCGGCGACACCGGTAATCTCCGCGATCTGGATGATCGGCAAGACGTCGTGCAACGAAACGCCCAGACCGTTCCAACCCCAGCCGCTGAACATCCAGCCGCGCACCCATTCGAGGCTCGTCCAGCCGGCGGCGAGAATGAGCGCGAGCCAGAGATTGCGGAACGAGTTGAGCCAGGGCGAGAGCGCCTCCGGCGACTCGTTAGGCAGCGGATTTCCCAACTGAACGTTGGACGTTGAACCCCGAAAGCTTTCGGGGTTGGACGTTTTCTTCTTCTCTTTCGCCAGCATCGGGCGCGGCCTAACGAGCCCGGCGAGCCAGCTCCAAATCGCAAAATAGACACCCATATAAAGCCCGACGAGGATCAGCCCCGGCACGGTCACGGTGTAGAGCCAGTAAAAGACGCCCCAGAAAAAAACGACCCCTGCGACATAGCCGAGAAACAGATCGTGCAACCAGCGGCGCTTGCTTCCCTCCCCGGAAAACCAGACCGCAGCGAGCAAGGGCGTGAGCGCGATCCAGCAGACCCAGGTCTGCTCGAACGGCGCGAAACAAAGCGTGGTGAGCACGCCGGTGAGCACCGCCGCCAGCCATGGCCAGAACCCGAGCCACTTCCCGATGCGCGAATTTTCGCTCACTCGAAAATCAGGACCGCCGCCGGCGCCGACCCGTTTCCGGCTTGGCCTGGCGCGATGGATAAACGGCATCGCGCAAATCGCGGGTCACGGCCGCGTTGACGCGAAAGGAGGCGGCTTTGACCGCGCCCATGGTGCGAATGTTGACCTTGTTCGCGACGACGTAATCGAGCGCGATCAAGCCAGCGAGGGTTTCGAGAAACTCCGTACCCTCCAACCCCTCCATCCGATCTACCAATTGCGCGCCCGCCATGGTTGCTCCGCTCAAGCCGAGCGTTTTCAGAATCGTGATCTCGCCGCCGTTCAGTTTGATTTCGCTCACGACCAATTGTGGCTGCGTCCGGCTGGATGTCGAGTGGCGGATGGGAAATTTGCGATCGGATGGTCGAATTCCGTGCGCGGTGTGCCTCGTCATCCCGAGCGCAGCCGGGGGATCCCGTGGCGAAAACTTTAAGGTAACACCGCGGGACCCCTCGGCTGTCGCTCGGGATGACGATGGACGCGGCCTTCTCTCCATCAAGCGCGACCGGTGGAATCGTTAGCCCGACGCTCGCGACGCAGCATCTTCCTGCAGCCACTTCCAAAGGTTCTCCAGCCCTGCCTCGACCTGCGGCTTGATCGCCTTGAGTTCTGCCAGCTTGAACTCCGCGCCTTCCGGACGGCGCTCGGCGAAGAGATAATATTTAATCTTTGGCTCCGTCCCGGAACCACGTACCGCCACGCGTGTTCGGTCCGCCAATTCGAAAATGAGCATCTTTTCCCGCGGAATCTCATCGCCTTCCACGTCGCGGATCGTGTCCGTCTCGAAATTTCGCAGCGCCGTGACTTTGCTCCCCAGCATTTCGTTAGGCGGACCACTCACATAAGTCGCGAGGAGCCGCTGGATTTTCGCCGCGCCTTCCGCGCCTTCAAAGGTAAGCGCCTCGTTTTTCTCGAGATAATAGCCGAACTGCGCGTAAACCTGGTCGAGCAATTCGTCGATCGTCAGGCCACGCGACTTGGCGTAGGCCGCGACCTCGCAAAACATGATCGCCGCGCCATTGCCATCTTTGTCGCGGATGAAATCCGCCCCGCTGTAACCATAACTTTCTTCGCCGCCGAAAATGTAAAACGACGAATGCGCGAGGCGCAGCCGGCGCGTTTCCTTTTCCGGCAGATCGCGATAATCGACGCCAGCTTCCAGGGGCACGGCGCGCTCATATTTTTCCAGCTTCGCGCCGATGTACTTGAAACCGGTCAACGTCTCGACGCAGCGCAGGCCAAATTTTTCCGCGATCGCCTTCTGCAGGTCTGTCGTGACGAACGTCTTGATGATCACGCCGCGCACTGCGTTCTCCGGATTGAGCAGGCCCTGTTCGAAAAGCGTCTTCGCCCGGTAATAGACGAGCAGGGAACCGATCTGGTTACCGGTCAGCAATTTCATCTCGCCGTTTGCGCTCTTCACCGCCACGCCCATCCGATCGCAATCCGGATCGGTCGCGATCACGAGGTCGGCGTTGCGCTTCTTCGCCAGCTCGACGCCGAGTTTGAGCGCCTCGGCGTTTTCCGGGTTGGGCGATTGGACGGTGGGAAAGCGCCCATCGAACTGATCCTGTTCCGCCACGACCTCGAAGTTGAAACCGAGCTGCTTGAGCATTGGCTTGACGATGACGGCGCCCGTGCCGTGGATCGGCGTGTAAACAATTCGCAGGTCGCGCTGCGATCGCACCACTTCCGGATCGAGCACGAGGGTCGCAAGCCGCTCCATGTAGGCCTCGTCGACTTCGCGGCCGAGGGGGATGATGTCGCCGCGCTTTTCGTTAGGCTTGGGACCTTCCGCGGCGTTGACTCTGGCAATGATGCCGCCGGCGTGCGGCTCGATCACCTGCGCGCCGTCGCTGAAGTAAACTTTGTAGCCATTATCATGCGGCGGGTTGTGGCTCGCGGTCACCACCACGCCCGCGCTGGCGCGCAGGTAACGAACGGCAAAGGAAAGCTCCGGAGTCGAGCGCGGGCCTTCGAAGATGCAGGCATCGCAACCGTTTTGGACCGCGACTTCGGCCGCGAGTTTTGTGAAATCCGTGGAAAAGAAACGGCTATCGTGCGCGATGACCAGCTTCGGCCGCCCGCCCAGCTTTTCCCGGGCAAACCATTCGTGCAGATAATCGGTCAGCCCCTGCGTCGCGCGCCCGACGCTGTCGTAATTCATCGCGTTCGTCCCGACGCAGGGAAATTCCGGCCGCCCGAGTTCGTTAGGCGTGCCCCGCTCAGCGCTGGTCACAATCTTGCCAATGGTGCGCCCGCGGATGCCGCCGGTCCCAAAAGCGAGGGCGCGATAGAAGCGGTCGTTGAGTTCCGTCCACTCGCCCGCCTCGACCAGTTCCGCGATCGACTGCGACGCAATCGGCGAGGTCGCGCTTCCCAGCGTGCGCCGGATGTTGGCCGCGCTGGACGGTAGCAGTTTTCCCGCCGCCACCGCGCGCTCGATCTTCGCCATTTCGTCCACTGCGCCACCTTTCCGGCACCGGCTCTTGTTTGCAAGTTGTAGCGGCGGGCTGCCTGCTCGCGAAAGCTTTCGGAGTGCCGCCCGCAAACCTTCGATTCGGGAACGCAAGGAATGGAGCGACTGGGGTGAGCGACATAGACGAAGCCCGAAGGGCGGGAGAGCGCGTGCGAGCGAATCAATGGAGGGACTGGTGTGAGCGACGTAGACGAGGCCCGTGAGGTTGCGCGAGCGGGTGCGAGCGAATCAACCGCCCGCAACTCATCCGCGCCCCCCTTGTAGCCGGGGGCGTCGACCCCGGGTGCGGCGCGCGCGGCGATGTTTCCCCAAAGCCGGGGTCACCGCCCCGGCTACAGCTACGCAGGCCACGCCACGCCAACGGGCAGTAAAAAGCGCCGGAAAGAATGACCCCTCCGGCACTCGGTTCTGACGATTCCTTATGAGGAAACGCAGCTCATATGGCCATTTTTGAGACCGGCTCGGTCCAGTCGCCTTGGCCGGTGCTGCCACCGATGGCGCACAGCTGCATCACATAGGTCGTGCCTGCGGTTAGACCCGTAAACAGAATCGACCTCGAGTTCTTGAACGAAATCGGGCGGGAAATCGCGGTCGGTCTGTGCGAATTGACGTTCCTGATGGTCGTTCTTCTTCTCAAGCAGCGTCAGGTCATCAGCCGGGGCATCTTCTCTTCGGTGCCTGATCTGAAGCGCAAAATCATGCGCTTTATTCGCCGCCACAACAAGAAGCCCGCTCCGCTCAAGTGGTCCTACCGTAACTTAGATCACAGAATCAATCCTCTACCCGATTCCTTTGTTACACTGCACTAGTGCCTAACTTAATCATACTATTTGAACTTTCTAATTGCTGACTTCCTGCAGATATCGCGGCGAAAATCGGCTGGTTCATGCTGCCGAAGGACTCGGCGAACCAGAAAATGAAAGATGCGGCAGGTAATCCAGTATTGCGCGCCGGGATGTCCGCGGCCTTGTTTATCGGTTCCCGGTTTCCTCGCCGCTGGTGGGGCCTTGCCGGCAGCGCCCCATTTAAAGGCAGGGTCGCGACAGAGGGAGAGCTCTCCCCCGCAAGGCTAAACGGGGCAGCGGCTGCGCTACGGCTTCACCGTAACCGGGGTGCCGACTTGGACGGCATCGTAGAACTGGCGCGCTTTCCAATAGGGCATCCGGATGCAGCCGTGCGAGGCCGGCTCGCCCGGCAGGTAGCCCTGGTGCAAGCCGAAGCCGGGAGCGAATTCCATGAAGTAAGGCATCGGGGCGCCGACGAAATGGGCGTGGCGCGGCCTGGGGTCGCGCCGGGTATCGACATCCGGCTTCACGATTAAGCCGGCTTCATCACAATAGGCTCCGTACAGGCTGGAGCGATGGTCTTGATCTTTGCGAATAACTCGGAACTGCCCAATCGGGGTGCGGTGCCCTTCCCGGCCGCTGGAGATCCGGGAGGTGGCGATGAGGTGTCCGCCGCGATAAAGATACACTTCCTGGGCCCGCAGGCTGACTACGAGCGAGGCTCGGCCGGTTTGGCTCTGCGGGATGTTTGAGGTCACCATCTCGCTCAAGGTGTCGCAGCCGGCCAAGCCTGTGAGGACTGCGGCGAGGACGCAAAACTGGAGAAGTCTATTCATGGTGTGCGGCGGCGGGCACCCAAATCGAGCCTATTTCTTCCCGCGCACAAGTTTAAATGTCGGCGCTTCGCTTCGACCCGGTAGCGTCCGGTCCTCTTTCAGCAGTCAGAGGTCAGCTTTCAGAGGTGAGAGGTGAGAGGTGAGAGGTCAGACAATTCCCCCGAGAACTGATAACGTCTAACCAATACTGCGGCGAAACCCCTGTAGAGTCCGCTGTCCGCAGCGGAAAACTCCCGGCGCACTCAGGACGGCGCGATGCAAAGTAAGCGCCCGCTAAACGAAAAACCGCGGCGAAGATTTCCCTCCGCCGCGGCTCCGATAAGTGCATCCTCCATCGGAGGGGCACTTCGTTGTCAGGTAACCGATACGACCCTAAGTCTTCCTCCTTTTAGCTGCGTTGGGCCGCATCTGCCGCGGCGGCGAGTGACCTGAGTTGACGGGAAAACCCGTCGCTTCAAAAACTGCGGAGATCGGGCGTCAGCGACCCTAACCGGAGAGGAGGTAATGCGGTTTCGCAGTCCGGACGTGAAACCGTTGGACTGCCGGAGAGGCGGGCCTAAAATGCCGCACCTATTTATGAGAAGTCCTTGCCGCGTCATTGTGGGCTACGTCGTTTCTTTGACGCTTGTTTGGGGCGGATGCTCTACGCCGAGGAACGGTTCCTCGGGTCCCACATTCATCGCCTACTGGCCGCCCCCCAAGAACGATCAGCGCTTGAGATTGGCGGTCAAAGATAACATCGATGTGAAGGGTGTAGTCACCACTGCTGGTTCCGAATATCTCTCCAAAAATAGTCCGCCAGCGGCACACGATGCCAAATGCCTGGCTATCGCTCGGCAGCGCGGCGTCCAGATCGTGGGAAAAACAAACCTCAGTGAATTTGCGGTTGCTCCCTCCGGAATTAACGACTACTTCGGGACTCCGAAGAACACCTACAATGGTTGGCGGAGGCTGATCCCGGGAGGTTCATCGAGTGGTTCGGCGGAAGCCGTGGTCAGTGGTATGGCAGACGTCGCTTTCGGAACGGATACTGCCGGCTCCGTCCGAGTCCCTGCCGCTTGTAGTGGCATCGTCGGTCTAAAGACGACTTTCGGGCTCGTGTCCCTGAAGGGCGTGTTTCCGGTTGAGCCGGAACATCTCGATACGGTGGGTCCGATGGCCAAAGATGTCGCTGGCGTAGTTCGAGGGATGGATCTCTTGCAGGATGGGTTTGCCGCACGGTATGAAGCAACCGTCGCCGCCAAACCTTCGGCCAAAGTCATCAAGATTGGGCGGCTCAACCTCAGTGGCACGGACCGCCGGATCGATCGGTAGTGGATGAAGCGCTCGCCAAGGCACAATTTCAAGTCGTCGCCCTGGATGACGCCTTCAAGGCGAAGTGGGAGCAGGCCCAGAAGGATGGCACCACCGTTGCGGCCGCCGGTGCCTGGATCAGTGATCGAGGATACGGCAACAAACTCGGGGTCAGCGCCCGGACCAAATCGATTCTCGTCGTGGGGGCCGTCGCTTACACGACTACGTATCGGGAGGCTCTGGCGAGACGGGCCAAGTGGCAGCACACACTCCGCGAGGTCTTCAAGAAGGTAGATTTCATCGCGCTTCCGACGCTTCAGACGCTGCCGCCCAAGATTCCGCCAAGCCTGAAACTGGATCTTTTGGAAAGCGCAGGCCCGGGGTACCGAATTTGCAAAACGCGGCGGCGAATCTTGCGGAAAATCCTGCGGGGGCCATCCTAGGCATTCCAGTCACCGGCCTGCAACTGCTCGGAATTGATCTCTTGGAAGCGCAATTGCTAAACTTGCAAAACACCGCTGCGGTGAATTTTGCGGGAAATCCTGCGCTCGCGATCCCGATTCGCGTGCATCATGGGAGCACTCCTGTCACCAGCTTGCAGCTGGTCGGACGGCCTTTCAGCGAGGCGGAACTCTTGAACGCGGGCCACCTTATCGAATCCAAGCACTGAAGACCTGACCCACCGCAACGGCTGTGGGGCTTCCATCCGTGCAGCGAGCAGGGAATAGGGGTCAGGGCAACCCTACCCTGTGAATCTTGCGGGAACGAAAACCGATCGAGTCTCTGACACGAATCACGGACTCCCCCTCCAGTCTCGCTATCAGCTAGAAAGATCCAACCTTGGGAAAGTGAATCTTCAGCTTGTAGCAAATGAAGAGGAGCAGGATTGCACCCAACGTGGAGAAAATGATGCCAGCCGGATGAAATCGGGCATTGGCCGGCCGCGAAAACATGTGGGTGACCGCGCCGCCGATGACCGACCCGATGATACCGAGAACGATCGTCCAGAAAATCGTCATGTGAACGTGCATGACCGATTTCGCGATGACCCCGGCGATGAGCCCAACAAGAATGTACCAGATTAAGTGAAACATAATTTTCCTTCCTCGATGTGCCGCAGAACATGGTCAATATGGGAAGGGTTTCCCCAGCTCACAAGGTTTTTCGCGGTTGGGGAACGGATGGCTTGGGGCTGGGCGTTCCCGCCCAACGCCGAACTCCGAAAGCGCCCGCTCGCGAAAAACGTTCGTGGGAGACTGGAGTCAGCGCTCCCTATTTTCCTTCGAGACTGCATGATCGGCTTACTTGCGTAAGATAGTTCGTATGAAACAAAGGCTTCGCTGGCGGTTGATTTTTATCCTTTGCGCGGCCGGTTCACTGGTCGCAAGTGAAGCTCCGGGTCAGTCGCCGGGCCAAAGTTCGTTGCCTTCGGTGCAAGGGCGCGGGGTGACGCTCCACTACATCTCGGTCGGTCGCGGTGAACCGGTGGTGATGGTGCATGGCGGGCTGGAAGATTACCGCGCCTGGGCCGCGCAGCTCGCGCCGCTGGCGGCGATCCATTACCGCGCCATCACCTACAGCCGCCGCTACAATTTCCCGAATCGGAACGCGACCCGGAAGCCAGCGAGCTACTCGGCGCAGGTGGATGCGGATGACCTGGCGATGTTGATCGAGAAGCTTCATCTCGCTCCGGTGCATTTGGTCGGGCATTCCTATGGCGCCCTCGCTGCGCTTTTGTTTGCCACAGAGCACCCGGAACTGGTGCGAACGCTGACTCTTTCGGAACCGCCCGTCCTGCCATGGGTGGAGGAACAGCCCGGTGGGCATGCTGTGGTGCAGGATTTTTTCCAGCGTTGTTGGATCCCGGTTGGCCGCGCTTTCGCCCAGCACAAGCGGGAAGAGGCGCTGGCAACCGCGATGAAATATTTTACCGGCAATTCCGTGGTGCCGCCGGACGCTCGCGCCGCGCTGGAACCCAGCCTGCAGGAGTGGGAAGTCCTGACTGCTTCGGGCAAAGCTTTCCCGGTGCCGTCAACCAGAGCAATCAAAGGATTTAAGGCGCCGGTGTTACTCCTCACCGGTGATCGTACTCTGCCATTGCTAAAACGATGCGTTGCCAGCTTAACCGTGCGGTTCCCCAATTGCCGTCGCGTGACAATTCCCGACGCGACCCATGATATGTGGAGCGAAAAGCCGGAGCTTTGCGGCGCGGCCTTGCGCAGGTTTCTGCGCGAAAAGCACGACCGGGGAACGAAGCGGGCGCCGCACTCGCGACGCCCGCCCGCAATAGAAACAACCGAACGACTATGGCTGAACCGCTCGGCGGTTGCAATAAGAGCAGCCGCCGTACCGCGCTGATTGCCCTTCCACGCAAGGATGGAAGGATTGGGTAAAGCTGCCCTTATCCGAACAATCCGTGCCTGCTGCGTTCTACGCTGCAATCTGTAGCCGGGGTCGGTGACCCCGGATCCGCGATCCGCATCTTCCTGTAGCCGGGGTTGGTGACCCCGGATCTGCGATTGTTCTTCCCGCATCCCCGACCGGGATCACCGATCCCGGCTACAACGACCCGTATCCGAGTAATCCGAGTAATTCGTGGTTAGATTGCTTTACCTCGACGGGATCACCGACCCCGGCTACAAATGGACTCTTACCCGAGTGATCCGAGTAATCCGAGTAATCCGTGGTTAGACCGCTTTTCCCTCGACTGGGGTAAGGGCCCGTTCCAGATCAATGGGAACCGGGGTCAGCTGCGGCTGAGGCGCTGGCCGGCTTTTGCGTAGCCGCACCATTGCCCTTGGCTTGGGAAGGCGTCGGATGATCGTCCGCGGCTCCAAGGTCAGCGGCGGGCGTTGCCTGCTCCGGCTGATGTCCCGCCCGCGATGTTGCGTCCGGTGTTTTTTTGGCCCCGGGTTTTACCGGCTGTTCGCGCGCCTTTTGCGCCGCAATTTCTTGTTCGCTGAATCCCATTCGGCTCATCAGATCAGAAGTCGGGTGAGGTGTTTCGTTTCTTGCTTCGCTGCGCGCCTCGGCATCTACCTGGCGTTGCGCTTGCTCGCGGGTCCGGGCTGCGGCCCTGGATTGCTTCTGCGCGGACGCAGTCGAGCGGCGGTTGGCTTTGGCCTGCGCTCTCGTCTGGGCGTTTGATTCGGACTCGGCCTGGAGCGCGCGTTGTCGATCGATTTGTTCCATGCGCCGCACTGAGCCCGGGCGCGCGAGGTGGTTTAGGTAGGCCGGGGTCGGAGTTGGGGTGGCTTGCTCATCTGCAACCGCGCCATGGCTGAAGCACGCGAGCGAAACAATAATAGCTATGATTTTCATCGTATGTCTTGCTGATAGGTTATGGGCTTTTTTCCATCGGCCCCTGGATTTTGCCGTGGACATGTGGCCCCAACTCCCGGCATACGGGATTAGCAGCATCGCACGTGCCAGAACTGCTTAAGCGGAGGACTCGCCGCGGCGAGTCCCTCCGGAGGGGACGCGCTTCCGCGCATCCGGTCTGCCGGCCAATACTCGAAATTCTCGGACAACGCAGCGACCATTTATCGATAGACATCGCCTGCAACATAACCGCGACACGGCCCGGTTTGGGAAGTCTTCGCTGCAATCTGTATCCGGGGTCGGTGACCCCGGATCTCCGATCTTTCCTCGTGTTTCTCGACCGGGATCACCGATCCCGGCTACAACCGGACAACCGCGGATTGCGCGGATGACACGAATGGGATCTTAAGCCGACTGGGGTCAGCGACCCCGGCTACAACGACGCTTATCCGTGCAATCGACCAATGGGTTCCGCTATTATTCCACCGGCTCGGTCTCGTGCAGCCGACCGTAATCGACCGTGAGTCTGCCGTCCCCGTGGTCAGTGTAGATCTCCACAAAACGCTCGCCGAACCGTACGTCCCGCCAGGTGTAATCCTGTTGGGTTTGAACGGCCGCGGGAATGACTGGGTCAATCCCGACGACCGATGCGATCAGGACCACCCGGCTTGTTTCGAGTGACTCAGGCGTCACACCGTAAAGCGGGCTGTGTTCATCGATGACGTGCCGGAGCGTGAGCGCGGCGGGGAACGTCGGTAACCGGTCGAACTGGAGTTTAAGGTTATAAAAGTAGCGAAAGTCACCGCCTTCCAGGATTTGCTCGTCCCGGTTGAAAAGGATCCGGAATTCCGCCTCGACCATGCTCTGCTGATGCAAATTGCCGATGCGTAGCATGAGAGTCGGCTGACCGTTCAAAGGCGCGATCACGATGGATTTGCTGAAGACGATGTGTGCAGTGGGCCGCGAAAACCGGACAAAAATAAGGCCGGCCATGACGGCGACCAAAAAGATGCCGCTCATGATTTCGATGGTGGTAAGGATATTACCGTACAGGCCACTGGGAGACATGTTCCCGTAGCCGACGGTGGCGACGGTCTGCACACTGAAGAAGAACGCATCGAGGAAGGAGCCGGGCCGCATCCCGGCCACGCAACCGTCCCTGGCCGTATAGAGCGCGGCGAAAAGAAGATTGAGCGCGATGTAAACCGCGCCGACAAAGGCCGCGAACTGCGGCCAGGTCAACCCAAGCAGCCATTGATAAGCGTCGCGCCACTCCCACCTCTCGGTATTGAGCTTGAGGAATTCGATCTGGCCCGAGCGGACTGAAACTGGAGCGCGAATCTTTTTCATGAACGAAGTGTAGCCATTTTCTGCGCGCACGCAGTTGTTTGCCGACGGCCGCGCGGATCGAACATGCTCCGAAATGGTGATCGGCCTGAGGCGGACTGAAACGCTGAAATCAGCAGAACCAAAAAATCATCGCGGCCGACGTCGCGGAAGAAAGCTGGACACCAGCAAGACGACAAAGATCGCAACACAAATCCAGGCAAACCAATCGCCGGTTCTGGTGTAGAACGTTTCTGCGCGTGGGACGCTTACCTTCCCGGTCAGCGAGACGAAGCGGCCGGGCTCCGTCGCCGCCTCCGCCAGAATGCGACCGCGATTATCGCTCAGGGTTAGAAGCCCATTGCGCGAGCCAGCGCAAAACCATTCTCGACCGCGCGCAGAACGGCCATGCGGGCGTGCAGCCAGCGATCAAGATGGAAGTCCCACGCCGGGACGAGCAGCAAGCTCGCCCCTGCGCCGGCGTATTCGCGGCTTAGCTGGTGGAAATCCATGTCCTTGCAAATCTGCAATCCCCAGCGCCCGGATGGTTGGTCGAGCGTGACTCGTTGATCGCCCGGTTTTTCCGGCTCGACCCCTGGCAAAAGATGATGCTTGTCGTAATTCGCCTCCAGCTTTCCCGCGGCCGAATAAAAGCGCGAAGAATTGAAGGCGGCAGAGGGCGCGCCGGACCAGGCCAAGGACGATCGCCGAATGGGTCGCAGCCGCAGCCGAAGAGAAAAGCGCGTCCACCTGCGGTAACACGCTCTCACTCACGCGCCCGATTTTTTCCGGGAGCACTACGACCTGTGTCCCGGCCGGCGTCGCGCGGCGGACTTCGTCGGCATAGTCATGCAGGAGTGCCAGTGTTTGTGCTTCCGGGCCGAGATAGACGCTCATCGGCACATCCTTGGCGATAAGTGTCACCATGACGGATGGAGCGGGAGGATTCGAGCGCAACCGCCATCCGCCATAAAGAAACACCGCGCAAACGACGGCCGCGACCGTGATGGCCAGCATGCGGCGACGCCCTGGCTCTCCAGCGCCGCCCAGCAGGACGGCGATCGTGCCGGCAAAGAGAAAGACGAGGAAGCTGATTCCCCAAATGCCCGTGAGCGAAGCGACCTGAATGATGGGGAGAGCATTCATTTGGGTGTAGGCAAGATTTCCAAATGTGCTATGCGGCGAGCCGATCTCGGTGAGATATTCGTAGGCCACCCAGTAAACGGGCAAAGCAAGCGCCGCCCGGAAGAGCGATCCGCGCCGCAGAAAGCTGCGCACGAACAGAATCCCTAAACCGAACGCGATCGCCGGGACGAGCAGCACAAACATGATGATCGGCAGCGGCAACTCGATCCCATGGCTAAGATAGTTCCATTGATTCATCTCGCCGATGAGCCACGTAACCGCAGCGAGGAGAAAAGCGACCCCGGCGCGGAGTCGCGCTGCGATCATGAGCACCGGAACTGGCGCGACCCAAAGCAACCAGCAAATCGGATGCAGCCCGGTGCCAAGATAGAACAAGGCAGCAGACGCGAGCGCGGCGGCGACGACGAGAAGAACCTTACGCGCTCCCTATCCCCTAACCACTCACTATCATCGGGCGAGACGGACATTTATTGATTGTCGCATCGAACCGGGGACAGAGCGAGTTCCCCCAAAACGGGTTGATGGGGGTCGCGTCTAATTCGCCCGGCATCGCTCGGTGCCTGCGGGTGAGTTCAGTAACCCAATTCCGCTTTCCTCGCCTCAGCGGTCGGCAGGGGATCTTTTTTCGTCTCGATGGCACCCTTGCCCGACTCCTGCACCCGCCTGGCCTCCGTGGCGTTGAATTCAATGTCCGCTTGAAACTCCGGCGGGACGTCCTCCTCGGCGTAGATGGCGTGCACCGGACATTCATCCACGCAGGCCATGCAATCGATGCACTCCTCCGGGTGAATGACCAGTTGACCCTCCAACTCGTAAAAGCAGGCCACCGGGCACACCACCACGCAGTCGGTGAATTTGCACCCCACACATTTATTGGTAACAACATGCGCCATAAATTATTTCTGTTCCAAGTTTATCGGGCTTACGGAAGCAGGCTCGACGACGCAGTGCAAGTTGCCAATGCGATTTTGGGAAAATGCGGTCAATCCAGGGTTGCCCTGATTTGACCGACAGTGGGCTGGGGACCAAAACCGAGGGAGAGCCCACGTGAAGACACCGTTGACGAAGCCGGCCATCCGCTCTGCAAAGCAAAATGGGTACCAACGTCCCCCGCCCTCTGGCCCTGCTTTCCTGCGTTCCTGATTAATCTTCCTGAGCCTCCTGGCTTCCTGATTCCAGGATTTGGGTCGCCGCAGGTTGTAGCCGGGATCACCAATCCCGGCTACAACTCTGGCTCGTGATCCGCCGAGCAGCGACGCCGCCAACGGCTTGCACTCGCCGCGCAAACCTGTTAAGAAGCGACGCTTGATTCCCCTTTCTCCAGCCGGACTGCTCACCGCAGCCCACCAGATGCCACTTTGAATGAAACAGCTCCTGGCGATCGCAATCAGCAGCCTTCTTCTAACGGCAGGCCTAACCTTCGGCCAAACCGCGTCGTTTTCGTTCAACGATAACAACGGCACTCCGGACGCCGGTACCTACAATCCGACCGACACTTTCAACTTGGGCGTCTACGGCACGGCCACCGGTTTCACCGCCAACGGCTTCTCGCTCTGGCTGGAAGTTCCGACGACCAATGGGTTCAATGCAGCGATCATGGTCACGGGCTCGACTGTTTTCCAATTCACGGATAAAACCGAAAGTGCCTATCCGAAGGTATTCACCGATACGTCGGGGCAGAGAAGCACCTACTATCTGACCGATCAACACGGTACCATGAGCGGCGATTTGGGAGCCACCGCCAATTCCTCTTCGGAACACTTTACCGGCACCGCGCGTCTTGCCAGTTACACGTTTTCTCTCAATGGCGCCGCGCTTGGTACTTACATCATGTATACGACGTCGTTCAGCCCCAAGAAATCGGGAATCAGCGACACTAATTTCGATTTTCTCAACGCTGCAGCTGTTGCCTGCACGATTACAGTGATCTTGGGGACCCACTCCGACTCCCACTCCGACGCCTACTCCTACTGCAACTCCCACGCCCACGCCGATTCCGACCCTGCTCGGCAACATTTCCACGCGTCTATCGGTGCAGACGGGCGATAATGTGCTCATCGGCGGCTTTATCATTACCGGTACCCAGCCCAAGAAAGTCATCCTGCGAGCCATTGGGCCTTCCCTGGCGAACGCTAACCCGTCGGTCCCGGGAGCGTTGGCCGACCCGATCCTGAGCCTCAATTCCGGAGGAACCACTCTGGCGACCAATCCCAACTGGATCGACGCGCCCAACAAGCAGGAGATCATCGATAGCACCATCCCGCCGACCAATAACCTCGAGTCAGCCATTCTGATGACTCTGAATCCAGGTTTCTACACGGCCATTGTGGGGTGAACAACACCACCGGGATCGGGCTGGTGGAGGCGTATGATCTCGATCACACGGTCGATTCCAAGCTGGCCAACATCTCCACCCGCGGTCTGGTGCAAACGGGGGACAACGCGCTCATCGGCGGCTTCATCGTGCTCGGAGCCAGCCCGCAAAAAGTAATCGTGCTCGCGATCGGCCCGTCGCTGGCGAAGGCCAATCCGCCGGTTCCGGGTACCCTGGCCGATCCGACCTTGGAGTTACATAATCCGGACGGGGCGACCCTGGCGAGCAACGATAACTGGCGTGATACCCAGGAAGCGGAAATCATCGCAACGACAATCCCGCCGACCGATGACGCCGAGTCAGCCATCGTCGCCACGCTTCCGCCCAACGCCTATACCGCGATCGTGCGGGGTGCGAACGGAACCACCGGGGTCGCTCTCATGGAAGTTTACGCTCTAGCGCAATAGGGCCAACGTCCACGCGGACGCAAGGCGATCGCGCCCGCATTTCCTTCGACGGCAGGCGATGCGCCTGCCCTACAATTCCTGTAGCCGGGGTCGCTGACCGCGGTTTCACCGAACCTGTCGCAGATACCTTGGGCGCAGGAAAGCTTTCGGCGGGGTTCCTATCCGAGCTTTGCTTCTAGGCGTGCGAGAGAAATCGCGGCAGTAGGACCGAGAGAAGATCGATCGTGAAGTGACCAATCATGTTGGCGACGAGGGTCGCGCCGCCAGAGATAAAAGGCAGTTAAGACTGCGCCGAGGGCCAGAGCGAGAACAACGTTGGCCCAGCCGTTGGTCCCGTGCCCGAAGCCGAAGATCAAGAGCGGAATGACAGCCGCCAGCCACCGGTTCAACCCGAGCAGTTGAAGCCGTTCGATCGCGTAGCCGCGATAGAAAAGTTCCTCGACGATGCCGGCGCGCAGGACGACGAGAAAAAAGCAACCAGAGCGGGAACTTCGCCAAGGCTGCTCCCGTTTCGCCGCCTTTGAAATGGGTAAGAGTGGACACCGCGCCACCAACCAGGCCGCAGAGCACGGTGAGGATCGCTCCCCAAAGGAGCGAGCTTTTCACAGACGCGGGTGCCGAGGCCGATGGAGCGCAACGGCAACCATTCACCGCGCCGCATAATGAAGAAGAGCGCCATGACGCTCAGCCAGGTGAGGGATTCCTTCCAGATCGTGGCCGGGAAGCTGAACTCGGGATAGAAAAGCGAGACGGCCCAGCGGACGACCAGGATTCCAAAGAGCGCAATGAACAAGCCAACCCAGGCGGCGGTTGGCGCCTTCGGCCCGGTTGCGGAGGAAGGATTCATCGTATCATAGTAAGATGCCTCAAGCCGAAAACTAGATTCAAGATAATATTTTGCGGAGTTTCCGCCGCCGGCGATCAAGCGGATTCAATTGATTGACTCCGTTCTATGATAGAGAGAGCGCGAACCTTAGTTCTTCCTCCGTTCCTGGCCTCCTGGTTGATCCCCGGTTCCTGCATTATCACCGCCAGTGCAATCCGTGTGATCCGTGTCAACATGCCTGGCAGGCGATGCGCCTGCCCTACAATTCCAGGGTTCCTGATTCCGAGATTTGGGCTGCCGCGCGAAGGCGCCTCCCACGTTGGGAATAATTTCAGATGGACAAACGCATGAGTTTGCGGAGTCTTTTGCCGTCATGACGAAAGCTGCACAGCGTGAACTCCGTCTCGCCGGTCGCATGGCGCGTCTCGGCACCGAGACCGCTTTCGAGGTGCTGGTGAAGGCGCGCGCACTGGAGGCCAAGGGTCGCGATATCGTCCATCTCGAGATCGGGGAGCCCGATTTCGATACGCCGGGCAACATCATCGAGGCGGCCTGCGATGCCCTGCACAAAAGCTTCACCCACTACGGGCCTTCGGCCGGGATGCCGCAACTGCGCGAAACGATCGCGCAATATGTGAGTGAGACGCGCGGGATCACGGCAACAGCCGAAGAAGTGGTTGTTGTCCCCGGCGGTAAGCCAATCATCTTTTTCACCATCCTCGCGCTGGTGGAAGAAGGGGATGAGGTCATCTATCCCAATCCCGGATTCCCCATTTACGAGTCGATGATCGAGTTCCTTGACGCGAAAGCCGTCCCGATCCAGTTGCGCGAGGAAATGGATTTCCGGTTCGACGTCGACCAACTCGCCGAGCTGATCAACGATCGCACCAAGCTCATCATCCTGAATTCGCCGCAGAACCCAACTGGTGGCGTGCTCGAGAAGGAGGACCTGAAGGGCATCGCGCGCGCGATCGGCGATCGCAACATCATGGTGCTGACCGACGAGATCTACAGTCGCCTTATTTTCGAAGGCGAGCATCATTCCATCATGTCGTTGGACGGCATGCAGGAGCGTTGTATCCTGCTCGACGGTTTCTCCAAGACTTATGCCATGACCGGCTGGCGGATGGGCTACGGCGTGATGCGCGCCGACCTGGCGACGCATGTCGCCCGCCTCATGACTAACTCCAATTCCTGCACCGCCAGCTTCACGCAGGTCGCCGGCATCGAGGCGCTCCGCGGGCCGCAGGGCGCGGTCGAGGAAATGTGCGCCGAGTTCAAGAAACGGCGCGACGTGATGGTCGCCGGGCTTAATAGCATCAAGGGTTTCTCCTGCCGCCTGCCCAAGGGCGCGTTCTACGTTTTCCCAAACATCAGGGAGACCGGATGGCCATCGAAGAAACTGGCCGACACGTTGCTCGAGGACGCCGGCGTCGCCGCGCTCTCAGGGACCGCTTTTGGCGACTTCGGCGAGGGCTATCTGCGTTTCAGCGTGGCCAACTCGATCGAGAACATCGAGAAGGCGCTGGATCGCGTCGGCGCCTGGACGACGAAGAATTTGTAGTTAGAAGCCTAAGCAGTCCCTTTGCGTCTTTCGGTATGCAAAACGAGAAATGCGAGAACCAGTCGCTCGAGTTGCTTCGCGATGTCGTGAAGGCTCTCGGCAGTGCTCTCAATTTGTTGGCCGGGCAACCGCAAGGAGATATGCTAAATCGTTATAGGATTCATTCTGTAAAACATATTTTCCGTGCTGCAGACGGTTTCATATCATTGCGAGCATTGGGCCACACTTACTGTTCCAAGTTGCTCGTTCGTCCTGCCATCGAAACAATGTTTCGCTTGGAGGCAGTGAGGCGCAACCCTGATAAGCTCTACGAGATTGCGGCAAAGGATCACGCGGAAGATCAAAAACTTCTGCGAGAAGCAGCAACTATTTCGGGACGGCCGTACGACGAGCAGGAGTCTAAGCGACGCTGGGATGAAATTGACGCTCAATTCCAAAAGGAATTTCCTGACTACCAGTTTTCTTATCACGAACTCGGAATCGCTGGCGCCGCTGGTGTCGCGCAGATGATGCCTTACTATAACTCACATTACCGGACGTATTCTCAATACACTCACGGACATTTTCGCGCGACGAGTGACTTATTGGATGAGACGACCGATCCAGAAGATACTCGGACCGTGGCCATGTCTGCATTCGTGGCTCTGAATACATTGGCCGCGATTGGCAACGATATTCCTGAATTGCAGCCGTTGTATAAACGTTTGACCGGATTTGATACGCCTCCCACTGATCCGAACGCCGCGCCGGCCAATGCGTGACGAAATAATCTCGTTGGCCTCTGCGACGGGCGCAACACGTGGGCTTTCTTCGACGGCACGATTTCGAACCGCCGGTTTCAAGGCAATAGCCAGAATCGAGCGGGCGCGTTTATCGATCTCCTCACCCTCTTCCTCTCCTCGATCGAGAGGAGAGGGAGGCCGCGCGCGTTCGTCACGATTGTGTCGCCACGGTAAACACGTGCTTCCATTTCTCCAGCCATGACCGACAAGAAACGCTTCCGCGTCTTTGCCACTTCCCGCATCGGCGATCCTGCCGAGGCGACGCAGGCGCGCGGCCAGTCAGATTTCGTCTTATTAATCGCGGATCACTCGGCTTGGTGGACATTTGCAGGGGATAAAATTGTGCTTGCCTCCGCAACGACAAGCGTTAAATACTCGCGCCGTGATTCTCCTATTTCCGGGCGTTTTTCTCGCGACGAGCCGAGTTAAGCTGAATTATTCTGCCTTTAATTGCCGACTTATTCGATCTACGAGTCGTTAGACCTCATTAATGACACCGAAACCCGAACGACGAGAGCGGCTGCTAACACGCTGGCTGAAATCGCCCTTCGGCTACGACGAGCTCAAGGACAAGACCGTGTTTGCGGATTTCGTCACGCGCTCCGGAGCGAGCTACGACGGCACAGGTAAGATCCGCGTCCTGCAGAATCCTGGCGGCCTGCTGTCCATCAATCTCGTGTTCACTCGTCACGACAGTCACGACGTCCATACCGACATTCTTTTTAACCTTTCATCTCGCCAGATCGAGCATCTTCGGAAGGCGTCCGAAGACGCAGAGCACGATTTTGAATACCACGGAACTTTGACACCAGACAATCAGCCCGAAGCGACGCCGGAGGCCTAACCGGACGAGGCAGCTAACCGTTGGCCGTTGCGATGACCAGTTTGAATTAATGAAACAGATTGCCGATCTTGCGGCGCTCGCTTCCGCCAGCGCTAGCTCAGCTCCGTCTCGTTAGCCTTACTATCGCATGCACTATTATGGCCACTGCGTCCGACACAAAGCCGAAACCCATCGTTTGGTGGTTTACACGCGGCGCAGGATCCGCAATCAAAATACCCGTATTTTTGCTTCTGGCGGCTGGCACTGTCGGAGCGTTCTTTCAGGGTGGCATCCAGACACTCGCTTACGTCAAGGTCATGAGGGCAGCTTGGGGATGGTTGGGATTCGTGGCTTTCTTGTTCATCTGGCCATTCTCGCTGCTCATGCCGGGTTGGCTTTGGTGGGCAGCAATCAAAAACACGCCGAGCATTTATTTGAAAGAGTCAGCGGCAAGTTCTAATGGCAGAGCAGTTGAACAGTTTATTTTCAATATTGTTTTCCTGATTGCGCTTTCCACTTTCATGCAGTGGGGACACGCCAAGATTATCGGTTGGATCGCGGACCAAAACCCGGCCGCCGTATATCGCACCGGTGCGACTGGTTCACGGCCTCCATCTTCGTCTCAGAATGGCAACTAAGCCTGACCATGCGCTCCGGCTAACGGCGAGCCGTCGTACTACCCAGCTTTCATATGATTAAAATCCTTCAACCCGCAGCCACGCGCACCGTCTCCCGGTGCAACTGATCTTGTTCTCGTTAGGCTTCGTGAGCGATACCAACCTAAGAAAGAAACAATCGTGGCTTATCACCTGGGAGTCTTCGCGCGATGACTATTTGGCCGACCTGAATCGACCACGTATCGTAGCAATTCTGAGACCGCAGTACAGTTCGCAAACGATCAAGTCCTTTCTAACAGTCCTTTTTACTTCCGAGTCAATGCTGACTTTTTCCGAAAAGATCGGCTACAGCTTTTCTCGCCACCAATCCAACTGGCTGCGAGAGGAGGATGGCTACATTCGCTGTGGGCACAATCCATGGCTGCGCGCGCGGCTGGTAAAGGATCTATATGTCCAGCGGTACGGAGACACCGTTTGGCGGCAGACACTCCACTGGACGGAGTTCCCCCGATACGGTGAGGATCAGGAGACATTTGAATTGGTAGAAGTTCACCCCGAGCGCCAGTGTTCTGAAGACGGTCACTTTGACATGCTGTGGTATGGACAATCCTTTCTAGAGGAGGACGAAAAGTCCAACCAAATGATGCAGCTAACGCCGGGCCGTGGTACTATTCGGCTTTCAGATGACTAAAACCGTTCAACCCGCAGCAACGCGCACCCTCGCCCGGCGCAACTGATCTTGTTCTCGTTAGACCTAAAACTCCGATGCTTTTCAAGCGCAAGATTGACGTGACAGAGTATTGCGAGGGCAACCTCAAAGCCCTTCTATCGGCAGAAAGAGAAGTGATCGACAACAAACGCTTTCGCATCTTTGCCACCTCCCGCATCGGCGATCCTGCCGAGAACCGTCTTCGCGAGCGCGGTTACGACCTCGAGGTCTTCCAGGGCCCCCGAAGCGCCGCCGCTCCGCGTGCCTGCTCGCCACGTATAACGCGGCTCGCGTTTTCTGCGCATTGTGATAAACATTTACGACGTGAGCACGCTGCAAGAAATTAAGACGGCAATCGGACATCTGAACGCACGTGACAAGGCTCTTCTCGCGGCCGAACTGTTCGCGATGACCGAGCCGGATGAAAAAGAACTGGAACGCTCTCTGGAGCGCGGCTTGGCCGATGTCGAAGCGGGTCGCGTGCGGCCGATTGAGGAAGTGAAATCGATGATTCCGCGATGGACTTCAAAGTCCTGATCGCGGAAAGCGCGATCGCTGATCTTAAGGAGATCGTCGAGTTTGTGGCGCAGGATGATTCGGACGCGGCGATTCGTTTAGGTAACAAGCTAGTCGCGCACGCACTAAGTTTGGCGACGCTGCCGCAGCGATTTGCGTTTCACGACCAGAAGCGCGGGATTCGGAAAATGCCGCTGCCGCCCTTCCTGATTTTCTACACATGCGACGAGGCGCGAGGTGTAGTGAATATCCTCCACTTTTGGCACGGCGCTCGTCGTTCGCCGCGGTTCTGAACCGCTCGCGTTTTCGCGCGCAAGGCAATAGCCAAAAGCCAAGAGTCGCGTTAGTTGTTGGTTCATTCTTCCAGCCATGACCGACAAGAAACGAATCTTTGCCACCTCCCGCATCGGCGATCCGGCCGAGAACCGTCTGCGCGAACGCGGTTACGAGCTCGAAGTTTTCCAAGGCCCGGAGGCGCCGCCGAAAAAATTGATCATCGAAAAAGTGAAGAGCGGCATCGACGGATTGATCACAACGCTGCGCGATCCGATCGACGCCGAGATCTTCGAAGCAGGGAAGGGCTCGCTCAAGATCGTGGCGCAGATCGCCGTCGGCTTCGATAACATCAACCGGGCCGACGCCAACAAATACAAGATCCCATTCACGAACACCGCAGACGTGCTGACCGAAGCGACCGCCGAGTTTGGTTTTTTCATGCTCGGCATGCTGGCGCGCAAGATGTATGCGAGTGAACGCCTGGTGCGGGAGCAGAAGTGGCCGTCGTGGCATCCCTTCCTGCCCTTCCTCGGTGACGAGGTCACGGGAAAGACCATTGCCATTATCGGCACCGGACGCATCGGCCTCGCGATGATCAAGAAGTGCTCGGGGTTCGACATGAACATCCTGTGCTACGACCCGGCGTATCAGAACCACCAGTATATCGCTGCCATTCAGGAAGTGATGGACCTGCGCCACGCCACGGGAATTCAGAAGGAAAGGACCTGGATCAAGTACGTTGAGCTCGAGGAGGCACTCAGTGGCGCGGATTACGTCAGCATCCACGTGCCGCTGTTGCTCGAGATCGAAACCGACAAACCGACCTACCACTTCATCAACGAGAAGACGCTCAAGCTCATGAAGCCGACGGCCTACCTGGTGAATACTTCACGCGGCCCGGTCGTGGATGAGAAGGCCCTCGCGCAGGCGCTGAAAGATAAAGTCATTGCCGGGGCAGCGCTCGATGTTTTTGAAAAGGAGCCGTTGCCGCCGGATTCGCCGCTCCTCGATCCAGAGATCGCCGACCGCACACGGCTGTTCCATCATTTCGCGAGCGGCGCGCAGATCACGCGGCTCTCGGTCGATCCCGACAAAGGGATGGCTGGGCGCACTGTCCAAGCCGTGATCGACGTGCTGGAGGGGAACTACGATGGCGACCCGACTAGGATGCCCTACGTTGTGAATAAGGAAGCGTTCGAGAAGTCGTAGCGGCGACCCTCGATACCGGCATCATTGAACCCGAGCGTATCCTGACGCTGCGTCTGCATTTCTGTCATGTCTTTCACGGGGACAAGTCGGTAAGATCAACAACACCATGCCGCGTTCCGCTCTCGCTCAATTTGTCAGGCAACTCGCTGCCGTCAACGCAGAGGCGCACCGGCGTGGCGTCGAACTCGAGCGGGTGATCGACCAGCGTCGGCAAAAAGAGCTCACCCGGCGCCAGTTTCTCGGGACGGCGGCCAAGGCCTCTTTGCTTACGGCATTGGGTGGCGCGACCGGTTTCGTGAAGACGGCGGCGGCTGACTCAACTGCGAGCATCGCGATCGTGGGCGGCGGGCTCGCCGGGCTGACCTGTGCCTGGCGCCTGAAACAAGCCGGTTTCCGGGCCACGATCTATGAGGCGTCGGGGCACCTCGGAGGACGATGCCAGACGCGGCGGAATTATTTTGACGAGGGCCAGATCGCCGAGCGCGGGGGCGAACTGATCGACACCGGACACGTTGCGTTGCAAAGGCTGGCGGGCGAGCTGGGCCTGCTCTTGGACGATTTGCTCGCCGCGGAGCCGCCTGGCACGGAGCCATTTTACTTTTTCCAGGGCAAGACTTACCCGTTCGATGAGGCGACGCGCGATTTTCAGCAAATCGATCGGTCGTTGCGCGCGGATGTGACGGCAGCGGGTTACCCCACACTCTACAATCATTACACGCCGCGCGGCCGCGAGCTCGATCGCACCTCGATTGTCGATTATCTCAACCAGATCGTTCCCGGAGGAGTGAGTTCGCCGCTCGGGCAGCTCCTGAACGTGGCCTACAATATCGAATACGGCGCGGAGACTAACGAACAAAGCAGGCTAAATCTCCTCTATCTTCTCGGCTATTCTCCGAAACAGGAGTTCCAGATCTTCGGCGACTCGGACGAGCGCTTTCATCTTCGCGGTGGAAACGACCAACTCGTCAGCGGCCTGGCGGATCGATTGCCGGGCCAGATTGAGCTTGGCGCTGAATTGCGGGCGGTCATGCGGAACGCGGACGGACGTTTCAAGCTGGTCCTGCGGCAGGATGCAGCGACGAGGGAAGTCGTCGCCGATACGGTGGTGCTGGCGTTGCCGTTCTCGATCCTGCGCAATTCAGTCGATCTCTCCCGCTCCGGCTTTAGCGCCCTGAAGCTGACCGCCATCGACCAGTTGGGGATGGGCACGAATTCGAAATTACAACTCCAGTTTGCAAGCCGCCGCTGGAATGAGCTGGGCTGCAACGGCGACAGTTATGCCGATACCGGTTACCAAAACACCTGGGATGCGACGCGGGCGCAAGCGGGGCAATCGGGGATCATGGTTGATTATACCGGCGGCAAGATCGGTGCCGGGATGAATCGCGGAACAGTACAGGAGCGCGCGCAATTGTTTCTCTCGCAGATCGAGCCGGTGTTACCGGGCCTGGGTGCCAGCTACAATGGCAAAGCCGCCCTGGAATACTGGACCGGCTATCAGTGGACGCGAGGTTCCTATTCCTATTGGAAAGTGGGGCAATACACCGCCTTCGCCGGCATCGAGGGGGCGCCGGAAGGCAACTGTCATTTCTGCGGGGAGCACACCTCGATCGATTTCCAAGGGTTCATGAACGGAGCGATCGATACCGGCGAACGCGCGGCCAGGGAAGTCGCGCTGGATCTCGGCGCGATCCGTTCGGCGGCGTTTTGACACACGGCGGAACGTTTCGCGTAAAGGCGGATCAGGTCCACGGCAATCGGGCAGGCGCATCGCCCGCCATCGCCTCAAAGCAGGGACCTGCGAAAGCACGTCCCTCCGTGGCAGGTACGCCGGCCGACGATTCACCATTCGCGATTCGCGCTTTCCAATTATTTCGGTTGACGTCTCCCGGAGAACCTGCTCGAAATCGCGGCATGAGAAACAATCGTACTATGCTAGTGGCCGCGGCGCTGTGGTTAACGGCGGCGGCGGCAACCTTCGCTGCCAGCGCCCACATGGGCACCTGGAAGCTCAACGAAGCCAAGTCGAAGTTCGGACCCGGAAGTACCAAAAATACGACCGTGACCTACACTGCGGCCAAAGGCGACATGATGAAGCTCACCGTCGATGGCGTGGATAAAGACGGCAAAGCCGTCCATTGGACTTGGATGGGGAAATTCGACGGCAAGTCGCGTAAAATAAAAGGGAGCCCTTCCGCTGACGCGATCGCCTTTAAGATGGTGAACGAGGAGACCAACGACATGACCGTGATGAAGGGGGGCAAAGTCGTGCAAACAGGCACGATCGTCGTGGCCAAAAACGGCAAGTCCCGTTTGGTCACGACCTCCATGACGGATGCGAAGGGGGAGAAACACGTCGATAAAGCCTACTACGATAGGCAGTAAGGCGTCGATGTAATTCGGGAATCAAAGCGGCTGCTCGCCCCGCGGCGGGCGGGCAGCTGCGCCTTGCCATTGTTTCGAGGTCCAACCGCTAATTTCTTGTCATCCGTGTCGTAACGCCTTTTCCCGGCCGGGTCAGCCAACCCCGGCTACAGACGCGATGGAAGCGCCCGGGAGGGCCTTGCCGGCAGACAAATACGCGCGTTTGCGCCGCTGATCCGATTGCCTATTGTTGCGACGCCCGCTCTATGAAGCCCCGGAAGGGTTTTGTTTGAATACTTCGCGACGCGGTCGCGTCTCTTGTTTCAACTCCATATTACAACTGAAAATGAAAATAAAACTTCCTTCCATCGTGCTCGCGGCGCTGCTCTTCGCAGGGCTCCCGCTGGCTTCTTCTTCTGCCTACGTCGGCATTTCGGTGGCGATCGCTCCACCCGCGATCCCGGTTTACGAGCAACCGCTCTGTCCGGTCGACGGCTACCTTTGGACTCCTGGCTACTGGGACTACGCCAATTCCGGTTATTATTGGGTCCCCGGCGTCTGGGTCGCTCCACCTGCCGTCGGATTGCTCTGGACGCCCGGCTACTGGGGTTACCGCGGTGGTCACTACTTGTTCAACCAGGGCTACTGGGGCCCAACCGTGGGTTTCTACGGCGGGATCAACTACGGCTTTGGCTACGTCGGCACCGGCTATTATGGCGGCGAATGGGCCGGCGGTGTTTTTCGGTATAACACGGCTGTGACCCGGGTGAATACCACGGTGATTCACAACACCTACGTCAACAACAAGGTCGCAAATGCCGGCAGCCGCGCCAGCTTCAACGGCCCGGGCGGCGCAACCGCCAAGCCCACCGCGCAGGAACTGGGCGCAGCGAAAGCGAAGCACGTCCCGCCAACCTCGGCACAGCGCTCACGCGTCGCAGAAGCGAAAAAGGATCCCGCGCTGCGCGCGCCGAACAATCATGGAAAGCCTAATCCGGCGGCGATCAAGGCACTCAACCGTCAGAGCGGAGCGCAGACGGCCGCGGCAGCGCCCGCTGGTGGGAAGAACAAGGGTGGAAAACTGAAGAGCGGAGCCGCCGAAGCAGCTCATGGTTCACAACCGGTGCCGAAAACCGCTCAGACCAGGAAAGCCGCGGCAACGCATGCTCCGAAAGCAGTGCGGACGAAACAGAATGGTGTGGCCCACAACGCGGCCGCCGGTCCGCACCCGGTGCGGCATGCGGCAGCACCCGGAGCGCCGCATCGACCGCCGCAAGCGGCGACTCGGCGACCGGGACCCGCGGCTCATGGTCGCGCCCCGGCCAAGGCCGAGAAACCCGGCAAAAAGAATAAGCGCGGTCCAGGCGAGCCAGGACAATAACAGAAGGCGCGCAACGCGCGTAAAGACTTTGGCGCAGATCCGGCGACGGGATGAAGCACAGGTGAAAGGCCTGGGCCTCCCGCGCCGGTTTTCTGTTTCTCGCGCTCCAGTGCGAGAAGCCGCGCCGCCTCGGCGGGATTGCTACTGATTTGAAGCGCGCGTAAAAAGGAGGCCATCTTGGAAGCTCGAGCCCTCCGCATTGGCTCTTTCTGAAAGAGGCATCATGAGCAAACGATCAAAAGACAAATGGCTGCGGAAGCCTGAAAAACATGATTATCCGGCGGCGGAGTCCTATCTAACTCTGCTCTATGATGAAGAAACCGCGGCCTGCTATGCCAAGGCACTCGCCGATGCGCCCATGACATCATTTAAGGCGAAAGATATCTTTCGCGCCTCGGAGTTACCTTTGCTGGGAGCGACTAATTCTCACGTGCGCCAAAATCAGAAAAAGATTGCGGCCGGAAAAAAGCTCTCACCGCTCCTCCTCGTCAGAGATCCCGACCACGGCAAGCTCATCATCGCGGATGGCTATCACCGAATGTGCGCCGTCTACTCGTTTGATGAGGACACTTCCGTGCCTTGTAAGCTCGTCGGGCAATCCTGTCACGACCGGTTGCCGAACGGTCACGGCTCCCAGTCATGCCGGTGTTAGTGAACCGGCTACGACGATTCCCAGCCGATAAAGCCGCTATCCGCTGGTTCAATTGTTTCGACAGGGCGATCGACGTTCGCTACAACGCCCGGATGGCACGTCGCAAAACGAAGCGGAATTTCTCGGTCCAGGCAAACATGAAAGTGTTTGAGCTCAGTAAGGCAGGCACCTCGGTCGATTTCGACATCTTCTCGCAAGGCGAGAAGTTTGGCACCTTGATCGTCGGGCGCGGATCGGTCACATGGTATGGACACAATCGGAAAATCGGACGGCGGATGTCATGGGCCCGGTTCGATCGCCTCATGCAACCGTGAAATCGTATCTCCCCAGAAAGGTCCGTGGGCGGAAATCGAAGCTCGCATCCGCGCGCGGGCGCATGTGTTCCCCTACCTGATGCGTCGCTGATCTGCGATCACGGGGCCTTCCCCGAGCGGTCGGGCGGGGCGGGAGGATGTGATCGGAGCTGTCTGGGCAAGCCGAGCGACTACACGTCCGGTTGTCTGAGGTTGCTGGTCAGATCGCCTCCCGGCTGTCGGGGCGCTTTGAATCCAAAGGTGAAAAATGGTCATGCCGAGAAGCGCGACAATCAGCGCACACGCCGAAATAACCGGACCAGTCTTGCGTGATCGCCCCGCGTCGCGGAAGTGGAGCGGCCGCGCGGCCGCTTCGTATTTTAGCAATGGGAAAAGTTCATCGATCGTTCGCCAGGTCGCTTCATCTCTGGGCTTGCAGGGCAGGCGCAGGCCGAATTGCCCGCCACGAACGAGCTGCGAAATCTCGCGGGAATTCAGCGGGCTCGCAAAGCCTCGCCCTTTCACGTCGTAGAGATCCATCCCCTGTGCCAGAGCAAAATGGATGCCTGCGCGCACACGAACCCCGGTCGACGATTCCGGGAGCAGGAAATCGCGACGAAGTGAAGTGAACAGAGCGCTTGCGCTGCAATTCGAAAGCGGTTCGCAGGCTTGCAATCTAATAATATTGCGTCGCCCGGGCGCTCTAAGATAGAATTCATCTCCAAACAGAAAAACTCGTGAAACAAACGTTCCGATTCCTCATGCCCCTCGCTCTCTTCGCTGTGTTTGCGGTCGGGTTAAGCAGTTGCGGCAAGGAAAGTCAGATCGCCACCACGACCAATGGCGCCGCCACGCCCGTCAACGAAGTCGATGCGATGATCAACGATTACGAGAAGGTGGCGAACGAATACATCCGGGTCGCGAGCAGGCTTAAAGGCGGCGACATGAGCGTCACCGTCCGTTATATCGATCTGGACGCACAGGTTCGGGAGTGGCCGCCGAAGCTTCGGCGAGTATCAGAGAAGATGATACCGCAGCAAGCCCAACGGGTGGCCGATATTTCGGCCAGAACGGCCACTTACTTGCAGAAATAATCGGTCTGAGCCGGAGGCGCGGGGACGACGGGCCAACTTCAGGGGACTTATCCTTCGAATCCGCGTCATCCGAAGTCCAATTGTTTTTCTCCTTCCGGGGTCAGCGACCCCGGCCACCAGGAGGGCGCGGCGCGCTCGCCGCCCACCGTTACCCGCGACCTTTGCGAATATCGTTGGACAAGCGCTCGATCGGACGTAGTGAGGGGCTCACTTCTGCAGCGTCAATCGACCGCGGGCACGGCCCTTTCCTCTGCACCAGGAGGAATTGATTCATGCCATATTTTCCCGCAGCGAATAACGACGAGCCGCTGGAAAAATTGCTGGCGGAAATGTTCCCGAACGTTCTCCTTTCCCGTGCCGGCGTGGCGTTGCTCGCCGATCGAATCAGCGACCTGGACAAATGGTCCGCCATGATCCATCACCGCATCGACCCGAAACGGCCGCGGAGAAGGCGCGGGGGCGGCGCGGCAGCGATGCCCCAACGAAGGTTTAGTTAAGGTCCGCTAAATCCGAATCATCCGCTGACCAAATTCTCCTTTCTGTATGCAAACATGGATTGCGCAGATGACACGGATAGGGTTTGAAACGACCCGGGGAGCGACACGGCCGCCGGTCGAGTCAGGCGGAAAGCCTAACTTCCCAAGCAGTGCGGCGCGATCGCGCCGCTAACGAGTGAAGGAGCAACGAAGCACTACTCCCGCTCATCTTCGCTAGCTCCATCCGCTGCGTGTAAACCAGTTTGCGCTTGAGTTTGCCCGAGATCTCGACCGTCCGCGCATCGATCCGCTTCCCGGAGATGGTGCTGCCCGGTGCCACCCGCGGGAGGCATGCGAGTCCCACCCCTCGCCCCGCCCTCTCCCCGCGCCACGGCTTTCGGCTCTTGCCGCGAATCGCACGGATTTCTTGGATTCCTTGTAGCCGGGGTCGCTGACCCCGGTTCCCTAAACGTCGCGATAAGATGCGCGTCCGGGGTCAGCGAGCCCGACTATAGTCATCTCGCGGCGGCCAGCTTGTCGCGCAGCGCGGCCGGTATCCACTCCAGCGCCTTGGAGGGATTCACGCGCACGAAGGCATTGACTTTCGTCGCCTGTTCGGGCGTGAGCTTGAGCCCGGCGTAGGGCGTGCCTTCAAGTTGCTTCTTCTGGTCACTGGCTGGAGCGGTGCGATAGCTTCCATCAAGCGGCTCGCCGATATTCACTCCAGCGACAGCGGTCCCGGAAAGCTGTGCGCCAGCCGGCAAATAGATGCGGTCGGCGACGCCGGCTCGTCTGGCCTGGCTGGCCAGTTTATCCAGTGAAATGCGGGCTGGGTCGTAATCGACCAGTGTAACCTCGCGCCCTTGGAAGTAGCCGGCTTCGGTGCGAACGACGCCCTCGATCTGGCCCAGCTCCATCTCGCCGGTCCAGAAACAATACTGTGCAAACGCGACGCGACCGGTGGTTCCCTTCGTAGTCCCCGCCGAGGAATCCTCAGCGCGCAGGACAGCAAACGGAAGCATGATGAAGATGGCGAAGGAGATGAGTGCTTTCATAGCGTGAATGATTCAAGTCCGTTGGGAACAGCTTTTCAATACGAGAAACAGCGTCGGCGTTTATTCCTGTAGCCGGGATCGCTGACCCCGGTTTTCCCTGAAGCATCGCTGCAAAACACGCGCGACCGGGGGTCAGCGAACCCGGCTACAGCCACTGAGCGGCGATTTTGACTTTTGGTTAAGGCGTCGTTAGTCCAGATTCGTACATGGGCAAGAATCGGCTCGAAGCGTTCAGCGACGGCGTTTTCGCGATTATTATTACGATCATGGTGCTGGAGTTGAGGGTGCCGCACGAAGCCAGCCTCGCCGCGCTCACGGCGCTCTGGCCGATCTTCGTCAGCTACGTGCTGAGCTTCGTCTTTCTCGGGATCTATTGGAATAATCACCACCACAGGCTCCAGGCCGTCGGGCGGATCACCGGTCGCAATCTCTGGGGAAATCTTCATCTGCTTTTCTGGCTCTCGCTCATTCCTTTCGTGACCGGCTGGATGGGTGAAAATCATTTCGCCCCGCTGCCGGTCGCGCTCTACGGGGTGATCCTGCTCTGTGCGGCCTGCGCCTATCGGCTGTTGCAGCGTTCATTGATCAAGGCGGAAGGGCCGGATTGCCAGCTTGCCCGCGCCGTCGGGAGCGACTGGAAGGGCAAGCTGTCTCCTGTTATCTACGCGACGGCGATCGCATTGGCGCTTGTTTAGTCCTTGATCTCGTGCGCGCTCTACGTCGTGGTGGCCGTTATTTGGCTGGTGCCTGACCCGCGAATCGAACGGACAATTGTGCCCCCGACGAAGGCATCCGCCGGGGAATAATAAATTCTGCGCGGAGGCACGAAACCTTCTGCTCCTTAGTTTGTGCGCGTGTTGATTGCCGATGACGAGAAAATCTTCGCCACCGCGCTGGCCGACCTCGTGCACACCTACGGGCACGAGGTGGTCGGGGTCGTGCATTGCGGACTCGACGCGATCCGATCGTATCGCCGGTCCAAACCAGATGTCGTGCTGATGGACTTCGCGATGGCGAAGCTGAACGGCCTGACCGCGTGTCGCAATATCCTGAGCGACGATCCCGGCGGCTGCGTGCTATTTCTCTCGGGCTTCGGGGAACGAACCGAACTCACACCGGAATCCTCCGGCGCGCTCGCCGTGCTGCAAAAGCCGGTCAGTGGAGCTCGTCTCGAGCAGGCCTTGCAGGAGGCCGGCTCCCGACGGAAAGCCGACGCGCCGGCCAGAAGATAGCGGGACTCGTTGCGGGGAGGATTGCTGCGCCGAAAATCCGGCCGGTGGCTACTTCGGGTAGCGCGTTACGTGCGCAGTGATCATCGTGCGCTGGGGCTCGGTCGTCAGGGTGTTTCTCGAACTATGCGCGTCGAAGCGGACCACTCTTCCACTTGCATCGAGAACAACCGAGAGTTGCTGCGCTTCCACGCGAAGGCCGCCAAGGAGGTCGCCGAGCACCGGCACATACCCCCCGGGTGGGATCGGGACGGAGCGGAACCAATCGAGCGACATGATGTGGACAAGATCGAGATACCTGGTCGTCGGCGGTCCGAACATCCTCACCAGATCCGCCTCGGTCGTCTGGCCGACCCGGATCTGGTTGATCTTCTCCTGAGTGATCGATCTGGGGAACCAGGCCCAGCTCGTTAGGCAAGAGGAAAGCAGGATCGCGGCGACAAGTGTTTTTGTTTTCATTTTTAGGCTGCTCTCTGCATTTTGCACAAAATTGTCCGGAAGTGCAGCAAAATCGTCTTGGAACCCGGAAAATTCCACTTGGGAGGTTCACTGTCCAGTCAGATCGACGGCCCATCTCCGATGAGGCCGGCCCGGAAATGAATTGCACCCTGCGCGGCGCTTTATAGTCTCGAACCCGATGTCTGGCGTTCGTCCGATCGCGGCTCACCGGCCGAAGCCGGGGAAGGATTCTCCACCGGCCACCGGCCATCGGCGGCGCTTGCGTTATCGCGGGAAAAATCCGCGCCGCTTTGCGGAAAAATACAAGGAGCACGACCCGGCTCGTTATGCCGCCACGATCGCAAAGGTCATCGCCGCCGGGAAAACCCCGGCCGGCTCGCATCGTCCGATCATGGTGGCTGAGATTCTGGAAGTGCTCGCGCCGCGGCCCGGCGAGGTGGCGATCGATTGCACGCTCGGCTATGGCGGGCACGCCGAGGCCATCCTCCCGCGGCTCCAACCCGGCGGCCGCCTGCTCGGTCTCGACGCCGATCCGATCGAACTGCCGAAAACGGAAGCGCGTCTTCGTTCGTTAGGCTTCGATCCGGGAATGTTCGTTGCGCACCGCACCAACTTTGCCGGTCTGCCGCAGGCGCTCGCCCACGCCGGCATCGACGGGGCGGACATCATCCTGGCGGACCTCGGGGTTTCCTCAATGCAACTCGACGATCCGACGCGCGGCTTTTCCGTGAAGCACGACGGGCCGCTCGACCTGCGGATGAACCCGCAGCGCGGCCAGCCGGCCTCCGTTTTCCTCGAGAAAATTCATCCCGACAAACTCGTTAGGCTGCTGCTCGAAAACGCCGACGAGCCGCACGCCGCCACCCTCGCCCCCGCTCTCGCCGGCAAACTCCTTCCCGGAACCGGATCGCTGGCCGCCGCGATCCGCGCCGCGTTGCCGCGGGTGGACACGGAAGCTGCCGAGCTCTCGGTCCGGCGCGTTTTCCAGGCGCTGCGCATTGCGGTCAACGATGAGTTCTCCGCGCTCGACACTTTCCTGCGCCACCTCCCGTCCTGCCTTCGCCCGGGCGGTCGTGTCGCCATCCTCACCTTTCATTCCGGCGAAGACCGCCGGGTTAAGAAAGCGTTCGCCGCTGGTCTCCGCGACGGATCCTACTCGAACGTGGCCGAGGAGGTCATTCGACCGACCGCGGCCGAGCGTCGCTCCAATCCACGGTCGACCTCCGCGAAGCTGCGCTGGGCGCGCCGCGCGCTCTGTTCGTCCTAACGACTGATCACAGGTTCAGGCCATCGGGAGGAACTCTTCGCGGATGACCTTGCCGTCTTTGACCTTATAAATGCCGACTTCCGACAGTTGCATCCGCTCGCCGGAGTTCTTGTCCGTCACATCGATATCGAAGCGCACGGCGAAGGTATCGCGGGCGACAAAGGGGCTGCTGGCTTTCGAGCTGTGGACCTCGTGATTCTCCATCCACCACTTCAGCTTGCCACGGACACCTTCCAGTCCCTTCGTCTCGGCCGGCATGTTCCCCATCGCCCGCGCCTCCACGCTCACGATCTCGGGGCCATACAAGCCATCGATCGCTCCTTCGTAATCACCCTTGTTGCAGAGTTCCACCAACTTCTTTGCCACTTCTTCCGTCGTCATCATTTCCTCCTGTTTCTTGTTCTTTGTTCCTTTGCCGAAGCTGCGGTTCTCAATTCTTCACTGCCTTGCGATATTCTTCCAGCGCTTGTGGCATCCAGCTCCGCAACTGCTCAATCCGATGCCCATGTGATGGGATCGGGAGCCATTTGATGTGCGTGCGGTTCATGGTTGTCGAATATCTTAGAAAGCCCACAGGCCTTGCGCAAACCGGCCGCTGTAGAGCGCCAGATAAAGCAGCGACCAGATCGTGAGCATGGCAAACCAGAAGCGCCGCCCCGTCGTAGCCTTCGCAAAAAGGAGGAAGACGGGAAAGAGCGTCAATGTGTAACGCGGCACGCTGAGAACATATGCCGTGCTGTTGATGAGCAGCCAGTTAAGGGTAATCCATACCGAGTAGGAGGGGCGCAGCCGCAGCCACGACCAGATGGCGCAGACTGAGATCAGGACGACGGCGATGAATTCATTCAAGCCTTCATTGATGTTCAGCCCCAGGGTGCGCAGCCAGACGTCGCGGATGCCGCCCCAGGGGGGAGCGAACTTCTTGTACCAATGCTCCTGCATAATCTTGGTGAAGGCGAAGTAGTCACCGGTCACCTCATGGTTCAACCAGAGGTAACCGAGAAAGCCAAAGGGGACGAGGCCAAGCCAAAGCCAGCGCGGGTTGATCCGCCGCGTTTGCCAGTATTGGAGGCCGACCTCCGTGGCCAGCGCCGGCAGCAGGATCAAGCCGTTCACGCGCGTGAGACAGGCCGCCGCTCCGAGCAAGCCGGCCAGAGCCCAACGCTCCTTCCGCGCGGCGAGAAAACAACCCAGGGTCAGCGCGAGGAACAGACTCTCGGTGTAACCGATATGGAGAAAGAAGCTCGTGGGAAAGATGAAGAGGAACCAGACGGCATTGCGCGCCACTGCTTCCGACTCATCGCAGCGCGCGAGCCGTTGCAGGAGCAATGCCGTGGCCACTGAGGCAATGCCGGAGACCACGAAGGCGGCCACCAGATAGTCGCGGGTAAAAAACTCCGTGACCCGCACCAGCCACGGATACAGTGGAAAAAAAACGAGCGAGACCAGGCTATCTCCTACCGCGACGTAGCCCTTCTCCGCGAGGCGGAGGTAATGCACCGCATCCCAGCGGTTCCATATCTGCAGCCACCCGCCGTGCGCCATCGTCTGGGCCGCCACCGTTTGCACCGCGAAGGTCAGGAGGAGCGCCTTGATCCCGAGAACCAACGCGACCGTGGCCCAATCCCGGCGGCGAAGGTCTCCGCGTGACCGGGCGGCGGGGTCGTCGCGCGGGGACGGTATCTCATGCGCGGAGGAAGAATTCACCCGGAAGACTTATTAGCGAAGGAAAGAATGACCGTCGAGCGATATTTCGCAGTTGGAATTCACGCCCAACCAAGTCATTCTTCGGCGCACGTCATGGCCGCCCGTTTCTTCTTCCTGCGCTGGTGTTCCTGGGCCGCTTTCACCGGCCTTCTTCGACCGTAACTCGCATGCGCTCGACCACCTTTCGCGCGATTCGCATTTCCTTTTGGTCCGGTCTCGGCCTCCTCTTCGTGCTAGGATTGTTTCTCATGATCCGAATGCCGGGGAAAAGCTTCCACGGAACGGCAGCGCCGCTTTCTTCGGACGAAACGGCGTTGCGCGAGGAGCTGATCGCCCATGTGCAGAAGCTCGGGGGCGAAATCGGCGAGCGGAACCTCCGCCGTTACGCGCAGCACCAGGCCGCGGCTCAATACATCGAGAACCAGCTGACCGCCTCCGGCTGGAACGTGCGACGCGATGAGTATGAGGTACACGGCCAAAGCTGCTCTAACATCGAAGCGGAACTGCCCGGCGCATCGCCGGAGATCGTCCTGATCGGCGCGCACTATGACTCCGTCCCGGGGGCGCCGGGCGCGAACGACAACGGCAGCGGCGTGGCCGCGCTCCTCGCCCTCACGCGCCGTTTCGCGGGCACGCATAACTCACGCACATTGCGCTTCGTCGCGTTCGTCAACGAAGAGCCGTCCTACTTCCAGACTACGGAGATGGGCAGCTTCGTCTACGCTGCCCGTTGCCGCCAACACAACGACCCGATCAGCGCCATGATCAGCCTCGAAACGATCGGCTATTTTTCAAACCAGCCGGGCTCGCAAAAGTATCCCATGCTCGGCCTGGACCTCCTTTATCCACGCACCGGTAACTTCATCGGATTCGTCGGGAACGTCGCTTCCCGCTCGCTCCTGCGCGATGTCATCGGCGAGTTTCGCCGGCATGCGCAAATCGCATCCGAAGGCGGGGCCTTGCCCGCGACCGTCCCGGGAGTGGGCTGGTCCGACCAGTGGTCATTCTGGCAGCACGGCTATCCTGGCATCATGGTCACCGATACCGCGCCCTTCCGGTATCCGTATTATCACGCGGCCAGCGATACACCCGACAAATTGGATTACGACTCCATGACTCGCGTCGTGGCGGGAATGGAAAAGGTGGTCCATCACCTGGCGAACGCTTCGCGCTGACTTTCGTCCAGCCGCGATCGATGGAAAGAAACGGGTGGGATGCAATTCGCGCCCGTCCCGTTCTCGAATTTCCGCTAACCGTTTCGCAGTCTCTTAAGGCTGCTTCTTAACTCTAGCTTCTTCTTTGTCCAGATGGGCACCTTCCTTGAGCGCGTCCTGCTCACTCATATACTTGCCTTTCTTCGTTCTGCCGTACCACCGGGAACCTTCCTTATGGTAAGTATGACTCTCGGTGTTCACCCATACCATACCTGGTCCGCCACCGAGAGCCGCCGCGCCGGCGGGCTCAACGGCTTTTGCCGTCTTGGCGCTGGTTGTGGTCGTGGCGACCGGGGGCGTTGCCATGGCCGGCGAAGCAGCAGGCGCCGGCGAGGCCGTACTCGAATGGAACCAGGAACGCCTGGCCGGAGTCGGAGAGACCGCGGCTGGCGCTGTGGCCGCGGCCGCAGTTGCTGCCGGAGATGGCTCCTTCCTGGACCTTTTATGTTTGCCGACAGTTGGCGAAGCCTCCGCGGTTGCGGCCCGAGATGTGGCCGCGGCCGCGTTTGCCTCCGGCGGAGCCTGCTTCTTGGAGTGCTTGTGTTTGGCAACGGCCGGAGAAGCTTCGGGAGCTGCCGTGGGTGACGGTGATTGACCCGTCATGGAGGCCAGTGAAATTGCCGTCAACACGATGATCAGACCAACGGATCTGTTCATTGCTTGGAACATTAATGGCCGCTGGATTACCGTTGCAATGAGAAAATTTCGAAGAGCAAGCGCTCCCCGCGCCAATTGCGGGCCATCTTCATAACTCCTTAACCGGTGGAGCCGGTGGTGAATTAAGCGAACTGGAAGCGGAAGCCGGCAATTGGTTAAAGGAAAACTCGGTCGGGCTGTTCGGCGGTGGCGCTGAACGAGGCGTTGAGTCCTTTCCTCGCTCGAGACGGGACGGCGTCTGGTCTAGCCCACCAAGGCTAGAACTCTTCAAAGATAGCGTCGTCTATCTCCGGATTGACGGTGATCGCTCGAACCGTCGTCGTCTCGAGTACCTTTCCTGTCTTGAGATCGGTCTCGGTGTTGGCAAAGGAAAACCAGACACCGGCAACCTGTCGGAAGTCCGACATTCGCTGCTCGATCATCGTGGGCGTTGGATCAATATCGACGTGCAAAGGACGCACATCCCGGCGACGTGAGATGAGCCACGACTTCGGATCAACGTAGAGCGTCGTGGTATAGCCATCATCCAACGTAAGTCGCAGCGCGTAGTAATCGGTGCCTTCAATCTTCTCCCGGCCGATCAGTTCGATGCGATGTCCGCGCTGCCGCAATTCATGCAGGCCATACAAGTGGCCCGGCAGCTCGGCGCCGTGTCGCAAAGCCGCCGTTGCCTTCGCCGTCGCTGCAACCGTTGTCCTGCCTTTGCCTTTCCACTCCCAACCGCGGCGACCGTCGAATGCCTCGGTGAAGACCTGCTTGCCATCGGCATTCACATCGATGCGCATCTTACCCGGCCGGGTGGCGCGATAGCTCCCGTCCACAGCGAAGCTGGGATCGACGATATGCAGATCGATTGCGATGGAGTGCACCGCTTCGATAACTTGTTGGCCACCCATCGCCTGAGTATTTCGGTCGATGACTTCATCGACCGTCCTCGGCGAGCGACTACAGCAAAACAGCATCGCAGCTGTCGCAATGACCACCACGGACTGACACCACGAGCGCGAGAAGATACTCATTCTCTTACTCATTAACGCCTCCGAGATCGGATTTTGTCTAAAAACGAAAGTTTCTTTTGTGACAAAGCACCAACGTCCCACAGTCTCGCGCACCTGATACTTTATTCGATCTCCGCGCTCCAAACGGTGTGCGTATATCTCCCCTCGCGATATCTCACCCGCACGCGATCGCCGGCTTTCAGTCTTTCGTATTGCGCCGGCTCGGCCTGCACGTTGAATTGACGGCCTCCCTCCACCATCCGCACCTTGACGAGCCACTGCTCGCGATCCGTCGCGCGCGGATCCTTGCTGGTGCCGCGCAGATCCTTGTTCATCACGTAGGAATCTACCGTGATATCGTCCGCACCCATCTCAATCGGTTTCCCCTCTGCGGTGACGGGCTGCGCAGCGGGAGCCACCGTGGGCGTTCCGCCCGGCGTGGCAGAGATTTCAGCCGCTGCAATATGCTCCTTTTCGAGCACGATCGCCTCACCATCCTTCCGGTTACAAGCGGCCATGCACGCGATCGCGAGCACGAATCCAATCAAAGGCCCGAGCCTGTGCAGGAACAGCCCGGAAAACTCGTTTCTCATCCGCGCAGGGTGCCGGGGCTGGAAGTTCCTCGTCAAGCTCAACCAAGCGTTGCCCGCGCATGAAGCCCGGGACGCGATAAATTTACTTGGACGTTTTTGAATTTTCCGAAACGATACGCATGATACATACCATCGCGAGTTGCTTCTTTGTTGCCCGCGCCGGGGGCTAACGCGACGAACAGGAGAACGCATCATGTCGACTGAAGAATCGAAACCGGCTCCGAACGCACAACCTCCGCCGGCGACTGCGCCGCCGAAACCCACTCCGATTCCAACACCCAAGAGTCATCGCCTGCGTAATATCCTAGTTGCGGCTGGAGTGCTCGTCCTGCTCTTCGTCATCATCCCACGAATCGTCCATTCGTGGCACACCGTTTCGACCGATGATGCTTATGTAAACAGCTACGTGACCTTCGTCGCACCGCGCCTTATCGGCCAGGTGACGCGTGTCCTGGTCGAGGACAACAATCGGGTGAAAAAGGGCGATGAGCTCGTCGAGCTCGACCCGGAACCCTATCGCGTCCAGGTCGCGATCAAGCAGGCCGCGGTCGATGCCGCGCAAGCGAAACTCGCCGTGGCCGAAGCGACTGTGCGCAGTGAAGTGGGCGCGACGCGCAGCCTGCGTTTCAAACTCACCCACGCGATTGAAGACGTGGACAATCAAGTCGCGCTGATTCGCGCGCGCGCGGCCACCTGGGAACAAGCCAAAGCGTCGCAGGTGTACGCACAATCCGAGTTTGAGCGCGCGAAGCGCCTCCTCGCGACCAAAGTGACGAGTCCTCAGGATTTCGACCAAAAGCGCGAAGCGCTTGATGTGGCGAACGCTCAGGTCACACAGGCGCTGGAAAGTGTTTATCAGGCGCGTGCCGCCCTCGGTCTTCCCGGCAAACCTCCGGAAGGTACGAGCATCACGGATGTTCCAGCGAATCTCGATCAAACGTTTTCCTCCGTGCGCGAAGCGCTGGGTGAACTGATGCAAAGCGCCGCGCAACTCGGCATTGTCGCCTCATCCTGGGATCTCACGCCGAAGCAAGTTGTGGACGAATTCTACAGGCGCGATCCCGGCGGGGATATCAACCGCATCTACTCCGATGTAATCAAGAATGCGCCCGCCTTGAAACAAGCCCAGGCCGGTCTGTTCCAAGCGCAACGCGATCTCGACCAGGCCAAGCTCAACCTTCGTTACTGCACAATCCGCGCGGAGATCGACGGCGTGGTCACGCGGCGCAACGTGAATCCCGGCAACAACGTGCAGGTGGGCCAGAGCCTCATGGCCATTCGCTCGCTGCGCGACATCTGGGTCGACGCGAATTTCAAGGAAACCCAACTGCGCGATTTGCGGATCGGGCAGCACGTGGATCTGGAAGTCGACATGTACGGCGGGAAGCACTCATTCGAAGGACGGATATCCGGTTTCACCATAGGCACGGGTTCGACACTCGCGTTGTTGCCGCCGGAGAATGCGACGGGCAACTATGTCAAGGTGGTGCAGCGCCTGCCGGTCCGCATCGACCTCGTGAATTACGATCCGGACAAACTGCCGCTCTTCGTTGGTCTTTCGGTCGAACCCTCGGTGGATCTGAAAAGCAAGCCGAAGGGCCCGAACGCCGGGAAATTTCTCCAGGACCTAACCTCAACTGCTCCATCCGCCAACCCCGCGGCGGCCGGGCGATGAGCGCGACCTCATCTGTTGCCATCCCGGCGTCCGTTACTCTGACGGTCCCGCGGGCGATCAATCCGTGGATTGTCGCAATTGCCGTGGTCATTCCCACTTTCATGGAAGTGCTGGACACCACGATCGCGAATGTGGCCCTGCGCCACATGGCCGGCGGATTGTCGGCGCCAGTGACCGATGGTGAGTGGGTCATCACGAGTTATCTCGCGGCGAACGCCATCATTCTGCCGATCTCTGGCTGGCTCTCCGTCCGGCTCGGGCGACGCAATTATTTTCTGCTATCGATCGCCCTTTTCACTTTCGCCTCCGTCTTGTGCGGCATGGCTACAAGTCTAAACGCACTCATCGCCTCTCGGGTGCTGCAAGGCTTGGCTGGCGGCGCATTACAGCCCTCAAGCCAGGGCGTGTTACTCGATGCCTTCCCGAGGGAAAAGCAGGGCACAGCCATGACTGTCTTCGGCATTGCGGCGCTGCTCGCGCCGGTGGTCGGGCCAACTCTCGGCGGCTACATTACCGATAACTACGGCTGGCGCTGGATCTTTTACCTCAATCTGCCGGTCGGTCTGTTCGCGCTTGCCATGTGTCACGCGGTCGTGACCGACCCGCCCTATTTGAGAGTCGAACACGATAAGATGCGCGAGAAGCATCAGCGCTTCGATACGCTGGGTCTCTGTCTGTTGAGCGTCACGATGGTTTCCTGGGAAATCATGCTGAGCAAAGGACAGGAATGGGATTGGTTAGGCGATCCGTTCTTTCGCGTGCAGACATTGCTGGTCCTGTTCGTCACGTGCCTCGGCAGCCTTATCTATCGCGAACTGCGCATCGCCAACCCCCTTATTAATTTTCGCACGCTGCTCGACCGGAATTTTCGTTCCTGCTGCATCATCATTTTCTGCGCCTTCGGTGTGCTCTACGCGAATACCACCGCCTTGCCCGCTCTACTGCAATCGCTCTTTGGCTACGACGCGACGACCTCGGGCCTCGTCCTCTCCCCCGCGGGATTTTTCGCGATCATCATGCTCTTGCTCGTCGGCGTGCTCCTCTCCCGCGGAGTCGATGCGCGATATCTCATGGTCACTGGGTTGCTCATCCTGGGCTTTGGAAGCTGCTGGATGTCGCGCCTGAATCTCGAGATCAGCCCTTGGCAGATTGTCTGGCCGCGAGTCGTGTTCATCGCCGGTCTCTCCATGCTTTTCGCGCCGCTTAACGTGGCCGCCTTTCTCTACATCCCGAAAGAGCTGCGCGGAGCCGCCGTCGGTTTGCTTGCCCTCTTGCGCAACGAAGGCGGCAGCGTCGGCACTTCGGTTGCGCAAACAATCCAGGAACGGCGCGACCAGTTCCACAGCCTGCGCCTCGGCGAAAATCTCGATCCCTTCAATCCCGCGGTGCATTCCTATCTCAACCAAGTCGAGCCCGGCTTCCTCCAGCAGACCGGCGATCCCGTGGCCGCGCATCAAATGGCGTTGCAATCCCTCGACAATCTGCGGCAACAGCAATCGGCGGCGCTCGCCTATTTTGACAGCTTCCTCGTTTTCGGAGTGCTCGCCGCCGCGCTCACCATCCTCGTGCTCATGATGAAACGCTCCGTCGCGGAAAAAGGCGCGCACGTCGCCGCCGAGTAGCGTGACAACTCGGCGAAACTGTATGAAAGAAAGGAATCCATGACGGCTGAAGAAAGTTGCTCCCATATCGACGCGATTACCTCAATCAAACAACCGCACCGCCGCGAGTGCGAAGAATGCGTGAAGATCGGCGCTACCTGGGTCCATTTGCGGACGTGCCAGGAATGCGGCGCGACGCTCTGCTGTGATAGCTCGCCCAATCAACATGCCAGCAAACACGCGCACGCGATCGGCCACCCCGTCATCGCTTCGGCGCAGCCGGGGGAACGCTGGTTGTATTGCTACGTGGACGAAGCTGTCGTCGGATATTAAGTGGTCTCGCAACAAGGAGGCTTCATGCCTCGGTTAAGTGGTCTGGAGAAAAGCGAAGTGCCCTGGCATTTGCGCTGGTTCGTCAGTCCACCCAATTGGCCGCACGAGAGAATTGCCGAGAGCCTTGACAAGCACGCACGAAATCGATACAACCCGCAATCAGCCACAGAATTAGATGAAAAAACAACTCAGTATCACCATCGGCTGCCTTCTCTTGATCGCCGGTTTAACCTACGGCGCCAACGAAACGTTGATCTTGCAGAGCGGCGGCTTAAACAGCATCACCCTCAGTTCGGGGACCGCTTCTTTTACCCTCAGCGTTTCCTCGTCCTGGACCGGTTACAGTTCCGTCGGCTTGTCGTACTGGGTGCAAGTGCCGAGCACGGTCGCGGCAAGTTTTACGCTGACCGCTGTTACCTACGAAAGCACGTTTCCCGACCCGAATCAGACGACGCCGTCCACGGTTCCGTTCAACGACTCGCTGGCTGCGGATGGAGCGGATCCCGGTTACACGATTGAGACGCGTTGCCTGGGTGCCACCGTTAACGACCTCTCCGTGCCACCAGGAACGTATCTGGATGCGACCATGACGGTCAACGTGACCGGACTCGCGGCGGGAACCTACGTGATGAGATCGACCGTGGCCGGCTCGAGAAAGTCCGAGCAAAGCGACGACAGTTTCGTTAGTCACGACTTCCCGCAGGCTTTCTTCACGATCATCGTTCCGTCGGTGTCCAGGGCGCGACTGAAACTCTCCCCTAACTCCGGTCCGCCGGGAGCATCGGTCCAGGTGAGGGGCAGTGGGTTCGCCGCCGCCGAGCAGGTGAAGCTCTTTTTCACGGACTCGGTCAACGGGAAGACCCCGCTGGGGACCTTCACGACCAACGCGACGGGAGCTTTTACGGCGCAGGTGAAGATCCCGCTCAACGCGACCGTCGGCGCGCAGACGATCGGGAGCACCGGCTTGACAAGCGGTCAGAGACCGACAGCGAAGTTCACCGTGACGTAGCACCTCCGGCGCAGGGATTGCCAATGCCTTGCCCCGCGGGTATGTCAGTCGCGTGAACCAGTGCATCCGGCTCGCGGCAAATCAGCCTCTTGCACTCGCGCACTGGCACGTCCCCAGCCACGCAATGCGGGCATCGACCCTGTAGTGGGGATTCACCGCGGTTTCTCCTGCGTTTTTGATCGCGCTTTCACTTCTTCCTTTCTAATTCGCATCGGCGCTGTTAACCGAACGGTGATGAAGCGACTTCTCTGGCTCGATGTGGCAAAAGGCTTGGCCATTCTCGTGGTCGTTTATTTTCATTTCTACAATACCTACTTTGAGCATGGCTCGCTGGCGCCCGCCGACTGGAGCAGCCTCCCGGCTGGCCTGACGACTTTTCTCGGACTGGCCTGGATAAAACTTTCCGGGATGGGGTTCCATGCGGTCGGTGCTTTCATCATCATGAGCGGCTGGGTGCTCATGCAATCGACGGAGCGCCGGGCTGCAGCGGGGCCGGTGGCGTGGGGCGCATGGTACCGGGCGCGGCTTTTCCGCCTTTATCCCATGTACTGGGTCGCGCACGTCGTTTACCTAGTTTCGCCTTTCGTCGCGCGTTTCGAGAAGGTCGATGGCCGGATCGTGCTCAGCCTGCTCGGTCTGCGCTTCATCAATATCGACATGAATTTTTTCTACCTGAACGCCTCCTGGTGGTATTTTTCCATGCTCATCCAGTTCTATCTGATTTTTCCGCTTCTCTTTTGGGGGGCAAGAAAGCTTGGGCCTTCGACCTTTCTGCTCATCGCCTGCGCTCTCGGATTTTTTGTGCGCTATCTGATGCTCATTCCCTATCCGCAGAACGGCATGTGGGTCCTGGGCGGCTTCGCCATTTGCCGGTTGCCGGAATTCGCCCTCGGCATGGCGCTTGGTATGTGGGACAGCCGCTCACAAGACCGCGTGGAACGCTTTCTCCTTGGCGGCCTCGGTTTGCTCACCGGAGTCGTTCTCTATCCGGCGGCGCTCCAGCTATATCATGGCGGGTTCGCTTACACCTTCGTCGACCTCGCGACCGGCGGCTGCTGCTTCCTCGTCCTGGTTGGCATCGCTGGAATCATCGCCCGGTTCGCGATTCCGGCGAAAGTCTTCGCCCTCGTGGGCGCGTTCTCTTATGGCATATACTTGGTGCACCAGCCTTATGTCATTTGGCTGGGGCTCCGCATTCGCGAACAACCGATCTGGACGTTTTTTGTCATAACGGCCGCTACGCTCGCCGTCATGAGTGCCTGGGGAATCATCCTGGAAAAAGCGACTAACGGGTTCGTCAACAAACTCACCGCCAAGCCACCGTCCCCACCCACACTCTGATCGAGGCCAGTCGCCGATCGCTTCCCTGCCCTCTTGCGCTGCGCGCGCGAGTCCGGTCCGCACTCAGCTTTTCGACGCCGCGTACTTCGCCTCGTGCGCCGCCTTCCGGATGGCACCGAACATTTTTCGGATCGCCATCCGACTCCCGGTGTTGGCAATAACGGCCGGAATAGCGCCCCCGCTATCAGTGTAGATAGAATAAGTGGCACGAGTCGCTCCTGCACCATCCGGTTCGATAAGCCAACCGCCTTCGCAGACCTTGACTCGCTCTACGCCCGGCTTTTCCGACGGACCGAGATTGTTGGCCGGCTCCCATTGGATGCGATAGATCGGGCCGTTTGACCCGGCCGTTTTGAAATGCTCGGAACGCAGCGTGTAGTCGCGATTACTCATCAGCGGTAGCTCAAGGCGCTGGTAGGCGATCGTGTAATCTCCCGTTCTCATCAGGACACTGCACTCCGATGTATAGGGCATGAAGCCAGGATACGCCGCTACGTCATCGAGCACGGCGAAGACCACGCTCGAGGTCGCATCGATCACCCCGACCGTCTTTAATTCCTTTAGGGCCGAGCCGGCGCGCGTCCGGCTGTAAATGATGAGCCCGTCTCGATTCGACTCTTCCTTCCATCTCGTCGCCGTCGCGTGATCGAGTCTGGCATCATCCGCCGCGCTGAGCTGAACGGAAAAGAAAAGAAGGACGGAAATAAAAGTGAGTCGCTGCGTGAATGAATGGGCGTTGGCACCCGCCACCATACACTGATTTCGGCTCGTTGATAGCGTCCTTTGCAAGTCGGTTGAAGAAATCGATCGAGACTAACGAGCCTACCGGAACAAAGTGCGCGCACCAAAAACCGAGGCACTGTTTGCGCAAACACGGGTCGCGTCGCCGCCCCGGGGCCATTCTTTCGGGTCAGGGAAGCCGCGTCGGAGCGATGGACCTAACCTTCTGCGCAAGAAAGGCCGCGTCGCAGCGCTTGAGCCTCTCTTTCGCGTTCGGAAGGGCTCGTCGCTGGCGCGCGACGAGGCGTTGTCTGCTTAAAGTCGAAGATGCACGCGTGCGGTCCGACTTTCGTCCTGGTAAAGTCTTGCCCTTTCGCCTGTTCCCCAGCCAGTTTCTCCGCTGGGACCGCGCAGTCCGTACTCAACATGGGCGCCCCGCTGGTCGGCAAGACAAGTTGCAGCCGCAAACTGGTGTCAGGACCAGGGTCAGGAGGATGTTCCTGCCGGGTCATCTGCGGTTGGTCATCAACCCCACACCTACATCTATGCATTTGACATTTCATTGATCAATCTCTCAAACGCTCCGCGACTTTCCGCCCTGTGCCGCGCAGTAGCTATCGCTGGCGTAACTATCCAGCAGGATACTTGCAAGCGGGCTTTGATTCGCCTACGTCTCCGGGAGTTCCCGGGGAAAGCGCGCCGCGATGTGGAGTCGCGGCGCGCGATGCCATGAAGGCCGATTATTTGAGGGTGATTTCGCGCATCAGTTTGTTGCCCATGATTTCACGAATCTCCAGGCGCTTGGTCGCGGTGGCACGCTGCTGATCGACGCTGCCCTCGATCTTCTTCGCGATAGGATCGAATTTTTCCCGCCCATTATCGAACGCGGCCATGTTTTTCGATTCCACCATTAGCAGGATGTCGAAATCCTGCGGATTAGCGGCGTCGCCGATGAGGATCTTATAATCGAGGATAATGTCCTGCTTCTTGGCTTCCTCGAGTGTGCCTTTGAAGGTCTTGGCCAGACCCTTCAGATAGTCGTCACTCATTCCATACTTGGCTTTGACCATGGTGATTTGCCAGACGGGTCCTTCGGTGTAAGGAGCGTCGCTTTGCGCGGAGCTGAGGCCCGTCCAGGCCGTGAACAAGGCGGCGCTAACCGCCAGGGTGAGGTATTTCTTCATTTGAGTATTTTCTTTCTATTGGTTCTATTGGTTGTTTGGCGGCTTAAGAGGCCGCCGGTGGAAATGTGAGGCGTGGCCGATGCGCGTCAATCCAATTCGCGATGCCGGCAGCGATGAGGATCAGCGATTCACGGCCAGCGCCGGAGCCGGCGTGGTGAACTCGCGCGCGGGCGCGATTTTCTCGGCCAGCGCTTCGAAACGCGGGTCGCCGTGCAGTGGACGCAGATCGGGATCGACCCGGATCCAATCGATCTCCGGCTGGTGTTGCGCGTAACTCGATTCCAGCCAGCGCAACGCCTCGTCCTTCTCCCCGAGCGCGAGATGGAGCAGGGCAAAGGCGTAGTCCGGCAGGTAGCGCTTTTTGGCTGTCTCCTCCAGCCGCCGCAAAATGTCGAGCGCGGTGTCGCGTTGTCCCGCTTTGGCCTGGGCAGCGCCAAGCAGCGCGAGCGGATAAGGATCGTCGTCGAGCCGAACCGCCTTTTCATATTCAGCGATCGCACCGGGCCGGTCGCCCGCGCCTTCCAGCGCCTGGCCCAGATCGCGGTGCACATAGTAGTTGCCCGGATCCATTTCGATCGTCTTGCGCAACTGGGCGACGGCGTCGGCATAGCGGCCGGTGATCCAATAGGTCGAGCCGACGTCGTCGTTAATAATGACCGAGAGCGGATCGAGCTCGAGCGCCCGTTTCATTTCCGCATTGGCGCGATCGAATTGCCCGAGGGACGGGAGGGCGGAGTCGCCAAACCATTGGTGGGCGGTGGCATAATTCGGGTTGAGTTGGATGGCCCGCTCGAACTCACGCACCGAGGCGGGAAAATCGAAGTCGAATAACGCGTGCACCAGCCCAAGTGAAGCGTGCGGTTCGGCCAGCTCCGGATCGAGCGCGATCGCTTTCTGCGCCATCGCGATCGCCTTGGGGTAGAGTTCCACCGGCGCGCCGCCGCCATAGAGTGGCAGGAGCAGATAGCAATCGGCCATGCCCGAATAGGCCGCGGCGTAATTCGGATCGGCCTGTACCGCCTGCTCGAAATAACCGAGCGCCTTCTGGAAACCGGCCGCGTTGCGTTTGCTCCAGAAAAAACGTCCCCGCAGATACAGGTCGTGCGCTGTGCTGCTCTCGGTCGGGCGGGCGGTGAGGGCGTGTTTCTCGGCGCCGGTGAGCCTGGCCGCGAGCGTATCGGCGACGGACTGCGCGATCTCGCTTTCCACGCCGAAGATGTCGGTCGTTTTGCGATCGTAGCTGTTAGCCCAAAGGTGCGCCTCGGAAGCCGCGTTGATTAGTTGGACATTGACGCGCACCAAGCCCGCCGCCCGCTGCACGCTGCCCTCGAGGATATTCCGCACCCCGAGCTGTCGAGCGATCTGCGGCAAATCGTCGGGCGAACTCTTGAAGCGCTGGGTGGAAGTGCGCGAGATGACTTTAAAGGCGGTCACCTTCGCCAGCCGGGTCAGGATTTCGTCCTGCACGCCTTCGGTGAAGTAGACGTTATCGGGATCGCCGCTGAGGTTATCGAAAGGGAGAACGGCGATCGAGTTGGGGTTCGCTTCCGGAGCAGATTGACCGCTCCGCGCGATCGAGCGCCCGAGGAAAAACAAGCCAATGGAGCCGAGAGCCGCCACCGCCACGACATAAATCCAGGCGTGATTTCGCGCGGGCGTCGGCTGCGCATCGGCGACCTCGGTTCGCTTCAGACCTTGCGGGGTGAGTTCAAACGCCCACGCGATGAGCAAGGCGATCGGGAAGCCGGCAACGAGCAGGACCACCACCAGCCGCACGCTCCAATTCGGAATATCGAAGAACGGAAAGACCTGGGTGGCGATCTGGATCAGGAGCCACGCCACGACCGCATAGGCAACTGCGACTTTGTAAACGTTGCGCCGCTTTAGCTCGGCGAAGAATTTGTGCGCATCCATCAATCAAACGAGAGACGGCGTTGACGATGGATGCAACGGCGGAACGCAGGGATGGATCGAGATCGTCACTTCTCGCCGGAGCCGCGGTCGATTTTGTTGCGCAGTTTATCGGTCACGCGCGCGACTTTCTCCCGCACCCGGTCACGGGGGCCGCTGGTTTCCTTGTGCAGTTGCTCGATCGTCCGATCCATCGCGGCCTTGATGCTCGCCGCCGTCCCGCCCTTCTCGCACTCCCGCACCAGCACGCCCTCGAGCCGGGCGATGGCGGCGTCGACCGTGTAGTTCGGATTGACCTCCAGGCTGCTCGTCGGGTCGCTCTCGATCGCGCTGTAAACGTCGATCATTTTTTCGCTGTGCGCAGCCCATCGAAGCACGCGGTAGAAGAGCGCTCCATGACGTTCGCCCTTGAAGAAGAGGTCGATGAAGGCCGCGACCAGCGAGACCGGCATGAGCGCGAAATCGCGCACGTTGGAAATGAACATCTTGAGCTGAAAGACGAGGACGTCGCGCAGGAACTTCCAGTGATCGTTGCTGCGCGGTTCAACTAAAAGGGCAGGTGGTGAAGTCATAGTGCAGTTTGGGACAGGGCAGCCTGAAGTGGAGAGATTGAGTTGGCAGGACACAATATGACGCAAAAATAGTGAGCGTGCTGGGGACAAAGACGCCGCCGAAAGTGCCGAACTTTCCGGCATCCGCTTTCTCGTCAGGAGTGCTCATGAGCGCGCGGCATGGCGCAACGCAGTGTCGTGGATTGCATTTCCCGCTGTCAACTGCAACGAGGATCGCGCGTTCTGTTTTGCTGAGGGAGGAAAAGTCCAGCTTCAGTTATCGCGCAAATGCGGCTAGGAGTTGGTCGCACGAGGCGGCTTGTTCCGTCGCGCGAGATAGCGGTGAAACCGACACGACTTCTTATCCTTACGCTGGTGGCGATGATCGCCTTCGCGAGTAACTCGCTGCTCTGCCGGGCGGCGTTGAAGCACACCAGTATCGACGCGGCCAGCTTCACTCTCATCCGCATCTGCTCGGGTGCGGCCGCGCTTTGGCTCATCATGACGCTGCGCCGCGCGACCTGGAGTCAGGCTGGCAACTGGCTCTCGGCCCTGGCGCTCTTCGCGTATGCGGCGGCTTTTTCGTTTGCGTATAACACGCTCCCCGCCGGCACGGGCGCGTTGCTTCTCTTCGGCGCCGTCCAGGCGACGATGATTCTTTGGGGTTTGCGCGCAGGCGAGCGGCTGCACGCGCGCCAACTGATCGGCCTAGCCATGGCTGTGGGCGGGCTCGTCCTCCTCGTGCTTCCAGGTCTTTCGGCGCCGCCGTTTGTCGGTTCGTCCCTGATGCTCGGAGCCGGCGTGGCCTGGGGCATTTACTCGCTCCGGGGCAAAGGCGAGAAAATGCCGGCTAGCGCCACAGCGGGCAATTTTTTGCGCGCCCTCCCCTTTGCTCTCCTTCTCAGCATGATTTTTTTCCCGTGGACGCGCCTTGATCGCGCGGGTATCGGTTATGCCGTGCTCTCCGGGGCGATCGCTTCGGGAGCGGGTTATGTGATTTGGTATGCTGCACTGTCGGGTTTGCGAGCCGCGAGCGCCGCGACCGTGCAACTGAGCGTGCCGGTCCTCGCGGCCACCGGCGGGATTCTCTTGCTCGGAGAACCGCTCACCTGGCGCTTCCTCGGCGCGTCCCTCGCGGTCCTGGGCGGGATCGCGTTGGTGGTGATCGAACCTCCACGGCGCGCCGTCTGAACTTGCGCAATCTTGGGCGCGGCTAAGTTGCCTGATGAACAAAAGTCTGAGTCACGCGCCGAACCTCACGCAACGTCCGCCCCGCAGCCCGCGAGTGCGCCTCGGCGGCTATGTCGTCCTCGCCCGCATCCTCGACAAGGGCCGCGCCGAGCTGGCCGGCACGGCGGGCGAATTCAAATACAACAACCCGGCCGACTATCATTGGTTTCGTTTCACCGGGATTACGCCCGAGGCGCTCAAGGCCGAACTCGCGACGGGCAAGGGCGACGGCGAAATGCTGGAGTGGATCGAAGAGCACGCGCCTAACAAACGTAGCCCATGGGAGATTCAGCAGTGGAGCACCTACTTTAGCGAGCGCGGCCCGGACAGCGACGTGGAAACGCTCGAGATGTTCGCCGAGCGCATGGGCCAATTCAACAAAACGCGCGAAGACGTGAAGACCTGGTTCGACCTGCTCGACCTCGACGATTACGTTACCTTTGGCGGGAAAGCTTGAGCGCGCAGCCCTACCTTGCGGCCGCCTTGGAGGCGACATAGACCGTGCTCTCCGAGGTTCCTTCCAAGAGCGGATTCTGAAACCTGACGATGTGGGCGCGGACCGTGAGGAAGACTGCGCCGAGGGCATCAAGAAACTCGTCATCCGGAGGGTCATCCGACCAGAGCGCAAAGATGCCGCCCGGTTGTAAGTGGGCGGAGAGCGCGCGCAGACCCTCGGGTTGATAAAAGGCGGCGTTACCAGGGTCGAGCAAATGGCGCGGCGAATGATCGATATCCAGCAGCACCGCGTGGAACTTTCGACCTGGCTGCTCCGGATCGAAACCATCCTCCGATTGGGCGCCGGCGAAAAAATCACCGACCACCATCCGGCAGCGCGGATCACTCGTGAGTTTTTCGCCCAGCGGCACGAGGCCGCGCTGGTGCCACTCGATCACCGGCGGCAAGGCATCGACGATCAGAAGCGACGCAACCTCGCGATGCTCGAGGGCCGCGACCGCCGTGTAGCCGAGACCGAGTCCGCCCACCACCACGTCCCACGACGCGCCTTTCAATTCCGACAACCCGAGATGCGCGAGCGCCACTTCCACCTCATGAAACAAACTCGACATCAGGAACGCGTCGCCCAGCTTGACCTCGTAGACCTCCATCCCGCCTAACGAGAGCATCCGCCGCCGGCGCAGGATCAATTCGCCAAGCGGTGTCTCCCGGTAATCCAATTCTTCAAAATCCCGGCTCATCGGATTGATAAATTACGGCGGTCAACGCACGAGGCCTGGGGCATTGAGTCAGATGAAACTGGACGCGCGGAAGCGCGTCCCTCCGGAGGGACATGCTTCCGCATGTCCAGGTTGAGAGGGCTGCGCGGCCGTACCATAACTTGGTGACTGCCTGCACTAAGGCCGCTCGATTTCCGCCATTTCCTCGTTCGTTAGGCGAAAATCCATCGCGCCGATGAAGCCGTCGACCTGCGGTGCATTGCGCGCGCCGACAATCGCGCCGGTCACAGCTGGATGGTGCAGCGTCCACGCGATCGCGACTTCGCCCGGGGCGCGGCCATGCCGCGCGCCAACCGCGCGCAGGCGCTCCACGAGCCGCAAGTTTTCGCTCAGCTGCGGCTCCTTGAACCGGTCGTCTTTGCGCCGCCAGTCATTCTCCGGCAGCGCGGCGAGGCGCTCGCGGGTCAGCGCGCCGGTCAGCATGCCGGAACCCATCGGCGAGTAAACGATCGCGCCCACGCCGTGGCCCTGGCACCACGGGAGTTGCGAGTTCCCGACTTCGCTCCGCATGAGCGAGTAATGCGGCTGGAGCGAAGTGATCGGCGCGATCTGGTGCATCTTTCCCATTTCCTCCACACTCGCATTCGAGACGCCGATCCAGCGCACTTTCCCCTCCTCTTTCAAAGCCGCAAGCGTCCGCCAGCCTTCGAGCGTTTCGTCAGGGTCTTCGGCCGTCCAATGAATCTGGTAGAGATCGATCACCTCGGTCTGGAGCCGGCGCAGGCTCGCCTCGCACTCGCGCCTAACGGAATCGGCGCGCAAGGAGTAACTGATGTTCCGTTGCTCGTCCCAGATCATCCCGCACTTCGTAAAAACGAAAGGCCGCGCGCCGTTCCACTCCCGCAGCGCGCGCGCCACCACTTCCTCGGAATGGCCGAGCCCGTAGATGGCGGCGGTATCGATCCAGTTGATGCCGAGTTCCAGCGCGCGATGAATCGCCGCGATCGAATCGTCATCGTCCTGCGCACCCCAGCCAAATTTCCAATCGCCCCCGATGGCCCAGGCCCCGAGACCGATCGGGGTGATGTCGAGATTCGAGTTTCCAAGCGTGTTTGTTTTCATGGCAGAAGAATCATAGCGCAACTACATGGACGATCTCCAACTCGGTTCTTTTCTTGATTTCCGACGGCATCCTTGGGCTGAGGTTCGCCATCGCAGCCCCTTCCGTCACGCGCAATTGATTTCCGCGATGGCATGTCGAGCAACCGCGGGGTGATCGTAGCGCGAACACGAACGAATCGAATCTCTTGCGGGCCCGATGCCGATCTCTGCCTCGCTCGACGATCCAGTGAAAACGAATTGACTTACCGGTGCGGGCACACTAGCACGGTCTCACGCAAAAAAGCGAGAACCTGGTTTCATAACCGGTTCGGCGGCAATAGCTAGCAAGACCATTGTCCGTTGCGGTAAAAACATTGAGTTTGGTCAGCTCAAATACATGGGAGTTTAAATAGAAATGAAAAAAATGATGTTGGTATTAGTCGCGTCTGCCTGTTGCTCGGCTTTCACGGTGAACGCGTCGGCTCAGCAAGCCGACAAAGCGATCGCCGATGCCGTCATTGCGATGACGAAGGCGCAATGGGCGGCTGGGATGAAAGATCCGACGAATGTCGCGGAACAATCGAAGGACATGTCGGATGACTACACGGAGTTCAACGGCCAGTATGCCACGCGCCTCGAGGGGAAGGCGATGAATGAGCGCCTGACGGAGGCTTCAGGGAAAGACTCCTCCAAGGGTCTCGCGGCGGAAATGGCTAACCCAAAGGTCCAGGTTTACAACGGGGACGTGGCCATCCTGACCTACAACTATGTCGGCCTGACCATTGACAAGGATGGAAAGACGACACCGGACCGGGCAAAATCCACGCGCGTATTTGTGAAAAAGGACAACAAATGGATGTTGGTCCACGCAAACTTCGCGCCGGATCCGCTGCCGAAACAATAGCTGAGAAACTTGAGAAAGGGCCGCCGGGAGCGCGCTGGGCGTTTTTGGCGGCCCCTTCTCTTGTACTCGACTTCAGGGCGTGCCGGCTTCCTTGAGCAGCGAGTCGAGCGTTCTGCAGGGCAAGCGCCTCGCTTGTCTTGGAGGGACGACCGCCGCGTCGTCCTGTGTCTCTGGGGCGAGGAGTGTTGGCGTCGCGGGTCTTCTCCTGTGTCGCAAGCTGAAACTTGAGAACGCACCTGCCATCGAAGCTCTGCCTCATTTCTCATCGCCGAACTGCGCTCACCCGGTATTATTCACCCCATGAGCACCTCAGCGACCGATCCAACCGGATCAGGTAATACGCCCGTAGCGAACGTGGTTGTCCGCGGCAACGCGAACGCTTTCCTCCAGGAAGTCACCGCCGGCAGATACACCCTCCGGGTCGACGAACCGACCAACATCGGCGGCACCGAAGCAGCGCCCGACCCCTACGATTACCTGCTCGCCGCCCTCGGCGCCTGCACTTCCATGACCGCCGGCTGGTACGCGCGGCGCAACAAAATTCCGTTGGAGAACATTACCGTCTCGCTGCGCCACTCACGCATCCACGCGGAGGATTGCGTGGAATGCGAAACCAAGTCGGGCATGCTCGACCGGATCGACCTCGACGTGCAACTAACCGGTCCGATTACGTCAGAGCAACACGCCAGGCTCATGGAAGTGGCCGCGAAATGCCCGGTTCACCGCACCCTTAAATCCGAAATCGACATCCGGCTGCGAGCTGCCATGGCGAATCCAGAAACAGAACATCAGTAGTCTCCAGGGCGATTCCGTTTTTGATCTCGGACGACATCGCAGAGGCTACTGGACGTTCGGAATCTTCACGATGCTTCCCTTGGCCTGCGCGTCCTTGGGATCCTTCACCACCGTCACGAACAATTCTTTCTCATCATCGCCGAAAGCGACGTTGGTCGTGCCATCACCTGCCGCGATTTCAAAGACGTGCAGGAGCTTGCCTTCGGGAGATAGCTTCAGAACCTTGCCGCCGAACCATTGCGCAACATAGATGTTGCCCTTGCGATCGATCTTCATGCTATCGGGTCCGAGCCACCATGACTTGTTCTTGTCTTTCACGAGCAGGTTGAGGAGAGCAAAGTTCGAGCGGTGACTCAACGTGCCGTCGTCATTGATGGTGAATTTCAGCATGCAGTTCCCGACCGTTTCGCTGACGTAAAGGGTCTTTTGGTCGGGTGAAACGCCGATGCCATTGGCGTAATTGAGATCGTTCGCGACCTCGACCCATTGCTGACCACCGGGCGCAAGATACTCAATTTTTCCCACGACCGCGGTCGGCGGATCCATGTAGGGGCCGAAGACGGTGGCATAAGCAGCGCCGTTAGGCGCGACGACAATATCATTGATGCCGCCGGCGAATGGCTGGCCGTTCTTGTCGGCATCCCACCGGCGTAACTGCTTGCCGGTCATGTCGAGCTCCAGGACGGCGCCATGCTCGTCGGTGCAGGCGAGGAGGAAGGTTTTTTGTTTCGTGAGCGCCAGGCCATTATGGCCGCAGCCGTCAGTGTGGTTCAGGACCGTCGTCGTTTTGCCATCCCACTTCGAGAGCGTGTTGGAGACCCAGCCGACGTAGTAAAGGTTGCCGTCCAAGTACAACGGCCCCTCCGGTCCAAGGACATCGCTCACGATGGTGGTTTCCCCGGCCCACGCCGGAGCAACCAGCATGACGCCAAACACGAAGCAGATAATCTTGTTTCTCATCATTCTTGATTCCTTTGGTTCGCCGAATGTTTAGCTGAGAATTCAAGATCCAACGAGTCTATTTTTGGCAGCTGATCGATCGGCGCGTGCTGCCAGTTAGTCAGTCGCTTGGAATAGCCGGCGATGTCCGGCCAGGGAATGTGAACAAGCCTCCGCTCGATGCTCCTTTTGATCTCGCACGATGTCGATGACCCAATTCGAACCTGGGACCGATTCCGTCGAAACGGAATCGTCCCGCCTCACAACCTCGAATCGCAAGACGAACGCTCGCCGAGAAGCTAAGTTGTGCGCTTGCAGACGTCTCTAGAAAATCATTACGCCGTGCTTGGGCTGGATCGCCATTGCACCCATCTCCAAATCCGCGATGCCTATCGCCGGCTCGCGAAGCGCCATCATCCGGATCTGAATCAGCGTTCTGCGGAAACAGAGATGCGCATCCAGGCACTCAACGCTGCCTACGAAATCCTGAGCGATCCGGCGCGCCGGCGCGCCTACGATCGCGAGCTCGACCACGCCAGCCAGGCCGCCGCCCCGGGGCGTGGCGCGAAGATCGACGAGAACATTACCCAGGAAGTACGACTGCGAATCGATGATTTTCTGCGCGGGACATCGCTCGAGGTGCAGGTAAAGGACCCGGCGAATCCCGACGGCGCCGAAACGTACTGCGTGGAAATCCCAGCCATGACTGCGCCCGGCGCTCGCCTCCGGCTGCCGCGCCGCGGACCGTTCGCTCGAAGCTACGTTCAGCTTCGACTAAAAGCGTTGCCTGGATTTCGCTTTAAAGTGCGCGGCTCGGATCTCCGCGCAGATCTCCGGATCAGCGGGCAACGCGCCGAGCAGGGCGGCGCCGAAATGATCGAGCGCCCGAGCGGCGGAATGATTCGCGTCTCGATCCCGCGGCGGGTCAAACGCGGCGAGGTCGTGCGCCTGGCCGGCGAAGGAATGCCAAAGCCACGCGGCGGCCGCGGAGACCTGCTCGTTCGCATCACTTACCGGCTGGAAGTCCGCGTGTCGCGGACTCGTTAGGCCGCTCCTTTCCGCGCGATCTCATTGTGTTCCGCGGACCTGCCTGCCTCAGGCTTCCTGCGAGGCCGGCCCCCGGCGTGAAGTCACCGGGAACGGAAGGTTCTACGGGCTTCGGCAAAGCCGCTGCTTTCCTGGCGGCCCAGCGCGCCTTCATCGCCTCCGCGAGCTGAGCGCGACGCTCCGGCGAGAGATTAAGTTTTCGTTTCGCTTTGACGGGAGCGGCGGACTTTTCGGCGCGCGCTGATCCCATCGGAGATTTTGCGCGCCGCGCTCCAGCCTGGGCAGCCCGCCGAGTGGCAGCGGCGCGGGCGGCCGCCTTCTTCCTGGCCCTGGCGACGTCTGCGGCCAACTGCTCTTCAAGTTTCCGCTTCAGCCGGGCAAGTTTCCCGGGGCCTTCCCGCAACCGAATTTCCAGGCGACGAATCTTTTTCTTGAGAGTCTTAAGCTTCATAAATCCACCGAAGTGCCTTGTCTCCAGTAAACCAAACGGGTTCGAGTTTATGAAATGATCTGGCCTATGTCACGCCATTGTTTGGTGGCTACTTCGTCGTCGAATGAAAAGGGGCCAAGCGTGCCAGCCAGTCCCCGTTTCCGAACTTAGTTGGTGAGCTGATACACCTCCACCAATGCCACGCCGCTGGTGTTGTTCGCGCCGCGCACGATGGCGGTGTAGGAGGCGGGCGCGAGCGTGGAAACAATGGCTGACTCCGCGTCCTCGGTCGGAGCGAGGCCAGTGGCCTCGATTTGCGCCTCCTGAGTGCTCTTCCAGCCGTCGTTGTAAGCCAGGCTGTTTCCATTCGCGTCATACAAATCGAGCGTGGGATTGGCCAGAGTCCCGCTGAGAGGTAAGGATGGCCCCAAGGCGCGCAAAATCACGTTTGCAGGGTTACTCCCCAGGACGATAAATCCGCCAATGAGGACATCGTTATCCGTCTGCACGAGCCCGCGGGTCGAGATGTTTGCCAGCTTTGAAGCAGCGGCCGTATTCAGGTCGTAAATCTCCACCAAGGCAAGACCCGTCGTATTACCTACACCGCTGACTATGGCCGTGTAGGCAGCCGGGTCCAAGGTCATGACGATCGCTGACTCGTTATCATTGGACGGTGGAATACCGGTGGCAATGATGGCCGCCTCCTGAGTGCTGCGCCAGTTGTCATTGGAGGCAATCAAGGCGCCACTGGAATCGTGCAGTGCGAGATAAGGATTCGCGAGCGTCCCGGTAAGAGGCAGCGAGGGGCCGATGGCACGCACGATGACTTCCTTTGGCTGCGTGCCGCTGATGATAAAGCCGCCGATCAGAACATCACCGCCTGTTCCCACCAAGCCACGGGTGGAAATGTTTCCCAAAAGGGCGGAGGCCAGGTCGTAGCCGATCACGTCCAAGTTGATACCTTCGGGTGAGGTCGCCGAGACATCAGAGGACTGGCCCGGACAGACGAAGGCATTCTGCACGTAAGGATTTGCCTGCGGACAGGCCGCACTCAACCAGTCCCCATAATCACCTGAGGAGTCCTGATTGAAACCGACGATATCGGTGTTCCCACCATCGATCGAAAAGTAACGCGTGCCACTGGCGGAATGGTTGCGGGTACCCGGAGCAGACCAACTGAACAAATCCTGAGGCGTAAGGTCGGTGACGGGCGGGGAGCTGCCCAGATGAGATCCCAGCCCGAGTATCTCGTCGGTCTCATGCTCAGTGGCACGCTGCGCATCGAAGTCATTAGCGCTCGCCGGCCTGGTGAACTGAAAGGGAACTTGAGAATTGAGAGTCACAATGCCGTCATACTGTCCGCCAGACCCCACCTTGCCATTGGAGAAGACCGAAGGCGGAGTATCGAGCCCGAGTGCTCGGCCGTTCGCGCCCGAAGGTGTAATGTTAGGCGTGATCGACGATGTCGGGAGGCTGGCGTCAGCACTATTGTCGTTGCTGGTCTTGGCGTCGGTCCTAAGGGCGGAGATGAAATCGCCCCAGGGTATCGAATAGTCGGCGTAATCGCTCTCCGAGACGGTACTGGGATCGAGGGTCTTGCCACCAGGCCCGGTCGATGCGTAGCGGTAAAGGAGTTCCACCGTGATCGGATCGCTGAAGAGGGACTGAAAGATCGCAATCGTCTGGTTGATCATTGCCTCAATCGCCGCAGCATTGGGATTGCTGGTGATGGAACTATCGAAGGTAGGGTTAATCACCAACCCCGCACCAGTGGCCGTCGTGGCCGTCATCAGCGTGGAAACACTCTCGGCCCCGGATCCGCCGTAGGACTGAACCCGATAGTAGTAGGTCGTCCCGGCACGCAAATGGCCGACAATGCGACTGGTCACATTGCCAACGTCGAGACTTTGATAACCGCTCGCGTAACTGTCAAAAGACGGGCTGGTGGAAACAACCAACCGATAGCCGGTGGCTCCGTTTACCGGCGCCCAGTTCGCCAGGAAACTGCTGCGAGTCGGAGCCATCACGACCTTGGGAACCGGAATGGAGCCGGGTGTGGCTTCTTCCAGCGGCATTTGCGGAAGGACGCTGCCCGTCGTTTCGTCAACTGAGCTTGCCCTGGTAATATGCCGAGCGGCTCGGAGCGGGAATTTAATCGGCGCGCCGGAGGCGGCACTTTCTCCGGGCGACTGCGCGAGACCAGGTGTCGTCGGCGTCAACGATGCGAGGACAAGGCCAAACGCGGCCATGCTGATGGCGCGGCGCACCTTGCAAAATGTCTGGCAGGGCCGCGTCTTTGCGTCGCCGCCGGCTCCCAGGAGAGCACCGCCGCTATGGAACTTTCGCAAGGAATGGAAAAAGTCACTATCAATCCGGCGGGTCGAGCGTTTCAGCAAGCGCAATCTGCGGAAATCTTTGCCAGCGGCCGCTCACTTCGGCGTTCCTGCGCGAGAATTGCGGGCACGCTCGCTGGAACGCCGGCTTTGGCTCGCTCCGGATTTTCTACTTTAGACCTTCTCCCGTCTACGTTCTATCTTGCTTCCCATGGCCATTCGAATCCTCGTCACCGGCGGCACCTTCGATAAAGAATACAACGAACGCACCGGTCAGCTCTACTTTAAGGACACTCATCTGGCGGAGATGCTCCAGCGAGGGCGTTCGCGCGTGCCGGTAAGCGTCCGCACGGTGATGATGGTCGATAGCCTGGAAATGACGGACGCCGATCGCGCCCTCATCGTGCAAAACTGCCTGCAAGCCGAGGAGGATCGCATTGTGATTACCCACGGCACCGACACGATGACGGACACCGCGGCCGCGATCGCGCGCGCGGTCACGGCCAAGACCGTCGTGCTCACTGGTGCGATGATTCCCTGGGCGTTCGGCAGCTCGGACGGCCTCTTCAACCTCGGCAGCGCGCTTTCGTTCGTGCAGGTGCTGCCGGCCGGAGTTTACATCGCGATGAACGGCAAATGCTTCCCGTGGGACCGCTGCCGCAAGAATCGCGAACGGGGCGAGTTTGAGGAAATTCCGTTAGGCTAAGGCGATGCCCATTTTCACCAACGTCGCCGCCTACAAGTTTGCCTCGTTAGGCGAACTGGAAGCGCTCCAGGCCGAGCTGCGGCCGATGTGCACGGAAGCCGGGATGCGCGGCACCATTCTCCTCAGCCCGGAAGGGATTAACGTCTTTGTCGCCGCCGAGCGCCCCGCCGCTGATCGGCTTCTCGTTAGGCTCCGAGCCATTCCCGGGCTCGCGGACCTCACCGCGAAAGTGAGTGAGAGCGATCATCAGCCGTTCAACCGGATGCTGGTGAAGATCAAAAAGGAGATCATCGCCTTCGGCGTCGCCGGCATCGATCCCGCCCGCCGGCCCGCGCCCCGCCTTGCGCCAAGCCAGCTCAGGCAATGGCTCGATGAAGGCCGCGCCGTCACCCTGCTCGACACTCGCAATGCCTACGAAGTGAAACTCGGCACCTTCCGCGGCGCTCGCACCCTCGACCTCGATCACTTCCGCGAATTCCCAGCCGCCGCCAGCGAGTTGCCCGGAAACCTGAAAGACGAACCGGTCGTCACCTTCTGCACCGGCGGCATTCGTTGCGAAAAAGCGGCGTCGTTGCTGGAGATGGCCGGCTTCACCAAGGTTTTCCAACTCGATGGCGGCATTCTGAATTACTTCGAGGAATGTGGCGGCGCGCATTACGAGGGCGACTGCTTCGTCTTCGACAAACGGGTCGCCGTCGATGCCTCCCTCCGCGAAACCGGCGCTGCCCTCTGCTTCGTCTGCCAGACCCCGCTCACGCTCACCGAACAGGAGGACCCCCGCTACGTCGCGTCCTTTTCCTGCCCGCACTGCCACGCTTGAGTCAGTTACGCGGCGTGATCGCGAGGTCCGCCAAGAAGTCTTCGGCACTCGACGCCGGGAGAGGAGGGTAGGTCGAAATTACGTTGCCCTCAACGGCAAACGTCCAGTCCGGTTCTCGCCGGTCTAGAGTTTGCCCATAACCAGCAGGATGATCAAAATCAACACGATCAACCCGCCCGGGCCGTAGTAGTAGCCACCACCCGCAAATCCGCCGCCACCCAAGGCGAGGATCAAAAGGATGATCAAAATAATTCCAAGAGTGCTGATGGCGAGCGTGCGACGAGCTAGTTTCATGCGGACGGGATTCTCATAAGCGCCGGATCGTGTCAATCTAATATGTCGCGATCCACTTCCAGGTCCGCTGATCGGAGCCGTCTCGTCGCCAACTGGCGCGTCCTATCCCTTTCCCGCCAGTAGCAGCGAATCGAGGCCGAGCGGCCGCGTGAACATCGCCAGACCGCCATCTGGCGTGCGCGGCCATTCGTCCTGCGGCCGATCCCAATACAACTCCACGCCGTTGTCATCCGGATCACGCAGATAGAGCGCTTCGCTCACGCCATGGTCCGAGGCCCCTTCGAGCGGAATGCCTGCCTCCCGCAGACGCCGCAGCGCGTCGCCCAGTTCCGCCCGCGTCGGATACGAAATCGCCAGATGATAAAGCCCCGTCGTGCCCCCTGCCGGAGGCCGGCCGCCGGCGCTTTCCCAGGTGTTCAATCCGATGTGATGATGATAACCGCCGGCCGAGAGAAATGCCGTCGACGATCCGAAACGCTGTGTCAGCTCAAAGCCGAGCACATCGCGATAGAATCCCAGCGCGCGCTCCAGGTCCGCCACCTTCAGATGGACATGGCCAATGCGGGTGGCGGGATGAATGGCTTTTGCGGTTACGCGCTAATGTCACGCCACCAGTTCCCTTTCAGCAACTCCGTGGTGGTTTCCTCCGACAAAGGTCAAAAAAATTAAGACGCGATTTCAAATGAGCGGATGCCGCTCCCCGAACGACGGCGGCCGCGAGAGATCAATGGATGCCCGACGAGCCGCCATTTGCGACTGAGTCCCGGCCAAACTGGATATAGTAGGGATCGAAATACCAGCCGGTCGCCGGGGCGGGCTGCTTCAGGACGGCATAGCCGCTCGCGTCATACAGGAGCGGGTTGCCCGGGTTGCGCGAGACGCTGAAGTAGTCGCCGAGTCGGATCTGCGAGGCGACAGGCGACGCCGTGCTGAGCTCCGGATACCAGACGATGAAATCGCCGAGGATGCCCACCGCATTGCTCATGTAGTTGGTACTGGCAGCGCCCCAGGCGAGCGAAATACCTACTTCGCCGTTCCCGTTGGTCGCGAGATAGGGATCCACAAACGCATAGCTATCGTTCCAAATCTGCCACTGCGCGATCTTGGTGAAATTCGAGGTGTTGATCTCGACGACTTCCACGTGCGCGTTTTTGAAATTCGCATTGCTCGAGGCGTTCCAGGCAAACCAGACCTCGGTGCTGGTGCGGCGCGTCGCGCCGGTGATCGCATTGCCCGGCCAGCCGGAAGAGAAATTGTCGACCCCATCGGGCGCGTTCAGAGTTATCGCGCTATTGGGCCAGCTATCGATATCGATGTCGCGTGAGGAATATTGGTTGGAACTCTCGGTCATCGAGAAGACCCGGATCTGATTGTTCTTTGGGCTTCCGGCCCAGAACACCGTGTCGCCGGCGTTCTGAGAAATATGCGAGCCATAAGCCGTACTGCCGTCAGTCGCCGTACCATCGGAGGGAGACGTGTAGCCCATGTTGATCGTCTGGCTGTCGCGTATCTGATTCAAGGGGATGCGGACCACGAGCAAGCCCTGGCTGACTGCGTCGGCGCTGAAGTAGAGGAAATTGTCGCCGACCGAGAGATCTGGGTAGTCCATCGTCGTATTACCGAGGTTGAAGGTCGCCGAAGTGAGATCCCAATAGGTCCAGCCCGTGGCGCCGGCACCGTTCACAATGTCCTGGGTGCTGGCCGAGGCGACACGCTCCTTGTCAACGCCGCTGAGACATCCTGATGTGCCGCTGCCGCAAAATTGCATGAGCCAGATAAAGCGGTCGATCCCCGGCACATAGCGGATGATCTGGTCGCAACACAAGCCATTGTCGAGCAGATTACCCGCGGAGTCTTTGGTCGGGCCGGAGGGAAAGATGGTCGTAGGATCAAGCTCCGTATAGCTCGTGCCGCCATTGGTCGAGAGCATCACGCGCGTATTGTAGGAAAGCATGATCACATTGCCGTTGCGCGCGGCATTGGGATCGGGCGGAGTGCCCCCAACATTGGCGCTCGTTCCTTGTGGGTTGTATTGCACGACCACGACGGGATCCCCAGCGCCACCCAGCGCCTGTTTGTTTTTCTCGATCTTGAGGAGCTTGGAGCCCTGCGCCGACGGCGCGAGCGTGCCGCGCTGCGTTCCAGTCGGCACGATGCGCGGATGATCCTCATTGGGTATTCCATCTTTGCGCATCTGGAACGGCGGATATTTGCCGCGCGGATGCTGCGGCTCCGCGGTGGCCACGTTGAGAGGCGCGGACTTTACTTCGCCACCCTGCGTCGTTCCCGGAGGCCCGTGCCGGAAACGGTCGCCGCAATGGCAGTGAAAGAGCCAGTAGAGAACACCGATAAGGAAGAACGCCGCGACGAGCGTGAGAAGGATCAATGCAGCTTTAAGAATATTATTCATGGCAACACCTCATATCCCCGAAGAGATGTGCCCTCGCGCGCCTACGCCTCCCTGGCCAAAAACGGCGAACCGCAATTAGCCAATAAGATGAGGCGAGAACAACGAGGCTTTCTTAAACCTCCCCACACATCCGTCGGCAACGGGAGGTTATGCCCCGATGTTCCTCGGGACAATCAAAAAAATTAGGAAAGAACTGCTGCAATCCGAAGTAGTCGTCCCGCCACCTGTGTAAGCTAGCCAGGAACGGCAAACGCCACAGTTTCGTTCGCGGCGCGGTGATTCGACCAGAAATTCTCGCCGTCGAAAGCGAGCGAGCGCGAAGCGAACGGAATGGTCGCGAGGTCTTCTACCTTCGGCGTTTCTTGCGCAGGGTCGAGGCGTGCGATGCGCCACTCTTCGGACTTGTTCGGAACATTCTTGTTCTCTTGCCCACGCAGCACGTAGAGCGTCCCATCGACGAAGGTGTGCCCACAGATTTCCGCGCCGACGTCGAGCGTGCGCGAAATGTGTCCCGCATCGTCAACCCGATGGATCTGCCCTTTGTACCACTGGCTCAGGTAAAGATGTTCGCCATCGAAGCTGAGATAGGAGCCGGTAAACTCCGGACAGGCAAACAACTTGGTAAAACCTTCGTCAGCGTCATAGCGATACACATGGCGGTCGTCATTCAACCCTTTGCCGATCGTGAACCGCCAGCCGTCATCCGTGACTACCCCCGCCCATACCACTCCAGGCGGATCGATTTCCTCAACGATCTTCAATCCGTCGACGTCGCTCCGGTAGAGCGTGCCGAGATCACGCGAACTCAGCCAAAGCTGCTTCCCATCCCACGCCAGTGCCTGCGGCGTCACGCACGGCGCGGCCATTCGTCGTTTTTCGATAATTTGAGTCATGTTTACTACCTTCCGTTACGCCCCACCGCTGTAAAGATCGCGTCGCCAGACTTGCGCTTTCAACCCGGCCGAGAAACTACCCCTTTGGATCTTGCGCAATTTTGAGCACAATCTTGCCACGCGTGTGGTGCGTCTCCATTTGCTGGTGCGCCTGTGCGACGTCCTGCAACGGAAATGTCTCCGACACAATCGGCGTGATCTTGTTCGCCTCGATCAATTTCGTCAGCTCCTCGATCGCTCTGGCATCGGGATGCGCCATGAGTCTGGATCCGCGAATGCCATGCTTGGCGCATTCGGCCGGATCGGGCTCGTCCGTGATTGAAACGATGATGCCGCCCTTCTTCACCACGCCGTAGGACGGCCGGAGTGTATCTCCGCGAACAGTATTGAGGACGACATCGACTTCCTTCACGACGTCTTCGAACTTCGTCGTCGTGTAATCGATCGGCTGATCGACGCCAAGTTGCTTCAGCAAATCCTGGTTCGCGGTCGAAGCCGTCGCGATCACTTTGGCGCCACGCGCCTTGGCAATCTGCACCGCGAAAGATCCGACACCGCCGGAGCCGCCATGAATCAGCACCGTTTGTCCGCGTTCGAGTTTCGCGGTATCGATCAGCGCCTGCCACGCTGTCGTCCCTGCCAATGGCACCGCGGCGGCTTTTTCAAAGTCGATGTTTTTCGGCTTGAGCGACATCTCTCCTTCTTTTGCAATCGCGAACTCGGCGTAACCACCGCCTCGGGCAATGGGCAAGTAGGCATAGACAGCATCGCCAACTTTGAACTTTGTTATCCCGGCTCCGGTTTTCTCGACGATGCCGGCAATATCGTATCCGATAATCATGGGACCGTTATCGGTCCCGCTTTTCGACCGCATCCCTTGCCGCACGTAGGTGTCCACCGGGTTCACCCCGGCCGCGATCACCTTGACCAGGACCTCGTCATCCTTCGGCTCCGGGCGCGGAGCGTCTTCATATTTCAAAACTTCCGGACCGCCGTGCTCGTGCAGGACGGCCGCTTTCATCATTGGCTGCGCCGATTGAGCAGCAACCGCAACGATCGGGAAACACCCGATCAATACTGCGGTAACAGCAGGAACGAATTTCTTTTTCATAGCTTAGATTTGGATACGGCTTCCAAGATCACCGGCGATCCGAAAATCACAATTCAAGAATCTTAGTACAGCTCTGCTCCGTTGTCATCCGGATCGTTTGTGCCGCAAAGCACCTACCTTCCCTCAGCCGGCAGTAAATTAGATTCAGTGGGCGCGTGACCATCGCCAGACCGCCGTCCGGCGTGCGGGGCCAGCAGGCTGACGTGCTCAGCGGGCCGAGAAGAGTCGCCACTCTCCGGGAATGCCTTTTAATTCGTGTCGACCGAGGTCTTGAAAATCGATCCCAAAAATAGGCGACTAAGCGCCCAGGAGCGAGCGAGCGGTCGGCGTGAGGAAAAGCACTTCCGGCTCTCCTTTGATTCGGCCGGCGAGTCTTGTCCCGATCTCATCCGCCGCGCGCGCGGCCTTTTGCCCATAGGCTGTTCGATCCGGAAAACGCGAGAACCTGATGAAGACATTCGCATCTTCGCGCACCGGCAGGCCGGGAAAAGTGTTCTCGTGATGTTCGGTGATAAACGAGCCAAGGATCGGATTAGCGATCGCCGTCAAAGCCGGCGCGACGATGGTTTGAAAGTAGTCTGCGAAATCTGCCTCTGTCGTGCTCTCGAGATGGTAAAGCGTCGCGACGATGAGCCCTGCTGGATTCTCCGCGGCGTCACGGGCAGCGCGCGAGGCATGCGCGATGGAGAATCCTGATCCCGGCGTGGCAGGTCGGAGTAACAGCACATTATCGGAGTCGGTCATGGTGGCATTCGCTGCTTCGCGGTGTGCCTTCCAGATCGGGCCGCCGTAAAATTCCTGCAGCTGAACCGCGCGCGATTCCATGTCTCGAAAACCGCGCAGCCAGACGAACCGATCCGGTTTCTCCAGATCGCGGAAAGTGCCGATGATGCGCATGCCGAGCGCTTCCTGGCTCTCGATGAATTCCCGCTCGAAGAGTGCGATCAGCGTGTCGCGCTGACCGGGCTTGAGCGTGTACTGGCGCAGTTCGACCACTGGACAGCAGGTCGTTTCCTGAGACTTGGTAGAATCCATCGTCCCTTACCTATGAGGCGTAACGCGGCAACCGGCAAGCAAGTGAACCACGCGCCCTACCTCGCGTTTGAATAAGGCGAGCCGGCGTAAACGTCGCGCTGCCAGACTTGCGCGACGGCTTGATCGCGCGCCGAGAGAAGGAAACGCTCTCACGATTCTTTCTCACGCCAGACGATCGTATTCGGTGTTATACGTGATTCACGTATAGCGACCCTTCCCGTAACGATGCATGAGGAGCAGCTCCCGTTGGGCTCGGGTAATGACCAGTCCGACCCGCCGCGCCGGATTCCTAAACGATCCAGCCTTTGCCTTGATGCTCCACGAACACTGCGGTCCTCTCCGCCACCTTTCGACCGAAATAGCGATCCACCACTCGCAAGGCCAGGTCGATGCCACAAGTTTCGCCTCCGGACGTAGAGATCTTTTCGTTCTCGACGAATCGAACTCCGCGCTTGAGATCGATGTCCGGATAGTCCTTCGCAAAGCTGTTGTAAAAGTCGTGATGAATCGTGGCCGATTTCCCCGCCAACAGCCCGGCCTTCGCCAGGTGCGTCACACCAGTACAGACTGACATCGTCACGTCCGCCGTCGGCGCGATCTTGCGTAACCATTCCTGCATTTTATCCGATCCACGCTGCGCCCCGATGACAGCAACCCTGCACCGGGGCGCATTCTCGAAGGCGTAGTGTGGCACCACCTTCATCCCTCCCTCGACCGTTACCGGATCAAGCTTGTCCGACACCATAAAGAGCTCGAACGGCATCTGATCTGTCATCGCTGGACCACGTTCCGGCATCATCACACTCACAAAAACATCCCATGGCCCCGCGAAATCAATCACGGTGGCGTCCTCCAAAACGGCCACGGCGACCGGAATTGTTCCCTTCGCCGGCGGAATCAATTTGCTCGTCGAGACGACCACTCCCTTGCCATTACTCATGTTTTCCTGTCCTGCCCGCGCGAGCGCCGGCCAGCCAGCCATTGCCCCAAAAGCAGCCGTCCCAGCAAGGAAATTCCTTCTGTTCATATAACTAACAAACGCCGCCCTGACCCCGCTTTTGTCTGCCTCGTGCCAGTTTTCTCCTCATTTTCGCAGCGGTCACTTCCTTGTTCTTGGCGAAAGAAAATCAGAACCGGTAACGTGACGCCCTCGGGAGAATGCGATGTTCGATAGAATTTCCTAGACGTGGGAGACTGATGGGCCGCTTCTGAAACGAAGCGGGCACGGTCACACCATCGTGCAGGTGATGAAATCCTCCTCAGTTTGCGGCTTGTGCGTCGGAGAATGAGTCGGCTTAGTGGGATACGCGAGGTCGTTAAACTTCCCGAAATCAGGTTTAGCAGAAGCCGAGGGGGACGGGGACGCATAATCAGGCTCCTCAACTGGCAACGCTTCTTCGCCTTTGCCGCCGGTAACGAGAATGAAAAAAGTTGTCTGTTCCGCGAACCAACTGGGGCTCTAAGGCAGTCCGGTACCTGATTTTGATTTAACCAGCCCGATGTCGCCGGCGCTGATACTGCCGTCGACGTTGACGTCTTCGCGGAAGTTGGAACCGGTGACCGGCTGACCCGACTGGGATTTGGTCTGGGCGATGTCGCCGGCATTGACACTACCGTCGCCGGTGGTGTCGCCGATGAGCAGACCCCATTGCGGACTGAGAACCGTGGTGCTGTGGTTGCCCATGGAATCATTCACGTTGCTCAGCGTAACGGTATTGTATTGGGCATTGCACGCGCCCTGGCCGCTCAAGTTGACCGTGTATTGATTAGGGTTCGGGCCGATGGCGCTGCTGCCGACCGAGCCGCAACCCACGCTGGCGCTATCAACGCTCGTTAGGTTGTTTGAGAAGGTGAGAATCAGCGTGTAGTTGCCGCCCACCCCGTTTCTGCATTCGACGGCAGTACCGCTCGTCAGATCGATATCATACGTGCCGGAGCCGCCATCAATCATTTCTGAGACGATGCCGACCAGCTGAACTGGGGCCGTGGCCGGAACGAAGGCCAGCCCGTCAAGGTCCCCGATGCTGATGGGCGCCACCAGCGTGCCCAGCCCTGTAGTGAGGTTTACCGTGACCAGGAAGCGAAGGTGCAGATTGTCGGTCCCCCCACCGCCTTCCAGTCCATAAAATACATCGGCGGCGTTGAAGTCCGCCGCTCTCACCAGATCCGGGAGCAGCGTTAGACCGATTAACGTGGCCGCCCCGGTCGTCTTGTTGTAGGAGTAGCAGGAAAAATTATCGACGCCAAAAAGTGCGCCCGTGGAGTTAGCGGCCAGGCCACCCCCGTTCTGGAAACCAAGCCCGGTTGAGCCGGTCTGAGTCGCCAGGCCCGTCGCAAGATTGATGGTGTAAAACTTTTGATTGAAGCCGGAGACCCCATACATGATCCCAGTGGTTGGGTCGATGGCTATATCCGTAAGGACAACCCCAAATGGGCCGATCGGTGTGACCAGGGCGGTGGTCGGGTCGACGATGACGAGATAGCTGGGATGGGTCGGAGAATCGCCCGCGGTCGCGCCGTAAAATATGCCGTTGAACGGGTCGTAGCGGAGCCCAGCCATACCGTAGTTGTTGCCGGACGCGTCATTCAATGACCCGACCGTCGTGAGCACGGCGCCCGTGGCCGGATCGAGGGTATAAAGAACACCCTGGACGCCCAACGAGCCCGTGGCGGCATAAAGAGTCTGTTGTTGCGCAGCGCTTGCCGCCAGGGCGCTGGAGAGGAGGAGCGAGATCGCGATCAAGCCACTCTTGTTCGACCGCGTCGTGAGGCAAAGTTTCTCCAATAAACGAGTTACTTTCATAAATTGAATAAGGTGACTGAGGCACGATTGCTCCTGATTTCGGTCGATTCGTCAAGCACAAATGCTTTGGCAGACACGGTTCCGTTAACTGCCCGCGTTACCGGGTCGGGCCACTCAAGTCCCTTGGCGTGGAGGAGCGCCCGGATGTGCTCGGTGAACCCGAGCGTTCTTCGACCCCGAGATGTGCGTTGTCGATCGTGATACAGGTCCAACATGCTGTAGAGTCCACTTATGAGCTTTCTCCATCTCGAGCAGCTACCCTTCGTTGGAATGTCGCACGAGTTCGTCGGCGCAAACCAGGGGGCGCCCTTCTCAGCCTACATCGTGACGGCGAAGCCCGGTCAGGGCCCACCCTTGCACACGCATCCCTACGTCGAGGTCGCTTTCACCCTCGAAGGAACCGCCACCATCACGGTTGGCGAGGAAGCGCGGGAGGTGAAAGCGAGCGGCATTGTCGTTATCCCGGCGAACACCCCGCATCGCTTCGTCAACACCGGCGACACGACGCTGCGCCAGATCGATATCCACGCCAGTCCCAAATTCGTTCAGACGAACTTATGACTTTCCCGATCGCCTCACTGGCTGTCCAGGAGTCGTGGGACATGCCTTAAAATTCGGGTTCCTTTTCGGTTTCGGCCGGTAATGAATCGAGATCGAGCGGCCTGTGTGAACATCGCCAGGCCGCCGTCCGGCATGCGAGCACCTCACCGCCGCTGCGCGCTGATGACGTGCGTTGACTGTCCGGCTCGGGCCGATCGATGCGAACTTCTTCGAAACCCGTCTCGCTTAGTGCCGCGACGATGTCTTCGGGGCCCAGCGTTTCAGATCTCAGTGTTTCAGCTTTTCAGAGTTTCACCGTTTCAGCTTTTACCGGTGTATTCCTCGTCGCCCACCTTTTCCATCCAATCAACCGCCTTGCCGCCGAGCGCTTCCTGAATGGCAATATGCGTCATGGCCGTGGTTGGCGCCGCACCATGCCAATGCTTTTCGTTAGGCGAAAACCAGACGACGTCGCCGGGATGAATCTCCTCGATCGGCCCGCTCGCGCGCTGCGCCCGACCGCAGCCCGCAGTGACAATCAGTGTCTGGCCTAACGGGTGCGTATGCCAGGCAGTGCGCGCACCGGGCTCGAAGGTAACACTTGCGCCCCTCACTCGCGCCGGTTCGGGCGCCTCGAACAACGGATCGATGCGCACCACGCCGGTAAACCAATCACCCGGTCCTTTGCTCGACGGTTGTGAACCACTTCGTTTGATTTCCATATTACCCCACTCCATCGCTTACCATCGCGGCCATTGTCAAAGCAGTCGCTCCCGTCGCGTGCTAATTTTCTTCTTGTGCCTTCGGTCGTATTTCTTCGAGCGGTGAATGTCGGAGGAGCAAATCGATGCCGCCCAGCCCTGATCGCGAAACAGTTGGCCAAGTTCGACATCGTTAACATTGGCGCCGTCGGCACGTTTGTCGTCCGGAAGGACGTGAGCGAGTCGGTCCTGCGCGCGGCGTTCGCTCGCAAGTTGCCCTTTCAATGCGAGATCATGATTTGTCCCGCGCGCGACATCATCAGGCTCGCGTCAAAAAATCCATTCGCAGGCCAGCCCTCGGGTCCGGACGTAACCCGATTCGTGAATGTGTTGCACAAACCACTTCGCCAACCGCCGCCTCTTCCCTTCGCTCTACCGTCGAACGACGACTGGCTGTTGAAGATCATCGCAATCCAAGGCAATTTCGTTCTGGGTCTGTATCGTCGGGAGATGAAGGCGATCAGCTACCTCGGCCAGATCGAGAAGCGCCTGGGCGTGCCAGCGACGACCCGCAATTGGAACACGATCGAGAAAATCGCGAAAATTCTCCGGGATCGATAGCGGACCTCCAACCTCTCCATTTCAGCATCTCAGCATGTCAGCGTTTCAGCGTTTTCCCAGGTCCTCGGCGCGAGCGCGATGGTCAAACCGGGCTTGAGCCCGACCGTCAACCGCGTATCCTCGCAAGGCATGCATCGTGACTATCAGCGTTGGTACTCTCACCGTCTCAATCGCGACATGGGCGTCGCCGTTTACGGCCATTTCGGTATGCCCCTCCTCGCGTTCCCGACGAGCGGCGGCGACGAATGGGAACAGGAAGGTCAGGGTATGGTCGGCGCCCTCAGCCCGTACCTGGAACAGGGGCGAATCCGAATCTTCTCCATCAACGGCGTGCACAACGATTCGTTCCAAAACAAGGGAGCGCACCCCTTCCATCGGAGTTGGATGCAGGCGCAGTACGACGCCTATGTCGCGAACGAAGTTTTCCCATTCGTTGACTCCCAGTGCCAGACGCCTGGCATCCCGATTGCCACGCTGGGAGCGTCGCTCGGTGCCTATCACGCGGCCAACACCCTCTTCAAGCATCCCGATCGTGTGAAGCGCTGCTACGCACTCTCAGGCATCTACGATATGCGGGATTCCATGGACGGGATGTACGACGACAACTTCTACTTCAATAACCCGGTGGACTATATGGCCAACCAGAATGACCCCTGGTTTCTGCACCACTACGGGAGTTGCGACATCCGGCTCGCGACCGGCACTGGCCCGTGGGAGAACAGCGGGCCGACCTACCGAATGTCCGCGGTGCTCGCGGGCCGGGGGATTGCTCATCATCTGGACGACTGGGGCCCGAAGGGCGGTCACGAATGGCCTTACTGGCACCACCAGATGTGGGAGTACGTGGGTGCGCACTTCTAAAAACCGTTGGGCTCGCCTGCGTGGGGTCTGATAGTTGTGACCGCATGAAATCGCTTACCGAATATCTCTGGTTTGAAGTTCCCGGCCGGCGCGGGTTCATCAACATCACGCCGAAGATTGAGGAACTCGTTGGTCAAAGCGGCGTGCGCGAAGGCCTTTGCCTGGTCAACGCCATGCACATCACCGCGTCCGTGTTCATCAACGCCCTGACGGCTTCTTTGATCAGAAATCCAGCGCTCGCCGTTACCTAGTCGCGCTGCGAGTGCCAGGCTGTGTGTGCAAACGGCTCAACCGGTGAAGCTCCCACGAGTCGCTGTTCGATTCGCCTCGGACGCGCCGCGATGGCCGCCCGCCTCCATGCCCTGCGCGATGATCACCCAGACAAGGCAGGCGCAAACGGGCGACATGCCAATTCTGAGCAATTTGTCGTCCTCGACCTGCGGCTTCGCGCGTATAAATTAAACAACCTACCACCGTATTTAATCACAAATGAGTAACGAAATAGCCAGCGAAGCCAAATGCCCCTTCAATCACACCGCCGCCACCGGGAGTGCCCCGACCGATCACGATTGGTGGCCGAACCGGTTGAAGGTCGAACTGCTGCACCAGCATTCCGCGAAGTCCGATCCCATGGGCGGCGACTTCAACTACGCGGAGGAATTTAAGAGCCTCGACCTGGCGGCGGTGAAAAAAGATCTCGCGGCGCTGATGACCGACTCGCAGGAGTGGTGGCCGGCGGACTTCGGCCATTACGGCGGCCTGTTCATCCGCATGGCGTGGCACAGCGCCGGCACTTACCGGACCGGTGACGGTCGCGGCGGCGGCGGCCGAGGTCAGCAGCGGTTTGCGCCGCTCAATAGCTGGCCGGACAACGTGAGCCTCGACAAGGCGCGTCGCCTGCTCTGGCCGATCAAGCAGAAGTATGGCCGGAAGATTTCGTGGGCCGATTTGATGATTCTCACCGGCAACGTCGCGCTCGAGACGATGGGCTTCAAGACGTTTGGTTTCGCCGGCGGACGTGAGGATACTTGGGAGCCGGATCATGACCTTTACTGGGGCCGCGAGACCACCTGGCTGGGAGGCGACATCCGCTACGCGCACGGTTCCGAGGGCGTGGAAAAGCCGGGCGGGGTCCTCGTATCTGACGACGATGCCGACGGTGACATCCACAGCCGCAACCTGGAAAATCCGCTGGCTGCGGTGCAGATGGGCCTGATTTACGTTAACCCCGAGGGTCCAGACGGCAATCCCGATCCGCTCAAGGCGGCTTACGACATCCGCGACACCTTTGACCGCATGGCGATGAACGACGAGGAAACGGTCGCGCTGATCGCTGGCGGCCACAGCTTTGGCAAAACCCATGGCGCCGCTCCGGCTTCGAATGTGTCGCCAGAGCCCGAAGCGATGGGCCTTGAGCACCAGGGCTTCGGCTGGAAGAACAGCTTTGGCACCGGCAAAGGCGCCGACACCATCACCAGCGGCCTCGAAGTGACCTGGACCAGCACGCCCACGAAGTGGAGCAACGGCTACTTTGAAAACCTGTTCGGCTATGAATGGGAATTGACGAAGAGCCCCGGCGGAGCGCATCAGTGGAGGCCGCAGAACGGCGCCGGCGCTGGCACCGTGCCGCACGCGCATGACCCGTCCAAGCGGATTGCGCCTTCCATGCTGACCACCGACATCGCCCTTCGGGTGGACCCTGCCTACGAAAAGATTTCGCGGCGCTTCTTTGAGAATCCGGATCAGTTCGCGGACACGTTTGCTCGCGCCTGGTTCAAGCTGACCCACCGCGACATGGGTCCGCGAGCACGCTATCTCGGGCCAGAGGTTCCTGCGGAAGAACTTCTCTGGCAGGATCCGATTCCCGCGGTCGATCACCCCTTGGTCGATGCGCAGGACATCGCGTCGTTGAAGAGCAAGATCCTCGCTTCCGGTCTCTCCATCTCGGAGCTGGTTTCCACCGCGTGGGCATCGGCATCCACCTTCCGTGGGTCCGATAAGCGCGGCGGCGCGAACGGCGCCCGCATTCGCCTGGCGCCGCAGAAGGATTGGCCGGTCAACCAGCCGGCCCAGTTGGCCAAGGTGCTCAAGACCCTGGGGGACATCCAGAGCGCGTTCAATGGCGCAGCGGTCGGCGGCAAGAAGGTCTCGCTCGCGGACGTGATCGTTTTAGCCGGCTGTGCAGGCGTGGAGAAAGCTGCGAAAAATGCCGGGCACGAAATCTCGGTTCCTTTCGCCCCGGGACGGATGGACGCCTCGCAGGAGCAGACCGACGTCGAAACCTTCCTCCCGCTCGAACCGATCGCGGACGGCTTCCGCAATTATCTCAAGGGCAATTACACCATCCCGGCCGAAGCGCTGCTGATCGATAAGGCGCAATTGCTAACCCTGACCGCACCCGAGATGACGGTGCTCGTGGGCGGCATGCGCGTCTTGAACACCAATGCCGGCCAGACCCGCCACGGCGTTCTCACCCAGCGCCCGGAAGCGCTGACCAACGATTTTTTCCTGAACCTGCTCGACATGAGCACGGATTGGAAGCCGGTCTCGAAAGCCGCCGACGTGTTCGAAGGCCGCGATCGCAAGACCGGGGAAGTGAAATGGACCGGAACGCGCGTCGATCTCATCTTCGGATCCAACTCCCAACTCCGCCCCCTGGCGGAAGTTTACGGCTGCGCAGACTCCCAGAATAAGTTCGTGCAGGATTTCGTGGCGGCCTGGAACAAGGTGATGAACCTGGATCGCTACGACCTCGCGTAACTCGCGGGGAAAGGCCCAAGCGTTCGATCCGCCAAGCTGGACACTACCGAAAACAAAGCAGGGCGAACGGGCCGGTGCTTGATCGCTACGGCCAAGGGACGATGTTATACGTGACTCCCGTATAGCAGCGCAGTCTACGCACTGGACTCTCCCACGTCTCAAACACGGAGCAGCTGTTCGATGGCAGTCCGAGCCAATCCGCTCGGCGCAGCTCGAGCTTGCTCCCACTCTTGCAGGGTTCGCTTCGAGATCTGCAAGTGCAGCGCCGCCTCGCTTTGGGAAAGATTCTCCCGCTTGCGCCACGCTCGCAACCGACGCGGGAACGTGTCGATCCCCGCTTTCTGATGCTGAACATGAAACGCTCGTGTGCCGTAAGCCATTTGGAGAGAATAGATGCTATACGTGAGTCACGTATAGCGACAAGCCCGATGCAAGAAAACGGTGGCGCGGCCGTGGTGGTCGAATCGCGCGACGGAGCCGGGCGGCGGTGCGCCACCGCACACAACCATCATCATCGCGAGGACGAGACGTCTCAGAGTCTCGAAGCTTGCCTGCGGCGATCAGAGTCCGCAGAACAGAATCAATCCCATGAAATCGCTGACCGAATATCTCTGGTTTGAAGTTCCCGGCCGGCGCGGGTTCATCTACATCACGCCGAAGATTGAGAAACTCGTGAATCAAAGCGGCGTGCACGAGGGCCTTTGCCTGGTCAACGCCATGCACATCACCGCGTCGGTGTTCATCAACGACGACGAGAGCGGGCTCCATCACGACTACGAAGTCTGGTTGGAAAAACTGGCGCCGCACGCGCCGACCAGCGCCTACCGGCACAATCGCACCGGCGAACTCCGAAAGCCTTCGCGAGCAGGCATAACGCCGACGCCCACCTCAAGCGCCAGATCATGGGCCGCGAAGTCGTCATCGCCATCACCAAAGGCAAACTCGATCTCGGCCCGTGGGAACAAATCTTCTACGGCGAATTCGACGGCCGCCGCAGAAAACGCGCGCTGGTAAAGATTATTGGCGAGTAGACCGCCGTCGTTCTGGTTGGCGATGCGCTACGGTTTTGACCCGTTCAGCGAAACCAAATGAACGCGCCCCTTCGTGACCGTAATAAGAGGCAAACCAAGTCGTCGATTCTCGGCCCGAAGCTGACGCGCAACCCGTCGAAAAGCACGGCGGGCTGAAGCAAGGAATTCATCTTCCCCACCTTTTTTGTTATGCGTTTTGCCCTTCACTGCGCTTCAAGAATAGCCTCCAACCCCGCCCGCGTGCAAGTCTTCGACTCCGCGAGAAGGACCGGTGGGACGTTGTCGTTATTCCAGACTGCCCAGCGATCGGCGAGCGGCGCGTAGTCAGTGACCAAGTGTTGAAGACTGCGCTGAAGATTGAGGAAGCTCGTGAGTGGAAAGCGGTGAAGCGGTGCACCCCGATCTTTCTACTTTAGCCTTCGGCCTTTCTACTTTCGTAGGACAGCACCAGGATGAAGCCGAACGCGTGCATCGTCAGCGCACAATCAGCTGAGACCGCCAACGAGGGCGTTATCTGGAAAAAGAAGAGCTAGTCGCATGCGCTCCTTCATATTTGGTGCCATCAGAGTGCTCCCTTCCCCAATTCGAACCCAGCGATCCGCGAAAAGTCACACCCTGAGCGAGCCACGGAAAGCCCGGCCGCTGTAGTAGGAGTCCGCGCCGTTGTGCCCCACGAAGACGCGGCCGTAGCGGCGATCACAATAAAGCGCACCGCCAAGTTTTCTGATGTCCGCCGGCGTCCTTATCCAACTCGATCTTTTCGTATCGAATTCTCCCAGCTGCTGCAGCTCGAAGTATTGCTCCTCAGTCAGGAGTTCAACACCCATGACCGCGGCCATGCCAAGAGCGCTCCCTTTGGGCTTGTGCTCTTTCCTCGCCTCCAGCGCCTCATCGTCGTAGCAAAGGCTTACGCGACCACTGGGAGTTTGCGCTGAACAATCGAAGAAGACGTATTCGCCAGTCTTCTTATCCTGACCTACCACATCCGGTTCGCCACCGGTTCTTTCCATCTCATGGAGTGACCACAGCTTTCCGGGCTTGGCCTCCAGCTTCGCCTTCACCTTGGCCCACTCGAGACCCTTGTGGCGGTTCATATTCTTTTCGAAACGGGACTTCAACGTTTTGAGTAACTTGGCCCGTTCATCTCGTGAGAGCTCCTTCTTATTGACGTTTGTTTTGCTCATACTTTTGCTTCCGGCACAGCGGTCAAGTCTTCCATGGGTCCAAGATAATCCGCCAATCGCAGCCCTCAGCAACCAGCAGGAGGGGGAAAGCGCATCCGGAGAAGCTCAGGCCCAACTGCCCAGGATTATCGTCGAGCTTGCACGCGACCACGACCCGCGTAGGAACAACCATGCGTGCTCTGCTCGTCCTGCTCGTTAGCCTTCTCACTGCCGCAATCTCGATCGCGGGAGACCTGTCACCGAAAGATCTTGTCGCGCAGTTCTATCAGGCACACCGCTCAAAACACGACCCGCTCGATGAAACGGCCCTGCTTGACCGCTATTTCGAACCCGCGCTCCTGAAGCTCTACTTGAAAGACAGGCGGGAGGCAAAGGGCGAGGTCGGCCGGCTCGACGGCGATCCGCTCTACAACGCACAGGACATCGAGGTCACAGGCCTCACGATCTCGCCGCCGGAAACAGCCGGCGGGGAAACGCGGGTGACCGTTCGCTTCAAGAATCTCGGCAAACCCGCCCGCATCGTCTACCTCCTCACGCACCAGGGCGACGGCTGGAAGATCAGCGACATTCGCTACGACGACGGCTCGTCGCTCAAGAAGATCCTGCAATCCGATCGCTGACCCTCGCGGTGCAAACTGCGCAAAATCGAAGGATGAAATTCGAGGACTTCAAACGAGCGCTGATCGGAGAATGGCGGGGAACAAAGCAGCTCTATCTCGAACCACCTGCCCCTGCCGTCTCTTCTCCATCGACTTTGTTCGTCAAGCCCGTGGCCGGCGGAAGTTTTCTTCAATTCAACTACGACTGGACCTACGAGGGCGAAGCACAGGCGGGCGTGCTCCTGTTCGGCTGCGACGAGGAAAACGCCGCCAGCGCTGCCTGGGTCGATTCGTTTCACATGAGCAGCAAGATCATGTCGCTCACCGGCAGCGCGGCCGACCGATCAGCCGAAGTGAGCGGTTCCTACGCCGCACCGCCCGGGCCTGATTGGAGCTGGCGCATCACGATCCGCTCTGTCTCCCTGAACGAGCTCACGATTGTGATGCACAACATCTCGCCCGAGGCGCAGGAAAATCTCGCGGTGCAGATTGATTACACGCGAAGCGTTTGAGCAGCCTGCACAGCTGAACAAGGCTTCGAAAAATCCTGCCTGCCTCGCCGGCTGCGTTGCTGATTCCCGCCCCGCGTGCTCCAGCCTTGGCACGATGGAAGCAAACCTTCCGCTCGGCATTCCGCGCAACCTGCAGGAGGCCTGCGACCCTTCGAGGACGGCGCGAGGAACTCGTTGGTCAAGGCGACATCGGCGAATGGACCGACAGCGCACGGACTTTGCCTCCTTTTGTGCCACAAGTGAGGACTGACCCCCTGCCGGACCCCTGATAACCCCGGAGCCCGGTTTCGACACGGGGCTGGAATATCTGGCTTGACGCATCGCCGCGTTAGCCATCACCTTACCGCTGATGCACGAGCGGTTATTCGTCTTGCTCACGCTCCTGCTGGCCTTCGCCGTAAACGCGGACGCCTCCGAAAAAGCCGCCGCCTCTTCCGAGCCGGTTCCGGAACTGCCGTACCGCGTGTTGCCGAATTTCTTTCAACTCCCGGACGGCAAGAATTTCGGCGAGGTCTCGGGCGTCGCGCTTAACTCTGCGGGTCACATCTTCGTCTTCCAGCGTCGCAAACCGATGCTGGTGGAGTTCGACCATGACGGGAAATATCTGCGGGAGCTTGGCGACGGCCTTTTCGATCATCCCCACGGCTTGCGCATCGACGCCGAGGACAACATTTGGACGACCGATGACGGCAACCATTTGGTTTTGAAGCTGGATCGCGACGGGCACGTCCTGCTCGTGCTGGGAAGGCGAGGCGTAGCTGCGGAGGCAGACTGGCTCTTTAACGAACCGACCGATGTCGCCTTCGGCAAAGGCGGCGATATTTTCGTGAGCGATGGCTACGGCAACTCGCGGGTCATGAAGTTCGATCGCACCGGCAAGTTCCTGAAGTCATGGGGCAACTACGGAATCAAGCCCGGGCAGTTTAACCTCCCGCATTCGATCGTCATCGATCAGGAGGGATTGGTTTACGTGGCCGACCGTGAAAATCAGCGCATCCAGATCTTCGACCAGGAAGGGAAGTTCCTGAAGCAGTGGACTGGCCTCGGTTATCCCTACGGTCTCTTCATTACTCCGGATCAACACATTTGGATGGCCGACGGCGGTTACGACCGCATTCTCGAACTCGATCGCGACGGCAAAATCCTCGGCGCCCTCGGCGAGCCCGGCCACGCGCCGGGACAATTTGCCTGGGCACACTTTCTCGCGCTCGACGCGGAACGCAGGTTGTTTGTCGCCGATGTACTGAACTGGCGGGCGCAGGTTTTCGCGCCGACGAACGAGAAGGCCGGATTGTCGAGTTACGTCCCGACGGTGCGGATGTTCTGGGATTCCAAGCCGAGCTCAGGCTGGGAAAGTCATCACCAGCAAGCACCTTTGCCAAAGAAGAAGTAATTCGCAGTGCCGGAAGAGGAGCGCGGCCAACATCCAGCCCGCATTGAACCACGAGAGCCGGATGCGCTTATGATCTCGCCCGCGGTCGAGAGCACATGCGTCACCGCCGCCGCGTTGAAATCAGTCATTTCAAATGCATTCCGCCTTGGGGGAACGTAGCATTCCGCCCGGCGGAAGGCACGCCGTTTTAGCTATCCAGCGCGGTCGAGCGGCAGGATGAACCGACGACGGCCGCAGTCCAGCATCGTCGTGTAGAGCGACGGGGCGGTGCAAGAGGCTTGCCCGCCGCAGAGTTCAGCGGGTATCGTCGCCAACATGACAGCTTCCAACGTGGCCCAATACCTCGCCGCACTCCCCGCGGATCGCCGCGCCGCGCTCAGCGACGTGCGCAAGGCGATCAATGAGAACCTGCCGGACGGATATGAGGAGGGCATGCAGTTCGGGATGATCGGCTGGTACGTCCCGCCGTCCGTGTATCCGGCGGGCTATGGCGAGAATCCCAAAGTGCCGCTGTCATTTGTTGCCCTCGCATCGCGGAAGTCGGGCATGGTGCTGCATTTCCTGTGCTTCTACGGTCATCCCACTCTCTCCACCTGGTTCACCAGCGAATACCAGAAGAGCGGCAAGAAGCTCGACATGGGGAAAGGTTGCGTCCGCTTCAAATCGTTGGAGGACCTGGCTCTCGACGTGGTCGGCCGCACCGTTGCGCGCGTGTCCGCGGAGGAGCACATGGCCAATTACCGGGCCGCGAGGGCGTGATTCCCCTTCCCCAAATTCATTCATCCATCTCTGGAGCGAAAATAATCTCAGCCCCTCGGCCTTTGCGCCTCACTGGTCACCGGTGACTCGCTTGCCGCGCCAACAATCTCGGCGAAGACGGTCAGTTCTCGCGATGCCCGGTGTAGGACGCAAACGCAACTTGTCTGCTGCAACCAAGATGATAAACTGGCTCCAAGATGAAACGTGCCCGCTTTATTAACTGTGTTGTTTTGGGTAGGATTCTTGCCATTGCCGTGGTAGCGATGACTGGCGAAAACGCCGTTTCGCAAGTTGCGAACCCGCCTGGTTCAGTCCCGGCGAACGGCGAAGTTGCGCCTAACGACCTTCGGGCGCCCGTTCGGGAAACACCAGAAAAGCTGGTCGCGGCCATCCAGAATGGCGCCCTCTGGCAGCACCTGACGAACTTCCAGACAATCGCAGACCAACATCCCGGCACCGACGGACACGGCAATCGCGATACCGGCACTTCCGGCTACAGGGCGTCGGTGAACTACGTCGCGAACCTGATGAGGCGGGCCGGCTATACGGTGACTATCCAAAGTTATGCCTATCGCGCGCCTCAGCTTGTTGGCGTTCCCACGCTTAGTTTGGCCGGCCGAAATTATCCTGTGGAGAAAGATTGGGTGATGGCAAGGCTATCCGGCGGCGCAAACGTCACCGCCCGCGTTCGGCCGGTGACCGGCTCTGGAACCGGTTGTTCCGCCGAAGAGTTTGCGAATTTTCGACGCGGAGATATCGCCATCTTGCAGCGCGGCGACTGCGCCTACGACGCGCAGGTTGCGAATGCGGAACACGCCGGCGCATCCGCTGTCATTCTCTACGACCCGCAGTCCCAACCTGAGGCTCGGGGCGAGGAAGACCGCACGATCGAGGGCAGCAGGATGCAACGCCCGCGTCTGCATCGTCAGGCAAAGATTCCGGTCGTCGCCGTCGCCTCTCCCGCACTCGCGGCCGACCTTCTCGGGCGAATCGCCGCGGGCGAGCCTCCCGTTGCGCATCTCGAGATCCGCATGCAGACAAAGGCTGGAGTGGACTACAACGTGATTGCTGATTCTTCCTACGGCGATCCCAATCATGTGGTGGTGGTGGACGCTCACCTGGATTCCATCTTCGGCCCCGGAATGCTTGATAACGCCTCCGGGTCTACAACCATTTTGGAAATCGCCCTGCAGATGTCGGGAACGCCCACCCTTAATCAGTTACGCTACATCTGGTTTGGCGGTGAAGAAATCGGCCTACTGGGGTCTGCTTACTACACAACTCATCTTACTCAGGAAGAGCGAAGCCTCATCGCCTTCGACATCGACGCGGATGTCACCGCTACTCCTAACTATGACTACGAGGTGGCCGATCCGAGGTTCGGTTATAACGTCAACCAATTCCCGCCCAACGTGGTCCCGGACTCCCAAATAGGTAACCAATTCTTCGCGGATTATTTTAGTTCGGTCGGTGTGCCATCGCAGTCTGCACCATTTGGAAATACTGGCACCGACTCCAATTCATTCGCTTTGATTGGCATCCCCGATACCGGCATTCTGACGCGACAGGACTGCTGCAAGGGATCAGCGGAGGTAGCTCTCTGGGGTGGGTATCTTGGCAACTACGAAGGTAACATACCCAGTTTCGATGGCGGCTGCGTGGACCGGCCTAACCTCTGGTGCGACGACCTTTCTAATAACGATCCGGCGGTGCTGGCGCTTGCATCCAAGGCAACAGCCTATGTCACCTTCCAGCTCGCCAACTACGCCTTTGCGCCCGGAAAGTGACCGGCGAGAACTTTCCCGTAAGGATGCGTCGCGCTACAATCGGCTTCCTACCTCACTTGGATTTATTCCAGAAAACCGCGTGGAGCGAAGCGATTTACGCGGTATCGTCGCCAACATGACAGCTTCCACCGTGGCCCAATACCTCGCCGCACTCCCCGCGGATCGCCGCGTCGCGCTCAGCGCCGTGCGCAAGGCGATCAATGAGAACCTGCCGGACGGATATGAGGAGGGCATGCAGTTCGGGATGATCGGCTGGTACGTCCCGCTGTCCATGTATCCGGCGGGCTATGGCGAGAATCCCAAAGTGCCGCTGTCATTTGTTGCGCTCGCATCGCAGAAGTCGGGCATGGTGCTGCATTTCCTGTGCTTCTACGGTCATCCCACTCTCTCAACCTGGTTCACCAGCGAATACCAGAAGAGCGGCAAGAAGCTCGACATGGGGAAAGGTTGCGTCCGCTTCAAATCGTTGGAGGACCTGGCTCTCGACGTGGTCGGCCGCACCGTTGCGCGCGTGTCCGCGGAGGAGCACATGGCCAATTACCAAGCGGCGAGGGCGCTCATGGGCAAGGGAAACTCCGAACTCCGAAATTCTTCGCGAGCAAGGAGCGTTCGCGAGCCGGGCAGCAGCGCAAAGAAGGGCGCCAAGAAGTCCGCGGTGAAAAAGGCGAAACCAAAGAAGTGACCCTGGCGACTGCCTTCAGCGAAAAGTGAGTATGATCTATCGGGCCGAGGTCGATTCGCTTTGTCCCCTAGGCGAATAGTTAACGACGCGCGCCTCGATAACTCACCAGCCACCCCTTTAATTCCTCGAAATCTGCTAAGTGAAGGCGCTCCTTGACCTGCTGCTGCTCGGATTTCGCCCCCTTAGTAAAGAACGAAGTGGTGGCGATCAAACCGCTTGTCGCGTTCCGCATATTAACCACTCCATAAAGCCCTCTTACGATTGAGACCCCGACCCGTTCACGCTCAGAATAACGCTTGCATTCGACCAGTGTCAGGAATCGACCTAACGCTGACTTGTGGAAAACCCGAATGTCCAAACCTCCGTCTTTTGAACGAGGCGTCAGTTCAACGTCATATCCCTTATCTCTGAATAGCTCAGCAACCAGTTCCTCGAATTTCCGAGGATCCAGGTCCCGCATTTTTTCGGGGTGTGCCGCCAGATATCGAACAAGCTCGGTGTTGATTTCTCCGAGATCGATCTGGAGAATCAGTCCCGCCCCTGGGGTGAGCAATTCACTGGCTGCCACAAGTTGGTCTCCCTGCTCTGGCTCCGCGATACGAGCAAAAAAGCCTTCGATATCGAGATCGTCTAAAGCGTCTTCGACGTAGCCTTCGACCATTGGCTTGTAAACCTCGCCATCCCAGCCGATCGGAGCATGGTTGCTCCACTCATCCTCGCCGATTTCGATCAAACGATCCCTTAAACTATACTGATCTGAGAATTCCTCTCGAACGGCATCCCACCGATAATCCACTGCGGACATCAAGTAGATTGATGCTCGCACCTCGTCGAATTTGATTCCGGATGTTGCATTCCGGATTGCATCTATCGCTGCGGCTTCCCAAGGCATCTTTCCATCGTCATCGAAGAACTCACTATCTCCAAATGTGGGATTGTCCGACATGAAATCAGATTAGCGCGGTCGGTTGATCAAGAGCAAGCCCACATTCATACGCCGGACCGTCGACACGCCTTTGACGATATCCTCACCGAAGTTCCGAGGGTGGGTGGGAGGATCGTACCGAAACTCGCGGTCGGTCTCCGGCGTTTACGATATGCGCGACTCGATGGACGGGATGTACGACGACAACTGATGCGGCGAATTCGACGGCTGCCGCAGGAGATCTCTACGTCTTAGAGATCGCGTACCGACTTTCGCGCTTGAGGAATGCATCCTTGCCGCCCTCAAGAATCCGGCACGAACGCTGCCTGATACCTTGATCGCCTGGATAATCATTTTCCAGCGCGCCCATTGCATAGGTGATGTGCGGCAAGCCGGACTCTCGGCGTACGCAGGTCGCAACGATGACCTGCTCGGAATCCGCATTCACTACTAGTGCAGTGTAACATTGAAACGAGGTATAGTTGTGTTAGAGTGCTACATGCCTCTTAATACGCCAGTCTCTCCACCGGAACGTCGTGAGTTAACCAAGCGCATGCGCGGTCGCGCCGGGAGATTGGAAGATGCCCGCCGGGCCGAAGCCATTTTGCGTCTGGCGGCGGGCGAGTCTTTTGGTGAAGGGGTCGGTTCTTGATATTGACATGCGAGGAAGCGCAAGTCATTGTCGCCTCGTGGCCCGCAAGCTGAGAGTCGAGTATCCCGGCGCGATCTACCACGCCATGAATCGGGGCGACCGGCGGGAACCGATCTTCCTCGACGATGTGGACCGCCGGAGCTTTGTCGAGACCCTGGCCGAGGTGTGCGTCAAGACCGGCTGGCATGTTCACGCCTATGTCCTCATGCCGAATCATTTTCATCTGGTGGTCGAGACGCCCCGACCGAATCTGGTCGCCGGGATGAAATGGTTTCTGGGCACTTATACCAGCCGCTTCAACCGGCGGCACAAACTGTCTGGTCACCTGTTCGCCGGTCGCTACAAATCGCTGATCGTCGATGGCTCGGGCAAGGGCTATCTCAGGAGCGTATGCGATTACGTCCATCTCAATCCCGCCCGGGTCCGCGGACGCGGAATGTTGCCGGTGGACCAGCCCTTGCAGCGTTTTGGCTGGAGCAGTTGGCCAGCGTATCTGCTGGCGCCGTCGAAACGCCCGGCCTGGCTGCGGGTGGACCGATTACTTGGTGAATGGGGCATCCCAAAAGACAGCCCGGCGGGGCGGCGCCAGCTCGAGCGGGCGTTGGAAGCGCGACGCGAGGAAGACGACGCGGAGTTCAACCTGGTACGGCGCGGCTGGTGTCTGGGCGACGAAACATTTCGGCAGGAATTGCTGGCGCAAATGCGCGAGACGATCGGGGCAGAGCATTACGGGGAAGAGCGGGCGCAGACGGCGGAAGCGATGGCGGAACAAATCATCGCGGAGGAATTGAAACGGCGGCGATGGAACGAGGCTGCTCTCAGGACGCGACCCAAGGGGGATCCGGCAAAGGTGGCGTTAGCGGCCCGGCTGCGGGCGGAGACTACGATGACGGTGGGTTGGATCGCAGAACGCCTGGGGATGGGCAGTCGGGGCTACCTGAATCACTTGCTCTATCGCCAGAGGAAATCCGGTCGGAAGTAGCCATTATCAACAACCGACCCCTAAATCTCCCGTTAGAAATGACAAATGCAAGACAAAAGGACTGACCCCTATTCACTATCATTATCGCCAACGTATCAAAAATGTCAGTTGACAGCGCCAGCGCGCCAAAATGACAATCAAGGTGCCATGAACGGATCAAATCAGAACGCCCGCGAATGTGCGAAGCGGTCGGGAGGGTCGAGCTTTATGGCTAACCAAAAAATGAGGAAAACCGCCTATGATGCACCCAAGAGTAAAGAAACGGCCGCCGTTACAGGAGAGGAAGTAATCTCCGATGAAACGGCGGCTCCATTCTCTCTTAGGATTATTGAAGAAAGACTGGGGTCGTCCGAATGTGCCAGGAACGACATATATCCCAAATCATCTAGCACCGCTAGACGGGCTCGCTCTCAAGCGAAAGGTTTCTCAAGCAAAGGAGAAAATTACCGAGAGTTCGGCACGGAGCATGGAAAACCGGGAACGGTGTATCAACGCATGCTTCAGAGTCGCGATGAAAGTAATCATGGGCGTAGTAGCGGTCATCGCTACGTTCGCCATCTTAGCTCTGACAATGTGGGAGATCTGGATATTCATCTCATCTCCCATCTCGAATGGACAGCCGCTCAACATCACGTCACTCGTGATGGTACTGGGTTCAGTAATAACATCTGTCGTGGGATACGCTTTAGGTCGTCATTCCCGACAGAGCACTCGAAAATCGCTTCCGCTAAATTAGGAACGCGATAACTTAACTACAAAGGTATACCGGGCAGAGCCAAGGGCCCTTGGCTCTGCCTCTTTTTTTGCGCCTGAAGGGATCCTCCGAACCTAATGCCATCTATTTTGATCCTCACGACCATGGGCTTCGTCGATTAGCGCCTGCATCAATTCGGAAGGAAAGAAGTCGAGTGATTAGGGGTCAGTCCTTTTTTCTTGCATTACGCTGAAGCGCTCTTTCGAACGACCGTCGCCCCGGGTGATCGGCAAGATCTGCCAGGTTGCCCGTGATCCGGCTCACGTGTCCTTCGCTGCCCATCTTGAGCCGCGCCCCGAGCCAGCGCAGGCTCACGCTGGTCTCTTGGCGCACGCGTTGGCCGATCACCCGTTTGCGCCAGTCGCCTTTTCGCGCCCCCAGAAGCTGCGCCTCCTCCAGACCAAACGCCTCCAGCATTTCCCTGATAATCCTTTCCGCCTGCCGCTCTCCGTGATTATCGTCGGTTTCCTCCCGCCGCACCTTCCGCCCTTGGCCCGCGCGGTTTTTTTCCATCCAATCCAGCACCCGATCGCGGAACGCTTCGCCACCAAAAACCCAGCCGCGCCGCAGTTCCCTCAGCGCTTCCTCGCCGAGGCCTTCCCGGGCTCGTTCCTCCGGTCTCTCCCCGTAGGCCCTGCGGTCCCTGGCTCGATCTCGCCAGCCCAGTGCCCCCAGCACCCGCGACACCTCCAGCCATCCAGGTCGCTGGCGCGCCGACGCCAAATAACATGGCAGACTGCTCCAACGGTAATTCGCCAAGGCATCTCTTTTCCCGAGCAGACCGGCGCGCGCGGGATTGAGATGAATGTAGTCGGCCGCCGCCGCAAAATATTCGCCCGCCTCAGCGTCCACCAAGACCGCCTTGTAACGCCCCTGGAACAAATGTCCTGCCTTTCGGTGCCGGACATTATAGCGGACCGTAAAACAACTCTGAAACCATCGCATCCCAGCCACCAGGTTCGCCTGCGGCGTCTCCAGCAACCAATGGTAATGATTGCTCATCAAGACATAGGCATGGATTCTCCACCCCGTCCGTTGGCAGGCCTCCGCCAAGGTTTCCAGGAAACGCGCGCGATCCGCATCATCCTCGAAGATATTTTCTCGCCGGTCGCCACGACACATCACGTGGTAAATCGCACCCTCGAACTCCACCCGCACTTTCCTCGCCATCGGGCTCCTCTCTGAGGCTTAGAAATGACAAATACAAGAAAAAAGGACTGACCCGAAGACCCGACGAACAGATGAGCGGCCAATATAAGGTAGCCTGGTTGTGCGAGGCCCTTCTCGTCTCGCGCAGCGGGTATTACGACTGGAAAGAGAGGCGGCGCCAACCCGGTTCGCGCCAGCTCGAGAACACCTTCCTGCGCGCCCGCATCCGGGAGGAGTTTGCCCGCAGTCGTCAGACCTACGCCAGTCCCCGCTTGGCTCATGCCTTGGGTTGTCCGGGACGACGCAATCGTATTGCCCGGCTCATGCGTTCAGAGCGGCTCTTTGCCCGCCAGCGCTCCAAGGATCGACACGCCACGACCGACAGCCGCCACGGTGGGCCGATCGCGCCCAATCGGGTGCGAGACCTCGCCATCCACCGGCCCGATCAACTCTGGGTCAGTGATGCCACCGGCGTGCTCACCGGCCAAGGCTGGTTGTATCTCGTCGCCGTCCTTGATGTCTTTAGCCGCCGCGTCATCGGCTGGGCCATGAGTCCCATCCTCGATGCTCCCCTGGTCAGCGCCGCCCTGCGCATGGCCTTAAGCCAACGCCGGCCCGCTCGTTCTCTCATCCTCCACTCCGATCGGGGAAGCCAGTTTGCCAGTGCGGCTTATCGGCACCTTCTGGCTCAGCACGGCCTGGTCGCTTCCATGAGTCGTCCAGGCAACTGCTACGACAACGCCTTCATCGAGTCCTTCTGGAGCACCCTCAAATACGAGCTGGTCTATCACCACCGCTTCGCCACCCGCGCCGAGGCTCGCACCGCCATCTTCGATTACATCGAAACCTTTTACAACCGCACCAGACTGCACTCCAGTCTTGACTACCTCAGCCCCATCACCTTTGAATCCAAACTGAACTAAATTATCCCTTCCTTACTGTCCGCGAAAACAATGCAACCCCACTCTGACCCCTTTCCTTCTTTCGATCCTCTGACCCCGATCCTGACCTTTGAACGATTCGCCCTAACGAGTGCTCGATCTTAAGTGTAAAGTGAAGATCAGGCCCCATTCCTTTTTACCATTCCCTTTTATCATCCCTATCTCCATCTCTCTTGTCTAACTAACTCGGTTTTCGCGGAAATGCGTCTTGATGTTCGCAAGAAAGAATTTCCCATGTGACTCCGCATTGTCGAACTCGTGCCAAAGATGCTCGGGAACATCAAAGTATTGCCACACCGCACCTCCGCTCTTGAATTCGACTTCTAACGTCCCAACACTCGGATCGTAACCGATACTGGCTAACATACTTGAGTTGATCGCTCTTCTGTCCAAATTGCTTAGTTATATCTTTTGTTCACGAATCGCCGTGACAACTTTCTTATAGTTGTCCGCTTTCAAAACGTGTTTCTTACTCCAGCCCGCTATCAACTTCGGATCATCACTCGTCGGACGCGGGTTGTTCAGCTTGATCCGAACTCTTGAGGGTATTTTAATTGCTTCGCCGACAATTATTGCTTCGCCAGTCCGCAGCGATGGCAAGAGATCGATCAGACTAATCAAATTGTCTGGTGCTGAAGATTTCACGATTCCTTGATCGCCTGCGTTCGTCAAACGTAGAGCGACGTACGTTCCAACCTGCGCCAATATCGTTTCCGAAATCTCCGAAGGTCTCTGAGAGATCACCATCGCGCCGACGCCAAACTTTCTCCCTTCTTTGAAAACTTGTTCCACCGCATACTTAGAGTAGCGGTTCGTTTCGCTCTTGCTTAAATAAGAATGTGCTTCTTCGTACGCCAGAAGTATCGGCCGGTTCTTTCCGGTGTAGCTCTCGTTTCTGCCCCAGAACATACTGTCGTAGATGAATCTGGTAATAAGTCCCACCGTAATGTCCAAAACTTCGGGAGGCACCCCGTTCAAATCAAGAATCGTGAGTTGCTTTTCACCTCCAATCCACGAATTGAGCAAATCGTGTAGATCGAGTTTGGATTTCTCATCCTTGTATTCTCCCGGATTGAATAAAAAATCGTATCGCGAATCACGCAATCGCGAAATGAGCTTTTTCTCGTACGCATACATGTCTTGGTGCTTAGACTTAAATGGGGCTATACTGCCCATCGCATAAGCCTTGAACGTCGGCGGCACCAACTTTTCAAAATCTCCTTTGCCCTCCACGCAAGCGTTTGCCTCAGTCTGTTTCTCCGAAGACGCTTCTTTGAACGAAGCGTTCAGCCACCAATAAAGATGATGCCAGAGTTCTCGGACGTTGAACGGAATCGGAGAATCGCCCGTAACCAAATTAACGTCCACCGTTCCGCCCTTTAATTTGTCGTGATTCTTCTGCTTTCGCTCGACAATCATTTCCCGGAATTTCCTATACTGCGGTGTCTGCTCGTCCTTCAGGGTCGCGCCCACCAAAAAATACGCCAATTCCTCGAAGGTCATCAGCCAGAACGGGATGTAGAGAGGATTCTTCTTGTCGTTGATCTTCAGAACATTCGCGTCCGGGAACGCCGAACTATATTCGCCGTGTGGATCGACCAAAACCACCCGCGAACCCGCGTAATCGTTTAGAATGGCCTTCAACACACTCACGGTTGTGTTTGATTTACCGCTACCCGTTGAGCCGAGAATTGCGCAGTGCCTTAGCACCAGCTTATGAAGGTCAACGTAGACGCTCAAATCCTCCGATGATGAGTGCTTTCCGATCTCGATTGAACCGGCGTCCCGATCACCGTAAATCTGCCGAAGATCGCTTTCGATCACGAGATGAACCTCATCGTTGATCGTTGGATAGGTGCCGACGCCCTTCTCAAACGGATCGTCCCCGATCTTTTCACCGACGAGCTGGATTGTCAGGAACCGCGAGCCGAAATTATATCGCGCCTGCGTTTCCTCAACCTTACTCGGTGCATTGCTGACGGAGGAAACGATACCAAATAGCGTGAAGTTCCCGATTGGCAGTTTAACGAACGTTCCGATCTGGCCGATCTTGTATAGTCGCCCGTTTATGATCGGGGCAGCCGAGGGAATTTCATCCGATACCTCTACCTCAACGGAGCCAGAGTCGACCCTGATGACTTTGCCCAGGTAGGTCGCTTCGTCTGTCATTTCTTTGAGGCGTCCAGCAATTGCGTCTTGCCTGAGTAAGCAATGAGGAATTCCACCAACTGGTTAAAGTCCCCCAATCTTAATTCCGCCTTTCCTTCATCCCAGTATTGACTGTATTTTTCGGTGTCCTTGACATCTGCCTTGTCAAACGTCCAGTCACTTAAGGCCCCGTTCACTATCGCCTTTTTCGGACCGAATACGTTGAAGTTCAGGTAGGAGGAAGCCAACTTATGGAGAGATTCCACTTGCGCATCGCTGAAGCAAAGCACAATGCAGAACAGTCGGGTATTCTGTCGAAGGCAGTTGAATATAATTTCGTTAATGTGTTGGTCCGAGAACGAATAGCCCGTGAACACAAAGAGCAATTCACCACTCAAGAGGAAACTCTTCAGTCTATCGAAATACGCAATGAATGGCTGCTTACGCGAAGAGTCGTATTTTTCTTTTGAGGGATAAATCACCAGCTCCTTGTCGGTCGCACCCGCTTTATCAAATTTGCCGACTCGGATAATTCGCTGCGATTTGTCAGCCGGATCTTCTTTCCAAAACCAATTCAGCGAACCGTGAATTTTCCACAAGCGAATCCAATTCCGCGTCAGGTCATCCTTCCCAGGCGATAATTCGACACTTTCCTGCCAGAAAAATGGCTCATAGGCCCCAACAAAGCCGTCAAAGTAAGGAATCTGACTCTGCTCTAACGCCTTCTCGATTATTAAGTCGTAGTTTGTCGTGAACACCTCTTTCGAGTAATCTCTGTTCAAGATGTTAAGCCACGCAAAAAACTTCTTTGAATTTGCGAGGTCGGCTTTCGCTTCACTGTCGCTAATGATGGCGTAAATCTGATTGCAGATTTCCTTGTCCAAGTTCTTCGCGGCTTCGCCTGTCACCTTAATAAAATCCTGTTCCGCCTTGTCGTTTGTAATTTCTCTGATTCTGCGAACCTGGTTTAATATGTCCTCAATATTGACGCTTCTTCCAGCAGGAATTCCGGCCGCTTTGAGACTATCCCGGATAATCTGAAAGTGCTTTTTGTGATCGTTCTTGAGGGCGGTCTCGATCCCGGTAGTGAGCATGTCAATATTCGGAATTTTCAACGCAGACGATGTCCCCGCGCCAAAGAAGAAGCCGATATTTTTTGAGTAAGCCAACTGGTTTTTTAGCTCTCTGATTTCTTTTACTACGTCCATATGCTCGTAAATTTCGTTAAACGCATTCTTAGATCAGGTTTTGCGGCTATCACGATTCGCCGGATGGCGCAGAAGAGGGAGCGTTCGCCGATGGCGCCATCGATAAGGATCGAATCGTGCGGACGATCCCGGGGGAAAACATCGGCCTCGATCGAGATGAGCAGCTCGGCCGGTGCCTCGGGGAAGGTGCCGAGAATCGCCTGACTGCCGACGACGACAATGTCGGTAGCGTCGGTGTTACCGGCGGCCGCGCGGATGATATGCTCAAGCTGCGACCGATTCACGCGCGTAAAACTCTCGAATGATCGCGAGGCGCTCGGCGGGACTGAGAATCCCGCAAAATGGACTCGATTGGCGCAAGCGCGTGGCGTGTTCGTCGGCGGATTCGAGGAGCGCGAGAAGGTCCGGCAGTGGCTGGTCGAGCAAGCGTTGCCATTCGAGCAGGTCGGCCGCGGCACGCCGGTCGGTCGTTTGCAGCCAGCGCGAAATGTTTGAGCGTGCTTTTTCCACCAAGGTCGGATCGCGACGCAGCTTCTCGGCAACCAAGCGATCGAAGGCGAGGCTTCGTTCGTCGATGAGGCGATGGTTTTTCATGAGAGCGAACGGTGGAGGGAGCCTAGCAAGTTCCCAAGGGGACGTAAACTACGGCCGTGCAAGTTTGTCGGGCTGATCTTCGATCAGTCTATGTCGCTTGATTCCCATCGGCTCCATTGATTCGAATCTTCCCATATTCTCAGGCTATGCCCAACGCATTCGCGTTGTCTACGTCGCGCCACCACCGCGGGCTCCATTCGTTCGTCCCGACTCTCACCCTTTCGGGCTTCGTCTATCTCGCTCGATCCCCATCGGCTCGATTCATGGAACAGAAATGTGGACTGCACGTCGGATTCATTTCGGATTTCGGAACGCGGAGCGCGGATAGTCGGACGCATCTTCGCGCACGCGGTGTGCCTTAACCTTTCGAGAAAGCCGTATCAGTTCGCCGACTTTACGGATTTTTTCCTCGAACGGCTGGCGGGCCAGGTGGCGGCGCATGTCGGTCTTCATGGCTTGGGCAGTTGCAAATTATACCGCCGGAGGATGTCGTCCAAGAGTGTTCTGTCGATTTCCGTTTGTTCGAGCAATTGCTCAATCCGGGCCAGGTCCTTGTGGCGTCCGACACTGGCCGCGATGGCAATGATGTGCTCAGGGCGGAACACCTTTGCGGGCACGCCCTCATACTCGATCGTTCGTGCTTCGCGCACCGCTTCTTCCGTGAGGCCAGCAGCGGCGAGGAATTGAACCGGGAAACCGTGAACCAGCAGATGCTCGCGCTCGACGCGCCAACCTCGCTTCTGCAAGTGCGCGTAAATCGCAGGAATGCCGGCAGCCAGTCCCTTCTCGGCCGAGATGAAGATGATGTCGGCGTCGTAGGTGGTGAAGGGTTCGACGTAGTAGATCGCGGCAAGTGCGCCACCGAGCGCATAGTCTTTGATCAGACCGGCCGCGACGAGTTCGTTCGCCGCGCGAAGAACATCCGCCAAGGGGATGGCTGGTGGTTCTTCGCTCATTTCGGGTGAATTTTGAAAGTTCGTGACGGCGAGGGCGCCGTCACCAGCCCCGAAAGTCTTCGGGGCGCTAGCCGGAGATTACGCCTTCGCGAGATCGGCGAGCACATCTTCGAGCGGCCGGTACTGGAGCTTTTTCCGGCGTGCCTTCCTCAACCAGGCGATGTCCTCTACGTCTTCGAGCCGTTCGAGCATCTCCTGATACTGTTTAATCGGCAGAATCACTGAGACCGGCTTTCCCTTCTTCGTGATGATCTCAGGTTCGGGGAGCGCGGCTTTGACTCGTTCGCGCCCGCTCATTCGGCCTCCCGGCTTGCCCATCTATGTCGCTCGATCCCCATCGGCTCCATTCATGAAATTATCGTAGCAGAAAAGTTCGTGGCGACGAGTGCGCCGACACCAGCCCCGGGAAGGAATTCACGCGGTCTGCAAATCTGCCGTTACATAACGTGTCCGGTTGAGCGCGGCAGCGGGCACGCGGACAGGGAAATCTCTTAACAGTTGGCGAATGCTGAAATCCTTTTGACCAATGAATTCGATGCCGATGACGCCGCCTTTTTGGTCAAGATCAATCATCGCAAGGCTGTCCTTGCCAGGCAACGGCATCGTCCGCGCCACGGTCGCACGGGAGAACCGGACATAGGCCGCTGTCGCTTCGGTATCCACCTCCACGACCGGTGTCCGAGTCGCTGGGATGACGAAAGCCTTAACGCCGTTCTTGCCAATATGCGGTGATGATCCAGCACTCATTGTTTTTACTTCTCCGACTGCGACTAAAATCCTATTCCCGAAGGCCCGGAAAAACAACCATATCGTCCCGCCGTGGTTTCCACGGCGCGGCGATGTTTTAAGAATGCGTGCCGGTTGATCAATTGTGAGCATCGCCTGTTTCACGGTGAATCGGCGTTCTCGTGCGCGTTTCTCAACATGGGACGTGTCGTGGAATTCGCAGGCAATCTCTCAACGAAAGTTCGTTTCGGCGAGTCGCCAAAACCAACACGCGAGTCGCGTGTGCTCCCCAGACAAGATCACGCCTTCGAGTAAATCTCGGCGCCGGCTTCAGAAAATTCGCGCGATTTTTGTTCCATACCTGCTTGTAACGCCTCGTCTTCCGACAGCTGTTGTTCTGCTGCGTACTTCCTCACGTCCTCGGTGATTTTCATCGAGCAGAAGTGTGGACCGCACATGGAGCAGAAGTGAGCGGTTTTGGCCCCCTCTTGAGGAAGAGTTTCGTCATGGAATTCCCGAGCGGTCTCTGGGTCGAGTGAAAGGTTAAACTGGTCTTCCCATCTGAACTCGAAACGCGCCTTGCTCACGGCATTGTCGCGGTATTGGGCGCCGGGGTGGCCTTTGGCGAGGTCGGCGGCGTGGGCGGCCAGTTTGTAGGTGATGACGCCGGTCTTGACGTCGTCTTTGTTTGGCAATCCCAAATGTTCCTTGGGCGTGACGTAGCAGAGCATGGCGCAGCCGTACCAGCCGATCATGGCTGCGCCGATGCCGCTGGTGATGTGGTCGTAGCCGGGGGCGATGTCGGTGGTGAGCGGGCCGAGGGTGTAGAAGGGCGCTTCGTGGCACCACTCGATTTGTTTTTCCATGTTCTCCTTGATGAGATGCATGGGGACGTGGCCGGGGCCTTCGTTCATGACTTGCACGCCTTTGGCCCAGGCGCGCGTCGTGAGGTCGCCCTGCACTTTGAGCTCGGCGAATTGCGCTTCGTCGTTCGCGTCGGCGATGGAGCCGGGGCGGAGTCCGTCGCCAATACTAAAGCTGACGTCGTAGGCGGCCACGAGGTCGCAGATGTCGTCCCAATGTTCGTAAAGGAAGCTTTCCTTGTGATGGGTGAGGCACCATTTCGCCATGATGGAGCCGCCGCGGCTGACGATGCCGGTCATGCGGCGCGCGGTCATGGGGACGAAGCGCAGGAGGACGCCGGCGTGGATGGTGAAGTAATCGACCCCTTGCTCGGCCTGCTCGATGAGGGTGTCGCGGAAGATTTCCCAGGTGAGGTCTTCGGCGCGGCCATTCACTTTCTCGAGCGCCTGGTAGATGGGGACGGTGCCGATGGGCACGGGCGAATTGCGGATGATCCATTCGCGGGTGGCGTGGATGTTTTTGCCGGTGCTGAGGTCCATGACGGTGTCGGCGCCCCATTTGGTGGCCCAGCGCATTTTCTCTACTTCTTCCTCGATGGAGGAGGCGACGGCGCTGTTGCCGATGTTGGCGTTGATTTTGACGAGGAAATTGCGGCCGATGATCATCGGATCGAGCTCGGGATGGTTGATGTTGGCCGGGATGATGGCGCGGCCACGGGCGACTTCGGAGCGGACGAATTCGGGGGTGATTTCTTTCGGGATGGAGGCGCCGAAGGATTCGCCGGGGTGCTGGTGTTGGAGGGAGTTTCGCTCCGAAGGATGAAGTAAGAAGGATGAATTAAGAAGTTCGGATTCCCCATTCTTCCTTCTTCCTTCTGCCTTCTGCCTTGCGATTCCGTGATTCTCACGGATCGCAATGAACTCCATTTCGGGCGTGATGATGCCCTGGCGCGCATACCAGAGTTGCGTGACGGGATGGCCGGCGGAGGCGCGGAGCGGTTTGCGTTTTGCGCCCTGGAAATTTTCGAGGCGATTCCTGCGCTCGGCAGTTGAGGCGAATTCCTCGTGGCCGCGCGTGAGGTAACCGTTGTCTTCCGGTTTGATGTCGCGGCCGTCGTACTCGGCGACGTCCTCTCGCGCGCGGATCCATTCCTCGCGCAGGGCCGGGATGCCTTGGCTCGAGTCGCCGGCAAACTGCGGATCGCCCCAAGGGCCGCTCGTGTCGTAGACGCGGACCGGCTCGTTAGCCTCGAGCTGGCCGTTGAAATCTTTTGTCGGCGCGAGACTGATCTCGCGGAACGGGACCCGCACTTCGGGATGGATTTCGCCCTCGACGTAAACGCGCTGGCTATTCGGCATCACGTAGTCGGAAGATTTCGGTTCGATGGAGTCTTTGCTTGCGATCATAAGAGGAGATTTCTGACAGAATGAACACAATCTACAGAATGGGAGAGATGCTGCGTTATGCGAAGCCTGGGCGGCGCAAGACACTCAATCATTTTGTAAATTCTGATCATTCTGTGTCCTAGGAACAAAAAAGCCATGCGCGGGAAACGCATGGCTGAAATAAAACTCCTCGCTCCCTACGGCGGCATTACCCGCATCAGGTTTAAGGGGTCGGTCGCCGCGGCGACCCTCTCAGCACATTGGCTCCCCCGCTCTATCGTTTTCAGGATAGAACCCGAGCGTCGGAAGTCAACGCGGAGATCACGCTCAGCCGCGCGAGCAAGCAGCGCGCTCGGCTCGAGCGCGCTGCTATTTGAGGGTGTGCCGGAGCGGAATTAGCCCGCCGGTTTGGCCGGAGCGGCCTGTTTCACGTTGGTATGGAAAATGGCCAGCCACTTTCCATTCTCCATTTTCCAAACGGAGCCGGCGTTGTAGGTCCCGGAGGCGTCTTTCCCATCATAGGTACCTTCGAGCGTGACCGTATAGCTCGCGACCACGACATCCTTTTCATCGGAGATGGTCTTGTAATCGCTAATGGTGAACGATTTCATGTCCCACTTTTGCATGTCGGACATCTCTTTCGCCATGTCGGAGATGCCTTCGGCGTAGACTCCGATCATGTCGTGGTCCACCACCTTCTTGAAGTCGTCCGCCTTCTTGTCTTTGAAGGCCTGCCAGGCCGCTGTTTCCTTTGCCATGATCGCGTCCTTGTTCGGCGAAGCGATCGAAACGGCGATCGTCGCGAGCAAGGCAATTATGGTGTAGCTCATCAGTTTTTTCATCAGGTATTCCTTTCGTTATTGGTTGCAGTAAAAGCTGATCACACAGGACCGGCCGCAGGGCTAGGGAAATTCCAGCCGAAGTGCGGACCGGTGTGGCCGCTAAATTACTAGCCCTTCGCGGATTGAGTCAATGCGCGATCTGTTTCGCACTCGTCTCCGCCAGGGCGAACGTGACGGCGCAGGAATCGGAGCGGCCGTGATCGTCCAGCGCGATCACTTTATAATTGCCCGGCTTCGGCTGCCACGAAAGCGGCGCGCCGCGATCGCTCGTGCCGAGAAAGGCGCGATCGGCGAACCAATAAATTTTCGCCACGTCCGGCTCGGTCTCGGCTTGCAACGAAAGCGCGCGACCGCTGGCGGCGTCGCCTAACGAATAGACGACATTGCTCTTCGGCGAGACAATGTGCGGCGCGTGGCCACGGCGGGAAAGCGCTTCGACCGAATTGCCGGGCAAAAACGGCGGCGGCGTGCGGCGCGGCAGTCCGGCCTGGGCGAAAAGCGTGAGCAAATCGGAAGGCCAGAACTCGTAAACTTCACGGTGCAATTTGCGCGAGCCGTCGTCGCCGTTCACGCGCAGTCCGGTCGCGTCGTCGATCAGAATTTCGCGATGAATCTCGCATTGGCTGATCGGCGACACGCCCGGGACGAACCAGCCAGTGACCCGATGCGTGCATGCCGCGGTCGGGAGTTCGCCCGAGACCGCGCAGAATTCCACCCGCCGCAGATTGGCATTCGGCGGCGGGTCGTGACGCCTGGCCCGCGCGCGGCCGGTCGCCCGCATCGCGTCCACGACCTGGAAGAGCAACGGCGCCGCGCAACTGCGGCCGACAAAAGCGGGGTTGCTCTTGCCGTCAAAGTTTCCCACCCAGACGGCGAGCACGTAATGATCGAAGACGGCAACCGACCAGGCATCGTGGAAGCCTTGCGACGTGCCGGTTTTCCAAAAGATCGGGTCGCTCTCGGCGGTCGCGCTCATCCCGGGCCGCGGAATTTGTCCGAGCATTTCGAGCGTGAGAAAAGCGGCTTCCGGGCTGATCAGCTGCCTGTAGCCGCCTCCCTGTGGGAGGCGCGGCCGCGGCTCCGCCGGAGAACGAGTGTCATCTTCTCCCGCGCTTCGCACAGCGAAGCGGCTACAGACGCGCCGCAATGGCTGCAATCTCCCGCCGTTGGCGAGCACGGCATACATTCGCACGAGATCTTCCATCGTGACTTCCGCGCCACCGAGGGGAAGCGCGAGCCCGTAGAATTTCTCGGCGCGCGGCAGATTCACGCCGGCGCTTTTCAGAAATCCGTAAAGCGTCGGGCCGCGCAGTTCCGACGCGAGCGTGACGGCGGGAATGTTACGGCTGCGTGCGAGCGCGTCGGTCGCTTTGATCGGGCCGACAAATTCGCGATCGAAATTTTCCGGATCGAACGCGCCGAAACTGCGCGGCGCGTCCAGCAACATGGTGAGCGGATGAATCAATCCCTGGTCGAGCGCGAGCGCGTAAACGAACGGCTTGAGGGTGGACCCGGGCGAGCGCGCGCTGCGCGTGCCGTCGACCTGGCCATCGATCGACGCATTTGCGAAGTCGACCGAACCAACCTGCGCGAGCACTTCCATCGTCCGGGAATCGACCAGCATGGCGGCGGCGTTGTGGATGCCACGCGCGTGATTCGCCGCCACGTAACTGGCGATGCGGCGCTCGATCAGCCGCTGCAGATCGAGATCGAGCGTGCTGCGAATCTCGCGGTCGGTCGTGCGCGCCAGGATTTCCGTGGTGAAATGCGGCGCGAGCATTTCGTGTTTCGCCTCGGCGCGGGCGATGAATGCCTTGTCGATCGCGTCGTCGCCTTTCGTTAGGCGATCGTAGAGGCGATTGCGCGCCGCGACCTGCGCGTTCGCATGACCGCGTGCCCGCAACGCGCGCCGCGACGGACTTTGCGGAATGAGACTGAGCGCGATCGCCTCGTGCAAGGTGAGCTGCGCCGGCTCCTTGCCGAAATAGATTTCGCTGGCGGCGCCGACGCCCTCAATGTTGCGACCGTAGGGCGCGAGATTCAGGTAGGCTTCGAGCAATTGCGCTTTGCTGTAATGACGCTCAAGCTCGAGAGCGCACAGCATCTGGGCGAGCTTGCCGCGCACGGTGCGTGTTTGCATGTGCGCGCTGAGCCGCGCCAACTGCATCGTGATGGTGGACGCGCCGCCGCGTTTTTCTCCGCGGGAGAAGTACCACGCGGCCCGCATGACGGCGATCGGATTGACACCGGGATGCTCGCCGAAGAAGCGGTCTTCGTGGAGCAACGTCGCCTCTACGAATTGCGGCGAGATGCGATCGAGCGGCGTAAAGACGCGATATTTTTCGTCGCGGCTCAGCGTCATCCGGAGCTGGTGGCCGTTGCGATCGAAGACGCGGCGCGAAAAGCTGACGTCGTTCATGAGCGGCGGCTTGGGAAGGCAGAGCCACGCTCCCGCCAAGGTCCCGATAATCACAAGAAGCGCGGTCAACGCTCTGGGTAGCGCACGCGTCTCGCGTGCTGGCGACGGCGTCCCGTGGTCGCGGACTTTTCGGTTACCATTCATCAGAAGTTGGAGCAGTCCTCTGGCGAAAGTTCGTTTCGGCGAGACACCGAAACCAGCACGCGAGACGCGTGCGCTACCCAGGCTCTGCCGCGTTATCTTCATTTCGCGTCGACCACCGTGATTTTGCCTGCTACGCCCCGCGCGTTCACACCGCGCTCATACATCGATTCCGCATAAGGCGGCGGCACGACGAACTCGCCGCGATTCGTTGCCTTGATCTGATAGGTGATCGTTTGCACCGTCGCCGGAATCGTCGCGTAGAAAACCGCCCGATCTTCCCGCAGATCGACGTAATCGCAGCCTGCCGCACCCTGCCCGCCGCGCACCGAATCGCGCAGGATCTCGAAGCCGCCAGGGAGCAGATCGATCAACGCCACATTGGTGATTCCGTCATTCGTTAGGCTGCGGGCTGTTAGTTTCACCGTCACCGGTTGGCCGAGCGCCACCTGATCGACGGCGTTCCCCTTTTCGTCGACCAACTCGCGATAAACTTCGAGTCCGCGAGTGATCGCCTTCTCCGGCAACGTCCGATCGAATCCGGCCTCGACAACTTGATAGAAAACGCCGAGCGCGGTCGGCGAATTACTGGCCGAGAAATGCAGCGCGACCGCGTCGGAAGAGAACGCCGCGCGCTTTACGCCTGAGCCCGCGAGATCGAGCGGCGTCTCGCGCTTGTCGCGCGCCACTTCCGCGAGGCTGATTTCCGGCAGATGGCCGGCGATGCTCTGCGAATAGCCTTTCAACGCCCAGACGGCGTAGGCCGCGGAAAGCGTGTTGAAGTCGCCCCGGCTGATAGGGCCCATAATCGCCTGGAAATCCCGCGCCGAAATATTCTTGAGCCGGTCAGGAAAATGGCGGGCTACGATCGCGAGATACTGCGCATCCGCCCCCAGCGGTTGATAGAAATCGGTGCGCTCGCTCTTGTCGTGCGCGCCAAGGCGATAAGCGGCGATCAAGCGATTCGCTTCGTCATCCTTTTTCAGCATCGACCAGGCGCCGGCCAGATAAACGCCGGTGAGATCCTGCGGCCATTGTTTCTCGAATTGTTTGTCGAGGTAATCGCGCAGATTGAGAATGTAATTCGTGGTAATGAAACCTTCGCGCGTGAGGACATAAATGGCGTAGGCGAGGGTGCGCGCATCAGCCAGATCGCGCGGCTGACGCGCGGCCATTGTCTGCAGGTTGCGCAACGCGCTCTGGAAAATATCAGGCGGCGGCGCGAAGCCGGCGGCCTTCGCTTCACTCAGGAAATGTGTCGCATAAACCGAAACGAAATCGGTCCCCGCGCCCGTCTCCGCCGACCAGTAACCGAATGCGCCCTGATCGTTTTGCCGGCGGCCCAACATCGCGAATTCCTTTTCGAGCTGCTCGTTCAGCTCGGCCCGGCTCAATCCAAAGTCGACTTCATCGGCGAGAACGAGACGGGCGAAAGCGGCACTGGTGATCTGCTCGGTGCAGCCGTGCGGGAAATTCTTCAGGTAAAAATCGAGACCGCGTGCGAGGCCGAGCGGGAGGGCCGAAGCGGTGGCGTTCAACTGCCGGAACTCCGTGTACATCTGGCGCTCGATCGGCACTTGCGCGTTGCCGTTGGTGAAACTTCCGCTGCTCACCTGGGTCATGAACGGCACCGGCGGCCGCACGCTCAAGGTCGCGCGGCGGGTCGCCTCGCCGCCCGGCGCGGAGGCGTGAAACGCGAGGCTGGCCGCGCCGAGCTCGTCTTTCACGTGAACGGTGAAGGTGACGGTGCTTTCGCGCCCCTCCGCGACATGCAGCGGCATGGCGGGACCCTGCACGATTTCCAATTGCGCCGACGGCTCGGCCGTCAGGGTGACCGCGGCGTTTTCGCCGGAGCCGGTGATGTTGTTCGCGACCGTCACGCCGACCTCAAACTTGTCGTTAGGCGCGACCATCGTCGGCACGCTCGGCGTGATGACGAACGGACCACGAATGGTCGCTTCCTTTTCGGTCGAGCCCGCTGAGTCGGAGGCGAAGGCGACGGCCATGATGGTGAGGGTGCCGTCGAAATAGTCGGGCACATCGTAGGTAACCTCACGTTCCGTGTTATCGGCATCGACGATCCCCGACCAGAAGACGACCGGCTTGTCGGTTACGCGCTTAAAGGGGTTCAGACGCTGCTCGGCCTCGCCGTCGCCGCCCGCCGCGGTCGCCGCGCGCAGGATCGAAAACTCCGGCAGAATGAGATCAACGATCTGCGCGGTCTCGACGCCCAGCGCGGTCTTGCGGAAAAAATAGCCTAACGGATCGGGCGTCTTGAAATCGGTCACCTGGAGGATGCCTTTGTCCACCGCGAAGAGGACGATTCTCGCCGGCCGATCCGTTTTGTACGCGATCTTGAGCGGCTCGCCCGGTTTCGCGAGATCGCTCGCGCGCAGATCGACCTGCAGTTGCCGCTTCGCCTTGTTCACCGTCAGCGGCACAACCGCGTAGCTCAGCGGGCTCATGAAAATTTCCTTCGAATCGAGCGCACGGACGAAGGAGACGTTGACGTAACCTGTGCCGTCGAAACCTTCCGGCACGCGGATGTGTTGCACGCTGCTCGTCGTGCTGCTGGCGAACCATTGATGCGCGTAAACCTTGTCGCTCTCGATCGTGATCAAACCGCTGCCGGTGTAGGGCGCGGTCATGGCGATCTCGATTTCGTCGCCCGCGTTGCAGGTCGATCGGTTGAGCTTCACTTGAAGCTCGGAATTCTTGTCGAGCGCTCGCGAAACGTCGCCCAGGCCGACAACGGAGAAGGAGAGTTTGTTCCAGACGCGACCGCTTTCGTCGTGAATCTGGAGCACGTAATTTCCCGGCGCGCTGGTCGGAACAGGATACTTGAACCCGGCCGCATCGATGCTGATCGCCTCCGATTTTACCGGCCGCTCTTTCAAGACTGATTCGTAGGCGTAGCTGCCGTTATCCTTCTTCGCCAAAATCGAGACGTAAGTCTGCGCGATCAGATCGAACTGCAGTTTCTCGGTCGCGACTTGGTGCAGCGCGCGATCGACGGCGATGAAGTCGATGCTGTGCGCGCTGTCTTTCGGGAGGTAATCGAGCGGCGCGTCGGGCTTGTAACCGATGACGCGCGGCAAGGCCGAAACGAGAAGCGAATTATAGGCGTGCACGCTGCGGCCGCCCTCGGCTTCGAAGCCCTGGGTCGAGAACGTCATCTCGTAGGTCGCATCGGCGAAGCGTTCGAGATTCAGCGCGATCGTCGCCTTGCCGTCGGCGTCGGTCGTCTGATCGCCGAGGTCGACCGTTTGCCGGGACCGCTCTTCTTTTCCGTCCCGTAACGGATCGTGGAAGGTGTACCCCTTGAATTCGTCGAAGGAAAAATTGCGGGGCGCGAGTTCGAGCTGGCTCGCGATGCGGCGATTGCTTGCCGGCGTGCCGTAGAGATTGCGCAGCGTGACAAAGGCCTGCACATCCTTCGGGTCGATCCAGCCGCGCGGCGCCTCCTGCGACAGCCGCGACTCGATCTTCATCCGATCGGGCAAAAATTCTTCGACATGAAAATCACCCGAGCCAAGAAGGGCGTCCTTCTTCCCGTTGCGCAGCAGATAAACTTCAATGCGGTAGGCGCCGGTCGGTGACTCGTTAGCGGTTTGGAAATTCAACTCCGCGAATCCCATCGCCGGCAGGCGCAACTGGCGGACTTGCGCCCGGAGATCGCGCGCGTCGAAAATTTCCACTTCGACCGGCATCCCTTCGAGGCGCCCCTGCCAGGAGCGCTGCTTCACGATGCAACCGATGTGCACTTCGTCACCCGGCCGATACACGCCGCGCTCGGTGAAGACGAAAGCCTCGAGCTGATCGCCCGCAATATTCTCGACCCCGTCAGTATCGAAGCGCGAAAAATCGAGCGCCCGATCGGAGCGCGCGTAGGGCATGAAGGAAACGTCGTCGCCCAGCCGCGCAACGAATGCGACCGGGCGTTTCTCGCGTGTTGGTTTGCCTAACGATGGAAAGTTGACCCGGCCGTCGGGACTGCTCGTTCCGCTGGCCAGCGGCACGCCGTTCTTGCCCAGGATTTGCACGACGACGCCGGCCAGCGGCGTGCCCGCCTTGATCGAAAGAACGAAGACGTCGCTGCTCCCGTCGGTGTTCTTCTTCACGAGCAGGCCAAGGTCGGTGACGAGAATGAAGCGGCGGTCGCTCACGTTGCGCACCGCTCTTTTCTTCACCGGGTCCCACTCTTGCGCGCGGACGAAAAAGAGGCCGCGTTCGCTCCCGCCGTCCGCCGGCAGCTGGAGATGACTGGAGAAGTCGAAGGCGGAATAGTTCGCTCGAAATCTATTCTCGAGATTGAGCGACTGATGCTCGGTCGCGATGCGCGAAATATTTTCCTCGTCGAACTCGCCAAAAAATTCCGGGTTCTCGAAACTGCCGTTAGTTTGCGTGACGAGATGATTGATCTGGTTGGCGGCGACGCGGGCAATTTCGTATTCGATCTCGCCCACGCCGCGCGATTTGATCGAGAGCTTGCGCTCGCCGTTGAGCGCGAGGATTCCGCCGTTGCCCTGAATTTGGATTTCGCGCGGCAAAGTGGGTACCGCGACAATCGCGTCATACGTCTCGGGCAACGGAAATCCGCCGACCGCTTTGACCCCTTTGTCGATTCGCACGTAGAGGCTGCCTTCCTCCTCGACGCTGAATTTAAAAGCGTGGGTCTGCGTTTGTTCGTGCTCGGAAGGAATAACGGTGACGGCGACCGACCGGGCGTTTTTCAAGACTTCGTCGTTCACTTCGCGCGGACTTTGCCAGCCGCTGGGAGTCTCGGTCGCGCTGGATTCGGACGAATCTTCATCGTTCCCTTCCGAATCATTTTCACTGGACGATTCGTCCGCAGTCGCCGTTTCTTCCTCCTTGGTCGAAGCCTTTTTCGGCAGGAGATAGACGTGCAACGCCTTGCGCATCTCATCCGATTTCGCGGCCGCCGATGTGCTCACGATCAGGACTTGTTCCGGATCGCCGTCCGCGTTGCGCACGACGCGGGCGTTGCTCTCGTCGATCTTGAAAAAGCTGAAGGCATCGGGCACCCGAACTTTGTCATCCACTTCGCTCGCGGTCTGCGCGCCGCCTTGCGTCGTGGTGACGCCTTTGCTGACGACGACTTTCATGAAGTCCTCGTGTTCGGGCAACGCGAGTGGCACGCTGCGGACATAAGCGAGCCGATCGTGCAGCCCGTAGGTGACGGTGAAAAATGGCGCCGGCTTATCCGCGAAAACGTTCGAGCCGCCGATCATGGAAAGGGCGATATGTCTCTCGAGATCTTTGCGATCGACGCTGTGGGTGAAGGCCAAAGTCGCGACGACCTGCCGGACCGCGGGATCTTTCGGATCCTGATAGAACTCGATTTCCTGGACGACGTCGGAGAAAGGCGGTGTCGTCACTTCCACTTCATCGTGCTCGAGCAGGATGCGCTTCGGAAAAAAGTTCTGCTCAAACGTGACGCGATATTTTTGCTCGGCCGGCCAATCGTGCTTCGGCTTGAAGGTGAGTTGCGCATCGGAAGTCCACGACCACTTGCCTTCCGCGGCCGGCTCGAGATGGACTCCGCTCGAGACTTCTTTGCCGATTTGTTCGAGCCGGGCGACCGAGGCGCTAAAACGAATGTGCAACGGCGCAGGTTTGAGATCTTTCTCCAACTTCGTAACTGGAATCGGATCGGCGATGACCGCGACGCGCAGCGGTTTCGGACGCGCCTGATACCAATGCCAACTCCACCATCCGCCGCCGAAGACGAGAACGAGGAGGAGGACGAGAACGACGGAGATGGCGCGGTGGGAACGGGTCCAGAGGCTCGATCGCTTTAGCCAGGGCGGTGCGGTCCAGGTGAAACGACCGAACAAAAATGCGAGGAGACGTTTGAGCATAATAGGATTGATCTTGCGATGAATACGGGGCGTGAAGCGAGGTTCTTTCAACGATTTACAAAAAACTTCGCGCCCCAAGGGATCTGCGATAAACACGGAGAGGAATGAGTCGCGCTGAATTCCTCGCTACGCGCCGGAGCCTGGTCGAGCGGCTGGCCGATTGGAACGACCGGAAACGCTGGCAGCAGTTCTTCGATTCCTATTGGAAACTCATCCACCGCGCCGCGCGCCAGGCTGGCCTGACGGAAAGTGAGGCGCAGGAAGTGGTGCAGGAAACGCTCATCACGGTCGCGAAAAAGATCGACCGGTTGAAGTACGATCCGGCGCTCGGATCATTCAAAGGCTGGCTCCTGAACATCACGCGCTGGCGGATCGCCGATCAGTTTCGAAAACGCAAACGCGCCGGGGAGCAGCCCGCCAAAACGCGACGCGATGAAGTTGAGACCGCGACGATCGACCGGATCGCCGATCCGGCCGGCTTTGATCTCGATGCGGCGTGGGACAAAGAATGGCGCGCCAATCTGCTGCGGGCCGCGACCGAGCGCGTGAAAAAGAAAGTAAGTGGGAAGCAGTACCAGATTTTTGATTGCTACGTCTTAAAGCAATGGCCGGTGCAGAAAGTCGCGAAGGAATTGCGGGTGAGCGTCGCGCAAGTGTATCTGGCCAAACATCGCCTCGGCGCGCTCTTGAAAAGGGAAGTGGCGCGAGTGGAGCGCGCTCGTTAGGCGAGAGATCAGCGGAGCGAACGGAAGTCAGTCATCTTGACTGACTCGGCGGGGCAGCCTTCCAGCCTGCCCCAGTGAGCCGACGGGCTGAAAGGCCGTCGGCCGAGTCAGGCAGGATGCCTGACTTCCCTGAACGCCCCGTCATAGACCACCGCGATGGAAGGCGCTATAACGACGAGGCGTGCGCATTCCGGCGATTCCCGATCACGAGATGCTGGGCATCATCGGGCGCGGCGCGTATGGCGAAATCTGGCTGGCGCGCAGCCTCACCGGTGCGCTGCGGGCGGTGAAGGTGGTCTACCGCGACACCTTCGAAACCGAGCGCGTCTTCAATCGCGAGTTCGAGGGAATGTCGGCCTTCGAACCGATCTCGCGCGCGCACGACGGCTTCGTCGATATCCTGCACGTCGGCCGAAGCGTTGCCGGCGGCTTTTTTTACTACGTGATGGAGCTGGCCGACGATCAAGCCAGCGGCCCCGAGATCGAGATCACGCGTTACACGCCGAAGACTCTGAAAGCGGAACTGGGCCAGACCCTGCCAGCGGAAGAATGCCTGCGCCTCGGGCTCCTGCTGGCCGAAGCACTCGGCGCGCTCCATCGCGCCGGTCTCGCGCATCGCGACATCAAACCTTCGAACATCATCTTCGTGCAGGGCGCACCGAAACTGGCCGACATCGGCTTGGTCGCGACCAGCGGGCAGCGATCGTTTGTCGGGACGGAAGGTTACGTTCCGCCGGAGGGGCCGGGCACGCCGCAGGCCGATATCTACAGCCTGGGCAAAGTGCTTTACGAGATCAGCATGGGCAAAGACCGGCTCGATTTTCCCGAGCTCGGCAGCCAGCTCGACGAACGCGCCGACAAGGAGCAGTTGTTGCAGTTAAACGAAGTGCTGCTGAAAGCCTGCGCGCAACAGCCCGCGCGCCGCTACCAGAACGCGGACGCACTGCGCAGCGACCTGGCGCGGATCGCAGCCGGGCAAAAGAGATTCCGTTCCTCCCGCCTAACGATTCCGCTGAGGATCGTTGCGGCGCTCGTCGTCGCAGCCTGGGCGCCCCATCATTTTGCGGCCCGCCCAAAAACCCCGCCCGGGCCGGCGACGGTGCTGGTCACGACCGAACCGGCAGGCGCAATGGTCGTGCTGGGGGACCGGATGGAACGGAGCCCGGCAACCTTTCGCGGGCTCGCCGCGGGCAAGTATCCGCTGCGTCTCATGCTGCCGGATTTCGATCCGGTCGAAATGGAGCTGTCGATCGGACCGGCGCAAGTGTTGCGGCCACCCCTCTTCAAGCTGGCGCGGAGCAGAGGATCGGCGCAGCTCGCCTCCGAGCCGACCGGCGCGGAATTTGAGTTGCAGCAGGCGGGAGAGCCGATCCGGCACGGGCGAACGCCGGCCACGGTACGCGATCTGCCGACCGGCCACTACAACGTGGTAGCGAAACGGGGCGACTGGGCATTGCAGGACCGAATCGAGATCAAGCGGGGCGAAGTGGCATTCAAGACCTTTCAGTTCGCCAACGGCAGCGTGAAGATCAGCAGCGCGCCAGCCGGCGCGACGGTCTCGTTACGCGGGAAAGACCTCGGCACCACGCCGCTGCTGCTCGATGAGGTGAAGCCGGGCGAAGTGCGCTATCAATTGCAACTGGCGGGTTTCAAACCAGTGGAAGTGCAGGGCAGCATCCGCCCTAACGAGCAGACCTTTCTGGCCGTGCGCCTCGATAAGAAGCTGAGCCCGAAACGCGGCGAGGTCTGGCAAAATTCGCTCGGGATGCGCTTTGTGCCGGTGGGCAACTGGCACATCAGCGCCTGGGAGACGCGGGTGCGGGATTGGGCGGCGTTCTGCAGGGCGACCCGGCGGCCGGTGACGCGGCCGGATTTCGCGCAGAGTGAAACGGATCCGGTGGTGAAAGTTGATTGGAGCGACGCAACTGAGTTTTGCCAATGGCTCACGGAGAAAGAGCGGCGCGAGAATCTGCTCGACGAGAATGAAAGCTATCGCCTGCCGACCGACCAGGAGTGGAGCGAGGCGGCCGGCTTGCCTAACGAGGTGGGCGCGATCCCGGAAGAGCGGGACGGAAGAGTACGCGACCAGTTCCCCTGGGGCAGCCAATGGCCCCCGCCGCGCGGCGCGGGCAACTATGGCGCGATCGAGGGCGGGGGCGACCGATTCCCCACCACGGCGCCCGCCGGCAGCTTCCCGCCGAACTCGTTAGGCATCTACGACCTGGGGGCAACGTCTGGGAGTGGTGTCTCGACCTCTACAAGCCGGGCAGCCGCTGGGGCGTGCTGCGCGGCGGGTCCTGGGCGAATCGCCAGCGCAGCGAGCTGCTCACCTCTTATCGCAACGTCGTCGATCGCAGCGAGCGCGATGTTATTTATGGGTTCCGCTGCGTGCTCGTTTCGGAGGCGGAGCAACCATGAGTCGCGCGCTCCCCTCGGAGGGACATGCTTCAGCACGTCCTGGACATGCAGAAGCATGTCCCTCCGAATATGAAACTGGACGTGCGGAAGCATGTCCCTCCGGGCGGGCGGCGAAGCGACCAGCGATCAGTTACTCGCCGGGATGACCACCGGCGCGGGCGACGCTTCCAGGTGGGCCGGCACGCTCACGTCCTTCAGGACAAGCTGCCCGTCGAATTCGCGCCGATAATCCGCGACCATCATCGGGCGCGTCTTGTTATCGACGAGGCCCTTGTAGTTGATGATGCCGGTGGCGATCGACTGCGCGAGCCTGGCTCGCCAGGCGCTCTGCGCGATCAGCCGGCTTTCGCCGCGTTGGGTGAGGAAGCCGCCCTCGACGAGGATCGCGGGGATTTTCGTCAGGCGCAGGACCGCGAAGCGCGCGCGCTTGATCCCGCGATCAAACTCCGAGAAGTGGCCGACGACCGAATGATAGACGCTCATCGAGAGCGCGAGACTCGGCGCATCGACCGGGCTGCCGGCCTCCATGTTCATAAACCGTAGCGCGAGCGCGTCGTCCGCGGTGGACGGCGCGCCGCGCGGTGTGAGTGAGAAAATTTCGAAACCGTTGGCCGCCGGGTTCGAGTCGGTGGCGTTGAAATGAATGCTGACGAAGATGGAATCCCTGGTCGCGTTGGCGATCCGCGCCCGCAGCTCGAGCGGCACGAAGATGTCGCTGTCGCGCGTCATTTTTACATTCAGCCCCTTCGCCTCCAGGAGCGGTTTGATGTTGCGGGCGACGTCGAGCGCGAAATCCTTCTCACAGCCGTAGGGGCTGATCGCGCCCTTGTCGTAGCCGCCGTGACCGGGATCAAGCACGACGGTCTTGAATTGCCCGAGATTCGAAATCATCTGCGGACGCAATTGCGGCTCGAGCGTCTTGGCTAGATCGACCCGGGAGACGAGGTAATGCCCGTCCTTCTCCATGACCGGGAAACAGAGCCAGTTGCGGACGCCGTTAATCATCACCTCGCGGCTGTCGAGCTGGAACTCGACGGAATTTTTGCCGCTGTCGAGGAGCATGCGTTTCTCGATCGGCGCGACGCCGGTCGGCAGGCCGTAAAACTTCGCGATGTTATCGACGCTGAGGTATTCGCGGCCGCCGACTTTCACGATCTGCCAATCCGACGCGGCGTGGCCGGCGGTGGTTAGAAAGCAGAGGAGCGCGAGAGTCGCGATGGATTTCGACAGGGCGAACATGGACCGGCATTATGAGATAATGGCGCGAAGAGGGCAACAAATTCCTTTTGTGCCATAAAAAATGAAGGCTGCGTTTAGCCCCATTGTAGCCGCTTCGCTGTGCGAAGCGCGAGGGCGGCCCGCCATTTTGTTCTTCGCCGCATCGTATCCCGCGCCTGCCACAGGCAGGCGGCTACACCCGCCCAAGGAGCGCTAACAATTCAATAGTCGTGGAGCCAGTCGGCCCGGCGCAGCAGTTGTCTGAAACCAGGATCATCGGCCGCGAGCGGCGGGAGCCAGAGACCGAGCTTTTCCCGTTTCCACCACAACCCCTGCGGATTGGGTCGAACGAAGGTGTATCGATACCAGACGGCGCGAATGTAGCGCGGCGGTTTCTGCGGAAACGGATTGGAACGAAAAAGCCCGACTGCTCCGGGATCGTTGTGAAGCAGCTTCCAGATCAGGTTCAGCGTCCAGGGATACTCGTTAGGCGAACCCATCGCCGCGAACCACATCTGCCAGTCGAGCCGCAATTGGTAGGGCGCGATTTGCGGCGGGCGCTCATCGAGCGCCACCGGCAGGCCTTTGTAGGGATAGGGTTTCCAATCGGCCGCGTCGTCTGGGACGGCGGCGTCGGTTGCTTCGAAGACGACGTTGTAACGCTCCTTTCCGACCGTGCCAAAGGCGCCGTAGGTGTTGACCAGATCCAACCGGTCGAACGAAGTGTTCATGATCTGGTGTGGCGAGAAAATGTTGAGAATCGGTTGAATGCTGAGGACCGCGACGAGCGCGGCGATCGCCCAGGTCACACCCAACATGGTCGGCGAAACGACGGCTTGGCCTTCGGCCGCTTCCGCTCTTTTCGTTAGGCGACGCGGCAGGATTTTCGCCCAGGCGCGGTCGTCGAAGCAGGCGAGCGCGGGCACGATGGTGAGCCAGTTCAAGAACGAAAGGTTGCCGCCGAGGAAGATCACGATCTGGAATGCGATGATCACGCTCCCGGCCACATGGCGCGCGATGCGCGGCCAGAAGACAAACCCAGGCGCCACCAGTTCGGCGAGGTGATTAAAAAGAGTCCCGCCGCGCAAAACGCCGCGGGGCAGGAAATGGAACCAGCGGCTGAGCCCGTTCGGGATCGGTTGCGTCTCGAAGTGATAATAGAGCGCGGTCAGATTCCGCCAGCTCTCGTCGCCCCGGATCTTGATCAGCCCGGCGCCGAACATGATGCGGAAAATGAGGGCGCGAAAAAGCCAGAGGATGACGAGCGGCGGTGGGCGGCGCGGAAAAGGCCGGCCGTCGAGCAGCGGACAGAGAAAAATGGCGAGAAAGCCGGTCTCGAGAAGCTGCACTTCCCAGCCGTAGCCGTACCAATCCTGCCCGACGTGGACCAACGACATGTAGAGAATCCAGAGCACTGTGAGCAGGAGTGCGTTCGCGTAGCCGGCTGCCACGACGCAGGAGAGGACGACGCCGATCCACGCGGTGACGACGAGGGCGGTGTCGGAGTGATTGATCCAGAAGATCGACGGCAAGCGGAGAAATCCGCCTAACGATCCGCCGAGCGCTTGACTGACGTGCTCGAGGAAGTTGCCGAGCGGCAGGAGACCGTCGGAGCCGATGAGCGGCAGGATTTGGTTGGCGGCGACGAGAAAGGCGATCGCATAGACGATTCCGAGCAGTCGCAGGATCACAAAACGCGTCAGCCAGTAGCTGCCGCGATCAGGCAGAGCGCGCTCCCAGTGCTCCAATTTCACGGGAGTAAGATTGTCGTCTCGCGCCGAGGCGGATTCAAGACGCGGCAACGATCGCCGCGGCTGGTGTCGGCCGATCGATGCATTCGCCGGGAGGAATGCGGCGGATCACCCACCGACAATACCGCGTTCATTCGCTCGGCGGATTCGTGGGTTGTCTTAGAAATACAAACAAGGAAACCAAATGAAAAAACTAGCAGTCGCACTGGCCATAATCAGTGCATTTACGTTCAACAGTTACGCCGGCAAGATGAGCCAGGAAAAGAGCATCTACGATACGGCAGCGAGCACGAAGATGTTCAGCACCCTGACCGCGGCGCTCAAAGCCGGCGGCAAGAAAGAGATGCTCGAGGAGGATAAGGGCCCGTTCACGGTCTTTGCCCCGACCGACGCAGCCTTCGCCAAGCTCCCGGAAGGCACGCTCGCTGATCTCCTGAAACCGGAGAACAAGGGCAAGCTCGCCAAGATCCTCGCCTACCACGTGCTGAAGGGCAAAGTGATGGCCGCCGACGTGAAGACGATGGAAGCCCCTACCGCCGAAGGCTCCGACCTCAACATCAAGGTGGAAGACGGCAAAGTGATGGTGAACGACGCGAACGTCATCACGACCGACATCCCGGCGACCAATGGCGTGATCCACGTGATCGACACGGTGCTCATGCCGCCGGACCTGAAGTAATTTTGTCCGAAGGTTAGATGCGAAGACGCGCGGCTTCGGCTGCGCGTCTTTTGCGTCGAGGGGCAAATCGTCGACGTGGATCCAGCCCGGAGCGCGGCCTATTCCGCCGCCGTCTCGTTTTTAACCGGGCGTCGGATGAGCGTGATCTGCTTGATCCGCGCCGAATCGGACGGGCTCCACGTCCCAATCTCCGGATCGTCCTTGAAGGCTTCGTGGACAATGCGCCGCTCGTAGGAATTCATCGGCTCGAGTTGGAGGGGCCGTCCGGAAAGGCGGACCCGCTCCGCGAGCTGGCGCACGTGATGCACGATTTTATCCTGGCGCATCGAGCGATACATTTCGCAATCGACGACCCACTTCGGCGCGTCGGGATTTTTTGCCTGGAACACGCGGTTGAGAAGAAATTGAACCGCGTCGAGCGTTTCTCCCTCGCGGCCAATCAATCGGTCCGCTTCCTCCGTGTAAATCTGCAGCGTCGGATTGCCGCTCTCGCCCCTGGTCTCCTCGATTTCCACCACGAAACCGAGATAACCGAGCATCGTGTCGAGCAGCTCCTTCGCATTCACTTTGGATTCGGCTTCGGTGCTCATCAGCGTCCTTTTCCTTTTCGTTTCGCTGGCTGATTTACTTTCTCCAGTTTCGGCAGCGGCTGGTTCCTGTTCTGGTAGAGCTGCAGAATCGTGAAGAGGTTCTGAGTTGTATAATACAAAGCGAGGGCGGCTGCAAAATTGTAGCAAAAGACGACGAAGATCAGCGGCATGAACATCATCACGCGCTGTTGCGTGGCGTCGCCGCTTTTCGGGGTGATGTGCGTCATCCAGAAGCTGGTCCCAGCCATGATCAAGGGCAGAATGTTGATCGGCCAACCGAGCCCCGGAAGGTGCGCCACTGTATCCGGCTGCGAGAGGTCGTGCACCCAGAGGAAACTGGCGTTGCGCAGCTCGACCGCCTGCCGCAGCATGGTGAAGAGGCCGAAGAAGATCGGGATTTGGATCAGCATCGGCAGGCAACCGCTCACTGGGTTGATCCCGTAATCCTTGTACATCTTCATGACCTCGGCGTTCATCTTCGTCGGGTCATCCTTGTACTTTTCCTTGAGCTCCTGCATCTTGGGCGAGAGGGCCGACATGCGGCGCATCGATTTGTTCGCTTTCGTCTGGAGCGGCCAGAGGACGAGCTTGATGATCGCGGTCAGCACGAGGATGGCGACGGCGTAGTTGCCCAGGAGCCCGTGCAACAGGTTCATCATGTTGAGGAGCGCCTCGCTCACCAATTTCCAGAGACCGAAGTCCATGATCTCGGCCTCGTCGTGCGTCAGTTGCGCGAGACGATGGTAAAGCTTCGGGCCGACGTAGAGCTGGAATTGCAAGATCGCGGTCTGGCCCGGCTGCACCTTGAATCCGGGCATGCCCAGCGCCCCTTCGATCCCGTACTCGGGCTGGCCGTCATCTTTTTTCCGCGCCTCGTACCGCTGGGCCCACGCCTCCGTGGCCCTCGTCCCGAGCGGGGTGATGAGGGTGACGAAAAACTGGTTGCTCACGCCGAGCCATTCCGCGCCGGTGATCTTCTCGTCGAAGAATTCCTGCGCCGCGCGTTTCTCCACCCCGACGAAGGGATAAGTCTGCGCGGTGAACCAGCTGACATCGGTCGATTTGGTCTTGCCGTCGATGCACCACGTCAGGCGGGTGTAATTGGGCAGGTCGTTGTGGTGGATCGGCGCAGCGGAGCCGAGGGCGATGAAATAACCGGGATTGGAGTAGGCGGCCGTGCCGTTGTTTTGGAAATCAATTTCCATCTGCGCGATGTAGTCGTCCTTCTCGTTAGGCGGCGCGGGCAGGCTGAACTTCTTGCGTAGCATGACGTGATTCGGCAGCGCCCGCTCGAATTGGACGCTCCCCTGCCCCGGCACGATCGAGAATTCCTGGAGCATCGGCGCCGCGGGTTTCTCGACGATCGCGCCGATCGGCATTCGCCGGAGCGCGTTTAACTTTACCGGTTGGTCGTTCTCGCCGCGGTGTTTCGGCAGGACCGCCTCGGCGATGCCGCCGCCGCGATTCGTCAGGAGCAGCTCGAGATCGGCATTGCGCAGCTTCGTCGTCTGCTCGACGAAAGACTGCGGAGTCGGCGTGGGTGACGATTCGTTAGGCGGAACGGATTCGGTCGCGCTTGGCGCCGCGGCGGCCGGCGCAGGAGCTGGCGTGGCCGAGGGACTGGGCGAGGCGGCGATCTTCGCCGGGACGGGCGCCGGATGCTGCACCATGTAAACCTGCCACGCGATCAGCCCGATGATGCAAAGCGTAATGGCAATCCAGGCTTGTCTGTCCATAAACTGATCGGGAGGGATTATTCACAGGCCAAACCGTGCGCCTGCCGACCCGAATGTGGGAGCCGCCTTTGTGCGGCGATGATCGGGGCGCCAAGGCCCCTCCCACATTGCTCCGGCACCCAATCCTCCCCCTGCCCGCCCCATGGGTGGCAACGCGCGAGCCGCTTCAGCCCGAGCCAGCTCCCGCGCAGCGGGCCGTGGCGTTCCACCGCCTCGAGAAAATAGGCGGAGCAGGTCGGATGAAAGCGGCAACCAGTGGACGGTCCGCCGAGCCACGAGAGGAGTGGCGAAAGGGTCCATTGGTAGGCGCGGATGAGGAAACGAACGAGCAGCACCATCGTCAGGGGCGTAGGATAGAAGCGCGCTTTGTGAGACGCAACCACTCATCTTCCAGCGCCGCCGAGCTGGCGCGGGCCGCGGCCGGCCGCGCAATCACGACGAGCCATAGCCCGCTCGTGAGAGCGGATTGATGACGCCGCACAATCTCCCGCAGCCGACGCCGCACCCGATTCCGGACGACCGCTCCACCGACCCTTCGTGAAGTAATAAAACCCACCCGGAACGCGCCTTCCCCTTCCGGCTGCAGCAGGCCGAGCATGAGGAGCCCGCCCCGCACCGTGCGGCCCTCGATTCGCACCCGGCCGAACTCGCGACTCAGCTTCAGCCGGCGCGACGCGGGCAATCGGCAGTGGGGAGGTTTTGGGGTCGCTTCGTCCATCGCGCGGCTAGCTTAACACACCGCAAAAGTCACACGAATGCGACTCGTATTCCGGCGGACGCCGTGCCAACTTCCGCTCGATGAATCACCGGTCATTCGTCGCCGCGGCGCTCTTTCTCGTCATTGCAGCACGTCTATCCACCGCCGAAGAGCGCGGAAGAGACAAGCATGTGGTTGTGGTGGTGTGGGATGGAATGCGACCGGATTTCGTGAACGACCAGAACACCCCGACTCTTGCCGCGCTGGCTCGCTCCGGCGTTTTTTTCAAAAACAATCATCCCGCCTTTCCCAGCTCGACCAACGTGAATGGCGCGGTCCTCGCGACCGGCGCGGAGCCAGCCCATAACGGCATCGTCGCGAACGAGGAATTCCGACCGGAAATCGATCCGCGCAAGCCGTTTGACACCTCCGATTTTGCCGCGCTCGACGCCCCTGATGCGCGGATCAGCAAGAAATTCATCGCTGTGCCGACAGTCGCCGAGATCGTCCAAAAGGCCGGCTACCGCACGGTCATCGCCGGGTCGAAGCCGGTCGCGCAACTTGCCGATCGCAGCCGCAACCGTCAATCGGACGCCGCGAAAAAATCAGTCGTCGTTTATCGCGGCAAGGTCCTGCCGGCGAACGCGGCGGCCGCGATCACGGCGGCCATCGGACCCTGCCCGATCCGTGCGGGTTTCCCTAACGACAGCGAAGATGCCTGGACGACCCGGGCGCTGACGGACGTGCTTTGGAAAGAGAAAATACCAAAGTTTTCCCTTCTCTGGTTGAGCGAACCCGATCTTTCGCAGCATGAGACGGCTCCCGGCTCGCCGACTTCGCTCGCCGCGATCAAGAGCAGCGACGACAACCTCGCCCGGGTACTCGCCGCGCTGAAAGCCAAAAATGCCCTAACGACCACGGATGTCCTTGTCGTCTCCGACCATGGATTTTCGACTGTCGATCTCGTGGTCGATGTGGCGGCGCGGTTGCGCGCGGCGGGCTTCGACGCGGACCGCGAGTTTTCGGACAAACCGCACGCCGGACAAATCCTCGTCGTGACCATCGGCGGGAGCGTCGAGTTTCATGTCGACAACCACGACGCGACGGTCATCAGCCGGTTGATCGATTTTTTGCAGCGCTCCGACTTCGCCGGCGTGATCCTGACCCGCCGCGCGCGCGAGGGGACTTTTACCCTCACCCAGGCGCAATTGGACGCACCCACCGCGCCCGACGTGCTCGTCGCATGCCGCTGGAAGGAGCAGCCTAACGAATTCGGAACGGCCGGACAAATCGCCTCCGACATCGGTAAGAACGTCGGCCAGGGCAGCCACAGCTCCCTGAGTCCCTATGACATGAACAACACCTTGATTGCCAGCGGCCCGGATTTTCGCCGCGGCTGGACGGATGAAATTCCGAGCGGGAACATCGACGTCGCACCGACGATTCTTCGCGTTCTTCGGTTGAAAACAGCGCGCCCGATGGATGGGCGGGTCCTGCAGGAGGCCATGCGCGACACGAAAGCCAGGCCCGCCGCGGCGACGGAAGAACTCGAAGCCCACTGTGATCTCGGCGATTCCATCTGGCATCAGACGCTTCGCCTAACGACCGTCGGCAAGACGACCTATCTGGTGCAGGGAAACGGCGGACGCCTTCCGAAAGAGCCATCAGCAGCCCCGCCGAAGGGCCGGAAATAAAACCGGCATCACGCCTGCCTGAGATGCACGCCGCTTGGATTTATGCGGCAAGTTGGAGAAAGGTCCGGGCATGAAATGGATCACTCGCAGCGGTGTCAAAGTCGACCGGGTGGCCTGCCCGTGGTTGATCAGGAAGTTTGTCGATCCCGACGCGGAGTTCGTCTTTCTGCCGCCCGAAACTGATTGGGCGCGGGTAAAGGATGGGACGGTGTACGACGTGCCGAATTGCGAACTCGGTCATCACGGCGAGGACGTTTCTTTCGACGCCATCCTGAAGAAGTACGATCTCACCGATCCTGCGCTCCGCCTCCTGGCCGAGATTGTGCGCGCCGCCGACTCGCATCCCTCCAACCCCCATCCTGCCGGCGAGGGTCTGCGCTGGGTAGCGCATGGTTTCAGCGCGCTCGGCCTGGGCGATCACGAAATCCTCGCGCGCGAGTTCGTCGTTTACGATGCGCTCTACGCCGAGTGCCAACGTCGGGTTCGTTGATCGACCGGTCCTGCTGATGAAGACCCGGCGCTCGCTCGCGGAATTTTTCGGGCTGCGGCGCAACCTCGTCATCCTGCTCATCGCCATCTTCGCGATCGGCGCCGGGGAGGAGTTGTGGATGCGCTTCATCCCGAAATATCTCCAGGCACTCGGCGCGACGGTTTTCATCATCGGCACTTTCGATGCGATCCGCACCTTGCTCGGGGCGATTTACGCCTATCCCGGCGGTCTGGTGGTGGATCGCTGGGGATTTCGACGTGCCTTCATCGCCTTCAACGTCCTCTCGATTGCCGGTTACGCACTGGTGCTCCTCGTGCCGCACTGGGGCGCCGTGATTTGCGCAATGTTCCTCTTCCTTTCGTGGACCTGCTTTTCGCTCCCGGCAACGTTCTCTCTCATCGCCGAAACACTCGACGCGAATCGCCACTCGATGGGAATCGGGATGCAGTCGGTGATCAAGCGACTGCCGATCATGATCGCTCCCTTTCTCGGCGGCGTGCTGATCGATCGCTTCGGCATGATCAACGGGGTGCGGATCGGGCTGTTCGTTTCGATCGTCGTCTCGGCGGCCACGATCGGCGTGCAACGACAACTGCGCACCGAGGCACCGGCGACCGCCACGGCAGGCCGGGAGCGCTGGACGTTCTGGCGCAGCCTAACGAGTTTCAACGCGCCGCTGCGTCGCCTGCTGCTGAGCGACATTCTCATCCGCTTTTGCGAACGGATCCCTTTCGCCTGGGTGGTGATCTACGCGATGGACTATGTTGGCACGGATGCGAAGCAGGTCGGTCTCCTGATCACGATCGAGATGCTCGCGGCGACGTTATGCATCATCCCGGCGTCGCATTTTGCGGATAAATATGGCCGCGAACCGTTCGTCTTTGTCACCTTCATCATGTTTACGCTTTTCCCGGTCGCGCTCTGGTTGTCGGGGAGCTTCGCCATGCTGGCGCTGGCCTTCGCGATTCGCGGGCTGAAGGAATTTGGCGACACCTCGCGCAAGGCGCTCATCATCGGCTATAGCGATCCGCAACGGCGCGGGCAAGTGATCGGCACGTATTATCTGGTGCGCGATCTTCTCGTCAGTACCGGGGCGCTCTTCGGCGCGCTGCTCTGGAAACTCGGACCCGGCGTCAACTTCGCCACCGCGACCGCTCTCGGAGCGCTCGGCACCATCTATTATCTCATTACGCTACGGCGCACTGCCGGACCCGATGTGCCGGTGCCAGTGTAATGATTCCGGGGTTGCCCCGACTAACGATGGTGCACCCAATTCACCGGCAGATCATTCGCGTCGCCTATCCGACCGGGAATGGGAGGATCGTGCTGCGCACCGAGCAGGATTGGGAAAACGATGTCGAGGCCCGATCGGTTGAGCGAGAGGGTTGCGTTTCCGAGTTCTTGGTCGAAACGACGCGACCCTACTTTTATTTCAAGCCGATTCTGCTGCGCGACGGGATCGCGCAATGGTCGCGCGGGGAAAATCTCCTGGCGGTCACGACTTCGGGCGCGCCGTTAGAGGTCTATCCCTACTTTTCCGAAGACACGCATTGCAGCGTTTGCGAGTTGATGCCGCCGCTGCGGAGCGAGGCTGGCGTCGAGCGACGCTTTCGCGTCTTTCTGCCGCCGGGCTACCGCGAAAACACGCTCAAGAAATATCCGGTGCTCTACAGGCACGACGGGCAAAACCTTTTCTTCAAGGAAGAAGCCTTCCTCGGCAACGCGTGGAAGGCGGATGAGGTCCTGGATGTGCTCGATCGAATGAACGCATCGAAGAAGCGATCGTGGTTGGAATTTACCCTAACGAACGCATGCGTGAATACACCCAGCCCGGTTACGAGGAGTACGGACGCTTCCTGGTCGAGACGCTCAAGCCGCTGATCGATTCGAAATACCGAACCCACTCCGGCCCCGAAAATGCGGCGGTGATGGGATCATCCCTCGGCGGCGTCGTTTCCTTTTATCTCGGGTGGCAGTGGCCGGAGGTCTTCGGCAAGGTCGCGTGCCTTTCGAGCACGTTCACCTTCTGCGATAATCTGCTCGATCGCGGGATGGAGGAGAAGAAGAGAACGATCAAGATTTATCTGGATAGCGGCTGGCCCGGAGACAACTACGAAGCCACCCGCAGCATGCGGGACCGTTTGATCTGGAAGGGATATCGCCCCGGCTCGGAGTTGCTTTAACTCGCCTTCCCCAAAGCGAAACACGACGAAAACGCGTGGGCCGAACGGAGTCCGGTTCCGTTCCAATTCCTTTTCGGCAAGCTGCCGGCGTTCCGAGGAAATGGAGCCTAGGGGGTTCGAACCCCTGACCTCCTCAATGCCATTGAGGCGCTCTACCAACTGAGCTAAGACCCCGCGGGAGAACCCCGATTTTCGGGTGGCCGGTGCCGATTTGCAACGAGGAAGTTGCAAACGCCAGGCCGGCCGCGGCCTAACGACCGATCAATGAAATCTTCGAGCGCTCCGCGAGATCGATGAGCGCGGCTTTCTCGAGGAGCAGCGTGTGGCCGGCCTCGACCGCGATCACGCTGACCTTTGCTTCCGCCGTCACGCGCAACGTCTCCGTGCCGATGACCGGCACGTCGAAGCGCATGTCCTGCCCGGGTTTCTTCACCTTGATTACGATGGCGTTTTTTTTTCCTAACAAACCGCCGCGCCGAATCGCTTCGTTCGTTCCTTCGAAGGCCTCGACGGCGAGGACCGTCCCGTTTTTCACCACAATCGTCTGTCCAACATCGAGCGCGCTGAGTTGCTTCGCGATGCCAAAGCCGAAGCTGACATCCTCTTCCTCGCGCTCTTTCAATTTCGGGCCGGCGATATGGCCGACGGGCGCGAGGAGATGATCGAGAAAAGTCGTAGCCGGCAGCAGCTCGACGTTGATTTCCGTGAGCTGGTCGGCGATCGCGCCGAAGATCGATTCGGCGTTGCGCTGCTTCAAGCGCGCGAGAAGGAACATCGCTTTGAAGTCGGGGCGCAAACTGAAGAGGTTCCCGGGCGCGATCTGACCGGCCATGATGGCGTGCCTGACGTTCGCTTCGCGAAAAAAACTCAGCAACCTGCCGAGCTGACCGACGCGCAGCCATTCGATCTCGTCGGCGCGGTTGGTAATGTCGGCGGAGGTTTCGTCGTTGAAGGCAGCGACGATAATCTTCTTCACCCCGGCAACGCGGGCCGCGTCCGCGAGGAGGAGCGGGTAGACGCCACTGCCGGCGATGATCCCGAGCGCTTCTGGCGTTTGCATTGCGCGGAAGATTTAGCGCAGGATGAGTAAGAGGGAAAGAACGAGACCTCGGGCGCCTTCCTTTGTAGCGGCGGACTCTGACCGCCGAGAATTTCGCGTGCCCGCCGCGTTCGGCGGTCACAGACCGCCGCTAAAATTAATGCCGATGCCGGCGTTTGACGTGCAATTGGGCGAGCGCCTTTTGCAGCGACGCCTGGATGGAGGCGACCTCTTCGGCGACGTGATCCTCTTTCATTGCCGCATGGGCACGGGCCACGGCCTCTTCCGCCGCGGCCTCGTCGATCGCGGACGATTCGACAGCCATGTCGGTGAGGACGGAAATCGATTCTCCGGTGATCTCGGCGAATCCGTCGCCGACGGCGAGCGAGGTTTCGCGCCCGCCTTTGAAGACCCGCAACTCGCCGGGCTTGAGCGTCGTGAGCACGGGGACGTGCTGCGGATAAACGCCGAGCTCGCCGTCCCTCCCAGGGAGCACGACCATCTCGACGTCTTCGGAGTAGGCTTTCGCCTCCGGCGTCACGATTTCCAAACGGAGCGTGCGCGCCATGCTATTCCTTGATCATGTCGATGCCGCCCTTCATGTAGAAATTCTGCTCGGCGACATCGTCATGTTTGCCCTCGAGGATTTCTTTGAAGCCGCGGACGGTTTCGGTGATCGAGACGTATTGGCCGGCCGTGCCGGTGAAGACTTCGGCGACGTGGAACGGCTGGCTGAGGAAACGCTGGATCTTGCGGGCGCGGAAAACGGTCAACTTATCTTCCGGGCTGAGCTCGTCCATGCCGAGAATCGCGATGATGTCCTGCAAATCCTTGTAGCGCTGGAGCACCTTCTGCACAGCGCGCGCGACCGCGTAATGCTCTTCGCCGACGATCTCGGGCGCAAGCGCTTTGGAGGTCGAGGCGAGCGGATCGACCGCGGGATAAATGCCCAGCTCAGCGATCGAACGCTCGAGCACTATGGTAGAATCCAAGTGCGCGAAAGTGTTCGCCGGTGCCGGATCGGTCAGATCGTCCGCCGGCACGTAAACGGCCTGCACGGAGGTGATCGAACCCTTGTTCGTCGAGGTGATGCGCTCCTGCAGATCGCCCATCTCGGCGGCGAGCGTCGGTTGATAACCAACCGCGGAGGGCGTCCGGCCTAACAATGCCGAGACTTCCGCGCCGGCTTGCGAGAAACGAAAGATGTTATCGATGAAAAGGAGCACATCCTGGTTGCGTTCGTCGCGGAAATATTCCGTCATGGCGAGCGCGGAGAGCGCGACGCGGAGACGCGCTCCGGGCGGCTCGTTCATCTGCCCGTAAACCAACGCGACCTTCGATTTGCTCAGATCTTTCTGATCGATGACGCCGGCCTCGCTCATTTCTGTGTAAAGATCGTTGCCCTCGCGCGAACGTTCGCCCACGCCCGCGAAGACGGAGAAACCGCCATGGTTTTTCGCGATGTTGTTGATCAATTCGAGAATGACAACCGTCTTGCCGACGCCGGCGCCACCGAAAGCGCCGACTTTGCCGCCCTTGGTGAAAGGACAAATCAAATCGATGACCTTGATGCCCGTCTCCAGAATCGTCGCCTGGACGTCCTGGTCAGTCAGACTGGGCGCCTTGCGGTGAATCGGGTAGCGCTTCGTGAAAGAAACCGGCCCGCGATTATCGACCGGGTCGCCGGTCACGTTGAAGATTCTGCCCAGCGTCCCCTCGCCCACCGGCACGGTGATGGGGCCACCGGTGTCAGTCACTGCCATGCCGCGCTTGAGGCCCTCGGTGGAGGACATCGCAATCGAGCGGACCCATTTTTCGCCGAGATGCTGTTGCACTTCGAGAGTGAGCTTGTTCGGGTTGCCGTTTACCTCATACTCGATCTGGAGCGCGTTGTAGATGCCCGGGAGTTTTCCGGCGCCGGCGAAGTCCACGTCGACGACGGGACCGATGACTTGGACGATATTACCTGTATTCATAAGCGGAGCGACCCGCGGGGCGATGGCCCGGCGCGCGGGAGACCCAAGGTAACGAAGTTGCGCCCGCCGACAAGGGAAAAGCGGAGGCGAGAACGAGAGCCTCTAGCCTATTGAAAAGGCTGCCGGCTCATTCACCGATCTCGGCGCTGGCGGTGGCGCGTTCTTGTGACGCCGCGACCCGCCCGCTGCCGCAGATGACAACAGCCCAAAAACGAAGCGACGCGGGTGTGCCGACGCCGCTCCAACCAAGACTCTCCAAAAGACACTAAGCCGATGCCTTAAAGTTCTCTTCGCGCCAGATGCAACGACCGGTCGCGGTGGCGGCGGCGCTCGCCGCGGCCGGGAAGGGACCGGCACTGAACGTTTGGAATGCAATCCCGGCCGCGGGTATTGGCTGGCCGTTCCCGTCAAGCGAAGCGACCGGCTGCAGATTTGCGTCGACGAGCTGCGGGATCGAGACCGAACTGTGAATATTGGTCAGCATCTGATCGACCCCGGACCGGGCCTGCTGGTGGGCCGAGTTGACGGCGGTGTTCTTCGCGTAAAGGACCATCCCGGAATTTAGCACCAGGAAGATCATCAGACCGACGATCGTCATGATGCCCATCGTGACGAGGATTTCGGGCAGGGTGAAGCCGTTGGGCGATCGATTTCCCACCACTGTCATACATCGGAGGCTCGTATCGCGTTCAATTGCACGCGGTAAGCCTTGCTGCGGTAGGTATAGGTCACCACTACGGTGGCAGAATAGAGATTTAGGCTTTGAGCCTGGACCACGACGTTGTTGCTCGCGACCGTTGTCACCATTTGACCGGACACGGTGTGCGTCTGGCCATCCGCCCCGGCTGGCTCGGAATACAAGGTCACTGTCTGCGGGGCGCTCGTCCCAAGCGTCAGCGAAGAAGGAATTTGCGGCGGATTATTTTGCGGGTTGAAAGGACCATCCGTCAGAATCAGGTCGATCTGGTTTTGCGCGGCGGTCTCCGCGCCGGTGTAGAGACGGGCGATGGAAGCGTAGTTGTTCGCCTGAGCGAGAGCCCAAATCGCGCTGCCGGCCAAGAGGCCGAGGAGTGCGGTGGCCACGAGTACTTCCACGAGCGTAAATCCCGCGCGGGCCGCGCCTTTGGGCTTGGGTGAATTCTCGTCGAATGGATACATGGCAGCAGCTTGATGAAGGCAATGCCTGTAACCGGTTTCCGGCGGGCCCCCGTGAGAGCTTTCGGAGGCCGCCAAATTATTTGTAAGTTCCGACCGGAACAAGGGATACGTCGGACTGAATTATATGGAACATATATTTGGCATGAAAATAATTGTGGACGTTGCAATTCATTTATGAGAATTATGGTTTTCATGAAACGAGATGCTCAAGACCCACTTGTCCTGCTGCCTCCCGACTCCGACATGAAAAAGCCACTCGCTCCTTCTCTCGCAGCCGCCCGCCAAAGGCGCCCGCTCTACTGGGCCCTCGCTGCGCTGGCCTCTCTCTGCATCGCCCTTTCCGCTCAGGCGTCGGTCACCAAAACGGCCTTTCCGCCCAGCCCGATTGAAATGAAAATAGCGTCATCCCCCGGGAAAGACGCGCTCTACCCTGCCCTCGGCCTATTGGCAGCGGTCGCGTCGACGCACATCCTCCGTCGCCGTCGCCTTGCGCAGTTGGAGTCCATCGGGGTCATCTAGCAGATTTACCAAGTTCTTCATTAGGGTGGGTTGGGATCGGATGCGGCCGCTCTCCAGCATGGGAGCGGTCGCTTTCTTTCTTGACCAAAACTAGAGACCGGTCGCGGCGACGTGTTCGAACAGAGGATTGCGAATTGCGGCGGAACCGCGCAAAGCGCGAGCCAGCCAGCTCGCGCACGGTTCACCACCAGAAAGAAGAGGCGCATGGCACGGTGAGGCGATCGCCGTGCCAGGCAGCGGAATTTTATCTCACGCCACGAAGAGTTTCACGGCCGAATACCCAGTTCTCATAGGGAAATCCAGCTCACGTAGCTGCAACAGAAAATCTAGTCGACATGAAGACAATCGTCGATCTTGAGACTCGAATCTGACAAAAATATCTTCCCCGTGGCAGAAAAAGCTTGCCATCGAAGGCCCTTGCGACCTAAAAAAAAGAGCAACGAAAAATTCCCCATGAAAAGATCCCAGACTCGCCCCTTTAGGAAATCGCTCAACGCGCTCGCTTGCGTTTGCGTGTTCGTCGCGTCGTCCGCGTGGGCCTCGCTCGATCCCTCCTCCGAGGGTCAGGGCGATGACCAGGCTGGCCTGCGCGCCGTCGCACCGGCCGCCCAGCAAGTCCCAGGAAACGGGCTCTTCACAGTGCCAGTCGTATTCCAGGCGGCTCTGGTGCCGGTTCGTGAAATGAGCATCCTTTTCCCAATTATTGGGCTGATCGCGGCTGTCGCTGTGACCCAACTGCTGCGCCGCCGTCGGATCGCTCAGCTGCGCTCGAGTTCTTCGGTCGGGCAGTAGTGGCGACCTGACTTTGGCTTGGCGGCCGTCCTCAGAAAAGGGGGCGGCCGTTTTTCTGGGCCGAGGTCCCAACGGACCACCAGTCTAGCCACTGACAGCCATCTGGGCCGTGGCGATTTCGAGCAATTCCGTCGTGATGCTGGCTTGCCGCATCTTGTTGTACTCGAGGGTGAGATCCTTGATGAACTGATTCGCGTTGTCGGTCGCGTTTTTCATCGCCACCATGCGCGCACTGTGTTCCGAGGCGCGCGCGTCGAGGATCATTTGGAAAACCTGATACTGCACATAATACGGCAGCATGAAATCCAGGACGGCCTGTGCGCTCGGCTCAAAAAGGTATTCCAGCATGGGATCGGCCGATTCCTCAGGCGCGGCCCCGGCCGGCGAGACGCTGAAGGCGAATTGGCTGATTGGCAGGAGTGTCTGGACGACCGGTTTCTGATTGATCGTGTTCACAAAATGCGTGTAGAGCACGGTCACCTTGTCCACGTCTCCGCTCAGGAACTTCTCCACGCAGAATTTGGAGATGGCCTTCGTCTCGAGAATGGTTGGCGCGTCCTTGAGCTCAAAATCCGCGAGCAACTCGCGCCGCGTTCGCGCGATGAACTGGCGCGCTTTGCGGCCGGCGGTGACGTAAGCCGTCTTCGCCGCATCGAAAACGCCGGCTTCGCGCATCACATTCGTGTTCAGCGCGCCAGCGAGTCCCTTGTCCGTGCTGATGACGAGGACCAGTTCCTTGCGGGTCGGGCGGGTCTGCAAGAGAGGATGGAGCAGCGGGTCGGTGCGGCTCTTGAGTGAAACCAGCACCCGATTCATCAACTCGGAATAGGGCCGCCCGGCCAGCGCGTGCTGCTGCGCTTTGCGCATCTTCGACGCGGCGACCATTTGCATCGCCTTCGTGATTTGCGCGGTGTTGCGAATCGATTTGATCCGGCGCCGGATGTCTTGCGTGTTCGCCATTTCGTTAGGCTGTTATTGCCAGGTCGCCTTGAAATCGTTCAGCGCCGTCGCCAGCTCGGCTTCCAAGTCTTTGTCGATCGCCCTCTTCGTCCGGATGGCGGCGAGCACGCTCTCTTTACGCGTCTGGAGATAATCCTGCAACTTCGTCTGAAATTCCTTGACCCGGTCGACGGGCACCGGATCCAAATAGCCATTCTGCATCGCCCAAAGCACCGCGACCTGCTCCTCGACCGGAATCGGACTGTATTGAATTTGCTTGAACAGCTCGACGATCCGCTGGCCGCGATCGAGCCGCGCTTTGGTCGCGGCGTCCAGATCCGAACCGAACTGCGCGAAGGCCGCCAGTTCGCGGAACTGGGCGAGGTCGAGTTTGATCTTCCCCGCCACTTGTTTGATCGCCTTGATCTGTGCGGCCGAACCGACACGGCTGACCGAAAGACCGACCGAGATGGCCGGACGGATGCCCTGGAAAAAGAGATCCGTCTCGAGATAAATCTGGCCATCAGTGATCGAGATGACGTTGGTCGGAATGTAGGCGGACACGTCTCCCGCCTGCGTTTCGATGATGGGCAACGCCGTTAACGAGCCCCCGCCGGATTCCTCCGTGACGCGGGCACTGCGCTCGAGCAGCCGCGAATGCAGATAAAAAACGTCGCCCGGATAAGCTTCGCGACCGGAGGGTCGTTTCAGGACGAGCGACACCTGGCGATAAGCGACCGCGTGCTTCGAAAGATCATCGTAAATGATGAGCGCATCCATGCCGTTATCCATGAACCATTCACCCATGGCGGCACCCGCGAACGGCGCGAGATACTGGTTCGTTGCGCTTTCGGAGGCGGGCGCAGAAATGATCGTCGTGTAGGGCATCGCGCCATTTTTCTCGAGCACCGCGAGGGTTCGCGCGACGTTCGAGTTTTTCTGACCAATCGCGACGTAGATGCAATAGAGCGGCCGATGATCTTTCAACTGGCCGTCGTCCGCCGCTTTGTTCAAGCGCGCCTGGCTGATGATGGTGTCGACGGCGATTGTCGATTTGCCCGTGGCGCGATCGCCGATGATCAGCTCGCGCTGGCCACGACCGATTGGCACCATCGCGTCGATCGCCATGATGCCGGTCTGGACCGGCTGGCTGACGCTCCGGCGTTTGATGATGCCGGGCGCGATTTTCTCGACTGGATAAAAAGTGTCGGTATGAATCGGCCCTTTGTTATCGACGGGCTGGCCCAAAGTGTTGACCACGCGACCGAGGAGCGCTTTGCCGACTGGAACCTGGAGCAGTCTTCCGGTCGTTTTGACTTCATCGCCTTCCGAAACCTTCGTCGGATCGCCCAGTAGAATGACGCCGACTTCGGTCTCCTCGAGATTAAGCGCAAGACCAAATTCGCCACTCGGGAACTCGATCATTTCATTTAACATCACCTCGCTCAGGCCCTCGACCCGGGCCACGCCGTCCCCCGCCTCGCGGACAACGCCGACATTGCTTTTGGTGGTCGAGGTTTTCAGGCCCGCGATTTGCGTTTCGATTTCTTCCAGAATACTGCTCATGATAATTCGTTAGTCTAAAGTTTTTGCTGCAGACGATCGAGCCTATTGCGCACACTACTGTCCCAGACATCGCTCCCGACACGGATGCGCACACCTCCGAGCAAGGCCGGGTTGACGACAAACTCGGTCGTTAGGCCAGGCCCGTATTTGCGCTCCAATCCGTCCACGATCTGCCGCCCCGCCTCCGGGTCGAGCTCGGTGGCGGATTCGATGATGGCCCGCTGTTTTTCGACTTCCAGGCGCAACAACCGCTGATAGTTTTCGAGGAGCTGAAGGTAGCTGCGCGGCTTTTGCGCGATGATCAACTGAACGAGCGAGTTGATTTTTTCCGAATCGAGCACGCCATCGACGAAGCTCGCGCGCACGAGTTTGCGCGAGAGTCGGCGGATGTCTTTGCTGATCTTCACGCTCTTCGGTCGATTTCGTTAGGATGCCACCTGCCGGCTCGCTTCTTCCTGCAGCCGGCGTTGATCGTCGCGCGTCAGGACTTTGCCGGTCACTTTGGCGGTGGTGTCGATGACCAACCGACCGAGTTCGCGTTTTAACTGGCTCATCGTGCGCTCATGTTCGAGCGCGCTCGCCTCCCGCGCTTTCGCGAGAATTTGCTCGGCGGCGACGATCGCCTCCTGCTGTTTGCGTTCCGCGATCACGCCCGCGCTGGCCCGCGCTTCGTCGATCATCTTCTGCGCTTCGCCGTTGCCTTTCGCCAGGATTTCCTGGTAACGCTGCTCCGCTTCGGCCAGCTGCTGTTTGATTTTCTCGGCGTTGAGCAGGCCTTCGGCGATGCGTTGCCGGCGCTCTTCGAGCACGGCGAGGATCGGTTTGTAGGCAAACTGCTTCAGGAGCAACGCCACGATGACGAAGCTAATGACTTGCGAGAGGAAGATTTTGACGTCGAAGCCAAAATTCTCTGCCGTCTCAGTAACCAGATTGGCGGCGAGGAAGATGGGAATGTTCATCCGAATTTATTCGGCGCGGAGCAGTACGCTCGTGCGCTTGATCATTTAGGAACGAGGAACAAAGCATAGAACACGATCGCTTCCGCGAAAGCGATCGCGAGGATCGCCTGCACCAGGATCGGGGTGGCCGCGCCCGGATTGCGGCCGACTGCGGAAGCCGCGCCCATGCCGATCAATCCCACGCCGATCGCCGCGCCGAGGGCCGCGAGGCCGACGTGAATGCTGCCGTTTATCTCTGCCAGTAATGGTAATATCATAGTTTTCTTTTTTGGTTGGTTTGCTTCAACCACCTCTCGGCGGGGTCCGCGGCGGTGGCCGAAATTTATTAATGGTGTACGCCTTGCGCGGGTTCGTGGTGCGCGATGAGGAGAGTGAAGACGGCGGTCAACAACATGAAAACCAGCGCCTGCACGAGGCCCACGAGGAGCTCCATAAAATAGAACGGGATCGGGATCAGCCAGGAGAGAGCCGGTACGATATGCGCCATCGACTCGAGCATGTTCTCACCCGCGTAAACATTCCCGTAAAGTCGGAAACTGAGCGAGATCGGCCGAAACAAAATCGAGACGATCTCCAGCCACCCGACCATGAAAAAGACGACGATCATGAGCACCTTGAGAATGCCCTTGGAATCGCCCTTCGGCCCGAAAAGGTGAATAATGAATCCGCCGACACCGTTCTCCTGCAGCGCCCAGAAGATCCAGAGCGTGAAAAAAATGGCCGCCATCGCAAAGGTGAGATTGAGATCCGCATTCGCCCCGCGGAGCAACGGGCGATCGACATGGAACACGTTCGTCACGGGATCGTGATGCCCCCAGCCGATCGTCCCCACCCCGGGAATGAGGCCGAACCAGTTAAGGAAAAGGATGAAAATGAAAATGGTCGCGAAGAACCAAAAGGTTTTCCGCACCAGATGCGAGCCGATCACGCTCTCGAGAAAATTGTAAAGCCCCTCGACCAGCCACTCCCAGAAGTTCTGCGCGCCGGTCGGGATCTGTTTGATTTTGCGCGTCGCGGTTTGCGCAAAGACGATGATGCCGAGCGCCACCACCCAGGTGACGAGCATCGAGTTGGTCACGGTAAATTTCCCGATCGTAAAAAGCGGCGCCGCTTTCAGGGGAATCGCCTCGTGTTTCTCCGCGACGGCGCCCGCCTCCGGAGCGGCCGTTTCCTGCGCCTCCGCGTCGCTCGCGAAGCCGCCGAAAATCAGCAGGCTCAGAAGGCTCAGAAGGAGCGGCAATTGACGAAAAGAGCGGTTGATCATGAATGGCTTGTCGAGAAGCGGCCTCCGATATCCGGCAGGCGTCGCACTTTTCCAGGAGAGAAAAGGCGCGCGCCCCAAGGCCGCTGACGGCGCGCATACAGAAGAGCATGTTACCAGCGCTGACAAGCAACTTTCGGGAGTTTTTTTCGGCGCGAAAGCGCGTCCGAAATATCCGATCCAAGCCCGCTATTTCGCCGCTGCGCGCTCCGGCTGAAACTGCGGCGCCGTCACCGGACGCTCGGACCTCTCACGAGCGACGGCTTCGTTCGCAACCTCCAACGCCTCGCGGTAATGCCGCTCCAGTTGCGCAATGTGGAAGCGCTGCTCGAAGTGGGCGGCGACCGATTCGCTCGCCAGCACGCCGATCTCACCGAAGGAATACGGCGAGCGCGTGATCTTCTTCATCTCGGCGGCCAGCGCCAGATAATCGCGCTCATCGACCAACGCTCCACAGCGGCCCTCTTCCACCGCTTCGGGAATCCCGCCGTGCCGCGTCGCGAGCACCGGCATGCCGGTCGCCATCGCTTCGAGGATGGAGTTGGGAATTCCCTCCTGGTTTTCGTCCGCCGGCATTTCGCTCGGGTGCAAAAAGACGTGGCAGCTGTGGTAGAGTGCGAGCAGATCCGGCTGCGAAAGAAAACCGGTGAAGTGCACGTGATCGCTCACGTCCAACTGCATGGCGAGGGCTTCGAGAATGGGTTGCAACGGGCCTTTCCCGGCGATGAACAACTTCGCGCGCGGATTTTCCTGCCGGAAAACAGCGAAGGCGCGTAAACAGGTCGCCAGGCCCTTTTTGGGGATCAAGCGGCACGCTTGCAGAAATCTCCACCGTCCTCCCTCGGGAGCCCGTCGGCGCACCAGCGGAAATTGCTCGAGCGGAATCCCCGTCCGGTTAATCCGAATTTTCTCGGGCGGGCACCCGAGAACGATGAGGCGTTGTTCGAGCGATCGCGAACGAGCCAGGACCAGCGGGACCGATTGGAAAACCCGGCGCAACTTCGCCGCGTAATCCGGGCTTTCCGCCTTCACCATCACGTCGGCGCCGTGAAACGAGACGATGCAGGGCTTGTTCCAACACTCGATAAACGGCAGCAAATGCACCGCCGTGTGGCCGAAATAAATATGCATCAGGTCCGCGCCTCGGCGCTCGAGCAGGTTGGCGAGCAACTGATATTCGCCGCGATAAACGATCGGCGGCTGCCGCTCGACAAATTTCAACCAGCCGTGTCGGAACGGATTCGGACGCGGCGCCGGAATCAACTCGATGTCATCGAACGGAAAGCGTTCGTTGTTCTGCACCTTTTTCGTCATCACGAAGGTCTGCACATCGCGCAGGGCCGTGACCTGTCGGTAGATGTGGAGCATCTCCGATTTCAGGAATGTGGTGCAGTAACTTGCGACGACCAATTTCGACATAATAAATGGGGAACTCCCTAATGGTAGCGCCAAAAAGTCGTGAACTCTTACCGCATTGCCTCCGCTTGTCTAACTCTATTCGTGCATCCTTCGGCACGCGGCCCTGGCAACTCCAATTCCGGCTCATTTAGCCAGCGATCCAAAGCGCGTTTCAAGTTTTCGATGCCCTCATTTTCCTTCGCCGAGACCGGGATGACCTCCCGCTCTGGAAAACGCTGGCGGAAGGCAGCGAGATTCTCTTCTGCCTCCGGCAAATCCATCTTGTTCGCCACCACTCGCCAGGGCCGCTGCGCCAGCCGCGGGTCGTAAAGGTCGATCTCGCGCCGCAGATGCTGCAGATCCTCAATCGGATTGCGCCCTTCACTCCCGGCCATGTCGAGCACGAAGAGGAGTAACCGGCACCGCGTGATATGCCGGAGAAAAGCGTGCCCGAGACCAAGATCGCGGTGCGCCCCTTCGATCAATCCCGGGATGTCCGCGACCGTTGCGCGCCGATAATCGGCAAACTGCACCACTCCGATCATCGGATGCAAGGTGGTAAAGGGATACGACGCCACTTTGGGGTGCGCCGCGGAGATTCGTCGCAGGAGCGTCGATTTTCCGGCATTTGGATAACCCACGAGACCGGCGTCCGCGATCGTGCGCAACTCAAAAACGAAAGTCCCCTCCTCGCCCTCCTCCCCCTCGGAGTATTGGCGCGGCGCCCGATTGCGCGCGCTCTTGAAATGGACATTCCCTTTCCCGCCCTTGCCCCCGTGACAGAGAATAAACTCTTCGTTAGGCAAAGCCAGATCCGCGATTTGCTCGAGCGCCGTTCCCGGCGCGGGTCCCGCTTCCGCTGGCCCCGCGGAATCAGCAAAGGCGGCCGGATCACCTAACGAATCCAGCCGGTGCACGACAGTGCCGACCGGCACCTTCACGATCTTCGCGGGCGCACCCCGGCCATGCATTTGTTTGCCCATGCCGTGCGCCCCATTCTTCGCCTTGATCAACGGCTCGTAAAAAAGACTCGCGAGATTATCCGTGTGCTCGTCGGCGCGGAGAACGACGTCGCCTCCCCTGCCCCCGTCGCCCCCGTCCGGACCGCCGCGCGGGACGAATTTCTCGCGCCGGAAACTGACACACCCTCGTCCACCGTCGCCCCCCTTCGCCACCACCTTGATCCGATCGACAAACATCACGAGACGATACACCGCCTCGCGCATAACGACAGTGCCTAACGTCCAGGGGATTTGAGGAGCGATGCATAAAGTCGCTTCGTCTCTTGCGCGATCGCGGCCCAGCCAAATTTTCCCTCCGCGCGTCTCCGGCCGGCGCGTCCGAACTTCCTTTGCAACTCCGGATCTGCCATCAACTCGTTGACCCGCGCGGCGAGATCGCGCTCAAATTTCTCGGGGTCGATCGGCTCGAACGGGCTTTCCATCATCTGCTCGACGGGCACGAGAAATCCCGTCTCGCCGTCGACCACCACCTCCTTGATTCCGCCGACCGCGCTCGCGACGACCGCGGTTTCGCAGGCCATCGCCTCGAGATTGATGATTCCAAACGGCTCGTAGATCGAGGGGCAACAAAAAACCGCAGCCTGCGCGTAGAGCTGGTGCACCGTTTCCTTGTCGACCATTTCGTCGATCCAGATGATGCCACTCCTTTTCGCCTGCGCCTCGCCCACCGCCGCTTTCATTTCCGCCGCGATCTCCGGCGTGTCCGGCGCGCCCGCGCAGAGGACGATCTGGAAGTCCGGATCCATGAATTGGACCGCGCGCACGAGGTGAATGATTCCCTTTTGTCGCGTGATTCGCCCCACAAAAAGCAGATAATGCCGCGCCGGATCAATCCCATGGCGCACCAGCGCATTGGTCGCATCGGTCGGCCGATATTCGTCGAGATCGATCCCGTTGTAGATCACGTGTAAGCGCTCCGGTTTGATCTGGAATAGCCGTTCCAAATCGGCCTTCGTCCCGTTCGAGACCGCGATGACCGCGTCCGCCATCTCGAGCGCGGTCTTTTCCAACCAGACAGTGAAGTCATAACCGCCCCCCAATTGTTCGCGCTTCCAAGGGCGCAGCGGCTCGAGCGAGTGGACCGTGATGACGAGCGGAATGCCGTAATTCAACTTCGCCAGGATCCCACCGAAATGGCTGTACCAAGTATGGCAATGGACGAGGTCGGCGGTGATGTTGAGGGTGTTGAAATCGAGACAGCGTTGCACCGCGCCGAAGACGGACTGCAACCGCGGCGGGCAGGTGAAGGCGCTCGTTGCGAGCTCGAAACCGCGCACTTCCGGATTTGTGCCTAACGATTGTTGATCGCCGAAACAACGCACCTCCACCTCCATCAACTTCGCCAGCTCCCGCGACAGGTAATCGACATGCACGCCCGCGCCGCCATAGATGTGCGGCGGGTATTCGTTGGTCAGGAAAAGCGTCTTCATTCTCTCGGATTCGGAGGAAACCACATCGCGCAGCCTTTACTTCGCAACATTCACGAGCAACACCGGCATCCTCGCGCGATGGCGCACCTGGGTGATCGTACTGCCGTAAAGCAAGTCCTTGAAAAAGCGGTGACCGTGCGTCGTCATCGCAATCAGGTCGCACTTCTCCCCGGTCGACGCCTTGAGAATTTCGGTGGCCGGGTCGCCCAGCGCGAGATGCGTCTGGACCTTGAGCCCCTGGGCGCGCAAATCGGCCGCCTCTTTCTCCAGGTAGGCGCGGTCCTCCTTCATCTCCTCGGAATCGGCGAGCTGGAAGCGATTGTAGTTTCGGGCCGCCCAGCCGTCGGCCACATGGACGAGCAGCAACTCCGCCGCATGCACCTTCGCCAACTCGGCAATGTGCTGAAACATCGCCTTGTCGGTGCTGCTGTTATCAAGCGCGACGAGGATCTTGTTGTACATGGAAAATCGTTAGGCACCAACCGTGCGGATCAAGAATCGTGAAAACCGACCCCCGCGCCAAGCGCGAAAAGACTTCTCTTCGTCGGTGGCACCCCGTTTACTTTCCCCGATGCACCGCCGCCCGGAGCCGGCCGTCCTGGCCATCGACATCGGCACCTCCTCCGTCCGGACGGCGCTTTTCGACGAAAAGGCGCAGCGCGTTCCGGGTTCCGGCGCCAGCCAGGTTTATCGCGTCCGCCATTCCGCCGAGCACGGCGCGGAACTCGATCCCGCTGTTTTGTGGCGTGCGACCAGGAATTGCCTTCGGCAGACGCGCCGCCTGACGAAAGGCCCGGTCCCGGCCATCGGCGGTTCCGGTTTCTGGCACAGCCTGCTCGGGCTTGATCGTGCCGGCGAACCGCTCACCCCGATTTATACCTGGGCCGATGCGCGCTGCGCCGAGGATGCGGCCCGTCTGCGCGAAAGACTCGAGGAGCGCGCCATCCAGCAACGCACCGGTTGCATGCTGCGCGCCTCTTTTTGGCCGGCCAAGCTCCTCTGGCTGCAGCGCACGCAACCAGGATTATTCCGTCGCGTGACGCGCTGGGTCTCACCCGCGGAGTGGATTTTCGAAAAGGCTTTCGGAGCCCGCGGCTGCAGCCACTCGATGGCCAGCGGCACGGGCCTTTACGATTTTGCGCGGCGCGATTGGGACAAAGTTCTTCTCGAAATTTCCGGCCTAACGAGTTCGCGGCTCGGCCCGCTCCGCGACGCGGTGCACCTCGATGGCGTGACCGTCTTCCCCGCGATCGGCGACGGCGCCGCCAGCAACCTTGGCTCCGGAGCCGGCCGCCCGGGAATCGTCGCGATCAATATCGGGACGAGCGCCGCCGTCCGCGCCATTCCGGCGGCGAATGCGCGCCTGCCTTTCGGCCTCTTCCGTTTTGTGGTTGATCAAGAACGCGCCCTCCTCGGCGGCGCGGTCAGCAACGCCGGTAACCTGCGCGCCTGGTGCCGGCGCGAACTTCGCTTGGCAGACGACGAGCACGCGCTCGAGAAAGTTCTGCGCCAGCCGTCCGCGGCGTCCGCGCGCCTGACGATTCTGCCCTTTTGGGTCAGCGAACGCGCGCCCAGCTGGCCCGAGCGTCTCGACGGCGCCATTCTCGGCCTCACCCAGGCGACTACCGCGGTCGATCTCCTCCGCGCCACGACCACCGCGGTGTATCACCGGCTAGCCCAGATTCTCGAACAGCTGGAAGGCGCGATCGGTCCCGCGAAAAGAGTCATCGTCTCCGGCGGGATATTGCAATCGCCTGCCTCGCTGCAAATCCTCGCCGACGCCCTCGGGCACGATCTGGAGACTTGCCTCGATCAGGAAGCATCGCTGCGCGGCGCCGCGGTTCACGTTCTGGAGCAGCTGGGCGGAAGAATTCCGACACTGAAACGCGGCAAAGTCATTCGTCACGACCGGGCCAAAGCAACCGACGCGCGCCAAGCTCGGGCACGTCAAATTCAACTCGAAGAGCTGCTCTTTAGCCGGGGGCGTTGACCCCGGCCACTTGCGGATACGCTCCTCGCCACCGGGGTGACCGACCCCGGCTACAATCAGTCCCGATCCAGCGCCTTCAACCAGCTCATCACGAGTTGGTGCTTCTGCTTCTCGCCCGCGCGCTCGAAAATGAAGAGCAGATTGGCCAGCATCCGCATGAGGACGAGCCGCGGCGAGGCCGGCGCGAAATAACTCGACTCCGTTTTTAGCCGTTGCCGGGCGAGAATCGCCTCGCAATCCGGCCGCGACAGGATTCGCCCCTGGTGGAACGGGTCGAACAGGATTCTGTCGTAACGCGTGATGAAGTGGCCCGGCAAATTGATCCCGTCGATCTGCATATTGGCGCGGCGGCCAACGATCACATAGAGCATGGCGAGCGAGATCGGAATTCCGAGCCGCGTCTCGATCACGTCGCTCAGGAGCGAATTCTTCGGATCGTAATACTCCTCCGCGTTCCCGCGGAACCCGAGATCCTCCGCCAGAAAAGTCGTAAGGGCCTGGAGTCGCTCGCGCGCCGATCCGGCTTTCGCGACCAGCATGCGCAGCCGCCGTCCCCACGCGTCGAGCTTGCGCCGTAATTTTGCGATCGGCGCGTCCGGTTCAAAGCAGAGCGTCAGGAGCCACCATGCCGCCTCGATGTCGCCGTGTTCCGGAAACAAATGCGCGCAGAGCAGCATTTCGTCCTGCGCTTCATCGGTCTCGATTTTCTCGAGCACCTCGCGCACGTGCGCCGTCACCGCTGCGTCATCCAGCGCGAGCAAATCGCGCAAAGCCGCGGCGCCTTCCATGCCGGACTCGATAAGCTGCTCCTTCAGCAAAGTAACGGTGGCGGGATCGTTGTCGCGCAGGAGCCGCACGATCGCATCCTTCTGGAACATCCTTCGTTTCTACGATTTTTGCGCCGAAAGCGCAAGCGCCTCAATCTTCCTCGCGCATGCCAAGCACTTCGCCCGGCCGGCATTTCCAGTTGCAAGGTGATCGGGCGGCAACACACGCTGCCGTCTTCGATCATGGTGTGCTCGCCCTGTGAAGTGTCGATCTGCAAGGGAAAGACCTCCCCGCAATGCGGGCACGAAACGTCGATTCCAACAAGTAGATCCATCGGAATCACACCTGGCGGCCCCACTTCGAAGTGCCGACCACCAGTCTCTTCATCCCCTCGTAATGTTTCGACAAGATAAAGTGGATCTGTTTCGCTTGGCGTCTTCCCGTGACAGGATTGCTCAAGCCTTGGCCGAGTGGCGAACGAGAAGACACCGCAGCGGCGCGGAGATCTTCACCGATGGTCGCATTCATGAGCACGTTTCTTTTGTGGTGGATCGTGACGGCGTTCGTTTATCACCATACGCAAAGCAACTTTCTGCGCGCCGAGAGCGGATGGTATTTGTTCCTTTCCAACGCCGCCCCCGCCGTGCAACACGACTTCGAAAAAAATCTTTTGACGAAAAGCTTCAAGGGGCATTACACGCCGTTTGCTTTTCTGTTCGAATTCGCGACCGCAAAACTGATCGGCACTCACGCTGGATTCTGGAAGTGGCGTCAGATCACCGTCCTGGCGTTGCTGGCTACGACGTTATTTCTGTTCGCGCGCAACACTGGGTGCGCCTTACAGCTAACCCGACTTAGGGCCGGCTTCTCCGCCGTCGGCCTGTCCGCGATTCTGATCTTCCAACCGCAGATGCGAGACTTCGTCGCGTGGCCCTTCATGATCCTGCAAATCTTTTGGCTCCTCTTCACTGTGCTCGGCCTGCTGAGTCTGGTTCAAACGGTCCGCCGACCAGGCGAATCACTCTGGCCGTGGCTCGCCGCCGGAGCGTCCTATGCCTCGCTGCACTTTCTCGGCCTGGGGATAGCGACCGTCGCAGCCACGGCGGCCACGCTGGCTGGCATTTGGCTTGGGACTCGACGCCGTGTCTCCTCGGATGACTCGAAGATAATACTCCCACTCTTGAGCATGATCGCGCTAACGACGCTTCACGCCGCAGTCATGCTCGAGTTTCCCTGGGAAAAGGCCGCTGCCCCGGCGACGGGATGGCAGACCACTTCATTCTTGATGGCGTCTCTTGGTTTCATCCCAAATTTTGCTTTTGCCACGGTGCGCAGCCTTGTCAGCGCAGGCCAGCTAATACCCAGCGCGTGGCAGATCACTCAAGACTGGCCCTATGGCCTGGCGATCCTTCTGGGCTTTGGTTTTCTCGTTAGTTCCGCCTTCCTTCGCTTCCTCCGAGAACCGACGACGCCGAACCAGGCAAGGTTTGTCCTTCGGACTTTTGCCTCAGTCTCGTTCCTGGGGATTATTGTCCTGGCCTCAGTTCGAGCGTGGCGAGAGCCATCGCCTCACGGATTTGCGGATTACCTGGCGGGCTCCCGCTACCTCATCCCGAGCACGTTTGCGCTCGCCGGGCTGTTGGGCGAACTCCTTTTCCTTTTTGCTTCCGCGCCCAGCCTGCTCAACGCAAGTTTGAATGCAGGCCTGATGGTTTGCGCGATCCTTGGCAATCTGCAGTATGCCGCCAATGTCTATCCAAAGGTGGAACCGCGATCGATGATTTCCCACGCGCGCGCGTGGCAGGCCGTTGTGGCCATGGCGCGCGAATGCCAGAGAGCGAATCTCCCGATTCCCAACGTCCCGCTCGGCGCGTTGACGCAGGAATTCGATGATTGGGATTTGAAGTTGTTTGCGCCTCTCTTGCGCGCCGATCTAAAGGAGCCGCCCGGAACAGGTCTGCGCTTCGTGGCCTGGAGCGATTTTAGGAACGAGTTGCCTAACGAATACTATCGCAATGTTCCATCCTTGGGCGAGGTCCAAAAGAGGCTCGGCTTGGAAACACAAAAGTAACGATGCGGCGGCGGCGAACGCAGCCATTGGGAACGTCCCAGGTTTCTACGATTCTTGCGCCGCGGACGCCAGCGGCTCAATCTTCCTCGCGCATGCTAAGCACTTCGCCCGGAAGGCATTCCAGTTGTAAGGTGATCGGGCGACAACAGACACTGCAGTCTTCAATCATGGTGTGCTCGCCTTGCGAAGTGTCGATTTGCAAGGGGAAAACCTCGCCGCAGTGCGGGCACGAAACGTCGACTTCAACGAGTAGATCCATCCGAATCTTTCGGCTCCAGGCCCGGGGCGGTCGAGCCGCGCTCGTGCTCTTTTCCTTCGACCGCCGCGCCGTGGCGGGTCTGCGGCTGGCCGGTGTCATCGAGCCGCTGCAACGCCAGCCGCGTCCGCGGCAGACTTTCCGGATATTTGGCGCGCAGGAATTCGATCAGCCCTTCGCAGCGCAGATCGAAATTCCTCGAGGCGTTTGTGCTACTGACCACGACACGCACTTCGATCGTGCTTTCCTTCGTGTCGGTGACCTGCACGCCACACACCTGGCGGTCCCATTTTTCGTTGCCATCGACCAGCCTTTTCACCTCCTCGCGCAGCTCGCCTAACGGCACCTGGTAATCGAGATAAAGAAAAACCGCTCCCAATATTTCGGTCGATTTGCGACTCCAGTTCTGGAACGGCTTCTCGATAAAATAGGTGATCGGCACGACCAGCCGCCGCAGGTCCCACGTCCGCACGGTCACAAAGGTGAGGGTGATTTCCTCGATCCGGCCAAACTCACCTTCCACGATCACGACGTCGTCGATCAGGATCGGCTGGCTGAGCGCGATCTGGATGCCGGCGAGCAGATTTCCGAGCGTCTTTTGCGCCGCGAAACCGAGGACGATGCCCGCGATCCCGGCGGAAGCGAGAATGCTGGTCCCAAGTTGCCTAACGGGATCGAACATCATCAGGATCGAGCCCGTGCCGAGGATCACGACCGCCGCGATGATGATCTTGCGAATGACCGAGACCTGGGTGTAAATCCGGCGCGCGGCGAGGATGTCCTCCACATCCAACCGATGCTCCCGCATCAGCGCCACCTGCACGGCGCGCACGCCGCGGATGATGAGGTAGGCCAGACTAACGATGAGCAGGATGCCAAAGCCCTTTTGCGTTACCCAGGTCCAACGATCCGGCAGGCTCAAAAGCGGCAGGAGCAAAATGATGGCAAGGAGCGGGACGGCCAGGCGGAGCGTCTGGCCGGCCACCGGCACGATGACGTTGTTGAGCACCTTGCCCGTGCCCTGCGCCCACTGCCGCATCCGTTTTTCCGCCCCGCGGATGATTTGAAAAATCAGCCAGAGAACCGCGGTCACCCGACCGGCGTAGAGGATCGCGGTCAACCCGTTCACGAGGAAGAGCCGCGTGGGCGCGAGGCAATCCCCTCGACGATCGGCATGAGCGAGAGAAAACCGCCGATCACCCAGGCGAGCAGCGCAAGTGGCTTGCGAACGGCAGCCGCCGCGAGGGCCTGCCATGACTGCTCTTCGTCGGACTCGATTCGGCCCGCGCGCCGGCGGACGAACCAGAGAAACCAGCCGGTCGCCAGGCCGACAATCAGAAGCGTCCCGGCGCAGGCCAGGAGCCGCATCCAAGTGACGCGATCAAAGACGCGCCGCTGCAGAAACGGGCTGCCGCTGTCCTGCGCGAGGCCGTCGATCCACTGGCTGTAGGCGACGCCGGTCTGATGAATTTTGCCGCGCTCCGCCGCGGCGCGCTGAGCCGAGAGTGCTGCCACCGGTTCGGGCGAAGGCTGCGCGGCGGTCGCCGCCTGCATGGCGAGCGGCGCACAAAGGCACCATCCCGCAATCGTTAGGCATAACGAGCGGTGCAATCTGGAAAATGTGGGAGGGGCCTTTGTGCCCCGAGGGACTGCGGTGCGCCAACGGATCGGGGCACAAAGGCCCCTCCCACATTGCGCCGCTTGCCGTAGCCGCGTCATCCGTCGCGACCTTCGAGAATAATGGTGGCCATCCCGCTCGATTCGGTGTGGCTCAGGCTGATCCAGACTTTGGCCACTCCACGCGCCTCGGCCATTTGTTTTGCGCCCCCGCTCAGGACAACGAACGGTTCGCCGCTCTCTTTTTTCTGCACGTCGAGATCGCGCCAGCCCATCGCCTTGCCGATGCCGGTGCCGAACGCCTTTGAAAGCGCCTCCTTGGCCGCGAAGCGCGCCGCCAGGTGACGCGCGGGAAATTTCATCGATTGCGAATAGGCAATCTCGCCTTCGGTAAAGACGCGCTTGAGAAAACGTTCGCCGAAGCGCTCGATCGAATTTTCAATCCGGGCGCAGTCCACCAGATCGATCCCAATACCGATGATGCTCATCCCCGGTAGTTTTGCATCAACCCGAGCATTTCGCTCACCGCGGCTTCGATCCCGACGAACATGGCGCGGGCCACGATGGCATGGCCGATGTTCAGCTCGACGAGGTGCGGGATTTGGTGGATGAGGGAAATATTGCGGTAGTTGATGCCGTGGCCGGCGTTGACCTGCAGCCCGAAGTTCGACGCGCGCAGCGCGGCTTCGCGCAGGCGTTCCAGTTCCTGCTGCTCGATTTTTTCTGTGAAGGCATTGGAGAGCGCGCCGGTGTGCAGTTCCACCATGTCCGCCTCCAGTTGCACCGCCGTCTCGACCTGATCCGGTGCGGGATCGATAAACAAACTGACCCGAATTCCGGCGGCGTGCAGACGCTTGATCGTCGGCGCCAACTCGCGCTCGTGCCTGGCGAGGTCGAGTCCGCCTTCGGTCGTAATCTCCTGACGTTTCTCAGGCACGAGACAGACTTCGTCCGGCTGCAGAAGGAGCGCGAAATCGATGATCTCGGTGGTGTTGCCCATCTCGAGATTGAGCTTCGTCATGATGTTCGCGCGCAGCCGTTGCAGATCGCGATCCTGCATGTGGCGACGGTCGGCGCGGAGATGCGCCGTGATCCCGCCCGCGCCGGCCCGCTCGCACAGGCTTGCTGTCGCCACCGGATCGGGCTCGGCGTTCTTCGAGTCCGGCATCGTCGCGTAACGCGCCTGCCGGAGCGTCGCCACGTGATCGATGTTAACGCCGAGGCGCAGGGTTCCCATCTGGATTCAATACGAGTGGGGGGACGAAGAAGGCAAACCCGAAGGTTGCCTTAGCCTAACGAAAATGAGGAGGTGAGAAGCGATGATCCATGGAACCAGAAACGTGGGCAGAAGACTCAAAGGCAGGCGCAAAAGCGCTGCCATCGAAGCCGGATCGCGAAAGGCCAGACGCGCCGCTGTCGCGACCACGAACAAGATGTCAATCAAGCCGAGCGAATTCCACAGGAAGTAGAGTCGTCTCCGTTCCGCCGCCGGCCGCAGGGTGATCAAGATGAGCGCGAGAGTGGCGACAGCGATGTCACCGAAACCGGCAGGCAGAGCAAACTCGCGCGGCAACCCGCCGCGATGATTGAGTACCAGGAAATAGACTCCGACGAAACGCGTGAGATGCAACGCGACGAGCGCGCGAAGATCCCACTGCGTAGTCCAATCGCGAAACGATCGCGAGAGGTTGTAGGCGAGAATGAGCGCGAGCGTCAGACCGAGCAGCACGACCTGCGGCGCGGGCGGGCGCAACTCCGCCATCTTGCCGCTCGCTCCAGCAAACAGCGCGACCACAAACCAGATCGCGCAGAGGAGCAGCGACAGGCTGCTGGACGCGCTTCCTGGCGGTTGGTTTTCGGATCGCGCCATACTGCGGCGAATCTATTCGAGCACCTCGAACTGGCTCATTAGCTTGAACATCTGGTAGCGGTCCTCAATTTCTTCACTCGTTAGGCGACGCAGGCGATCGAGGCTGAAGGCCTCGACGTTGAAGCTCGCCAGCACGCTGCCGTAAATGAGCGCCTTGCGCAGTTGCGGAAAATCCACTTTGCCTTCGCACTCGCCCGCGAGGTAGCCGGCCACTCCGCCGGCGAAGGTGTCCCCAGCCCCGGTTGGATCGTGGATGTCTTCGAGCGGATAAGCGCCGCAGCTGAAAAAATCGTCCGGACCGAAGAGCAGCGCGCCATGCTCCCCTTTCTTCACCGCGACGTATTTCGGACCCATGCGCCGAATCGCGCGACCGGCCCGGATCAGGCTCGTCTCACCGGTCATCTGCCGCGCTTCGCTATCGTTCAGGATGAGCAGATCGACACGGGGCAGAAGGGCGTCGAGATCCCGGCGGGTGGTTTCGATCCAAAGATCCATCGTGTCGGCGACGACAAACCGGGGCCGCCGCATCTGATCGAGGACATGCGATTGGAGCGACGGCGCGATGTTGGCGAGGAGCACGAATTCCGTGGCCCGAAAACTTTCCGGCAACTCCGGCTTGTAATTTTCGAAAACATTCAGCGCCACGGACTTTGTTTCCCGCGTGTTCAAATCCCACGCGTACTCGCCCGACCAGCGGAAGGTTTTGCCCGGCGCACGCTGCACGCCGCTCGCGTCGATGTCGCGCGTCTTCCAGAAGGCAAACTCCGATGCGGGGAAATCTTCGCCCACCACGCCGACCAGCTTGACCGGCGCAAAGAAACTCGCGCCGACCGCCGCGTAGGAAGCCGAACCGCCGAGCTGATCGGTATGCTTCTCCACCGGAGTTTTGACGGTATCGAGCGCAATGGAGCCAACGACGAGGACGGACATGGGTAATTTCAGATTTTAGATTCCAAATTTAAAATTGGGCGAGCAGCGCTCTCGCCGCGCGGCCGGCGGCGGCCACATCTTTACTTTGCAGCAGGCCAGATACGATAACGGCGCGCTTCGCGCCAGCGGCCAGAACATCCGGCAGATTCTCGAGCTTGATTCCGCCGATGCAGAAAATCGGGATCTGCACTTGGTCATGCACGCGTCGAATCTCGCCCAGACCGATGGGCGCGTAATCCGGCTTCGTCGGGGTGGCGAAGAGTGGGCCGAAGCCGATGTAGTCGGCGCCCTCAGCGACGGCGGCGGTCGCCTGGGCCAGACTGTGGGTCGACTTTCCGATCCAGCAATCTCGCCCCACAATCTCCCGCGCAGCGGCGATCGCGAGATCGTTCTGCCCGAGGTGCACGCCTTCCACCGGAAGGTCGCGCGCGATTTCCGGATGATCGTTGATGATCAGCGGGACGCCGGCATGGCTCGTTAGGCCATGCAGTTCGTCCGCCAGTCCGGTGAGCTCGGCGATTGTCTGGCTTTTTCCGCGCAGCTGAATCACGTCGGCCCCGCCGCGAATCAACTCCGCGGTGACGGCGGCCGCATCGCCGGGCGCGACATAGCCGAGATCGAGGATCGCGTAGAGATGGCAGCGCGAGAGTGAGTCCACCCCGGTGCGCTCAATCGCGGAAGCCACCGGTTGACGGCCGCAGCTCGAAAGTCTCGGAGTTCATTATCCGGTCGACAAACCCCGTGTCGTAATTGCCATTGCGGAAATCGGCGTTGCGCATGATCGCGTTGTGAAACGGGATCGTCGTCTTGATGCCGGTGATGAGATACTCGCCGAGCGCCCGCCGCATCCGGGCGATGGCCGACTCGCGCGTCGCGCCGACCGCGATCAGTTTCGCGATCATCGAGTCATAAAAAGGAGGAACGCTGTAGCCAGTGTAGACGTGGGAATCGATCCGCACCCCGCGACCGCCGGGCGCGTAATAAAACGTGATTTTCCCGGCCGACGGTTGAAAATTGCGCGCCGGATCCTCGGCGTTGATCCGGCACTGGATGGCGTGCGAGCGGGCCATCGGCTTGGCAACGTGCGGCGAAAGTTTGTCGCCCGCCGCGATGTGAATTTGTTCCTTCACCAGGTCGCAACCATATACTTCCTCGGTGATGGTATGCTCCACCTGGATGCGGGTGTTCATCTCGATGAAGTAATAATTTCCCTTCTGGTCGACCAGGAATTCCATCGTGCCGGCGTTCGTGTAGCCGACCGATTGCGCGAGCTTCACCGCAGCGTGACCCATCCGCTTGCGCAGGGCCGGTGTGAGCAAGGGCGATGGACATTCCTCAATCACCTTCTGGTTGCGCCGCTGGATCGAGCAATCGCGCTCGCCGAGGTGGACCGTGTTGCCATGGTGATCGGCCATGATCTGAAACTCGATGTGGTGCGGGTTTAAGATCAGCTTCTCGATATAAACTTCGGCGTTGCCGAAAGCTTTCTCCGCTTCCAGCCGGGCGCCATGAAATCCCTGAATCAGGCTCACTTCATTATGCGCCGCGCGCATTCCCCGACCACCGCCGCCGGAGACCGCCTTGATCATCACCGGAAAACCGATCTTCTTCGCGACCCTGATCGCTTCCGCTTCGTCTTCGACGATGCCATCGCTGCCCGGCGTGACCGAGACGCCGGCCCTGCGCGCCGCGGTCCGCGCGGAATTCTTGTCGCCCATCGCGTGCATCGCGGCGGGAGTCGGCCCGATGAACTTGATGTTGCAGCTCTCGCAGACCTCCGCGAAGTGCGCGTTCTCAGCCAGAAATCCGTAGCCGGGATGAATCGCATCGACGTCGCCCACCTCCGCCGCGCTCATGATGCGATCGATTTTCAGGTAACTGTCGGAACTCGGCGCCGGGCCGATGCAGATCGATTCGTCCGCCAGCTGCACGTGGAGAGAATCCACGTCGGCCTCGGAATAGACGGCCAGCGTCCGGATGCCGAGTTCCTTGCAGGCGCGGATGACGCGGAGCGCGATCTCGCCGCGATTTGCGATCAGTATTTTTTCGAACATGAAAAGTGGGGCGAGCCAGCTGGTCAGGCGACGCAAGCTGGAAGCCCGCGCCGGGTCTTTCGCCTAACGAACTTTGAAAAGGGCCTGGCCGAACTGCACCGGTTTGCCGTTTTCGGCCACCACCTCGGTAATCACCCCGCTGGTCTCCGCCTTGATTTCGTTCATCACTTTCATCGCCTCGATAATACAGACGACGGTGTCTTCGTTCACTTCCCGGCCGACCTCGACGAACGAGGGTGACTCCGGCGAAGCCGCGCGATAGAACGTCCCAACCATCGGGGAAGTGATCTCTTTGGTCGCGGCTGCGGGGGGCGCGCTCGGCGTCGCTGGCGCCGCGTCCCCAGAGTGCGCCGCTGCACCCGGATGGGCCGTGGCCGCGATCATCTGCGGAAGAACTGGCGCGGCGAAAACCGTTTGCTCGCCCGCGCCCTTCTGCAGCTTCAGGCGGAAGCCGTCCTTCTCCATCTCGAAAACGGAGAGGTCGTTTTTTCTCATCAGGTCGATGATGGCTTTGATATCTTTAAGTTCCAAAGGCGCTTCCTTTCCGGCGTTGGTGAGACGTTAGGTAAAGCGGTTTTGACGGCGTGGTCAAGCAACCGTTCGCGCCCAGATTTGTAGACGTTTCGCTGTGCGAAACGCGGGGAACGCGATGCCAACAGCCCAGGTGAAGTTTTTTTCCCGCGCCGTCCAGAGGGCGGCGTCTACAACGCGACCATCCGATCGCTCACGATTCTGCCATCGCGCATTTCGATCAGCCGGGAAGCCGCCGCCGCGACTTCTGCGCTGTGGGTGACGAGAATCAGCGTCGCCAGTTGTTCATCCGCGATCTGGCGCAAGAGCGTCAGGACACGCGCCGCCGAGGCGGTGTCGAGATTGCCGGTCGGTTCGTCGGCGATGAGGAGCGAAGGCCGATGAACCAGGGCCCGCGCAATTGCCGTCCGCTGCTGCTCGCCGCCGCTCAGTTGATGCACGAAGTGCGTTGCCCGATTCGTCAGGCCGACAAGCCGCAGCAGTTCGTCCGCCCGCGCGAACGCATCCGCGATCGGCACGCCCTGGAGGAGCAGCGGCAGGCTGACATTTTCGCGCACGTTCATGGTCGGCAGGAGGTTGAAAAACTGAAAAACCAGTCCGAGCTGGCGTCGGCGAAAGTGGGTCAGGGCGGCATCGTCCGCCGTCGTTAGGCTGAGACCGTCGACCGTGATCTCGCCTCCGGTCGGGCGATCGAGCCCGGCAATCAGGTGCATCAGGGTGCTCTTCCCGCAGCCGCTCGGCCCGACGACCGCAACGAACTCGTGCCGCGCGATGTCGAGGGACACGTGGTCGAGCGCGTGGACGGAGCGTTCGCCGGCCTCGTAATAGCGGTTAACGTCTTGCAGAGAGATCATGCCGGCGTCCGCTCATCTACCCACGGCCAAGGCTCACGCAAGGACGCCGCCGAAATTCCGGATCATCGCCGAGAGCGCGGATTACCTGGTGGTCGACAAGCCGCCCTTCCTCCTCATCCATCCGAGCAAGCCCGACGGCACCCCCACGCTCTGGGCGGCGTTGCGCGAGCTGCTCGCCTTCGAGCTCGTGAATGGCGGGCAGGTTTCCATCGTGAACCGACTCGACCGCGAGACGAGCGGCCTCGTCCTGGTCGCGAAGAACGCCGCCACCGCGCGTCGCTTCGGTCTCGCCATGCAGGCTCAGCTCGTTGCGAAGGAATACCTCGGCATCGTGCGCGGCTGGCCGGCCTGGGAAACCACGACCATGGACGCTCCGCTCGCGCGGCAGGGCGCGCATGGGCCTTCCGCCATTTGGTTGAAACAGGCGATTCACGAGAAAGGCGCGGCCGCCGTGACGGAGTTTCGGGTTGAAAAACGATTCGTTAGGCCAGGCGACCGGGGAGATCGATTTACGATCATCCGGGCCATCCCGAGCACCGGGCGGACGCACCAGATCCGGGTTCACCTCGCGCACCTCGGTCATCCGATCGTCGGCGACAAACTCTATGGGCCTAACGAGAAGCTCTATCTTCGTTTTATCGAGAGGGGCTGGACCGAAGAACTGGCGGGTCAGCTCCTCCTGCCGCGGCACGCGCTGCATTCAGCGCGGATTTCTCTGGAAGGCGAATTCGATTGGCAAAGTCGGCTGCCGGAGGACCTGCAAAACTGGATGCGTTCGTCCCAGCACTGTCATCCTGAGCGAAGCGCAGCGGAGTCGAAGGATCCCGGGGAGTGACCTTGAAGGTCGCGCAACGGGATCCCTCGACTGCACTCGGGATGACGGAGAGTCCGGAGTGGCGCGCGCCTACTTCGCCGCCGTCACCTTGAGATTCAAAATCCGGATGCGCACGCCGCCATCCATTTTGTGATCCGTCGCCAGCTTCAGCCCGCCCGATTCCTGGTAATCGGTCCAGGTGCTGTGCATCGATTCGCCGGGCTTGGGCATGTAATCCCATGAGGTCACGAGCTTCGTGGCCGGATCAATGTAGAGTTTATACTGATCGTTAGGCGTGAGCCCGATCGTCCCAAAACTGAGGTGCAGAACCTCACGATCCGCGCCGTCGATTTTCCTGCGGTCTTCGACGGCAAGGTGCACGCCGCGGTCCTTCAATTTGAGCGGCGCGAGCAGCCAATACGAATCGTTCACCCAGCGCGCGTAAGCCGCCTTCGCATTCTCGTCGGCGGCCGGACTGAGCAGATTCACAGTCACATCCTTGTCCTTCCATTTCACGTGATCGGTCTGCGCGGCGACGTCCCAATGATGCTCGGCCGAGAGCACCGTCTGCCCGCCCTTCTCGACCGCAAAGGTGAAATCGATCGCCTGCACACTTGGCCAATGCTCGCCGCCGCTCGCTTTCCAGACCGCCTCAGCGAGTTGACCGGCGTTCCCTGCATTTTCCTGCGCCAAAACGAGCCCCGGTCGAAAAGTGCAGGCCACGACGAAAAGGAGAGCGCACAATTTTTTCATGACGGCAATATGACGATCCGCCGCCTGCATTGCAATTGCCCGAAGCCGAAATATGCTTCGGGCCGTTGATGAAACCCTCGCTCGCGCTCGCCCTCTGCGCCGCCTTCCTTTTCGCGACGAAGGTCCTCGCCGGCGATGCCCCGACACCGGAGGCGAAGAACACGGTTCTGCCGTCGGACGATTTTGAGGTGCCGCATCTGGAGTTCGCCGCGGAGTCGGCCTACCTGCTCGGTATCATCGGCAATCCCAACAGCTACGAGATCGGGGCCGAATTCATCACCGCCCGCCTCCGTTGGGGCGTCAATCGCAATGACGACAGCTGGTTTCGTGGTTACAACCAGGTGTATCTTCTCGGCATGGCGGAGCCGATTTTCCGCGGGCCGGAGAATCATTACTTCGGCATCTCGACCGGTTTTCGTCACGTCTTCATCCGGCCCGGCTGGCGCCTCGAGCCCTACATTTCCGGGGGAGTCGGACTTGGCTTCATCGACAGCACCGACGCGTTCCGCCACGGCCAGGGGCAGGATTTCACTTTCAATATCCTGACCGCCGCCGGTCTGACTTACCGACTGGACGACCATTGGAAACTCAACCTGGGAATCCTCTACCAGCACCTCTCGAACGCCGGGCAAACCGATCCGAACCCAAGCCTCAACCTCCTGGGACCGCAGGTGGGAGCCACCTTTTCTTTCTAGGAAAAATCCGGCCGCGTGACTCCGCCTAACGAAAACGTGCTCGTCGTTAGGCGAAGTCTCCTCGACCAGCTGGGCAGCTTTCACGGGCTGAACTTCGAGCCGCAGCCTTATCTCGACGCCATTCTTGCGCGCGGGAACAATCACTTCCTCGCCCGCGCCGTCGCCGAGACCGATCCGACGCGTAAACAAATCATCCCTTACGCCCTTCTCGCCTGCGGCGACCGGGTTCTCCATTACGTCCGCGGCAAAAAAGCCGGCGAGCAACGGCTCGTCGCCAAGGGATCGATCGGGATCGGCGGTCACATGAACGATGAGGACGAATCGCTCTTCGCGTGGGACGAGGCGGCCTACCGCGCCGGGGTCGAGCGCGAGGTGAATGAAGAGGTGCTCATAGAGACGCCGTTCGAGGACCGGATCGTCGCGCTCCTGAATGACGACACGACGGAAGTCGGACGCGTCCACCTCGGGGTCGTGCACGTTTTCCGTCTGCGGGAAGCGAAGGTGCAAAAGCGCGAGGCGATGATCACCAACCTTGCGTTCCTCACGAAAAACGAATTGCTGGAGCGCCGTGCGACGCTCGAGACGTGGTCGCAGATCTGCGTCGATCAGCTCGCTCGGCTCCTGGCCTAACGACCCTCTCGGGCGAACATCGTGGGCCTGTTGTAGACGCTTCGCTCTGCGAAGCGCGGCGGAAAATGTCGCTCGTCTCCCTCACCTCTGCGCGAGGGCGCCGCCCCGCGCCTCCCAGAGGGAGGCGTCTACAACGACGCCGCGCAGGTCCACAGGCCTGGATCAAGTTCCGCGCGCGCGCGATCCGCCAGCGCACCGGCTGCCTTCGCCGCGCGCAGAACCGCGAAGATGGTCGAGCCCGAACCGGAAAGAAGCGCCGCCGCGACCTCCGGTTGTTCGCGCAACCAACCCTTCATCCGCGCGAGAAAGAGATATTTCTCGAAGACCGGCCGCTCGAGATCGTTCTGCAAACTCAGCTCCCCGACCGTCTGCGGCGTGTAGTCCACTCCCGGCAGCCCGCGCGAGTCGCGCCAATGCTGGTAGGCCCACGAGGTCGGCACGCCAAACTCCGGCTTCAAAAGCAGCAACGGCCACTCCGGCAGCGGACTGACCGGCTCGACGATCTCTCCTCGCCCGCGACAGCGGGCCGCTCCCTGCGCCAGAAAAAAAGGCACGTCCGATCCAATCCCGGCCGCCAGACTCGTTAGGCAAGCGGGCGGCAACGGCCAGCCGTGAAGCTCGTTCAAACCGAGCAGCGTGCTCGCTGCGTCGCTGCTCCCGCCGCCCAGCCCGGCACCGTGCGGAATCCTCTTGCGCAGCGCGATCCGCACCGCAGGCTCCACTTTTATTTCCGCAAAAAAACTGCGCGCCGCGCGGACCACCAGATTGTCTTCGCCCGCCGGCAGGCTGGGATCATCCGAGGAAAAGGCCAGGCCCGCGCCCGGCTCGTTAGGCTCGATCGTCAGCTCATCACAAAGCGCGATCGGCGTCATCAAAGTCTCGATTTCGTGAAAACCGTCCGCGCGCCGGTGCCGGATTTGAAATGATAAATTGATCTTCGCGGGCGCGAAAAGCTGCATAGGTTTCCGCAACCCTGTGTGGAACGGCATGAACTGGCAAGCCACTGAAATGAATCCCCGCGCGCGCATTATCATCGCGCTCGATTTCCCGACGAGCGAAGCGGCGCTCGCGCTCGTCCGTCGGCTTTCTCCGCATGCCGGGCTCTTTAAGATCGGACTCCAGCTTTACACCGCGGCCGGCCGGGAGATCGTGCGCGCGGTGCGCGACCTCGGCGGGCGGATTTTCCTGGATCTTAAATTGCACGATATCCCCCATACCGTCGGCCGCGCGGTGGAGAGCGCGGACTCGTTAGGGGTGGAGATGCTGACCATTCACCTGAGCGGCGGACGCGCCATGATCGAAGCGGCGGTGCGCGCGGCCAATCCTGAAATGTTGCTCCTCGGGGTGACCGTTCTGACCAGCATCGATCCCGCGACGCTGCGCGAAACCGGCGTCGATGCGCCGATGGAGGAACACGTGCTGCGACTCGCGAGACTCGGCGCCGAAAGCGGCATTGGCGGCGTCGTGGCGAGTCCGCATGAGGTGGCTCCTCTCCGGCGGGCTTACGGCTCGAAAATCAAAATCGTCACACCCGGAATCCGGCCGCGCGGCGCGGCGGCGGACGATCAAAGGCGTGCCATGACCCCGGCCGACGCGCTCACCGCGGGGGCGGATTTTCTCGTCATCGGCCGTCCGATCACGGCTGCGCAAAATCCGCGCGCGGCGCTCGATCAGATCGTGGTCGATGCTGTTTGAGCGCCTGATTCTGCACGACGATCGCGCCCGGGTGAGCGCGGCCATGAACATGGCGATCGACGAGGCGTTGCTCGAGCATTCCACCCTGCCCCTCCTGCGCTTCTACGGCTGGCAAAGGCCAGCGCTCTCGTTTGGCTACTTCGGGAAATTTGCGGACGTCGCCGGCGAATTGGAAAAGCGCGACGTCGTTAGGCGCTGGACGGGCGGTGGCAGCGTCCTGCACGGCGAGGACCTGACTTACTCGCTCGTGACCCCGGCGGAAAATCCCGCCTCGACCCGGGGACCCTCGGCGATTTACGCCGCGTTGCACGGCGCCATTCGCGATGCGCTCCGGGTGGAAGGGAGAGAGACGGAACTCGCCGCCCACGCCGCACCAAAAATCTCCGATGCCTGTTTCGCCAACCCCGTGCGCGACGATGTCCTCTTCCGCGGTCGCAAAATCGCCGGGGCCGCGCAACGCCGCACGCGCGGCGGTTTTCTCCATCAAGGCAGCATCCAAATTCCCGACCTCTCTGGAACCTTCCGCGACCGGTTCGCGGGCGCGCTGGCAATGCAACTGCAGCGCGCGGCAATCCCGCCGCAAACCCTCGACCGTGCCACCGCGCTGGCCGCCGAAAAATACGGAACCGACGAATGGTTGCGCCGCTGGTGACTTCTCCGGGGAACGCACTGCCTGCTTGTGCCGGCCCGTCTAATTTTCCCAAAGCGGCGGCCAGTGAAGCAGCTTTGACATTAAAAACTGACCTTCTATTCTGCGCTTGTGAAAATCACCGCGAATTCAGCTGCCACCGCCAATGGCGTGGCGGGCCCGCTGAGTCGCGTCTTTGCGCCGGTTCAGCCACAGCTCGATGAGGTGGACCGTCGTATCTCGGCCCAGACCGCGGCGTTTGACCCGGCGATCGAAGGCTACGTCGCCTACGCCATCGGCGGCGGCGGGAAACGCTTGCGCCCGCTCGTCGCGCTGCTCAGTGGAGGCGCGACCGGTACGCTGGCTTCGGGTCATATCGATCTCGCGATCATCGTCGAACTGATTCACCTCGCGACCCTGGTGCACGACGACATCATGGATGAGGCGGAACGCCGCCGCTCGCAGCCTACGGTCAATGCGCGCTGGGGAAATTCGCTCAGCGTGCTGCTCGGAGACGTGCTCTTCGCCCACGCGCTCAATTTGTCGACCGACTTCGACGACACCCACATCAGTCGCACGATCGCGCGGACCGCCACCGAAGTTTGCTCCGGAGAAATGATCCAGACCCAACGGCGTTTCGACCTGCAACTTTCGCGCGACGAATATTTTCGGATCATCGGGATGAAAACCGGATCGCTTTTCGCCTGCGCGGCGGAACTGGGAGCGGTCATTAGCGGCGCGCCGGATGTAGTCGTTAGGCGGCTCAGGAGTTTCGGCGCCAAGATTGGAACCGCCTACCAAATTTACGACGACTGCCTTGACATCGCCGGCACGGAAAGCGAAACCGGTAAGACCCTCGGAACCGATTTGCGCAAGGGAAAGCTGACGCTGCCGGTGCTGACGCTCCTGGAATCAGCGTCGGTCTTCGATCGCGAACGCTGTTGCGCGCTCGTGCTCGAAGGGAAGCTCGCCGAGGTCACGATGTTGCTCAAAAATTCGCCGGCCGACGGCGCGCTCGGCGCTTCCATCGACACGGCCGCGGAATTGATCCGGACCGCCCAGGCCGAACTCGCGCCGCTCGCTGCAAACGGTTGCGTCGATTCGCTCTTCGCGCTGGGCGAGGCGTTGCACGAAATGCTCGAGCAGCTGCGCAGCTGATCTGTCATCCTGAGCAGAGCGAAGGATCTCTGACTATTTCAGGCCCACTCAGCGCGGAAATGGTCAGAGATGTTTCGCTTCGCTCAACATGACAGGATAAGAAGATGACGGCGCCGCTGAAGATTCGCGAGATGCCGGAGGGGGATCGGCCGCGCGAAAAGCTCGCCGCGCGCGGCGCCAGCGCGCTGAGCGACGCGGAATTGATCGCGATCCTTTTGCGTACCGGCTTGAAAGGCGCGAACGCGGTCGAAGTAGCGCGCCAATTGATCAAGGAATACGGCTCGTTAGGCGCATTGAGTCGCTGTTCGGTCCAGGAGCTGGCCAGAATCAAGGGAATCGGATTTGCTAAGGCGACGCAACTGGCGGCCGCCTTTGGCCTCGGCCATCGCCTGGCGCGTGAGAACCTGGCCCGGAAAAAAATCGACACGCCGGAGCGGGTCTACGAGTTGCTCGGACCCGAGATGCGCGCCCTGCACAAGGAATCGCTTCGCATCATCCTGCTCGACACGCGTTACTCCCTCATCCGGGTGGAGGACGTTTCGTTAGGCAGCGTCAATGAAAGCATCGCGCACCCGCGCGATGTCTTCCGGCCGGCGCTCATCTACTCGGCCTACGCCGTGGTGGTGGTGCACAATCATCCCTCGGGCGACCCCGCCCCTAGCCAGGCAGACCATGGCCTCACGAGACGCTTGCGGGAGGCGGCGGAACTGCTCCAGATCAAGCTCCTCGATCACATCATCATTGGGGCGCCCGCGGAAGGGCGGCTCCCTTATTTCAGCTTCAAGGAAACGGGCGTGCTGTGAAGATCCATCCCACCGCCATGGTCGACCCCGGCGCGCGCCTCGGCGACGACGTCGAGATCGGACCTTTTTCCTGCATCGGCGGTGAAGTGGAAATCGGAGCGCGCACTGTCGTCCGATCGCATGTGGTGATCGAAGGCGTCGTCCGTCTGGGGGCGGATAATCAGATCGGACACGGCGCACTCATCGGTGGCCTTCCGCAGGATCTCGGTTTCAAGCCCGGGACTCGCAGCGCGGTCGAAATCGGCGACGGCAATATCATTCGCGAGTATGTGACCATTCATCGCGGCACTGCCACGGGTTCCGCGACTCGCGTCGGCCACCACAATTTCCTCATGGCCGGCGCGCATCTCGGGCATAATTGCACCCTCGGCGACAAGGTGATTATCGCGAACAACTGTCTCCTCGGCGGTTACGTGACGGTGGAAAACGACGCGTTTCTTGGGGGCGGCTGTGTTTTCCATCAATTCATGCGCGTTGGGCAGCTCGCGATCACCCAGGGCACTTCCGGATTTGGCAAAGACATTCCGCCGTTTGTCGCTGCGGCTGGAATCAACAAGGTGGTCGGCCTGAATGTCGTCGGCTTACGCCGCGCCGGGTTTGACCCGGAAGAGCGCGCGGAGATCAAGGCGGCGTTTCGTTTGCTTTATGAAAGCGGCTTGAACGTGAGCCAGGCGCTCGCGCAAGCGCGCGAACGGAAGTGGCGCGAACCGGCCGAGGCGTTCTTCGATTTCGTCGCCGGAGCGAAACGCCGCGGGATCTGCGGATTGCGGCGCGCTCGTGGACCGAGCAGCGAAGATTAACGCCTAGGGCGCCGGAGTGGCCGTCGGAACCGACGGATTATTCAATTTGATGCCGAACTGGGTGACGATCTTTTTCGCCGCGTCGTCTGTCTTGGAAAGTTCGACCAGCCCGCGCACGAGTTTCTCGAGACCTGTCTGGACGCGCTTTGCCTCGTCGACCAAACGCGCTTGCTGCTCCTGCAATTGCTGGGCGCCTCGCCGGGTCGCAATGCCGACGCGGATCTCCCATGAGAAAACGAGGACGAGACTCAGCCCCATCAGGAGCACCGGCCAGAAGCCGTGATAAGTCGGAACGTGCGGGGGTGCGGTCGGCTGGCTGTGAGATTCCTGGTCCATCGTTAGGGCGTGGGCGAAGGGGCGCTCCTGGCCGAAAGAGAAAAACCGTTTTGCTGCAGCAGATCGCGCATTTTTTCGTCCGTTTGCGCGGTGGCAGCCATCTCACGGAGAAGGTTGGTGCCGATCTGCTGACTGAGCGATCCCTTGTTGATCGCCGCCTGCTGCGTTTGCAGCGCTTCCTGCAGTTTCCGGTTCTCGCGGGCAAACACAATCGTCACCAGGCCCAGGCAGACGCAGGCCAGGCCAACGATCAGCAAAAGGACAAACTGCCAGCGTTTCATTCGCCTAACGAATACCAGAGAAGACGCCGGAGCGTCAACCCAAAAAGTAGCGTGCGGTGTTCACGGGCGTTACCTCAGGGCGAGGAGCGCGAGCATCCGGCCGGTGCGCGCTTTCTCCGCGCGATAGGAATAATAGCGCCGCAGCTCGCAAGCGCTACAGCGGCCGGAGTCCTGCACCTCTTCCACTCCGGCCGCGCGCGCTTGCCTGACGACTTCGGCCGCGAAATCGATTTCGTAATGCGGCGGACGAATGCACGGACTGAGCTGGACGATGAGGTCGTGCGCCACGGAGCCAAATCGTTCGCCCATTTGCCGGATCGCGTGCGAGACGATATCCAAGGCAGTCCCTTTCTTTCCCGAATGGACGAGGCCGATGCAAAGCCGGACCGGATCGACCAGAAAAATCGCGCAACAATCCGCGACATAAATCCCTAACGAGACGCCTTTTTGATTTGTGATCAGACCGTCCGCCCCATCGAGGCATCGGTCCGTGCGCAGCGGCTCATCGAGGACGGCGATCTTGTTGCCATGCACTTGTTCGGCAGTCGCGAAAGCCCCTCCCACGAAACCGAGATCCGCCCGCAGCGCGCGGTGCGTGGCATCCAACCGGGCCAGCGCCTGCGCGCGATCGGTGGCGACGTCGATCCCCGGGATACGCCCAATGAACCCGTGCCTCACGGCGGCCAGATCGCGCAGCGCCGGGAAGAACTCCACCGCCGGATCCGCGGCCGGAGCGTCCATCACCGAAGTTATTTCGGCGACGGCGTAACCGTCGTGGTCGTCATCCGCGTTTCGCGGCGTTTGCGCATCATCGGATCGTCGAAGTCGTCATGATAGATCGTGTCCGTGGCTGTCGCGCGATCGAATTCAGCGAGGTCGCTATTATAAGCAGCAAGCGCCGAGAGCCGGGTCGACTGCGCCTGCGTGAGGGCCAGTTGCGCGTTCAAAACATCCAATTGCACCCCGGCGCCCACCCCGAGCCGGGCGGTCGCCAGACGGAGCGCTTCGCGGGCCTGGTCGACGTTCTTGGATTGGCTGGCGTAGAGTTCGCGGTCCTGCTGGAGATTGGAGTAGGCCTGCTGAACCTCCACTTCGACCTGCCGAACGGCGTCGTCGTAGGTGATCTTCGCCTGGCTGAGCGTGGCTCGCGCCGATTTCACCGCGCCGACGGTCTGCAAGCCATCGAAGATTGCCCAGCTACCGGTTATGCCAAAAAACCAGCCGGTGGCGACGGCGCTTAGTTTGTCGGAAAATTCTGAACTCTCGAAAGCATAGCCGCCGTTCATGCTCAGACTCGGCTGGATACCGGCGAAGGCGCCCCGCAACTGCTGCACCTGCACGAGAATGTTAGCGCGTTGCTGCTTCAGAAAAGGCCGGCGTTCCTTGCCCAGCTCAATTGCAACCGGAAGCGGAATCTCGCGCGGCTCAAAAGCCAGCTCGCCGACACATTCGAGCGGCGCTTTATCGCCCCGCCTCGGATCAAAATCGAGTCCAATGGTTCGCCCGAGCTGGATCTGGGCGATGCGGTAATTATTCCGCGCTGTGATTAATGCCGGTTGTTGGTTGGCGAGCGCGACTTCCGCCTGCAGGACGTTGAACCGCGGCACAGTGCCGGCCTCGAAACGATTCTGCTGATCTTTGAGCTGGCTCTCCAAAAGGTGAACCGACTCCTCCTGCACGCCGATCAGCGCCTTGTCCAAAATGACCGTGTAGAACTGCTCACGCACGGTCGCGATCACCTGATCGATCGTGTTGCGCAAGGCATAGAGACTGGCGTCGCTGGCCGACCCGGCGCCCTTGATGGCGGGAACAACCGAACCGTTGTAAAGCAACTGCGAAGCGGTCAAACGAAGGTTGTAGGAGTCGGCGATGCTGCTGAAGGATGTCGTCGGAGTAGTTAGGGTGGCTGCCCTAAGCGCGGACGAAACCGGTGTGGCCGTCGGCGCCGGGGTGGGAGAGGGCGTGCCACCCGTCGTGATGAGAGATCCTCCACTACCGTTGTTTAAACTCGGGTCGGTGTAGTTGAATGCGGCGGTCGCGTCGAGATGCGGCAGGGCCTGCGAGAGCACCTGAATCTGCACTCCTTTGGTGCGCCGGATCTCCTGGCGCGCCGTCAAGATGGCGGGATTGCGCTGGAAAGCCGTTTCGATCGCTTTTCTCAAGGTGAAAACGCGAGCCCCGGAAGAGGTCGCCTTTTCGCGCAAAGTCTCCGCCGATTGTCCCGCGAAAACGGTCGAGGCGAGGATGAGCAGGCCAAGAACGGACGCGGCCTGGCGGCGTTGCGGAGCTGAAAAAATGCGCGTGCGGCAGAAGCACTCGATGCGCTGAAAGGCGGACAAGATCACTGCCCCCGCCGGGTCACGACTCATTTATTTTGGCAGTAATCGTATATCTTGCTGTAAATTTGCAACCACGATTTTTGCTCACCCGGGGAAAGGTGCGCCATCATCTTCATGAGGTTGCAAATCATTTCCTCTCGGATGCGCCGGACGAGCGCCGACCCGCGCGGGGTGATGCAAACCATCACTTTGCGCCGGTCATCCGAGGCGTGGGAACGCATAACATAACCAAGATTCTCCAGCCGCGCGACGAGTCCACTGGCGGCTGCGGTGGTGTGCCCCATTTTCCGCGCGATTTCGGACATCGTCAGCACCTCCTTAAGATCGAGATAAGTGAGGAGGAAGAACTGCGGGAAAGAAACATTTCCCGGGGCGAGTTCCTTCGAAAGGTTGAGGATGAAGCAGCGCTGCATCTCCATGATGATGTGCGCAAGACGCTCGGCGTCGCCGCGCAGTTCATCGGTCTCGGTGTGCAAATAAGCGGTGGCTGCTCCCATCTTTGGCACGCCTAAACTATGAGGCACGACTGGAGTGTCAACCGCCCGCGTTGTTGACGGGTCCCTCAGGGAAGCGCGGGTGAATCGCCCGCTGCCCTGCGATTCGCCTTCGTCCTCCGCGGGACCCAGCCCACTCCCGCGCTTCGCAGCCTCCGGCTCGGAAGAGCATACGGCTCGGAGAGAGCGAAGCGTCTACAGATCGAAAAGCTTGCAGGCCAAAACGTAAAATGATTTCCTCGAAATCCGCGTCGGAACAAACTTGGGCGCTCTTCCCTGCAACGACCTAACCAATGCCCCTGAGCCCGAAACTAAGCGCCGACCAACTCGAGGCCAACCTGGCCGACATCGCACCGCGTTACACCGAGCAGCAAGCGAGCGTCGAATCCTCCCGCTGCCTCTTTTGCTTCGATGCCCCGTGCATCACCGCCTGCCCCACCGGCATCGATATTCCGGCCTTCATCAAAAAGATCATGACCGGCAACGTCACCGGCGCGGCGCGGACGATCCTCTCGGCGAATATCCTGGGCGCGAGCTGCGCGCGGGTTTGCCCGACCGAGGTGCTTTGCGAAGGCGCGTGCGTGCTGCTCGACCGCGACAGCGATCCGATCAAAATCGGCCGGCTCCAGCGTTATGCGACCGATCACGTCTACGAAAACGAAATCCAAGTCTTGCGGGCGGCGACGAAAAAATCCGGCAAACGCGTGGCCGTGATCGGCGGCGGACCAGCCGGACTGGGCTGCGCGGCCGAAGTGGCGCAACTCGGACACGACGTCGTCATCTTCGAGCGCAAACCAAACGCCGGCGGGCTGAACACCTACGGCATCGCCTATTACAAGATGAAGCCGGAGATCAGCCTCGAGGAAGTCGAGCTGGTGAAATCGTTAGGCGTGGAGTTCCGCTGCGGGGTTGAGGTGGGCCGGGATGTGACCCGCGCCGACCTCGACGGGTTCGACGCGATTTTCATCGGGATCGGTCTGGGTGACGGCCAGCGGCTGCGCATTCCGGGTGAAGAGCTGCCCGAAGTGGTCGAAGCGCTCGATTTCATCGAGCAGATTCATACCGAGCCGCTGCACCGCGTCCCAGTCGGGGCGCGGGTGGCGGTCCTGGGTTGCGGCAACACCGCGATCGACGCGGCCACCCAGGCGCGCAGGCTCGGCGCGGCCGAGGTCGTGGTCATTTATCGCCGTGGCGAACGCGACATGTCCGCCTATGCCTTCGAATACGATCTCGCGAAACAAGACGGCGCCTCCTTCCTTTTCCACCACGCGCCGGTCGAAGTGCTCGGCCACGATGGCCACGTCACCGGCCTTCGTCTTGTGCAGACGCGTTTCAACGCGAGCGGCGCGCTCGAGCAGATCGGCGGCTCGGAATTCACGGAGCCCTTCGACATGGTAATCAAGGCCGTCGGCCAGCAGAAACAAAGCGATTGGCTGGCGCAGCTTTTCCCAGAGCTGGAGATGAATCGCAACGGCACGATGAAGCGCGACTTTGACACCGGCCAGACGAGTCTGCGCAAAGTTTACGCCGGCGGCGATTGCGCCAATGGCGGCCGCGAAGTGGTCAACGCGGTCGGCGAAGGCAAGAAGGCCGCGCGCGGGATTCATCGGTTCTTCGGCGAGACCGAAGCGATCGGCCCCATTCAACCGTCGCGCTGGGGTGTCGCGCCGGGCCCCTACGGTTCTGGTTTCGACGCGCCGATCCGCGTGCCGGATTTGGAAGCGAAATACGAACAGCTCTCGCCCGCGTCGCATCCGGCGCCGGCGACCAGCGCCCTCACCTCAATGAATCAGGAATAAAGATGGCTGATCTATCCACCGACTTCGCCGGCATCAAGTCCCCCAACCCGTTTTGGATCGCGTCCGGCCCGCCGGCCAATACCGCTTACCAGGCGCACCGCGCTTTCGAGGCGGGCTGGGGCGGCGTCGTTTGGAAAACGATCGGTGACCCGATCCGCAACGTCTCCTCGCGTTACTCCTCGATCGATTACGGAAACATGCGGATGGTCGGGTTGAACAACATTGAGTTGATCAGCGATCGCTCGCCGGAAACCAACTTTCGCGAGATTGCCGAAGTAAAAAAACGCTGGCCTAACCATGCCGTCATCGCGTCGCTCATGGTCGATACCCGGGAGAACTGGCACGATTTCGTCAGGCGCTCAGCCGATTGCGGCGCCGACGGGATCGAGCTGAATTTCGGTTGTCCCCATGGCATGTGTGAGCGCGGCATGGGCTCGGCCGTTGGCCAAAACCCGGATGTCGCCGCGACCATCATCGGCTGGGTGATGGAAGCGGCCACCATTCCGGTGATCGCGAAGCTGACACCGAACATCACCGACATTACCGCCGCCGCCCGCGCGGCGAAACGCAGCGGCGCCAACGCCATCTCGCTCATCAACACGATCAACAGCATCACCCAGGTCAACCTCGACAATTTCGTGCCCGAACCGTTCGTTGGCGGCCTGAGTTCGCACGGCGGCTATTGCGGGCCGGCGGTGAAACCGATCGCGCTCAACATGGTGCAGTCCTGCGCCTCCGATCCCGAAGTCCGCCTCCCGATTTCCGGCATCGGCGGCATCACCACCTGGCGCGACGCGGCCGAGTTCGTCGCGCTCGGTGCGACCACCGTGCAAGTCTGCACCGCGGTCATGCATTACGGCTTTCGCATCGTCGAGGACATGATCGACGGACTGAACGACTACCTCGACGGCAAAGGCTTTGAAAACCTCGACGAACTCCGCGGCCGCGCGGTCGACACGGTGCGGAAATGGGAAACGCTCGACCTCAATTACAAGCGGATCGCCGAGATCGATTACGGCAAATGCATCGGCTGCAATCTTTGTTACATCGCCTGCGAGGACGGCGCGCACCAGGCGATCGCGCTCGTCGATCCGGCCGGCTACGGCCTCGGACCCGGGCGCGTGCCTAACAAACCCGTGCCGGAGATCAAGGAAGAGGAGTGCGTTGGCTGCAATCTTTGTTCGTTAGTCTGTCCGGTGCACGACTGCATTACGATGGTCAGCGTCGAGAATGGATTGGAACGCCTCGCCTGGGCCGACTACCAGACGCGGCTCGCGGCCGGCGACGCCACCGCCTTCGCACCGCACCCGTGAAAGCTCTTCTTATCACCGTCATGTTGAGCGAAGCGAAACATCTCTGGCTCTTTCTGAACCAGTCCTCGGATGAAAAAGTCAGAGATCCTTCGCTTCGCTCAGAATGACAACTTAGAGTCAGGATTTATGGTTAAAGAAGCCTTGGAACCCTGCCCCGTTTTCATCGGCGGCGAATGGCGGGAAATTTCCGGCCTGGAAACATCGCCGGTTTATAATCCCTCGCGCGGCGAAGTGATTTCCGAGGTGCCGCTCTGCGGCGCAGATGTCGTCAACGATGCCGTCAACGCCGCCGCCGCCGCGTTCCCCGCCTGGCGCGACACGCCGCCAGTCGAGCGCGCGCGTTTGTTTTTCCGCTATCGCCAGTTGGTGGAAGAGAACTTCGATCGCATCTGCGAGATGGTCGCGCGCGAGCACGGCAAAACGCTCGCGGAAGCGCGCGGGAGCGCCTGCCGCGGGCTCGAGAATATCGAATACGCGTGCGGTATCCCAACCCTGCTGATGGGCGACACGCTCGAAAATCTGGCCCGCGGCGTCGATTGCGAGACGATGCACCAGCCGTTAGGCGTGTGCGTCGGCATCACCCCCTTCAACTTCCCCGCGATGGTCCCGATGTGGATGTTCCCCCTCGCCCTCGCCTGCGGAAATACCTTCGTGCTCAAGCCGAGTGAAAAGGTCCCGCTGACCGCCAATTACTTGATCGAATTGCTCGAGAAAGCCGGCCTGCCCAAAGGCGTCCTCAACGTCGTGCATGGCGGCCGCGAGTGCGTCGATGCGCTCCTCACCCATCCGAAAGTGCGTGCCATTTCCTTTGTCGGATCATCCCCCGTCGCAAAGCACATTTTCGAAACCGGCACCCGTCACGGCAAACGCGTGCAGGCCAACGGTGGCGCGAAGAACTACATCGTCATCATGCCCGACGCCGACGTGCCGCGAACCGTGGAAGCACTTTCCACCGCGGCCTTCGGTTGTGCCGGCGAGCGCTGCATGGCGGGCTCGACCGCGTTGACCGTGGGCACGGCGGCGGAGCGTTTGCTGCCGTCGTTAGTCGAGGCCGCGCGTGCGATCAAAGTCGGCCCGACGGATGTAAGAGATCAGCCCGATATGGGCCCGGTCATTACCGCGCAGCATCGGGATCGCGTGCTGAGCCTCGTTGCCAGCGGCGAAGAGCAGGGAGCGAAAATTCTCTGCGACGGTCGACGCGCGCGAATCGCCGACGCGCCTAACGGATTCTTCCTCGGCGCGACGATCGTCGACCAGGTGCAAAACGAAATGACCATCGCCCGCGAAGAAGTTTTCGGTCCGGTCCTGAACGTCATGCGGATGGATGATCTTGATCACGCGATCGAACTCGCGAACAAATCCGCCTACGGCAATGGCACCGCCATCTTCACCAACTCGGGCAAAGCGGCGCGGGAGTTCAAGCACCGCGTCCAAGCCGGCATGGTGGGGATTAACGTCGGGGTGCCGGCCACGATGGCGATGTTCCCCTTCACCGGCTGGGACGACTCCTTCTATGGCGATCTCCACATTCAGGGCCGGGAAGGCGTCCAGTTCTACACCCAGCAAAAAGTGGTGAGCAGCCGCTGGTTCGGCGAAGGCGTCAGCGATGTCTGGAAGAAATAAATTCCTTACTTGTCTGCCTTACTTTTGCCTCCTACTCTAGGGAAATGAGAGCAGTTCTTACCAGTAAAGGGCAGATCACCATTCCCGCCCGAATCCGACACCGACTCAGGCTGAAGCCTGGCAGCATTCTGGAATTCGATGAGGCCGCCGGCTATCTTAAGGCGCACCCCGTGATCGATGAGAAAAAGGCGCGTGCCGTTCTGGGTTGCGCGCAGCATGCACTGCCCGGTTACACGGCCGAAAAGTGGCTTTCGGAAACCCGCGGCCGGCGCGTGCGCCTTGCTCGATGATCGCCGTCGATAGCTCGGTTCTCCTCGCCATCTTCAAAGGTGAACCGACAGGCGAAGCGTGGCTGAATTTTCTCCTGCGCCTGCGGACCGAGAACCCCCTGGCGGCCTGTGATGTCGTCTGGGCCGAGGTGGCGCCGCTTTTTTCCACCCTGCCCGCGCTGCGCACCGGCATGTCGCAAATCGGCGTTCATTTTTCGCCCCTCGATGAGGCCGCCTGTTTCGCCGCGGGTCAGCTTTTCGCAGGTTATCGCAAGCGAGGGGGCGTCCGCCAACGCCTGATCGCCGATTTTCTGATTGCCGGTCATGCCCTCGAACACACGAGCGGACTCGCGACGGCTGATGATGACTTCATGCGAGCGCATTTCCCGCGGCTAAAGATTTTCAAACCATGAGTCTGCTCGTCAAAGGCGGCGAGATCGTTACGCCGGACGAGCGTTACGTGGCGGATATTTTTTGCGAGAATGAAACGATCACCCGGATCGATCGCGACCTCGCCGCGCCTAACGGCGCGGAGGTGATCGATGCGACCGGCAAATATGTCTTCCCAGGTTTCATTGATCCGCACGTGCACATCTACCTGCCGTTCATGGGCACGTTCGCGAAGGACACGCACGAGACGGCGAGTCGCGCGGCGGTCGTCGGCGGAACGACAACTTTCATCGAAATGATCTGCCCTGGCTGCGCGGAGAAACCGCTCGAGGCCTTTGAGCTTTGGCTCGGCAAGGCGAGCGGCGCCAGCGCCTGCGACTTCAGTTTTCACATGGGCGTGACCCGCTACGATGACGAAGCGGAGCGCGATTTTAGGGAAATCGTCAGGCGCGGCGTCAGCAGCTTCAAGGTCTTCCTCGCCTACAAGGGCGCGCTCGGGATCAGCGATGAGCAACTCTACCAGACCTTGCGACTCGCCAAGTCGTTAGGCGTGATCACGACCGCGCATTGCGAGAACGCCGATCTCGTGGCGGAGTTGCAAAAGAAGCTCCTCGCCGAAGGCAAGACCGGCCCGGAGTGGCATTACTGGAGTCGTCCGCCCGTGGTGGAAGCCGAAGGCGTCCATCACCTGATGACGTTTGCCGAAATGACCGGCGCGCACGTTTACATCGTGCATCTCAGTTGCGAAGAATCGCTCCGCGAAGCGATACGCGGCGCCGAACGCGGGGTGCACGTCTGGGTGGAAACGCTCATTCAGTATTTGCTCCTCGATCGCACCGATGCGGAGAAGCCTGATTTCGAAGGAGCGAAGGCCGTTATGTCGCCGCCGTTGCGCGACAAGAAGAATCAGGAAGTGCTTTGGAATGGTTTGCGGCAGCGATTCGTTTCGACGCTCGCGACCGATCACGCGCCCTTCGATTTCGCGACGCAAAAAATCATGGGCTGCGACGACTTCACGAAAATCCCCAATGGCATTCCGTCGCTCGAGGACCGGATCAATCTCTACTACACCCACGGCGTGAAAGGCGGCCGGATCGATCTGCATCAGTTCGTCGACACCGCGAGTACGCAGACCGCCAAAATTTTCGGGCTCTTTCCGCGCAAAGGAACGATTCAGTTAGGCAGCGACGCCGACCTTGTTGTTTATGATCCGGAGTACCGCGGAACCATCTCCGCGAAAACACACCAGATGAATCTCGATTACAATTCGTTCGAAGGCTTCGAGATCGAGGGCCGCCCACATGTCGTCACCGTGCGGGGGAAGGTGGCGGCGCGGGACGGGAAGTTTGTCGGCGACATCGGGCGGGGGAAATTCCTCCAGCGCGAGCCGGATCATTTTTGAGTCGTTAGGCGCACGAGGCGCTATTCGTCGGCGCCGATCGGCGAACCGTCGGGAATGCGGGGCGGCTTCGGGATGTCGAGCGCTTTGGGATCGCGGTGGAATTGATCGATCTGCGAGAGCAGATAAGCATTCTGCGCCATCTCCGCCGGATCGTTCGATGAGCGCGCCTTCCATTTAGTCTCCAGATCCGCGATTCGTCGCAAGGCATAGGCGTTGACCTGCGGCTCGGTGTCGCGCTCCAGCGCGAGTTGCAGGAGATGATTGAGGAATTGCTTTTCGACAGCGCGGGCGATTTCCTTTTGCAAACCTGTCTGCTGGGCGGTGCGTTCGCCGGTTTGCAAAATCGCGTCGAAAAGCTCGTTCAACGACAGCCCGTGCGCGACCTCCGCGTTCTGCGCCACGATCCGGGAAAGACGCTGCGGGTTGAGCAGCAGATCGAGTTCGGCATTGATCCAACTCTCCGCCGCCGCCAACGGGTCGAAGACCAGGCCGGCGTGCGAATCGAACGATTCGCGATCGCGCGGATAACCCGGCGGACGCGGCGCCAGGAGCGCGACCAGCTTCGTCGGCATCTCGAGAAATTCGGGCCGCAAAGTCTGCAGCACAGCCGCCAGCGCGGCGCGTTGTTCTTCCGGCGGGAGCGGTTCGTTAGTCGTCTGCCCGTCGCCGCGGGCGGCGTAGGCGTAATTCAGGCCGCCGATCAATTTCGTGGCGGCTTCGGCCTGGAAACGGTGCATCAGGTAGACCGGCACGAGCACGTTCTCGAGCGTCGCGAGCGGCGCGTCGGGCGGAATATTTTTTTCGCTCAAGCGATTCAAGGCCAGCGCGCGCACTTTGATCAGGCGATTCAATTCGTCCGTCGCCGAGTCGCCGCTATCCCAGAGATGCGCGAAAGGATTGGCGCTGCCGGGCGGGCGCGCATCCGCGTCCGTCAGGTAACGGAAACCTTGCGCAATGTTCTCCTGCAGAATGGAGGCGAGCCCGGCCGCTTCGTTCGTCCCGCTCGGAAACTCCCGATAGCCGTAGAGAATGGTGCGCTTGTCCCACGCGCCGATGCCGGTCGCGTAAGCTTGGCTCAAATCGATGTCCCCCTTCGAGTCGATCGCCACGACCGGCGGCGGATAATCCATGACCGACGCGCGATTTTGCGTGCTGGCCGCGAAGTTGTGCTGCAAGCCGAGCGTGTGCCCGACTTCGTGCGCGGCCAGTTGCCGCAACCGCGCGAGCGACAACTCGAGCAGGCGCGGATCCGGCGTCGCGCCGTTCGCATAGGCTTCGACCAGGCCCTGCGCGATCAGAAAATCCTGCCGCACCCGCAGCGAGCCTAACGACACGTGTCCCTTGATAATCTCGCCAGTACGCGGATCGATGATCGACGTGCCGTAGGACCAGCCGCGGGTCGAGCGGTGCACCCATTCGATCACGTTGTAGCGCAGGTCCATCGGATCGACCCCTTCCGGCAGCTCCTTCACCTGGAAAGCATTCTTGTAACCCGCCGCCACGAACGCCTTGTTCCACCACGAGGCGCCTTCGATCAGCGCCGACCGGATCGGTTCCGGCGCGCCGCGATCGACGTAGTAAACGATCGGTTGCACCGGCTCGCTCAGCGGCGCCGTCGGATCCTTCTTGCGCAGGCGATGCCGGATGATGAAGCGCTTCACCAGGGAATCCTGGATCGGCGCCGCGTAGTCCGCATAGCTCATCAGGAAGTAGCCGGCGCGCGGATCGAAGGCGCGGGGCTGATATTGGTCGTCCGGCAATTCGACGAAAGAATGATGCTCGCGCACCGTTACCGCTTTGGCAGTCGGCGTGACGGAGCGGATCCAATCGCCCGTCGGTTCACCGGCGAAAGTCAGGGTCGCTTCGAACTCGGTGTTCTTTGGAAAATTCTTGGTGAACGGCAGATAGATCGCCGATCGCGCATCATCAACCTTGTAAGTTCCCTGCTTCTTCTCTTTCAATTTCTCGGCGACCCCGTGCGCGTCGTTCAACAGGAAGGCGGTTGCATCGACCAGCACGCGGCCATTTTCCTGCGCCTCGACTTTGAAGCCCCAGAGCACGGACTGCGCAAACGCCTCCTCGACCGAGCGCTTCTCATCCGCGTTCCGGGTCACGGCGCGATAGGCAAGGTTCTGCTCGACGAGCAAAACTTTTGGCCCCACGCGTTCGAACTTTACCAGATGCTCGGGACTGCCCGCGTTCGCTTCGAGATCGCCAAATTCTCCGCGATCCAAGCCGATGTCGTTCGAGCCCACACCTGCCGCGAGCGAGACGACATAGAGGAACTCGGAGTCGAACTTCGCAATCTCGAGCCAAATTTTGCCGGAGCGTGCGTCCCAATAAATCTTGCAGAAGCCGGGCATCGCCTGCATGCCGCGCGTCTTCTGCGCGATGCTCGGCAGCGGCTTGTCCTGGTCTTCGTTTTCTTTGTTTTTCTCCGCCCCGTGAGCGGATGGCAAAAGGAGGGCTGCGAGAGCGAGAGCGAAACCGAAACAAAGACTGCGCATGTTGATCGGCAAGGTAGCAGATCGAGCCCGCGAATTGAAATCGTCCCCTGCCGCTTCCGCATACCGGCCGTGGAAGAACAAAAAAAGAGCAGTTTTTGCCAATTATGGGAGAGCGAAGCGCCGAAGATTTGCGCAGTTTGAGAATATGAATACGAGCGTTAAATCGGAGCCCCAGCCTTCCCGCGGGGCGGACAAAGAGGGCGTCGAAGAACGGCTGGCAGCTCATCCCTTTCTCAAGGGGATGAGTCAGAAACACATCGAAATTTTGGCCGGGTGCGCGATGCCGACGCAGTTTGAGTCGGGCCAGGTGATCTTCCGCGCCGGTGAACCGGCCAATGGTTTTTATCTGATCGAAGATGGAACCATCGTGCTGGAGGAACGACATGAAGACGGCGAGACGGTGGTGATCGACGTGGTTGCGGACGGCGAACCTCTGGGATGGTCCTGGCTTTTCCCGCCCTACCTTTGGCAATTCGATGCCCGCGCCACGCGAGCGTGTCGCGCCATCTGTTTTTCCGGTATTATGCTGCGGCAGCATCGCGACGAAGATCTCTTTCTCAGCCATGAACTGTTTAAACGCATGAGCGAAGTGATGGTGCGGCGTCTGCAAGCAGCGCGCAGCCAGTTGAGCGCCGCGAAGAAATCAATGCCCGAAGAAACCTGAACCCGTTTTCCCTAACGATTGGTTCCCTGAATCTATTTGCGTAATGCAGATTTACGTTTCCAAAAACGGCCAACGCTACGGGCCTTACTCGGTCGACGAGCTCCGGCAGGAGGTGCAGGCTGCGGTATTCAGTCCCGCGCATTTTGCCTCCTGGGATAATGGGCGCAGCTGGACTCCGGTCGGCGCGGTGCCCGGGATCGGCCCGCTCGTTTATACCGTGGAGGTCGACGCCGAAAATAATCTGCTCGCGATCCGTTACCGGGATCACGTCAAGGCGCCAGCCGTCGAGCGCTGCGCCGCCGAAGTCGAAGCCGCGCTCGCGGGCCTGTCGCCCGGTTTTCGACTCCTGGTCGATTTCACCGACCTGGAATCGATGGAGGTTGCTTGTGCGCCGCATCTCGAGCGCATCATGGGGCTTTGTGATGAGCGAGGGGTGAGCGCGGTGGTGCGGATCATTCCCGATCCAAAACGTGATATCGGATTCCAGATCATGTCCCGTTTCCATTATGGGCCGGACGTTCAAATCAAGACCTGCCAGAGTCGCGACGAAGCAACGGAAATCCGCGCACTGCAAAATGACGACGGCGAAAGGCATGCGCTCCCATGACCGATAAGGACCACGTCTTCACCCTCGGGATCGAGGAAGAGTTCCAGATCATCGATCCGGAGACGCGCGAGTTGCGCTCGCACGTTCAGCAGATCATCGCCGACGGCAAGGTGACGCTGAAAGAACACGTCAAACCGGAGATGCACCAATCAGTCGTCGAGCTCGGGACCGAGATTTGTCGCGATGTCGCCTGTGCCCGCGAGCAAGTCATGCAGCTGCGCACCGAACTCGCGACGCTCGCCGCCCACCGCGGGCTGCTGATTGCTTCCGCTGGCACCCATCCTTTCTCGCACTGGATGGATCAGTTGATTACTGCAGGCGAACGCTACGCCACCATCGTCAACGACATGCAGCAGATCGCGCGCGCAAACCTCATCTTCGGCTTGCATGTGCACGTCGGAATCCCGGATCGCGAGGAGGCCATCCAGATCATGAATCAGGCGCGTTATATTCTGCCGCACCTTTATGCTCTTTCCGTCAACTCGCCTTTCTGGCTCGGGCAGAACACCGGTTTTAAGGCCTATCGGCACAACATCTTTGAGCGTTTTCCGCGCACCGGCATTCCCGACCCGTTCGAAAGTCTCTCAGAGTACGACGACTACCTGAAACTCCTCGTCGATACCAATTGCATCGATAACGGGAAAAAAATTTGGTGGGACATCCGGCTCCATCCATTTTTTAACACCCTCGAATTCCGCATCTGCGACGCCCAATCGCGAGTGGACGACACGATCGCACTGGCAGCGGTGATTCAGGCCGTGGTCGTCAAATTGCACAAGCTCCTCCGGCAAAATACTTCCTTTCGAATTTATAAGCGCCGCTTAATCGAGGAAAATCGCTGGCGCGCGTCGCGCTACGGACTCGACGGCAAGCTGATTGATTTCGGTCGCTGTCGCGAAGCCGAGACGCGCAGTTTGATCAATGAGATTCTGGAATTTGTCGCTCCGGAAGCGAACGAACTCGGCAGCCTGCGCGAGATGGCTCATATCGAGCGCATCATGCGAGAAGGCACGGGCGCGGATCGACAACTCGCTGCCTGGGAGGTCAGGCACGAGGTCAAAGACGTGGTCGATCAGATTGTCGAGGAGACTTACGAAGGCCTCGAAATCAACCAGGAAAGACCGCACGCCGCGGGGGCGGCTTGATCAGGAAAACTCCTGGCCCGATTAAAGATCGCCTGGTTGTGCCGCGGGCTTTTGCGACTGGCGCGGCCGGTCAGGGTGATTGCATTTCCTTTCACGGTCAGAGATTTCTGGTCGCGAAACTTGGCCAGCGCGCGCGAAAGGGTTTCGCTCGTCGGACCCATCTCGGCCGCGAGGACGCGCTTGCTGCGGTCGGGTTGAATCGTCATTGACTCGTTAGGCAAAGGACGCGGACACCGTCTCAGGCAGCCAGTTAACGAGCCGCGTTTCCACATCTTTGAGCCTGTGCAGCGCAAGAAATGCCCGGTTTTTCACAACCGCCGTGTGGAGCGTTTTCGCCGCACGGACTAAGCATTGCAATGGCAAGCGCGACCGCGGCCAGGTTTGAGATGGATATGCATGCGCGAGGAACATCCCTCACACCATTTCAAAAATTCAGCCAGGAGGGCAAACACTTATGTTAACAGAACTCATCTCTCAACCGACCACCCCGGCGCGCCCGGAAAAATCGACCATCTCATTCGGTCCGCGGCGCGGCGTTTATATCAACGCGGCAGATCGTTTGGCCGAAGAAGGCGAACCGCTCGATGAATCGACCCTGCAGGATTGCGAAACATTCGATCTCTTTTACCGCACGCTCTGCGCGTTGATGTACAACTACGCGCCACTCTCCGGTCATCCGGGCGGCTCCATTTCCTCCGGTCGCTTCGTCGCGCGGCTTCTCTTCGACGCGATGGACTACGACCTGGCGCGACCGACCCGCCGGGACGCCGACATCATTTCCTATGCCGCCGGGCACAAAGCGCTCGGTCTTTATGCGATGTGGGCGTTGCGCAACGAGATCGCGCGCATCGCGGCGCCCGAGCTTCTGCCGATGCAGGAGCGGTTTCAATTCCGGCTGGAAGATTTGCTCGGCTTCCGTCGCAATCCATCTGCCAATACGCCGCTCTTCAGGAAATTCCGCGCCAAAGCGCTCGATGGACATCCCACCCCGGCGACGCCATTCGTTAGGCTGTCGACCGGAGCTTCCGGCGTCGGGCTGCCGGCATCGTTCGGCCTCGCCTGGGGCGCGGCCGATCTCTACGGCGAAAATGCGCCGCGCGTCCACATCATTGATGGCGAAGGTGGACTCACTCCCGGGCGGGTGGCCGAGGCCCTGGCGGCGGCCGGGACCGCCTCGCTCGATAACATCATCCTGCATGTCGATTGGAACCAGGCGTCGATCGACTCCGACCAAGTCTGCCGCGAGGGCGAAACACCGGGCGACTATGTGCAATGGACACCAGCCGAGCTGGCCTACCTGCACGACTGGAACGTCATCTACGTGCCGGACGGTTTCGACTGGCAACAGATCACGACTGGGCAACGTCTCGCGCTCGACCTGCACAACGGCCAGCCGACGGCGATCGTTTATCGCACCATAAAAGGCTGGCGCTATGGCATCGAGGGACGCGCTTCACATGGGGCCGGGCACGGCCTTTGTTCGCAGGCGTTTTTCACAGCGGTGGCGCCGCTCCTGCCAAAAGATGAGACGCCGATTCCGCACTGCGACGGCGCCCAGCGCTGTAAGTGCGGCACGGACACGACCGTTCTGGAGGATTGTTACTGGCAAGCGCTCAGCCTCGTTAGGCAGGCGCTGGAGAGCCGGCCCGCGATGACTGAGGCCTTGGCTGGGCAATTGCGCGAGGCGCAAAATCGGCTGAACACGCTCAATCGCAGGCCGCGCGCGGATGCGCCCCAGATCGATCGCGCCTACGAAACCGCCACCCACACGGATGGCCGCGCGCCGGGCGAGCTCGCGCTCAAGTTCCGCACCGCGGCGACCCTGCGCGACGAACTCGGCCGGGTGCTCAACTATTACAACAAGATCACGAACGGCGGATTCGTCATCGCCGCCGCCGACCTGCTCGGATCGACCAGTATCAGCAAAGCGGGAGAAGATTTTCCGCCGGGATTTTACAATCGCCAGACCAATCCCCGCGCGCGACAGCTCGCGATCGGCGGAATTTGCGAAGATGCCATGATGTCGATGTTGTCGGGAATCTCTGCCTTCGGCGCCCACATTGGGGCCGGATCATCCTATGGCGCATTCAGCGCGCCGCTCGGGCATATCGCGGCGCGATTGCACGCGATTGGCAACCAGGCGCGCGTCACGTCGGAAGGTGGCGCCTACCGTCCGTTCTTTCTCGTCTGCGCGCACGCCGGTTTGAAAACCGGCGAGGACGGTCCGACCCACGCCGATCCGCAGGCGCTGCAATTGCTCCAGGATAATTTCCCGCTCGGCACCATGATCACGCTAACGCCGTGGGATCCGCAGGAAATCTGGTTTCTCGTCTCCGCGGCGCTGGCGAAACGCCCAGCGATCATTGCGCCGTTTGTCACGCGTCCGGCGGAGATCGTGCTGGATCGCGCCGCCCTCGGTCTGCCCCCAGCCGCGGCCGCGGCCCAAGGTGTCTATCTATTGCGTTCCGTGCGTGGCCATTCGCAAGGGACGATCGTGCTGCAAGGCGCAGGCGTAACGAACGCGTTCGTGAACGAGACGTTGCCCTTGATCCACAACGCGGGTCTGGGCCTGAACGTTTACGTCGTTACCTCGAGCGAATTGTTCGACATGCTCTCGCCGACCGAACGCGAGAAAATTTTCCCGGAAGCGCATCAACAGGAGGCGATGGGAATCACCGACTTTACCTTCGCCACGATGACGCGCTGGGTACGCAGCGATTATGGTCGGGGACATTCGCTTCATCCATTCCGGCACGGGCATTTTCTCGGGAGCGGCTCGGGCGCGGTCGTGATGAAAGAAGCGGGTCTCGACGGGATCAGCCAGTTCGAAGCGATCCGCGCATACATCAGCGATCGGCCGCAGGGCGCGCATGTCTGAGGTTTTGGAAGTGCAATGCGGTGACGATCCGATTGCGCTTTTTAGAACCTGGTTTCAGCAGGCGATCGACGCGGGATCAAAAGAACCGCGCGCGATGGTAGTCGCGACCGTCGATCCGGATGGTTGTCCGGATGCGCGCATGGTCCTGCTCAAAGGCGTGGATGAGCGCGGGTTCGTTTTCTACACGAACTTGGGAAGCCCGAAAGCGCACGCCCTGCTGCAGGAGCCGCGCGCCGCGCTCTGTCTTTACTGGGATAAGATCGACAAACAGGTCCGCATCCGCGGGCGGACGGAGCGCGTCAGCGACGACGAGGCCGACGCCTATTTTGCGACGCGACCGCGCCTGAGCCAGATCGGAGCCTGGGCTTCCAAACAATCGCAGACCATGCGCGGCTATTTCGAACTCGAGGCCGAAGTGACGAAAACGGCTATCCGTTTTGGAGTCGGCGAAGTGCCGCGTCCGCCGTTCTGGTCCGGCTTTCGCGTCGTGCCGAAGCAGATCGAGTTCTGGAAACAAAAGCCCTTCCGGCGTCATGAGCGCATTCTTTACACGCGCGCTCCCAGCGGTTGGCAGAAGCAATGGCTCTATCCATAGCCTCGAAGCCGGGGTGCGGTTTTGGTATCATACCCGAAATTGAATTCGTAAAGCACAAACGCATCCATCAAGTCCTGACAACATGAAAATAAGAAGCATCCTTGCGTGCGTCATCGGCATTGTCTTCTCCGGTCAGCTCTACGCCCAGACCAATGTTGACTTCAACTTCCAATACAACGGACATAACAGAACTTGCCGGCTATACATCCCGGCAAGCTATGACGGCTCTCGGGCAGTGCCGTTTGGTGATTAGTTACCACGGCTTTGGCGGCAATGGCCCTGCCGAAGAGGCCTACGACCATGTGGGGAGTATCGCCGATACAGAAAACTTCCTCGTCGCCTATCCCACCGCCTACCGTCACGTTTGGAATGCCGGCGCAGATTATTACGGTCGCTGGACGACCGAAGACGAGGTGACATTTACCTCAGACCTCATCGATATCATCGCCCATAACTTCAACATGGACCTCGCTCGCGTCTATGTTTGCGGCATTAGCAACGGACGTGACATGGTTTACCGGCTCGCCTGCGAGCCAAGCAACCGGATTGCGGCCGTCGCCAGCGTGGCAGGTAGCATGATCACGGATATCTACTCGTCCTGTAATCCTGCATATCAGATGCCGATTGTTCATTTTCACGGCACGGCCGATAGGTATACCCCAACTGAAGGAGGGCCGGGATTTCTCAGCCTTTATGACACTATTGCCCTTTGGTATCAGATAAATTCCTGCGTCAAATCAACCAGCACGCTGCTGCCGGACCTTGATCCGAAAGATAGAACCAGAGTGACCTTATACGAATCAACATCTGACAAAAACGCCCCCTATTTTTTGTATCTCGTTAACCATGGCGGACATAATTGGCCCGGGACACCTTATAACAAGTATACCGTCCACGCGTTCGGATACACCTGCGATGATATTGATGCCAGTGTCGAGATGTGGAAGTTCTTCCGTGAATTTACCAGGGAAGAAGCCGCGGCATTCAAACACGAACCAGTGGCTCTATTTGTAAACGCGCCTGGCTACTGACGCGGTTTCTGCGCCGACAGATACGCGTGAATGCCAGCCGCGGCTTTGCGGCTGTCGCGCACCGCGCGCACGACGAGATCGGGGCCGCGCACGAGATCGCCACCGGCGAAGACGCCGGGCATACTGGTCATCTGGTTGGGATCGACGACCACGCCTCCCCATTCGTTGACCTCGATGTTGTCCGAATTGCCGGCGGCAAAAATCGGTACTGGGTCGAAGCCGAAAGCAACCAGCACGACATCGACCGGCACATCGAATTCAGAGCCCGTAATCTCCCGCGGTTTGCGACGCCCTTTGGCATCCGGTTCGCCTAACTCCATCCGCATGCAGCGCGCGGCCGCAACTGAACTGCGGTCGTTGCCTGACAATGCGATCGGATTCGTTAGGAACATGAACCGCGCGCCTTCTTCCACCGCGTTGTTATATTCGCGGCGGCTGCCGGGCATGTTCTCGAGGTCGCGGCGATAAATGCAAATCGCTTCGCGCGCGCCGGAACGAATCGCCGTCCGCAGACAATCCATCGCGGTATCCCCTCCACCCAGGACCGCGACATTTTTTCCTCGGACATCGATCAGCGGCTCGGCGGGCGTTGCCTCGACATTCTTTTGAATCAGGAACGGCAAGGCGTGAAAAATGCCACGCAACTCGGCGCCCGGAATGTGGAGCTCCTTCGGCTTTTGCGCGCCGATCGCCAGGTAAACCGCGTCGAACTGCTCACGCAGGGCCGACAAGAAAATTTCGCGACCGACTTTGACGCCGCAGCGGAAAACGACACCGCGACGGCGCAAAAGATCGAGCCGTCGTTCGACGATCGACTTCTCGAGCTTGAACGATGGAATACCGTTGACCAACAGACCACCGGCGCGGCTTTGCGCTTCGAAGACGGTGACGGCGTAGCCGAGCTTCGCCAGTTCATCGGCGCAGGCGATTCCGCCGGGACCGCTGCCGACTACCGCGACCTTGAATCCGTTAGGCGCGGCGACCGCGGCGTCCACCGCGCCATGGGCAAAGGCGTATTCGTTGAGAAACTTTTCAATCGCCCCGATGGCAACCGGCTCGGAGCGCGCGTTCAGGATGCAGGCGCCTTCGCACAACCGTTCCTGCGGGCAAACCCGACCGCAAATTTCCGGCATGTTGCTCGTGGAGCGTGACACTTCCGCCGCTTCGAGGAAACGCCCGTCCGCGACTAGAGCCAGCCAGACAGGAATCCGGTTGCCGAGCGGACAGGTCTGGGCGCAGGGAGGATCGGGGCAATCAATGCAGCGGCTGGCCTGCGCCCGCGCCGTGGCTTCATCATAAAAGCCGTAAATCTCATCGAAGTCGCAGATGCGCTCTGCGACCTCGCGTTTCGCCGGCATTTCCCGCGAGATGTAACGCCAGTTATGCTTCGTGGGCCACGCTTTGTTGTCGTTTTCGGTCAGGTCAGACATTGTTTTCTTAATTAATTTCACCCCACCCGCAGCGGCGACCTGCGCATTGCTTGGGAAACACCACGCATTTCTTGGTCGCCGAGCCCCGCATGATTGAAGGGTGCGGTGATTCCGTGCATGGTCGATCACCGATTGTGACCACAAAACTCAAGCTACCGATTTCCGTTTTCGCGCTGACGCTCGCCGCGTCCCCAATATTTGCGGCGGATGATGCCGCTCAGGAGGCGCGGTTTCTGACCAACACCCGCCAGCTGATTTTCGACGGCCGGCGGAGCGGCGAAGGCTATTTCTCGCCCGATGGCAACAAGCTCATCTTCCAAAGCGAGCGCGAGCCGGGAAATCCCTTTTACCAAATCTACACGCTCGATTTCCAAACCGGCGATACGCGCCGCGTTTCGCCGGGCATCGGGAAGACGACCTGCTCCTTTTTTCAGCCGGGAACTGATCGTGTCATCTTCGCCTCGACCCACGGCGACCCGGAGGCCGCGGCCAAACAAAAGGCGGAGCTGGACTTTCGCGCGAGCGGCAAGGCGCGGCGTTACTCCTGGGACTACGACGAAGCGTTCGACATCTACTCGGCCAAAGACGACGGCACCGACCTCGTGAATCTCACCCGGTCGCCCGGCTACGATGCCGAGGGATCGGTTTCGCCGGATGGCAGGCAGATCGTTTTCTGTTCGCTGCGCGCGGCGTTTCCGCTCGAGAAACTTTCGCCCCAACTGCGCGATCGATACCAGAAGGACCCTTCCTGGTTCGGCGACATCTACCTGATGAACGCCGACGGCTCGAATGTCCGTCGCCTAACGAATGAACCCGGCTATGATGGCGGTCCGTTTTTCTCGCCGGACGGGCAGCGCATCATCTGGCGCCACTTCGAGGAAAACGGAGTGATCGCCGACGTCTGGACGATGAAAACCGACGGCACGGACAAACAGCGCATCACCGATTTCAAGTCGATGTCGTGGGCGCCGTACTTTCATCCGAGCGGCAATTACATCATTTTTACCTCGAACAAATTCGGCTTCGAAAACTTCGAGCTGTTTATCGTGGACGCGGCCGGCGCGCACGAACCGGTGCGGGTCACGTTCACCAACGGGTTCGATGGACTGCCCGTCTTTTCGCCTGACGGAAAAAAACTTTGCTGGACGAGCGGACGAACAAGCGATGGCAAGGCGCAAGTCTTTTTGGCCGATTGGAACGACGAAGCCGCGCAAGAGGCAATCGCGCAGGCGCCGGCGCGCGGCAGCGAAAGCAATCAGGCGGCGGCGAAATTTTCGCCCGCAATCAGCAAGAATGATTTGGAGCGCGAGGTGGAATGGCTGGCCGACGAAAAACGGGATGGCCGGATGACGGGCACCGCGGGCGCGCAGGCAGCCGGTAACTGGCTGGCGGATTATTTTCAGAAAACAGGACTCAAATCATTCGGCAAGGATTTCGCGTTGCCGTTCGAATTCACCTCCGGCGAACGCGTCCTGCCGGACAAGACGGGCTGCGAGATCGCGATCGATGGGCAGGCAGCAGTCAACGTCGCGGCCGAGCGCGATTTTCGGCCGCTGGCTTTTAGCGAAAACGGCAGCGCCCAGGGCGAAGTGGTGTTCGCGGGCTACGGACTGGTGGTGCCGGAAGGAAATGGCGGCGCGCCCTACAATTCCTACGACGGCCTCGACGTGAAGGACAAGATCGTCCTTCTCCTGCGTTACGTGCCGGAAGGCGTGGAACCTGCACGGCGCGCGCAACTGAATCGTTATTCCGGTCTGCGTTACAAAGCGATGCTGGCGCGCGAACGCGGCGCGAAAGCCGTGCTCGTGGTCACGGGACCGAGTTCGCCGAACGCCGGCGAAGTTCTTCCCCTAACGAACGACGGCACGGCCGCCGGCAGCGGGATTGTCGCCGCCTCGATCAGCGGCAAAACGGCCGAGACCCTCCTCGCGCCCGGCGGCAAGACCTTGAAGCAACTCCAGACCGCGCTCGACAATGAAAATCCGCACGCGGAACACGGTTTCGTTTTGCCCAAGGTAAAAGTGAAACTCGAGTGCGGCGTCGAGCACATGAAGAAAACCGACCGCGACATCGTTGGGTATTTGTCGGCCGCGCCCGGCGGCAGCGACGAGTATGTCCTGGTCGGGGCGCATTACGATCACCTCGGGCATGGCGGCACCAACTCGCTCGACCGCGCAGGTGAGGCAAACAAGATTCATCCCGGCGCAGACGACAACGCGTCTGGCGTGGCCTGGGTGATGGAACTCGCCGGGGCGCTCGCGCAGGAGCACAGCGAGCATCCGGAAAAATTCAAGCGCGGCGTGATCTTCGCCTGCTGGTCGGGCGAGGAAATCGGCCTCATCGGCTCGGCCGCATTTTGCGAGCATCCGCCAGTGCCGTTGAACAAAATCGTCGCCTACCTCAATGCCGACATGGTGGGCCGAATGCGCGACAACAAACTCACCATCCAGGGAGTCGGCTCCTCCCACGCCTGGCGCCGGCTGCTCGAAAAACGCAATGTCGCGGCCGGCTTTAATCTCGCCTTGCAGGACGACCCTTACCTCCCGACCGACGTCACCAGTCTCTACCTCAAAAATGTGCCGGCCCTGAACTTCTTCACCGGCGCGCATGAAGATTATCATCGGCCGACCGATACCGCGGACAAACTGAACTACGACGGTCTCGAGCGGATCACGAAATTTGCAGAACAGATCGTCTCCGATCTGGCACAAACCGCGCAACGTCCCGACCTCGCGAAAGTCGAGCGCAGCGGCACGGGCGGTGGCGGACGGGAAACGCTCCGCACTTATCTCGGCACGATTCCGGATTACACCACGGAAGTGAAAGGAGTGAAGCTAAGCGGCGTGCGCGGCGCCAGCCCCGCGGAAAAAGCGGGACTGAAAGGTGGCGATGTCATCGTAGAGTTTGCCGGCCAGAAGATCGCCAACATTTACGATTACACCTATGCGCTCGACGCAGTAAAAATCGGGCAACCGGTGAAAATGATCGTCGAACGCAACGGCCAGCGCGTCACCCTCACCGTCACACCGGAAGCGCGGAAATAGCGTTTGCTTCGCTCGTCCTACCTACTCACCCTCCTTGCCTCATCCTTCCGTCCGCTGGTTTTTTCGATTTTCCGCATTTCTCTTCCCACACTCCCTCAGCCGGCGGCGCAGAAACACCCGCTCGGAAGTGACATGGGTTAACTCCGCCGCGCGACGGAATCCGACCGCCGCCTTAGCGAAATCACCCACCGCGTAACGAAGATGAGCCAGGACGGCGTGGTATAGGTAGTAACCATCGAGAGAGTCACGCGACCCGGTCGCCGCAATGGCATCCAGCGCGGCTTCCGGACCCTGCACGTTGGAAATCACTACCGCCCGGTTCAAGGCCACGACTGGCGAGCGGTCGATTTCGGTCAACATATCGTAAAGCGAAAGAATTCGCCGCCAATCCGTCGTCTCATAAGTCGGCGCGGCACAATGACAGTAGGCAATCCCCGCCTGCAGATGAAATTCGCTGATCTCCTTGCCGGCCGCCGACCGATGCAAATGTCGCAGACCGCGCGCAATGATCGCTCGGTCCCAAAGACTGCGGTCCTGTTCCGCCAGCAAGAGCATGTTGCCCTCGGCATCAGCCCGTGCCGACAGACGCGCGGAGTTGAAAAGCATCAAAGCGAGCAGCGCGTGCGCCTTCGGTCGATCACCCGTCGGATGATCGACCAGAATCTTGACCAGCCGAATTGCTTCCTCGCACAACTCCTTCCGCACGAGTTCGTCACCATGGGATGCTTTATAGCCTTCGTTGAACAGCAGGTAGAGCGTCTGGAGCACCGCGTCGAGCCGGGCCGCCAATCTGGGGCCGGCGGGGATATCAAGCGTGATCGGAACCTCACGGATTCTCCGGCGGGCACGCACCAGTCGTTTCGCGATCGCCGCCTCGGAGGTGAGAAAAGCGGCGGCAATCTCCCTTTCCCCAAAACCGCACAGCGTCTTGAGTGTCAGTGCTACCTGTGTTTCGCGCGACAAATCCGGATGGCAACAGGCAAAGATGAGCCGCAGCTGACCGTCGCGAATCTCCTCGTCAAATCGGACTGAATCCTCCGCGCTTTCGGGACGCTGCTCGAAGAAAGCCGTCAACTCCTTTTCTTTGCTGCGGAAATTGGTTTCGCGCCGGACGATATCCAGCGCGCGATTCTTCGCCACCCGCATCAGCCAGGCCGAGGGATTGCGCGGGACACCGCCCAGACCCCAGTTCCGGATCGCTTTGAGGAGCGCCTCCTGCATCGCGTCCTCGGCCACCTGCAGGTGATCGAGGCCGAAAGCGCGGGTCAGCATGGCGACCATCTTCCCCGCCTCACGGCGAAAAAGATGGTCCACCAGTTGATTCACTTCCGGATTCACCGGAGACGCAGGTTACTCTGCCGCGGCCAGATCGTCCGACATCTTTCGGATCGCGCGCACTTCCACGCTACCGTCATTCTGAAAGATGGGGCAACCTTTGGCCAGCTCGGCCGCATGATCGAGGTCCCTGGCCGTGACAATGAGGTAACCGCCGACTTCCTCCTTGCCTTCGGCATACGGCCCATCGGTCACCGATTGACCTTTTTTGCCTTTCAAAACCTTGCCACCATCCTGGAGCGGCTCGCCTCCTTCGAGATGGCCTTTGCTTCTCAGCTCGCCCATCCAGGCGAACCAGGCGTCCATGTTTTTCTGCATATCTTCCGGCGACATCTGGTTCGGGTCAGCGCCCCCGCGAAAGATGTAGAGAAACGAGTTGGATTCAGTCTTCATCATGTCCTCCCCTGTTGTGGTTGATCGTAGTGTTCATATACCATATCGACGAACCACCACGCGTTCTGAGGACATCTCTTCTTCCTTCGCTCGTCCCGCAGGCTCTTTCAGCTTTTCAGCTTTTGTCTCAAAACCTGAGCAGCGGCCGCCACCAAGGAATCCCGCCAAGGATCAAGAGCAAGGAAACGGTGTAGGCGATCGCTGCGCCGCGGTATTTCATCAGGTCACTGCGACCTTTGCGCGACAAAGCTGCGCCGACGTGCGCGCAAACCACCGCCAGGAGCATGAGCATGGTATGCTCGACCGTAAAGAAACGCGACTCCTGCTGCTTCATCGCCGCACCAAGATTGGACAGGGCCGCGCGCGTGATCGGGCTCGCTCCGAAGAAGAGCAGCAGGCCGATGAGCAACTGGAGATCCATCGCGATGACAAAGATGACGCTGAACTTTCGGAGATTCGTCCCCGCCGGTTTTGTTCCGCTCCAGCCGGAGAACGCGACGAAAATCGCGGCGACCGCGGCCGCGAGAGCAACCCAGCGAAGCAACCCATGAAACGCGAGCAACTGCGGATAGAGATTTTGGAGCATGGGCGACTATCTCCGGTTGCAATGGGTAAGTCGAGCCTGCCTTCGCAGCCGCAGGCTCACAACTGCAGGCAGACCGCTTTCGTCTCGGTATAGAGTTCGAGTGCTTCGGCACCCATCTCGCGGCCCCAGCCGGATTGTTTGTAGCCGCCAAAGGGCAGCGCCGCATCGAAGATGTTGTAGCAGTTCACCCAGACGGTTCCGGCGCGCAACTCGGCGGCGAGCCGGTGCGCTTTTGATAGGTCGCGCGTCCAGATCGCTGCCGCGAGGCCGTAGACGTTGTTGTTCGCGGACTTCACCACTTCGTTCGGATCGGTAAAAGGCACGGCGCAGACGACCGGACCGAAAATCTCCTCGTCCATCACTTTCATGCCGGGTTTCGTATTCACCAGCACGGTGGGCTGGACGAAATAACCGCGCTTGCCGGCGCGTCCGCCGCCGACGACAGGCTTGGCGCCTTCGTTCCTTCCAGATTGCAGGTAACCCAGCACGCGATGGAGCTGTTCTTCGGAAACGAGCGGACCCATTTCGGTGTCAGGCTCGTGGCCGGGACCGATCTTGATTTTCTTCGCCGCGTCGGAGACTCCGCTCACAACTTTGTCGAAATGTTTTTTATGCACAAAGAGCCGCGAGCCGGCACAGCAGCACTGGCCGTGATTGAAGAAGATTGCGCTGGCCGCGCCGGGAATCGCCGTCTCCAGATCCGCGTCCTCGAAAACGATGTTGGGCGACTTGCCACCCAGTTCGAGCGACACCTTTTTCAAATCATTGGCGGCCGCCCTAACGATAAGCTTGCCGACTTCGGTCGAACCGGTGAAGGCAATCTTGTCGATGCCCGGATGCGCGGCGAGCGCCGCGCCGGCGGTTTCGCCGAGACCGGTGACGACGTTCACGACGCCATCGGGAATGCCCGCTTCTTGCATCAACTCACCAAGTCGCAAGGCGGAGAGCGGCGTCTGCTCGGCGGGCTTGAGCACCACGGTGCAGCCGGTCGCGAGCGCCGGGCCAAGTTTCCACGCGGCCATGAGCAACGGGAAATTCCAAGGGATGATCTGCCCGACGACCCCGATCGGCTCGCGCAAGGTGTAAGCGAAAAACCTCGCGCCGGCTGCGTAGGGAACCGAAACCGGGAGCGTGCTCCCGTGAATCTTCGTCGCCCAGCCCGCCATGTAGCGGAACAAATCGATCGCGAGCGGAACGTCCGCCACCCGCGCCACGGTGAGCGGCTTGCCGTTGTCGAGCGATTCGAGCCGGGCAAATTCCTCGAGATTCTTTTCCAGCAAATCGGCCAGCTTCCAGATCGCCCGGCCGCGATCGGACGGCGTCATCCTGTGCCACGGCCCGGACTCGAAAGCCGCGCGCGCCGCCTTCACAGCGCGGTCGACGTCCTTCTCGCCGCCGGCCGCGACGTCGCAAATCACCTCGCCCGTTGCCGGGTCATAGGTGGCAAAGGTTTCGCCGGAAGCCGCCTCCACCCACTGGCCGTTGATTAACATGCGCCGCGCTTTGCCGGCGACGGGTTTGCGGACGCGATGCGCGCCATTGCCGCTGAGTCGATTTTTCCGAGAAGGAGAAAGTTTTGTTTTCATAGGTGTGCTCCGTTTATTGGTGATTCGACAAATTGTGGACCGCGTCTGTTGAAAAGCGATGCTAAAATCGGCACGCGAACCGACGTCGGGCTTTTCGAAGTGACTCTCACTTTAACGCGACGCGTTGCTTCCATCTTTCCCGGGGCGGGCGGGGATCTTCCAGCCACGCAACCTTGCCACTTCGAGACCGATTCTCGCAAGCTGAGGGCTGATGTCGTCGCGGGGAACTTTGACTTCGATCACGGTCAACTTCCCGGAGTCCCGCGCCGCACGAATGGCTTCGTCGAGATCGCCTTTCGTGGTCACGGTGACCGCTGCCCCTCCCCCGACCAACTCGCAGATCTTGCCATAATTCCACTGGGTGATGATGTTGAAACTCCCCTCGTGGATTCTTCGCATCGTGCCGTAGCCATCGTTGTTCAGGACGAAAATGATCGGGTTCAGCCCCAGCCGGACGGCAGTCGAAATTTCGGTCCCGGTCATTTGAAAAGCGCCGTCGCCCACCACGACATAGGGACGAAGTTTCTTCGCCGCCAGGGCCACACCGATGCTCGCGGGCACGGCGAAACCCATCGACATGTAGTAGGCCGGCGCGATGAATTGCGCCTGCCGTTCGCTGCGAATCCCGACTGCGCCGAAAATCGCGTCACCGATGTCGGCGATCACGCAGCAGTCCTCATCGAGATGGAGCGAGAGGATGCGAAAGAAATCGACGACCGTGAGCGGCTCGGAGCGTTCCTTGTTTTTCAGCGGCCTGGGAGCTGCGTGCGGGTTGGGATGACGGAATGGTTTCGCGCGAATTTTCACCCTCGTTAGGGCGGCGAGAAAATCGCGAAACTGGATCGATTCGTAGCGGTGATATTGCACGCTCACCCGTTCCGTGGTCGCGAGCACGGTCCGCTCGCGATCGAGCTTCGCGGTGTAGAAACCCATGCTCATGTCGGTGATAAACGTGCCAAACATGAGAACGAGGTCGGAGGATTCCAGATACTTCCGCACGTGCTCGTCGCTGCTCATCGCGCCGCCGTAGACGCCGAGGTAAAGCGGATGGTTTTCCGGAATCGCACTCTTGCTCAGAAGATCGGTTGCGATCGGGATGTTGATCCGTTCCGCGATCTGCACGACGAGAGGCGCGAGGCGATAGCGCGCCAGCTCGACACCCGCCAGAATGACCGGACGTTTCGCCGCGCGCAGGAGCGCGAGCGTTTCCTCCACCGCTTCGGCCAGGGCCGGCGGATCGGATATCTCGGCGGCGGTTGGCGGCCCGAGCGCGATCGGAATTTCGCGGCCCGCCATATCGTGCGGCACCTCGATGTAGACCGGGCGTTTGTGGCGCAGGCAGGCATCGACACAACGCACGATCTCCGCCGCGGCGCGCTCTTCATCGAGCAGCACCGTGCTCGCGACCGTGACTTCGTCGTAGACGCGGCGCTGGGTCTCGAACGTCTTCACCTTGTGATGCAGGAGCGGATCTTTCTCGCGGTCTTTCCGACCAGGCGCGCCGCTGATCACCACGACCGGTGATTTTTCCGCATAAGCGCCGGCGATGGCGTTGAGGACGTTGAGCCCGCCCACGCAGTAGGTGACGCAGACCAGTCCGATGCCGTTGATGCGCGAGTAAGCGTCGGCCGCAAAACCGGCGCTGGGTTCGTGCGTCATGGTCACACTTTTGATTTTTGATTTCTCGAGCCAGGCGAAGGTGGGCAAGGCGAAGTCGCCGGGCACGCCGAAGCTGTGGCGAACACCGCAGCGGTAAAGGTATTCGAAAAGAAACTCGCCTAACGGCATGCTGGCCGGGAAGGAATGGCTGGGTGTTTTCTGGACGGCGAACCGGCTCCGTTCGTTAGGGAAGCGGATTCTTCCGTTGTTTGGCAGAGGTTTCCGAGCACCGTGGTTGACCTTCGGGGCTTGTTTCACGCCGACTCATCAGCCGACTGGAGCTTTTCCACTCGTCGTTCTTTGGCAAAAATGCGGCGAATCTTGCCGCGTCCCGGCGGCGCCTCGCGAGCGCAAATAAGTGGCGCGCCACAACAGCCACCGCAGATTAGGTGGTGCACGAAATTTTCCGCGCTTCCGTCGACTGGCGTGCGATCCGCCAGGAATTCCCGATTCTGGGCGAAGAGGTGCATGGCCAGCCCCTGATCTATTTTGACAACGCGGCCACTTCGCAGAAGCCGCGCGCGGTGCTCGATGCGCTCCGGGATTATTACGAGCACGACAACGCCAACGTGCAGCGCGGCCTGCACGAACTGAGTTCGCGCGCGACCGAGGCCTACGAGAACGCGCGGCAAGGCGTGGCCGACTACCTGGGCGCGGCAAGCGCGGACGAAATCGTTTTCACCCGCGGGACGACCGAGAGCATCAACCTCGTGGCGCAAGCGTGGGGTGGAAAATTTATCGGCGCCGGAGACGTGATTCTGCTCACCGAGATGGAGCATCACAGCAATCTCGTGCCTTGGCAGTTGCTCGCGGAACGAACCGGCGCGCGGCTGCGTTTCGTGCCCGTGCGCGAGGATGGCACGCTCGCGCTCGAGCAGCTGCCGGCATTACTCACGCCGGAGGTGAAGCTGTTCGCCTTCACCCATGTTTCCAACTCGTTAGGCACAATCAACCCGGTGGCCGAGCTTTGCCGGCAGGCCCGCGCGCTCGGCGCCATCACGCTCGTCGATGCCGCGCAGAGCGCCGGTCATTTGCCGGTCGATGTGCAGGAGTTGGGCTGCGATTTCCTCGCCTTCTCCGGACACAAAATGTGTGGGCCGACCGGGATCGGCGTGCTCTACGGTCGCGCGGAAATTCTCGAGAAGATGCCGCCATGGCACGGGGGCGGCGAAATGATCGTGAGCGTGACTTTGGAAAAGAGCACCTACAAAAAAGCACCGCACCGCTTTGAGGCGGGCACGCCTAATATCGCCGGAGCGATCGGGTTGGCGGCCGCGATTGAATATCTCGAGAGCATCGGACGCGCGGCGATTTTTGCGCACGATTCGGAGCTGGCCAGCTATGCCGCAGAGCAGCTCGCGGAATTGCCCGGGATGCGCGTGCTCGGGCCGAAGAACGAGCGCGGGGCGCTGGTCGGCTTCGTGATGAAAGGCGTGCATCCGCACGATCTCACCACCTTCGCCGATCAACAGGGGTTGGCGTTGCGCGGTGGGCATCATTGCAATCAACCCTTGATGCGCAAATTCGGTTTGCCCGGCACGACCCGCGCGAGCTTTTACTTTTACAACACGATCACCGAAATCGATCGCATGATGGAGATCCTGCGCGCGGCGGTCCGCTTCTTTTCATGAACCCGGAACTCGAGGAGTTGTACCAGGAAGTGATTCTCGATCATTCGAGAAGACCGCGAAACTTCGGGACTCTCGCCGACGCGGCCGTGTGCGTGCACGGCGACAATCCGTCGTGCGGCGATGAGATCGATCTCGGAGTGAAATTCGGCGCCGACGGGAGTTTGCAGGAGATCAAATTCAGCGGGCAGGGCTGCGCCATCAGCCAGGCCTCGGCCTCGCTCATGACGATGAAATTGAAAGGGAAGTCGCGCACCGCCGCCGAAGAAATGCTGCACGCCTTCCACGGCCTGGTGGCCGGCGAAAGCGACGACGCAGCGCCGAGCCTGGGTGATCTTCGCCTGCTCCGCGGGGTGCGAAAATTTCCGCAACGGGTGAAGTGCGCGATGCTGGCCTGGCGCGCGCTGGAGGAAGCGCTCCGGCAAAACGCGGGCCAGGCGACCGTTTCCACCGAAAGCGATTTCGTTAGGCCGATTCCCGATGGAACGACGCGCCCGGGTCCGGGTTTATGAGGTGCGCGCTTCGGGTATTATGATTCAGTAGCTTTGCAATTTTAAGGGGATGCAACTGACCAGGACTGCTTTTGGAATGTGGAGTGCCGGACGTTTCATGCACTTTGGCGAACCGCTGGATGACGACCGTTTCATCGCGCTCATCCGCCTCGCTTACGAAAAGGGAATCCGCACCTTCCTGACGGCCGACGTTTACGGCGCGGGCGGAGCCGATACCCTGCTCGGGCGCGCCCTCGAAGGAACTCCGCGAGACAGCTACTGCCTGGTCGGGGCGGTCGGGCACGATTTCTATTCTGGGCAACGCGATGGCTCGAAAGGCTTTCCCCGTTTCACCAGCCCGGTCCTGCGCAAACCGGGCGAATACGCGAGCTATCTGCGCGCGGCTACCGAGAAGTCACTGGCGCGCTGCCGAAGCGACCGCTTCGATCTTCTCTTGCTGCACAATCCCGATGCCACCGGCTACACCAGCGACGCCGTCTGGAAAGGGATGGAAAAACTAAAAGACGCCGGCCTAACGACACGACTCGGCGTCGCGCCCGGCCCGGCGAATGGATTTACCCTCGACCTCATCCTCTGCCTCGAGCGATTCCAAGGTTTGATCGATTGGGCGATGATCATCCTCAATCCCCTGGAGCCGTGGCCCGGCAGCCTTTGCCTTCCGGCCGCGGAAAAAACCGGAACGAAAATCGTGACGCGGGTGGTCGATTACGGCGGCCTTTTCCACGACGATGTGAAACCGGGCCACCAGTTCGCGCCGCGTGATCACCGGACGTTTCGTCCGGCCGGCTGGGTCGAGGCCGGCGCCGAAAAAATCGAAAAGATGCGCGCGATCGCCGACGCGCACGGTCTCACGATGTTGCAACTGGCCTGCATCTGGAATCTCGCGCATGCGCCCGTGCAAAGCGTGGTTCCGACCTTGATCCAGGAACCGGGCGCGCAAGCGAAGCCCATCGAAACAAAAGTCGAGGAGCTGGCCTCCCTTCCCGAGGTGACCCTGACCCCGGACGAATTCGCACGGATCGCCGAGATCGGAGACAACACGAACTGCATGAGTCTCAAAGGCGCGAACGCCGAACACGCGGGCGATGCGCTGCCGGACCGCTGGTCGCTCAACGCCGAGCTGGAAGCCGTCGCCGGTCGTTGGAAAATCGATCCCGTGCGCGATCTGGCCCACGCCAGGGATCCGGCGGGAGCCGTCGAGTAAAGCCAGGTCGACGCGATCGTTCCGTCTTTCAATTCCGGAAGGTAGCAGGATGCGGTTGCCCGTCTGGTCGGCCAACACGCACCGCCTTGATCTGGATCAAAGCCGGAGTTTGAAAAGCAAAGGATAAGCAGCGCGTGGAGAGCAGCCGCCTGGGGTGAATCGTCAGCACCGCATCGCGAGCTCCCGAAAAAGCATGCAATACCGCCAACCAAAGAACGGCTTGTTCTGCGAGGAACCCTTTCGCCTTTTCTTCCCGATCGGTGCGGTCCTCGCCCTCTTGGGCGTTTCGCTCTGGCCGCTCTACTACGCCGGCATTCTCACGGAGTATCCCGCCATCTGGCACGCGCGCCTGATGATCGAAGGATTCCTGGCCTCCTTCATCATCGGTTTTCTTGGCACCGCCGGGCCGCGCATCACTTCCGCGCCTCATTTTTCCCGGGCCGAGGTGCTGGTTCTGCTCACGCTCGATCTCCTCGCGGCCGGTCTGCACTGCGGGGGTTCGCACCGCGTAGCTGATTTCCTTTTCGCTCTTTGTCTCGCGGCCTTTGCCTTCATCCTCGGCCAACGCTTCGTGCAGCGCGCCGATTCGCCTCCGCCAAATTTCGTGCTCGTGGCGCTGGGCCTTTTGAACGGAGTGATCGGCGCTCTGCTCCTTGCGCTTTATCAAAACGAACTCTATACGGCGCCCTATCGCATCGGCGCGTGTTTGCTCGAGCAAGGCTTTGTCCTCTTGCCGATTCTCGGCGTTGGCCCCTATCTCCTCGCGCGCCTCCTTGACATCTCGCGCGCTGATGCACTGCCGGAAGCGCGCGTCCTGCCGCCGGGATGGATGCCCCGCGCCGGTTTCGCCCTCACGATTGGCCTGACGATCGACGCGACCTTCGTAGCGGAAACATTCGGTTGGTCAACATCGGCCGCCTGGCTGCGTGCGAGCGCGGTTCTTATTTACCTCGCCGCGCGAATGCCACGCCGTGGCCGTAGTTTTCTGGGCGACTCGATGCGCGCCGGTTTGGCCGCCATCGTTCTCGGACTCGTGGCCGAAGCGGCCTGGCCGCTGTATCGCATCGGCGCGCTCCATATTTTGTTCATCAGCGGATTCAGTTTCATTGTCCTGACCGTTTCCATTCGCGTCATCTTCGGGCACAGCGGCAACGCGCATCTTTTCGAAAAACGCCTGCCATTTTTCATCGTCGCAGCCGTCCTTGTTTTCCTCGCCATGTTCTCCCGATATGTCGCTGACATCGCACCGGCGGCGCGCACGATTCATCTCGTCGCAGCCGCGTTTTGCTGGATCGCTGCGCTCGTGATCTGGATGGTAAAAGTTCTGCCGAAGGTGACGGCGCCGGATTGTAGCCGGGGTCGATGAGCCCCGCAGGCCACGAAATACCCCCACCCGGGCGGCAGGTTCTTTGTAAAAGACAGCGCGCCGACGAGCGGCGCCCCAAGCGGCGCCCCAAATCGAAAGCACACCATGAAAAACCACCGCCTCATCCTAGCCGCCCTGCTGCTGACATTGATCTTGTGTCAAGCTAGTCAACCCGCCCACGCCAGCAGCGGCACTTGGATCGCTAATCCAATTAGCGGAGACTGGAACACCGCGGCTAACTGGTCTGCGAATACTGTGCCAAACGGTTTTAGCGATTCAGCCGTTTTCGGGGTTTCCAATACGACCGCGGTTTTGATGTCAGCACCGATAGAGCTGTTCGAACTGAGCTTTAACGTGGGAGCCAGTGCCTACGTCATTACAGCCTCGCCGAACACAGCGTTGAGTGTTGACGCAGGTATCGTCAACGATTCTGGAACCGTCCAAAACTTCCTGGCCGCAGCCGATGAAACCGGAGCGGGTCTGTTTCAGTTTGACGGGAGAGATGGCGGCTCCGGGGAATTGACCACCTTTGTTCTGGAGGGAGGTAGGAGCACAGGTTCGCAGGCCGGTGGCGCGAGCTTTAATGGAACGAGCGCCATGAGTTCGACCTTTGTCTGTGGTGGCGGCACGGTCGCGGGTGCGCTCGGTTCTTTCATCGACATCCTTGGAAGCGCAACCCTGGGTGACGCGACAATCGTTACGAATGGGGGTGAAGCTGCTGGAGCCAACGGAGCCGTGACGACCTTTTATCTTGGCGACGCGAATAGCGCCATGATCACGGCGAATGGAGGTCTCGTCAGCGGCGCGGGCGGGGCCATCACTCTGTTCCTGGGCACTTCGCGCGCGGATGCGGCGACCCTGATCGCCAATGGCGGCACTGATGGCGGGACGGGCGGGTTGATCGAGTTTCACAACATGTCCGCTGGCGGCACGGCGCGAGTGGAAGTCTTCGGCAATGGCAATCTCGATATTAGTTCGCACGGCGGCGGAGTCACGATCGGCTCGCTGGAAGGCGACGGGCTGGTCTTCCTTGGCGGCCAGGCGCTCTCGGTTGGCAGCGGTGTGCTGAGTACAACCTTTTCAGGTGTCATCCAGGATGGCGGCATCAGCGGGAAGACGGGCGGGGCACTGATCAAGATCGGCAATAACACTCTGACCTTAAGCAACGGCAGCACCTACACTGGTGGCACGACAGTGAGCGCGGGCACGCTGGTCGTGAGCAATAAGGGCGGCTCTGCGACGGGAACCGGAGCCGTGCAGGTGAACGGCGGAACCTTGGGCGGAAGCGGGATTATTTCCGGCGCTGTGACTGTGAACTCAGGAGCGTTCCTCGCCCCGGCTCACGGAACAAAGACGCAAACCACGCTCACCATCCAAAGCGCGCTCACCTTCAACGCCGATGCCGTCTATACCTACACCTTCAAAGCGAAAAAGAAGAAAGCTCGGAGCGACAAAGTGATCGCCAACAGAGTGACCATCAACAGCGGCGCGACGTTTGCTTTCCAAGGCACTGCGCAAGGCACCCTGACGCAAGGCCTCGTCCTGACCGTGATCAGCAACACCGCCGCGACGCCGATCTTCGGCGCCTTCAGCAATCTGGCCGACGGCGCGATTCTGACCGTCAACGGGAATAACTTCCAGGCGAGCTACGAAGGCGGCGATGGCAACGATCTCACGCTGACGGTCGTTCCCTAGGGAAATCATCAGAACGGCCTTCGGCGTTGTTTGCCGATTGAAAGCGCGAACTTCGGTCCAGGCGCGACAGTCCTCAGACCACCGGATGCTGCGGTTCTAACGGTAGTTGCGCGTGCTCTCCGCGGGCTTTCTTGCTGAAACGCGCGGCGAGTTTTTCGACGATCGAAAAAGTGACCGGCACAATAAAAATGTCCACGAGCGTTGCGCCCAACATGCCGCCAATGACGACGGTGCCGAGCGTTTGGCGGGAAACGCCGCCTGAACCGGATGCGATCCAGAGCGGAAAGCAGCCGAGAATAAACGCAAATGAAGTCATTAAAATGGGCCGCAGCCGGATGCGCGCACCAGTCAACGCGGCATCAGAAATGGATTTACCTTTTTCGTATTCCGTTTTGGCGAAGGCAATGATGAGGATGGCGTTTTTGGCGGCGAGGCCGATCAGCATGATCAGGCCGATTTGCACATACACATTGTTTTGAAATCCGCGCAGGGTCAACGCGAGGAATGCGCCCAGAATAGCCGTGGGCGTGCCGAGCAAAACGCTAATGGGCAACGACCAGCTTTCAAATTGCGCCGCGAGAATTAGAAAAACGCACAGAACTGAAAGGCTGAAAATGAGCGCGGGCGAAACGCCGGCCGCCGCCTGTTGTTCCTGAAATGACATGCCGAAATAATCGTGGCCGATTCCAGGCGGCATCGTTTGCGCGAAGACCTCTTCAAGGGCTTTGTTCGCCTGGCCGTCACTGTAACCGGAGGCGGCCGCGCCATTGATTTGCGCGGAGGTATACTCGTTGTAGTGCATAACGAATTCCGGCCCGGTGCGGTACTGAATCTCCGTGAAGGCCGAAAGCGGAACGGCTTGCCCCTGAGTATTGCGCACGTAAAACTGCAGGAGATTTTCGGCGCGGGTGCGGTATTGACCTTCGGCTTCAAGATAAACCTGCCATTGCCGCCCGAAACGATTGAAATAATTCACGAAATTTCCGCCCATGAACGTTTGCAGCGTGGTGTAAACGTCACTGAGCGGAACGCCCAGTTTCAAAACTTTGGCACGGTCCACTTTGACGAACACCTGCGGAACGCTCGGCAGATACGTCGTGAGCAGGCCGGCAATTTCGGGTCGTTTCCGCGCAGCGGCCATGAACTTGTCCAGATTCTGCGTGAGAAAAGAAGGGTCCTGTTTGCCGGAGCGGTCTTCCAAAATGAAAGTAAAACCGCCGGACGTGCCGACACCGGGAATAGACGGCGGCGAAAAGGCCGATGCCGTGGCTTCGGGCAGTTTGGCCAGCTCCCGATTGATATGCGTGCTGATGGCTTGAATTTGCTCACTAGCTTTTGTCCGTTTGCTCCACGGCTCGAGTGTCACAAAAAAGAAGGCGTTATAGGTGGCCTGAACCTGGCTCAACAAACTGAAGCCTTCGACGGTGGTATAGTATTTTACGCCCGGCGTATTCTTCAAAATGTCCTCGATCTTTTTACAGACGGCGTCGGTGCGTTCGAGCGCCGCGGCGTAGGGCAGTTGCGCGGCGACGTAGGCGTAACCTTGATCTTCTACTGGTAAGAATGCGGTCGGTAATCGCACTCCTAGGAAAATCGCAAGCACCGCGATCGCCACGAGCATGAAGACAGTGAAAATACTTTTGCGGATCAGCGTGCCGGCAACTTTGACGTAACCGTTCTGCGCTTTTTCAAACCCGCGATTGAACCAGCCGTAAAATTTTCCGAGCGGCCCGCGGCTCTCGTTTCCCCCTTTTGGCTTTAACAACATGGCCGCGAGCGCGGGGCTCAAGGAGAGCGCATTAAACGCGGAGAGCATGACCGCGATGACAATCGTCAGCGCGAATTGCTGGTAAAGTCGCCCGGTGATTCCCGCGATGAAAATAGTGGGAACAAAAACTGCCGCGAGAATGAGCGCGAGCGAAACCACCGGGGCGGCGACTTCTTCCATCGCCTTGAGCGCAGCCTCCTTGGGCTTCATGCCTTCTTCGATGTGCCGTTCGGTGGCTTCGATGACGACAATGGCATCGTCAACCACAAGACCGACGGCGAGCACCAGGCCGAAGAGTGAAAGTGTGTTTAAGGAAAATCCGAGAAGGGGGAAGAACGCGAAGGTTCCGATGAGTGCCACCGGAATGGCGACCAGCGGAATGAGCGACGCGCGCCAGCCCTGCAGAAAAATGAAAACGACCAGGAGAACAAGAAACAGCGCGATGACCAGCGTTCGTACGATGTCGTAGATGCCCTGGGTGACGGCGGACGTGGTGTCGAGCGAGACGGCATAATCCAAGTCCGGCGGAAAACTCTGTTTGAGTTTCGCCAGGAGATTAAGCACCGCCTTCTGGTCATCGAGCGCGTTCGAGCCGGGCAATTGGTAAACCGCCATGATCGCGGCTGGTTTTCCGTTAAATTTGCCGATCACGTTGTAAAGTTGCGCCCCCAGCTCCACCCGCGCGACATCCTTCAACCGCACGACCGAACCGTCCGGATTTTCCCGAATGATAATCTGGCCAAATTCCTCTGCCGAAACGAGCCGGCCCTGGGCGGTGATGGCGTAGGTGAATTCCTGTCCCTGGGGTATCGGCGGGCCGCCGACTTGCCCGGCGGGATTGACATTGTTCTGCGCGCTGATGGCGGTGAGGATATCGCTGACGGTAAGGTTCAGGGTCGCGAGTTGATCCGGCTTCACCCAAAAACGCATCGCGTATTGCCCGGCGCCGAAAACATTGATGTTTGAAATCCCCTTCAACTGCGTGATCTGGTCAACCAGATTGATGTAGGCGTAGTTGGCCAGGAACGTCGCGTCATGCGTGCCATTAGGCGAGGAGAGGGCAATCAACAGCATCGGACTCGACGGCGATTTCTGAAGAGTGACGCCGTAATTCTGCACAGACGCCGGCAATTGTGATGCGGCCTGGTTCGCGCGGAGTTGCGCCAGCATTTGATCAATATTGGGGTCGGTCTTGACGTCGAAATTCACGCCCATCCGCATGACCCCGTTGTTCGCGCTGATGGAATACATGTAATTCATGTTGTCCACGCCGCTCATCTGTTCCTCGACCGGCGTCGCGACGGATTGCGCGAGCGTCAGCGCGTCGCCACCGAGGAACGTGGTCTGAATGCGGATCTCCGGCGGAACAATATTGGGAAATTGCGCGACCGGCAGGCTCACCATCGAAACCAGTCCGATGATCACCATCAAGATGGCAATCACCATCGCGACGATCGGCCGGTTGATGAAAAAGCGATACATGAGAGTCAGTCACGAAGATCCAAAGGCACCAAGGAGCGCAAAAACGCTGTCCCTTTGTCCATGCGCCGCGGAAT
>PNAA01000024.1:0-99125 GCA_003169975.1 Spartobacteria bacterium | reverse complement strand
ACCACGACCCGGTCGCCGGACTTGAGGCCGCTCGCGATAATCCAATTCGAGCCGATTTGAGCACCGACTCTGACTGATTGCAGATGCACTGTGTTCGTCGCGTCAACGATCGCGACTTGATAGGTGCCCTGAAGTTCAGTCACGGCGCGTTGCGGCACGAGCAGTGCGTTCTCCTTCGTTTGCGTTTGCACGCGCACCCGACCGTACTGTCCAGGCCGCAACATGAGACTCGCGTTTGGAAAAAGTCCGACGATTTGCAGTGTGCCGGTGGTCGGATTGACCTGCCGGTCGGCGAAGAAGAACTTCCCTTTTTCCGGGTAAACCGAGCCGTCGGCAAAAATTAGCTGCAATTCGGCATTGGTGTCGGCGCCGCTGCCAGCCACCTGGTGCTGCCAGAAATCAAGATAGGATTGTTCGCTGATCTGAAAATAAACCTTGATTGGGTTGAGCGTCGAAACGGTCGTGAGCACGGTGCTCGATTGCCCGACCAAATCGCCGATTTGGGCCAGGGCCATTCCCGCGAGGCCGTCAATCGGCGCCGTGATTTTGGTGAATCCAAGGTTCAACTGCGTGGTTTCAACCGCGGCTTCGTCCGCCTTGACCAGCGCCTCCGCCACCAGGTTCGCCTGAACTGCGTCGTCGAATACTTCCTGGCTAACGACGTTTTTCTTCGAGAGCTCCGTGTCGCGTTTCAGGTCCAATTCCGTTTTGCCCGCCGACGCCTTGTCCTGCGCGAGTTTCGCCAGTGCCTGATCGACCGTGGCCTGAAACGGACGCGGATCAATTTGAAACAGCAGATCGCCTTTTTTCACTTCGCTGCCCTCGGCGTAGTTTTGCGTGAGTAGATAACCGGTTACTTGCGCATGAATCTGCGCGTTCACAAAACCATCCAACGTGCCGATCCATTCCGCAAAAATCGGAACACTAGCCGGCGTAACCGTGATGACTTTAACTTCCGGCGCCGACGGCGTCGCGGATTGTTTTTTGCACCCACCGGCAAACAAAATCAGAATCGGGAAAGCAAGAGCGCAGATGAATCGGCCGGATGGCGGTAGTGAATAAAACATGCAGTCTTTGTTAAATGTCATTCGGACTATTTGCTTGGAGAGACTAGAGTTCGCCCAGATTCTTTTGCAGGAGCTGTTGCAGAGCGCGCGGCCGGGTCAGCGTGATCGTGTTCCCTTTCACCTGCACCAGTTTCTGTCCGCGAAACTTTGCCAGGGTGCGCGAGAGCGTTTCGCTGGTCGTGCCCATCTCCGCGGCGAGGACGCGCTTGGTGCGATCGAGCTTTATGACCACCGGCTCGTTAGGCAAGGGTCGGCGACAGCGTTTCAAGAGCCAGTTGGCCAGACGCGTCTCCATGTCCTTGAGTGTGAGATCATCGAGCAAACCCACCAGCACGCGCAGATGCTGACTCATCGAGCCGAGCATGCGCAGGGCCAGCTCCGGGCGAAAGCGCAGGAGTTCGATGAAATCGCGTTTCGGAATCAGCAGCACGGTGCTTTCCACCGTGGCACGCGCATCCGCCGGATAGCCGATTTCGGTCGCGAGCGCCGCCTCGGCGAAAGACTCGATCGGCTGAAAGAGGTGAATCACCTGTTCCTTCCCGGCGGCGCTCATGCGATGCACTTTGATCCCGCCGCGTTGCACAATGTAGAAGCCGTCCGCGGGCGAGCCTTCGCGGAAAAGGTATTCACCCTTCGCAATTTGTTTCGGAATTGCGAAGGCTGCGATGGCCGAAATATCGACGGCGGGCAGACCGAGGAAGAGCTGGCAACTTCGCAGCGTGTTCTCGATGACCAGTTGCTTGAATTTTCGGCGCTCCAACGGCACGCCCAAACAACTAGCGGCCCTCCGCCTATTCGTCCCGCCAAAAATTCACCGCCCATGCGCCATCCGGTTGATGCTGCGCTCGGGAGCGAAATCCTTCGCTGCTCAACTTCTCAATCAACGGCGAGGGCAGAAAAGGCGCGATGACCGTGAGACCTTCGCCGGCTTTTATCAGGTCGATCCTTGACCGGATGGCGGCGATCGGTTCCATGCCCTTCGCGATGAGAGGGCGGACATCAAGTTTCTTAAACGTCGTTGGCATCTTAGTCTTCCCAGCGACTTAAACGCAGACCCGAAAGCGTGATGAACACGGCCGACCAGGTCGCCGCGCTGAAGCTGAACCAAACGGCCGCATGCGCGATCCACCAGCTCGCCAATGGAGTTTTGTTGGCCGCTTCGGCCGGAATTTGTTCGAGCGAAAAAAGCGCTTCGATTCGGAAAGAGTCGAGCGGGTTTAGCATCAGGAACGAGACCCAGAGATCGGGAAATTTCTGAGTGAGTTCCCAGCGGGCGGCGAAGAGGGCGATAAAATCGATGCCGAAAAGTAAGAGCAGCCATGCACTCACGCCAATGATGAGCGCTTGCGCGCGATCGTGTGCGAGGAATCCGGCGGTGAGACCAAGCGCGAGAAAGACGGCGGCCAGGAGGAGAGTTTGCAGATAGAGAATCGCGAGTCGGGACGCCCCGTTGACCAGGCCAGGCAGAAAGAGGAGCAATAAGACCGCGGCAAAGATCGACAAGTAGGCAACGAACTTTCCAACCACATAGGCCGCTCGCGACACAGGTTGCGCAAACAACATTTCCCACTCGTCCCGCTCGGCCTGCGCGCTGCTCGCTCCAGCGAGCAATGCGAAAAGCGAGACGAAATAGAGGGCCACCTGCAGGATCAAAACCGGGACACTGTTCGCGTCTTCACTGAAAATAATCGCGGCCACTCCGCCGAGGAACGAGAGCGCGGCGAAGACCTGAAAGTAGCGATTGATGAGCGCGTCGCGAAACTCGCGCAGCAACACCGCGCGCACCGGGCCGGCGTCAGTGAACAATGGAAAGGCGCGGTTCATCGGTGGTCGATCTTTCGGGCGCGTCGCGCCCGGCGGATTCTGTCTCGTCAAAATTCTGCGGCAGGTTTGATGGATCGAGTTCGCGTTCGATCTGCCCTTCGCGACAAAGCAGGCAGCGATGCGCAATCTTGTTCCATTCCGCGATCAAGTGCGTCGTCACGAGCACGCTTTTCCCCCGCCCGGCTTCGAAGCGCAGCGTTTCCTGAAGTCGTTTGCGCCAGCCCGGATCGAGACTTAAGCCCGGCTCATCAAGCAGCAACACGGGCGCATCCGGCAGGAGCAGCAGCGCGAGTCCGAGCCGCTGACGTGTGCCGCCGGAAAATTCGCCGGTGCGGACGCGCTCGAAGTCGCGCAAACCCGCCAGTTCGAACACCGCTTCATAACGGGAAAACGCCACGCCGCGCAATCGCGCATAGAAGCGCAGGATTTCCGCACACGTCATGCGCGGATGGAAACTTGGGCTCTGCGGCAAATACGACAGGAAATGCTGCGCCCTGATTCGTTCCTTGATGATGTCCGCCTGATCGATCCGCGCGCTTCCGCCATCTGGGTGAATCAAACCGGCGAGCACTTTCATGATCGTGCTCTTGCCCGCGCCATTGGGGCCGACGAGCAGAGTAATGTCACCGGGTCTGGCCGAAAAGGTCAGGCCACGCAACACCGGATTGCGTCCGTACTTTTTGATGATGCCTTCGACGACGATCGTCATTTGGTGCTCGAAGAAATAACGTTTCGAGCGGCGCGTTGCGCGCGCAGCTTCCAAAACTGTGGAGTGAGCGACGCGCGATCCTCGATGAAATTCGCGCCGGGCAAGGCCGCGCGTTCTTGCGCAAATCGCAAGAGCTTCAGCACCGGACTGCCGGAAAGAAATGCGACGGCGGGAAAATCGCGCCGCAAAACGCCAAACAAATCGAGCTCGCGATGAGGCAGATCGTTGATGCCGTCGTGATCCAGATCAAGCGCGAAATCGTCGTCCCACAAATTCCCGACCCCGTTCACCGACCAGCGCGTGCCGGACACGTCAGAGCCACCGGTTTCGACGGGATGAAGATTGTGCGCGAAAATATTTTCGGTGAACTGGTTGTCGTCCGAGTTCGAACCGATGCGCAGGCCGATGTAATTTTGCGTCACGCGATTGCCGACGATCTTGTTCGCGTTGCACTGATTGAACGAGAGGCCGACCGCATTTTCGGTGATCTCATTCCCTTCGAGCGTGCTCCGGTCGGACGACTGAAAAATGAGTCCGTAAGCGCGATGGCCGCGGTTATTGACGAAGCGATTACCACGCACAACCAACTCCTTCGAGAACATGATTGCGGCGCCGGCCGCGTTTTCCGTGAAGGTGTTGTTCTCGAAAGTATTTCCATCCGAATACATGTAGTGCAGGCCGTAACGGACGTGATGGACGAGGTTGTTTTCGACCCGCGAATTGTTCGTGAATGAAAAATAAATGCCGTCGCGCGTCTCGCTGATTTCGTTCCCGCGGATCAGGTTCCCTTCGCAGTTCCATTGGTGAATGCCGTTGCCGCGCCGATTGGAGACGAGCGTCGTGTCGCAATTCTCGGTGCTGCTACCAATTGTTTTCTCGACCGGCTCGCTGGCAGCAATCAGCGTCGTCTTGCCTTGAATGAGGTTGTTGAGAATTTGCGCCCCGGAAATTTTCTTCAGATAGATGCCGTGGAGTGAGTCGGCGATGACGTTCGTGTCGATCCTGGCACGGTTGCCGGTCACGAAGACGGCGGCGTCATCATCCGATAATTGCAAGCCGGAACCGGTAATGCGCAGCCCGCTCAAGGTCACATCGTCGGCCGCGATCGTCACGACGCTGCCTTTGTTATTGCCGCGAATTTCCGCGCCCCGCTCGCCCACGAGCGAGAGCGGTTTGTTAATCACGATCGGACCGGCGTGCACGCCCGCTTCGAGGCGGATGGTCGCGTGAGGCGCGGCAGAATCGATGCGCTCTTGCAGCGTCGCAGCAGTTGCGGTTGTCACCAGGCACAGCGCGATCGCCAACCTCAGGGTAGCACTCACCGCGTCGCCTCCTTGCGCGAGAACCAGCCGGCGAGAACGATGAGCAACACCGAAACGCACAGCAGATACGCGCCGAGCTCCGGGTAACTGGACTCGCGGAAATTTGCGATTTGCTTCGTGCCAAGCAGCAGCGGCGTGAACGGCGTGATGCGCATCGGCGCGTGCGGATCGAGATTGTGCCCATAGGTGTAGAGCCGGTACCAGAATGATCCGATCGAGAAGATGCCGAAGTAGCAGTAGACGACGAAGAGGTCGACGACGTTGCCCATTTGTCCGAAAACGACCGAGCGGAGGATCAGCAGCGTGATCAATCCGAAGATGAACGGCATCCAGCGCATCTCCAGAAAATCCGCCTGCAGAATCGGCGCCATGCCGATGTAGTGATTCAGGTTGTTGATTTCGACCAGGTGCTGACCGTGCAAGCCGCCACCCTGGATCTTGTAGCTGGAAATGAACAGATCGAGCCCATCCGAATACTGCGGGGCGACAAGGTGCATTCGCCAGAGCGGGAAAAAGAGCGACAGAACGATCGTCGCCGCCGCCGCGAGCAGGAGGAGACGCGACCAGAGATTCAGCGGCCGCGCGAGGAAACGAAATTCGCGGCCGAGCAGATTCGATAATTTTTTCCTCATAAACGCGCCGGCCTAACGAGGCTGGAGTTTGTTCGTTCTCCCGCCTGGCAGGAGCGATCGGCTATTGTCCCAGCTTCGCGACCGGCGCTACGCCCGGCGTGCCGCTCTGGTAAACGGCACCCGGCAAAGGCTGGCCCGCGTTGCTGACTACAAGATAACCCTGCATCTCCTGGTGCAGCGCCGAGCAGAAGTTGGTGCAGTAAAACGGGAACACGCCCCCCTTCGTTAGCTTGATGTGAAACGTCTTCGTTTCGCCCGGGTCCATCACCATGTTGATGTTTTGCTCGATGACGCCAAAGCCATGAATCATGTCGCGGGTCTGTTCGATATTCGTGACGTGCACCGTGAGATCGTCACCGACCTGCGCGTCGATTCTGTCCGGAGTGAATCGGCTGCGGATCGCGGTCAATCTTGCGACCACCTGGTTGCCATTGCGCCAGACTCCGGTCCCACTCTTATCCCAGACCGCGTCCGGGTCTTTGTTTTCGTCTTTCGGGTAAATCTCATTCGGTTGGATTTCGCTGACTTTGAGGATTTGCGCAAAATGCGGCTCCGGTTCGGTGTACGCTTCCGCGACCATCTTCATTTTGTCGCCGCTGATATCGATCAGCTGACTCGATTCCGGCTGGGAAGGTCCGACATTGATGTGGCGGCCAGCCGACAGCTTGTTCATTGCGACACACCATTTCCCGTACGGCTGCGCCGTGTCGCTACCCGCGACGACGAGATGGCCGGTGCTAAAGTGAGTCGGCATTTTGTCGAGCACGACCTTGTTTAAGTCTTTCTTCTCCTCGTCCGTCCAAGGCGGCAGTTTCCATTTCGTGATGTTGGAATCGATGAACATCGACGTGTAGGCGAAACCCTTTCCATCGTATTGCGTGTGCAACGGGCCGAGACCAACCGGCACTTCGCCTTCCACGACGGCTTCGTATTTCAAAATGGGAATCCCGCGAAAATCTCCCTCGAATGTCTTGTTGTTAATGGCCGCCTGAACTTTTTCGAAGTTCAATACCGTCGTGGCGGGTTGAAGTTTTCCGCCAGCCACCACCCACTTCCCCGTCGGATCGACATCCATCCCGTGCGGTGATTTTCCGATGGCAACGAAATACATCACGCCGGGTGTTTTTGCGGGATCGAGAATCGGCACTCCGTCCATCACTTGTGCCTGGCCCCTCGCCACTGCCTGCTCCGCGGCGCGCCAGTTTACGATGGCGCACAGGTCGCGATCTTTTTGGCTCGAATTGACCTCGAGAACGTCGTGCGCCATCTCCGTGTTGTAACTCGTCCAGAAAGCCCAGCCGCTGCTCGGGCCTTTCCCGGTGGAGCCGAGATCCCAATCGAACGGCGGCGTGAGAATCTGCCAGCCCACCTTCATTTCGCCGGTCTTCGGATCGACTTTGATCCCGCTGACCATGCCGTTGAATTCCTTTGCGTAATCCTTCGGATCAGCCACCCGACCTTTCGGCAGCGGCACAGAAAAACGCGTCGCGCACAAAATATACTCGCTGTTTTCGGTGATGAATGACGATCCGTGATTGCCAATTGAATTCGGAATCGGACCGAGAATCTGGTGCGTCTTGAAATCGCGCAGATCAATCCGCGCGATTCGGTTGTTGGCGTTGTCGTTTACGAAAAGCCAGCGGCCATCATACTTGGATTTGGTTTGTGAGAGCGCCGGGTGATGCATGTCGCCCCAGGTAAAATCGCCCAGCATCTTTTTCGATTCTTCATCGAAGCCGTAACCGGTCGCCGGATAGGGCGCGAAGACGGGAATGGTCACGATGTGACGCATCGAGGGAATCCCCGCGACAAAGACCTGGCCCGAGTGGCCGCCGGAGTAGAAAAGATAATACTCATCCTTCTCGCCGGGCGCGACGTAACTGGCCAGCGCGTTGGCGGTGCGATCGGCCGAATTTGTGCTGCTCTGTTTCCCGCAGCTGATCAGGCCCGTGGCGGCCGCGATCGCAAACGCGATCAGATAGATACTTTTTGTTTTCATAGTCAATATCTGTCGATCCTATTTCACCGTCATGAAGCCTTTGGTCCCCTGCGAATAGTGACCGGGAAAGGAGCAAAGATAGAGATACTCGCCCGGCACAAATGGCGCATTGAAGGTGACTGTATCGGTTTCGTTAGGCCCGAGCAGTTTGGTGTGCGCGAGGACTTCCTTTGCGTCCGGCGGCACGTAATCGTGCGAGGCCTGCGTCGAGGCTTTGTCCAGAAAAGCCTGCACGTTGCCAGGGTTCACGGTGCGGTCGAGTAGGATGAAATTATGACCCATCGAAAATTTCGGCGTTGTCCCGACGTTCTTCAGCGTCACCGAAATTTTCTGCCCCGGCTTCGCTTCGAAAGCCGTGAGATCGAACTTCATTTTATCGTCAGCGTTGATTTGGACCTGTTTCGGCGGCGCTTCCGGTGCGCGCGCGCAACCAGTTGCATAAAGAAGGAGGGCGCTGCAGCCGAGCGCCATGATCGAGAGTGACTCACTAAATGCTTTTCTCATAATCGTCTCATCCGTGGGATGGCGCACTCGCGCCTTGATGCACATCAAGCTTTGTTTCATTTCTGGAAAAAGCTCACTCGGAACACGCGTCAGCGGAGGAGAAACGCCAAAGCATCGGTTCCGAAAAAATTGAGCGGCTACCAGGAATCGGAATTTTTCCGCGCTGCAACGAGATGCCAATACTTCATTAGTTGGGGCTTGATACGTTCCTGCTATGACTGCGAACACCCAGTTTGATTCATATCAAGGCCACCGACGATTTGTCTGGAACGATTCCGCGCAGTGCTTTCAGTAAGAGCATGAGAAACGTCGCTCGTCGCCGCGCCGCCTTTGCTTTTGTCCTTTGCCTCGTCATCGCTTCCTTCGGCTGCGGCCGCGCTGATAAATCCGGAACCGACACACGGCATTACGAAGCGCGTGCAATCGTCCGGGCGCTTCCGCCCGATCACAAGACGATCGACCTCGAGCACGAAGACATTCCCGGGTTCATGCCCTCGATGAGGATGCCGTTCGAGGTGCGCGACGAGAAAGAGATTGCCGACCTGAAACTCGATGACGCGATTGCCTTCCGCTTAAACGTGACTCAGCTCGACTCATGGATCGATCACGTGCGGAAGATTGATTCCGGCGAACTCCATCTGCCGAGACGCGCCCCGACATCTCCATCGCAATCGGAGACCGCGGCCTCAGAGCGCCTGCACGAAGGCGACCCGATGTCCGACTTCACGTTGACCGATCAGGATGGAAAACCGGTGACGCTGGAAACGTTTCGTGGTCATCCCTTCGTCGTGACCTTCATCTTCACGCGCTGTCCGTTGCCTAACTTCTGCCCTCGGATGTCGCAAAATTTTGCCGAGCTGCAGAAAGCGATCCAAACCTCCTCCGGCCCTCTTGCCTCAACGCGATTGCTCAGCATCTCATTCGATCCAGAGCACGACACGCCGGAGGTGCTCAGGGAATACGCGCGACACGACGGCGCGGATTTCGCCACCTGGACGTTCGCGACCGGCACCACGGCGGAGATTCGGCGCCTAACGAAGACATTTTCGGTCCTCGTTCAACCCGAGTCCGGCACCATCTCCCACAGTCTCGCGACCGCTTTGATCGATCGCGACGGCAAGATCGCAAAAATCTGGCGGGGCAACAGTTGGACCCCTGCCGAAGTTATGAGCGAGCTGACGCCACGGCCCTGACGGAGCGACCAGCGCTGGCTGGGCAAGGGGGCCGTCGCCGATCGCGAGGAGGATAGCGGTCGGCCAATTCCCGCACCAACAACTCACCTCTGGCGCAGGCCCCGACAGGGCGATGGCCGCGTCTGCTTTCAGTCAACGTCGTCGTAAATCGTCGGCTCTGAGAAATGATGATGCCGGCGAAGATCGACCTCGTAGTAGGCGTCGACCACCACCGCGACCCAACAGAGCAGCGGAAGAATCAGACCAACTCCGGCCGTGGCCAGGCTGAGCAGGATTCCGATCCAGACCGCCAGCGGCATTCCGACCAGCATCCAAAGCAAGCCGACGGCGGCGTGGCCTTTGAAGACCTGGCCGAGGCCGGGAACAAAAGTGCTGAGAACCGCGGCAATGACGTTGGCTGCGTTCCTTCCTTCTCTCCCTGGCACCACAGATAAGCTATTCATTTCAATCACCTCCCTTTGCCGGGAGTCTGTCGCGCTCTCGCTCCCCCCGCTCACCAGTGCTTGCCAAACACACACCGGATCTTGCCCCCGGGTTTCTCCTCCGGCGGGCAAGATCTGACGAGAAATTAACAAAGGATGGAGAGCCGGCATCGGCTCCCCGGCGCCTTAATGAGACATGGTAATGATCCAGTCGAATCACCGCCCGGCCGGCGTAGCGCCGGCGCCCTCGCCGGCAGAGCCCGCGCAAATTTGGAAAGCGCGCCATTTCATCCACGAAAATTTGGAGAGCGAACTCTCTCTGCGAAAAGTCGCGGCCTTCGCCAACATCAGCGCCAATTATCTGAGCGAGAAGTTCAAGGAAGTCACGGGCGTCAACTTTGTCGACTACATCGCGCGCGCGCGCTTCGAAAGAGCGCGCCGTCTCCTGCCCGATCGACGACTGCGGATCAGCGAGATCGCCTTTGAAGTCGGGTTCCAGTCGTTGTCACAATTCAATCGCGTTTTCAAAAGACTGGCCGGCAAATCGCCGACGGAATATCGGGTGGCCGGCTGCGACGCCCCGCAGCTGCCGCTGAACGGCTCGCGATTCTGACGCGGATCGATCGGTTCCACGCAGGAGGCATCTCCTTCGCGCTCTCGCCAAAGGCCGGTAGCGGCTAATCCTCCCGCCAAAAAATCACCGACCAGGCCCGGTCCGGCTGGTGCCGCGCGGTGGAACGAAAACCTTCGCCGCCTAATTTCTCGTTCAGCGGCGAAGGAACAAATGGAGCAATAGCTGCCACGATCGCGTGGCGTTCCTCGGCTGGCAATCAAACTTTGGTCGTGCGCATTTTCCCGAAAACGGTCACGTTGGAAGCGATGCCGGTGTCGCAGAGAGAAATCTTTCGCCGAGGAGCGCCATTGGATTGGCCCTGATTTCCGATGCAACCCATTCACCTCGGCCCGATCGACGGCGCCATTCTCCTCATCTATTTCGCCTTCGTCCTTGGCATCGGGTTCGTCCTCAAACGCCACATGCGCACGAGCACCGATTTTTTCCTTTCGGGCCGCTTGATTCCCGCCTGGGTCGCGGGGCTGGCTTTTCTCTCGGCCAATCTGGGCGCGCAGGAAGTCATCGGCATGGCCGCTTCGGGCGCGAAATACGGCATCATGACGAGCCATTTTTATTGGGTCGGCGCCATCCCCGCGATGGTCTTCGTCGCCGTCTTCATGATGCCGTTTTATTACGGATCGAAAGCGCGCTCCGTGCCGGAGTACTTGAAGCTGCGCTTTGACGAAAAAACGCGCGCGCTCAACGCGCTCACCTTCGCGGCCATGACGATTTTTTCCTCCGGCATCTCGATGTATGCTATGGCGCTGCTTTTGAACCTGCTCCTCGGCTGGGATTTCAGCCTCAGCATCTGGCTCTCGGCCATCATCGTCCTCCTTTACATCTCGTTAGGCGGATTGACCTCGGCGATTTACAACGAAGTGATGCAGTTCTTCCTCATCGTCGCCGGATTCGCACCGCTCGTCTTTCTCGGCTTGCGCGACGTCGGCGGCTGGAGCGGGTTGCAAACGCGCCTCGCAGCCGTCTCGACCGCGCACGGTTTCGCGCCCGGGGCTTTCACTCATTCGTGGAAATTCATGGGCAGCGCGGCGGACAATCCGATGGGCGTGCAGTGGTTCGCCATGCTGATGGGTCTCGGCTTCGTCCTCTCATTCGGTTACTGGTGCACGGATTTTCTCGTCATGCAGCGGGCGATGGCCGCGGAATCGATGTCCGCTGCCCGCCGCACACCACTCGTCGCCGCCGTCCCGAAGATGTTCTTTCCTTTTCTCGTTATTCTGCCCGGGATGATCGCCATCGCCCTCACCCAGCAGCACGGGGCGAGCGGTTTCTCCCTCCCGGCCAAGCCCGATGGTTCGCCTAACTATGATCTCGTCATCCCGATGATGCTCGGGCATTACTTCCCTCCCGGTATGCTCGGCCTCGGGCTGACTGCTTTGATGGCCTCGTTCATGTCCGGGATGGCGGGGAACGTGACCGCCTTCAACACCGTCTGGACCTACGATATTTACCAGGCCTATCTGCGCCCGCGAGCGAGTGACTCCGCGCTCCTCTGGATGGGACGCGCGGCGACCGTCGTCGGCATCGCGGTCAGCGTCGCCGCCGCCTATTTCGCAGCCCACTTCAACAACATCATGGACCTGCTTCAGCTCGTCTTCGCCTTCGTCAACGCGCCGCTCTTCGCCACCTTTCTGCTCGGCATGTTTTGGCGGCGGGCAACCGGACACGGCGCTTTCCTCGGCCTGATCAGCGGCATCCTCGCGGCGGCCTTTCATCATGGGCTGACCCAACCGCACGGCGCGATCACGTTGGCCAAGGGCGGCTGGCTCGGCCACGTCCTGCACGTTTATCCGAGCGAGATGGCGCAAAATTTCTGGACCGCGATCTTCGCCTGGACCACTTGTTTCGTCGTGACGATTCTTATTTCGCTGGTGACGCGACAACAGAAATCCGACGACCAACTGCGCGGCCTGGTCTCCTCCCTCACGCCGCGCACCACGGAGGAAGACGTCGCATGGTACAAACGTCCTGCGGCGCTCGGCGCCTTCGTCCTTTTCCTGGCCCTGATTTTGAACATCATCTTCTGGTGAGCGGCATGAAGGTCTTTGATTTACGCTTCCCGTTAGGCTGGCTCTTCGCCGTCCTCGGCCTGCTCCTCGTCCTCGCCGGGCTGCGCGCCACCCCGACGGCGGATGCGCGTTCGTTAGGCATCAACATCAATCTCATCTGGGGAGTGGTCATGATCGCCTTCGCAATCGTCTGCCTCTGGCTCGCCCGCCGCGAAGCCCGCCGGCGGGACAGCAATGTGACCAGGAACGAATGACCCGCCGGAGGGAGACTGGCGAACACTTCACATGAAATCGTTGACCGTCCTCGATCCGCAATCGCCCGAAGCGCGGGCGATTTATCATCTCGCGATTGTTTCGGGAATTATCTTCGGGCTCATCTTTATCATCGTTGCCGGGATGATCGTGTTTGCGCTTATGCGCTATCGCTGGCGCGAGGGAGCGGCGGACCCGAATCAGCTCGCCGGGAGCAAGACGGTCGAGATCGTCTGGACGCTGATCCCGTGTCTAATCGTGGTGGCTTTATTTCTTCTGACCTGGCAGACGATGGGCGCTTCCGATCCGCCCGCGCCAGCGACGCCTGACATCGTGATCACCGGTCATCAGTGGTGGTGGGAGGCGCGCTATCCGAAATCAGGCGTGGTGACGGCGAATGAAATTCACATTCCCGCGGGCACTCCCATGGCGGTCCAGCTCGAGTCGGCGGACGTGCTGCATGAGTTCTGGGTCGCGCAGTTGACCAGAAAAATGGCGACGGTGCCGGATCATCCGAATCACATCTGGATTCAGTCGGATCAACCCGGGACTTATCTCGGGGTGTGCTCGGAATTCTGCGGGACGCAACATGCGTGGATGCATTTTCTGGTCGTGGCGGAAACGCCGGAGCAATTCGCGGCGTGGGAGAAAGCGCAGTTGGCGCCGGCGAAAATTCCAGCAAGCGGCAGCGCGGCGCAGGGGCTCGCGCTTTTTCAAGAACATAGCTGCATGAATTGCCATGCGATCAACGGCACGGCGGCGGCAGCCCGGATCGGTCCCGATCTGACTCATTTTGCGAGCCGAAAAATATTGGGCGCCGGGGTGGTCGAGAATACGCCGGCCAATTTGCGCCGCTGGTTAACCGACCCGCAGCAGATCAAGCCGGGAGTGAAGATGCCTGACTACAAATTCAGCGAGGCGCAGGTAAGCCAGCTGGCGGATTACTTCGAGACTTTGCAATGAACGAGATCGCCACCGTTTTGGACCGCGCCGGAATTTTGACTCCGGAACAGCGGGAGCATTGGAAGATGGCGTGGCTCTCCACGGTGGATCACAAGCGGATCGGCATCCTCTACATGGTGACGGGGCTGGTCTTCTTCGTCTTTGGCGGGATCGAAGCACTGCTCATCCGGCTCCAACTGGCCGTGCCTAACAACACGCTGTTGCACCCGGACACATATAACATGGTGTTTACGATGCATGGCACGACGATGATCTTTCTCGTCGCCATGCCGGTGCTCTTCGGCCTGGCTAACTATATCGTGCCGCTCCAGATCGGCGCGCGCGACATGGCGTTCCCGCGTCTGAATGCTTTCAGTTTCTGGCTCGTTCCCTTTGGGGGGATTCTGTTGCACTTCAGTTTTCTGGCGGGCGGCGCGCCCGCGGTCGGCTGGTTCGCTTACGCGCCCCTGAGTGAGACTCCTTACTCTTCGCAGCCCGGAGTCGATTATTGGGCGCTGTCACTCCTTGTCCTGGGTATCGGCTCGGTCGGCGCCAATATTAACTTCATTGCCACCGTCCTTTGCAGTCGCGCACCGCACATGACTCTTCGGCGGTTGCCGCTCTTCTCATGGATGATTTTCGTGAACGCGTTCCTCGTCATCCTGGCGTTGCCGGTCCTGAACGCAGGGTTGGTCATGCTCCTGATCGATCGGCTGCTCAATACCCACTTCTTTCTCGTGCCGGGCGGCTCCGCGATCATGTGGCAGCATATCTTCTGGGCCTTTGGACATCCCGAGGTTTACATCGTCGCCATTCCGGCGTTCGCCATCCTGTCCGAAATCATCCCGGTCTTTTCACGCAAACCGATCTTCGGCTACGAGTTTGTCGCCGGCTCCACGGTTGCGATCGCTTTCCTCAGTCTTGGCGTCTGGGCGCACCACATGTTTACGACCGGGCTCGGTCACACGGTCGACTTGTTCTTCGTCGCTTCCAGCATGCTGATCGCGATCCCGACCGGAGTGAAGGTGCTGAACTGGAGCGCGACCATGATCGGGGGCCGTCTCCGCTTTGATACGCCCATGCTCTTCTGCGTCGCGGCCCTGGTGCAATTCCTCGTCGCTGGCCTAACGGGTGTAAGTCACGCTTCTGCCGCGCTCGATTGGCAGACGAAGAACAGCTACTATCTCGTGGCGCATTTTCATTTTGTCTTTGTCGGTTTGATCGTTTTCACGATCCTTGGTGCGCTGCATTACTGGATCCCGAAAATGAGCGGGCGTATGCTCTCCGAGCGCCTCGGCAAATGGTCGTTCTGGCTCATGGTCGTCGGGTTCAACATGACCTTCATCATCCAGCATTTCCTTGGGCTCGCGGGCATGCCGCGCCGCGTCTACACCTATGCTGATCTGCCGGGCTGGGCCTGGATGAACATGGTCTCGACGATTGGCGCGTTCTTCATGGCCGCGGCCTCGCTGCTTTTCGTCTGGAATCTGATTGTCAGTCTGCTCCACGGGCGTAAAGCCGGTGACAATCCGTGGAAAGCCTGGACCCTCGAATGGGCGACGACGTCGCCTCCGCCGCATGAAAATTTCCATAATCTGCCGCCGATTCGCAGCCGGCGCCCGCTCTGGGATGTCGCGAATCCCGATCGTCCCGATCCGGTCGTCGGCAGCCGAGGAGATATCGACCAGTTCAGGCCAGAAAGGAACAAGACCAGCATCGTTGCCTTCATCATTTCAGAGACCGGCTTCTTCACGGTGCTAATCCTGGCTTTTCTTTATTACAATGCCACTCCGCAACCCGGACCCAACCCGCATGAGCTGGACCTGTTTAAGACCGGGCTGTTTAGCGTTTGCCTTTTCGCGAGTAGCTTTACCATCTGGCGCGCGGAAACCGGCCTGCGCCATAATAACCAGCGCAGGATGATTGGCTGGCTGAGCGCGACCATTGTCCTCGGCGGGATTTTTATCGGCGGCCAGGGGCTCGAGTATTGGCATCTCTTCAAGAGCGGGGTCGGTGTGAACTCGAATCTTTTCGCGACGACGTTTTTTACCCTGACTGGCTTCCACGGGTTGCACGTCTGTGTTGGGCTGATCGCGCTGTTCGTCCTGCTGGGATTGGCGCTCGCGGGCGACTCGAAGAAGCGACCGTGGCCGGGACTCGATGCGATCGGACTTTACTGGCACTTCGTCGATGTAGTCTGGGTTGTTGTTTTGTCCGTGGTCTACATTCTGCCGCGAATCCGATGAGCACTGAACAATTTCTCTTCTCGGCCTGGACATGGAATCCGGTGGTTCTCATTGCCGCCGGAATCGGCCTCGCCGTCTATCTCTTTGCGTTTCGCGCGGAACGGCGAATCGGCTGGTTCCTTCTCGCGCTCGCTGTTTTCCTTCTCACCCTCGTTTCACCGATCAATTCGCTGGCAGATGGCTATCTCTTCAGCGCACACATGCTGCAACACATCGTACTTTTGCTAATCGTGCCGGGGCTCCTGCTCCTCAGTTTGCCACGCTCGCTTTCGCTGTCGTGGCGGCCTCGCATTCTCGCCCGTCCGCTAACCGGCTGGATTGCCGGCGTAGGCGCGATGTGGTTCTGGCATTGGCCCACGCTCTGCAACGCCGCGGTCACGTGGCGTTCCGTCTATGCTCTGCAAACAATTTCGCTGCTCGTACTCGGAACGCTCTTTTGGGGCCAAATCATCGCGCCACGCGACGAAGAACGGCTTTCACCACCGGGCGCAGTTCTCTATCTCTTCAGTGCCTGCGTCGCCTGCAGCTCACTCGGGATCATTCTCACTTTTTCGCCGGTGACCGTTTGTTCGATTTACACCATGCCGGTAAGTGACCGGCTTGGAATGTGGGAGACGATTCGGACCGGCTGGAGATTTACTGCGGAAAAAGATCAGCAGATCGGCGGTCTGCTCATGTGGGTGCCGATGTGTTTCATCTATCTCGGCGCGATCTTCGCGCAGATCGCGCGCTGGTTCGGGGAAGCGCCCGCCGCGCGCCCGGTAACCCAACAAACCTAATGGAACCAAACACTGAACAATCGCACGATGGCTGGGACGTGCTCCCGGACGAGCATCTCCCCCGGCCGAATTATTTCCCGGCCGGACTGGCCATGGGCACCACCTTCTTCTTCTGGGGCTTCATCACTTCGGGGGTCATCCTCGCGGTCGGGGCCGGTCTTTTCATTGCCTCGCTCGCCGGATGGATCACCGAAATTCGCCGTGAACGAAATCATTCCTAACAAGTCAAGCCCGGCCAGCAAGGCTTCGCCGGAAGAGATGTCGCGCCGGCGTTTCTTCGAGAAAGTCTCGATCGCGCTGGGCGGTCTCTGCGCCGCCGTTCTCGGGGTGCCCCTGGTTGGCTTCGTCCTCGCCCCGCTCTTCCGCAGGCCGCCTAACGATTGGCTTCCACTCGGCCAGGTGTCCGATTTCGAAATCGGCAAGACGGTCAACGTTACGATCACCGATCCCTCGTCGCTGCCGTGGGCGGGCATTTCCGCGAAGAGCGCCGCCTGGCTGCGCCGTGTGAACGAGGAGCAGTTCATCGCGTTTTCCGTTCATTGCACTCATATGGGATGTCCGGTGCGCTGGCTGTCTGACGCCGGGTTGTTCATGTGTCCGTGTCATGGCGGCGTTTACTATGCGGATGGCACCGTTGCGGCCGGTCCCCCGCCCATCCCGCTCACCCGCCTGGCGGTGCGGGTCGCAAACGGTCAGGTGCAACTCAAAGCCGGACCGATCCCGATCACGAATACTTTATGAAGCGGCTCGTGATCGGAGCCTGGCAATGGATCGATGACCGGCTCGGGATCGCCGATCTCGTCGGCCCGGCCGCCAAGCATCTCGTGCCACGCGATGCACGCTGGTGGTACACGTTTGGGAGCGCCACGATGGTGGCCTTCATCGTCCAGGTGGTCACCGGGGTAGCACTCAGCTTCTCCTATGTCTCCTCGTCGTCGCAGGCGTATGAGACACTCCAGTTCATCACTAACCAGGCGCCGTTCGGGAATTTTCTGCGCGGCCTGCATTATTTCGGCGCGTCGGCCATGGTGTTGATGGTCGGCGCGCACATGGCGCAGACCTTTCTCTTCGGCGCTTACAAATTTCCGCGCGAGATGAATTGGACTACCGGGGTGTTGCTGCTCGCCTTTACCCTCGTGATGGGATTTACCGGCCAACTGTTACGCTGGGACCAAAATGCCACCTGGTCGGTGGTGGTCGCGGCCGAGCAAGCCGGGCGCGTTCCGCTAATCGGCGACTGGCTGGCGCAGTTCCTTCTCGGCGGCGCTACCATCGGCGGTGCGACCCTGAGCCGCTTCTTTGCCATCCACGTCTTTCTCGTGCCGGCGTTGATGTTCGTTTTCATCGCGCTCCATCTCTGGCTGGTGTTGCGCCACGGTATTTCCGAACCGCCCGTCGCCGGCAAGCCCGTTCATCCGGAGACCTATCGCAAGGAGTATCACGAGATGCTGGAGAAAACGGGCGTCCCATTCTGGCCCGATGGCGCGTGGCGGGATTTTGTTGTCGGCACACTACTGATCGTCGCGATTGCGCTCCTTGCGATCATTTTTGGACCACCGGCTCTCGATAAGCCGCCCGACCCGAGCATCCTCCAAGCCGATCCGCGCCCCGACTGGTATCTGCTCTGGTATTTCGCCGTGCTCGCGCTGATTCCAGCCGCGCTCGAAGGCTACGTCATGATCCTCGCCCCGGCGGTGATCGGGATTCTTTTACTCGTTGTACCAATCCTGAATAACCGCGGAGAACGCGCGGCTTCGCGCCGCCCGTGGTCGATCGCCGTCGTGCTCCTGAGCGTGATCATGATCGGTTCCCTCTGGATTGCTGGCGCCCGATCGCCCTGGTCGCCTAACTTTGATCCCCAGCCGCTCACTCCGAAGATCATTGGGGCAACGAGCGGACCAGTCTTCGAAGGCGCGCGCCTCTTCCAGGAAAAAGCGTGCCTCAACTGCCATCTCATCGAGGGTCACGGCGGCCGGCGCGGACCCGACCTCACCTGGGTCGGCGACCGCCTTACGCACGGCGACATCGTCATCCGGATCGTGAACGGCGGCGTCAACATGCCTGCCTTCGGTAAATCCCTGAAACCGGAAGAGCTGGCGAAAATCACCGCCTTCCTGGAATCGCGGAAACAGCCCGTGCCCTGAGGGCGATCAGCGCAAAGCCACCTCTGGCAAATTCGGGCAAAAGGCTGACATTCTTGTCGTTAAACAAAAATCGAGCCCATGAAAACTGCAATCGCGGTCTTGATCCGATGGGAAAGTCGGGCCGGACGGCTCGGCGACTCTACATGCCAACGGTCTCACGAACCGGCTGGCATACGCTCTCAGAAATGTGACGGCGGCCACCCCGTATTCCTATGAAATAAAAGCGCGCTTCGAGGGCGCGCACGGCAGCGGGGGTTCGGGTCGGAAGCCGTAGCTGCAGCTATCAGTTTGCGCAGGAGTGAGTTGGAACGTAGCACGCGTCGCTCGCTCCGAGTCGCGAAAGGCGGAACGATGCGTGCGGCCCGATCCCCCGCCTTGTCTCGCGTTCGCGAGATAACTCCCGACGCCACAATTTCAGAAGAAATCGTGGCGCACCTTGGGAAAAGAACTCGATTCGTTAGGACGCGCTGGCCGGGTTCGGAGCCGGCGTTACGCGGACATTCCCTTCATCCACTTCCACGCGCACCCGCTTCGCGCCCGCCTCTTTAGCTTCGACGAATTGATTGGCGAAGAGATCAGCCAAAATCCGCTCGAGTTCGCGGATGCCGAAGCGGCTTACTTTCTCATTCGCCATCAGCGCGCGGATGATCAATTCCGGCGCGACAAATTCGATCTCGAGTCCGTACTCGCGCGCGAGTTTCGAAATTTTCAAGAGAGCGATTTCCGCGACCACCATTCCTGCAAGCGGGCGGAAAACATAAACCCGGTCGATGCGGCCGAGAATCTCCGGCCGGAAAACTTTCGCTTCCGCGAGTTCGCCTTTCACGGCGTTGAGCATCTCGTGGTAATCGGTCATCTCGGCCTGGATTTTGCCGATCGCTTCGGCGTGCGCATTACTGGTGAGAATAAAAAGGCATTGCGTGTAGTTCACGACCTTGCCGCTGCCTTGCTCGGTCAGGCGACCTTCGCCGAGTAATTGCAGGAAGAGATCGAAGACGGGCGGATACGCTTTTTCGATTTCGTCGAAGAGAATGAGGCGACGCGGGTTGGCCATGACGGGCCGAGTGAGTTGTCCGCCTTGTTCGCTGCTAATGTAGCCGGCCGGCATCCCGATGAGGCGGTTTTTCGATTCGGGTCCGCTCAACTCCGAGCAATCGAAACGGAGCATGGCGTTTTCGTCCTTGAACAAATATTCAGCGATCGCCTTGGCCAGTTCGGTTTTGCCGGTGCCGGTCGGCCCGAGAAAAAGCAGATTCGCGATCGGCTTGTCCTTTTGTTTCTTGGCCGCTTGCAGGCGGATCAGTTTGGCCACGTCTTGCAGGATGGTGTCCTGACCTTTGACGCGCGAATGCAAGTGCTTGAGCAAGGCGGCCTCGTCGATCTTTGTACCGGTGGTTTCGTCAGCCTTCTTGTCCAGCATCGCCTTGAGCTGGTTCCAGTCTGTCATGTTTTCGATTGGGTCGGCCATATCGTTAGTTTACTTGCACTTTAATTGTGGGCGAAACGGAAATCCAGAACGCAAAAATTCATCGTTCCAAACGCACGTTGCCGCCGGGTTCGTGCCAGGTATTTTGCTGATTGGCTCCCAGAAAGCCGCCTTTCATGACCAGCGTCGCACCACGGCAGGCGCCAACGCCGAAAACGGAATTGTCGCGCACGGTGCAGTTGGTGAGCAAGACTGTCCCCTTTTTCTGAGGATCGTTAGGAAACCCGGCTTGCGCGCCGCGGGTCGTTGCTTCCATGGTAGAGCCAAAGGCCGAAATGGTGGCGCCGACGATCGCCGTCACCCCCATTATTTTGCAATTAGTGATGGTCGTATCGGTGATTTTTACCTGCGTCCCGGTGTCCTGAGCTTCGACGCCGGCCGCGTCGCTGGCGGCCACCTGGCAGTTTTGCATTTCCAATTGGCTGCCACTGTTCACGTAGACGGCGTCACTGTGTGCGCCCGTGATGCGAACATTATTCAACGTCGCTTGCGAGGATGCCGTGTTGGCGTAGCCGAGAGTGAGGCCGGTCTCGTTCGAATTCGTGATGGTCGTCTCCATCATCTGTAAATGCGCGCCGCCGCTTACGGTGAAGGAATTGTTGAGTGAATCCGAGATCGTAGAGCCAGACACATTCACCGTCGTGCCTTCTTCGTTGGCTCCCACGGCGTTGCAGTACGCCCGAAGTTTCTGATTGTCCGTCACCAGTCCAGTGTGCTGCATCCGGACGCGCTCGAGCGTGAGGTTGCTGCCGCCGAGCGCGACCAATCCCTGCCGGTTTTCCTCGAAGCTGTCATCCTTTAGGAAAACCTTGGCGCCGTGTTGCGCGCAAATCATTCCCAGGCTGGAGTTCTGTCCCTCTCCGGTGACGCCGTTGTTGCGAAATGTGCTGCCGGTCAAATGCAGCGTCGCGCCTTCATCGGCCGAGATCGTGGCCGTATTCGCCTCAAACTGGCAGGAGTCGAGGGTAAGCGAAGCGCGGCCGCCAATGACGCCGAGGGTCAGGCCGACTCCATTGATGAGGCCGATCTGGCGAAACGCGCAATTGCTCCCCTGCACTTGCGCGCCTGCGATCGCCTCGATTCCCCAGCGGCCCGTTAAAAAACTGCAGCGCGCGAGCGTGCCTTGCGTGGTACCCTCATACTTCAGGCAACAGCCTGCGTTGACGGCGCGAAACTCCGTGTTCACCACGCGGAGCGAAGCGCTTTCACTTACGAGGACGTCGAACGTGCCTTGCGTGCTGAGCGTGCAATTCGTGATCTCGACGTGGGCATTCCGCCAGATTTGCACTGCGGGATAATCACCGCCTGCTTCGAAGCTGATCGAGAGATTTTCCAACGCCACTTTTTGGCCCGAAATCGTCATCCCGGGACGTTGCGCGTCCACTCCGCGAATCATGGCAGTGCCTTGCCCCGCGGCCGGTCCGATGAAACGCGCGCTCACGGTCACTTCGCAACTGCCGGTGTAAGTGCCCGGTCGAATATTCACCACGTCGCCATCGGACAAACTGGCGGCGACCACTGCGATGTCGCTGCTGTCGGCATCGCGCGCGCCGGAAGAATCAACGATCCATTGCCCACGCGTTTTCGGTTTTATTTTTGTGATGGCGGGGCGGGGAATATTTGCCGGAGCCGAAGGTCCGGGGGGCGGTGTCACGTTGCCGGTGACGTTATCCGGGGGCGGAAGAGATGGCTTCTCCGCGAGGTTGTAAATCATCACGCCGCCGGAGAGTGCCGCGACGAGCAGGCAAAGCTGAAGCCACGGGTTCTGCAACAGCACGCGCCAGTTCATTTATTCTGCCGGCACGGAAACTTCCAGCTGGCCGCTCGACCCCACGACGAGACCGACTTTCTTCACTCCTCGCGCGCGCGCCTGCCCGATCGCGGCGCTCGTCTTCATCTGCACGTAAGCGCCCAGTTGCCGCACGCCGTATTGCTTGAACTCTTCGTTGCTTTGCACGGCATCGAGGATCAACTCCGGCGCCGCATGCGTCACTTCGATGCCGTAGGTGCGCCAATGGCGCGCGAGTTGCAGGCAGACGACTTCCGCGACGTGCAGCGGCGAAAGTTCGTCCATGAAATAAATCCCCGACCAGCGCGCCAGAAAAGCGCGATCGAACCCGCCGGCGTCCACCAGCGCATCGCGACTGCTGCCGAGCCAGCTTACAGGATCGGTGTGACCTTCGCGGCGCAGCGTCCGCAGCGCTTCCACCCCGGCATTGCACGTCGCGAAAAAAACGGACCCGCTGAAATCGACGGTGCGCCCCGAACTTTTTTCGCGGCAACTCGCGGTGTCGAGGATGTCGTAGAGACAATGCTGCAAATCGCGATGAGCTTTCTCCAGCTCGTCAAAAACGATGACGCGGCGCGGGTTTTCCAGCACCGGCCGTGTGAGCGTGCCGCCCACTTCATAACCGGGACTTCCCGGCGGTGGACCGATCAGAGTGAAAACATCTTCGGGACTCTTGTATTGATTCATGCGCAAAAGAACCGGCTCCGATTCCGGGTAAAGCGCTTCGGCGATGAGCTGACCAAGGAAGGTTTTTCCCGTGCCGGTGGGTCCCACAAGGAAGAAGGCTCCGAGGGTGCGTCCGGGATTTGCGAGCGAGAGGTTTGATTGCAGCTCCGCCAGGAGCGCATCGACCGTCTCATCCTGACCGCGCACATTTTCTTTTACCCATGGTGCGAAGGAAGCGAGATTGATGGCCGCGAGTTTAGTGTAATCGAGCGCGTTGGCCTGGGCTTTTCCCGCGCGCATTTCCTGCCAGGCCAACCAGCCCATCCCGGCGAGCGCCGCGGCGAAAAAGAGCGGCGCGAAAAGGTGGCTTGCCTTGTTCAGTCCGAAAATCGCGCCCGCGATCGTGATCGCGAGCATCACGAGCAAGTACGGATTTTTCAGGATCTCCTCGTGGCTTTCCCGCCTCACGATTTTGATGATGCGGCCCGGCTGCGGAGTCATTGCGCGACGACCTCCAGATCGGCGCTGGCACCCGCTGGCATCGGCTGCGTCGTCACCACACCGCCGTTGGCCGAGCGGACCCAGCAGGTCACCGCGCCAGCTGGTCCGGCCTGCTCGACCGTAAAATGAAAATGAGTCGGCGCGTCCGGACCAGCGGGGAAAGTTGTTCCCTGCGGGCGCTCCGAGGTGAGAAGGTCTTCTCCGAGAAAAACGCCGCCGGTCGAAACCCGCGCGTGCACGAGAATGCCCTGCTCGTTTTGTTGGAGCAACTGTTTCGTATAAAGGTGGTCCTTGCCGGAGAGAATATTTTGACGAGTGGCGGCGTCCGCGTTGGCCAGCACGGCTGGAATTTCACCGCGCGCGAGGGCGGCGCGCGCAGCGTCGGTCGCCGCGTAATCGATGTCAGCCGGCGTCAGCGTCAGGATCTGCTCCTGCTGCACCGCCGTCCACGGGTGCGCCCAATGTGGAAGCGAATCCTGTTTCCAGACGAATCCCGAGACGGCCAGCGTCGCGGCGACGACCGCCACCAGGAGCCAGCGCGATCTTGGTTTCTTCCGTTCTCCGTGCTGCAGCGTGGAGGTATCGTCAGGCAGCGGTCGTGCCGTGTACGATTTCCCGCCCGCGCGTGCTTGCCTCCACTCCGGCGCGCCTGGCTTGATCGAAGCGCGCTCCGGCTTCTGCCCTTCAAAATTCGGTGCGGGGCGCGGTTTTGCTTCGTTCGGATCAGGAGTCGCCTCAGCCATCCTGATTTGCCAATACCTCGCCCCCGGCTTGGAATCCAATAATTAAATCGGTGCTCGCTGGAGGCGCGAATCGCGAGGAGAACTTCGCTCTGCGAATTGCCGCTGGTTTTCGGAAAGGCCAGAGCCGCGGGACGTGGTGTTCTCCGCGCGCAAATGTAGTTCGCCCTGCTGCGAGCCGGTTTGGTTCACGACCGCCGCGATCGCGCGCGACACCGGCGTCTCGCCGAGAGCGACAAAACCTGACTAACGACAACCACGGCGGCCACTGCAACCACAGAGTAAGTGGCCTCGACCACACTCACGAGGTGCCATGCTGGACTCTTGCGCGTTCAGCCAGGTCCTTGCTCGCGCTCTGCCTTATTCAGGCTATTCTGAATCCTGGCTTACATAAGGAGAATGATATGAACCCGGAAACAACTGTTGGCGGCATGAAGAAAACATCGGGATGGTCGATGACCTGGGGCATTCTCATGTTTGCCTGTGGAATCCTGGCCATCTTGCTGCCCCGGATCTCCTCGATCGAAATCGTGATTATCCTTGCCTGGTTGATTCTGGTCGTGGGTGTTTGGCACCTTATTTTCGCGTTCCATTCCCACAGCATCGGCGGATTCCTTTGGAAGATACTTCTGGCCACGCTCTATGTGCTTGCGGGAATTTATATGTTGGTGAACCCGCTGATAAGTGTCGTGTCCCTGACCCTGGTTTTGGCGGTGGTTTTCGTCCTGGAGGGAATCATCGAGATCGCCCTTTATTTTAGTTTGCGCGGGGTGCGGCACTCAGGGTTGGTTCTCTTTGACGGAATCGTTACCCTGATTCTCGGCATCTTGATCTGGAGGCAGTGGCCCTCGAGTTCCGTCTGGGTCATAGGAACTCTGGTCGGCATTAGCCTCATCTTCAGCGGCATCTCCAGGTTCATGCTTGCGGCCGCGGCGCGCTCTGCTTGACCTCGTCGCATTGTTGCTCGGACCTGTCCACACGTCGGAAGTTTTTGACGCGGTGAGTTTGGTAATTGAATCGAACGCTATGCCAGCGCCGCGGATTTGCGCGTGATGAGAAAAGATAGCGCTGCCATCGCAAGAGCAATTACTGCGGTGCCGCCGTAAAGGGTACTCAAGTCCAGGCCCGCCCAGGTTTGCAAAGGGCCGACCCCGAAAGCGGCGATGCCATAGCCAATCTGGTAGAACGCAATCAAGCCGCCGGCCACCGAAGCGGTGATGGTCGCCAGTTCCTTCTGGCCAAAACTGATGCTCAGGGGCAACAAGGCCGAACAGCCGAGTCCGGCCAGACCAAAACTGAGAATGCCGAGCAGCGGATTGGTTTTCGAAACAACCGCGCTGGCAACAAAAGCGGCCGCGACGACGAACGGCAGGGCGCGGCAAGCCAGTCGTTCGGGGAACCACTTTTCGATGGCGGCGAACAGGATGCGCCCGGCCGTCACCGTGGCCCAAAACATCGTTAGGGCAAGCGAAGCCAGCACGGCATTCGCGCTAAAATGCTTCGTCAGATAAAGCGAGGCCCAGTTGCCGTTCATGGTTTCGCACACGCCGTAGAGCAGAACAAAGGCGGCGAAAACCCAAAAGCGCGGAGGGAATTTTGCTTTCTGCGCCCGCGCGGCGCCGGTTTGCGCGCCTTCCTTTAAGGGCTGACTGAAGCTGCACAAGAGCAGTCCGAGAATTAGCAGGTCGACGAGCAAAGGCAGACCCCACCAGATTCCGAGCCCGACAAACAGCGCGATAAACACCGGGGCCAACGCCGTGCCCAGTCCCAAAAGCGCGTTCAAAGCGAGCACGGCCTTGTCCACATTCTGGGCAAAAAACGCCGCGGCCAACGTATTGAGCGCCGGCACGGTGAAGCCAAAGCCGATTCCCATGCAACTCGTGGCGACCAGCAGGATTCCGTAAGCCAATGAATGTTCCGACATTACGAACCGGCTCGCGACGAGCAGGGTCATGGCCAGCAGATTGGCTAACAGTCCCGCCAGATAAATGCGTTTTGTGCCGAGGCGGCTGCGCAGACCCGCGCCCAGAAGCGACGCCGCGATGGCCATGATGGCTTGCGGCACAAACATGTCGCCGTATTCCGTGCTCGTTAGGCCATAGTGGCTGGGACTGGTAAACACGGCGCTGGCCGCCGGAAAGGTGACCAGTCCGACGCCTTGAATCACACCGGCGGCGTAGACGGTGATGACTTCGCGGCGTCGCGCCATTTTAAACTCCTATCGGAGGTGCTCGTTCAGGTGATTACCCACCCGCAGCGCGTTGGCAATGATCGTGAGCGACGGATTAACAGCGCCGCAGGAGGGAAAGAAGGAGCCGTCCACCACATAAAGATTTTCGATGTCGTGCGTGCGGCAGTCGAGATTCAACACGGAAGTTTTGGGATTCGGGCCGAAGCAACAGGTGCCATTCTGGTGCCCGACGCCTTCCAAAGGAATGGATTTTTTGAGATAGAACTCTTCCGGGATATAAGTGTGCCCGCCATCCACTTTCTTCAGCACTTCCTGCCACCGTGAGATCAGGCGTTGGTAAGCCTTCTCGTTATTCGGGGTGTAAGCGAGCTGAATGCCTTGCCCGGCGATCCACCGGACGCGGTTCTCGTGGCTGGGCAAATCTTCCGTCGTGAGCCACCACGGGACGGAGTGAGACTTCATCGTCTGCAAGACAATGGAAGGGGTGAGCGGCGGCGCTTCGCCCTTCATCATTTCCCATTTGAAAGAGCCGACCAGTTGAATCCCGCCCATCGGATAAGGAAAATCCTTCTCGCCAAAGTAGAAGTCGTGCACCGCCACCGTCTTCATGTACTTGCTGGGATTCGACTTCAACCCGATCGAGAGCACGATGGCGGCCTTGTGAAACATGAAGTTCCGCCCGACCAGATCGGAACTGTTAGCCAGCCCAGTGGGATGCGAGCCATTCGCACTGCGCAAGAGTAATGCCGCGGAGTTGATCGCCCCGCAGGCGACCACGACGATGTCGGCGGTGTAAGTTTCCTTGCGCTTGCCGCCATCGAATTCGACTTCGACACCTGTGATCTCAGTTCCGGTGGCGTTGGTCGTGAGTTTATCGACGTAGGCGCCGGTGAGAAGGGTTACATTCGGTAATTCGAAGATGGGTCGGATGCAGTTATTGTCCGCGTCCGATTTGGCCTCGACCAGGCAGGGAAAGCCGTCGCAGGTATCGCAACGGATACACTGACTTTGCCAGCGCGATTGCTCGTTTAACTTGATGCCGACGGGACAGGGAAAAGGATTATAACCGCCCGCCTTAAGCTCATCGTGAATCTCCTGGATGCGCGGCTCGTTGCTCACCGGCGGACGCGGGTAAGGCTGGCCGCTCGGCGGTTCGGTCGGATCGGCGCCGCGTTCGCCATGCGCCTCGTAAAGAACCTCGGCTTCGTCGTAGTAAGACTGGTAGTCCTGGTATTTCAGCGGCCACTCAGGCGAGATACCATCCTCGTGCCGGACCTCTTCGAAGTCGCGCTCGCGCAATCGGAAAAGAGCGGCCCCGTAGACCTTCGTGTTACCGCCGACCCAATAGGCAGTCTGCGGGTGCAGCGGTTTGCCTTCGCTATCCTGCCAGACTTCGTCCGTATGATAGCGGTTCTCGATAAAGACCGCTTCGGCATTCCAGTTCTCCTTCTCCTGAGGCAGGAAGGTACCGCGCTCCAGGATAAGAATCCGCTTTCCGCTCGGGGCGAGACGTTGCGCGAGCGCGCCCCCGCCCGCGCCAGTCCCGATGACGATGACGTCGTAAGTGTTCATCGGAGTTCCCGGTATTCTGTCAACACGATGCTCGGATTGCGGGCCATCTCACGACTTCGCCGCCAGAGGCAGAAAGAGCGTGAAGGCGCTGCCTTTTCCGGGCGCACTTTCGCATTCCACCCGGCCTCCGTGCTCGATCATGATCTGCTGCACGAGCGCCAGGCCCAGACCCGTGCCGGTCGGCTTCGTGCTGAAAAAAGGAATATAGAGCTTCTCGAGTTGCTCGGCGGTCATGCCCCCGCCCGTATCCGCCACGCTGATGTGCGCCTCGCGGCCGGCGCGCGAGGTGCTGACGATGATCTCTCCGCCCGCCGGCGTGGCATCGATGCCGTTGCGGATGAGGTTCAGGATTGCCTGCCACAGTTGTTCGGGATCGGCGCTCACGGTCTCTAATGACGGATCGAAGCTGGTGCCCAGTGCGACCCCCGCCTGCCCGAAGATGCTTTCCATGAATGCCAGTTTTTGATCGAGCAATTCGTTCACCTCCACGGCTCGTCTTTGCAGCTTGGGCAGGCGCAAATCGCAGATAATCTTCCAGCACCTGGTGGATGCGCTCGACTTCCGCGCGCATTCCGTCGACCAACCGTGCACCCTCGTCCGGCGCATGGCCGTTCGTTGCGGCCAGCGTGTCGATTTCCGTTTGAATTCGATCGAGGTTTAGGACCATGGCCCCGAGGGGATTCCGGACTTCGTGCGCCACCTCCGCGGCCATGGTGCCGACCACCGCCAGCCGTTCCGCCTGGATTTTCGAGGCTTCGAGCCGTTTCCGCTCGGCGATCTGCTCGCGGAGTGCCGCGGTTCGATGGGCCACCGTGTCCTCCAGGTAAAGATGCGCATCGTGAAATGCGGTCAGCAGATAAACCACCAGCGCAAACAACACCAGTAGCATGAGCGCGTTCCAGTACGGAATCGCCGGATGCGAGTAGTTATACTCAGCCATCACGTCCGCCGTCAGCCGCGCGCAGGTGGCCGCCAGCGCCAGCGCCAGCCCCGCCTGTCGCCCCGCCACCCAACTCGCCCAGCAGATAGGCACGAGATAGAAACTGGTGATGGCGATCTCACGCCCGGTCACGTAATCGACCACTCCGAGCACGAGGACCAGCGCCAGCGCGAGCACGAGCACGAGCACGAGCAGCTTTCGGGGGACCGGTGACTTTATTGCGCTAGCCATGCAACAAGGGATTGGACACGAGTCTCCTGCTTTCGCTCAAGGTAAATCCTTGCGACCTCCCCATTGCAGGGGCAAAAACGAAACAGGTCGTAACAATTGTAGGGCAAGCGCCTCGCTTGCCTGGGGGCAGCGGCGGAGGCAGGCGAGGCGCCCGCCCTGCAACTCCCCTAATGACCAAGAATAAATGGAACGCGTCCGTTCGATTGCCCGTAGGACGCACCTACAGTGATCTGAGTCTTGTCATTGCCAAACTCACTTAGGATATAGCCCTCTTTGACCTCACGACCGAATTTGCCGCTCGATTTCCCGTACAAAAAGCCCACTTCTCCATGGGCATAGTCAAACCTGGGCAGCAGCTCCATCGCCTTGGTGCCGGCATCCGTCCGATAAGTCGTCGCCACCGGCGCCACGCGCCGTGGTGCCTCCAGCGTCGTTGCGGGAAGAAAATCCGGCGTCGCCGTCAGTTCCATCCAACCGAAGGCGCTCGGGAAAGAGAAAAACCGTCCATCCGCCAGCGTCAGCGACGCCAGACCATCGTAGGTATTGTTCGGCAGGATGCCCGCCTGGGCGAGGGCGGATTGGGCGCCCGCCACACCGCCTGGCCCCAGTTGATTGAGGGCGAAGAAACCGGGTTGGATCGGCCCAGGGGATTGCGCCGACAACGAAAAGCAAACTGCGAAAAATGCCGCCACCGCAACAAGCGTGCGTCTGATCATGAGAGAATTCTCTGCCGAAACGCCTCGCACGCCAGCGAAATCTTGCGCCGCCCGCTCAGGCCGATCAGCATTTCAGTGTTCAGCTTCTACCCTCTGCCCCCCGCTCCCCGCTCTCTGACATCTGTCCTCCTCCTTCATCCTTCAGCCTTCATCCTTGATCCGAGACCAGCTATTCTGAGCCATGCGCGTGCTCATCGCCGATGATCAAAAGGACGTCGGGGTGAGCCTGGCCGCGCTCGTCGCGAAGTGCGGCCATGAGGTTCTGCAGGTCGTCGGGTCCGGCCTGGAAGCGATCCAGGCCTATACCCGGCTTAAGCCTGACATCGTTCTGATGGATTACTCCATGCCGCGTCTTAACGGCGCCACCGCGGCCCGGATGATCCTCGCGAAAGATCCCGCTGCGAAAATCGTCATCGTCTCGGCCGCGCCACACACTGCACAGCTCGCCGATACCGGCGCGCTTACGGTCCTTCCGAAGCCCGTCGATCTGGACAAATTATACGCCGTGCTTTACGACGCTGCGCCGCAACCGACGAAGCCGCCTGACCCGACCCCTTGATGGAGTCGCCGGCGCGGCCGGGGACAGCGTCCCCAGCGACCAGACTCGTGGTGGCGTCCGCTGTCCTAACGATCGGACGTTTCGGCTGAGACAGCCGCCTGCGCTGATTATTTTAACGAGACATCGTCTACGCGGAACGTGGTCGTGATCGAAAAGTCCGTCGTACATCGGAATTGCAGGCGGATCGTCTGACCCTTGTAAGCCGCAAGGCTAAACGATTTTTGCGAATAGTTTCCGGCCGTTGTCTTGTCCTTGTTGCTGTAGGTCGCAACAGTTTGCAGCAATGTGCCGGTCGTGCTGCGGACTTCGACATACATGAAATCATAGGCCGTCGTCCCGGACTCACTGGAACTGCAGTTGAACCAGAATGTCAGAGTTCCCGTGGCCGTCGATGGAATCGTCACCGTTTGGTAAGTCTGTCCCGAGACGTTGTTGTTCACGCCAAAATACATGTAGCCCGTCCCGGTGTGGGGATAGGTGCCGTTGTTGGTGTAAAACGCGCCCGAACCGGATAATACCCAGGGCGAAATGCTGCCTTCGAGTCCACCGTTGACGATCAATTCGGTCGGAGTCGGAGTCGGGGTCGCCGTTGGCGTTGGCGTTGGCGTTGGGGTCGGAGTCGCTGTCGGAGTTGGCGTAGGTGTCGGAGTTGGGGTGGGCGTCGGCGTCGGCGTTGGTGTCGGTGTCGGTGTTGGCGTCGGGGTTGGAGTAGGTGTTGGAGTCGGCGTGCCCGTTGCCAGCTTGAAACTGCCAATCCGCGTGCGCCAGTTGTACGAGGCTGTCGTGGTGTAATACTCGTTCGTATACCAGAAGGTGGTGTCATCAACCGGATCGATCGTGAGCGCGCTGTAGTCGCCCCAGCGATTGCCACTGCCGCTTTGGCTCCCATTCCCGGCGATGATCGTTCCCTCCCCGAGGGTCATGGTATTCAGCGGGTCGGTCGCCAATCTCCCGGTATAGCGCAGCTGCGGATGAATCGCAGAACTGGAAGCGCTGTAACCCAGACCGATGTTTCCCTGGCTATCCATCGCGATGCTTCCCATCCAGCGCCAGGTCGTGTCTGGCTGGTAAGTGCTTTCCTGGTAAACCGTCACCGGTCCGGAGGTCACATTGCGCAGCTCAAACCAGCGGATACCGGCAACGCTATTGGCACTCACCGTGAAGTTGCCGACCACTGACTCATGATCGCTGAACTTACGATAAGGAAGCCGGTACATCAGGCGGTCCCCGATGCCGTCGAGGTAATTGGAGCTGGACTCTCCGTTTTGCGGCACGCAAGAGCGGGTGCTGGGACACAATGAAGTAAAACCGGCGGCGGTCGGAGTGGCAAAAGTCGTCCAGGTAGAATTACTCGGGACCGTGAAATCCACATGGAAGTGATAAACGCTGTATTTATTGCTCGTGGGAAAACCGACGAAAGTCTCCGGCGCGCCCGTGGCCGGGAGGGTCGAGCCATCGATATCAGCGGGCAGGATCGGCCCGACCGAGCCGCCCAAGGGTCCCACCGGACTCACGAACGTGGCCGCTGCGCCGGTCAACATCTTGCTGCGATCGAAGGCAAAGGGCTGCGGCCCGAGAAAGCTCGTGCCGGCGGAGTTAAAGACATTCATGCTCATGTAATAAGCATCCGCCCAGACTGAGAGCTTCGGGTAATCGAAGAAATTCGAGCCGAGGTGAAAGCCATAACGATAGTAACTGCCGGTCGCATCACTGGTGGTCGAGACCGCCACGCATTCGTCCGTCGGGACGCTGCTGCCGGCAAACTGCGTGATAACCCAGCGACCGGCTAACTGGTCGTAAAGCACGACCGGATCGCCGTCGCCGCTCGTCTGGCAGACGCCGCCAAAGCCGCTCCAGAGCGAAGTGATGGCCACGGGTCCCAGGACAGAAGCTCCGGTGCTCTTATTAAAGACCTGGTAAGCTTCGTTGACGATCTGCACATACTGTGTCGCGCCGACCTCTCCGTTCGGATCAGGCGGGGCACAACTGCAACCCACGCCGGGATAAGGAATGCCATCGAAATTCAGGATCGGCGCTGGAATACTCGGCGCCAATTGTTGCAAAACCGACCGCTGAATGACTGGGTCGGGGCTATCCTTGTGAAAATTCGGCAACCTGGGGTTGATCGGACCTTCGCCCTCCTGGCTCAGATCAAACGGAAGCCCGGCGAGGTCGCGCAAGGGTGGCGAGACGTCGTTGTGATAAGAGGCGCCGACCTGGATGGCGCCGCCACCAGCCTGGGTTGCTCCCTGGGCCAGCGGAGTCGTGCCCAGGAGGCCACTAATCCCGAGCACCGCCAGGCAAAGGCCTAACGAACATAAGAGATAAGCGAAAACACGCGGCAGAGAGACGGCAAATTGTGAGACGGTTGGCTTTTTCATAATGATTTTCTGCGGGCCGCTTGCCGGCCTAGCCGGCGACGCTACAAAATCCGTTGAAGAGTTCCACCCCTTATTTCATGACTATTTCGTAAGGTTTAGGAGAGCCGTTAAAAAGCGAGATCGGACCGCCCGGACCCCATCCTCGTTACCCCCTTCATCCTTCATCCTTCTGTTTTTGGCGCAACGTCCCCCGTCCCCATCGGAAGAGTCATTAACCAGCAACGAATAACCGATAACAGCCCTCAGCCCCTGAGGGTTACCTTCCCCTCCGCTCAATACACAAACGGCACGAGCCTTTTTGTGCGCCTCATATAATCCGCATAGCTCGACCCCAACGCGCGGGAAAGCGCCTTTTCCTCTACGTTCATCCGGTGAATGAAAGCCGCGAAGATCGGCAGGAGGATGGCGAGGAGCGCGCCCCAGTTCTGCAACGATAGGGCAAACCCGACAAACGCCGGCAGCACGCCGGCATAGGAAGGGTGACGCAGCGCGCGAAACGGCCCGCGCTCGACCAGCTCGTGGTCCTTTTCGATCGTCACATCCACAGTGAAAAAGCGTCCGAGGACGATAATGGCCCACCAGCGAAGGAGCAGTCCCGCGACAAACAGCACCACGCCGACGCACGCAAATATCCGTCCATCCGGCAGCGCCGCCGCCGGCCAATACATCGCGATGAAAATCCCCGCTGCGACACTCGCCATGATCACCAGCCACAAGACGCCCAGCGTGCTTCGGTCCTGCCGCGTGCCGGTGCGGCTGCGGGAGCGGCGCGTCACCGTCAGCAGCAACTCCGATATCAGATAAAAAAGCCCGAGTTGAAGCGAGAGCGACATTGGATGTCGATGCCTGATCTTCTCAAGATGTCAATCTGAGCCCTGGTCACACCCGAGTATCCGCAGAGCAAGCCGCGGAGGAGAGAAATCTTCTCCGCGGTTTTTGCTTTTTCACAATCAGCGACTGGCTTCGGCAGCCATTACATTGGTTTCGGAAGCGATCCGTCTCCAAGATGGCCATGTAATGCCAACGCTCTGACTGCCGCGCAGAGCGGCGTCAGGAACAGGGAATAGCAGGCGCCCGCCGGATAAACTTCGGCGGGCGCTTTTGCATTTGCAGGCTTTCAAAGCTGATCGCTGAGATTCGCAACGAACGCGGCGCGGACACCGCGAGCCAGCAAATTTGATCATTGACAACGAAACGGGCCCGCCTGCATGCTGCGGATTGCATATCCATCTGAATCTGGCGCAGACGCTTTATCCCGGGAGTTTCTTCTCCTTTTCAGATCCGCCATCGCAGGATCAACAAACCGGGTGAAGGGAAACTATGAAGCATTATCTAATCACAGCCAGCGAAGCAAATACCTCTCTTCCGAGCAGCTCCACCTGCCGGGCGCCTGGACGTTGCGCGCTCTTAGTCATCGCACTCGTCGGCTTGGCGTCGCCCCTGACGGTCCACGCCGCCAGCATCACCGACACCTTCTACGGCAGCGGGGCGCTAAACAGCATCACGACCGGAACGAGCGAGTCTGCCTTCGGGTATGATTCGTTATATTACACGACCACCGGCAATGACAATACCGGTCTCGGTTTTCAGGCACTCGCCTTCAACACGACCGGGTACGAAAATACCGCTTGCGGCAGCAATGCCATGGTCAGCAACACAACCGGACTTTACAACTCGGTGGTGGGGTGGAATGCGCTTCGCAGCAATACCAGTGGAAGCGAGAACACGGCAACCGGCTTTGAGGCGCTCTTTAGTAGCACTACTGCATATTATAACGTAGCCACCGGCGCGTATGCTCTCTTCGCCAACACCACCGGCACCTACAATGCCGCCAGCGGCTACGTTGCGCTCTATAGCAACACAACCGGCAACAGCAATACGGCGAGCGGTTTTCAGGCACTCTTCTCCAACACGACCAGCAACAACAACACGGCGATTGGTTACAATACGCTCTTCTACAACACTACTGGCACCGGCAACACGGCAAACGGTTTTCAGGCGCTCGCCTTCAACGCGACCGGCAACAGCAATACGGCGAGCGGTTTTCAGGCACTCTTCTACAACACGACTGGCTTCAACAACACCGCCGCGGGGGTTAACGCGCTCTTGAGCAACACCACTGGGCTGAATAACACGGCCAACGGTCTCAATGCGCTCTATGGCAACACCATCGGCAGCACCAACACGGCTAACGGTGTCTCAGCGCTCCAGTCCAACACAGAGGGCAGCAACAACACGGCCAACGGGGTCAGTGCGCTCTTGTCTAACACCACGGGCGCCAACAACACGGCCGACGGTCGGAGTGCGCTACTGAACAATAAAGGCAGCAGCAACATTGCATTGGGCTTTTCAGCAGGTTCGGCTCTCACGACGGGCAGTAATAACATCGAAATTGGCAACATTGGAGTGGCGACTGAGGCCAGCACCATCCGCATCGGCAAGGTGGGCACGCAGCAGACCACCTATATCGCCGGGATCAGCGGGAAAACGGTGGCTGGAGGCGTCGGAGTGATTGTCGATTCCAGCGGCCACCTGGGCACGGTTGTTTCCTCGGAGCGATTCAAAGACGCGATTAAACCAATGGACAAGGCGAGCGAGGCCATCCTTGCGCTCCGACCGGTCACCTTTCGCTATAAGCACGAGCTCGACCCCAAAGGCATCCCGCAATTCGGACTGGTGGCTGAGCAGGTGGAAAAGGTGAACCCCGATCTGGTGGCGCGCGACGACCAGGGCAAGCCCTATACCGTGCGCTATGAAGCGGTGAACGCGATGTTGCTCAACGAGTTTCTTAAGGAACATCGCATGGTGGAAGAACAAGGGCGGAAGGGGCAGGAACAGGAAGCGACCATCGTCGAGCTAAAGTCTACGGTGACGCAGCAGCAACAGGACATTAAGGCCCTCACTGCAACCCTCAAGGCACAGGCAGCGCAAATCCAGAACGTGAGCGATCAACTCAACACACAATCCCTTACTCCGCGCGTGGTGGCTAAGAACTGATCCCCTGTCGGGCCTTTGCAGCCGCTCGCGGCCTTGTTCAGACCAGCCTCGCGTAGACCACAACGGAAATGCCGGAAACACCTGTCCCCCCGAGCGATTTTTGACAGAGATTTGGACCCTTAAAAATCAAGCTACGCGACTTTTGCCGCCACATCACTCTGGCCCGGATATTCGGGTGTCCTCCCGATAGATCCTGCGCCTGCGCCGGGAGATCCCGGCTTTCCACTTTCGAATCCTGTCTTAACCTTACCGCCGACCCGCAAGATGAAAGCTTCCAGGAAACAGTCCCGCGCCATGACGAACTTCAAGAACATCCGTGTGCTGCCTAGCGGATACCAGGTCTCGATCGTGCGCGCCAAAATCGAAGTGAGCAAACATTTCGCCGGTCACTCCGAGAAAAGCTATCGCGCGGCGGTGCGTTACCGCGACCAGCTCCTGCGCCAGATGCCCGACAAACGTCTCAATAAAATCCCGCGCCGGATGCTGCGCGCACTTGATCTCAGCAAGCCCGTCGTCGGCGTCTTCCGTTATGGCAAGAGGAAATTCTATCAGGTCACCTTCCGTGAGAAAGGCCGGCAGCGTTGCGCCGTATTCTCCTGGATCGGCGACGGCGAGGCCGACGCCTACCGGACCGCGATCGAATTTCGCAAGCTCACGATCGCGCGCTGAGCTGGGACAATGTCCTCTGCCCTCCTTGGCACGCCGTAAGTTCAATGGAGGCGGCCGCCCTCGCCCCCAAAAAAATTGCTCGCCCGGAGCTGTTCGAAGTCATTATGCTGCGTGGATGGACGACAACGCTTTGTACAACCGGGCCAAAGCGCGGGTCGAAGAGAGGCTTGGATTTTATCGCCACGCCATGATTTACGTTTTGGTCAACCTGGTTCTTCTCTTCATCAACCTGTCGGAATCGCCGGGCTACCTGTGGGTAAAATGGCCGATGTTCGGCTGGGGCATCGGCGTGGTCGCGCATGGTTTGAGCGTCTTCTCGCCGAGATGGCTCGGCACACAGAAGGAGAAAATGATCGAGCGCGAGATGGAACGCGACAAGAGGGACGCTGGCGCCTGAACAGCCCACTCTGTCCTCAGTCCTCTTTGGCACGCCGTAAGTTCAATGGAGGCGGCCGGCCTCCGTCCCCGTCCTCAGATTTCAGATTTCAGCGTTTCGACGAACCAATAACCGCGCTCAGTTCCGACACGATTTTTCTCTTTGTGAACGACCGATTAACATTAGAGTAACTCGATGAGCGCAACCGAAATTCTGGCTGAATTGCCTGCCCTGCCGCCGGAAGATCTAGAAACGATCTGGCAGACCGCCGGACAGTTGCTCGAGGGGCGCTCTTTGACTGCCTCCCCGGAATTGCTGGCCGCGGTGGATGAAGCAGATGCTTCCTGGGAAAAGGAAGGCGGCCTGCCGATTGAGGATGCCCGCCGGTCGATCGGCTCGTGGCCTGGCAAGTAATCATTGGGCGCGTCGCGCTGCGTGATCTCCAACGCATCCGCGATTTCATCGCCCGCGACAATCCTACGGTAGCGGTCTCTTTCTGCCAGAGGCTGTTGGATCGCGCGGAAGCCCTGCGAGAGTTTCCCGAACTAGGTGGGCACTTAAGAGAGCGGCCCGGCGCACGTTTCTCGGTTGTCGGCTCCTATCTGATCGTCTATCGGGTGGACCAGGCCGCCGCGACAGTGCGGGTCCTTCGTTTCTGGCATGGCGCGCGGGAGCGCCGCCGATTGCAGCGCTAGAGAGAAATCACCGCAGGCAGTGTCCGCCTTTTACTTTGACCCGGCCTCCCCATGGTCTTGGACCGCGCCCGTGCTTCGCACGTCTATGTCGCTCACCCGGGTCGCTCCATTGATTCGCGCATTTCCCATGCGCTCACCCTTCGGGCTTCGTCTATGTCGCTCCGCCCCCGCGGGCTCCATTCAGCGTGTCAGTTTTCAATTGTCAGCTTTCCCGTCCTCTCGCTAGAAATCCGCGCGAATGCCGGAGCTGAGCCGTAACGCAGGCGGAGCCCGAGGCCGGGCTTTCAAAGTCGCCTCCCCAGAAACCGAAGCGGACGCCCCGTCGCGAGTAGCCCCTTACCCGGATTGAGAAAAACCAAGCGGCGTGGAAGCGCTGGGAAGGCTCGGCCCGGAGATTCACCGGACTCGACATCCGACTCCAGGCCAGGAGCGCTCTGCTGCACACCAAATTCGCATTAATCGGGTCGGTCAGCCCTATTTCAGCCGGAGCGTCATCGGGCATTCCGAAGAGAGCCTGCGGGAAGCGACGCGCGTCCGGGATGAAGCCTTGCGAAGCACGACGGCGCGCCGAGCGAATCAGATCCCGCCGCGCGTTCTGCGGGCGCTCGGCCTCTCCTCAGCGGTCCTGGGGATCACGCGGTTGCCCTCGAGATCGGTCTACCGCGTGGAATACACTGATGCCGCGGGCCGGCGCCGAACCCGCCAATTCTACTTCCGGGCGGTACCAGAGGAGGACGCGTATGCGGCCGCGATCATCTTCCTCGAATCGATCCCCAAGTAACCCGAGGCGCTCTGTCGCCCATTTGCGCTGCCCGGCCTCGCCACTCGTCATTTCAATTTCAGCTGTCAGATTTCAGCGTTTCGAAGAACCATTACCGCGACCGCCTCGGGTCGCCCATTCCCCGAAGAAATGCTGATCCTTTTGCGCCCCGCCGTGGTCAGACGATTCATAACAATCATATCATCTTGTGCCATAATTGCCATAATTCGTGCCCAGGCCCGGCCGCGGGCCAGACGCGAATCAGATTGGCGCTGGACTTCACCATTTTGAAACCGCACCCGCGCATGCTCAAACAACACAGCGACGAAGCCGGTGTTGGAAGCGTTTCACAGCAGCCGGTCCGGCCCAGACTCGAGAGCCGGAAACGCCGGGTCACGCCACTTAGTCCCATGCCGCCCGCTGAGACATCGGAGGAAGAAGAGCGACTCCCGCGGATTGGCACCCTCGCCCGCACTCGTCGCCTGCTCCTGGCTGCATTGCGCGTCTGGGAACTCAAACACGGCATCCGCGACTAGCGCCCGTGGATTCCCACCTCGGTCCCCGAGGCCTCAGCTGTCAGCGTTTCAGCTTCTCAGCTTTTCAATCTTCAGCGCTCCCGCTACAACTTGCCCTTGCTTGCCACGCAACAGCCGCGCGCCGGCGGAACCTCTGACTTTTGAGATCTGCCCTCCGGCTACCGTCGGTGCGGCCCGCCACTATCAGCTGGCGCTTGAAAGACACCTCCATGGCCCGCCCTTGCGCCGCCGCCGCCCCATTCATGCGCGAAATGGTGCCCGCCGAAGGAGCCCCGGTGGTGCACTCCGCCAGTGATAATTTCGCCGCGGTAAAATGTACCGGTGCCCCAATATGGATAGCCCGCATACCCGTAATCCGCATAATAGGGACCGTAATCGGGCGCGTAATAGGCCGGGCCGTATCCGGCCGCGTAATAGTCGCCCGCGCATCCCGTGAAAGCGATGGCAGCGATAGCGATCGACGCTGCGATGGCGAGAAATTTCAAACCCACTCGTGAGACGCTGCGGATCGAGTGGTCAATGTTCTTCCCTGAAAAATTCGTTTTCATGTTCGTGTTCCTTTATTCGATTTTGAATTGCGCTTTTTGGTCGAATTGCGCCTTTTCCTCCGGCGAAAGCCGCGCGTAAAGCACACGCGTGGTATAGCCGCCCATCAGTTTTCCACCCTTCAAAAACAACCAATCCGACACCTCACTCGGTGCGACCGTCACGCGCTGACCGAGATGGACGTTCTTTACGTCGAGTGGTCGATTGTTGATCTTGCCCTGAAAATGTTTGCCGTCATATGTGAGGTTGCTGATCCAAAGATGCTCCACTTTATCGCCATCGATGAAGGCTTTCTTGATTTCGAAGGTACTGTCGCCCGGCTTCTTCGCATGCAACGCCGCCATGAAAAAGCCGAGTGAGCGCTGCGCATGCTCCACCGCGCGATCCATCGCCTTATCGTTATCCTCCACTCGAGCGTAGCCGGGATGCCCTGGCGTTTTCACCGCCCTTCCGGCCATGTGAGTGGTCTCCTCTTCGGCCGCTCCAACGCTGATCGCGAGCGGAACTAAACCAAGCAACGCAATGAGAACTGTTTTCATAGAATGCCTTTCCTCAGGATGTTTCGACATTACCATACGCCTCGGATTTAGTTTTCGAAAGCGGAGAACTACCGGCGCAACACAATATCCCGCCAGATCGCAATCTCGCCGGCCCTCTGGAAACTCTTTTCTGTTTTTCGCCTTCCGACCCCTCCGCACTCCGCAATCACTAATAACCTAAACGCCACGCGCTTCCCACCGGCTCCATTCAGCTTTCAGTTTTCAGCTGTCAGTTTTCAGTTTTCAGTTTTCAGTTTTCAGATCTCCGAACACCCGCTACAACTGCGCCTGGAATGTCGACCCCGGAGGAGCGCGCCCGCCAAACTCAAAAGAATCATGGCCTCACTTCTTAATTCTTCCTTCTGCCTTCAGCCTTCCGCTGTCCAGCACCTCACCTCGAACCATCTCGACCCGGTCGCGCGCGTCACCATCTGCACCATCCAGCGCCTTTACGCCATGCTACGCGGCGAAGAGCTGCTCGAAGACCTCGACGAGAAATCCGGCTTCGAGATCGCCGCTGCCGATCAACGTCCGCGCGACGTCCAATATTGTCCCACCATCCCGATCGAGACCTTCGACTTCGTCATCGCCGACACTGCCCAGCGCGGAAGCGCTCTTCATAATAGGAACGCCATCTCGCAGAGCCCGCTTCAACGGGATAAATGCCATCGCTCCATCTACAACCTCTGGCGCCAGGTCCTTGAATATTTCGACGCCTTCCTCATCGGCCTCACCGCCACGCCCGGTAAACAAGCCATCGGCTTCTTTAATCAGAACCTCCTCAGCGATTGGAGCAGCAGCGACAAGACGTCATCCGAAGGAGGGGCCCGAAGGGTGAGCTCCTGCAGCGCGAATCAATATCCGCACGAGCGCGCCGTCGCCAATGGCGTGAACGGAGGCTACGACCTTTTCCGCATCAAAACGGAGGTCACGGAGAGGGCGGCAAGCTCGAGAAAAGCCTCATCGTCGACGGCCGTCACAAAGGAACGAAAAAACTGCGCTCCGAGAACTCGAGGACGGTCTCACCTTCACCGCAAGAGAGTTCGACCCGGATCCCTGAACGCATAAAGAAGGGTGCGACTTTGATCTACGGCGACTGAGGAAGGGACCCAAACGTTACTCTTTTGCGCATGATTATTGACGATCTTCATCACCTGCTAAACGAATGAGCGAGGTCATTTCATGGCTTCACCTGACGGATCTACACGTTGGCCAACCCAACGGATGGCTTTGGCAAAGCATGCGCCAGCAGTTTTACGAAGACCTGCGATTAATGGCCGACGCCACTGGACCCTGGGATTTGGTGTTGTTCACCGGCGATTTCGTTCAAAAAGGAAATGCAGACGAGTTTCGTTCGGCCGCGACCGAGTTGGAAAGGCTTTGGAAGCACTTTAACCGACTTGGTTCGAATCCCCTACTGTTATGCGTTCCGGGTAATCACGATCTTGTCCGTCCCGCGGACACCGATCCAATAACTCGCCAATCGCTTCGCTGGCACGACAAAGGCGAGGAAGACGTCAAATCCGAATTTTGGACGAACAACAAAAGTAAGTATCGCAAAGCCGTTGAGCGGTCGCTGAAGAATTACACAGGCTGGTTGAAGGCACTGAAGGTTCCTAAAGCGAAACTAGTCAAAGGGATGTTACCCGGCGACTTCTCCGCCGTCATCCAACGAAATGATATTTACGTTGGCCTAATCGGTCTAAACACAACCTTTCTACAACTCGGAAAGGGCGAATACGAAGGGAAGCTTGATCTGCATTTGCAACAACTGCACGGCGTATGCAGCGACGATCCTCAAACTGGCGTGACTGTGTCGATCTGGCGATCCTGATGACCCATCAACCGCCCATTTGGCTAAATTCCTTAGCAGAACAGCAACTGAACGAAATCTACTCGCTAGGAAAGTTTGACTCGCACCTGAGCGGGCATTTGCACGACCCTAAAATGCATGACGTAAGCGTAACAGGAGGACCGATTCGGCGATCGCGGTAGGGCGCGTCGCTATTTGGGCTTGAGACGTTCGGCATCGCGGAGACGCGCCCACTCTTGGGATATATGTTGGGACGTTGGGAAATCGACGGAACGAAGACGCGCGAACTGTTGTGGCCTCGCAACGCGGAATTCACGTACGGAGGACTTCGCCGGTTGGGACCCGATCGCGGCTACACACTGGATAGCAACAACTGCGCGATTTTGGCGTTTGATATCGTACGGGTCAATAGAGATGGGAGTTGCCCCGCGGTTAATAACATTCTCCCAGACAGACCTGAACTTCCGGATCTTGTCGTCGCGGCGGCGCTAGCCTCCAAACAGCGAGAGCTACAACTACAAAGTATTCCCCGGTGGCGGGTGCCTGTCGCAAGACAACATGTCGCAATTCGGAAAGACGAACGCCAGCTAATCGTTACGGCATTACGGGACCGTCATCTCGTATGGGTTGTGGCAGATTGGGGACTAGGGAAAGACGGATTTCTTGCCTCCGCTCTCGAAGAATACAGCGGCTCAGAACCAGACGCATTTGTTCTAGAGTGCGGTGAAGGGAAAACGAGCGCCGACCTCCAGTCCCTTCCTGAGACGCAATTCGGATTGTCATTTCAAGAATTTTTTGCCCATGTCGGCGCTTCACATCTCCCGGTCCTAATCTTCGATGATCTTCCTGTAACATTCGCCAACGGCGATGAACGGAATACTCTCGAATCGGCGATAATTCAGCCTATTCGGGACTTTTGCCCGAACCTTGCAATGATCTTCGTTAGTCGGCAAAAGCCCCGCCTAACTCGGGAGGAAGAGATAGTCGCGTTGCGCGCGATAGATATCCATGAGACCCGCCAATACATCTCTCATCACGCCGACGCTCAGGCGGACCTCGCGGACGGAGGCAATCTAGAAAAGATTCAGGATTGGTCGGAGGGTCTTCCTATGCGGCTCGATTACCTCATAGAGGAAGTGCGAGGCTGCTCGTTATCAGACTTCTTCGATGAGCGAGGAGAAATTTCCCTCGGCCAGGCAGAGCACGCAGAGCCGGTTCCAAGAGCCCTTAGGGACGCAGTCGGAACCCTTGCGGAAGCGACCGAGGGAACATCTTATCACAGTTTCCGCCTCTTGAAGGTGCTCTCAGTGCTGCGGGACGGCGAAGTGTTTCACGCCGTGAAGCGCTTTTACCAGACGGACCCCTTCCACTTAGACAATGTTTCCGAGCTTATGAAGCTAGAGCTGCTCGAAGCTGTGCCGATCGCACAAACGGCAGCTGAACTTTCAGGAGGCGCAAGCCGGACCAAGCATTCGCCCAGTGATATCCCTAAGCTTCTCCACGTTCCTCCTCAGGTCCGTACTTACGTTAACGGGTTCATCTCAAAAGAAGAACGTGATGAAATCTTGCGCACATCAACCGAACTCTTGTTTGGCACAGCATGGCGAAACGGATCTATCCACCTCCGAAAAGAGCTAGAACGTTCGTATTCGGAAACCTCCATCGGCGGCCCTGGCAACGAGCGTTTTGTGGCACTGTATCTCGTTCGAGAATCGTTGATTTCCCGAGATGATCACCAGATCAAGCGCTCCGTCCAACTCGGATTAGGTTTATGTAAGAAGCTTATCGCCCTCGATTGGTTTCGGGATGCTTTGACGTCGACGGAATCCATGGTGCAGCTTCTCCGAGACACTGAACTAAAGGAGGAATACGCGGAAGCGGCTCGGCTACACGCAAATGCGTTGCGGATGATGGACGAGCACGAAGCCGCCATTGAGATGAACCAGATCGCTCTCGACGAGGGCAGCTCATACTATACGAATGACGTCAAAGGCGGGATATTCACCGAATTAGCGCTCTCATACGATAGCCTTGGCCGGAACGAGGAGGCTTTAAAGGCGGCGGAGAGAGTGCTCACGCTTTCAGGTCCTGAGTCTTCGGACGGCTATCAAGCTCAATCGGTGATCGCGCAACGTACGATCGACGATCCCAAGGAGCTGGAGAGACGCTTACTTGAACTCATGCGACACGCGCGTCGCAAAGGGCACGATACCCCCGCTAATAATATTGCACTCGAACTAGTACGACGGGGGAAAAATCCTACTGAGTCCCTGAAGTACCTTGACGACGTTTTCCGTACATCAAAAGGAAATTATACTCGGGCCCGGGCAATAATAAACAAAGCGACTCTTCTCACTAAACTCGGGCGAGAATCAGACTTGGAGCTGCGAGATCGGGAGTTACTGGGCGCCGCTTATGATTACTCGTACGGTCAGCGCATTAGCAAACTTCTCGAACGTTGCCATGTCGCTCTATGGGACATCTTTACGAAAGAAGGCCTTCTTTCGTCATTGGTTCGACTCTTTCGTCTATCCTCATTTTTTTGGCGACTAAAAGGAATTGGAGAACAGGAATCCAAGTACATTCGTCGGCTCGACATGGTAGATTTGAACGAACTCAAACGTATAGAAGGGCGCACAATTGAGAGTGAGATTCATTACCTCGAGCGCCGAAGGGAAGATCTTCCACCTTCCGATTCAAACAAATGAACGGACGTCGGCGTCTCGATTGACCACCACTGCGGGAGGTTGGAGGTGTTTGCCGTAACCCGCCACGGCCGTTCTGGCCGCGAAGCACGGCGAATACGATATCATTTTGGCCAATCCGCCCTTCGGCAAGAAGAGCAGCGTCACCATCGTCAACGAAACGGGCGGAGACCCCCAAGGAATCGCTCATCATCAACCTCGACAATTTTTAGGCGAGCACGAGCAAGTGCGAGCCGCACTGGCATTGCAGCTCAATTTCCTCCAGCACATCTTCACCATCCTCAAGCAGCACGGCCGCGCCGCCGGCGAGACACGCTCACCCTCCCCGGCCGGACGCCTCGCCCATCAATGTTCTAGGAACTTTCGGACGGCTTCTACCGGATCGTTTTTCAACGTCGCCAGGATGTCCTCATCTGCGCTTCGGTGCGTTGAAACCCACCGCCGAACAATCGAGTTTTGATCGTGCACAAGTAGCTTGAGAAGCTCTATCGGGGTGAGCGGATTCTCGACAACGCTCAGCCGAATCATAGGGCGTGCGTCTCTGGCTAAGATCTCCAGATGGCGCGGTTCTATGGCAGAGGATCTCGCCGCCGCAAATCTCACGACTTCGTCTTCGTCCAAGACAAAGTTCGCGAGGGCGCGAGAGTCGGTGGCCCGGAAAGCTTCATAGGCTTTGGCGAGACGCGGACACCACTCTGTCCATGACAGGGACGAGTATCTTGCTGATTTATTGCATACCCACCAGTCCCACCATTCCGCGACAACCACCGCTTCATCATGCCGAATGATGCTTTTTCTTTGATTGGTCAGCGCATTCAGCAGGTCGTGAATTTCGTGAAACAAATGAGGCTGAGCGACAAGTGTTGCGATGAGGAACTCCAGTGCGCCTTCACCAAACTGTTGAGCGATGCGCAGCAGCAGATCCTTTCGAGTAACGTTCCCTGAGACCTGCTGCATGTGCCGTTGGAAACCCGCCTCAGAAAATGTCGCTGATGACTGCTCATCATCAGGCTCGTCAATCACGGTGGATACTTCTAACAGGCGATCGGCCAATCCGAGCTCGTAGCTCCCGCGTTCCGATGAAGGTCCGCCCTTGATTTTCGTCGTCGCATCAGCCAGCGCTCTACTAATCGTCACCGCTGGCACCTCGATATCTGTGATCCCAAGTCGCTTTATGTTTTTGGGGTCGGAGATGAAGTCGGAAAGAAAAGCTTTCACCGATTCCGACACAAACCCCTGTCTGAGGCCATCGGCATAAGACGCCAGAATGAAACCGAAGGTCCCAGATTTCTCGAATGTTGATCGCAACAGTTCCCAGCCGCGTTCAGGATCATCAAAACTGAGCGTAGCGGCGCCGCGGAACAATACTAATTCATGGGTGCGGCAGTCCTGATAACCGCATTGCCGCCACGGTACTGTTGCTGTTTCAGTAAGCATGGCGTTCCACAACGATCGCCGCTCCATTACCGCAATTTGCCCGGGATCTTGTTCGGTTGGCGCATGAACAAGCGCGACAGTGCTCGGTCGCGCGGTTCTCGGTGTCCTCGACGATGCTGTCACGCATTCGGCCTCGAAGTCGATGAGCGCCACCATGTTCTCCACTTCCAGCGTTATTTCGAATGCTTCCGATGCTCCGGGCACGAGATCAGAAACCCGATCCTCCAATAACTCCTCGCCAATGCCCTCTGGGGCCGCCTTTAAGTTGAAGTCCAGCTTCATCCTCGGACCCATGAGATGGCGGAAAGAAGAGTGCTCATCCTTCATCGCGGCAACTTTAAAAACCCGCAAATTTGTGATCTGTACGTGCTGCTTGCTAACGTTCGTGACGGAAAACTTCAGACGGGGATATGTGGGTTGCGTTTCGAAAACAAAGGAGACGATCTGGGCTCCGCTTAGTGCCGTCCTCTCCCGGTCCGCCCCAAAATGTTTTTCGAGGAAGTCGACTAATAGTTCGTATGACGGATGCTCACGATCCGTAGGTTTTACGCTGCTGAAATGATCGGTATTGCGCAGAAGGATAGGCGCGCCGAAATAACGGCCAGCTGATTCTTCCGTTACGACGACTTGGCGGTCCGGTAACCACTTCCGATGGAGAATGAAGTGGTTTTCGTAAGCTTCGATTCCGACCAACCCTGGAATCCTCCGTTCATTGACTAGGTTCTTGAACTGCGCGTCTATCTCCTTAAGGGTCCAGTTACCGGCACGTAATTGTTTCCCCACGCTATGTCCATAGATCCAAGAGAGCAATGACAGCTTATTCGCCCACCGTGACCCAAAGGATGGCGACGCGATTAGCACGAGGCCGATTTCTTTTTCCGAGAACAGGTGCGTGTTGTGAGTCAGGATGTAACGGACGACTATGCCGCCGGTGCTGTGGCAAACGAAAATAATGCGATCGTTGGCGAGCACCGAGGAGTCTCTATCTCGGCCGAGAGCCGCCAATAATTCATCCGCTGCGTTACGTATTTCGTAACGGCCGGCGTCGATAGTGGTGTAGTAGCCGCCCATGAAAATTCCGACATCGCGGAATCTCTTATCTTCCGCGAGTAGACGTGGCCAATACACGTCCTCCGCGTCTTTTTTCGCAAGCCAGCATGATCGACTATCGGACAACACGCCGTGGACAAACACTACCGCCGTCGAAGACGAAGGCCGTCGAAACCAAAAATTATTTCTGCCCCCCGTCGGCAGTAAACTCATGTCGAAAGCTCCTTCAGGTATCTCCTCGCTCATTGCAAATCTGGCAACGGAGGAAAGTTGCCAGATTCTCATCTTGTGTCGATCAGGAAGATGAGATGCGACGTGCGAGACAAGATTGAAAGAGGGGCTTGGTCCATGCATACGCTGGGGGAACTCGGCAAGCGGTCGGGCATGCTGGGCGTCATCTTTCGCAAGGCGCAAAACAAAATCCAGGACCCGGCGAAGCTGCGCCGGCTCATCGTGGACCTGATCGACAAGGAACAATGGTCCAGCCTTTCCGCCGACGTGAAGGGCGACGCCTACGAGGGGTTGCTGCAAAAGAACGCCGAGGACGTGAAAGGCGGCGCGGGCCAATACTTCACCCCGCGCCCGCTCATCGCCGCGATGGTAGACACGGTCGCCCCGCAGCCGGGCCAGACGATTTGCGATCCGGCCTGCGGCACGGGCGGTTTCCTGCTCGTGGCGCATGATATATCGCGAAGCATTATCAGCTCGACCGGGCGCAAAAAAAGAAGCTCAAAAGCGGCACCTTCCTCGGCATCGAGCTGGTGGACAGCGTCACGCGGCTCTGCGCGATGAACCTGCTCCTCCACGGCATCGGGTCGGAGGCGGACGGCCAGACATTGGAATCCGGTTTGTCGGTCGTGACCAAGGACGCGCTCGCCGCGAAGCACGGCGAATACGACATTGATTCGCATCTTCCCATCTGCTCACCCTTCGGGCTATCGTCCATCTCGCTCGCGTCCCCGCGGCTCGATTGTCCTGGCCACTGCCATGCGCGGAAGCGCAATTAAACAACGAAAAGCCTAACCGCAGAGCCCGCCTCAACGCGGGATAATCCCCCATGCCCTTCGGCAAGAAGAGCAGCGTCACCATCGTCAACGAAGCGGGCGAGACCTCAAAGGACTGGCTTGGCTCGGGAGAGCCGTTCGATGAAACAGGGCTAACCCCAGCGCCGCGCACTTCGCGGCAATCGCTCATCATCAACCGCGACAATTTGCCGCCACTGCGGCTCTGCGGATTGGCCTCCCTCTTTTCTTAAGTGCGCTACCGCGCAGGCAGTCTGGGCGAGCGCGAGTAAGGGCGAGCCGCACTGGCATTGCAGCTCAATTTCCTCCAGCACATCTTCACCATCCTCAAGCAGCACAGCCGCGCCGCGGTGGTGTTGCCTGATAACGTCTTGACTCCCTCGCCCCCGCTCAGTCGGCCTTCGCCCAGCGCTCTGCGCTGTCTATGTCGCTCGCGACCTTGCGGCTCCATTCTTCGAAGGCGGCGCCGGCGAATGCCTGCGCGAAAGCGCGTTTATCAAGAGGGCGGCAAACTTGCATAGCCTTGGTGAAGGCAAACCATCCGCCGCGCATTACCCAAGCAGGTTTGCTGGCATTCCGATCATTTGAGGTTAATCTTTGGCTATGAGCAGAGTCGTTACGCAAAGTCCTGAGGTGCTCGGAGGCGAGCCGGTGTTTGCTGGCACGCGGGTGCCGGCGAAGAGCCTGTTTGATCACCTGGAAGCGGGAGACTCGATCCAGCAGTTTCTGGAGGGTTTCCCGAGCGTGAAGCGCGAGCAGGTCATCGCGTTGCTCGAGGAATCGCGGGCGCATGTTCTCGCCGCGCCCTGATGCGTATCCTGCTGGACGAGAATCTCGACTGGCGTCTGCGCCGTGATTTGCCGGGGCATGAGGTTGAATCCGTGCCGTTGTTGGGCTGGGCCGGAATTCAGAATGGCGAACTGTTACGAAAAGCCGTTGAGGCAGACTTCGACGCGCTTATCACCATGGATGGCAACATGGTGCATCAGCAAAACCTCGCGCGTTACGCTATCGCAGTCATCGCGTTGCGGGCGAAGTCTAATCGGCTCGACGATACTCGTCCGTTGATGAATCAACTGCTGGCGACCCTGCCAAAAGCGAAAACCCGCACGTTGATATTTATTCCCGAGTCTTGATGCCCACTGGCATCTTCTACGCCCAAGGAGGTCCGAGCCGGACTGGCATTAGGCGAACGTCCTCTTGATTCGTTCTCTCCCGCTCGCTCAGCCTCTCGGCCTGCCCGTCTGATTCGCCGCTGCCCCGCGGCTTCAGCTCTTCGACCGCAACCTCGCGCAGAGAATGCCTGCGATAGCGCGCTTCATCAACAAGGGCGGCAAAATAGCATAGCCTGGGGAGGCAAGAGCCGTGGACACAGAAACTTTGGATTTACGATTTGCGCACGAACCTCCATTTATCCGCCGACGGCGGCTCTGCGAGAGTGCCTTTTCTTTTTGGACTTGTCACTTCGCGACGGGCAGTCACGCTCAAGGAATGGAGCAACTGCGACATAGACTGGTGAATGCCAGCCCGAAGGGGCAGCGCTGCAGCGCTGATCAAAATACGCTCAAACGCAACGACCTCGACGACTTCGTCGCCTGCTACAACCCGAAGAACCGCCACGAGCGAAAGCCGACCTGGACCGAAAAAAACGATAAAGGCCGCTGGCGGTCCTACGACTACGAAGAGCTAATCAAGCGCGACAAGATCAACCTCGACATCTTCTGGCTCAAAGACGAAGCCCTCGAAGACAGCGCCAACCTCCCCGCCCCCGAAATCATCGCCGCCGACATCACCGAAGACCTACAAGCGCCCTCGCCCAATTCTCCGAAATTGCGAATGATTTGAAAAAATAACATGGCTCTCCTCGCTGAAAGTCTGGTCGAAGAGTGGCTAAACAGGGAAGGCTTCTTCACGATCCGTGGCGTCAAGCACGGCGTCGATGAGATGGATTTGCTCGCCGTGCGAGCAGACCCTAACGGGACAATCGTTGGATGGCATGTCGAAGTGCAGATCAGCTTTCGACCAATCGGATTTATCGCCAAGCTTCCAAAGGCTTCGCCGACCGGCCGACTCTCCGCCCGCAAGCGCTCCGTGGAAGAGGTCGAGGCCTGTGCAAAGGAGTGGGTCGTGGCGAAATTTCGCGCTCAGGCGAAAGTGGCGATGCGAGAACAACTTTGGCCGGGCGTCGCCTGGGTTTTTCATTTCGTCCATGCAAACGTCCGCGATCCGCACGAGCTGGAGGTTTTTGCACGTGAAGGAGTGATTTTGCATCCGTTTCACGCAATCCTGTCGAGCCTCTCGAAACGAGGAGCGTTCTCCGCGTCGGCTGGGGGCGATCTCGCTGAGATTGTCGCTTATTACAAAGCGCACGGAACATGAACTCCTACCTCCTCAAACTTTACGATCGCGAAGAAGGACCGTACTCCGAAGAACAGGTATCGCAGCTTTTCGCGGACGGCCGGGTGGATCGGAACACGCCTTGCCGGCTCGGGACCACTGGCGCGTGGAAGACGATTGATGATTATTTGCCGAACTTGAAATACGGAACGCAATTGCCGGCGCCTACCTCCCCGTTAGTCCGGTCGGAAGATTCACCGATCTACGGCGCGCGATCCTCTCCACCTTCCCTGCCCACCCGAAAGGTTCCCGCCGGCTCAGCCGTGAAGCTCGTTGATATCGACCTTCCTTTCCTCTCCATCGTCAAACTTCTCTTCAAATGGGCGGCGGCGGCGTTCCTCGTCTTTTGCTGCTTTATTCCCGTGTTGATCATTCTCCTCTTCACCATCATGGCGATCTTTGGAAGCTTGCTCAGCGGGATTTTCTCCGGTTTCCATCATCCCTAGCGGAAGGGGGGAATAGGGGTCAGGCAACAAATCTTGACAGCGGAGAAAGAAAGGAATCGGGCCTTAGCGGAACCGCTCGCAGGGGTCTCGATCCTTCCTGCCGGGTTTGCCGGGATGGGCGGCATCGCTTAGGCAGGTGTAGCATGAATCACCTGCGCAAACTTGGGTTCCATCGCCTGCTCGCGAACACTTTCGAAGTCGCCCAGTTCGCTGAATGGAGCGTGATGGGAAGCCGCGACATAGATGGGCAAACCCGAAAGGGAGAGCATACGGGCGACTGCGAGTCAATGGAGCCCGCGGGAGCGGTGCGACATAGACATGCAAAGCGGGGCGCAGCCCGAGAACTGGGGGCAGTTCGAGTCAATCAAATCGCGGCGGATTTGAAGCGCTAACGCTGAGTGACGAAACTGTGAAGTCGTACGTGAAGGTTTTGGAGACGGCGCGGCTCGCATTGCGCTGGCTCGAATCAGACGATGCGACGTTTATGCTTCAGCTTTTGAATGAACCGTCGTGGCTGCGCTATATCGGTGACAAGGGCGTCCGCACGGTCGAAGACGCTCGCCATTACATCGAGAATGGTCCAGTTGCGATGTATCGACGTCTCGGCTTTGGCTTGTATCTGGTCGAGCTCAAAGAGAGTGGCGAGCCCATTGGGATCTGCGGGTTGATCAAGCGCGATTCATTGGACGATGTTGATCTTGGGTTTGCTTTCCTGCCGGCGTTTTGGGGTAAAGGGTTTGCCTTCGAGTCGGCCGCCGCAGTCATGGACTACGGGCGATGCGCTTTTGGAATGTCGCGACTGCTTGCCGTCACTTCCCCAGACAATCACGCGTCAGTCGCGCTTCTCGAGAAGCTCGGATTTCGCTTTGAGCGGCTGGCTCGACTGACGGCCGACGCCGCCGAGGTGAACGTGTTCGCCAATAGCTGATGCGATGGTGTAGTTTGGCCGAGGCTTTAGCCTCTCTACAGTGCAGTCCGATTCGACGGCACCTTGCCCCACCCAGATCTGTGCTGGGTCGCGGGGCATCTACCTTCTGAAAGCTGCCGTAACGGATGCGGAGCAACGGCCGGGCTTTCAAAAGTCGGCGTCGACGGAGTCGCGTCTGAAAAGATCAGACCCCGTTCCGACTCCTGCACTGGACTCCGACAGGTGGGAGCGCTGATGGCCGAGTTCGGCACCGGAAGACAACCGGTCCCAAACACCGTGTGAGGGCGTACTACTACAGCGCCAAGCCGAACGAGTCGATGTTGCCGTTCACCGTGGTCGCGTAGATACGCCCGCCGGCGACCGCGGCCGGCGTCTCGTTCGCTCCGCCCAGGACGAGCGTCGCGAGCGGCTCGCATCCGTCGATGCACGTGGTCGGGTACGCAAGCACGTCGCCTTGCGTGTAGATGAAGTCGAGCGCGCCGACATAGACGACGCCGTTGGCGATCGTCGGCGTGAAGAGGGCGAGCCCAGACGGCGCCGACGTCCACAGTGGGCTGCACACCGCCTCCCCGCAGCCCGCGACCGCGAAGGCGACGAGCTCCCCTGCAAATTGGTTTCCGCGGCTCAGGCAAGGATGTCCATCGTCCAATCCAGCTAACCATGAGTGAGGATGAACTCGGCGATCTCCTCGATCACGGTCTTAGCGTCCTACTGCGCGAAGAGATTGCGACTGACCTGTAGAAGTGAGGCAGCAAGGCGCAACCTTCGTGATCGCGAGGGCGCGATTTTCCGGCTGGACTCGAACGAACCTGTCACTGAGACCATTGTGGACGCACCTTTCCCCGACAATCCGCTGCTTTGCTGTGGCTGGGATTTCCAACTGTGCCGCACGAAGCCGCGTCAAGAATGGGAAAGAAAAGCTCGACCTCCGTCCGAAAAGCTGAAAGTCTGCGTAAAGCGTGCCAGGACTGCGCTCCACTTTCGGAAGCAAAAAACCAAACAGTAAGCAGCACAATAAGCTAATGAAAATAGCCATCAAACAGCAGCCCTCTCGGTGTCTCCTCCTCGCCACGCTCGGTGCGGCGATGAGTCTAACGTTCGGCATGTCTACCGCTCGCGGTGACCTGCTTTTCTCCGACAGTTTCCAATACCCTGTTGGATCTCTTTCGGGTGATGGTCCGCCGGCCGGCAGCCCTCCCGGGCAGACTGGATGGACCAGGGTCCTGCCTGGAGATCCGCAGGTTATGCTTAGCGGCCTGCGCTATCGACATGTTTTCTCTGCTCCGGGTGCGGCCGTCTTCAGCGATATCGGAACGTTTGGAGACGAGGCCGTGGCGAATCTCTCCTTCGTTCACCGCGGGATTGTTTGGATCGGTTTTCTGATCCGGAACCTGAACGCGGCCACTTCAGGCTACGCGGTCCTCGGGGTGGGTTACTCCTTTTCCGGCTATGGCCTGATCTCTAACAGCTTTGTCTACGGAATTGATAACAACAACGGGCAGCGGGCGCTGACGCCTTTCTCGCCGAGCACTACGGCGGCGGACTGGCTGGTGGTGAAACTCGATTTTCACACGCTGACGCAAAGTCTTTACGTTAATCCAACCCCTGGCCCGATCGAGCCGCCGGTGCCGGATGCAACGTTAACGATGCCATTTTTTAGCTTGGATATGATCCGTATCAATGTGGGCAATAACGACGGCTCCTATGCGTTTGACGAAGTGCGCATCGCCACCACCTTCAAGGAAATTGGAAGCGCCCAGTAGCGCGCCGGACGAAGCAGGGCTATTACATCCCCCGCCTAAGTGTCCGCTACGCGAGGGCGCGCGCTCCCCGGAGGTTGCGGGACAGGTGGGTTTGCCTGGACTCTGAACACTCTTACCTGGCGAGGCGGCTTAACACAAGCCGGCGGGCACGCTTGTTTGCTTCACGGGCAACCTTGTTTGCCTGGACCGCCATGTTCATTGAACTGCCCGGCGAACATTCCTGCTTCACGTGGAAGTCGGGGTCATTGAATCGTGCAAAATCTGGTTTGAATCCAAGAGCGCTCCCTTTCACTTGGTGGCAGTGGGACTCGACGGGTGGGAGCGTTGATGGCCAGGTTTGAAAGCCTGGCCTCGCCTTCGGCTGCGTTACGGGGCACCTGAAGGCAGCAGCCGGTCCCGAACGCCGTCTGAGGGCGTTGTGGGGGCGTGCTACTAAAGCGCCAAGCTGAGCGAGTCGATGTTGCCGTTCACCGTGGTCGCGTAGATGCTCCCGCCGACGACCGCGACCGGCGTCTCGTTCGCTCCCCAGCGTTTACTTGCCTGAGACCTGCGCGACCTGTTCGGCGACGCACTCCCACTTCCCGTTGCGCTCGACCCAGGTGTCGGTGAAACGGTAGGTGCGATCGAAGGCTTTGCCGTCTTTCCCGGTACCTTTCTCGCGCGCATCGCCGATCGCCACCGCGACGTTCGAGCCGTAAGCGCGCACGATCACGTGGTTAAGGGTGGCCAAGGTGTAGGTGTCGTGGTTGCTCTTCACTTGCTCCTGCAGCAGGCCCGTCTTGCCGAGTAGCTTGCCGTCGTGCCCCACGCCGGCAAAGTCAGACGCGACGACTTCGTCGATCGGTTTGGTGTCGTGCTTCATGATGGCTGCTTCCCAGCCGTCCTCCAGCCCTTTCACGGCCGCTTCGACGCTGGCGCCTTTGGCTGGCTTGGCTGCCATCTTCTTTTCCTGGGCGAGCGCGGGCAGGGCCAAGACTGTTACTGCGAGTATTAAGGTGACGATTTTCATATAGGTTCTTTCATTCAGCTATGATTGCGGCTGCGAGTCATTCCCGTCCCCACTCAGGGCCGAGAACAACAGCCAGGGCAATCAACGGCCGCAGCGTAGAGAGCCGCTCTCGCTCGGGTCAACAACTTTATTTGCGACGTGATCTGGGGCCAGTCCTCACTGGCCAAGTGTCAGGTGATGGGCGTCACAACGAGCGTTCGTAAGTCGTTTCGACAAAGGATGAATTGAGCGCATCAGATTTCGTTGCAAAAACCGATAAGGACGGGACTTGCGGTTTTTGCGGCGGGATCTGATGCGCGGAGCGCGTTCTTAACTTACGCAGGACAGACCCGACGCCCATCACCTGACACCTGGCCCGAATGGCGCTAAGATAAGGCGGGTTTGAGAGTTATCTTCTGCTTCGAGTTTGTCTGGCACGGTTTGCGGGGTCCAGCCGGTCGCCACGTCCCTCCGGGTGCTTATTCAGTCTACGGGCGGCACCCCCAGGTTTCCTGGACTCCTGGGTTCCAGATTCCAAGATCTGCGGGCGGCACGCCACCTCTACATATTTCCTGCGTTCCTGATCCGATTTTGCGCGCCCAATCTTTCATAAATGAAAGCTCGCGTAAGCTCGCCCCCAGCGAGGCCAATCGCCCACCCGCCGGGGAGCCAAAATTTAGCTTGACATGAAGGATCGAACTGCTTAGCAGATTCCTTTAGAGGATAAACAAAATATGAAAACAAAAAATACAATCGTCTCTTGCTTGACCGCCCTTCTCGCACTTCCAGTGCTAGGGGTGTTTGCGCAAAGTGTCCAGTTAATCAACACCTTTGATTACCCGGGCTCCGTAGTCTCGACGCAACCACAAAAAATCAGCGGCACGGGCGCCGTTATCGGCGTCTTTGTCGACACGAGCGGGTTGTCGAGCGGTTTTGTCCGATTCCCAAACGGGCACTTTAGCGCCCCGCTGGTTGATCCCAACGACACCGGAGGAACGACTCAAGGCCGAGCCATCAATAACTCACTCAGGGTCGGCGGCGATTATGTGGATCCGACCACTGGCAACTATCATGGTTTCTTTTTGAGAGGCGCGGCCTTTTATGACTACCTTGTGCCCGGCTCGTCATGGACGATCGTATTGGGACTAAACAATGCGAACGACTTCTGCGGCTCTGACATTCCCAGTAGCGGAACTCAGTCGGGATACGTCAGCATTGGAGGAACCGTTACGGAGTTCCTGGTGTCAGGATCTACCGCGACCCTTGCCTATGGGATTAACAATTCAAACCAGGCAGCGGGTTATTATCTCGATAGCTCATCCGTCAGCCACGGCTACTACCGGAACAGCGATGGCTCGATTGTTTCTCCGATCGATCCCGCGGGGTCGACCGGGACGATCGTCTTTGGTAATAACAATAGCAACACTATTGTGGGCAGATACCCCGACAGTTCAGGAGCAACCCATGGATTCGTCTTCATCCCACCAAGCACCTACATCACCTACGATTTTCCTGGTTCCAGCTTCACATCCCTTAATGGGATCAACGAGGCGGGGCTGATCGTTGGGCGTTACGATGATAGCACTGGCGCTGAGCACGGACTTCTAGCCCGCCTCGTTAGCGGGACGTCGGACCGGCCGGCTACGGGGGTGACCCCGCAGAGGCACCCAGCGCAGGCCGGCACGGTGAAGCCGCTGCCTGTGAGGTCGGTGGTAGAGCCGGCGCTTTAAGCTCGGTTAGCAGCCCTGATTCAAAGCGGTCAGCGCTGATCTTGAAAGGGTCAGCGCTGATCCGAAGGGGGCTGGAGCGCGCGATTCGCAGCGTCGCGCACTGATGCGCGACGCTGCTCTCGGCTCTTTCTTTGTGGGTTACCGGGACGGTAACTGCTGTTGGCCGTCCTACTCCCGGTCGAAAACGTCCACCTCGGGCTTGCTTACGCCCGAGTAGGTGACGGTGTCGGTGAGAGTTTTGCCGTCGGCCGCCAGCTCCCAGCGATCGGTCTGGGTCGTTTTACCTTTTAGCTTGTAGGTCAGTTCCATCGAGTGATCATCAACCTTTTTGGCGGTCACAGTGGTACCCTTCGCGACCCGCGGACCGTTCGGCGTATGCTCCTTGCCGTCGAACTTGAAATTGAGGCGCTCTTTGAAGGTCGGGTTGCTGAGCGAGTAGCCGTCTTTCTGCCATTGCGCCATCTCCATGCTGGTCGGCGACATGACCTTAATGGACGTGCTTTCCCATAACCCGGCGAGGCCCGAGGTGCCGCCGGTGCGCTTAAAGGTCGCCTCCGAATGGCCGGTCGAACCATCTGGCCGCATGTTCTCCGCCATGCTGGTAAACGTTTGGCCGTCCTCTGAGACGGTCCACTTTTCTTTGTTCGTCACTTTGCCATCCCGTTTTGTGGTCGATTCCCAACTGCTCGGGCCGGTCGTTTTGATGGACCAGGTTTCGCCATACTTCGTGAGGTGACCTTTTCCGTCGAGGGTGAGCGTTTCGACGTCGTCGCCGAACATGAAGTGGTATTTGCCGCCGCCGGCGTCTTCGATTTTGTAATCCAGGCCGGTGAGCTGGCTCTTGTCGGGATTGAACTTCCATTTGCCGACAAAGGAATCATCGGCCGCGCGCGCGCTGCCGCTGATGAGGCTAAGGGATGCGATGAGTGCAAGGGTCTGTGTTTTCATAGATGTTTTTCTGCTGAGCTGACGCGGTTGGTGGATGCGTCGCTCGCAGCCTGAGGAGTGACGGAATCGCTGTCAATCCTTTATCTGTGGCGCGCCGTGGCCTCGGGAAAGGAGGCCGGTCGTCCAGTGCAGGTCGCCGAAGGTTGTCACAGCGGTAGACTTCTCTCCCTACCGCGTCATCGCTGTCGGCGTCTTCGATCCTTCGCCAACGATCGGCGGAACCCGGGCGCTCTCCCCGGCGGAAATCGTCCGGATGAATCGAGGGGGGCCGCTTCGGTTTCTTGCGGCGTTGACCGTAACCAGCGTCACAGAGGCAGTAGGAGATGACGGGAGTGACGACGGCGATGAGTGAAAGGGAAAGCAAACAAGGTTCAAAGCTGATCCCAATTCCGCGCGCGCATTTCGGAGGGACGCGCTTCCGCACGTCCCCGGACCTGCAGAAGCAGGCCCCTCCGGGTGTCACATCTGACTTGAGGAAGTAAGGTTGAAAACTGGTGCCGCTGTAAGCGTAGAAAGGTCACTGGGAGCCATTAGCTGGAGTGATAGGGGCCGCGTTCTCCCTACAGCGGATAGGGCAGCGTCGCCCCGAGGATCGTTACGAGCAGCAGCACGACGGGGACGAGCACAAGAAAGACGACGAAGGTGTAGCCCATGACGTCGCGCGCGCGGAGCTGAAACAGTCCCAGGATCGGCAGCATCCAAAATGGCTGCACGAGATTTGCGAGAGCTTCTCCCAGGTCGTAGGACGCCACGACCCAGCCCAGGTGAACCTTGAGTTCGTGCGCCGCGGCCATGACGTAAGGTGCTTCGACCACCCATTTCGAACCGCCTGAGGGAACGAACACGCCGAGCACGGCCGAGTAGGTCGCGACGATGGCGGGAAAGGTCTGCGCGGTGGAGATCCCGACGAAGGCATGCGCGATGCGTTGACTCAAGTGGGTCGACGTAATGATGCCCGCGATGCCGGCATAGAACGGGAACTGGAGAATAACTCCCCACACCGCCGGCGTGGCACCCTGCACGGCGTGCATCAGGCGCGCCGGAGTCTTGTGGAGCAGAAAACCGAGAAGCAGAAAGGTGAGGTTGACAATGTTGAGGTTGATCGCGCTCAGCGGCTCGCCGGCCTGCATGAAGTAGCGAACCAGATACGTTCCGCCGAGGAGGACGATCAGCCAGTTAAGGATCGGGGAATGTTCGAGCCACTGACCGGGCGTTGGTTTCACGATGGCCACAGGCGGTTCGATCTCCGCCTGACCGAGAGTGATGCCGAGATCGCGCGCCGTTTTGCCTCGACCGGCCGGCGGCGTGACGAGCCACATCACGGTCGTCACCACAGCTATCTCTACGACCACCGACAGCAGGCTCTGCCAGAGAAAAATCGTGTGGCTGAAAGGAATGAGCCCGCCCGGCACCATCCCGTGGTTGGCGACGATCTCCCGGATCTGCGGCTGGAGCGCGCCCGGCGTGGCCATTTGCAGGGCCGCCGATCCGCTCAACCCCTGCGCCCAGATGCTGCCGAGGCCGAGGAAGCTGGCAGCGGCGAGCGCGCGATAGTCCACGCCCTCGACGCGGCGCGCGATTTCTCGCGCGAGCACGGCGCTGAAGATGAGGCTGAATCCCCAGTTGAACCATGAGCTGGCCATGGCGAAGAACGCCACCAGCGCGACGGCGTTGCGCGGGGTCGTCGGCCACCCCGCCAAACGGCGTATGACCCGTCCCACCGGCTGCGAGGTCGCCAGCACATAGCCGGTGATAATGATGAGTGCCATCTGGAGCGTGAATGGGATCAACTCCCAGAAACCGCGCCCCCAGGCATCGATCACCTGCGGCAGGCTCGACGGCGTGAATGCGACGCCGGCAACAATCACGACCAGGGTGGCGAGAAGCGCGAAGACGAAGGCGTCTGGCACCCACCGCTCGGTCCAGGCAGTCATCGCGAGCGCCATGCGCGCGAGCAGTCCCGCCTCTGCCGACGGGTTGGTGTTTTGTCCGGAACGCGAGTCAGGGACGGTCATAAAGGCGCCACCCTAGCAAAAGGCGCTCTTCAGGCACAGAGCCAAAAGTCATTGGGCTTCGCCCAGTTATTCGTTATTGCCTGTTGGTAATTGGGGAAACCCGGCGCGCGCTCCCGGAATTTGTTATTCGTTAGGGCGGAGGGGAAAACGCGGACGTGACCCGCCTGAGGCGGGACGTCCCTCCAAAAGAACGCTCGACGCCCGAACACCCGCGCTGGCAGGATGCCCGGCCGAATGATCCAAACGTCCGCCGCCGCGACTGAGTCGCTCCCGCCGATGCTCGAATCGAGCGCGCTGATCAATGACGATCTCGCACCCGTACCGATGGAGCGGCGCAAATGGCGGCTTGGAAGTTATGCCGCGCTTTGGATTTCCATGTCGGCCTGCATCCCGACTTATATGCTTGCCTCGTCGCTCATCGGTGGCGGGATGAATTGGTCGCAGGCGATCCTCACCATTTTTCTCGGCAACCTCATCGTCATCGTCCCGATGATCATGAACGCCCACGCCGGGACAAATTACGGAATCCCCTTCCCGGTTTTTTGCCGCGCCTCGTTCGGCATCCGCGGGGCGAACATTCCCGCGCTCCTGCGCGCGTTTGTCGCCTGCGGCTGGTTCGGCATCCAAACCTGGATCGGCGGCAACGCCATTTACAAGATCCTGGCGATCTTCGTGCCATCGTTAGGCCACACTTCCGCGAGCGCGTTTGGCATTACGCTGCCGCAGTTTCTTTGCTTTCTCTTTTTCTGGGCGATCAACATGCTGGTCGTTTACAAAGGCATCGATTGCGTCCGGTGGCTGCTCAACATCAAGGCGCCGTTGCTCATCGCGCCTCCGCCTTCGACCCCGGACAACGAAATCCGGCCAGTTCTTTACCTTCTTTGTTCCCGCGCTCACCGGCATGATCGGTTTCTGGGCGACGCTCTCGCTTAACATCCCGGACTTCTCGCGTTACGCGCGTTCGCAACGCGACCAGATCGTCGGGCAGGCGCTCGGATTGCCGCTGACGATGGCGCTCTATTCCTTCATCGGCGTGGCGGTGACTTCGGCGACGACGATCATTTACGGAGAGACCATCTGGGACCCGGTCGATGTGCTGACTCGTTTTAAGAATCCGGTGGTGCTGGTGGTCGCGTTGCTCTCGCTCTGCATCGCGACCCTGGCGACAAATATCGCGGCGAATGTGGTCAGCCCGGCGAACGATTTTTCGCATCTTTCGCCCCGAAAAATCTCCTTTCGCCTGGGTGGATTGATCACCGGAATCATCGGCGTCGTGATGATGCCGTGGAAATTGGTGGCCGATCCTTCCGGTTACATTTTCACCTGGCTGGTCGGTTACAGCGCGCTTCTTGGCCCGATCGGCGGGATCATGATCGCGGATTATTATGTCTATCGAAAGCGGCAGCTCGACGTGAACGATCTTTATCAACCCCACGGCCGCTATCGCTACACCGGCGGGTTCAGCGGTGTCGCCATCACCGCGCTCGTTTTGAGCGTGCTGCCGAATATTCCGGGATTTCTGGCGACGATCAAAGTGCTGCCGCAGAGTTCGGTCGCCGATTTTTCTTTCCCTTTATCGTTACGCCTGGTTCGTCGGCTTTGCGCTCGCCTTCGTTTTGTATCTCGTCTTGCGCAAGGCCACGCCTGATCGGCCCTCTGGGTAGCGCACGCGTCACGCGTGCTGGCGACTCCGAAAGCTTTCGCGAGTCGCGAACTTCCCCTCATGTGGTCGAGCTCGAAACTAGCGTGGTTCGTTGGAAAAATTCGTCGCGGTGAGACACCGCGACCAGCACGCGAGACGCGTGCGCTACCCGGCAAGAACCTGCCGCGATACGAACGGCGCATCTTCACCTCAGCACGGATGCGACAATTCTGATGCGCTTTGGCAGTCGGCGTTGATAATTACCTTTCACTCCAAAATCTCAGCACCATGCAAACGCCTGAACTGCCACCCTTCGATCATCAACCGCAGCGCTACACCGGGCCGTCGCCCGACGAGATCCTGCGCCTGCGCAAAGAGTTCCTGAACCCGGGAATATTTCTCTACTACAAAAAGCCGCTCACGCTCGTGGAGGGCAAGATGCAATACGTCTGGGACGAAAACGGACGGCGTTATCTCGATGCGCTCGGCGGGATCGTCACGATCAGCGTCGGCCATTGTCATCCGGACGTGGTCGCGGCGGCGCACGCGCAGAACGAATTGCTCCAGCATTCGACCACGATTTACCTGCACCCGAACATCGCGCTGTACGCCGAGAAGCTGGCGTCGAAGATGCCGGGCGACTTGAAGGTCTGCTACTTCGTGAACTCCGGCTCGGAGGCGAACGACCTCGCGATGCTCATGGCGCGCGCCTACACCGGCAATTACGACATGATCGCGCTGCGCAACGCCTATCACGGCGGGAACGCCTCCGGCATGGGCCTGACGGCACACGCGACGTGGAAATTTAATGTGCCGCACAGCTTCGGTGTGCATCACTCGATCACGCCCGATCCATATCGCGGGATCTGGGGGCACGACAATCCGGACGCGGGCAAGAACTACGCGGCCGACGTGAAGAACCTGATCGACTACGCGACGCCGGGCCAGATCGCCGGATTCATCGCCGAGTCGATCCAGGGCGTCGGCGGCTGCATCGTTTTTCCGGACGGCTACCTGAAGCATGCCTACGAACACGTGCGCGCCGCGGGCGGCGTCTGCATTGCGGACGAGGTGCAATCCGGTTTCGGGCGCACCGGGACGCATTACTGGGGTTTCGAAACCCAGGGCGTCATCCCCGACATCGTCTGCATGGCGAAAGGCATCGGGAACGGCTGCCCGTTAGGCGCGGTCGTGACCACGCCAAAGATTGCGGCGGCGCTGGCGCAGCGGATTCATTTCAACACCTTCGGCGGCAACCCGGTCGTCTGCGCGCAGGGCAAGGCCGTGCTGGAAGTGATCGACCGCGAGAAATTGCAGGCCAATTCGCTCGCCATCGGCCGGCACCTTTCCGCCGGATTGCAGCGGCTAAGGGAAAAGCACAGCGTAATCGGCGACGCGCGCGGCAAAGGACTGATGCTCGGCATCGAGCTGGTGAAAGATCGCGCGACCAAGGAACCGGCCAAGGCGGAATGCGCGCAGGTGCTGGAGATTTGCCGCGAAATGGGGCTGTTGTTAGGCAAAGGCGGGTTGCAGGGACAGACGATCCGCTTCTCGCCGCCGATGTGCATCCATCAAGCGGACGCCGATTTCATTCTCGAGGTGTTGGATCAGGCGCTGGCGAAATTGTGAGCGAGAGCGATCGGCGCTGGATGCAGGAGGCGATCTCGTTAGGCCGCGAGGGCATGACGAAAAACGGCGGCGGTCCCTTCGGCGCCGTGGTGGTTTGCGACGGGAAGATGGTCGGACGCGGCTACAACCAGGTGACGACGCTGCTCGACCCGACCGCGCACGCCGAGATCATCGCCATCCGCGAGGCCTGCCGTTCGTTAGGGCGCTTTGCCTTGAACGGCTGCGAGCTCTACACCAGCTGCGAACCCTGCCCGATGTGTCTGGCCGCGATCTACTGGGCGCGGCTCGACCGCGTCTACTACGCCTGCACCCGGCACGACGCGGCCGAGATCGGGTTCGACGACGACTTTATCTACGAGCAACTCCCGCTCGAGATCGCCGCGCGCTCGCTCCCGATGGAACAAATCGAGCGCGAGCATTCCCTCGATCTCTTCCGCGAGTGGATGGCGAAACCGGACAAGGTGCCCTATTGATCCGGAGTCCCGGCTAAATGCGGGCAGCACCCCAATCCTGCAGCAACGCCCCGCTCAGGCTGCGGTCGCCGGCTCGCAGCGCAGGGTTTCCTCGAGCGTGTTGAGCAGCTTTTCCCGCGAATGCGGCTTCATCAGGCAGGCGTCCACGCCTAACGAGCGAATTTCGGACGACTCCAGATCGTCTTCCCGTCCGGTGGAAAGAATGATTTTTTGTTTCGGGTTCAGCTTGCGCAGCGCCCGGATGAGCATGAGCCCGTCCATCAGCGGCATGACCAGATCGGTCAGGACAAGGGCGATTTCCTTCGGCTGTTGTGCGTAAAGAGCGAGCGCCGAGACGCCATCCTCCGCGACGAGCGGTTCGTAGCCCCAGCGTTCGAGCAAGGCTTCGGCCGCCGCCCGGACGCATGGCTCGTCGTCGACAATGAGAATTTTTTCGCCGCGCCCATGGGGCACACAAGGCGTGTCCCGGCAATCTGCCGCGTCGCTCGTTACCTGGCTCGCCGGGAGGAAAACCTTGAAACTGGTGTGGCCCGGCTCGCTGTAGACGTTCACAAAGCCCCCGTAACTCTTGACGATTCCGATGACGGTCGAAAGTCCGAGGCCGGTCCCCTTCCCCACTTCCTTGGTCGTGAAAAACGGATCGAAAATCTTGTCGATGACGTGCCGGGGAATGCCCTTGCCGTCGTCCGTCACCTGGATGAGGACGTGCGGACCGGGTTGCGCGCCGGCGGCCATGTTGGCGTAATGTTCGTCGACGGTGAAATTTTCACTCGTTAGGCGAAGGACCCCGCCTTCGGGCATGGCGTCGCGCGCGTTGACGCAGAGATTGAGCAGCACCTGCTGCAACTGCGTCGGATCCGCTTCCACCATCCAGAGATCCTGCGGATACTTGGTCCGCAGGGTGATCGTTTTCGGAAAGGTTTGCCCGGCGATTTTCGCAACCTCTTCGATCAAATGAGAGGGCTGCACGAGGACGCGTTCGCCATCCGCGCCGCGCGCGAAGGTCACCATTTGCTTCACCAAGTTGGCCCCGCGCTCGGCGCTCGTCTGGACGAGGGCGAGAAAACTTTCTTTTTCCTCGACCTCGAGCTCGCCGCGCAGGAGCGGGGTAACGAGGAGAATCGGCGCGAGGATGTTATTCAGGTCGTGCGCCACCCCGGCGGCCAGCGTGCCGATACTCTCGAGCCGCTGGGAACGGAGGAACTGGGCCTCGAGCTTTTTCTGCTCGGTCACATCAGTATGAATGATCAGGATTGATTCCGGCTCATGCCGCTCGTCGCGGACCAGCGTCCAGCGGGCGCTGACGATGATCCTGCGCCCGTCTTTGCAGAGGTGCGTCAATTCGCCGCGCCACTCGCCTGCGCGCAGCAACTCCTCGGTGGCGGCGTCGTAGGGGGCGGGATCGTCGTAGATCGCATCCCGGACCTGGCGGCCACACATTTCCTCGGCCGTCCAGCCGTAAAGATGTTCGGCACCGTGATTCCACATGCGGACGGTGCCGTCGAGATTCTGCACGGAGATGGCGTCTGAAGCGAGGTTGATCAGCCTGGCCTGCTGATGAAGCAGGCGTTCCGCGTGTCTCTGTTCCGTCAGGTCCTGCACCGTGCCCGCTATTTTCACCATCCGGCCCGTCGCATCGCGCAAGGCGTCCGATTGCACGTGCACAATCCGCTCGGATCCATCCGGACGGATGATGCGGTGGTCGACCTTGTACGACTCGCCGGTCCGCAACTGCTGGAGGAAAGCGGTGCGCGCCTTCTCGCGCTCGTCGGGATGGAGGAGACGGAAGAAACTGTCGTGGGTCACTTTCGTCGTCGCCGCGTCGAGGCCGAAGATGCGGAAGGTTTCATTCGACCAGTGGGGCGGGTGGCTGGCGCGTTCCTCGCGATTCGTTAGGGCGACTTCCCAACTGCCGATCCGTGCGACCCGTTGGGCGAGAGCGAGGTTGGCTTCGCTCTGGCGAATTTTCTCATCCGCGACCTGCTGCTCGGTCACATCGGTCGTCACCACCAAGCGCGCCGGGCGTCCCGCAAAGGTCAGCGGGCTGGTATAAATCGAGACAAAAATCGTCGTGCCGTCTTTGCGGAGGTGCCGCCAGCGGCCGCGGAATCCCGCCCCGCCTTCCTGCAGATACAGTTGTTGGAATTGCGCCAGCTGCTGGCCCGGCCGGATGTCACGCGCCGTGCGAGCCAGGAATTCCTCCCGGGTATAGCCATACTGCGCGATCGCCGCGGCATTGACTTCGAGGAAACGCAGCGTCTCGAGGTCGTAAATCCACATCGGCGTCGGGTTCGCGTCGAAGAGGGTGCGATACCTGTCGTCCGGAGGATTCGGGGAATCTTTTTCCCGCGGCGCGCGGCGTCCTCGCCTCTTGCCCTTTCCGTTTCGGGCGGGGGGTCGGCCTGGCGCGAGGCCGCTCCTCAGACGATCGGCCGCCGCTGCTGATTTGGATTTCATTTTGATTCGATCGGACGGAGTCAACCTGGGTTTTTTACGCCGAGGATGCAGAAAGCAAGATTTCGGCCAATTGGGTGGGCCGCGAATCTTTGTCGACGTTCGCCGGACCGAGCCCTAGCCCGGCAACTTTTTTCAAGCACAGTTTGGACTTCGTCCGCGTCTTCTGACACTGTCGCACCCGTGCTCGCCAGGATTTATTCCGCAGCCGTTTACGGCGTGGACGCTTACGAGGTCGAAATCGAGGTCAACGCCGCCGGCGGCAGCCCCAATATCGTCATCGTCGGCCTGCCGGATGCGGCCGTGAAGGAGAGCCGCGACCGGGTCACAACTGCGATCAGCAACAGTGGCTACTATTGGCCGCGGGGCCGGACGACGATCAATCTCGCGCCGGCCGACATCAAAAAGGAAGGACCGAGCTTCGATCTGCCGATCGCTCTCGGCATGATCGCCGCGGCGCAGGAGATCGAGGACGACCTTTTCGACCAGTTCAGTTTCGTCGGCGAGCTGGCGCTCAACGGCGCGGTCCGCGCGGTGAAGGGCGTGCTGCCAGTGGCGCTTGAAGCACGCCGGCGCGGAAAACGCGGCGTGATTGTGCCCGCAGCGAATGCGGCCGAAGCCGCAATGGTCGAAGGGATCGATGTCTACGGCATGCAGAACCTGCGCCAGACTTTTCAGTTCGTTAGGGGCGAGACCCAACTGCAACCAGTGCGTGGCGATCTCAGCCAATTTTTCGCCACCCACCAGAATTACGACGTCGATTTTGCCGACGTCAAAGGTCAGGGGCACGTGAAGCGCGCTGTCGAGGTCGCGGTCGCGGGCGGGCATAACATCCTGATGATCGGGCCGCCCGGTTCCGGCAAATCGATGCTCTCAAAACGGATCGCCACCATCATCCCGCCGATGGCGTTGGAGGAAGCGATCGAGACGACAAAAATCCACAGCATCGCGGGTCTGCTCACGCCCGAGCAGTCGTTTGTGGCGACGCGTCCGTTTCGCTCCCCGCATCACACCATCTCGGACGTGGGATTGTTAGGCGGCTCGGCCATCCCCGCGCCGGGCGAAGTCAGCCTCGCGCACAATGGCGTCCTCTTTCTCGACGAGCTGCCGGAGTTCAAGCGCTCCACCCTCGAGGTGTTGCGTCAGCCGCTCGAAGATGGCCGCGTCACCATCTCGCGCGCGGCGGGCACGATCACTTTCCCCTCTGAGTTCATGTTCGTCGCCGCGATGAACCCCTGCCCTTGCGGTTATTTCGGCGATCTCAAGCGCGAATGCCGTTGCAGTCCGGTGCAGGTGCAACGTTACCGCCAGCGCATTTCCGGACCGTTGCTCGACCGGATCGATCTGCACATCGAGGTGCCGGCCGTGGAATACCGCGATATCTCGAGCGAGCGCGCGGAAGAGCAATCCACCGCGATTCGAGCGCGCGTCGGCGAGGCGCGCGCACGCCAGCAGACGCGCTTCCGTTCCGACAAGAAGACCACCTGCAACGCACGGATGACGTCGCGCGCGATCAAGGCGCACTGCAAACTGAGCGATGACTCACAAGAGTTGATCCGGGTCGCAATGACCGAGCTGAATCTGAGCGCGCGCGCTTACGATCGAATCCTGAAAGTCTCGCGCACCATCGCCGATCTCGAGGGCGCCGCGGCAATCTCGCCGGACCACGTGAGCGAAGCGATCCAGTATCGCACCTTCGACCGGACCCTGTGGGTTTAACGATGGGCCAGGAGCCATTTGTAGGCGCCGGCCCCTGGGAGGCGCGGGTATCAGGGTGGGCTGCGCGATGACTCTTGCGCGAACGAAGCTGGCTCTCGCGCTTCGCAGAGCGAAGCGTCTACAACAGCGTTGCGACCGCGCTTGAAGGCGGCGAGCTTTCCGCGTGAAATCGAAACAGACCAAACCGCATCGCGTGGTCCGTCGGCGGACGAAGGATTGGAAGATGCCGGCCAACACGGTCTACGTCGGCCGTCCCACGGTCTGGGGCAATCCATTTGTGGTCGGCTCCGAGTTGATTGGCGGTGAAAAGCTGACGGCGGCCAAGGCGATCGCGCTCTATCGTCAGTATGCGCGCGACGCATTCAATCTCAACGATCTGCGCGCCTGTTTGCGCGGGAAAAACCTGGCCTGCTGGTGTCCGCTCGGCCAACCCTGCCACGCTGACGTTCTGATCGAGATGGCGAATATCGCCTAACGAACAGCGGCGCGAGGCCCGCCAGCATGCGATCGAGTGCGTCGAGCACGTCGACGCCATCCATCATCTCGGCGAACGCTTCTTCCCCGCAGGGCAGGTCGCCGCCATTCCGAAAGCGGTTTCCCTTGGCGGAGGCGATCACCGCGGGGGGGAATGGATGGCATAATTTGGGAAAGACCTTTCTCGATCCAAAACCCGATGTAAATAGTCAGGCCCGATACGTCATCGACTCACACTGCAATCCAACCGCCTAACGATATATGTTCAAGACCGTCCAGCCTTTTTTCCCCACGCTCGCGGGGCGTCTCGCCCTTTTCTGCGCGCCGCTCCTTGTCCTTTCGGCCTACGCCGCGGATGAGTCTTCGTCGCCCTCAACAAGTGCCACACCAATGACCGAAAACCCGTTGCTCAGAGAGAGTTCGCTCGATTTCCATTACCCGCCCTTCGACCAGATCAAGGATGCGGATTTCGCCCCGGCCTACGAACAAGGGATGGCCAAACAGTTGAAGGAGATCGAACCGATCGCCGCCAGCACCGAGGCCCCGACTTTTGAAAACACCGTTGTCGCCCTCGAAAAAACCGGCGATCTGCTCGGGCGGGTCGATCGTATTTTCTCCAATCTCTCGGCCGCCAACACCAATCCCGCGCTGCAAAAAACCGAGACCGAGATGGCGCCGAAGCTCTCCGCCCACCAGGACGCGATCTTCTTGAACGGCCCGCTCTTCAAACGCATCGAGACGCTCTACAACGAGCGCGCAAAGCTTGGCCTCGACCAAGAATCGGCCTGGTTGATCGAGCGCTATTACAAGGATTTCGTGCGCGCTGGCGCGAAGCTCTCCGACGCGGACAAGGCGAAGCTCAAGAAGATGAACGCCGAGCTCGCTGAGTTGCAGACGAAGTTTTCGCAAAACGTCCTGAAAGAAAAAAACGCGGAGTCGATCGTCGTCGCGAAGCGGGAAGAGCTCGCCGGCTTCTCACCGACCGAGCTGGCGGCCGCGACCGCCGCGGCCAAGGAAGAGAAGAAGGAGGGCAAGTTCGTCATTCCCCTCCAGAACACGACTCAGCAGCCGGCGTTGACCGACCTGAAAAATCGCGCGCTGCGCGAACGGATCATGAAGGTCTCGCTCGCGCGCAACAGTCACGGCAGCGAGTGGGATAATCGGGCTGTCGTCCTGCGGATAGTGAAGCTGCGCGCGGAACGCGCCGCGCTGCTCGGCTACGCGAGCCACGCCGCCTACCAACTGGAAGATCAGACGGCGCACGACGTGGGGACGGTCAACAAGTTGCTCGCCCAGCTCGCCCCGCCCGCCGTCGCCAACGCGCGCAAGGAAGCGGCCGACATGCAGAAGTTGATCGACGCGGAGAAGGGCGGCTTCCAACTCGCCTCCTGGGACTGGGCTTATTACTCCGAAAAAGTCCGGCAGGCGCGTTACGCCTTCGATGAAGCGGAAATCAAACCTTACTTCGAGCTCAACCACGTCCTGCTCGACGGCGTTTTCTACGCTGCAACCCAGCTCTACGGCATCACCTTCAAGGAACGGCACGATCTCCCGGTCTATCAGCCGGATGTTCGGGTCTTCGACGTCTTCGACAAGGACGGTAACCCGCTCGCGATTTTCCTGGCCGACTACTACGCCCGCCCTTCGAAACGCGGCGGCGCCTGGATGAACGAATACGTCAACCAAAGCCAGTTGTTAGGCATGAAGCCGGTCGTCGCGAACCATCTCAACATCCCGAAACCGGCAGCCGGCCAGCCGACCCTGCTCACCTACGACGAAGTGCGGACAGCGTTTCACGAGTTCGGTCACGCGCTTCACGGGATGTTTTCCAGTGTAAAATATCCGCGCTTCAGCGGGACGAGCGTACCGCGCGATTTCGTCGAGTACCCATCGCAGGTCAACGAGATGTGGGCGAGCTGGCCCGAGGTGCTGCAGCACTACGCGAAACATTACCAAACCGGCGCGCCGATGCCGAAGGAGCTGCTCGACAAGGTGCTGGCGTCGGAAAAATTCAACCAGGGGTTCAAGACGACCGAATACCTCGCGGCCACACTCCTCGACCAGGCCTGGCACCAGCTGAAACCATCCGAGGTGCCTAACGACGCGCTCGCTTTTGAAGCGAGCGCGCTGAAGAAAGCCGGGGTCGATTTTGCGCCGGTGCCTCCGCGCTATCGCACGACCTATTTCTCGCACGCCTTTGCCGGCGGTTATAGCGCCGGTTATTACAGTTACATCTGGGCCGAGGAGCTCGACGCCGACAGCGTCCAATGGATCAAAGAACACGGCGGTCTGAAACGCGAAAACGGCGACCATTTCCGCAACACCCTCCTCAGCCGCGGCGGGAGCAAAGACGCGATGAAACTCTTCCACGACTTCACCGGCCGCGACCCGTGGATCGAGCCACTGCTCGAGCGCCGCGGGCTGGAGCCGGCGGGGCCAGCACCGCAATAAGAAGCGTTGTCAGATTTGGTCCCATCCCGGAAGTCTTGCAGAAAAACAGGTGGTTTACTGCTTTGGCCGGCTTGGCGCCGCGTCGCGCGCGGTCTGCGTGAGATCGAGCGCGACACGGCCGACGCCGTAGAGCATAAGCAGCGCCCCAATCGGCACCAGCCAGACCGCGGTCCCTGGGTCGCCATCATAAGTGAAAAAGCCGCCGAGCAAAAAACCGCCCGGAAGCAGGATCGCCGCCCAAATCAACGCGAAAGAGACCGACGGCCGCAGTTTGAAATCGTCCACGCTGCGAATCGTTAGGCCAGCCGCGATATTGACGAGCGCGAGCATGGTGCCGTGGAAATGCCCGAGGCTGAACATGAGCCGGCGCGTTTCGTTCCCGACATCGAGATACCAACCGATCTTAAAGCCGTGCATCATCTCGAGCACGATCCCGAGGCAGACGTAGATCGCCAACGCCCACCAGCCAAAACGGAGATGTCGAGAGGAGTAGTTCAATGCAAACTGGTTGGCTCGAGAATTATTCACAGAATCCGCCAATTGCACAGACAGATGCGGCGTCCGCTGGATTTCGCCTTGTCGATGCTTCGCCCAGCGCAGCGTGGCACGAGAATCATCAGAGGTTCTCGGAGGGACGTGCTTCGGCACGTCCAATTTCCTGCCTCCTCGCGGGGAAGATCGAGGACGCGCAGAAGCACGTCCCTCCGGGCGGAGTCATTCGGCGAGCACAATCGGCTTGTCATCGCGCTCGCGGCGAAGCCGGCTGAAAACATCTTGTTGGAAGCGTCCCTCGGGATCGAGCGCAGTTTTCGGATCGAAGTTCGGATTGCCCGGGCGCACTTCATTCCACCACTTTTGATAACCTTGCTTGACTGCGGCGCCGAGCGCGTCCGCATCGGCGGTGTAGGTGAATTCAAAGTCTGAAAACCCGGGCAAGGTCTGCAACGATTTCCAGGCATCGAACCGAACCGCGGCATAGGGATCAAGCAGGCTGTAGCTCAAAAAGGGATAGAGCCAGTCGCGCCCCGAAACCCTTTGGGCCGGTTCCCAACCCATTCCCCACGCCAACAACGCACGCTGACCGGCGTCGCCTTTTACGAGCCACTGCACGCCTGCGGAAATCGTCCTGTCGTCATCCGATAACTCCGGCACGGGCTGTCGATACCAGGCGCGCAACTTGTCCGCCGTCCAGCTCAGCGTCTGATCGAGATGACAGAGGTTGCAGGCGTTCGGCCGCCCATAGTCAAGACTCTCACGCACGTTAGGCGACGAAACCTGGTGGCTCCGCATGGCGCGAAGCAGACCGAAGGTGGTGTGCGGCATGTGGCAGTTGTAACAGCGGCTGCCCGAGGAATCGAGGTCGTGATGCGTGTGACTCGTTAGGCGAGCGGCCATCTCCTTGTGGCATTGCAGGCAGGCCTGGTCGGATTCCATCTTCGGGATCAGTTGGTCACTCCTTGCCCAGGTGTTGAGCGCCACGCGCGTCGTCGTGGTCGGATGCATCTCGTGACAGGAGACGCAGGAGAAATTTCCGCCTTTGAAGCAGGGCGATTCCTGCACGCCGTTCAGCTCTCGCCCGGTCACCCGGATCATCCCGTCCCCCCAGAATCGGTTGCGAAAGAAGTCCGGCTCGGTCTGCCGGATAAAGTCCTTCTGGGTGCCATGATCCTGCTCGTTAGGCTGGACCACGAAGCGCTGCACGAGGTCTTCTTTCCCCGGGCGGAATTTTCCGCCGTGTCGGTTCCAATCGAGCTTCTCGTCCATTCCGTTAAAGGCCCAGATGCTGTGACATTGTCCACAGGCGAGCGCTGACTCCGGCCCCTTCATGCGCGATGCGTTCGCGATCGTAGGATCGGCGCTTTTCGTTAGGTGAAGTTTCCAGCGCCGAAAGGGATTCCGATTGGCCGCGATATGGTCGCGCCCTTCGCCGTGACACGCTTCGCAGGCGATCCCAAACTCCGCCACCCTGGTGTCCCACTTGTTGCCTTCAACGAACTTCGACACGCCCTGCGTGACGTGGCAATCCATGCAGGCGCCATTCCACGCGCCGATCGAATAGGCCTCCTTCGTCTCCGGCGGCATGAGAAAAGTCTGCGTGACCGGCGCCCACATTTTCTCCGCGATGAGGTAGGCGAAAGGGAATTGCTCGAGCGTCCGGCCCTGGCCGGTCTCGGTCCACAGGATCTGGATGGTGTGCGAACCGGTCAGGAGCACGACCTGATGCGGCGAACCGTACTCCTTTTCGCCTAACGAACGATCGGAGGCGAAAATACTGTCGCCTCTTCGTTCCAGGTTGTATTGCCGGCCGGCGAAGCTGAGTTCGACGTTGCGCGCATCGGGAATCAGCGTCGCCGCCGTCGCGACCTGCGTCATGGTGCGATGAAACGAGGTGTGCCAGCTCGCGTAGTTGCCCGGGTGACAGGCGCGGCAGGAATTCGAGGTCACGTAGTTCCTCTCCTGCGCCGTGATTGGGCGATTCGGGGGCGCCGGCACCACGGCCCGTGAGGAGTCGTGCCAGCAGACCAGTGCGATAACCGTCACCGCGAACACACTCGCTCCGGCTGCCGGCCAAAAAAGGTTTCGGGAACGCGGCATGCCGGCCATCGCGAACGAGCCTGAGCATTCAGGCGCGAACTTTCAAGAAAGCTGTGATGCTCTCGCCCGGCTCCCCAGTTCCTGCTTTTCTGCGTTCCTGATCATGATATCTTCCCAGCGATGGCAGATGATCGCTGGTCAGCCGCGAGGCCGGCCAGAGGAAAGTCCGAACACCAAACGGCAGCATGCCGCGCAGAAAGCGCGGGCGCGGTTCGCGAAAGGGAACTGCGACGGAAAGTGTCACAGAAAACATACGGCCTGACGAGCGCGCAAGCGTTCGGGAGGCAAAGGTGAAAAGGCGAGGTAAGAGCTCACCGCTCGACGCGCAAGCGGCGAGGCAGGAAAAACCCCATGCGGTGCAAGACAAAACAGAGGAAGGGCAGCCGGTCCGTTAAACCCTCGGGTATCGTCGCATCACGCCGGGCTGTAGCGGCGGTCTATGACCGCCGACCGCGGCTCGGCGGGCGTCCGGCGCAAGCTGGATGAGATAAATGATCATCGCCCCGGAGAAATCCGGGGAACAGAATTCGGCTTATCGCCATCGAAATGAAGGGCGTCTTCGGAAACGAAGGCGCCCTTCCACTTTGATGTAGACGCTTCGCTCTGCGAAGCGCGAGGCTCGGGCGTCGCTCGCTCGCGATTCATTCGCCCCATTCACACGCAGACTCACGCCGCCCAGAGGGCGGCGTCTACAGCTCCCTTTACGCGACGGCATCTCACCGCGAGTATCGCCCTCACCAATGAACGCGGCGACGAAAGGCTTGAGAGATTGGCGGATCCCGGTCGCCTGGCTCACGCTCTGCGTCGTCTGGAGTTCGACCTGGCTGGTGATCAAGATCGGACTGCGCGATCTGCCGCCAGTGTCGTTCGTGGCCTGGCGTTTCGTCATCGCGCTGCTCGTGTTGCTCGCCATCTCGATCGGCCGCACGCACCTGTTGCCGCGACGCGGCTCGGATTATCTCGTGCTCGGATTCACTGGTGTGCTGATGTTCTCTGTCAACTACGCGCTCCTCTTCTGGGCAGAACTGCATGTCTCGTCCGGATTGGCGGCCGTGATCCAGGCGTCGATCCCGATCTTCGGAATGATCTTTGCCCATTGGCTTTTGCCGGAGGAACCGCTGCGCTGGCAACGTTTGGCCGGTGCCCTGGTCGCCATCTTCGGTGTCGCGTTAATCTGCGCGCGCCTTCTGAGTTTCAATGGCTGGCTGGCTTTTCTCGGCGGGCTCGGGATCACAATCGGCGCGGCGAGCGCGGCCTTTTCCAACGTGCTCTTGAAGGCGAGGAAATTGCAGCTCGCGCCATCGATGCTGGCGGCGTGGCAGATGATTTTTGGGGTCGTACCGCTCTTGCTCGTTGCCCTGACGTTGGATGGCAATCCGCTGCACTTCCATTGGACCGGCCGCGCCATCTTCTGCTTGCTCTATCTCGCGGTCATCGGCTCGTCCTTCACTTTCCTGCTGCTCTACTGGCTGATGCCGCGGATGTCGGTGACCAATCTGCAGACGATCTCGCTCATCACGCCGCCGGGCGCGATCGCGCTGGGTTGGGCGTTAGGCGGCGAACGGCTTTCCGCCTGGTCGCTCCTCGGAGCGGGGTTCGTTCTGCTCGGCGTCTGGATGATCTTCCGCCGGATCGAGGAGCCGAAGCGGGCCGCAGCGGCCGGGGCCGCGAGCCGCGGCTGATCCTAATGTGGGAGGGGCTTGTGTGCCCCGATCGTCGCAGCGCAAAGGCTGCTCCCACTTTTCATCGCTACCCAAGACAATCGTCGAGACAGCGAAGAAGGTACGCGACGGTTTGCTCGGTCTCGTCGCCCATGTTCGAGAGGCGAAACGTCAGGCCCTTCAGCTTCCCGTATCCGCCATCGATCACGAGATGATGCTTTTCGCGCAGATCGCGCACCAGCCTGGCGACGTCGATCCCGCGACTGTTTTTCACGCAGGTGAGAGTGAGAGCACGGCGGCCTTCGGCGGCGAAGAACTCGAAGCCACGAGCGCGCACCCATTCGTGGACGAGCGCGTTCGTGCGCGCGTGGCGTTCGTAGCGATTCGTTAGGCCCTCGGCGAAAATATCGTCGAGCTTCGACTGCAGCGCGTAGATGTGGCCGATGCTCGGCGTGGTCGGCGTCATCCCGCCTTCCTGCTGTTTCTTAAATTCCAGAAAATCCAAGTAGTAGCCGCGATCGGAAGCCTGCGCCGCGCGGCTGAAGGCCTTTTCGGAAACGCTGAAGAGCGCAAATCCCGGCGGGAGCGCAAGTGCTTTTTGCGAGCCGGTCAGGAGGACGTCGATCTGGTAAGCGTCCATCGGGATCGGCACGGCCGAGAAGGACGAGACGGAATCCACGATCAGAGCGACCTCAGGATATTTCGCCAGCGTGCAGCAAATCTCCGGCAAAGGATTCATCACCCCGGTGGAGGTCTCGTTGTGGATCAAAGTGACGGTGTCGAATTTTCCACTGGCGAGTTGGGCATCGATCGCCTTGTGATCGATCGCCTGTCCCCACTCCACCTGCAACGGTTCCGCTTCCTTGCCGCAGCGGCGCGCGACCTCGAGCCAGTTGTCGGAAAACGCGCCGCACATGCAGCAGAGGACACGCTGCCTGACGAGATTGCGGATGGCCGCTTCCATCACGCCCCAGGCCGAGGAGGTGGAAAGAAAAACCGGCTGCCTGGTGCCGAACAATTCCTGGAGGCGCGGATGAATGGCGCCGTAAAGGTTTTTAAAATCTTCACCACGATGTCCGATCATCGGCCGGGCAAAGGCGGCCAGCGTCTTCTCCGAGACCTCGACCGGGCCAGGGGTGAAAAGCTTGTCGTGTGGAATCACGGAGAGAACGTTCAACGTTCAACCCGCCTTCGCAACGCTTCGGCGCGGCAGGCGTTCAACGTTCAACTCGGCGGGCCTTCGAGGCCGCCGTGAAGATGCTTGCACGGAAAACCTTCGCGTGGCATAGACACAACTCCCGATTTCCAATGGCCACCGTATCGCAAATCACCGCCGATCCCGCGCTCGAGACCCATCTTTTCTGGGATCAATACAAGACGACCATCATCGCAGTCGTCGCTATCCTCGTGCTCGGCGCGCTCGGGTATGTTGGTTTCCAGCTCTACACCACGCGCCGCGCCGCCGACGCGACCACCCTTTTGGCCGCCGCAAAATCAGCTCAGGATTATCAGCAGGTGATCGATCGTTATCCCGGCAGCGAACCGGCCGCGAGCGCCTACTTGCTCCTCGCGGCGCAACAACGCGCGACCAGAGACTCCACCGGAGCGAACACGACACTGCACAAATTCATCGACCAGTATCCAAAACACGAACTGATCACGACCGCCTGGATGGGCGTGGCGGCGAATCTCGAGTCGTTAGGCAAGAACGACGAGGCGCTCAGCACCTATCAGCGGCTCGCGACCGAATACCCGCAGAGCTTTAACGCCCCGCTCGCGATGCTGGCGGAGGTGCCCTTTCTAAAGGCGAAGAGCCGCTTCGACGAAGCGCGCCGGGTTTGCGAGACACTGCTGACCCAGTATCGCGACAGCATCGTGTCGAACGAAGCGATGCGGGAGTTGACCTCTTTGCCGCAGGCCGCGCCGACCGCCAAGACGCCCGCCCAGGTAACGGTGCACGCAGAACCGCCCATCCCGATGGCCCGGCCGGAAGAGACTGCCGCGCCGGCCGCGACGCCGTAACGCCGTACCTGTAGACGTTTCGCTCTGCGAAGCGTGGCACGGCGCGCCGATCGTCGGACTAGCTGACGAGATTTCCCTCGCGCCTCGCAGAGCGAGGCGTCTACAAGCGCTTACCGCTTCGAGAACTGGAACCGCTTGCGCGCGCCCGGTTGGCCGGACTTCTTCCGTTCTTTCATCCGCGGATCGCGCCGGAGCAACCCTTCGGCTTTGAGCGTGCCGCGAAGATTCGCGTCTACTTGCAACAACGCGCGCGAGATCGCAAGGCGCGCGGCCCCGGCCTGGCCGGTGGCGCCGCCGCCGGTGGTGTTGACCGAGATGTCGTAAGCGTGGGTGAGTTTCACCACCTGCAACGGTTGCAACACCGTGTTTTGCAGCGGCACCGTCGGGAAATAATCCTCGAAGCTCTTGCCGTTGATGTCGATTTTGCCGCTGCCCGGCGTCATGCGAATGCGGGCGACGGCGGTTTTGCGGCGACCGGTGGCGATAAATTCCTGTGTCTCAGCCATGAAAGTAGTTCGTTAGTCCAACGCAACCGTCTGGGGTTGCTGAGCGGCGTGGGGATGTTCCTCGCCGCTATACACCTTTAATTTCCGATAAACGGCTCGGCCGAGTTTGTTGTGCGGAATCATCCCGCGGACGGCGTGTTCCACCAGCAGCTCGGGATGCCGCGCGCGACGGGCGCGCACGTTCTCGGTTTTGTGGCCACCGACAAAACCGGAGAAACTCATGAAGGATTTTTGCTCTTCCTTCTTGCCCGTCAGTCGCACCTTGTCGGCGTTGATCACGACCACGAAATCGCCGGTATCGACGTGCGGAGTAACGATCGCCTTTTCTTTGCCGCGGAGCAGATTGGCGGCTTTGACCGCGACGCGGCCGAGCACCTGATCACGGGCATCGATGATCCACCACTTGCGGTCGACCTGGTCTGCTTTTGCGGAAAACGTTTTCATCGGGAAGTTCTGGGGAAGGGCGGGGAAATTAGTGGAGGCGACGGCGGGTGTCAAATCCCGCGCCAGGTGGTGCGAGTGGCACCGCGAATGCTTTCTCCCAAAGGATGCGAAAGGTCCTCATCCTGGCCATTCTGCCGGCGATTTTCTGCGTCCGCGCCTCTCCGGCGGAATCAAATAAGTCGCCAGGTCCCGCGACGGCCGGCGCCGAGGTCATCCGCGAGATGAACCTCGCGCGCCAACATCCGGAAATCTACGTCCGTCAGCTCGAGGAGTTGCGCGGCCATTTTCGCGGGAACGTGCTGGTTCTGCCGGGCGGGACGCTGCTGCACACGCACGAAGGCGTGGACTCTGTGGACGACGCGATCCGATTTTTGCAACGCGCGCGCCCGCTCGCACCGTTCATCTATTCGCCCGGCATCTCCCTCGCTGCGGCGGAGCACGTTGCCGATCAAGCTACCGGCGCCTTCGGTCACAGCGGCTCTGATCACAGCGACCCGGGAGAACGAATGAATCGCCACGAACCTGGAGTGCGTTCTGGGGAGAGAACATTGCCTATGGCAAAGCGACGGCGCGCGATGTGGTCATCGCATTGATCATCGACGACGGTTTGCGCAGCCGGAAACATCGCAAGAACATCTTCAACCCGGCCTTTAATTACGCTGGCGCGGCACTGGGAACGCATGCCCGCTATGGCACGGTTTGCAGCATCGATTTCGCCGGTGGCTACCTCGAGCTGGCAAGCAGTTCGCGCGCGCTCTTGGCGCACAACTAAAGTCTGGCATTGGTCCCATTCGTCCTCTCGGTCGCATGGGATGCATGGGACGAATAGAACCTATGGCTTTGCCAAAACCCCGGCTGGTCAACTGCCCCGCGCCGGTTTAAGTATCGCGCTTCGCCATGGCCCAGCCCGATCTTCCCAAATCCGCCATCAGCCCGCGCCGCGCGGAGGATTTTCCCGAGTGGTACCAGCAAGTCATTCGCGCGGGCGACATGGCAGAGTCGAGCGAAGTGCGCGGCTGCATGGTGATCAAGCCGTGGGGCTACGGCATCTGGGAAAACATGCAGCGCGCGCTCGACGCCATGTTCAAGGCGACCGGGCACAAGAACGCGTACTTTCCGCTCTTCATTCCGCTCAGCTACATGCAGAAAGAAGCGGAGCACGTCGCGGGCTTTGCCAAGGAATGCGCGGTCGTTACCCATCATCGGCTGGAACTGAACGCCGATGGGAAAATGGTTCCGGCGAGCCCGTTGGGCGAACCGCTGGTCGTTAGGCCGACCTCCGAGACGATCATCGGCGCGAGCTACGCGAAGTGGGTGCAATCCTATCGCGACCTGCCGATCCTGATCAACCAGTGGGCCAACGTCGTCCGCTGGGAAATGCGTCCGCGCTTGTTTTTGCGGACAACCGAATTCCTCTGGCAGGAAGGCCACACCGTCCACGAAACGGAAGCCGAGGCGCGGGCGGAGACGAAGCAGATGCTCGAGGTGTACGCAACCTTCGCGCGCGATTATCTGGCGGTTCCGGTTTACACCGGCGAGAAATCGGAGAGCGAGCGTTTCCCCGGCGCGGTGCAAACGCTCTGCATCGAAGCGATGGTGCAGGATCGAAAGGCGATCCAGGCCGGCACCTCACATTTCCTCGGACAGAATTTTTCCCGCTCAAGCGGAATTCAATTCCAAACGCGCGATGGAAAACAGGAGTTCGGCTGGACGACCAGTTGGGGCGTGAGCACCCGCCTTGTCGGCACGCTCATCATGATGCACGCGGATGACGACGGTCTCGTCCTGCCGCCGCGCATTGCGCCGACGCACATCGTCATTCTGCCGGTCACGCCGAAACCGGAGACGCGTGACGCGGTCCTGACCGCGGCGAACAAACTGGCGGCGCAACTGCGCGCCCTCACCTGGCACGGCACGCCGCTCGAGGTGCACATCGATCAGCGCGATCTCGGCGGCGGTGTGAAGAATTGGGAATGGATCAAGAAAGGCGTGCCCCTGCGCGTCGAGCTCGGCCCGCGCGACCTGGAAAGCGGAAACGTCGCCGTCACGCGGCGCGACGGCCTTCCTGTAGCCGGGGGCGCCGACCCCGGCAAACCGGCGACGAAGGCATTCCTGCCGAGCGCTGTTTTCGTTAGGCAGGCAGCTGAGCTGCTCGACGCAATCCAACAAAATCTTTTCGCGCGCGCGCTCGCATTTCGCGATGCGCACACTCGCGCGATCGACACAAAGGAAGAGTTCTACGAGTTCTTTACTCCCAGGAACCCGGCCAAGCCGGAGATCCACGGCGGCTTTGCCCTCGCCCATTGGAACGGCAGCCGCGCCGTCGAGGAACAGATCAAGAACGACCTCAAGGTCACGATTCGCTGCATCCCGTTCGATGATCCGGAAAGCGCGCCCGAGAGCGGGCAATGCGTCATCACGAGCGAGCCGAGCGCGCGACGCGTCCTTTGGGCGAAGTCATATTAACGGCGTTCCCTGACGACGTTTGGGCGCCTCACCATCTCCTTTGTTCGTTAGGCTCTTAATCGAGTAAAAGCTGAAGCCAAAGATCAGCCTCGTCTGGAAATCCACTTCCGAGGCGACGTTGGTCAGTTGAACAAGTGGCGTCACCGTGGCCTACCAATTTCCGCGCCGATAGGAAACGTTTGGCCCGCCATAGACAACGGAATCTTCCGCCTTCGACCAATCCGGCAGGTCGATCTCATGGAGAAACTCCGCGCCGATCCGCCCGGAGGGTGAAAGCTCGCAGCTCACTCCGAGCGATTGCGAGAATTCTCCGCCCTCTTTTTCCAGGTGATTTCCTTCCCACTTTGCTTCCAGCGTGCCGTTGTACGCGACTACCAAGCGGCCGAAATTCTTTTGCAGGATGACCTTCGAATTCCAGCTCCAATTCCTTTGGTCCTCCGCGGACTTCGCCGTAAAGCGCGAGCCCGAGCAGGTCGGTGGCCGGATTAGTGAGATTGTAAATCAGCTCGACCGCCGAGCTTTGATAACGGAATCCGTGTTCATTTGCCGCCGGGTCGTCGCGGTAGCCCCAGTCAGCCAAATAGAGTCCCATCTGCAAATGGTCGGTCACGCCGAATTCGATCTCATGCCGAAAATCCACCGCATTGAAGCGACGCTCGTCGCCCACGTGATCCAGTTCTCAGACTCCACCTCCCCAGGTTCCTCCGTGGTCGCTTCGTAGATATAGGTAAACCGACGCGTGTCCGCTCGGGCATGGTGATGGAAGCAGCGTAAAGCGCACAGAAAACGATCGGGATCAAAAACACTGCGATGGCCCGGAATTGTTGCATGCCGCGATCCTAGCAGCCCGTCAGCGGGCTCGCTGTCGCACGGTTGCCAATTTTTAGCGCGCCATTGCGCAGGCGCGGAAGACGTGGCGCGCGAGCCTGACTTGATCTTCCACCGCCAGAATGCGCCCGTGATTTCGAATGTTATTGACCGGCGATCTTGCTGCGATGCGCAGCCTTCAAGCCGCTGTGTGGCCCGGGCGAACCGCCAAAAGTTACAGGCATGTTACGTTTCGTTCGCTGCTTATTCGCCGACCAGGAAGCGACGTCCGAGCGTTTCACGGGACCGCTTACAAGAGGATCGATTTCCTCCGTTTCAGCGGGCCTCGATCCTGTTATGATGAGAAAAACATGAACGGCAACTTGCTCCTCCGACTCTTTGTTGCGCTCAGTCTGACCCCGGCCGCTTGCCTTGGGCAGGCGACAATCGAAGGCCGCGTGGAGCTGCCGAAATCGCATTTCGCGCCGGTCGCCAGCGAGCGCTACGAAATCGTGAGCAAGGCAGGCGTGCTTGCGACCTATCCGCCGCGGGCGGTGGTTTACCTGCAGGGCGATTTCCCGAAGCCGTCGGCTCTGCCCACCAAACAGGTGGCGCAAAAAGATTTCGCCTTTGCGCCCGCGCTGCTCCCCATCGAGGTCGGGACCAAGGTGGAATTCCCCAATCTCGACGACACCTATCACAATATTTTTTCCTATTCACCGGCGAAGCGTTTTGACCTCGGGCGTTATCCGCCAGGCGAGAAACCGACGCCCTTCCAGGTCTTCGACAAGGCGGGGCTGGTGACGCTGCGCTGCGACATCCATGAACACATGCGGGGCCTGATCATGGTGCTGGATTCGCCCTATTTCACCATCACGGACGCGGCCGGACACTATCGCCTAACGAACCTGCCGGCGGGGCATTTTATCGTCAAGGCTTGGGTGGACAGCAAGACGACGCGGGAACGTCCGGTCGACCTCAAGAGCAGCGCGGTCCTGCAGGTCAACTTCCCGTGAATCCCCCCGCCGAGCCTCGTCCCGCCGGCATTCGCCGCTTTCGCACCAAACTCCTCTTAGCCATGATGCTGGTCGTCTCGGCCCTGACGTCGTTAGGCATCTACGTCGCGCAACGCCGCGCGGCGGCGGACGCGCAGGCCGATTTGCACCGCGATTTCCAGCTTGAGCTGGCCTCGCTCCATCGTCTCCAGGATTTGCGCAACGCCGCGGTCGCCGACCGCTCGACCGCGCTGGCCCGCAATGCGCGGATTCACGCCGCGCTCGAGGACAACGCGCTCGATCTTCTCTATCCCAGCGCCCGGGAAGAGTTGCGCGATCTGATGGAGCGTCCGGATGCCGGCGGCGTGGAAGCGGCCGACGCCCTGCATGCGCGGTTCTACCGCTTTCTCGACAGCCGCGGCCGAATCATCGTCCCACCGACGAACGATGCGGGCGATCTCTTGCCTAACGAACAAGAGCAGCTCGCCCAGGGCGGTGTTCCCCAAACGATGCAAACCGGCTACCTCTCCCGGCATGATGAAGCGGACCGCCCGACGGTCGACGAAATGATCGCGGTGCCGATTCGTTCCACCGAGACGAACGAGGTGATCGCGGCGCTCGTCCTCGGATTCAAACCCGTCGAAGTGCTCGCCCACGACGAGACGACCGGAATGAAAAGCGGCATTCTGGTCAGCGAAGAATTGCACCTCCCGGCCTTCGACCGCACGGCCGAGGAACGCATCGCCCGCGAGGTGAAACAGGATGTTGGGAAAGCCGGCGATGAGGAACGCAGCCTCGAGACAAAGATTGAAGGCGTGCCGTATCTTCTTTTTTTCAAACGGCTCAATCTCCATTCTAATTATCCGCCGGCCTACGAAATATGCGTTTATCCACTCACCCAATTGCTCGCCCGCCAGCGGCAATTGCGCTCGCAGTTTCTCGGGGCCGGCGGCGTCCTGCTGCTCGGCGGTTTCGTGGTCAGTCATTTCTTCTCGCGGCGCCTGTCGCGGCCGGTCGAAAAACTGGTGGTCGTCTCGGAAGAAAACCTGGCGCAGCGGCAACGGGCCGAAGCGAAGCTGCAAACCACGGCGGAAGAATTGCAGCGCTCGGCGCGCTTTTCGGCCGACGCTTCGCACCAGTTGAAAAGCCCGATCACCGTTTTGCGCGCGGGACTGGATTCGTTACTCGCGCGCGATGGTTTTCCGCAGGAAGTCTACGAGGAAATCTCGTCGCTCATTCACCAGACCTATCGGCTCACCGGCGTGGTCGAAGACTTGTTGCTCCTTTCGCGGATGGATGCCGGGAAGCTGCGGCTCAATCTCCATCCCGTGGACCTGGCTCATCTCGTGGCCGAATGGATCGATGATCTGCGGGCCATGCCGGACGCGGCCCATCTGCGCGTCGAGACCAATCTTCCGGATGACCTGCAGATCGCCGGCGAGACGAAATTTACCTCGCTGGTCGTGCAGAACCTGCTCGACAACGCCCGGAAATATAACCGCCGCGGCGGGGTCATCCGGATCAGCGCGCACGAAGAAAACAACCAGGTCGAACTGCGGGTGGCGAACACCGGCCGCGGCATCCCGAGCGAAGCCCAGCCCGACATTTTCGAGCGCTTCCATCGCGCCGGCGCGAGCGAGGACGTGCCGGGACACGGGCTCGGTTTGAATCTCGCGCGCGAACTAATGCGACTGCACGGGGGCAAGTTGCGCCTCGTCCGCTCCGATGCGGAATGGACGGAGTTTAGCGCCCGATTTGCTGCGGCGGCGCCGGCCGCCAGCGAGGCGAAAGCGACGCGATGAAAGCGCCTCTTCTTTGCGCCTGTTTGCTCGCCGCTGCGACCCGCGCGTTCGCCGCGGACGATTTCCTCGACCGGGTCGACCAGGCCCTCACGCTCAGCATTTTTGACGATCAGGTCCGCACCCGCGTCAGCGGCTTACTCGATCTCGAATATTATCATTACCCGCAACCTCCGCCTGGTTTGATCCGCGCGGAGGACCACGATCTCTTTAGCCCGCGTTTGAGTTTCTTCCTCGATACGCAGGTTGGACCTAACATTTATTTCTTCGTCCAGCCGCGGGTCGATACCGGATTCGATCCCACCGATCTCGGCACGCAGGTGCGGCTGGATCAGTATGCGCTGCGGGTGACGCCGTGGGACGATGGACGCTTTAATTTACAGGTGGGAAAGTTTTCCACCGTGATCGGCGGTTGGGTCGGGCGGAGTCTCTCCTGGGAAAATCCCTTTGTTAATGCCCCATTGCCCTATGAAAACCCCACGTTGGTCTCGGATGTCGAACTGCCCCTCACAGGCCAGAGTTTTCGCGCTGTGCCAGGAAGTGATAAATATGAGTTCCTCCCGATTATTTGGGGGCCGGTCTACGCTCCGGGCGTTTCGGTCGCCGGTCGGGTGGGGATCTTTGAGTACGCAGCAGAAGCGAAGAACGCGCCCCTCGCTTCGCGCCCGGAATCGTGGAATGACTACGACTTCGGTCATCCCGCGGTCGATCTGCGCGTCGGACTCCGGCCTAACGAGGCGGGGCGTTTCGGATTTTCGTTCGCAGAAGGTTCCTACCTTCGACCCGACGCCGGGCCCTTGCCGAGCGAAAGCGACCCCGCCGATTACCGGCAGTTTGTCCTCGGGCAGGATATCAGTTACGCCCGCGGCCACCTGCAAATTTGGGCGGAAGTATTTGAAGCGCGTTTCCAGGTCCCGCGAGTCGGCGACGCCGACGTTTTTGCCTATTATGTGGAAGCGAAATACAAAATCACGCCGCAACTCTTCGGCGCACTGCGCTGGAATCAGGAGTTATTCGACAGCGGGCGCGATCCGACCGGCCAGCCCGTGGCCCACGGGCACGACGTCTGTCGGATCGACGCCGCGGCCGGCTACCGTTTTACCGCCCATTCTCAACTCAAGTTGCAATACAGCGTGGCCCGGGACGATTTTATCTCGAATCATCTTCAGGGCACCTTCGCGGCGCAATTCACCGTTCGCTTCTGAGCGATCGTTAGGCGAACAAAAGTAACAGCCGCGTTACCTTTGAGGAATGGCTTTCGCCAACACCTGGCGTAAGGGTGAAACTTGTCATTCAGCAGCCTATGAAACTTCACCGTCGTATCGTCAACCTCGGATTGGCCGGGGCGCTTTCCCTTTTTCTCGGCCGCACCTCACTGGCCACGACCTTCTTTGTCCACATCGGCACGAGCGGCGATAAATTTTCGCCCGCGACGATCACGATCGAACCGGGCGACAAGATCGAGTGGGACTGGGACGCCAGCTTCCACAGCACCACCTCCGGCACGCCGGGAAATCCCTCGGGCTTCTGGAACTCCGGCGTGCTCAATAGCGGCTCGAAGTTTACCTATGAATTCAACAACGTGGGGAGCTTCCCCTACTACTGCAGCGTCCACGGCGGTTGTTGCATGATGACTGGGACGGTGACCGTCGCCGCGCCATCGCCATCGCCCAGTCCGAGTCCCTCCCCCAGCCCATCACCCACTCCACTCTTGCCGCATATCTACAGCGGCCCGATCCGGGTCGAGCTGCAACAAATCGCCAGCGGCCTCAATGCGCCTAACGATCTGACTTCGGTCGGCGACGGCCGGCTCTTTGTCGACGAACAGACCGGCACGATTCGGATTGTGAAAAACAACGCGCTGCTCGCGACTCCTTTCCTTGATCTCTCGGCGCGCCTCGTCAAACTCTCGCCCGGCGGCGATGAGCGCGGCCTCCTGGGCTTCGCTTTCCACCCCGGCTTCAACGATCCTTTGAGCCCCGGATTCCGGAAGTTCTACACTTACACGAGCGAACCCGTCGCCGGCCCGGCGGATTTCACCGTGCCGAAGACGACCCCGTTTAATAACCAGAGCGTCGTCGCGGAATGGCAGGCTTCAGCCGCGAATCCCGACGTCGCAGACCCGACGACCCGGCGCGAAGTGTTGCGCGTCGATCATCCGCAGGTCAATCACAACGGTGGCAAGCTCGCCTTTCGCCCGGGCGAACCGTATCTTTACATCTCGTTAGGGGACGGCGGCGCCTCCAACGACGTCGGCGATGGCCATAATCCGGTCATCGGTAATGGCCAGGATCTCACCACTGTGCTCGGCAAAATTCTGCGCATCGATCCGCTCGATCCCGCGCTCACCACGACCAGTGCCGATCCCGTTAGCGCCAATGGCAAGTATCGCGTTCCCGCGAGCAACCCCTTCATCAGTAGTGGGACTACGGTGCATGAAATTTACGCCTACGGTTTGCGCAATCCGTTCCGCTTCTCGTTCGACGCACCGACCGGCCGGCTGATTGTTGGCGACGTCGGCCAGAAAAATATCGAGGAAGTCGACTTCGTTGAAGCGGGCAAGAATTACGGCTGGAACCGCAAGGAAGGCTCCTTCCTTTTCGATCCGAGTGACGCTTCGGTCATGCCCGATCCATCACCTGATCCCGCGCTGACCGAGCCGGTTCTCGAGTACAGCCACGATGACGGCAATGCGGTCATCGGCGGCATCGTCGAACACGGCACCGGGGTGCCCGCGCTCAGTGGCATGTACGTCTTCGGCGACTATGACATGGAGGAGTCCGGGCAGGGCCGCCTGTTCTATTCCGACTTCAGCAATGGCCTCATCCAGGAATTGCGCATCGGCGACCCGCAACGCACGTTCGGATTACTTCTGAAGGGTTTCGGCCGGGACGATGATGGCGAGGTCTACGTCCTCGGCGACGCGAGCGCCGGACCTTCCGGCGACGCCGGCATCGTTTACAAAATCGTGCCGATCGCGGCCATGCCGACGATTCTGAATCTGTCGACCCGGTTAAACGTCGAGACGGGTGACAACGTGCTCATCGGCGGGTTTATCATCACCGGCAGCGCCACGGAAGAAGTGGTGCTGCGCGGCATCGGTCCCTCGATCCAGGTGAACGGCGTGCCTCTCGCCGGAACGTTGCCCAATCCAAAAATTGAGCTGCACGACAGCAGCGGCGCCCTGATCGCCTCCAACGACAACTGGATGGACAGCCCGCAAAAAGACGAAATCACAAGCCTCGGCCTCGCGCCTGCCAATCCGCTCGAGTCCGCCCTGCTTGCGGAGCTGGCGCCGGGCAGTTACACGACCATCCTGAGCGATGCGAGCGGCGGCACCGGTATCGGCCTGATGGAATTTTACGCGACCAGTCCTACTGCGCCGGCCAATCCGGTCAACATCTCCACTCGCGGCTTGGTCCAGACGGGCGACGACGTCATGATCGGCGGATTCATCATCGGAGGCACGACCACGCGCCACCTCATCGTGCGCGCGATCGGCCCGTCGTTAGGCGCGCTGAACGTGACGAACCCGCTGCTCGATCCGACCTTGGAATTGCACGACCAGAATGGCGCCCTGATCAGTGCCAACGACAACTGGCGCGACACCCAGGAAGCCGAGATCATCGCCACCGGCCTCCCGCCGTCCGACGATCGCGAATCGGCCATCGTGATGGAACTGGCGCCCGGCAATTACACCGCCATCGTCAGCGGCGTGAATGGCACCACCGGCGTGGCGTTGGTGGAAGCGTACGATATTCCGTAGCGGCACAATGCCGCATATCTTTGTCGCCCCGAACGAAGTCGAAGGAACCCCTGATCTGGAATCAAGCGAAAGCCAGTGTAGCTGCGCGACCTAATTTTCCGAAAAATCGCGCATTTGTTCCAAAACCCCGCTGCAGTCCGCGACGAACTCGGCAGCCTGACTTTCCCAGTCGACTTTCCGGGTCAGACTAGGTGCTAATGGGAGCCTGCTCCGAGGACTGAACGACATGGGCTTGATTGTAGGCGGATATTACGACCGCAACTCAGTCGAACATGGCTTTATCTATCGGGGATCAGATAAGTTTTTGTCTTTTGATTATCCCGACGCACTGAGCACGAGACTAAGTGGGATCAACAACCGCGGACTTATCTGCGGCGTGTATATGGACAGCGTAGCTGGGGCGCTGTCATGGATTCATCGCCCGCATTCGTTAGGTTGGCGGGGCGTGCCGCTATTCTGGATTTCATCTGGAGCCCCTTGTGCATCACGGAAAGACCTTGGGGCAGGTACAAATTGCAGTGAGCAACATGCGCGCGACGCGTTACTATAAGCGTGAAGTCTGTGAAAAGGCACTCAAAGCAAAGGCGCGAGGTTTACCTGTGCGTGGCGCTGACCACGATGGCCAGCCTGTTGTTGGAACTCGCCCTGACACGTATCTTCTCGGTCGTTTTCTACTACCACTTCGCCTTCCTCGCCATCTCCATCGCGCTCTTTGGTCTGGGGCTGGGCGGCGTGTTCTCCTACGTGGTGGCCACTTGGAAGGCTCCTTTGTTCATCCGCCTGGGGCGTCTCAGCATCGCCAGTAGCCTGTTCGTCATCGTAGCGCTCGCCGTCCTACTCGCGCAGGGGGACAATCTTTCCAGCTGGGATCTGGCGCTGGTTTACTTCACCGCCGCGCTACCGTTCTTTGCCGTCGGTGCGATCGTCTCGCTCGCCGTCAGCGAAACCATTCAGCAGGTTAACCGAGTCTATTATTTCGACCTCGCCGGTGCCGCCGCCGGATGCCTTCTCTTGTTGCCACTACTCAAACTAGTGGGCGGCCCCGGCACGGTGATCGTGGCCGCGGTCACCTTTGCAATCGCCGCTGCCATCTGGCACGACCTGGCGGGGTCGGTCGGCGGGCGCGCCGGCAGCGTGGTTCTCGCCCTCGCTCTGATCGCCTTCCTAATCGGGAACCAGAAGCATCCGGTCCTCACGGTCCGCCATGCTAAAGGGAAGCCCATTGCCAGCGAGATCTTCACCAGTTGGAACGATCTTTCGCGCATTGCCTTGATTCGGCAGCCCGATGGCGGGCATTGGATTGTGATCGACGCCGACGCCTCTACGGCCATCGCGAAATTTGATTTCGCCCACCGCACTCCGGAGAAGCGCCATGATCTCGCTGTGTATGGTACTTCGCTCCCTTACGCGGTTCGCCCCGGCGCGAAGACCCTGATCATCGGACCCGGAGGAGGTTGGGACATTGCGCGCGCCCTTTACGGCGGCAGTACCGATGTGACCGCCGTCGAGATCAACGGCATTATCGCCAATACGATCATGCGCGAGCGTTTCGCCGGGCTCAGCAACAATCTCTATTTGCGCCCCGAGGTTCACGTCTACGTGGAGGATGGCCGCAGCTTCGTGCGTCGCAGCAAGGACAAATACCAGGTGCTGCAAGCCACGCTGGTCGACACTTGGGCTGCCACCGCCGCCGGCGCATTCGCCCTCTCCGAAAATAACCTCTACACCACCGACGCTTTTCGCGATTACCTGCTGCAGCTCACTGACGACGGCATGCTGGCCATCACAAGGTGGGGCTTCGAACCTCCGCGCGAATCGCTGCGGCTGATCTCGCTGGCCATCGAGGCCTTGGATCAGGTCGGTGAAAAGGAGCCGTGGCGTCACATCATTATCTCGCGCCAGGCTGTCTCGCATCAGGGTTTCTCGGAGGGCTATGGCGCGCTGGATACGGTGATGGTTTCGCGCAAGCCATTCAGCGACGCGGATATCGCGCGCGCCCTCGCCAACGTCGCCAGCAGCGGTCAGGTACCCATCTACTATCCCGGCTGCGAACTGCGCAACCAGTTCTGCGATCTGCTGCTCAGCCCGAATCCCGCCGCCTACGAGCGCAATTACCCCTTCGACATCACTCCCGTCACCGACAACCGCCCATTCTTTTTCTACACGGTGCAACCCCGCGACCTTTGGGCGTTTATTAAGGGCGGCGCCGAAACCGAAGACCGAAAGATCAACAAAGCGGTGCCACTGCTTTTCGGCCTGCTGGCCATCAGCGTTGTGGCGACACTGCTGATTTTGGTGGTGCCGCCTCTCGTGCTGGGCGCCCGCCTGCCTAGCCATCGCGGCATGCGTGGTTTCCTGAGCTACTTCTTGTTCATAGGCATGGGCTACATTCTGATCGAGGTCTGCCTGATTCAAAAGTTCGTGCTCTTCCTAGGCCATCCTACCTACGCGCTCACCGTAGTGATCTTCTCGATGCTGGTTTCGAGCAGCATCGGCAGTTTCGCAAGCAAGCGTATGCTAGGCTGCGACGAAGGTCGCCTGATTAAGGTTCTGGGCTTGATTGCGCTGCTTACCTCGTTGCTCGGGATCGTGATCTCTTCGATGCTTTCTGCGCTGGTGTGGCTGCCGTGGTCCGTCAAGGTGGCATTGACGGTAGCGTTGATCGCGCCGCTCGGTTTCGTAATGGGCATGCCGTTTCCGACGGGGCTCAAGCATTTGGAGGAGCTGCACGCGCCGAGCGTTCGCTGGGCGTGGTCGCTGAATGCCGCTTCCAGTGTGCTGGGCTCGGTCGGCGCGCTGGTTTGCGCCATCTATCTCGGGTTGGTGCAGACGCTGATCATCGGCGGCCTGTTCTATCTCGCGGCGCTGGCGATTATCGCGCGCGTGCGCGTTAATGGCGCGCAGCGGGCCGAAGCGGCACCAGACCGCGTGGCGCTGGCCGGTTGAACGGTATCAACCGGTTGTAACGCGCGCGGCGCCCCTTTCCCTGGCTACGGAGGGCCGCAAACAGGTGCGGATAATAATGACAGGCAAGACAAAGGGACAGGCGTTATCCTCTTTGGCGGAGCGAGTAAGGCGGATATCCTCTCCCCTAATGGATATGAAAGAGCTAATCCCGAATAAGGTTGCAAGCAGAGTTCTCTGCGCGGCGCTGGTTGCGCTGCCGATTTGCTGGGCGTTTCACGTGATGCTCACCCATTGGGTCGCCGTGCCATGGTGGGACGAGTGGCTCACGCCGGGCGACACGCTCGCCTCCTATTACCGGGGCACGCTTCACTTTGCTGATCTTTGGAGTCAACACAATGAATCGCGCAAATTGTTTCCCCGACTGCTTTACCTTGCCCTTTTCGTGCCGGCTGGCTGGGATGTGCGTTACGGCATGGCGCTAACCTTCGCGTGGGTCTGCGCCGGCTCTGCCGGATTGTATTGTTTGCTACGGCAATGCGTCTCGCGCCCCATTGCGTGCTGCGGGTTCATCTTCATGAATCTCTTGCTCTTCTCGCCGCGCCAGTATGAGAACTTCCTCTACGGGATCGAGGGTGAAAATTTTACTCCGGCCTTTGCTCTGGTTTTCGCGCTGGTTTGCAACCTGCGCGCGAAGTCGTTCCGCATGAAAGCGATGACTAACGGCCTGCTCGCGTTGCTCAGCACCTACACCTGCGCCAACGGAATGCTCGTATGGCTTTTGGCTTTCCCAGCGCAGTGGAAAGGGCTTCCAGTTTCCGAATCCACCGCTGACCGGAGGTTCTGGCGCATTGCTTATTCGCTCGCGGGAATTGTCTCGATCGCGGCTTATTTCATTGGTTACAAACACCCGCCCGACACCCCTCCCTTTGCCATCGGTATCTCGAAGCTTCCGCGGCTTCTCCACTACTTCACAATCTGGGTCGGCGATCTCTTCATAACTTCCGCGCCGGCGTTCGTCGGCGTGTTCATCTTGAGTCTGTTTGCGTGGCTGGTTGTCGTCGCAATCAGGCGCGCCGAACGGGAAGATTCCCGGCGCGCTTTCTACCCTTGGTTGAACCTTGGAAGCTACGTGTTGATTTCAGGTCTGGTTACTGCCTCAGGTCGCGTCGGCTTCGGCGTTGCTGTGGCTTTTGATGTTCGCTACACCGTCTTCACCGTCTTTCTCTACATCGCCGTCATCGGCCTGTTCTGTACTGCCTATCAGAACGTCGAACGATCAATTTGCCCGAAATTTGTCGCGCTCGTCGGGGCTGCTCTGTTGCTTGCCGGCTGGGTTTTCACATTTCGCCAGGAGATGCCTCAACTCGAAAGAAACACTACCGAGCGTCAGCACCTCCAATTGGTCGCACGCTGGAGTCTGGCGATTCCGGCCAACCCGGACTTGCATTTCTTATCGCCGTATCCTGAGACGCTGCAGAGGATTCGAACTCTGGCGGAACACGATGCCTTGCGACCACGCCTTATCGACGGCGCGTTGACGCGAGCCGTAGAACGATCAGACACGCCGACCTCGAAGATCGCCGGTTATCTCGATCGCGTCGCCTTTGTCTCGCCCGATCGACTCCTCGCGGAAGGGTGGGGCCAGATTCCAGGACGAGATGCGCCCGCGGATTGTGTAATCCTCGGTTTTAGAGACGAAATGGATCGATGGAAACTGTTCGGTGTCACGGAAACGGGGCTTCCGCGGCCCGACGTGGCCATTGCGTCGGGCAACCCGCATCTGGCCTTCGCTGGATTCGGTCGAATATTTGCCGTCCATGACTTTCCCAAAGGCAGCGTGATTTTCGAGGCTCGAGCGATCGATCTGAGGCACAAGCAAGCCTTTCCGCTCGCAGGCGCGATGGCTGTCACTCGCTCCAAAGATTGAAAGGGCGACGGAATCCACTGCACCGCCTTTTGAGCGACGGCGCACGTAGCCGGGGATGCCACGGTGCTCGAATGCCAGGCAGCCGGGTTCAATAAAAGCTCGAGATTTGACACCTGTTGGAATCGGCGATTCCCCGATTCGTGAAGTGCCGCAAAATCAACCATTTTTCGCCTGATTCCGTCTTTGTGAGGATTATTTCGCTTCCGGAGAATTAGCCCGCGCAGGCACACCAGGTCGGCTCCACAATTTCGCCGGCGGGAATGGAGCGCGCGGGCACGGCGCGACATAGACGAAGCCCGCTAGGGTCAGCGAGTGCGCGAGCGAATCAATCGAATCTGCCCGTGGAGCTTCTATTAATCGTGACAGCAGACTGTATGTGCGCGACCTGATTCTCCGAAAAATCGCGCGTTTGTTCCAAGGCCGCTTCGCAGTCGAATCGCGCTCGCCGTCCGCGATCTCAAAATCGCGCGGCCTTCTGAGTTGATAATGTGGGGCGCCGCCCGCCGCGTTAAGCTGCGATGGTCGGCGCTGTGATTCGGCCGTCCGAAGAACGCGGCCCGGGAAATCAGACTCGCCGGCAACGCGGCGCGCGCGCTTTGCGCGACTGTTGCAATGCGCCTGCAAAGGGTCTGCAGCGGGGTTGTGTCGGCCGGCTGCAAAGGCGTGCCAAGCTCGGCCAGCAAGAAGCCGTGGTCGTGGACTGCACGACAACGCAACACCCAAAAAAATCGACGGGAAGCCACTTTCGTAGAGCCTCGGGGGAGGCAAATCGCCGAAGACCGCGCGCGTATTGGTGCCGGTCTTCTCGATCGGCGTGCCGGTTGAAGCTCTTTGGATTGGGGAGCGCACGCGCCCTCGCGTGCTGGCGATCGTGTCTCGCGATCGCTAATTCCTTCTCGGAGTCGCGAAGATTGGGCGCGAGTCCGTCGATCAAGTCGGATTGGCTGCGGTGCGCTTCATCGGCGATGACGATGACGTTGCGGCGTTTCGCTAACTCCGGAGCCTGAAAGCCCGGCCGCTCCTTCACCCGCGTTACGGCCCGCCTGTCGAAGCATAGCTAAGATGCCCGAATCGGGCTCGCCGCAGCCGCGTCAGCGCGGGGAAGAGGTCCGGCGTTGAACCCACCGTGGGTCAGGCATCATTTCTACCGCGAGTCCATTCCTGAAGAAACCGCCGATCCGCCTTATCCTGAAGGATTGCTTCGTGTCAGGATTTGAACATTTGACGTTCCAATCAATTATCTCAGCCACCTGGCGACTCTCCGGCTTGAGCCGCCGCAGCCGTTGCGCTGCCGCGGCGCGGCGTAATTCATCCCTCCAAATAGCTCGCCCAACTCCCGCTGACTCAAACCACACCTCTCCCAGATCAGCCACAGCGCCACGTTGCGCGCCTCCAGACCACGACCTCCCTTTTCCCGCAACCGTCGCACCGACAACCCATAGTGCTTCGCCACCGCCTGCAAGACCACCTCGGCACTCAGCCTCGCAACCCCGCGCCACAGACCCGTCACTTCCTGGCGCCCTTTCAATTGCTGGTCAGGCAACGTCGGGACGAGCGTGCGCTTGAACCAGTCCGCGCCCGGCACCGCGTCTGGGCAAAACAGACTCCAAATGTGCCGCACATGGTCAGTTCTCGTTTCGTCTTGTGAGCACGAACGACTCCCGCCCCGCAAGGAAGTTTTGCTCCCGCGCACTCCATTGGATACACTCCGGCACATGAAACAGCTCAAGGGTTTGTTTGAACTCGAATTACAGTCAGATGGAATCGCTTTCCTGGTGACGGCGCAAATCATGCCGCCGGGAATGAAGGAGTCGGAGGCAAAGGCGAAAGTGGTGGAAGAATGGATCCTGCATTTTGCCATCGAGGCGCCGATCTCTGTGGGAGCGGTGGAATGTGTGAAGATGCGCCCGCTGCCGGCCAAGCCGGGGGACGCATTGAAAGTGCCCAAGGGCACTGTTCCGGTACTCATCTGGAAGTCGGTGGAGAAGTGATTCCCGGGCGCGTTCCGGCAGAAGCGCGCGGCCTGATGTTTGTGCTTGATTTTCGCTCGAATCTTTGCGCGGAATTACACCATTCCTGGCGATCCAACGCCACGTGAATGGCCATATGAAAAAGCAATCCACTTTTCAGTGCGGCTTTTTTGTCCACGAGTCCAGCTTGGTCTTCTTCTTTGCTCGGTCGGCGTTCTTTTGGCCATGATCAGCTTCGCCGCGACTTCCGCAGGCGGGATGAGAGCCCCTTCGGGCGCCTCGCCGAACTCCTTTTTTGTTGATGGCAACGCTGCTGCGCCCGCGAGTATGGCGCTTGTTCCAAGGGCGCGTGGACGGTCGATCGTGCCATCGCCCAACAATGGTTCGCCTGGGACAAACGAGAAATAGCTCCCCCAGCTCCCGCTGACTTAGCCAGCCGCTCAGCTGATCCTCCCAATGTCAAATGTATAGGTCCGATCCAGGTCCGATCCTCTTCTATATTCGCGAGAATCACAGCGGTGCCTAACGAGCGCAGCTCGAAGATAAGATAGGGTCGCGTCTACTATTCTCGCGAGTTGACGACAAATGACGAACTTCCGACGGTGGCAGCGATCCGGAGACGGGTGCTTGCGCTTTAGGGGATGACGCTGGCAAGGGGGGCGGGGGCTCGTCGCGCTGCGTCCCGAGAGAAAAAATCTGAAGCGCTAGATAGAGGGCTGCCAGCGCAAACACAATACTGGCAACAATTCCCGCCACTCTTGCCGAAGCCGGAATTCCTTTGCCTGCCGGAAGTGCCCCCGCGCCTGGATGATTTTTCGTCGCTTCGCGCCCCTGGTCGCGCTCTTTGCGCCGACGTTCAGACTCGGACAATGCGCCCGCATGATCGGGATGAGAAGGGAACCTCTTGATTAAAGCATCCAGGGCGAAGTCCGTGTATTTGCGATAATCGCGCGAGGGATTCATCGAGAAGCGGGCCTCAGGCGCGACGCAAAGGGCCCAGTCGCTGTGCTTTGACCGCGCGAGATCAGCGCGCTGACTTTTCCCCAACCCGCCAAGAGCGGACAAATAACAGCTGCGGCGGGCAACGCCAGCGCCCAGAACAAGCTCACCTTAATGACGGAGACCATTTCAATCAGAAGTGTTTTCATATTCAGTTGTTTTAATGTCTACTTGTTTAGTAGAGATTGATACTCCAGTGATTTAGTAGAGATGTCAAACATTTTTTATACAATTTTTTCCACCCTCCAAAACGCCGGACGTGAAGCCTGGGAAACGCGCGCGCGAAAGTTCAATCGATCGGCGCCCCTCGACGCCGATTTTCCGCCTTTGACCGCAAATCCCTTCCGGAAAAAGTTTGGCAACAAGACGACGCTTCTGATTTACCTTTGGCTCTGACGTACGCACGCTTCCACAGCACAAAGCATGCTGACGACCCGAACCGCATTGGAATGTCAAATGTATGGATGTGGGGTTGCCCTGATTTGACGGACAGTGGGCTTGGGACCAAAAACCCGAGGAGCCCACATGAAGACACAGTTGACGAAGCCAACTCGCAGCAAGGCGAGCTACACGAAGCAATACAAACAGGAGGCGCTGGAGTTATGGCGTGCGAGCGGCCGCAGCGCAATGCGACCCCACGTTCCATTTCGACCGCCTGTCGAAACGTAGCGCTAAGGTGCCCGATCGGGCCCGCCGCAGCCGCGTCGCGCGGGGAAGAGGTCCGGCATTGAATCCACCGTGGGTCAGGCATCATTTTTTGACAGAGAATCCACTCCTGAAAGAAACCGCCGGTCCGCCTCGTCCTGCAAGATTGCTTCCTGTCCAGATTGGCTGCCTGACCCCTGTTTTTCCCACGCAGCTCAAATGTCAAATGTTCGGACGCGACCCCGTTCCGCGCACCGCCGTTCCGCGCACCGTTGATTCTTTGTCGCGCCCGAGAGAGAATTGGTTGTGAGCCAATATCAGGGACTGTTGTCGCGACCTCTCCTGTTAGCCCTCCTGTCACACTTGGCCCTTATGCCCGCGTCACCGGCCTTGTCGGGTATTGACGCAGATAACCCACTGGTTGTCGGCACTCACAGCCACGTCGTCGTCATGGAATACGAAGCCTGGTTTGGCCCCCACGCCGTGACTTTCCAGGGCAGCGCGGCCACGCCTCTCTTGCAATCCGCAGACATGCAGGCAGTGGGCGGCGGTTATGACAGCGCGGATCCCGCCGTCATTCAACAGCACGTCGCCTGGCTGCAACGGATGGGGATTGACGCCGCCATCATCGATTTAACCAATGACGTAAGCTGCATCTTCAACAGCGAGTGGTTCGCCAGGAAATATCTCCGAAACTTTAATTGCTGTCCCGTGCTGCGCGCCGACTACCAGAACATCCGCGACAATACCGGCAACCTTTATCTCGCGTGGTCGAGGCTCCGCACTCCGCTTAAGCTAATTCCTCTGCTCGGTGGCATCGATCAGAATGTTTTGTTCGAGGATATCGACGGCAAGACCGCATTCCAAAAAGAAATCGAATACTTCGGCTCGCTGATGCGCCAGTACCCGGGGCGGAACGTGATTTACCAAGGCAAGCCTCTGATGCTGATTTACCTCGGGGCGGCGCAAGATCCAAACCGGTCGGACAATCCGTTGTGGTTTCAAATCAGAGAATTTTTGAGAAACCATCCTGAGATCGAGCGCGAATATACATTCCGAATGCTGGCGGGATATCTCGACAGCCAGCCCGCCCTCTGGGCCCGGCAAGGCGCGCCCGACGGCCCGGTGGAAATCAATCCCGATTACGGCTTCTGGAGTTGGGTCGACCGCCTCAACCCTACTTGCACGCTCTCATTCTGCCCTTATTACCCGTCATACACCAGGATCCGCTATCCAGCGGCCTCCCGCGTGGAAAACTTTACCGCCTCCATCGCCACCGCCGGGCAAGATGGATGGGGTTGTCCAAATCCCAATGCTCCGCCCTACTGTCCCGACGACGCGTTGCGCTTCGGCCGACATGATTCCTACACCACCTTGGCTTCGTTTATGGCTTACGCACGCCAGCTTGATCCCATCTTTCTGATCATCCATCAATTCAATGAGTTCGTGCCGCCCGACGAGGGCTTTGATGCGAATACCAACGACGATGTCGAGCCCGCGAATCTATGGGGACGCGGAGCCCTCGATGCCGTCCGGCATCAAATCGAGCTCTACCGCAACCAGGATGCAGCCGGGGAGCGCCCGTAGTGATCGCCGCTTAGAAGTCAGACATCGGGTCAGCCATCATTTTCCGAGAAGCGAATCCCATCCTCGGAAAAAACCGCCGGTTCGCCTCGTCCTGAAAGATTGCTTCGTGTCAAGATTTGGCCGCCTGGTCTTGTTGTTCCCACGCAGCTTAAATGTCAAAATGTTCGGACGCGACCCCGTTCCGCGCAGCTCCGGCACCATTCGCACACCTTACTTCGGCGAACTGCACGTCAACATGGGATCTGGCCTCCCATGGACCGCAACTGACGTGTCGGGAATTTGCAGTTAAATGGTGTAGAGACTGCCGCGTCGGCAGAAGGTCCCATCGAAGATCAACGATCTGAACTCGGGCGGATCAGACAGCCGAAAGCCTTTGGCTCAGAGCACAGTGACGGTGACCGCCGGGGATGGGATCCCGTTTGCGACTACTTCAAGCGTACAGGTGCCGGTTTCCATCGTCGCGGGCACGTCGAAGTTTGTCGAGACCAGCTGCGTGCCGGTGGCGACGCCCATCGTGCTATGGTCGTGGGTGCGGCCGTAGAAAACATGATGGGTCTTGGTATTAGTCAACCTCACTAACGGATAATTGGTGGCAGTTTCCAGCTCATCGCCCGAAGCGGCCGCTTGCGACAGGCCGTTAAACTGCTGCCCCGAGATGGCGTAGGTGTTACCCCGCTGCACGGTCTTTGGGTAGCCTTTGATTTGCGGCGCCCAGGCCGGCGCGTAACTCGTGTTAGCCGGAGTATAAAGCTTGACGGCTCGACCGTCGGCCGATAGCACTTCTCCCGTGGGCAAAACTATCAGGTAGCCGAAGGTCTGGAGGGTGGGGTTAAAAGTCACTCCGTCAAACTCATACATCTGGCCGCTGTTCCCTTCCAGCAGGACCTTCCCGTTAGGCAGAAGAACGGCAAAGCTATCTCCGGCATCGTCGTTGTTTGGGAAATCGGGTCCGGCCGCCCAGGTGCCCGCACCGGTCATGTCTCTCGAGGGGGTGTAGATGGCGGTGTGCCCCGCCTTGACCTTGGAGAACGAGCCGGTGGCGAAGACGGTGCCATCGGGCCGCAAAATGGCTGGTCCTATTTCGCCCGGCGGATAATAGCAAAACTGACCAAGATCGCCGTATTGCGAGCAACCTTTAAAGGGCGAAGGGGAATGCAAGTCTACGATCGTGTTCCCGACTCTCGGCCAGCTTTGAGTGGAAGGAAAATAGCGTTCCGAGTGAGGCGCGTTCTGGACGTCGCAAGTAAGGACTGTCCCATCGGGCAGCAGCGTCCAGCCTTCTTCCGCATGAAAGTCACTTTTGCCGGTGGAGCCCAACATGGTCCAGGTAAGGGTGCCAGGATCCAGCGCCGCCATTTCCATGTTGAGCTTGTTCCCGACAAGGAAACGGCCATCCGGGAGCACGACCGAAGGGCTGTCTCCGATGAAGTCCCAGCCGGATGGCGGATCGAGGGGAGTCCAGGTGTTGGCGACTGGATCGTAGATTTCGCCCAGGTTGCTCAAAACGAAGGAGCCGTTGTTATACTCACCGCCCAAGATGATGACCCGCCCATCCGCCAGGACGGCGGAAGCAAAATCATTCGGAGCATACCCAGACTCGAGTGGTGCGAGCCGGGTCCACGTGCCGTTCACATAACTACCGTTAATATCTGGAGTCAGTTTCCACCAATGGGAATAGTCGTTAGCCTGAGACATCACAGCTCCATCGGTCAGGAGAAAACTGAGATACGCTCCGCCCGGCGGTTGGTTGACCAGCCTTACAAATGACTGGGCTGGAGCCAGGCTGGTGAGAGCCAGAAATAAGACGACAGAGGCGAAGAGAAGTTTTTTGATCATAATGAAATCCTTCCTCGAATGTGCCAGAAGCGCCGCGCGAATCGCGGTTCCAATTCTGCCATCGCCCAGACGCGCGCGTCGAACTCATACTTGTGGTTCGGACTCCAGGAGTCAAGCCAAAGATTCGCAATGTACCACTTCCTCGCGGCTGCGGGGTTTCGTTTTGTCGTAATGCCGGCAGTGATCGTGGCCAGCTCCGCGCTGACTATCGTTGTCCTTGATTCACGCTGGCGGCCGCTATCCACGGTTCCTAGCCATCCGATCAGCCAACCGCTGGCCGGACACGCTATTGGTGCGGTCCGAGGGCATCTACCAATCGGCATGGTTTTCCGGATTGTGACCGCAAGATTACAATCGCAAAAGAACCCAGATCTGTCTTGCCATGTCTTGGCACAGGATCATTATCGGTCCGTCCGGCAGCTCCGCCATGCGCCACCGGGGGTCGGCAAGATTGGAGAATCCCTATGAAAACACTTCTTACTACCCTCTTGGTTGGCCTTCTAGTTTGGCAGCCCCTTCGGTCCTCCCAAGGCGTCGTGCCGAT
>PNAA01000048.1 GCA_003169975.1 Spartobacteria bacterium | reverse complement strand
GCGCACGGAGTAAATTGTCATCCCGAGCGGAGCGCAGCGCGGCCGAGGGATCTCGTGAAGAACCCTTAAAGCTGAGCTTTGCCATTGCAGTTGAGAAAGGCTGAAAGCACCTTAAAAGGCGAGAGAAAGGCTGATTTTCACTCTAGAGAATTGCGCCGCGCCTGCTTCGCGGCGAGATCGGCCGCAGTTGAGAAGAATTGAGCCAAAAAGGGCGTTTTGACAAACAGTTGAGAATGTTTTTGGCCTCCAGAATGGCACTTGCAGGCCGCCTGCATGGCCCTAGAATCGCGCCGATATGTTCACCGCGATACAGCGCACGAACTCGAGCTGAGTTGGCGCGAGGCGCGGCAGGTCGCAGCCGATTGGCTGGCGGCGAACGGCTATACGAAAAAGCGTGACGTTCGCGGCGAATTTATCGACCTCCAGGCGCTCAGTGGATCGCTCGGCGAGACCGGCAAGTTTCGCGAGATGGTGATCCAGGCGGCCGGCCGGCTTTTGAAGAAGCGCGGCGCTGAATCGGTCATTTTGCCGGACTGATCAACAGTTCGTGGAGCACGGCCGCCTTGCCCAGGCGAAGTTCTTTGAGCTTGTTCACGACGGAAATGGAGCGGAACGGCAACCCGGCGAAGACCTCCCGCGTGCCGGCGCTGTCGTCGACCGTGAGCAGCCATTTTGCTTTCAGCCGATCCAGAATCGCGCGCAGCTCTTGCATGTCGGCGAGCGCCCAGCCGGCGTAGGCGCCTGGAACGGCACCGAGGTAGGGCGGATCGAGAAAGAAGAAGGTGTCGGGGCGATCGTAGGTGCGGAGGCATTGCTGGTACGGGATCGCCTCGATGATCGTGCGGTCCAGGCGTTCGTGGAGCGCGAGAATGTCGTCGAGGGCGCCGCGCCGCGAGGCCCGTGCACCCTGGCAACCGAAGCTGGTGCAGTTGCCGCCCCAGGAAATCTTATTGCGGACGAACCAACGCGCCGCGCGCTGAATCTCGGTCAGCCCTTTCTGCTCTTTGTATTCGATCAAGTTCTGCCGGGCGTTGAGCGCGAACTCGATTTCGCTGACGATCGCATCGACGTGATATTGCACGTTGCGATAGAGCGCGACCAGGTCGCCGTTGATGTCGTTGACCACCTCGACCGGCGAGCGTTCGTGGGCCAGGAAAACAGCGAGGCCTCCGGCGAACGGCTCGCAGTACGTCCGGTGCGGCGGGATGAGAGGGAGGATCGATTTGAGATGGCGGCTTTTGCCACCTGGCCAGCGGATGACTGGCTTCGTTCTTACCAACCGCCCGAAGTGCGGCTTCTACGCATGGGCGATGATAGCACCTTGTGGCATTTCGTTCCACTCGCGGGCGGCGAACGCGTTCAGTCCTCTTCGCTCTCTTCGAATCGGAACTCGGGATCGACGGCACCGATGAGGTGTAAGATATCAATGTCACTCCGACCCCGATAGTTGCCCGTATGTTCGACCAACTTGTCGAACAGGCCTTCGTGTTTTAGATCGCGAAGGGGAATGACAAACTGGCTGTAGAAAACATCGGGGTCGCCGCCAGCATTATCATTTTTGTTCCAGGCTCGTTTTCCGTCCAGAATTTCTTGGTAGCGGTCTTTTTTGTATGTCATCCCAGCGATGCTACTTCCGCCGCAATGGGAGTCGATGGCATTTCGTTCCACTCACGGCCGTCGAGCAGGCGGCCGGCGCGATGCTTGCCGACGCGAAGAAAGTCGGCGTCGGTGCACTGGTTTCGCCCCTGGGCATCGTCCTGGCCGGACGGCAGCCACTCGCCCCACTGTTTGAAGAAGAATGGGACGCCGGCGGCGGTGCATTGATCGCGCAATGATCGCGCCCAGGCGGGGTCCATTGGGCGCGCATGAGGGCCGCTCTCCCCACCAGCGATGACCCAATGAATCCCACCTTCAAAATCGTAACCAGGCCCGAGACGTGGATTGAAATTGGACAGACAGATGTCGCCCAGCAACGGCTCGCAGCTGAGGAATCGGACGGCGGCCGGCGTCTGCAAGAGGAGTGGGATGCGCTCGGCGGCCCGAGTTTGATCCTCGACCGATGTGCCGAGCCAGACGTTGGGCGGGGCCTGAAAAAGCATGTGCCATCGACATGCTAGTTCAGAGTCGCGGGAAATTTTGTGAAGGCGGTGGCGAAACAATTCCGGCCGCTTCGTGAGGAGTTGCCAGTCGAGGTTCGGAGTCGCGTGGATGAGCGCAAGCAGATCGGCCAGCCATTCGATGGGGACCTCGTCATCGAGCCAGTCGGCGAGCGACGCGCAGAAGACGCGCGGGCGCGGCATCCGCCCAGCGCGGGAGGGGCCGAGCTCCATTTCGTTTTGCCGCTCGTTTTCGACGATGGCGTTCCAGCGCAAGGGCAGCTTCCAATTCGCCGCGCTCGTTCGCCTGCGAGGCTTGCCTTTGCCCCAGCCGTCCGGGGTCCAGCCGCGGCGCTTGTCTTCGGTCTCGGCGTAGCAATGCGCGCAACCCGGCGAGACCTTGGTGCAACCGATCCACGGATTGAAGGTGTGATCGGTCCACTCGATTTTTGAATTCGCGCTCATATATAATAGAGAGGGCTCAGGTCATGCCGGTGAGTTTTCGACCAGCTCCAGCTTGTGCATGCGGCGCCAGACGGGTTTCAGTTGCGCTTCCATCCGGCGGGTCTGGGAGCGAACGGCGGCGTCGCACCGGCGCAGTTCGGCGAGCGTGCAGTGATCGAGCAGTTTGTAACCGGGGCTGCCTGGGAAAGAGACGATCTTGCCCCTGGCCATTTCCTTGATCCGGCGCAGCCGGCGCTTCTGGGCCTCGGTCGTGGCGCCGAGGTTCTTGGTGGTGACCCAGTCGACCTTGCCGCGGAGCTGGTCGACGAACCAGGCGACATCGGCCGCTGACACGCGCGGCGCGCGGCGGGCGGTTGCCAAATCGAGATCGAGCTGGGCGGTCATAGCGTCAAATTCTCGCCCCAACCATGCGATCGAATGGCCGAAAGAAATCCTATGCACAAGCTCTCCCCGCCACCTGGCTCTCGCTTTTCATGACAGTAAAATGGCGTTCCATGAATTACAGAAATCGCCGCGCCTTCGACAGTTTGAAAACAGCGGTTTGGAACCGTGCCCAACCTGAAAGCGCACGACCCGCACATGCCGTGAACTGGCGGTGTCACTCGAGCGATCTTCGCGCCAAACGCAGCGCCCTTTTTGCTCGGAAGATTTCGACGCCCGCCGCTCATGCGGCCGCCCCCGCGAGATGGCGCTCATTCCAGCGGCGGTGAATGCCGCGCAGGCGATTTTTCTTTTGCCGCGGCGTGTAGTGGGCCCAGACACGCGCGATCGACTCGCTTCGCTTCTCACTGCTGACAGGCGTCAAAACGGGTCGCGGGCCGAGGCCTGCATAGAATTTTGTCCAGGCATTCCCGGACGGTCTTCCCGTCGCAGCTTCGACCCGACTCACGCAATAGAGATTCTTGATCGCGCAATTTCGCCGATCGCCGTCGCGGAACATGACCTGGTGACCGGGCGGAATCGGGCCGCGATGCTCAATCCAGACGAGGCGTTGCAGAAAGGTTTCCCGCCCGGCTTTGTGCGCCGATCGCCGCAGGTATCCATCTTTTTCCGGCGTGAACTTTTCGCCTTGGTAGATCACCGGCTCATGCCTGATGCTGTAGAGAGGATTCAGCAGGATGCGCGAATGCAGGATCTGCCAAAGCGATTGCCGTGATCGATTGAATTTGGCGGCTGTTTTGGCGAGCGAATTCGTGCTCCGATATTCCGCGATCATCGCGTTGACGATGTTTTCCGGCAGGCCGCCGCGGCCGTAGCACCCCTTGCGTTTCGAAGTGATCGCGATCACCTCGTCTGGCCGCAGCATCGTGTTCTTGGCAACCAGCGCGGCCACTTTCTCGGGAGTGAGACCGAGCCGATCAAGCACGTCTTCCTTGATCAAAACGGCACCTCCGAGGGCGATTGTCCATTTTTGCCCTCTCGATCGTGGCTGGGAAAATGGACATATCCCCGCCGGCCGCCCGGCCGGCCGCCGCGGCGGAGGAAGCGCTTCAGCTCGCCCATGAGGGTGATGAGCTGCTCGTACTCGAGGCTGGCCAACTCGGGGAGCGGATCGGCCGGCGTGAGGCGCAAGCTGCGCCGGGCCATGCCGCGCATGTAGACTTCGTCCACGTCGTTTTCGATGCAGACCTCGCGAATGTTGTGCGCGATCCGGCGAGCGTCGCCGCCGTAGACGCGCAGGTTCCAATAGATGCCGGCGCCGGCCAGCATTTCGAAGTGCGCCATGGCGGCTTCGAAATCGCGTTTCGGATCGAGGCTGGAGGTCGTCGTCTCGCCGGTGGCGACCTCGAGCTCGGCTTCATACCAGGCGCGACGCGCGGCGGCCTTGTCGGCGTAATCCAGGACGCTGGAATCAAGCTTGCAATGGCGCTGCCAGGCGGCGGCCACCAGCGGACGGTAAAGGCCCTGCTGTTTGCGGGTGAACCCGTCTTTTCTGGTCCAGTAGCTCATGGCAGAAACCGGAAGTCGTAGCGGAACATTTCGAACCAGCCGTCCCACGTGCCGGGTGATCCGTAACCCTCCCAGCAGAACCAAGAGAGTGGTAAGCCAGGTCGGCTATATTGCTCGTCGTGCCGGCGCTGCAGCTCGGCGGCGATCTTGAGATTCTTCTTCGCCGACTCAGTGCGTCGGTGCTCGGCGTAAAGCTCAGCGGTGGAAGCGAGGTACAGGTTCATTTATTCCTTCCACCAGTCGGCGTCGCGCACGTCGTCCCGCTGTTCTTCCCAAAGCCGGCGGCTCAGCTCAGCGGCGTATTTCGACCACCACTGGAGACGCCCTCGCATCCAGTCGACGTGTTCTTCCAGCGCTTTGATCTCCACTTTGCGCACCGGGTCGTTCCAGATGGCACGACCGATCGAGATGCCGATCAAGATGCCGCTGCCGATCCAAAGGAGAATTCCGAAAACAAAGCCGCTCACTTGTTCCTCCGGCAAAAGGCTTCGAAACGGGAGTTGCTCGCGATCGCGATCAGGCGTTTGCTCGGGCCGCGCTGGACGTCGACGCCTGGCGCGGAAGGATGGCGCAATTGCTCGCCTAACGACTTCACGGTGATCCCGATCCGCCCGCAGAATTGCCAGGTTGGCTCCCAATCGCGCGGCCGCTCGATGAAGTAGCCTTGCTCGCGCAGATATTCGATCAGGCGCGCGTTGATCGTTTCCTGGGTGGGCGCTTCCAGGGTGAAGGTGAAGGAAGAGATCATCGGCCCATCTTCTTTTTGAACTCGGCGAGATGTTCCTTGATGTGGACCGGGTCGTTTTCGGCGGCCGGATCCCGCTCGGTGGCGAGCGTCACATCGCCGGCCGTGCGCGAGCTGGGTTCGACCGGCGGCCGCGGCCGTTTCGCTTTGCGGGTGAGCAGGACGAGATCGCGAAACGCTTCCGGGTCGCGCAGGATCTTGGCAAAGCGGAGCGACCATTTCGCTTTCCCATCCCGATTCTCCTCGCGCATCAGGTTGACGGCGCCGTGCACGTCGCGCGCGGTGATCTTGCCGCCCGCGGAATCGTCGAGCGATTGGAGAACGAAAAGGAAATCGTGCCAGGCGTTGAGGTCGCCCATGCCGGGCCGGAAATAGTCGACCCGCAGCGCAGCGAGAAGCGCGCGATGGAGGGCGTCGATTTCGGGCGGGATGACGGGCGGATTCATGGCAGCCAGGCCGCGCGTTTTGAGCGCTCGTTAGGCAGCGGCAGGTTGCTTTCGACCGTTTCGGTCGGGCTGATCCGGGCGGTGTGAGTGGTCGAGGAAGGCACAAGGAAGAATGAAGGAGGAAGAAGAGGACGGCGGCCGCGCCGCGCCGCGCGCGCCTCGTTGCGCCGCAGGATTTCGCGAATGGCGAGCGGGTAATCGCAGATCGTTTTAATCATGAGCGATCGGCGTCGTAGTATTCGCGCGCGCTGTCTTGCGCGAAGCGGAGCTCCTCGATCGTGGCGTGGGATTGCTCGATTTCGTGCGCGGTGAAGCAGCGGTTGATTTCGTTGCGCAGGGCGCGCGGGAGCTGGCGCCAGTGCGAACGGCAGGCGAACCGGTTGGCCGGCAGCCATAGTTTGCAGTCGGGGTGGGCGCAAAGGTGGCGGCCGGTCATGACGATCTCCGGGTGGCCAGGGCGATGTCTTTCGCCTGCGACAGGGCATTGAAGGCTTCGCTCGATCCGCCCTGATCTGGGTGCGCCTTTTTCGCCTTGCTGCGGTAGGCGTTGAGGATTTGGTCCTCGGTGGCATCGCTCGAAATTCCGAGCACGTCCCAGCAGCTCGGGCCGGTCTTTTCCGGGAGGGCGGTGAAGCCGGAAAACATCGCGGCGATCATGTGCTTCGCGCCCCAGCGCTCCATCCCGCGCATGGCTTCAATCGCTAGTGCGATGGCCCGGACGTTGATTTCGATCCGTTTCCAGCGATCGCAGGGGATCGCGACCTGGCTGCCGTTATATTCGAAGTAAGCCACCACGCCGGATTCTTTCGGGCTCTCGTTGCCGAGAGTGTAGTTACTCGAGAGAACGACGTTTTTGCCGTCGAGCCGACGAACTTCATCTTTCAAGCCGTTCAGCGCGCTCGCCAGTGTGACGTTCTTAAAATGGTTGCCGGCTTCGCGCTTGTTCAGCTCGGTTTTCGGCCAGCCTTTCGGCCACTGCAGCGGATGGGCGCGGGCGCTCATAGGAAAAACGGCACGTCAGTTTCACAGCCGGTGGTTTGGCTGACGCGGATCGGCATGTCGCCGCCGCCGTTCATGTGCTCCAAGAATTCGTTAGGCGATCCGCCTCGGAGTTTGGTCACTATCTCGGCGATTTGGGCCCGCTGCGCGTCGCTGCACTTCGCCCAATCGAGCATGTAGGCGCTGGTCTCGTCGCTTCCTTCCAGCCTCACCTGGTTGGGGACAAGAATATTTTTTATGGGCACCAGCCCGCCTTCGAAGATCGGAAAGAAGGGCGAGTCTTCGCGGAGATAAGCGAAGTTGTTCACGCGGCCTCCTTGCTTTCATTCGCCAGCGCGAGCTGCAGCGATCGCTCGACACACCGGGTGCAGATCGTGTGTTCGTCATCGACCCAGGCGCACCCGCCATCGCAGGCGTGATCGTCCGTGCAGCCGCAGAGATTACAGACTCCCGGACTACTAAGGGCTTTCACCAGGTCCGCGCGACACCCGAAGGTGCGGACGAGAGTCGTGTTATCATCCCGACGTTCGAGAAGGACGAATGGCTGATCGGTCGAAAAGAGAGTGGCTTTCACGCGGCCTCCTTGACGTTTGCGGCCGGCGCCACCAGCCGCTGCGAATCGGCCGGGTCGCGCTTGGGATCGATGAAGAAGGTTTCTTTTTGCTCGATGCGGGTGCCGACGCTGACGAGCTGTTCGGGGGTGAGCCGCGCTTTCATCCCGTCTTTGTCGACCGACGTTTTGACGAGGAGGAATTGGCCGTCAAAGAGGAGCTTGAGCTGCGCGATCACTTGCGCCCAGGTCCATTTGCGGTTGAGCAAAACGAGCGTCGGGTTGCCGATGCGGAAGCCGAAAAAAGCGAAGCTCGTCTCGGCGCTTTTCAGTTTGGTCGGGAGCAGCTCGTCGCGGTGGTCGAGCGCGTATTTCTCGGCGCGCAGGACGTTGTTCTGGATCGCTTCGTCGAGATCCGAGATTTCGGGATCGAAAAGGTCGCGCACGGCGAGCAACTGCTCGTCGCGCTCCAGTTCGCGGCCTTCTTTGATGAGCTGCAAGGTGACGGTGTCATCGATCAGGCGATCGAACTCGAGGCGGGTCTTGATTTCGGCGGTGGCTTTGAGGCGTTTCATAGGATTTTTACCACGAAGGGCACGAAGGTTGGGGAGGCACTGGATCTTATGGCTCTCCAGATTTCACGGTGACGGCGATGGCGCGCGATCGCTTCCAGGCGAGCTTTGAATTCAGGACGGGCGCGACGTTCCGCGCGGCGCTTCATGCGGTCTTCAAACGTGCCTTCCCACCATCCCGAAACCTTCGTGATCTTCGTGTCCTTCGTGGTGGTGTTCATGTTCGTTAGGCGCGGTGGAGGACGTAGCGGCCTTTGCTGCTCCGCCCTGGTGGAAATTCCTGCGCGAATTGCGCGGCGGTCAGCGGTTCGGCGCTGAGGACGCGGAGGAAACCGGCTTTGATGCGGGCGTTGCCCTGCGCGACGCTTTGCTGCTGATGTTTGCAGCCGAAGACAACCCGCTCGGGCCGGCCGTGGCGCGGGTTGCAGCGCTCGAAGGTGACGCGATAGCCGTGGACCGGCGCCGGCGCCGCGGCTGGCTGGACAGATTGCAAAATCCTGCGCAGTTCAAAACTGGCTCCGTTGCTGATTGAGTTCATTGTCAGGGGTTTTCTATTTGGCCAGTTGCGCGGCGGTGGCGGCGATGGTGGCGGCATTGGCTGGATTGTCGCCATCGGCCGCGTAAATCTCGATGTCGCCCCTGCCGTGCAGGAGGGCGACGCCCACCGGCAGCACCTCGGCCAGTGTGCCGCCGGTGCGCGGATCGCTCGTGTTGGCGACGAATTGCAGCGCGCAGGGATGCGTCGGCGACCAGGCATCGACGAGCGCGTTGGGCATATAGCTGGTACTCGAGTCTTTTTTGAGACTGCAGCACATGACGCCGAAATTCGGGTCGAGCGCCATCTGGGAATCGACCAACGACTTGAGCAAGTTATCGCCGTTAGGCAAAGGCTGGCCCGCCGCCATGATGTGGGCCCTATTCGGAAATGCCGCCGCAAAAGCGGCGCGGATCTGCGCGCAGGAGGCGGTCCATTTCGTGGCCGCGTCCGGGTCGCCGATCGCGGTCATGTCGTCGGCCGTCTTGGCGACATAGGATTCGAAGCCGGGATTGGTGCCCAGGCCGCCGATTACGACGCCGGTCAGATTCGGGTCGTTGGCGTAGCGCGCCCCGAAATCCTTGATGAACTGCAACTCGACCGCCACGACCAGCGGGTCCCAGGGCAGGACGGATGAGCCATTGGAGAGCGCGTAGAATTTCGCGCCGACAAAGGCCGGGGTGGCCGGACCAAACTGGACGCCGACGCTCCATTGTTTGCCATTGGCCTTCGCGAGCGCGGATGCGGCGTCGAGTTGCGACCAATCATATTTGCCGGGAGCGGTCAGGATCGAGGCCGCGCTCTTCCGCAGCCGGACGCCGGAAAAAGCTTTGTTCGTCCAGCAGCTTTGCGCGGCGGAGATCGGCGCGTCAGTCGAGAGGAGGTAAAAACTTCCGAGCGGCGCCTTCGTTAGGCTGGGAGTCGGGGTCGCGGTCGACGTAGGCGTGGGAGACGCGGAGGCAGTGGGGCTCGGCGTAGACGAGGGGGACCCGCTGGGAGTCGGTGTTGGTGACGGTGACGTTGTAGGAGATGGCGTCGGGGATGGAGAAGGTGTTGGTGTCCATGTCGGTGTGGGTGTTGGGCGCGGCGTCGCGGTCGGCGTCGGGCGTGGTGTTGGTGTTGGTGTTGGGTGCGGTGGCCGGGCAAAGCCGTAGCAGGACGAATCGAGCGTGAGCACGAGCGCGAGCGCGAGCAGGAGCGGGAGTTTGGTTTTCATTTATTGTTAGGCTGGCTGGTTGGTTTGGTTTGTTCCGGGGTCGGAAATTATGCTTTGCCGAACTCGCCTTTGGCCCAGCTGTCGGCGCTATCGCTCGTCGTCAGAAAATGTTTCCAGGTGACGCGGCAGTGCGCGCCGGTGGCGAGCGAGCGCGCCGCCTTGAAATATTTGGTCAGCTTCCCGATTCCTTTTTCCTGCGCGATCGCTTTTACGATCAGCGCCGCTTCGCCGGCCGGCTCGGTTTCGAAGCCGTAGGCTTTAACCAGGAGAAGAATGTCGCTGGCGGTGGGGACCGCCGGGATCTGGAGCCGGAAGACGCCGCGGTTGCTGATCTGCCCGAGGAAATCCTTGTAGCGCGCGTTCTCCATCATGTCGGGCACGACCGGAGTTCCGCAGAGCACGACCGGCGTCCCGCAGTCGTCGTTGAACTCGCGGATCCGATCGACCGTCACCGTTTTGATGGTGCGGCCGGTGACGGCCTGGTGAAATTCGTCGACCAGGAGCAGCCAGAGATTATTGAAACGGGCGAGGAGGATTTCGCGCATTTCCTCGTGCGATTTGCGCACGGAGATTCCGCCGCGGGCGCGCGCGATCGCTTTCATGCTCGCGATCACGCCGCCGCCCGCGGGCAGCTTGGCGTAGGCGGTCATGAGCTCGACTTCGGCGACGTATTTGAGCGCCTTGGTTTTGCCGCTCTGGTTCCGGCCCCAGATCATGCCGATCTCGCCGTTTTTGCGGATCATCTTGCAAAACGAGCTGATCCGTTTGACCACGCTCAGCTCGGCGACGTAGGGCTCGACGCCGTAGGCCTGGCGCTCGGTCCACATCGCGCGGAAGTGGCGCACCTGGCCGCAGAAGGAAGTGAGATCGGCCTCGTATTTGCCCCGGAAAACTTTCGAGATGGTGGCCTGGGAGAAAGCGGTTTCTTTCGCGATCTCGGAGAAATTCCGGAGGCCCCGGCTCTGCGCGTGATCGACCAGCCAGAGAACGTCCTCGAGCAGCTCGGGCGCGACGCCGCGGTCCAGCAGGTTTTTCTCGACCGTCTGGAGATCGGGCAGTGAGCCGGAGTGATCGGCCAGGCCGTTTTCGGAATGAAGAGTGAGAGCCGCGCTATTATTCATGGTCGTTAGGCAAAATCATCCATCGAAGCGATGGGACGCGGCTCCGTGTCGGAGGGTTCGCCGGCGAAATCATCCAGCCCGGCGGTGTTGGCGCGCCGGGCGCGGCTGGCGGCTTTTTCGTCGGGGGTGAAATCGCGCGCGGTGTCGGCGAGCGCTTCGTTCGTCGCGACCATCTCCGCGTGCGCGCTGCTGTCGCCGGCGTGCCGGAGTCGCGCCGGCGCGAGACGATCGGCGGTGCGCGCGGCGGCATGGCCCCAGGCGCGAATCGTGGCCGCTTCATCCAGCGGGCTGACGCCATGCACGCGCCGGGCAAGGCCAAGGAATTGCTTGCGCGCGCCGCAGACAAAGAGGTACTCCGGCGCGAACGGATTAACGAAGACGAGATACTTTTCGCCCTCGGGCAACTCGACTTCGCGAGTCGCGCCGGGCGCGAGAATGCGCGCCTCGAAAATCATTTCTTCCGGGTCGATCTCGATGTCGCGAAAACGGAAGTAGGAGCCCTTCACTTTTTCTTCGCGGGCGAGATCATCGAGCAGGAGATCGCAGACCACGTCGGGCCCGATGTGCAGGAAAGTCGGCCGGGCCGGGTCGTAGACTTCCGCCGGGCTGAGCTGCCGGGTGCGGCTGTAGGTTTGCGGCTGAGCCCGGACTAACGAGTGAAGCAAGCGCCGTGATTCCTCCGGCAAAGCGAGGAGCTCGCGCTCGCCCAGCCAGTCGAGCGCCTGGGGCGCGGTCCGATATTCATTCGTGAGGTATTCGCATTTACTCCAGCCTTCTAGGCGATGATTGGTGCGGCCGTTGATCGCCCGGTAGAGATCGCCCAGGAGCGGGAGGAAATGGGCGTGATATTCGAGGGTGGGATGGATGAGGAGAGCGCGGCGCGATTCTGGCAGCCGGGCCGCGAGCTCGAGCAGGTCCTGCTCGTAATCGAGCATCTTCGCGAGCGTTTCCGGGCGGCGCTGTCGATCGGGGCCGGTCTGGGCCGGGAGATGGTCGAGCCGGTTGTGAATGAGGTTGCGCAGGCTTTCGAGATGAGCCTTGGCCCTCGGGTTGCCTTTCCCCTCGCCGCGCCAGCTGGCCAGGACGGCCTGTTCTTCGCCGCTGATGCCGCTGTAGCGGATGTTGATCAGTCCGCCGGTGCGATCGTAAAGGATGCGCGCGATCCGCTCGCGAATGAACGCGGTGCCGTGCTCGCTCATGATCCAGGTGCCGCGCGCCGAGTAGCCGGTATGGAAAAGCATCCCAGCGAGGAGGAGCCTAACGTTGCGCTCTTTCAGCCCTTCCATTTGCGCGGGGTTGAGCGCTTTCGGAAGGCGCGGCTTCGTGCCCCAGGCAAACTTGTTCCCGGTGCCAACGCAAAGCGCATCCAGTTCCATGACGCGGCCGACCGCGCCTTTCACTCCGACCCGGACGAAATTGTCGTGCCAGAGATCGTCGATCTGGACATGACTCATCGGCCAGAGACCGACCCGAGTGGAAAAGGTTTGCGGGAGGCCGGGCGCGGCCGCGCTCAGGCCGATATGGAAAGCGATGCGCTCGGTTTTGGTGGGCTGCACCCGGTAGAGATTCCGCTCGCTCCAGCCGCGCGGAAGATTGGGCCAGCCCGGATGACCGTCGTAGCCAGGGATCGCTTCGCGCCGCCGCCAGCGTTCCTGCAGATCCTCGATCGCGCTGTAGCCGGACCGCTTGTGCTCGTCGTAGAGCTTCTTCAGGAACTGCTGAAACTCCGGGTTTTTCGTGCGCGCCGCGCGGACCGCTTCGACCGCGCGGTAATCGATGAAAACGCGCCAGTCGGCGCCGTCGCGCAGCTCGTCGTAGACCCGGCGCACGGTCGCCGGGCTGACCCCGAGGATGCAGGAGATTTGCTGGAGCGCGTGCCGGATCGGCCTAACGAGCGGGACCCGGCAGAAAGCTTCGACCCCATCGCGAATCCGATCGCGCTGCGCCTGCGGCAGAGAGGCATAGAACTTGTCGTTAGGCAGAATGACGAGCGCTTTCATGTTAATCGGCGACGGCATCGAGGGAGCGTTTTGCTTTGCCGAAAAGGCTGGCCATCAAGAGGCGCTGCGACTTCGGCAGCAGCGTGGGACTGTTCTCCCGGAGAAAACGGTCAACCGATCGGCAGATTGTTTCGTAGCTTTCGAACGCGTCCGCCTCGGCTTGCGCGCGCACTTCGGCCAGAGTCAGCTTCTTTCCCTTGCGCTCGCGCCGGCCGCCGAGCGGCGCCGGATAATCGAGCATCAGCTGGTAAGAGCCGCGGCCATTGACCCAGCGCGCGACGTAGGAGACGACTGGATGCCGCAGATCGAGCCGAAACTTCTCCAGCTCTTTGAGCGACGTGACCACATCGTTCGTGAGCAGCTCGAACGTCTTCGACCGCTTCCGGTCAATTTGGACAGTACTGTCTAATTGGCCCTTGAGGCAGGCGCCCCCAATAAGCATGTAGCGGTTGGCCGACCGGTGGGACTTGCCGAAATTTTCCTTGATGAACGGCCCGAATTCGCCGCGCGGCAGCCGGTCCTTGACTTCATGGAGAACGATCCCAACCATGACCGCGCAAATGCCGCTCAAGTTTTCGTGGGTGGCTTCCAGCTTAAGCAGGCCAGCAACAGTCGCCGCCATCTGCGCGCGGTTCATGTCGGCGAGGCCGATCGCTTCGCGCACCAGAGGGCTTTCGTCGTTAGGCGGGATGAGCGCCAGCGTACCTTTTTTCACGCGACGAATTTCCTTTTGCGCAGGCTGCCGGCGTCGCGGATGAGCTCGTCGAGCTGGGGCGCGGTCATCTCGCCGAGGAGCGCTTTGATCCGGTCCATGAAATCGCCGCTCCGGTAGGTGGCGGAGCGCGCCAGATGGAGCGCCACGCTCCGCCGCGTGATCATGTAGCGATTGACCTCGCGGTTCATCGGCTTGTGCGCGTCCAGCTCGCCGGATTCGATGCAGCCGTAGATGTAGTTGAGCGAGCGCCCCAGGATGCGGGCCGCTTCGTCCGGGCGCATCAGCGGCTTTTCAAAATCGATCAGGAAACCGAACGCGATTTCATAATCCGACTGACGGGCCGGCGGGCGGATCGGTGGCGGAGCGGCGCCCATACGCCTAATGGCTGAGTTGGGCGTCGGGCAGGGCCTGGATTTCGCAGAGCAGGGCGCGCTCTTCCGCGCTCTGCGCGGCGGCGGTCGTGGGGAGAGCGGCCCGCAGATCGGCGCGCGCGGTGGTTTCCCACGCCATCGGGGTAATGATCCGCGCCGTGGCGGCGGCGAGGCAGATAATGATGAGGAGCTTTTTCATGGTTTTTGGTTTTTTGGTTTGAGAGAGTCGTTAGGCTGGGGAACGGTTGGCGCGGGCGAACTGGGCGCGCTTGGCGTCGCGGGCGGCGACGACCTTGGAGAGATCGATTGGCTCTGCCACGTCGAACGAGGCGCCATAGCTGGGGGATTCAAGGCAGCGGTCGGTAAAGCAGACGATCGCCACTCCCGCCCAGGGCCCTTCGCAAGTGATTTCCTCTGCCTCGAGGCCGGGGATCGCGCTCATTTGGCGGCCTCCGCGCGTTTCAGTGCCCGGTAGCGCCGCAGAAGCGGTTTGCTCTCCCGCATCCTCTTCAGCACGTACCAGAGATGGATGCGCGAAACTCCGAGTTCGCGAGCGTGTCGGACGATCCCAGGGAATTGCGGATTCTGGGGCGAATAGGGTTTCCTGTTGCTTTTCACGGTGTCGTTCCTGTAACATGGCTATTAAAGAGCAGAATTCTTACCACGTCCAGACTTTTTTCTTATCAAATGCAGAATTCTCTCAAGCGGATCAGAAAAGACCGTGGCATCACTCTGAAAGCCCTCTCCAAGCAGAGCGGGTATGCGGTCTCGACGATCAACAATTTTGAGAACGGCCGGTCCGGTGCGAGTCCAGAATTCTTGCGGCAAATGGCCGAAACTCTGAAGGTCTCGACGCACCAAGTTCTCGGGACCGAGGACGCCCGGACTAACGAATTACCACCGCGGCGACCGAAGTTCGACTTCGGGACGCAAGAGGGAAGCCGGGAAGCGTTTCACTGGTTGATCGAGAATATGCCGCTCGAGCATCTGTTGGAGCGCGTGAATGCGATCCTGGATGACTCCGTCAAGCCAGCCGATCAGAAACTGGCCATGGTGAAAGCCATGATGCCGACGATCGAGAAGAGAATCCAGGCTCTGCGGTAACAGGTGGCATCGCGGGTGCTCTAACAGAAAGAGCATGAAAAAGCTGATTCTCTGTTTCCTCCTCGCCGCCTCTGTGGCCAGCGCCCATGCGGGACAACGGTCGTTCATTTACGGGCGCATTTTGAGCGTGACGAGCACCGGCGTGCTGATTTCGTGCGCATCGGCCAGGCACTCACATCCGACTGGATCTTATGACCTGGCGGATTCCGGCAACCAAATCGTCCACGTGACGGCCGATCCGAAGACATTGTTCGCGATCTTGTCGAAACTGCCGGACACGACGATTCACGCCGGCGACAAAGACACCGTGATGCTGAGCGCGCTGGCCCAAGGCGAATACACCTACACCACGGTTTTGAGGGTGCAGAACACTGTGCCGAACCTGGTCTCTCCGGAAGCGATTGCGCATTACAGCGTGGTGACTCTTATCGACCCAAACAATCCGCCCAAGCCGTCCGGCACCCCGGAAATGAAACTGCCGCGCTACAATTTGTAGTCGTTAGGCAGAGCTTCCGCCCTCTGGAAACGCTTTATCCATCCCTGACTCGCCCCAGTCGCCTGAGTCATTGGCGTCCCGCCGGCGCGGGGTGCGACGCTCGACGCATGAAGATTACATTCTTTGGGCGCGAACCGGCCCTCTGGCTCAGTCTCATTTCGAGCGTGGTCATGATCGTGAGCTCGTTCGCCTTCGCGCTCTCGCCCGAGCAGCAGGGCGTGATCAACGCGGTCGCGCTCGCTTTCTTCGGCCTGCTCACCGCCTGGAGCATGGCGCGCGACGGTCTCTCCGCCGCGATCCTCGGTTTGATCAAGGCGATCCTCGCCCTCGGGATTGCTTTCGGGCTGCAAATGTCCTCGGCCAACCAGGCGATCGTCATGACGCTGGTCGCCGCGGTCTCGGCCATGTTCATCCGGACCCAAGCCGTCGCGAGTGTTCCGCCGGCGACGGCGTCGATTCCGGTTCTGGGTGGCGCCGCGCCTGCCTTCCGCGCCTTGCTCGTCGCCGCGCTCCTGCCGGCGCTGATGTTCGGCGGCTCGATCGGCCTGACGAGTTGCGCTACGACTTTTACCGGAAAATCCGAACAAGCCACTCAGCTCACGGCTGATGTTTTCAACGCCTTCGTCACCGCCGAGCGCCAGCTCAATCCGCTGCCGGTGAGCGCAGCCGTCAAGGCAACTCCGCTCCATCAATACGCGGAAGTGATCCGCCGGAACGGGGTCAACTGGCTGCAGACGGCCGAAGCTTTGACCGACGCCTATCGGCTGAATCCAACTTCAGCGAATGAAACGGCTCTCCAACAGGCACTCGCCGTCGTCGCAGCGGCGCTCGCACAAAGCCAGATCTACCTGGCGCAACTCAACCACCAATAAATATGGGCACCGAACTAGTCACAGTCCTCATCGGCACGGTCCTTCCCTTGGCCATCAAGGAATACGACAACCTCAGCCAAAAAGGCGAATTCACGGACGCGCAACTGGCGACCATGAAGGGGCAAATCCAGAGCTATCGGGATTTCGTCGCCAACCCGCAATGGCAGCCGGACGCGACGGCCTAACGAAGCAAGCGATCGGGTGATCGAGTGAGCGGGCGATTGCCATTCGCTAAATCGCCAACTCGCTCACTGAAAATCACCCGATGCCTTCCCTTAAACTCACGCCCGATGTTACCTCGGACTACGTTCGACTTTTCCTGAGCGTCGCGCCGGGCGACCCCAAGGCGGTCGCGAAACAGGCGGCCCGGATCACGTCCGGCCAGGAGCGCTACCAGATCGTGGCGAACCGGCTGCCGAACATGCCGTGGTTTTTCATCGGGCTCATCCACTCGCTGGAGGGCGATCTCTCCTGGAAAACCCATCTCCATAACGGCGACCCGCTGAGCGCGCGCACCGTGCACGTGCCCAAAGGCCGGCCAGCGTTGGGCCAGCCACCTTTCGCCTGGGAAGACAGCGCGCTCGACGCCCTGCGCTACGACGGGCTGGATGAATATCACGACTGGAGCATCGCCGGGATGCTTTACGCGCTCGAAAAATTCAACGGGATCGGCTACCGCGCCCGCGGGATTCCGTCGCCCTATCTCTGGGCCGGCTCGCAGCATTACACGAAAGGGAAATTCACCGATGACGGGAAATTTAGCGCGACCGCGGTGAGCGACCAGATCGGCGCCGGGGTCCTCCTCCATTCCCTTTGCGCGGGCGGCTCGGTTGCTCTCCGCGCGACCGAAGTGAGCGGCTCGGCCGGGCTTGCCTAACGATGACAGCTCTTGCTCAGATCCCTTTTCCTTCGGAACCGATCCTCAACAACTTTATCTGGGGGCTGGGCGGGTTGCTCCTCATCGCGCTGCTCGTTTTGAGCGTGATCTACTTCTGGAAGCAGGTTTTCGGGCGCCAGCCGAGCCTGAATTCCACCATTTCCGGGCTGATAACGCACGGCGCGTTTACCGAGTTCAAAAAGGAGATGCACATCCGGTGTCGCGGGCTCGAAGAACAGATCTCGAAGATGCGCCACGACGTGGACGCGGCCCTCAACACGGCCTTCGTCGCCGCGGAACTGCGCGGCGGCGTCATCACCATGATGCGCGACCAGGTCTCGCGGCTGCAGGAGCGGACCGAGACCCACATCCGCAAGCTCGATCAATACGACCTGAAACTGGACACCTTGATCCGCGAGCTGCCGCGCGCGCTGCGCGCCGCCAACGGGCATTAAACATGGGCGACGACGAAACCAAGCCGGCGATGAAAAGAGCGCTCGATTCGAACACGGTAAAAATTCTCTCGCTCCGCGGGCATATCACCCGCCTCGAAAATATGCAGGAGGCCACCAACCAGAAGCTCGATTCGCTGGCCCTGAAGGTGGAGCGGCTGATCGAGATCCTGATCAAAAACAGCCCCGTCTCGGCGCTGCGCAAGATCCCGGAAGACGCCGCGCCACCGGGAGAGGAAAAGAAAACATGACCGCCGAAGACATCGAGCTGATGCAGGAAAAGATCGTCCTGCTCTGCCATTTCGCCGGGGTGTTCGGCCTGCCGGAAGATCGCCTCTTGCGCGGCCTGGCCAAGGCTGGCTACGAAATCGATCAGGCGACGCTGGAGCGCCATCTCCGTTATTTGGAATCGAAAGGCTGGATCATCACGATCGACAAGGAGCTCCGGCCTGATCTGCGCCGCTGGGTGACGCGCGCGCCGGGCGATGAATACCTCATGCGCCAGAAGCTGATTTAGAAAGTGCGTGAGCGGATGAAAAATCACCCTGTCACCAGCTCACCCGCCTCGCAAAAACGCGCTGGCCGCGATCCTGGAGCGTCGATTCTCGCGAAAAGGCCCGTAAAACGCGCGACCGGGTCACATCTTGTCGTCAGCCACGTTTTTTCCCGGCGAGCGGGAATCGTGGTTTCCGGTTGTTTTCAGAGCGGTTTGGAGCCTGTTTTTCGAAAGCTTAAAGATTTTGGACGGCCGGTTTTTCCCTTCCTGATTCTCCTCCTCCTGCTGGGCTGCGCCGAGCATCCGCTGCCCTACGATCCAACCAGGCCGGATGCCACCCCGCTGAAATGCCCGCGCGGCGCCTGCCAGAACCTCCTCCAATGAGCGACCGCAACAAAATCGCGCAGGCGCTGACCGTGGAGCAGCTCGACAAGTTCGTCCGCGAGCTGGCGGCGCTGCCCGGCTCGGAGCGGAACCTGGAAGCGATCAAAGCGAAGGCCGCGACGCTCGGGATCGAGATCTCGCTCATGTCGGCCACGTCGTTTCGCGACGTGACTTTCAAGCGCCACCTCGACCGGCTCGAAAAAGCGCAGGCGCTCGCCACCCAGGTCGCCTCCATGCAACAGCAGGGCGCCGGCAATACCCTGGCCGATGCGACGGCCGCCATGCTTTCGCAGCAGGTCTTCGACCTGGTCGATGCGCTGGGCGACGACGAGCTCGATTTGAAAAAGGCCGGCTCGATCGCCTTCATTCTCTCGAAAATCCGCCAGGGCGACGTGAGCGCGCGCGGCCTCGAGCTGAAGGTGAAGGAATACGAGCGCAAGGAGCGCGAGCGCCTCGAGAAAATCGCCGCGCTGCAAAAGACGATCGAGAAAGAAGTCAAAAAGGGCGGGATCAGCGCGGAAGCGCGCCTCCTCATCGACCAGGAATTGGGGGTGCTCTGAAATGTTGCTCGCGGCGCCAAACATTTTCGTCCCGCAATCGCCGCGCGAATACGCGGAATGGGAAGCCGGGATCCGGGCCCGCCGTTTCCTCGGGTTCCAGGGCCGCTGGAACGCGGACCGCTCGCGGATGAAGATCGCCGAGAAATCGCGCCAGCTCGGTTTCTCCTGGTGCGACGCCTACGACACCGTGACCGAGACCGCGGGCACGGAATGGCCGTTCGATTGCTGGGTCACCTCGCGCGATCAGATCCAGGCGCAGCTCTACACCGAGGACTGCCAGATGTGGGCGAAATCGCTCAACATTCTCGCCACCGACCTGGGCCAAAGCATTCTCGAAAACGCCGAGACCGGCCGGCACGCGAGCGCGCAACGGCTCAAGCTGGCGAACGGGCGCGATATCTGGAGCCTGAGCTCGAACGTCGACGCGCAGGCGGGCAAACGCGGCACGCGCAAGCTCGATGAGTTCGCGCTCAACCCGGAAAACCGGCGCCTCTTCGCGATCGCCCGGCCCGGCATCACCTGGGGCGGCCGGCTGGTCATTTTTTCGACCCACCGCGGCAGCCATAATTATTTCAACGAGCTGATTCGCGAGATCCGGGAAAAAGGGAATCCGAAACATTTTTCGCTCCACCGCGTCACGATCGAAGACGCCTTGCGCGACGGACTCCTGGTCAAGCTGAAGCAGCAATGGGCCCGGATCGACCCTAACGACGAGCGGCTCCTGATGAGCGAGGACGATTACCTGCAGAACGAGCGCGACGAATGCGCCGACGAAGAGACCTGGCTGCAGGAGTATATGTGCGTCCCGGCGGACGACGCTTCCGCCTTCCTCGAGTACGAGCAGATCATTAAGTGCCGTTATCGGCCGGAAGAGATTTGGGAGACGGATCTGTTCGACGCGAAGGGCGAACTGTTCGTCGGCGTCGACATCGGCCGCAAACACGATCTGACCGTCATCTGGGTTTTGGAAAAGCTGGGCGACACTTTTTATACCCGGCGCGTGATCGAGATGAGCCGGCAGCGTTTCGACGCGCAGGAAGCGGAGCTCTACGCGATCCTCGCACTCCCGCAGGTCCGCCGTTGCTGCATCGACGAAACGGGCATCGGCATTCAGTTCACCGAGCGCGCCAAGATCTACAGCGGCAAAGTCGAGGGCGTGACCTTCACGCCGCGGGTCAAGGAAGAGCTGGCCTATCCGCTCAAGACCGCGTTCGAGGAAATGCGGGTCCGCATTCCGGACAACAAATTCATCACCACGGATCTGCGCGCGGTGAAAAAGGAAACGACCCTTTCGGGCAATGTGCGTTTCGCGGCCGATCGCGGGGTCAACGGGCACGCCGATCGGTTCTGGGCGCTCGCGCTCGCGCTCCATGCCGGCGCGACTCTTTCCCCCGCCGGCACTTTCAAAGCCTTCGGCGCGAAGAGCGGCCGCGGCCTAACGAGACAAGAAATCCGGCACTCGCGGAGGATGCTGGGATGAGCTGCGCGAAACATTCCTATCCGGACAAGCGCGCCGCGATCAGCGCGCGCAAGATCGTCCTGCGCACGCGCGGCCGGCACTCGCGCCCGATGGATCTGCGCCCCTACTTTTGCGAAGAGTGCCGCGCCTGGCATCTGACCAAGCAGCTCTCTCTCCCCGCGTTCCTGCAGGTTTCTTAAAACGCCATGATCACCAATTTCTACCTCGATCAGATCAACCCGCTGCAGAACCTCGACCTGCCGACAGTGATCAACCTGATCCAGCTCGGTCAGCGCGGTTATTACGCGCGGCTGCAATGGCTCTACCGCGCGATTGAGAAACACGATCCGGTGGTGCGCGCGGTGAAGCGGCGGCTCCTTGCCTCGCTCTCCGGGCTCGATTGGAACATCAAGGTCGAAGACGTGGGCGACGACCCGGCGAAAAAAGCTCTGGCCGACAAGCAGGCGGCGGATCTGCGCGCGGCCTACGATGCGATCGCCAATCTGCGCAGCGCCCTCACCTTCCTCGCCCTGGCCGATCTGCGCGGCTTTTCTCACGTCGAAAAAATTTATGCGGGCGAAGGCGCGGACGATCCCTGGCTCGTGACCGAGCTGCGGATCGTCGAGCAATGGTTCTGGGTCCGGAACGGTTACTACGGCGACTGGGCCTACAACGCCGACGCGCGCGAGATCAATTTCGGGGTGCCGATCGATCCGGACCAATTCGTCATTCACACGGTGGACGATCCGTCCGATGAAATCTTCACCCGCCTCGCGGTCAAAAGGGAAGTGAACGACGCCGACTGGGATGGCTTCCTGGGGGATTACGGCGTTCCGCCGATGTTCATCATCGGGCCGCCTAACGTCCCGATCGACAAGGAAGCCGGTTATCAAACGACCGCCGAGAATGCTGTTTCGCGCCGGCGCGGTTATTTGCCTAACGGGGCCACCCTGGAGACCCCGAGCGCGACCGGGAGTGGCGGCGCCGACGTCTTCAGCGCGCGGCTGCATTATATCGATGAACAAATCGTGATCGGCGGGACCGCGGGCAAGCTGACCGTCCTTTCCGAAGCGGGCTCGGGGACGCTCGCCGGCACCGCGCAAAAGGAAGCGTTCGACGAGATCGCGCAGGCGATCGCGAACCAGGTCGCGACCCGGCTGCACGAGCAATTCGACAAACCGCTTCTGGCGCGTCTTCACCCTGACGAGCCGGTCCTGGTCTATTTCGAGTTCGCCCAGATCAACGTCAAGGACACGAGCTCGGTCCTGACCGACGCGGCGACGGCCGCGACCGCCGGTTTCAAGATCGACCCGGAAGAGTTGAGCGAAAAGAGCGGCTACAAGCTCGAGTACGTGGGACTTGCGGGCGCTCCGCCCGCCACCGGCCAACCGGGCTTGCCAAAACCGGGCGGACCGCCGCCGTCACCGAATCCCGCTGCAGTCCCGCCTAACGACCCGACAACTGGCAAGCCGGCGACAGCGGCACCTGCAGCGCCCGCGCCCGTGTCCGCGGCGCCGGCTGCGCCTAACGACCCTATCGCCACGGTCGCGGATGAACTCCATGTCACGCCCGAATTCGTCGCGCCGGCCAAGAGCGTAATCGACGACTTGATCGCGAAAGCGCAGAGCGGCGACATCAGCAAAAAGGACTTGCTCGCCGCCGCCACCGAAGCGCTCAAGCGGATGCCGGAACTCGCCCTGCAGACCGATGTCAGCGGCGTGGCCGATGCCCTGCAAAGCGCGCTCGAACAATCGGCCGCGGCGGCGCTCGCCTAACGAGTTATGCCCGAGATCGCGGCCAATCCGCTCGCGGTCGAAAAGATCGCCAGCCGCATTCCGGTCGCTTCGCCGCTCAATAGCGCGGAGTGGGCCGACCTGCCGATCGCCCTCCGCGATCGCGCGCAATTCTCGGCCACGGTGGAGAGCATGCGGCTGATGCAGCGCGTGCAGGATCGGATCGAGCAGGCGATCGGACAGATCCGCAACGAGCGCAGCGTCGTCGTGAACGAAGCGCAGTTCGTCGCCGAGATGCAAAAGATCGCGCGCGATGAAGGGCTCGATCCGCGCAACCTCGCGGCCACCTCCGACCGTTTCGGCGGCATCCAGGACATCACGAGCGAGAAACGGCTGAAGCTCATTTACCGGACGCAGGTGCAGATGATGAATGAGTATGCGCGCTGGCGCAAAGCGCAGGATCCGGCCGTGCTCGCCGCCTGGCCGGCGCAGGAATTCATCCGGGTGCAGGCCCGCCGAGTGCCCCGCATGAATTGGCCGGTGCGGTTCGCGCGCGCCGGCGGCAAACTAGTCAACGGCCGGATGGTCGCGCTCCTGAATGACCGGGTCTGGCGGTCGCTCAGCGTTTTCGGCAATCCTTATCCGCCCTTCGACTACGGGAGCGGAATGGGTTTGCGCAGCCTCAGCCGGCGCGAAGCGGAGGCGCTGGGCTTGATCAAGCCAGGCGAAGTCCCGAAGTCCGCTTTCGAAGAATTTAACGCCCATCTGCAGGCGAGCGTGACCGATCTGAATCAGGAATACCTCGACGACCTGAAAAAGATTTTCGGCGATCAGATCGAAATCGAGAAGGGTGTCGTCAAATGGGTCGCCTCTCGGGCGGAGACCAAAATCGTGCCGAGTGGTTTGGAAACGACGCTCCCGCCGCTCGATCTGGGCGGCGACCCGGCCGCGGTCCCGCCCATTCGCCTCGCCCAACCGCCCGCCGCCGCGGCCAGCAATGCGCTCGGTTCCAAGATCAGCCTGGCCGCGCAACTTCCGGACGGTCTCGGGACGGACGCGGCCAGCTTTCAAGATGGCCTAACGACGATCGATGGAGTGCACGGCGACGGACCGCTCACGCCGATTCCGTTCAATCACCGGGTCGGTGAAAAGATGATCGGCACCTACTGGACTAATCGCGCGGGTGACGAAGCGATCAGCATCGGAGTGCTGCCAGGGATCGACGACACCGAGTTTGGCCTGGCGCACGAGGTTGGGCATTGGCTCGACAACATCGGGATCCCGAGTTCCTCAAAATTTGCCTCCGAGAGCGGCGCGCCCGAGCTGCAAGCCTGGCTCGAGGCCGTGCGGGAAACGGACGCCTACCAAAGGGTTGTCGCAGGCGAGAATCTTTCCCCGGACTATCACGCCTATCTCATGCAACCGAATGAGTTCTGGGCTCGGGCCTATGCCCAGTTCATCGCGGAAGAAAGCAACGACCCGGCGATGCTCGCCAGCTTGCAAAAGGTCGTGTCCGGAAACTTCCCTGGCCTGCCCGCGATGTCGCAATGGAGCACCGAGGATTTTGCTGCCGTGCGCGCCGCGATCCGCGCGCTCTTTATCAAGCTGGGCTGGATTCTTCCACCGGGAATATGATGAGAGCGATCTCCGCGCCGGTCGTATCCTTCACGCTCACCCGGCCGTCCTCCGCGACGTCGGGGGTGTCGCCGATCCGCGCGAGATATTGGCTCGCCCGCTCGATCGTTAGGCCGTTCAGCTCCGCGATGCGTTGCGCGAGTTTGGCGAATCCGTCGGTCGTCATCATTACGCTGCGAGCGTAACCCAAAATGGCGATCGAGATCAAGATCGATATCAAGGACGCGGCCAGCCCGAGCCTGGACGCGATCGTGCGCAACCTGCGCGATCGCACGCAGCTCCATGGCGCCCTCGGCGGTTGGGGCGAGCGGACGATGCGCGATTACTTTGCCCGGCGCGAGAGTCAGCCGAACAAACGCGGCTGGCCGTCACAGCATTTCTGGGATCAGATCCGAAGCGCGACCGCGCTCTCAAAAGTGGATCAGGACGGCGCCACCATCACAGTCAACGATTCGCGCCTGGCCCAGAAAGTTTATGGCGGAACGATCCTGCCCGGCGCCGGCAAAAAATATCTCGCGCTCCCCGCGATCGCGGCCGCCGCCGGCCGGTCGCCCTTGAGCATGACCAATCTCCAGCCGGTCATCCGGTTTATTAACGGCGAGCGCCGCGCGGTTGCGCTCGCCGAACGTCTGGCGAGCGAGATCAGCTACGGCCGGCTGCGCAAGGACGGCACCCGCGCGGTCAAGCAGACCGCCTCGCGGACCGGCGGCATCTGGTATTGGCTGGTCAAATCCGTGACGCAGAACAAGGACGAGCTCGCGCTGCCCGACGAGGAAGGTTTTCGGCGCGGCCTCCTTGATGAAACGCGCGCTTATCTCGATCAGTTCGGCACCCGTTAGGCCGTTTTTCCGGGCGTGGAAACGGTTTTCCGTCCCTGACTCGCCCCAGTCGCCTGAGTCATTCGCCAGCGCGCGGGGCGGCTTCTACCCTCGCCGCAGATGTCAGTCTTCCGACCGGTCCTTCACTCCACGCGCCGCGGCTGGGCTGTGTTCCATCAGCCTGATATTGTCGCCAGTGGTGGAGCGGAGAACGGCGCAGCCGCAGTGGTGCCTGATCCCGCGGCAGCTGCCGCGGCCGGACCGCTCGATTACAAAGCGCTTCTTCTCCAGACGCTTGATCTCGACCCCGCCGCGGATGACGCCGCGATCCAGACCGCTTTCGCCGCCGAAGAAGCGGAGCCGGCAGACGACGCCGGGGCCGCCAATGCGACGCAAGTGACCGATTTGCAGAACCAGTTGACCGCTGCGCAAGCGCGCATCACGGAGCTGGAGACGACCGCCAATCAGCGCAGCCAGGAAGAAATCGACGAGCTGATCGCCGAAGCAGGCGAATTGCCCGACGACGCGAAGGCCGCCCTGCGCAACGCGCTCGGGACCGATCGCGCCGGCGGCATGGCATTGCTCGGCGCGATGAAAAAGCCTGCGCCCGCGGCTCCCGCCGACGCGGCCCCCGCAGTTCCGGCCGACGCAGCCGCCGCCCCGGTGGAAAAGCCAGCCGCCGCCGCCGCGCCTAACGACAAAACGACCGGCAAGCCGCCGCCCGCTCCGGTGCACGACACGAAAAAAAAGGACGCGGGCCTGAGCGACACCGAGCTGGCCAATAAAATTTCCGCACGGGCGAAAGAAATCGTCAAAGCAAGCAATCCGAAGATCAGCCTGACGAAGGCTTATCAGCAGGCCGAAACCGAGTTGAAATCCAAATCATGAACCCAACCCAATCCAATACTCAGACCGGAAAAATCAAGCGCACCGCGGGCGTCGATCTGACCGGCCTGGAAGGTTATCTCTGTCTCCTGGTCGCCGTCTCCAATGTCGGCGTGGTCCTGTTGCCCGCCGCCATTACCGACGTGCCTGGCTTCATCGTCGACGACGGAGGCGCCCTGGCCGACGACGTTTCGATCGATCCACTTTCGCCCGATCGGCAATATCGCGTGGCCGGCAAGGGCGTGATCAATCCCGGCGCCGCGATGGTTCTGGCCGCGATCGCTGGCGCCGATGCCGGCAAGGCCCGCCAGCTGCCCGCCACCACCGGCACCTACCGGGTCATTCTCCGCTGCGAAGAGCTCAATCCCACCGTCGACGGCCAGCTCGTGCTCTGCCGCCCTTCGGCGGAAGGAAACATCATCGTCGCCTAACGACTAAAGTAAGCACTTTCGAAACGGCCGTCCCGCCACCCGCGGGACGGCCTTCGGAGTCAAAAGGAATATGTGGCTGACCGACTGCGCACCCTCTCGATGAACCCGACCGTGA
>PNAA01000050.1 GCA_003169975.1 Spartobacteria bacterium | reverse complement strand
CCGCATCGCAAAAACCGTCGTGCTGAGACTAAGACCCAGGATGGACGTGCCGTGCGCCGCTATCGCCATCGCTGGATCGTGGAGAGGACTATCGCCTGGCTCGGAAATCATCGTCGTCTGCTGGTTCGATGGGAAAAGAAGCGATCTGTCTTCATGGGCTTTATTCTCCTTGGCTGCCTCATGATCGCCATGCGCCACCTACCTTAACTCGATCTATCATTTCCCGCCGAAAGCTACTTTTCGGACAGCCTCTAGGGATCAGAGCCTACTATCGACACTACGGCCGAAGAAGATCTGTCCGATATTTGCGGGGCCACCAGCAGCGGAAGTCCCACCGGCGGCACCCGAGCCGTGGCACGGAAATTCACAGCAAAGGCCGCTATGGTCGAAGACTTCCCGGCCAGTCGATCCGAGCGAAGAAAGAGCGCTCAATCGATAACCGACGGATTGCATTTTATTCCCCGGCTGTTCTTGTCTGATTCTGATGAGTGATGGACAGGACTGGAACGGACTGGATGAAGCGATCTTTGCGCTGGGGAAGAGCACTGCGGAGTTGCCGGAGGTTTTCCGTCAACTGACGGAGGGGGAGCTTTGCGCGCTCATGCCGTATCACCCGGAGATTGTGGATACGAGGATGCAGATCCAAAACGGGTCGCCGTTTAATTTCATCCTGACGCAGGATGAAGAGGGCGAGGCGGTGATGCTCTTCAGCTCGGAAGCGCGCGGAGGAGGGTCTCAAGGCGGGCCAGGTGCCGCCGAACACTTATTGCACGGCGAAGATGCCGGCGCGGCAGATGCTGGAGATTCTCGGCAAGATGAATCTGCGCGCGCTCCTGAATCGATCGTGCGCGACGGGCTGTTTCACGCTCCCGCCGGCTCTGATGGGCGACCTGGCCAGTGGCGTGGCGCTCCAGCCGCTCCCGCTCGGGACGGAGTCGCAGGAGCAGGTGCTGAACGTGGTTGATCCGGCAGATTATCCGACGGATCTGATCCAGCCGCTTTTCGAATCGCTGCGACGGCATCCGGAGTTCCGCGCGGCGTGGGTGCTGCGGCGCCCGGAGCCGACGCCGGCGGGCGGAATGCATTACCAGATCATGCTGCTGATGGATCCGCGCGACGAAGTGACCGTGCACGATTTCAATCTCGTGCTGGTGTCGGCGTGCCGTGAGCCGGACGCGGTCTCGTTTGGTTTGCTGCACGAAGACGATCACGCCTACACGCAAGCGCTGCTCAAACAGGCGGCGCCGTTTTACACCGCGCCGGATTTCGACCGGAGCGGGAGGTGATCTAAAGTAAGAAGGAAGAATTAGGAATTAAGAAGGCTGTGCGGGTCGATCTTCATGGGCGCGTTTGCCAACGCCCTGTCATCCTGAGCGCGGCGAAGGGTCTCTGACTATTTCGGCACGCGGTGAGCACGTAAACGGTCGGAGATGTTGGAAAGCCCGGCCTCATGCTTCGCATTGCGTTACGGCGCTGCGCTCAACATGACAGGAGGAATGGGATAGGGCAGATGGGGTCGGAGGAGGCTTGCCCCTCTTTCTCGGACGGTAAGGAAGGGTAAATTAGTTTGGTTTGGATTCAAAGTTGATCAGACTGCGATAGGCAAGACTGGAGCGGAGTCGGATGCGGTTGTAGAAGGTTTCGATGTAGTCGAAGACGCCGATGCGAGCTTGGGCGCGGGTGGCGAAGTGGTGATGATGGGCGCCGCGGGCAATTCCGTCGCCTTCGGCGGACAGAACGCGACGCTGGCCGTAACCGAATTCAAGGACTAAGGCATTGACGACGAGTGCGCGGGACGGGATAATTTCATCATGACGGCGACGGAAATTAGAAAATTCTGGCACTCAACGCCGTTTGTTCCCTTCCACATCGTTCTCGCCGGTTCCGAGAAACTGCTTGTTCCGCACCCGGACTTCCTCGCCCTTTCGCCTAATGGCCGAGTCGCCCATGTCTGGCAAAAGGGTGATGATTACACCGCGGTCGACGTCATGTTGATCACGGCCCTTGAGAAGACTCGGAATGGCTCGAACGCCCGGCGTCGCCGACGTCGTTAGCCTCAGCACGGCCGTTTTTTTAGCGCCACAAGGCCGGCGGCGCAAACTCGACCACGTTGCCGGCTGGATCGCGGAAATAGAGGGAACGACCTCCGCTCGGCCACGCGACTTCGGTCTCGATCGCCACTCCGCGCTCCGTCAGGCGCGCGCGCCACGGATCGAGGTCAGAATTGTCGACCATAAAGGCGATATGCCCTCCGCCTTTGGCGCCATGCGTCGGGACGCCGGCGTCGGGAATCCGCGTCCGGGCCGGATCGAAGACGAGCAGGACGGTGGCGCCGCAACGGAATGAAATTCCACGACCTTCCATGCTGGAGACAATTTCGAGACCGAGGACGCCGTGGTAAAACCGTTCCGCCGCGCCGAGGTCGCTCGCGTAGAGAGCGGCCTCGCTGAGTTGGCCGAGCTTCATCATGCGAGCATGCGGTCGGGCGCGCGGCAAGACAAGGTTGCCGGTGGTTCGGCGGAACGCGATGTTACCCGGCAACATGCACGAGATTGGAAAAACGCTGGTCGTTTTCGGCGCCGTGATTGCGCTGGTCGGGATCGCGTTGTGGAGCGGAGTGGGCACGGGATGGCTGGGACGTTTGCCGGGCGATATCCGGATCGAACGCGGGCACTCGGCCTTCTATTTCCCGATCGTCACCTGCATCATCCTCAGCATCGTGCTGAGTCTGATCCTTTCGCTTTTCCGTCGTTAGGCGCATGGCCGCGGCAACCCAGAGACAGACGCGGCTCGCCCGGCACGTCGCGCAACTTCGTAATTGCCGGCGCTGCCCCTCGATGCATCCGCCGCCCGTATCTGGCGGCGCGGTGCTGAGCAAGATCATCCTCATTGGTCAGGCGCCGGGCGTGCGTGAGCCAGTGGCTGGGAAACCATTCGCCTGGACGGCGGGCAAAACACTTTTCCGCTGGTTGGAAGAAGCCACTGGCCTCACGGAAGAAACGGTGCGCGCGAAAATCTACTTCGCCGCCGTCTGCCGCTGCTTTCCGGGCAAGGCTCCGGGCGGCAGTGATCGCGTGCCCAATCCACAGGAGATCGAGAACTGCTCATCGTGGCTCGACCGCGAGATCGAAATCCTGCAGCCGCGTCTCGTCATTCCGGTCGGCAAACTGGCGATCGCGCAATTCATCCCGGTCGAGAAACTCGACCAAATCATCGGTCGCGCGTTTCGCGTCCGGCGTGCCGGTCGAAGCTTCGATCTGATTCCGCTGCCGCACCCGTCCGGCGCGTCGCCCTGGCATCGAATATCGCCGGGGCGCGATCTCCTGCAGCGGGCGCTCGCCCTCATCAAGGAGCATCCGGCGTTGAATTGATCCACCAATTTCCTGCTTTGAAAGCCCGGCCTCATTTTTTGATTTCGTTACGGCCTGATTCATCCTTTCTTTGCTCATGCCAGATCGCATCCGCGCCACCGTCTGGGGCGAGAACGTGCACGAACGCAAGAACGCGATCGTGGCGCAGGTCTATCCCGACGGCATGCACGACTGCATCGCCGACGGCTTGCGCGAAGACGCCGCACTTGAAGTTCGCGCCGCCACGCTGCAGGAAGCGGAGCACGGCCTAACGAAAAGTGTTTTGGCCGAAACTGACGTGCTCCTTTGGTGGGGACACGCCGCCCACGGCGAGGTGGCGGACACCGTGGTCGAACGGGTGCTCGGTCGCGTCTGGGAAGGGATGGGGTTTATCGCCCTGCACTCGGCGCATTACTCGAAGATTTTTAAGCGCCTGATGGGGACGAGCTGCTCGCTCACCTGGCGGGAAGCGGGCGAGCGCGAGCGACTTTGGGTTTGCAATCCGGGCCATCGGATCGCGCGGGGAATTGAGCCGTCGTTCGAAATCGAAAACACCGAAATGTATGGCGAGCCCTTCGCCATTCCGCCGCCGGACGAGATCGTTTTTCTCTCCTGGTTTGAAGGCGGCGAAGTTTTTCGGAGCGGCTGCACCTGGAAACGCGGCAACGGCAAAATCTTTTACTTCCGTCCCGGCCACGAGACTTACCCGATCTACTTTCATCCCGTCGTTAGGCAGGTGTTACGCAACGCAGTCCACTGGGCGGCGCCGGACGGTCGGCCATGGATCGACAGTTGCCCGAACATCCCGATCGACCAGGCGCACGAAAAGCTCGTCGCCAAAGGCCCGAAGCTGCACAAGGAAGGCGAGAAGGGCTTTCGCTGAGATCGCGCTTGAAGTCAGGCGATCGAGTCAGCCGGCGTATCATGTGCCGGAGCCTCATCCATGAGCACGCGCTGCAGGTCCATCCCAAAGCGGCGTCGAATGCGCATTAACAACAGGATGGCCACGGACCCGAGTCCCGCGACCAATCCCCATCAGAGCCCGACCGCGCCTAACGACGTCCTGAAACCGAGGAAGAGGCAGAGCGGCATCATCACAATCCAAAAGGCCACCACATTGATCACCATCGGCACGCGGGTATCACCCGCTCCGCGCAGGATGCCACCAGCGACGACCTGCAGACCGTCGAAGACTTGAAAAACGCCGGCGATCGGAATGAGCCGCGCCGCCAGGACGAGGACTGCTGCTTGCGTGGTGTAGAGCGCCGCGAGCCGTGCCGGAATGGCGACGAACGTGATCGCACTAAAAACCATGAACGCGGCGCCGCAGATCAGAGCCGCACCGGCATAACGACGGGCGCCCTCGGGATCGCGCCGTCCGATGGCGTTGCCGACGAGCACCGAAGCCGCCGCTCCGATGCCGAGTGGCACCATGAAAGTGAATGACGCGAGATTGAGCGCCACCTGATGACCGGCGAGTTGTTCGGTGCCGAGCCATCCCATTAACAATCCGATCACGGCGAACGCGCCATATTCGATCTGGAGTTGAATACCGATCGGCGCCCCGAGGAGAACCATGCGCCGGAGCGGTGCGAGGTCGAGCGCGCCCGGCTGGATGCGCTGGAGATATCCGCCGAGACTGGACCAGCCCGCGCCTAACATGACGCAAGCCATGAACCAGCGGCTCAGCGTCGTAGCCCAGGCCGAGCCCGCGACCCCGCTAGCCGGAAATCCCAAGTGACCGAAAATCAATACCCAATCGAGAGCGGCGTTCAGCAGATTCGAGATGATGATCGTGAGGACGATCGGCCTCATCCGATGCTGCGCCTGGAGCGCCTGGCGAAGAACCAGGAAGGCGAAGAACGGAAGGATACCGGGAATGCTTATCCAGTCGTAGAGCGCCGCGACCGGGACCACGTCTCGAGGCTGCGCCAGCCAGTGCAACACGGACCCCGCCGTCAACATGATTGCGCTGGCCGGGATCGTGAGCACGACGGCCAGCATTAAGCCGCGCTGCAAACCTCGACTCACGCCGAGGTCGTCCCCCGCGCCGACCGCCTGCGCGATCACTGGGTCGAGCGCCATCAAGACGCCCATCCCGAAGATCACGGTGCCAAAGAAATAGAGATTACCCAATGCGACCGCCGCCAGGGCCGCGCCGGAAACGTGCCCCACCATAATGATGTCGACCATGCCCATCGACATCATCCCGACCTGCACAAAAGCGACCGGCGCGGCGAGCCGGACCGTGCGACGCAGGTCATCGAGATTGGGAATGAAGGAGCGCATGTGGATCAACGGGTGGAAGTGGCCCGTTCCTCGGACGGCTGACTATCGGCAGGGAAGGTTTGTGAAACAACCTTCAGTGGTCTCTCGGAGGGACCCGCCGCGCTGGTTTCTACTGCGTTGGCGGATTAGCTGGACTCTTGCGCTGCTCGATCGCATGGAATCGCGGCGTGCACATGCGATGCTCGAAGCTTTGACGCAACTCTGCCGGCTCTGCCGCGTAATCGCTGCCGCCAGCGTGCGGTCCACTCAATTCTCCACTCGACTTTCATCCCGGCACCCGGATGATCCGTAAAGTCGAGCGCTTGTAGCCACGGCAAGCAACCCAAAGAGAACTGTCATCTTTCATGTTCCGATTTATTTTTTCGGGCAAACTCCATCCCGCTATCCTCCATAAGGCGGTGAAAGCGGCTGCGGCTGCTATTTCAGAGCATGAGCAGAAGCTCGTGGAGTTATGCACGCTGCCGGCCCAGGAAGCGTTGCAGCGTCTTGGCGTGACAGAGAATGGCCTTTCGGACGAGCAAGTTGAAACTGCTCGGGAAGAATACGGCAGCAATATTCTCAGTCACAGAAAAGAGGCCGGCATCGTGATGGAGCTCTTGCAACGCTGCCGCAATCCTCTGGTCATCCAGCTGCTCGTGATCTGTGTCGTCTCCCTGTTGATGGGAGATGTCCGCGCGGCGACGGTGGTCGGCGCGATGGTCTTGCTCAGCGTCGTGCTGGCATACGTGCAAGAGCATCGCTCCAGCAAGGCCGTGGAAAAGCTCAACGCCATGGTGCAAACCAACTCTCTGGTGATGCGCGGCGGAAAAGAATATGACATTCCAATAGCCGAGATTGTTCCGGGAGAGATCGTCATCCTACAAGCTGGCGCACTTGTCCCGGCAGATCTTCGGCTAATCAGTGCCAAGGATTTTTTCGTAAGTCAGTCCTCCCTAACCGGCGAATCCATGCCGGTGGAAAAACATGCTGAGCCGACGGATGTAACCGGTCGAGGGGTTATCGAGTTGCCGAACGCTTGTTTCCAAGGGAGCAATGTTGTAAGCGGCACCGCTCGCGGGGTGGTCGTCAACACCGGGAGCAGGACGCACTTCGGTTCGATAGCCGAAAAGCTTTCCGGACAGCGGGCGCAGACGAGTTTTGACAAAGGCATCGCGGGTTTTACGTGGCTAATGATCCGCTTCATGGTCGTCATGGTCGCGATCGTCTTCTTGATTGTCGGAGTGACCAAGCACGACTGGGCGGAGGCGCTCCTTTTCGCGCTCTCGGTGGCCGTAGGACTAACGCCGGAAATGCTGCCGATGATTGTGACGGTGAACCTTTCCAAAGGCGCAATGGCCATGTCGAAGAAAAAGGTCATCGTAAAGCGGCTGAACTCGATTCAGAACTTCGGCGCCATCGATATTCTCTGCACCGACAAGACAGGCACCCTGACACAAGATCGCGTGATTCTCGAAAAGGCTATTGATGTCACCAACCGCGATAGCGACGACGTCCTGCGTTACGCTTACATGAACAGTTACTATCAGACCGGGTTGCGCAACGTGCTGGACCGTTCGGTTCTTTCGCACACCGATCTGGACGTGGAACGGGGTTGCAAGAAAGTGGATGAGATACCTTTCGATTTTCAAAGAAAAAGGATGTCTGTCGCTGTGGATTACGAAGGCGATCACGTGCTGATCTGCAAGGGGGCGGTGGAAGACATTTACAAGGCCTGCACGCATTACCAGATCGATGAAGAAATCCATCTGATGATTGACCTCATTAAGGATGATCTCCTGGAAGAGTATGAAGAATTGAGTCGGGACGGTTACCGCGTGCTCGGTATCGCCTACCGCGAATTTCCGCGAAGCAAGCAGGTGTTTTCGGTTGCCGATGAAAGCGATTTGATTCTGCTCGGCTACATAGCTTTTCTTGATCCACCGAAGGGCTCGGCCGCAAGGCCCTGGCCTCGCTCAAGCAGTATGGCGTCGTGACCAAGATTCTAACCGGTGATAATGCGCTGGTGACCCGGAAGATTTGCAAGGATGTCGGCTTGGATGAACAAGAGGTCATCACCGGCGACAGGCTTCTCGGCCTGGACGAAACCCAACTGGGCGAGTTGGCGGAAAAGAACAATGTGTTTGCGCGTCTGTCTCCGTCCCAAAAAGAGAACATCATTACTGCCCTGCAAAAACGCGGGCATGTAGTTGGCTACATGGGCGACGGCATCAATGACGCTCTTTCGATGCGCGCGGCGGACGTGGGCATTTCGGTCGATACGGCGGTCGACGTCGCGAAGGAATCGGCCGACATCATTCTGCTCGAAAAGAGTCTCCTCGTGCTCGAGGACGGCATCATCGAGGGAAGAAAGGTCTTCGGCAACATCATCAAATACATTCGCATGGGCGCGAGTTCGAACTTTGGAAACATGTTCAGCGTGGTAGGCGGAAGCTATTTTCTGCCCTTCCTTCCAATGGCACCGATTCAGATCTTGCTTAACAACCTGCTTTACGATGCATCGCAAGTCGGCATTCCCGCGGATCATGTCGATGAAGAGTATCTTAAGACTCCCCGCAAGTGGAACATCCAGAATATACGTCGCTTTATGACCTTCATCGGGCCGATGAGTTCCATCTTTGATTACGCGACTTTCTTTCTCATGCTCTACTTCTTTAACTGTAAACTTTACTCCCACGCCGCGACCTCTCCCGAAATGAAAACGTATTACGAAAGTCTGTTTCACACTGGCTGGTTTGTAGAGTCGATTTTGACTCAAACGCTGATCGTTCACATTATCAGAACCAACAGGATTCCATTTCTTCAAAGCGTCGCCAGCCCATTCTTGCTTCTGACAACGCTGATTGTTATGATCGCGGGCGCGGCTCTTCCGTATCTGCCGATCGGGGCTTATTTCGGCTTTGTCCCGCTGCCGGCCAGCTTCTGGGTATGGATCGCTGGATTCCTTCTTTGCTATTCGGTGCTAACCCATTCCGTTAAAGTCTGGTTTCACCGAAAATACGGAATAGACTAGAAGCCATCTCATAAAT
>PNAA01000054.1 GCA_003169975.1 Spartobacteria bacterium | reverse complement strand
TCTCGAATCTCGAATCTCGAATCACGATTCACGATTCACGATTCACGATTCACGAACCCACATGACCCCCTCTTTTCGCCGCGCAGTCATCGCTGAATGGCGCGGTTTGCCCAGCGCCCCGCCGCAGCCCGATCGCACACAATCGACCGGGGACCTGATTCCCAAAGTGATGCAGAAGCTCGGACTCCGCGAGCGTCTGCAAGAACACGAAATCCTCGGCGCGTGGCAGGCGCTCGTCGGCGAATTCATCGCGGCGCATTCCTGCCCCATCTCGCTCCGAGAGGGGATTCTCTACGTGCACGTCCTGCAACCGGCTTTGCATTATGAGCTGGAGCGCGTCACGAAGCCGGAAATTCTGCGCAAACTGAAACAGCGCTTCGGCGGGAAAGTGATTCGCGACCTGCGCTTCCGGCTCGGCTAACGAGTCGTCTTTCGCCGGCATCTCTTCTGGCGCAGGTGTTTCACAAACGCCTGCAGGGTTTCCGCGCTGACATGATGCTCAATCCCTTCCGCATCGGATTGAGCCACGGTTTTGGAAATGCCGAGCGAGCAGAGGAACTCGACCACGATTTCGTGGCGCCGGTGCGATTTCTCGGCGAGATCGCGGCCCGCGTCCGTGAGAAAAACTGAGCGATACGGCTGGGAGGTAACGAGGCCATGACGCTTGAGGCGCTGGATCGTGCGGCTCACAGTGACGTGGGTGACGCCAAGCCGACAGGCGAGATCGATGGCACGAGCTTCGCCGGTCGTGGCGATGAGGTCGGCGATCAGCTCCACGTAATCCTGCGCGGTTTCTTGGGCGTGCTCTTCGCGGGTGCGCGGCCGGGCGGCCGGGGGCGAGGCGCCCGGAGGGCGGTGATTGAGGGATCGGCGCGGTGCAGGTTTCACGGGATCAAATAAACCGAAACAAATCCTTTTGACAACTTCCAATCAAAGTATAGTCATAGCTACATTCTGCATTTACGGCTGTAAAATGAAACTCGGGGTGGATTATTCCTCTCTTTTTCCATTGATCCTGCCGGCCGAGCGGTTGCTGGTGCCACCAGGATCGCATTCGCCGCAGAAATCATCGCGTCCATCCCGTTCGCTCTGCTGGTCCAAGGCTCTCCCCACCGTTGGTGAATGCCATTACCGCGCCGCGCGCTGCAGACCCCGCCTGACGCCGCTGGTTGCCGTTGCCGCCCTGTTGATCTCCGACGACGTGCGGGCAGCGAGCGCGGCGGACGCGGTGAGTGCCAGCCTCGCGATGCTGGACACCTCAGCGGACAAGGATGGCTACAACCTTTTCAATCCGACCCCGGTCAAACTCATGAGGGAGCTGAACACGGATCGACCGGATAAAACCGAAAGCCCTTACACCGTTGATGCGGGCCATTTCCAAGCGGAGATGGATTTCGTAGTGCTGACGCTGGATCGCGAAGATGATGTGCGCTCCCGTACCTGGAACGTCGCACCGGTGAACTTCAAGGTCGGCCTGCTCAACAATGTCGATCTACAAGTGATCTTCGACAGCTATTTCGACGTGCGGCTGCAGGGCCACGCCGTTCAGAGGAGAGAAACAAACTCCGGCGTCGGCGATTTAACCACGCGGCTCAAAATCAACCTTTGGGGTGACGATGGTGGTCCGACGGCCTTTGGCCTCATCCCCTTCCTCAAAGCCCCAACCAATACGAACGGGCTGGGTAACGATGCCGTCGAAGGTGGAGTTATTTTCCCCCTCGCCGTTGCCTTGCCCGGCAAGTGGGACATGGGCATGGAAACCGAAGTCGACTTCATGCGTAACGCAGCGAACACCGGCTATCGCCCCGAGTTTGTTAACTCGATCACGTTCGGCCACGACCTCATCGGCAAGCTCGGTGGATACGCGGAATTCTTTAGCGATGTGAGCACGGAGCGCGGGGCGGGCTGGGTGGGCACGTTGGATGCCGGGCTGGTCTATCAGCTGACGGAGAACGTCCAGCTCGATGCCGGGTGTAACTTCGGCGTCACCCGCTCCGCAGATAACCTGCAGCCCTTCACCGGTCTTTCTATCCGCTTCTGACGTGCCACCTCTTTTGAAACATTAATCCAATCCGGTCTATGCAGAATCTCACCACGAAATCCGCCGACCCGTCCATTCCTGGTTGGCGTCGAAGAGCGGGTGAGCACTCGCTTCCCGAAGTCCACCGCAGTATTGCGGTGCCGGTGAACGCGCCGTTCTGGCGAAAGCTGCTCGCCTTCTCGGGCCCCGGCTTCCTTGTCGCGGTCGGCTACATGGATCCCGGTAACTGGGCTACCGATCTCGCCGGCGGCGCACAGTTTGGCTACACGCTGCTCTCCATCGTCATGATTTCAAATCTGATGGCGATTCTCCTCCAGCACTTGTCCATCAAGCTCGGCGTCGGCACAGGCCGTGACCTCGCGCAGGCCTGCCGCGATCACTATTCCACCCCAACCGTCTGGTTCCTCTGGATCCTTTGCGAAATCGCGATCTCCGCGTGCGACCTCGCCGAGGTCGTCGGTTCCGCCATCGCTCTTCAACTTCTTTTCGGCATCCCGCTGGTCTGGGGCTGCGTCATTACCGCGTTCGACGTGCTCTTGGTGCTGTTCCTCCAGACCAAAGGCTTTCGTTATATCGAGGCGATCGTGATCACGCTCATCGCAACCATCGGTAGCTGCTTTGCAGCGGAACTCTTTTTCTCCAGGCCAAGCTTCATGGGCGTCCTGCTCGGGTTCGTTCCCGCTCCGCAGATCGTCAGCAATCAGGGGATGCTTTACGTCGCCATCGGCATCATCGGCGCGACCGTCATGCCGCATAATCTCTACCTTCATTCCTCCATCGTGCAGACGCGCAAATTCGAGCAGACACCGCTTGGCAAGCGCGAGGCAATCAAGTTCGCGACGATTGATTCGACCGTCGCGCTCATGCTCGCGCTCTTCATTAATGCCGCCATTTTGATTCTTGCCGCCGCCGTCTTTCACTGGTCGGGTCATCAGGACGTGGCGGAAATCCAGGACGCTTACAAACTGCTCAGTCCGATGCTCGGCGTCGGCATCGCCAGCATCCTCTTCGCCGTCGCACTGCTCGCTTCGGGGCAAAACTCCACCCTTACCGGCACGCTCGCGGGACAAATCGTGATGGAAGGCTTCATCAATATCCGGCTGCGCCCCTGGCTGCGCCGGCTCATTACCCGCGCGATCGCGATTGTCCCTGCCGTGGGGGTGATCGGATTTTTCGGCGAGGGTAAGACGACGGAGTTACTCATCGCTAGCCAGGTGGTGCTGAGCATGCAACTCGGCTTCGCCGTCTGGCCGCTGATGCGTTTCACCGACGAAAGAGCGAAGATGGGCGAGTTCGCAAACCGGCTTTGGATCAGGGTTCTCGGCTGGACCACTGCCGGCGTCATCATCGTGCTCAACTTCAAATTGCTCGTCGACACTTTCCTGCCCGTCGCGGCGCTGAAAGCGTTTTATGGCTTCCTCGGCCTGCCCGCGCCAACGCCATAACTCCGCCACAACTCCTATGTATAAGACCATCCTCATCCCAGTGGAAAATCGGGAAACCGACGAGACCATTCTCGCTCACATCCGTCCGTTCGCGCGTTTGACCGGCGCGAGTTTGATTTTAATGCACGTGGCTGACGGCTGGGTGGCCCGTAACTATGAGCAACTCGAACTCAGCGAAAGTGAAGAGATGCGCGAAGATCACCGATACCTTGAAACAGTCGAGCGCGAATTGCGTGACGAAGGTTTTGTGGTCAGCTCCGTGCTCGCGCTGGGCGAGCCGTCGCGTGAAATCGTCAAACTGGCCAATGAGAGAAATGTGGATCTCATTGCGATGAGCACGCACGGCCACCGGTTCATCAGCGACCTCCTTTATGGCAGCACGGCGGACAAGGTGCGGCACCTCGTGAACGTGCCTGTGCTCCTGCTCAAAGCGCAGCATTGACGACCGCGCTCATTCGTCCGCTCTGACGATTACCGCAAAGCACGATGGGTAGAAAAGCGCTCAAGTCAGCCTAACAACCGCTCGGAAATTGGACAGCGCGAACGATCTGGATTAACGATGCGGAGCGTTTCGCCATGCTTGGGCCGAGTAAAATTTACTTCATCATTTTCGGTCTCCTCACGATCGCAGGCGGCGTGATGGGCTACCTCAAAGCCGGCAGCGCGATCTCGCTCATCTCGGGCTCAATCAGCGGCTTGCTGCTGCTGGGGGCGGCGTTTCTTCTCCCGGGCCAGGTGATTGCTGGCCTGGCGCTGGGCGGAATCGTTTCGCTCCTGCTCATTGGTTATTTTTTGCCCGTATTCTTTCGCACCGGTAAAATGATGCCGGCTGGAATGATGTCGCTCCTCAGCATCCTCGGCCTCGTCTTTGCGATCGTCGCTTGGATCCGGAAATAGGCGCTGCGTGTGCGCAAGTTTCGCCTGAGCACGCTGCGCTGGCTCGCGCTGCTTCTCTTCCTTGCGCTCTTCAGCGCGATCGTGCTGCGCTGGATTTCGCTCGAGCGGCTGCGCCTAACCATGCAGCGACTCACTCCGCAGACGCTCCCAACCCCGGCGGCAACCCCTGAGCTTTTCCCGACGCCGACGCGGCCGCCTGTCATTGGCGGGAAACTCGACACTGCGAAATTGTGGAGTGGCATCACCGTCCATGCGGAAGTCGATCCGACGCCGGGCGCCGCGGCGTCGGTCGAGCGGAACGATCCGCAGAGCTACGTGCTCGATTTGAAACTGAATGTGCGCGTGCCGGTGCCGAACCGGACGCTGGGGGAACTTGCGCAGGTCACGCCGGAACTGCCGAAGCTACTCCCGAATCTCGGCGCCACGTTCATGCCGGATTCCGTCTCGCCCCTCTTTCAGGAACTCTACGACTTGAAAGTCCAGACGTTGCGGGAAGATCTCGTGAGGCTGGATCAACTTCTTTCCCGCCACAATTTCTACGATTGCCAAACCATCCTGCGTTTGCGCGATCCGGAGACGAAGCGGACCGCCATTCTGCTCCAGGCCGACATGGACGTCGATGCGGATGGATCCGATTCCGATCGGTTGCCAGAGATCGACGGGCGCTCGGCGAATTTCAAGCCCTTCACCAGCTACCGTTGGCAGAAAAAAACTTCCCGCCCGAGTTCCTTCCTCAACGGGGCCGAGGAAAAATTGCTCCGCTATCAAACCGAGTTTGCGCAAAAAGGCCTGACGATGGAGCGGAACCGCGACCTGCGGATCGGGATCCAAAGAATGAAGGCCGAGGTCGACTCGCTCAAGCGCTTCAGTTTCCTCATCGCGGCGACCGATCCCTACATCGTGCTCCCGGGAATTTTCGCGCGCGCGAAGGATGCCGGACGCGTGGGTGACTACGCCGTCGTCCTCTTCGGCGATCAGATTTACCCGGCGATCGTGGGTGACGTCGGGCCCAGCGACAAGGTCGGCGAAGCCTCGCTCCGGATCGCGAAGGAGATCAACGCGCTGGCGACGCCCTACAACCGACCGGTGAGCGACCTCAAAGTAACCTACCTGATTTTTCCCGCGACGGCTGACACGCCGTTTGGGCCACCCGACCTGGAGAAGATTCAGGCGCGCTGCGAAAAGCTTGTGCAGGAAATCGGCGGTGCGAGCGTGCCGCTGCATCACTGGCAGAATTTAATCCCGACGCCCACGCCCACTCCGTCACCCACTCCTGCGCCGACGCCGTTACCGAGCGCGACACCGTCGCCTTCGCCGGTCGTCGCCCCTACTTTCGCTTTCCCGATGCCGCCCGAATCGCCCTCGCCCTCAGGCAGCCCTTCGCCGGCACCCTCGGCGTCGCTGCTGCCGACAAGTTCCCCGCTCGTCTCTCCCTCGCCGAGCCCCTAACGAGGAGCCAGGCGCGGGGGACGCATTCGGATGCCTGGTCGCGCTGCAGCCGCCACAACTACGGCCCGGCTGGGCGAGAGCCCCCCAAGCCAGTCGTTTGCGTGCGCGCGCCCGGACCGTGGAATTGCAGTTCAGTCTCCGAGCTATTTTCCGAGGCGCTCAAATAAGACCGGATCGCGAGATCGTTGGCGGTGCGCACGGTCTGGGCGACGGTGGCGATGTTCATGGCGTTGGCTCCCGCAAGTGCAGCCCAGGATTTGCCGTTTGACTTGAGAGCGGCGAGCTCGTGCACCTTGGATTCACGATTGCGGGCGATGGTGTTGAAAGCGAGCAGGTCACCCAACGGAAGCCGCGTCTGATTCTGCAGAGTCAATACTTGCCGCTGGCTCAGGCCGCTGACCTGAGAGACCGCCGCGAGGACAAATGGTTGCTCCCGCTGATGAGCATTCGCCTGGTTGATGGAGGTGATCGCACTGATCAGCCCCGACTCGTCATTGCTCCCGGTATTGCCCGAGCTGCGCGCGAAACCGCCCCCGATATGGCTGCCTGTTAGCGGCTCGACCCAAACCGAACGGTTTGCTGCCGCCGGCTGAGTCCGGACGGCCGCAACGCTGGCGGCGGCATTCGATTGCGTTCCCGTGGATGGAGGTGATTCGGCGCAACCGGCCAGGAAGAAAGTAAGCGAGAGAAGACCCACGACCAATTTCGACATGGGAGGCGAGATAATCGTGCGCGCGAAAAACGTCAAGCATGGCGAGCAGCGTTTCATGAAAATTTGTCGTCAAAACGTAACAATTGAGCTTTTGCCCGCGTCCTTTTCCCTCGCTAAAAGGAGGCGTGGTGAACAATCGCACGAATCGCTATCGCGCGGCGTGGATCTCCGACGTCCATCTCGGCACCCGTGGGAGCAACTCCGCGGCGTTCCTCGCGTTCCTGAAAGAGTACGAGTTCGACACGCTCTACATCGTGGGTGACCTGATCGATATCTGGTCGCTCCGGCGCGGGATTTACTGGCCGCAGGAGCATAACGACGTCATCCAGAAAGTTCTTCGCAAAGCGCGCAAAGGGACCCGGATCATCTGTATCCCGGGCAATCACGACGAATTTCTCGCCCGGCATCTCGGCGCCTACGGCGCGATCACGATCCAGAAGCACGCGGTGCACGTCACGTCGGATGGCCGCCGGATCTTTGTCCTGCACGGGCACGAGCTCGACACCGTGGTGCAAAATATCAAGTGGCTCGCGCTCCTCGGCGATCTCGGCTACCAATTTCTGCTTGGGCTGAATCCGCTCGTGAACCTGGTGCGTCGGATTTTCGGTTTCGGTTACTGGTCGTTGAGCAAGGCGGTCAAACAGCGCGTGAAAGACGCGGTCAGTTTTATCGGCGCTTACGAGGACGCGATCGTTCGTTATGCCGAGCGGTTCAATGTGCAGGGCGTGCTTTGCGGTCATATCCACAGCCCGGTCATCCGGCAAATCGGGGACACGACTTACTATAATTGCGGTGACTGGGTGGAGAATTGCTCCGCGCTGGTGGAGCGGGACGACGGCCAGATTGAATTGCTGACCAATTACCACGCGCCGTCGCTCAAGACGGTGGTGCCGATGGCGAGCCTGCCGCGCCGGGACGGGTTGGTCCCGCAGGAACATTATGAAAAAAAATCCGCCCATTTTGCGGGGGAAGACGAACCACGAGGTTTCTCCCGCAAGATCATTGCTTACCGACCTCATTAGTCTGCGCCGGACGCTGCGCTTGACCGGTCGCGCCTACCTCAGCCGGTTGGAAGCGGAGATCGACGAAGTCACCGCCTGGGCAAGCGAGCGGGCCAAGGAGCGTGACCTCTCGAAGTCGCGAATTCGTGATCTGGGCGACATGATCACGCTGGTGCGCAAGATCGATGCGAAACCGATCAAGGGTCGGCGAAGGGATTTGAAGAAGATCGATGCCACGGTCGGCGACCTGCGGGAATTGATCGGGAACACGAGCTCTCGTTAAGGCGCCGCATCCCGTCGCGCCGGCCACTTGCGCGCGTAGCGGAGCAGCCGCCGCCCAAACGTTCCCGGCTTCTCGGCAAAAAAACGCGCGCCGAGATCGAGCGCGGTCCGGGCCAGCTCGCGCTCGCGGGTGCAAATGAGGCCGCGTAGCGCTTCGTGCTCCTCCTCGCCACCGATCCGGTCGCGCTCCAGCCGGGCGCGATAAAGTGCAAGGTCGTGCAGATCGCCCAGCTGGCGACCGAGTGTCCTGGCAGCCTCGGCAATTTCGCGCATCACCTCCGGGTTGAGATCCTGCAAGATGAGAGTCTGATACCAGAGGTCTTTCACCCGTTTGCGCCAGGCGTGGAAATTCTCCGGGATTGGATCGGAATTGACGCCAAGGAAGCCCTTGCGACCGCGCCGGTAGGAACGCCGCAGCGCGCCGCAAAGATCGTCGATTCCGAGTTTTTCCAGGGGCCAGCCTTCGAGGCGATCGCAGATCCCCTGCAAAGTCGTTTCTGCTGCGCGCCGCCGCAGGCCGAAGCTTTCCGAGGCGGTCGCAATTTCCTGATGGAGCGCCGCGACGGTTTGCGGGAAAGGCGTGCTCTCTTGCCCGGGGCAAACAGACAGTTTTTCCAGCACCTGCAATTGCACGCGGGCATCGCGCGCGCTGGACAAGGCGCGCGCGATATCGCGCAAGCGGTCGTCCTCTTCGCGGTAAATTCCGTCGCCGATCTCGTTGCGGACGAGGCGCAAAACGGCCCGGATTTTTTTGATATGCTTGCGGGTCTCGTGGACCGCCGCGGCTTCCTCCCCGGGGGTGATCCCGCCGATTTCGCCGAGTGCGCCCTCCATCTGCTCACGCGCGATGCGGCGAATCCCGGCGGGGAGAGTCTCGTTTATTTTCAAGCGATAACTCATGCCGAGACGATTTGTTTTGCGGTGGGTTGGCTGCCTGCGCGAACGCGCTACCCCGCATGGATTCGAACCATGAATAACGCCTCCAAAGGGCGCTGTGTTACCGTTACACCACGGGGTATGTCGCTTCAGGATCTTCGATCGCCACGCTCGGAGTGAGCCGAGGCAGCGATACGAATCTTTAGAGCGCAAACGGCAATTCGCAAATCAACTCCGCGCCTTCGCAATCTATCCGCTACCCCCACGGGGCGCATCGATCGGTCCGGGAGCTCCTGCTCAAAGAGGGGTGCGAGCGACTTGGGAATCGCGCTGCGCGAGCCGGTCAGGGTCGTCGACCTGGAACGTTAGCTTCACGTAGTTCGCGGCGATGCCGACAAGCGACAGAGCGAAGAGCCTCTTATGCCGGAAATTGATCGCGCCGGCGACCTCGCTCCATTTCGGACTCCCGGCGGCGAGCCGCTCGTTCGAGACGGCGATGGAAAGTTTTCCCGCGGCTGCGGCATTCCCATTCACCACCGTGAAACAACGCTTCTCCGCCGGCGCGGCCAGGCGAATGATGAAGGTCGTGACGCCGCGCGGCAGTGTGTATTTGATTTTTGCGTCAGCCATCGTCATGCTCGTCGTCTTTGCGCTGCCCGAAGCAAAGCATTCGATCCGGGAGCTGTTGGCGGCTTTCAGGTTTTGGCCAAGAGCTGCGGCCTGCCCAGGCAGCGGAGCATTCTGGCCCGCGAACACGAACGAAGTCAGGAAGAGCGATCCTGTGGCGCAAAATTTTCGTAGGAAAGGGAAAAAAGCATTTGTCGAAGCGGAATCCATATCTTCACCTTCGCTCAAGCTTGATTCGCGCCACCTTCGAACGTCTTTTGCATGGCGAGCATTCCGTGAGTGTTCAAGCGACTTTTTTTTCGCAAATTTGCGCGGACGGCCGGCCCAAACGCAGCACGATTTAGCTTGCCTGCGCGACGCCGTACAGGTAAAACAGGCGCCAACACGGCAAGAAGCCATGATAAACACGGAACCTTCGAACGCGGAGCTTACGGATGCCGTCGCATCGCCCGAACACCAATTCACGCGATCGCCACGCGGCGAGCGCGCGAATTGCCTCCCGCAGTTGGTACTGCATCTGCTAACCTAGACCACGATTGACCCGCTTATGAGCCTGGACTCCACATCCCACTCGCCTGCTGTCTTCCGGACGGCGTGCACACTTTTGCTTTTGCTGCTTTTTCTTCCGCCGGCCCTCCGCGCACAGGATGCGGTTCGCCCGTCGCTCGCCGGCGAGGCCGCGGCCGAAGCGCGCCGCCAATCGATCGAACAGATCCCTTACAATTTGCTCGCTGGTCCGGTCCGGTTCCGATTCAGCCTGACAACGGGGGTCGAGTACAACGACAACATCAACCTGGCCGAGACCAACAAGCAGTCCGATGTGATTATTCGGCCGCAGTTCAACATCGACGCGATCTGGCCGGTGACGCAGCTCAATACGCTCAAGCTCGACCTCGGCCTCGGCTACAGTTTTTACCTCGATCATCCGAACGCCGACACCAATGGGGTGATCATCGCCCCGGGCTCACAGCTGAGCTTTGACATTTTTGTCCAGGATTTCCGGATCAACCTCCACGACCGCTTCTCGCTGCAACAGGACCCGGTCGCCGAATTACAGCTGAGCAACGTTGTCGATTACGGGCGCTTTGAGAACACGGCAGGCGTGTCGGTCCTCTGGGATCTGAACAAGGCGGTCCTAACCTTCGGCTATGATCACTATACCTATGTCTCGACCACGGACACCTTTTCTTATCTCGACCGCAACGCTGAGGAGCTGACTCTCAGTGCCTACTTTGCGCTCACCTCCACCACCGGAGCCGGCCTGGAATCGTCTGCCGTCTACAATTATTACGACCAGAACTTCTTGAATAATTCCGTCAGCTATAGCGTTGGTCCATTCGTCGAGACGCAGATCACAAATTACCTGAAACTGCGCGCCTCGGCCGGCTACCAGTTCATTAACTTCGACCGCGGCGGCGGCGTCGACGATTCGAGCGACGGAAATGACTATTACGCCAACGTGCTGCTTTCGCACCGGATCAATGCCGCGATCTCGGAGACCCTTGCGGCTGGTCATGAGACGCAACTGGGTGTTAACTCCAACTTCGTCGCGCTGAATTACGTCCGGCACACCGCGAACTGGAATATCATCAACCGCGTCCTGCTTTCGACGGAGCTCTTCTTCGAAGATGGTGACGATTCCGGTGGCCTGTTTTCGGAACACATCCAGCGCTACGGTGGCGCGGCAACCTTTGGTTATCAGGTGACGCCGCATGTCACCCTTGGTTTGCGGTATCAATATACGCAAAAACAGTCCGACCAGCCGTTGCGCGACTACAAGCAAAATCGCGTGGCGGTGGACGGCACCTACAGTTTCTAGGAGCAGCGGCATGTAACTATGAAGCGCCCTTTTATCTTATGCAGCCTTGCCGCCCTTTTCCTTTTGCAGGGGCAAGGTGCGTGGGCGCAGGATAACAGCCCGCTTCCAAGCATTCCGCGAGCTTCGGCGGTCGAACAACCGGCCGACGGCACCGCGAGTAGCACGGTCATGCGGACCAACTCGATGGCGGTGCTCGATGATAAGAAGCGGCTGGGCACGGATGACTTCGTCAGTTTTCGCGTGGTCGAAGATCGCGACAACGTTTCACAGCGCCTCCGCGTCAACGACAATGGTGAGTTGGAGGTGCCTTACGTTGGCCTTGTCCCGGCGCAAGGGAAAACCTGCAAGGAACTCGCCTTTAATATCAAGTCGGCGCTCGAGAAGGAATACTACTACCACGCGACGGTTATTCTTGCCGTCGACAAAGTAAGCGAGAAATCGCGGGGCAAGATCTACGTCTATGGCGCGGTCAAGTCGCAGGGCCCGCAGGAAATCCCGACCGATGAGACTTACACCGTTAGCAAAGCGATCATCCGGGCCGGGGGATTCGGCGATTTTGCCGACAAACGCAAAGTCAAGGTCACCCGAAAGGACGGACAAGACCTGGTCGTCGATCTCAAGCGGATCATCGAGCAAGGCCATGCCGAAGATGACGTCGTCCTTCGGCCTGATGACCAAATCTACGTCCCACAACGACTGGTAAACTTTTAATTATGCAGAATCCGGTGCCCGAACGCTCAACCGCGGCGTCGATCACGACATCGATCGTGACCCGTCTGCACCGCTACAAGGCCCTCCTTTTGCGTCGCTGGTGGATCCTGCTCCTGACTACCTGTCTCGGCGTCTTTGTTGGAGCCTGGGTCATTTTTCAGTCGGCGAATGCCTATCTTTCCACGAGTAAGATGATGCTCGCGGGCAAACTGAACCTGGGTCAGAACGCCGTTTATAGCGAAGATAGCAGTAACTTCTACGGAACCCAGATTCAATTGATGCAAAGCGATGAAGTACGGAGCGGCGCCGAGACCCTCGTGCACGCAACGCATCCCGAATTGCAACCGGTCAAAGTGACTATTTCAGTCACACAAAAGCCCCGCACGTCGATTTTTGAGCTGGAAGCGGTCGGGACGTCGCCGGACTACACCCGGGCCTTCCTGGATGCGGTGATGCAGAAATACCTTGACGTGAAGAAGAGCATGCGCGCTGACCAGGGTAGCCACGTTACGACCGCGATCACCGAACAGTTGATTCAGGTCGAGAAGGATCTTCGCAACGGCGAGGACGAGATGCTCGAATTCCAGAAAGAGCACAATATCGGATTCATCCAGGAAGAAGGAAACAGTGCCGCGGCCTACCTCGTAAAACTCAATCAGGAATATGCGCGGCTCAAGACGGAATACGAGCTGCTCAACCTGCTCGACCTCGACCAAAACCTCGACCGCCAGCAGGCGGCAGTAAGACCTTCCGAAACGGCGACGGGATCACAAGCTGACGAAAGTATGCCCTTTGCCGACTTCGGACCGGAGGGCGATTACCTGAAAGCAAGGCAGACCGTCCAGTTACTGAAAGCCGACCGCGATACCCTGTCCAGAGACTTGCGACCGAAGCATCCCAAGATTATCAAACTGAACGACGAGATCGATAAGCAGGAGAAGTTGATCGCCCTTTACCGGCAGGACGCGGTAGAGAAGCTCGATACCCGGCGCAAATCCATCGGCAAACAGATGGAAAACCTTCAATCCAACATCAAGGAATGGGAGAAGAAGGCGCTCGATCTCAGCCAGCAACTTGCGCAATTCAATCGCGTGAAGGGCAAGGTGGACCGGCAAAAAACGCTCTACGATCGCCTCACGAACAACCTGAAGGACGTCGATGTATCGCAGGTCGTCGATACGGGTGATCAAGTCGACATTATGGAGAATGCCACCCCTCCCGTGTCGGTGCGCCCCGGCTTGGTCATGAGCTTGCTCGTCGGACTCGGTTTTGGGGCGTTTGCCGGTCTCGCGATTCTCGTGCTGCTCGATCGGATCGACGACCGGATGGCCTCTTTCAGCGAATTTCAACATTATTTCAACGAGAACATCCTCGGCCAGATCCCAAAAGAGAAAGCCAAGGGCAAACTCACTTTGTTGCAGGCGGACGATGCGCGGCATGTCTTCGCCGAGTCCTATCGCAATGTGCGCTCGTCAATTTTCTTCATGCCCTACGAAGGCCCGCGGCCGAAGACCCTGCTCGTCACGAGCGCCGTGCCTAACGAAGGTAAATCGACGATCTCGTCCAACCTTGCCATTACGATGGCGCTTTCCGGCGCGAAAACGCTTCTCATCGATGGTGACCTGCGCCGCGGCGCGCTGCGCGAAGCATTCGAGATCAATTCCAAGATCGGCTTTTCCGAGGTGCTGAAAGGGGAAGTGAACTGGCGCGAGGTTGTAGTCCCGACTTCGCTCCCCAGTCTCTTTGTTCTCCCCCGCGGCAATACGCTCTCCCAGCCGAGTGAGCATCTCCTGCGTGAATCGACCGAAGCCTTCCTCAAGGACATCTATAATCACTACGATTACATCATTATTGATAGCTCGCCGGTGCTCGCCGCGGATGACACCACCAGTCTCGCCCCAAAGATTGACGCCACGCTTTTCGTTGTGCGGCTTTCCTACACTTCCGCGCGTCTTACAAAGAAGGCTCTTGAGTTGCTCTACAACCGGCAGGTCAGCGTCCCGGGAGTTATTTTGAACTACGTCGATACCTCGTTACCGGAATATTATTACTACCAGTACGCGGAGTATTATAACTTGCCTTCGGCGAGGCCCGCGCCGACGCCGACTGGGGTGGAAGATCCTCTCCGCGGTGCGAGCCAGGAACGCGGCCACCACGTCTAGCCCTCCGACCGCCCACGTGACGGCAGCGATTCCAGCACGTTCGTTAGGCTGATATTCGGGCCATGATTTTTCCCAGTTCGGTCACGAGCACGCGCCGCGCGGAGCTCGTCGCGAAGCTGCAAACGCAGGGATTCCGGTATATGGCAGCCCAATTCGGTGTTTTTGAGGAACAGGGCTAGTTTGATTCGGGAGCGGCCAGCCGTTTGAACAGTTCAACAACAGTTCTCCAAGTCCTTCCGAAAGCACCCGGTCCGCAGGATGGTGTGGGCGACTACGCTTTGACCGTGGCAAAGAAGCTGCGAGATGACTACGGCGCCAACACGGTTTTTGCCGCCAGAGACATAGCCTCATCCGCCACTGTGGCCGGTTTCGAAATCGTCGCACTGGCTTCGCTGGCAATGAGTGGTTTCCTCCCGCGCAAACACGATCATGTCATCTTGCATTTTGTAAACTACGGCTATCAAAAGCGCGGCGTGCCATTCTGGCTCTTGCCGATTTTGCGCGGTCTGCGCTCGCAGTGTCCGGACGACTGGCTCACCATTTTCCACGAACTTCATGCTTCGGGGCCACCTTGGAAGAGCGCTTTTTGGCTGCGCCCTTTCCAAATTCAGATCGCGAAGTCGATTTCGCTGCTCTCCGACGCTAGCCTCGTGAGCAGCGAAGCAGCGCGCGCCCAGCTTCTCCATCTGAACCCGGGCGCAAAGGTTTCGGTGCATCCGGTCTTCTCCAATTTTGGCGAGCCTTCGCTCTCGGCCGAGGAGATCGGCCGTCGCGATCCGCATCGTTGGGTAATCTGTGGCGGCACTGCGCTAGTCGAACGCTCCGTCCGGTCCTTTCGAGGAATTCTGAACCAAGTCCCGGATTGTTTTTCTCCTCGTGAAGTTTTTGTTCTGGGCGGGAAGGACAATCCGGCTGTGCGCGCTTTACTGGTCGATCTGGCACGTATTCACTCCGATTATCGTCCACAAATTCCGGTCGCCGAGGCATCGCAAATTCTTTCCACCGCTTCGTTTGCCTGGATCGATTATTTCCACCGGCCTGATGTGCCCACGGCCATCGCTCTCAAATCCGGCTCTTTCGCGGCTGCTTGCGCCCACGCTGTCATCCCTGTCTTCCCGCATCGCGGATCCGCCATTTCCGTGCAGGGCGATCGTCTGCCGGGTCCTTATTTCGTCGACCGGCGACGTTCGGAGTTACCTCAGGAACGCGCAGGAATTGCCTCCGAAATTTACGCCTGGTATCAACGCTGCGCTTCTTCTCAACATCTCGCGCGCGGAATCGCCGGCGCACTCGGTCTTGCGCCGGGCGGCATCAGTCCTCAACCCTTCGGATGAAGATTCTTTTCTCTTCCTACACATTTGCTCCGAATGTCGGCGGAATCGAATCCGTCTCGGCAATCCTGGCGGCGGCATTCATCAGAGCCGGGCATGCCGTCGAACTCATTACTGAGACGCCGGGCGAAAAGAGTCATGCGCCACCTGACGACGCGTCGATCTACCGCGTCACGCGCCGTCCTTCATTTCACGAGTTGCGGCGGCTTCTCTCTTGGTGTGATCTCTTGCTTCAAAACAACATCAGCCTGCGCAGTTTGATTCCGGCCCTGCTCTTCCGCAAGCGCGTCGTCGTCGTTCATCAAACTTGGCTTCTTGGTGTCCGGGGCGAGATTGGTTGGACCAATCGCGTCAAGCGTGCGTTGCTGCCGCGAGTGAGGAACGTCGCCATTAGCCAGGCGATACTCGATCACATCGAGGTTCCTGCTCGGGTCATTGGTAATCCGTACGATGACCATATTTTTCGATTGCGCGCCGCCGTCGCGCGCGACGAAACCCTCGTCTTTCTCGGGCGTCTCGTTTCCGACAAAGGCGCTGATCTCTTGCTCCGGGCGATGAAGATTCTGCAAGGCGACGGTCTTGACCCCGCGCTGACGATCGTGGGCCGCGGCCCGGAAGAACCAAACCTGCGACGACTGGCGGGTGAACTTGGCTTGGAAGAACAAGTGACTTTCGTCGGCTCAAAATCCGGCGCTGAACTCGCCGAGCTGCTGAATCGCCATCGCATCCTCGTCGTGCCATCGCGCTGGCCCGAGCCATTTGGCATCGTCGCTCTCGAGGGAATCGCCTGTGGCTGCGTCGTGGTCGGCTCACGCGAGGGTGGATTGAAGGAAGCGATCGGCCCCTGCGGGCCGACGTTTGAAAATGGAAATGAACGGGCGCTCGCGGCTTGCCTGAAGGAACTCCTTCTTCACCCGGCAACTTCCACAGCTTTTCAGAATGATGCGTCCGCGCATCTGGCGAAGTTTCGGACCGGCACGGTTGCATCGGCTTATCTCGACCTGATGAAGGAAGTCGTGGCATGATGGTGCTCTCTCATCCCACCGGAAACGAATTCGTTCGTCAGGCGCTCATCGCCTTCGATGAAGTGGGAATGCTGGGCGAATTCTGGACCACGCTCAGTTGGAATCGTGACAGTCTTGTTAATCAATTGTTACCCGTCTCGCTGTGCGAACTTTTGCGCCGCCGTTCCTACCCGGCAGCGATTCGCTCGCGCACGCGCACCGTTCCCTGGCGTGAAATCGGGCGCCTCGTCTGCGGCGCTTGCAGTGTGGACGCCGTTTCGCTTGGACTGGACGAGAAAGTCGCCGCGCGGCTCCGCCGCATGGAGAACTGTGATGTGATTTACGCTTACGAAGACGCAGCCCGGCAGAGCTTTCGCTTCGCCGCGCAGCGCGGGATCGCGCGGATTTACGATTTGCCCATCGGCTATTGGCGCGTCGGCCAGCGAATTTTCGCCGAGGAGCGGGAGCGCGAACCGGAATGGGCCGCCACTTTGACCGGCTCGCGCGATAGTGCGGAAAAATTGGCGTGCAAAGATGAAGAGCTGCAACTCGCACAACGCGTCATCGTGGCGAGCACGTTTACCAAAGAGACGCTCGCCGAGGCGCCGTGCCCGACCAGGATCGACATCGTCCCCTACGGTGCGCCGCCGCCGCTGACGCACGAGATCAGAAGATCTTCCGGCCCGCTCAAAGTGCTCTTTGCCGGTTCGCTTGGGCAGCGCAAGGGTTTGTCCTATCTGCTCAAGGCGATTGAAATGATGAAAGATTCGGTCGAGTTGACTTTGTTAGGCCGAAAGACCGCATTCGATTGCCGCCCACTCGAATCCGCCGTGCGCAAATATCGTTGGCTCCCGTCGCTTCCCCACGCCGGAGTCTTGCGCGAAATGCAGAATCATGATGTGCTCGTTTTTCCTTCGCTCTTCGAAGGTTTCGGACTGGTGATTCTCGAAGCGATGTCCCAAGGCACACCCGTTATCACGACGCCGCACACGGCCGGTCCGGATATTATCCTCGATGGGGTTGACGGGTTCATCGTTCCCATCGGGTCGGCGGAGGCGATCGCCGAGAAGTTGGAAACGCTCCATCGCGAGCGCGAGCGGCTCCGGGCGATGAAGGTTGCCGCCCGGGAGAAGGCAGCCTCGCGGACCTGGGAAAAATACCGGGAGCGCCTCGTCGCGCTGGCACGAGAAGTGGTGGGTATACGCATTGCGACATGAAAGCCCTCGCCGATCGACGGATCCCGCCCGCTCAGGAAAATCGTCCGCGGGTCTTCGACAGGTCGCAGACGATTCGGAATATCCGGCGCTTGATCTGGCTCTACCTTTGGTTGCTCATCTTTGAGGGCGCCTTTCGTAAATGGATCATTCCCCAGCTCTCCACTCCCCTTTTGCTCGTCCGCGATCCTGTCGTCGTTCTCATTTATGTGCTGGCTCTGCGGGCCCGTCTGTTCCCGCAAAACGTCTATGTCGTCTCGCTGGAAATCATCGCCCTCTCGTCCTGGGCGGCCGGGATTATCGTGCTCCTGCCTTTCCTCCCGCTGCATATCATCGTCCTCGTGACCGGATACGGAATGCGTTCCAATTTTCTTCATCTCCCACTCATCTTCATCATCCCGGCGGTCTTTAATCTGGAAGACGTAAAGCGGGTGGGCTGGTGGACGATCGTTGGGATGATTCCGATGGCGCTGCTGATGGCACTCCAGTTTGTGGCAAGTCCCGAGTCTCTTGTTAACCGCACCGCTGGCGTCGGCGAGGGCCTGCAGATCCAGGCAGGTAGCGGCAAGATTCGGCCCCCGGGCGTTTTTTCCTTTGTCTCGGGCACCATTTATTATCTGAGCGCGGTAGCGGCCTTTCTTCTCCACGCGGTTCTGGCGAAGCTTCCCTACAAGACCTGGCTGCTCGCTGCTTCCTGCGCCAGTTTGATCGTCAGCATGGGAGTATCGGGCAGCCGCTCGACGGTCCTCGCGGTGCTGTTGGTCGTTGCTTCGGTCGGTTTGATTCTGCTTGTTCGTCCGAATCTGGTGAATAAGTTCGGACGCCATTTGCTCCTCGCGGTGGCGGTGACTTGGGCGATCTCGTACGCTCCCTTTTTTCGCGAAGGCCTCGGCATTCTTTCCAGCCGATTTACGGATTCAGCCGAACAAGGAGAGACGACCATCGTGGCTGGTTTGATTAGCAGAGTGCTCGAAGGATTTACCGAAGCGCTGAGGCTTTTGACTCGAGCTCCCTTGGGCGGATACGGGCTCGGCGTCGGCACCGCCGGGGGCGCAAGCTTTCTGACGGGCCAGGCGGACTTCTTGTTGGCGGAAAATGAGTGGCCGCGCATTCTGCTCGAGAGCGGACCAATTCTCGGCCTGGCCTTCGTGGTCTGGCGCTCCGCGCTCGCGTGCAAGCTCGGCCTCTTTGCCGTACGTCAGCTCCTTGCGGGGAATACGCTGCCACTCCTTCTCCTCAGCGCTGGTCTCTTCGTTTTCTTGCAAGGCCCGTTCGGCCAACCGACCAGCCTCGGTTTCGCGGTTGTTTTCGCCGGCTTGTGCCTGGCGGCGAGGCCGGTCGAGCCAACGGTTGCGGCCGAGCCCGATTCTTCCAATAACGCCTCGAACGAGCCGCCGCGCCGTGTCCGGCGGCGCTCCAAATATGCCGAGCGGTTGCACGGTTCGACGACTCGCGCTCGTTCTGCCCATGGTCCTTTTGATCGGTAATTACCCGGCCGATCAGCAGCAAAGCATGCAGCGTTTCGCCATGATGATGCTCCGCGGCCTCACCGCGGCCGGTGTGGTGGCCGAATTGATCCAGCCGCAACCATTCTTCGGTCGGATTAGATTCGCCGGTCGCTTTGTCGCGAAGTGGCTCGGTTATCTCGACAAATTCGTTTTTTTCCCGCGACAGCTGAAACGGAAACTCTCCGCGGGATTCGATCTCGTCCACATCTGTGATCACTCAAATGCGATGTACTGCCGCCACGTCGGAGATCATCCCGTGGTTGTCACTTGCCACGATCTGCTCGCCGTCCGCGGCGCGCTTGGGGAGGCGACCGATTCTCCCGCTTCCGCGACCGGAAAATATTTGCAGCGTTGGATCATCGCCGGGCTGAAGAAGGCGGACCTGATCGTTTGCACTTCGCAAGCCACACTGGCGGACGCGCAACGCCTGGTGGCGCGCGAAAACACAACGCCGAAGCTCGAAGTGATTACGCTGGGTTTGAGTTATCCCTATCGCAAATTGCCGGCAGAAGAAGCGCGTGCGCGGCTCGCAGCGTCGTCCGCCATCGATCCGGACATTCCATTTGTCCTCCATGTCGGCTCGAACGCGCCCCGCAAGAATCGCGCCGGCGTCCTCCGGATTTTCGCTCGGTGCAAAGAAAAATGGAATGGATGGCTCGTCTTCGCGGGCAAACCGCTCACGGAATCCCTCCGTTCGTTAGGCCGCGAGCTGGGGGCCGCCGACCGGATCGTCGAAGTGCCCGAGACAGCGAACGAATTGCTCGAAGCCCTTTACAATTGCGCCACGGCGGTGCTTTTCCCTTCGACCTGCGAAGGTTTCGGGTGGCCCATAGCTGAGGCGCATGCCTGTGGTTGTCCCGTCATTTGTACCGATCGCGAGCCGATGACTGAGGTGGCCGGCGGCGCGGGTCTGCGGCACCCCATCGATGACGAAGCCGGCTTCGCCGCCGATCTCCTGCGCCTAACGAACCCGCTGGAGCGCGAACGTGCGAGCGCGAAAGCGCTCGAAAACGCGAAGCGATTTTCCGCCGCGCGCATGATCTCGGAATATAGCGAACTCTACCGCGCCCTCGCGCCAGCATCATGAGAAGCATCCTGATGTTTCTTTCGTTCCTGCTCCCGTGGTCGTTGCGGCGCTCGTTCCTCGAAAAACTGCTCGGCTATTCCATTCATCCCACCAGCCACATTGGTTTCGCCTGGATTCTCCCGCGCCATCTCATCATGGACGAGCATTCTCGCATCGGGCATTTGACGCTTTGCAAAAACATCGATCTTTTGCATCTCGGCGCGCACGCCATCATCGGGCAATTAAATTGGATCACCGGATTTCCCAGCGGCGCGAGCCAGCACTTTGCCCATCAGACCGACCGGCGCGCGGAACTGATCATCGAAGCTCACGCCAGCATCACAAGCCGGCATTTGATCGATTGCACGGCGCGGGTGCGCATCGGCGCTTTCGCCACCGTCGGCGGATTCCGTTCGCAGCTCCTCAGCCACAGCATCGATCTCGCCGCGAGCAGGCAAGCGGCGGAACCGATCGAGATCGGCGAATACAGCTTCGTCGGGACCAATGTCGTCGTGCTCGGCGGCAGCGTTCTGCCACATCATTCGGTTCTCGGCGCGCAATCGCTTTTGAACAAGAAATGGAACCAGCCCTACCAGCTCTACGGCGGCGTGCCGGCCAAGCCGCTGAAAGAATTCTCGCCCGAGATGGAGTATTTCCGGCGCACGAAAGGATTCGTCTGGTGAGCGGCGAAGGAGCTCGCTCGAGATAAGGACGATGTGGAGGATTGAGTCGCTGCGTCGTCCGGATGAAGATACTAAACTGCATTCATTCGCTGAACCCGTCGATCGGCGGGCCACTCGAGTCGGTCAAGCAATCCTCGCTCGTTCTCACCCGGCGCGGTCATTCGGTCGAAGTGGTTTCGCTCGATGAGCCGACGGCGCCATGGGCGGACGAATTTCCCGGGACCGCCTATGCGCTCGGGCCGGGTCGGAGCAGCTACGGCTACGCGCCACGTTTCGTTCCGTGGCTCAAAGAGCGGCGCGCGGGCTACGACGCCGTGGTCGTCCACGGGATCTGGCAATACAACAGTTTCGGTGTCTGGCGAGCTCTACGCAAAACCGCGACCCCCTATTTCGTCTTCCCGCATGGGATGCTCGATCCGTGGTTCAACCGCACCTATCGGCTGAAGCATCTGAAGAAATTGCTCTACTGGCCGTGGGCGGAATACCGCGTCCTGCGCGACGCCGCTGCGGTGCTTTTTACTGCAGAACAAGAGCGGCTACTGGCCCGCGAATCCTTCCGCCTCTACCGCTGCCATGAGGTCGTGGTGAACTTTGGCACTGCCGCCCCCGAGGTTGATTGGCAGAGCGCCCGGAAGGATTTCGACAACGCCTTCCCACCTCTCCGTGGAAAAACCTTTCTCCTCTTCCTCGGTCGCCTGCATGAAAAGAAAGGCTGCGAGGAACTGATCCGCGCGTTCGCGTCCTGGCAGAATGCCTGCCCGGAAGCGTCGGCGCTGCACCTCGTTATGGCCGGCCCCAGCGCGGACGAGAGTTATCTTGCGCATCTCAAACAGCTCGCGGGCACGCTGCCGATCACCTTCACAGGGATGCTGAGTGGGAATTTGAAATGGGGTGCCTTCGCCGCCTCCGAAGCCTTCATTCTCCCTTCCCACCAGGAAAATTTCGGCATAGCCGTGGTCGAAGCGCTCGCCTGCGGAAAACCGGTCCTCATTTCCAACCAGGTGAACATCTGGCGCGAAATCGTGGAGGACGGTTGCGGTTACGCCGAGGCCGATAATCTTGGCGGCACCCAACGCCTGCTCGAACGCTGGCTCGAAGCAGCGCCGGCGCAACGGGCACAGATGAGCGAGAGGGCGCGCCGCTGTTTCGCCCAGCGCTTTGAAATTAATCAGGCGGTGGATTCATTTCTGCACGCTCTCCAAGATTCGCCCCGCGCCGCATGAAAATTACGATTGTGCTGGGCGCGTTCTTCCCCGTCCCGCCCCTCATGGGAGGTGCGGTCGAGAAGGTCTGGTTCGCGCTCGGCCAGGAGTTCGTTAGGCGTGGACACACCGTGGTGCAGATTTCCCGCTCGCATCCCGAGCTCCCGGCTACGCAAGAAATCGAAGGCGTCAGGCATGTGCGCGTCCGCGGCTCCTCCCAGCCGCGATCGATTCTGTGGTTGAAGTGGTTCGATCTACTCTACTCTCTCCGCGTCCGGCGCGTCCTGCCGGAAGCAGATATCCTCGTCACGAACACGTTCTGGCTCCCGCTGCTGACCCGGGCCACCCGGCGCGGCCTGCTCTGCGTGCACGTGGCGCGTGGACCAAAGGGGCAAATGCGCTCCTACGCGCATGTCGCGCGGCTCCATGCGGTCTCGCGCGCGATCGCCGATCAGATCGTGGCCGAGGCACCGCGCCTGCGCGCCAAGGTGCGCGTCATTCCGAATGCGCTGCCCTTTCGCATCGATCGCACCGCGCGCGGCGCGCGTGAGCGGACGATTCTTTTCGTCGGGCGGGTCCATCCGGAAAAAGGCCTCGAATTGTTTCTGCGCGCGTTGTCCCATCTGCCGGCGGAAATGCTGGCCGCGTGGAAAGTACGAATTGTTGGCCCGCATGAAACGGCGCTCGGCGGCGGCGGCGTGGCATTCCTGCGTCACCTGCAGGCCATGGGCGAACAGAGCGGGGCGCGTCTCGAATGGCCCGGGCAGATCTTTGATCCGGCGAAGTTGGCGGAGGAGTATCGCGCGTCGTTAGTCTTCGCCTACCCTTCGGTGGCGGAAACCGGCGAGGCGTTTGGGGTCGCGCCGATTGAGGCGATGGCTCATGGTTGTGCGCCGTTTGTTTCCAATCTGCCCTGCTTTCGTGATTATATTGAAAACGGTGTGACTGGATTTGTCTTTGATCATCGCGGGCCCGCGCCAGAAAAGAATCTGGCGGCCCGCCTCGTCGATTTGCTGGGCCTCGGTCCGGAGCAAATCGTGCGCATTGGAGAAGCGGCGCGCGCGCAAGTTGCTCAATTCGACGTTGAGACGGTCGGGCAGCGTTATCTCGAAGATTTCGCCAGCCTGCTCCCACCGGCCCGATCTTCTCTTTCTGCCTAACGAATGACTGAACCGCTCAAAACCGTCGCCGGCGGGCAGATTTCGCAGTTCGCCTCGCCCTGGCCCGTGAACGAACGCGCCGTTCGGATTCTCTGGGAACTTTGCTGGGGCATCTTTTGCGTCTGGACTCCGAAGCCGGCGAATCCGTGGCGCCTTTTTTGGTTAGGCGTGTTCGGCGCCAAAATCCACGGGACGCCCTTTGTCCATCAACGCGCGCGGATCGCGATTCCCTGGAAATTGACGCTGCACGATCGCGCCTGCCTCGGCGATCGCGCGAATGCCTACAGTCTCGGCGAGATTGAAATTGGGGCGTGCGCCGTGGTCGCGCAGGAAGCGTATTTGAATACCGGTAGCCACGACTTCGCGGATCCGGCCATGCCGCTGGTCGTCGCCAAGATCACGATCGGCGAAGATGCGTTTGTCGGCGCGCGGGCCTTCGTCATGCCGGGCGTGACGATCGGCGCGCGGGCAATTGTCGGCGCGTGTTCCGTCGTGACCCGGGACGTGCCGGAGAACGTGATCGCAGCGGGAAATCCTTGTCGCGTGCTGCGGCCGCGGTAACGAACTCGTGGCCTCAATTCCCGCCATGGATCAGCGATCAACCCGCGTGCCCGTCTCAGTTGTCGTGCCGATCAAGAACGAGGCTGAAAATCTTCCGCGCTGCCTCGCCTCGATCGCGTGGGCTGATGAAATTTTCGTGGTCGATTCCCAAAGCACCGACGGATCGCCGCGCATCGCCGAGGAGCTAGGCGCACGGGTCGTGCAGTTCGAATTCAACGGCACCTGGCCGAAGAAAAAAAACTGGGCGCTCGAAAATCTGCCCTTCCGGAACGAGTGGGTCTTCATTCTCGATGCCGACGAAGTTCTGCCGGCGGGCGCGGAGGCCGAGTTTCGGGCCGCGCTTGCGGATCCGGGGGCGACGGCGGGATTCTGGATCAATCGGCGCTTCATGTTCATGGGCCGCTGGCTGCGGCACGCCTACTATCCGAATTGGAATCTGCGGCTCTTCCGTCATTCGTTAGGCCGCTATGAGAAGCTGACCGACGCCGCGACGGCCAGCGGCGACAACGAAGTGCACGAGCATGTCGTCCTGGAAGGACCGACGGGTCGATTGCGCTGCGAACTCGATCACTATGCCTTTCCGTCGGTCGAGGTTTTCGTTGAGAAACACAATCGCTATTCCAACTGGGAAGCGCGGGTCGCGGTGGCCAATCAGTACGGGCCGGGCGGCGGTGCGTTACAGAGCGCAAGAGTCGCACAGCGGCGAAGATTGAAGCAGTTCTCGCAATGGCTGCCGTTTCGGCCGCTCTTGCGTTTTCTCTACGTCTACCTTTGGCAAAAGGGCTTCCTCGATGGCCGCGAAGGTTATTATTTCGCGCGGATGCACGGCTTCTATGAGTTCCTTTCGGTTGCAAAGACTTACGAGCTGAAAAACCCGTCGTCCCGAGCGAAGCCGAGGGATCCCGGGATGAAACCTTAAAGGTAACACAGCGGGATCCCTCTGACTCCGCCGGGCTCCGCTCGGGATGACTAAAATTCCGCGCTCCCCGGCGTGCGGGCGAACGGAATCACGTCGCGAATGTTTGCCACCCCGGTGACGAACATGAGCATGCGCTCGAACCCAAGGCCAAAACCGGCGTGCGGCACCGTTCCATAGCGTCGGAGATCGAGGTACCATTTGTAATCGGCCAAATTCATTTTGTGGCGGCGGAGATTCGCTTCCAGGACGTCGAGCCGTTCCTCGCGCTGACTGCCCCCGACAATTTCGCCGATCCCCGGCACGAGCAAATCCATCGCCGTCACCGTGCGGTCGTCGTCGTTTAAGCGCATGTAAAACGGCTTAATTTCCTTCGGGTAATTGAAGACGGTGATCGGACACTTGAAATGCTTCTCGGTCAGCCAGCGCTCGTGTTCCGATTGCAGGTTCAGGCCATATTCGACCGGGAATTCGAACGCTTCTCCGCTCTTTCGCAGCAGTTCAACCGCTTCGGTGTAGCTGATCCGCTGAAATGGTCGGTCGACGACGAATTCGAGGCGCGCGAGCAAGTCTTTATCGACAAATTTGGCGAAAAGGCCGAGCTCATCGGGGCAATTTTCGCGGATGTCGCGCACGAGATGTTTTACCAGCTCCTCCGCGAGATCCATATCGCCGTTCAGGTCGCAGAAGGCCATCTCCGGCTCGATCATCCAGAACTCGTTCGCGTGCCGCGAGGTGTTGGAATTCTCCGCCCGAAACGTGGGGCCAAAGGTGTAGACCTTGGAGAGCGCGCAGGCGAAAGCCTCGGCCTCGAGCTGTCCGCTGACCGTCAGATAAGTCCGGCGTGCGAAAAAATCCTTCGCATCGTCGATCTCGCCGTTCGGCAAGCGCACCGGATTTTTCGGGTCGATCGTCGTGACCCGAAACAACTCCCCGGCGCCTTCGCAGTCGCTTCCCGTAATGATTGGCGTGTGCACGTAAACAAAACCGCGCTCCTGAAAAAATTGGTGGATCGCAAAAGCGAGCCGGCTCCGGACGCGAAAGACGCATCCGAAAAGATTGGAGCGCGGACGCAAATGAGCGATCTCGCGCAGGAACTCCGGGGTGTGTCCCTTTTTCTGCAACGGGTAACTATCATCGGACGCGCCCACGATCTCGATGGAATCGGCGACCACCTCCCAGCTTTGTCCTTTGCCTTGAGATGCGACGAGCGCGCCGCGCACCACGATGGAAGCGCCAGTGATGAGATGCTGCACCGCGGCGTAATTCGGCAGGGTGTTTTTCGCGATGATCTGCAGGTTCCGCAGGCAGGAGCCGTCGTTCAGTTCGAGGAAGGAAAAATCCTTCGAATCGCGCCGGGTGCGCACCCATCCCTGGACCAGCACCCTCTCGATCGGCCCGGTGCTGTGCAAAGCGTCCCTGACGGAAGTGGGCGTGAGCATGGGAGGAAGTTTGCCGGACGATCGCGATCCTACAAGGGGAAGGATCGACGAATGCTCGGGCGCGGGTCGCTGCCGATTCTCTGCGCAAACGGCGACGCGTCAGGCAGACGCGCCGAGCGCCAGGTCGTCGCTCAGCATTTCGGCGATGCAATTCACCATGTCATCGAGCTGGAATGAATTTGCGACGAAGCTGTAGCCGCCGAAAAATCCCACCGAGCCGATCTGGCCATTCGGAGCGAGAGTCGTTAGGCAAACGACCGGCACGTTCTGGAGCGCTGCATTAGCGTGAATCTGTTGCGCGATCTCATCGAGCTCGAGGTGTTCGGGCCCGGCGTCGAGCAGGATCAAGTCCGGCTGGAAATGAAGCGCCGTGTGCAGCGCGCGCCGGCAGTGGTTCTCCTGCCGGATCAAATATTGCCCGGTTGCCTGGAGCGCCGATCCCACGACCGCGGCCAGATGCGGCTGGTGGTCGATCAGAAGGATGCGCTTTAGAGAAGTCATCGGATCGGCTACAAGCTTGGTTATGGCAATTATAGCATCCGCTGTGCCACCCCTCGGGGCCTCCAAGTCCGCCTTTTTAATTGGTGCCTGTATGCTTAATTGCTCTCTTGCCGTTATGCCGAACCAAGTGAAGAAGCCCGCTCCCGCAGCGAACTTCGAACAGGCCATGAAACGGCTCGAGGAAATCGTAGAACAGATGGAATCCGGTGACCTTCCGCTCGAGGATTTGATTGTCCGCTACGAGGAAGGAATGAAGCTGGTCAAGGTCTGCCAGGAGCGCCTGGCCTCGGCTGAACAACGAATCGAAATCATTACCCGCAACAGCGCCGGGAAACCGGTCGTGCAAGAATTTGAACCGGCTGCGTCCGTCGCGGCCCAGCCTGAACCAAAAGGAGAACCAAAAAATGTCGACGTCAGTCTCTTCTGAGGCACCTGCCAAAACGATGCGTCTGCTGGCCGGAATTCATTCTCCGGCCGACGTGAAAGCGTTGCCGGAGGAGAGTCTCCCCCAGCTTGCGCAGGAAGTGCGCGATGAACTGATTAAGGTCCTCTCCCAAACCGGCGGCCATCTCGGGCCCAATCTCGGCGTGGTCGAGTTGACCATCGCGCTCCACCGGGTCTTCACCACCCCGCACGATCGGTTCGTCTTCGACGTTAGTCATCAAGGCTACGTCCACAAAATGTTTACCGGCCGGCTCGATCGCATTCACACGATGCGGCAGTACGAAGGGCTCAACGGTTTCCTTCTCCGCACCGAGAGCGAGCACGATTCCTATGGCGCGGGTCACGCCGGCACCGCCTTGTCGGCCGGCCTGGGCATGGCGGTGGGACGCGATTTGTTAGGCGGGGATGAGAACGTCGTGGTCGTGGCCGGTGACGCTGCGCTTACCTGCGGCATCAGCTATGAGGCGCTGAACAACGTCCGGGCGCAGACGAAACGTTTCATCGTGGTGCTGAATGACAATGAGTGGTCGATTGCGAAAAACGTCGGCGCGATCGCCGCTTACCTGAACAACATCGTGACCAACCCGACCTACGCGCATCTGCACGATAAAGCCGGACGTTTTATCAAGGCGATTGCCGGCCGGGGGATCCTCCACCTGGCGCACAAGGTCGAGGAAGGCGTAAAGAATCTGCTCGTGCCGAGCGTGATCTTTGAGGAGCTCGGTCTCCGTTACTACGGCCCGATCGATGGTCACGACATCCCGCTGCTCACCCGGACCTTCGAGTTTCTCAAGACCCAGGACGAGCCGGTCCTGCTTCATATCCTAACGAAAAAAGGCAAAGGCTATGAGCCGGCCATCGCCAAGCCGGATAAATTCCACGGACTCGGAAAATTCACCGCCGCGACGGGTGAGACCGCGGCGGCGGCGACACCGACCTATTCGGAAATTCTGGGCAAGACGTTAGGCAAATTCGCCGACACCAATCGCAAGATCGTCGCCATCACCGGCGCGATGCCGAGCGGGACCGGTCTCGGTTATTTCCAGGCGCAACACCCTGACCGCTACTACGACGTCGGGATCGCGGAGGAGCACGCGGCGCTCTTTGCCTGCGGCCTTGCGACCCAGGGACTGAAACCGTTTCTCACCATCTATTCAACCTTCATGCAGCGCGCCTACGACATGATCATTCACGACATCGCGCTGCAAAACCTGAACGTTGCGCTCTGCATGGACCGCGCCGGCCTGAGTGGGGACGACGGCCCGACGCACCATGGCGTTTTTGACATCGGCTACCTCCGTCACGTCCCGAACATCGTTCACATGCAGCCGAAGGATGAAGACGAATTTGTGGACATGCTTTGGACAATGGCGAACTACGATTCCGGTCCGATTGCGGTTCGTTATCCGCGCGGCGCGGGCACCGGCGCGAAGCCCAAAGCGACTCCGAAGTTGCTCGAGATCGGGAAAGCCGAAGTGGTGCAGCACGGCAAGGACGTCGCGATCTTCGGCCTCGGCAACATGTTCGAGATGGCGCAGGAAGCGGCCCAGAAATTGGAGGCGCACGGCGTTTCGGTGGCGCTGATCAACCCGCGCTGGATCAAGCCGATCGATACCGGCACGCTCGAATTTTTTGCGCGCAGCGTGCAGGTCCTCTGCACGATTGAGGACCATGTCCTGCACAACGGATTCGGTTGCGCCGTGATGGAGCATCTCCATACCGAGATGATCTCCACCCCGGTCGTGCGCATTGGCTGGCCCGATCAATTCATCGAGCACGGGACGATCCCGATCCTGCGCAAGAAGCACGGTCTGACGAGCGACGCGCTCGTGGAGAAGGTCCTGTTGCTGCTCAAAAAGCAGACCGAAAAGTCGCGCTCCAGCGCCGCCTAAGACAATTCTTGCGTCGCTCCTAGAGACCGAGGTAGGCGGCGAGCGCCCGATTGAGATTCGCGAGAAATTCTGCCGGAGCGATTCCAACCACCTCCAGCAACCGGGAGCGACTCACTTGGCGGATTCCGGCGATGACGGCAAAATTGACTTTCTTTTTCGGGAATTCGAGCCGGAGACGAAGCGGCCAGATTTCCGGAGCCCGAGATGAAAGCGGAACAATCACCACGGTCTCGAGAATGCTATTTTGCTCGCTGTTTGAAACCACGATCCCGGGGCGAGTTTTTCCGAACTCGGGCGGAGACGTGTCTTCCAAGTTGACCCAAATGATCGTGCCGCGTCTCATCGCCGGGCCCGCGCCGGGGCGGCCGCCAGGTGGCTGGCTTCCCACTGCTCGAGATCGCGTCGCTCCTCTTCATTCTCGGCAAGAAGTTGACGATAGGCTTCGGCGGCGGTCCGCAACTTTCGTCGCTCGATGTCGCGCTGCAGACTCTCACGAACAAAAGCCGCGAGCGTTTGCCTGGGAGATTTGATTTTTGCGATCTCGCGGAGTAGCTCCGAGTCTAGCTTAACAGTAGTCGCTGGCATACTGATCTATTATAAGAAAGGCGTCATCGCGTCAACTTCGCTATGAGTGCAATCGAAGCCTCCGGACTGACCAAGGTCTACCGGACTTACCGCAAGGAGAGCGGGCTCTGGGGTTCCGTCAAGGGACTCGTTAGGCGACGACACGACGAGACGCGCGCCGCCGACAATATCTCGTTTGCCATCGAGGAGGGCGAACTGGTCGGCTTCCTCGGCCCGAATGGCGCCGGCAAAACGACCGTGCTCAAGATGCTTTCCGGCCTGCTCAATCCGACTTCCGGGCAGGCGCGCGTCCTCGGGTTCGTCCCGTGGGAGCGGCGCGATGAGATGAAGCGGCAGTTCAGCCTCCTGATGGGCCAGAAGAACGCGCTCTGGTGGGATCTTCCCGCCCAGGAATCGCTCGAGCTGAACCGGGCGATCTACGGAATCGACCGCGGGCGTTTCAAGAAAGTGGTCGGCGGTTTGAGCGAGCTGCTCGAGGTGCAGGACAAGATGAACGTGATGGTGCGCGAGCTGTCGTTAGGCGAGCGCATGAAAATGGAGCTTATCTCCGCCCTCATTCACGAGCCGCGCGTCCTTTTTCTCGACGAGCCGACCATCGGCCTCGACGTCGTGAGTCAGAAGCGTGTCCGGGAATTTCTCCGGCTTTACAATCAGGAGCGCCGCATCGTCACCATGCTGACCAGCCATTACATGCAGGACATCGAAGAACTCTGCCATCGGGTCATCATCATCGACCACGGTAAGATCTTTTTCGACGGACCGCTGAGCGCGATCATCGACCGGTTCTCGGGTCACAAGGTCATCAGCCTGACCTTCGCGGACAAACAGGCGCGCGATTTTTCCGCGCTCGGAGAGGTGGTCGAGCAAACTCCGGTTAGCGTGCAGTTGAAGGTCCCGCGCGCGAAAGTAACCGAGGTCTGCCGGCAACTCTTGAGCACTTGCTCGGTCTCGGATATCAACGTGCAGGAATTGCCGGTCGAGGATGTCATTCGCCAGCTCTTCGGCGAACGCAGCGCGGAGAATCGCGCCGCTCGCGCTTCCACCGGAAATAATCCGCCAGGTCCGCGCGAAGATAGTTCCGAGTGAGGCGATAGCCAATCTGTGCGAGCCCGAGCGACAAGTTCTCCTGCACCGCCGCCAGATCGAGGACCGCCGCGCGCGGCGGGCGATGCGCTCAATCAGATACGCCCTTCTCGCGCAGCCCACCGCAGAGCACGACCGAGTGAAACGCTTTTCGGCAAATGGTGCAGGTTGTCCGCGGCCTTCATGGGTTGACTCTTTCGGAATTATTACAGGCCGGCTTTGGAAACTTGCGAATGGCAGCCCCAAGGAAAAAAAGATTCCTCCTCAGCGCATTCGTTAGACCAGCTCCGCGGTAACGCCACAACCCGAGAATGGTATCTTTGAGAAGGCCGCGGAGCCCGATCATCAATTGCGCCCGTTTGCCGAAGTCGGGCCGTTGTTCCGGATGCAAGCGCAGATAGATCGCGAGTGACTCTTCGTACTTGGCCAACTCCGTTTTTATATTGTCCGGTCGCCAAGGGTGACAAACCGACGCCGTTGGGACGAATGCGAAGGATTTCCCTGCCTGTTTTAACCTTAATCTGAAATCAACGTCCTCCATCGTTGCATAGGGAAATCGCTCATCAAAGCCGCCCAGCGTGGCAAACAGCTTCTTTTGAATCGCAAAATTGCATGCCCACAAATACCCACCTGACTCATTGATCGGCGACGACTCCGCAAGGGTGCGCCGTGGCCGGTCAACAAACGTTCGACCTTCAAATACGGCAAACTCCGGCTGTCGGCGAACTGCTTCCTCATATGCGTGAATCAATACAGCGTCCGGCACGCAGTCGTCATCTACAAACACCAGCCAGTCGCCGTGGGCGTTCTTCGCCCCATTGTTCCTATTCGCCGCCGGCCCTTTGCGTGGTCCGGCCACCCAATGCGACCACGGGTAACTGCGCTCGATTAACTCTCGCGCCGTCGTGGTTGCGCCGTCGTCGGTCACAATTACCTCGTAAAGGGGAATTGCGGCATCGGGAAGGCGCAATTCGTCTTCAGACCTTTGACTTCCGGCCTCTAAAAGCTGCGCTCCTTCCTGTTTACCCAGTGCGAGGCGATCGAGGCACTTGGCGAGAAAATCGTTGCGATGGCAGGTCGGGATGACAACAGAACAGAGCATGGGCGGGAGGAATTTTGGACTTAGGATTTATGATGGTGAAAGGAACAAAATGAGTGCGGCGAGATAGGGCCATTCTTGGCTAGTGACGCCGGTGACAAGAGCTTTATTGTGCATCAGAGTTATCGCGGGCTTACCTAGAATGGCACGTGGAATGTCCACTCACGATCGTCTTCACCGGTTTTATGGATCAAAACGAGATTCGAAATCCCCATCGAATGCCAAGGGCGGAGGATTTCCTCGCGAAAAATCTTCTCCCTCTCGGGAACCAGATGCGTCAGCCTCAGCAGGGCGAGCCTAATCCTCTGTTTGAGCGTAAGGCGGCACCGCGGCCGCGGGCCGTCGAAAGAGCGGTCAAGGCGATATGCCCGGTTGGCAAGAACGTGGCGGAGAAAGGTTTGAAGGGAATTCATCCACATGTCGTGAAAGGCGAGCATTCCTCCGACATCGAGTTTTCTGTCCACCATGACAAATTCCTCGATCGTGAGATCAAACAAGTGCGAGGAGTCGATGAATCCAAATTGCAACCGCGGAAGAGAAGGGATGACCTCCTCCGCGAATTTCCGGTGAAATTGCAGGCGGGAATCGAGACCGGCGCGCGCGACCATCGCCAGACCGACGTCGCCGTATTCCTCTTGGAAGGGATCTATCACGTGGTGAACGCCGGCGCCGTTGTCCGCCAGGGCCTGCAGGATCGCCAGGGCGGAGATTCCCTGCGCAAGCCCCACCTCGACTGAGACGCAAGGTTTCACCGCGCGCACAACCCGGTAGAGCATTTCCGCCTCGGCGAATGCAATATTTGAGTGGAGAGGAGTTTTTTTTCCATTACTGCCAATGACCTGTTTCTCCGTAAAGGCATCGACAAGCACTTGAGGCAGCCCCGAGACCGCCATGGTGACTTCAGGGAGAGTTTCCGACGGTGTCGGATCATGTTTCATTTGGAAGCAGTGGTCCGGCAACGGGCTCAAGTGAGTAAGTTTCAGCGTGGGGAAACAACGCAGCGAAAACTACTGCGGTTTGCCCCATGTTTGCGCCCACGTCGAAGATGAGAGAGAAGCTATCTAGACCAAAATTCATCAGGAAGGCGTCATGTTTCAAATTCTTGACGTCGGAATTTTGCAGACAACCGGTGAAGCTTTCTGATGACCCTTTGCTCAATTGTCCATCCGTTCAAATGGAAAAATTTGCGGCTGTTCCACCGCCGCTGGAACACTCGTTCATCATAGCCGGATGGGCGGGTGATGGCCACATCTAATATTTTCTTGATAGACTCCTCAATTACTTTTGAAGGGGAGAAAAATGTCTCCCATACCTTCAGAGCGGAAGCGCCAAGCGACTTCGCCTCATCGAGGCGCGACTTAAGTCGCTCAGGGATGACGCGCAAATCGGACTCTGGAATCCGAATTGAGCAACTCGCCCAGTCGATCCCCTCGATCGGAACCCAGTCGTCAGAGATAATCACAGGGCAGCGCCCAAGTGCCATCACCTCGAAAAGGCGGATGGATGTGGGTGCGATCCCCCGCGGGCAGAGGACGAAGTGGCTTTCCAGGATTTCGTCAATGTAGCTTATTCTCTCGTCAGGGGTGTGATTGAACCAGCGATTGACCGGCGTAAGCCGGAATGGAAACGATGTCTTGAAGTCCGTCGTGAGCAAATGGCGGCGGATGGAATGAGAAGCAGGAGATCCTCTGAAAGAAAAAAGCAGGCTCGGCGGCGCGGTCCACTCGCTGCGCCTGGCAACGAGGTCGGCAGAAGGTCGGAAAACGTAGCCCCAAGTGCGGTGTCGCAATGGGTCGTATTTGGCCCGCGGAAGACTTGTGTAAAGGCCGGGCAGAAAGCCGGCCGCCTCATCGTCGTAATTGATGGTAAAACACTTCTCGGGATGGTCGTGCAGCAGGGAATTGCTGTATAGGGTGGTAAGGTATTTCTGAGTCTTGAAGTAGTTTCCTTCCAGGAACACGATGAGTGCAGCCTCGGCAGGAGAATAGGTTAGTTCAAAGGGACACCGAGTCTGGATTGGAAACCACTTCCGGACCTGAGGCAAAAAGTCGTGCTCCCAGTCCGCCATCGGACCGCTGAACTGCGTAAAAAACACCTTCATTCAAGGAAGGAGCGGATTGCGAAGAGGTGCTCTCGGCATGGATTCATGACTCCACGCCGCGAGGCATGACGAGGAGTGGCAAATTCCACTGCCGGCGATGCTCGGTCGCTGTGTCACAAGTCGCGTTTTCGCCTCCTGAGGAATGAGCGCCAGAATTGGTAGTGGGGGGAAACGAGGCTAATGGGAACGCAGACGGGGTCGAGCGCGCGGAGATCCATGAGCGCCATGACCTTGACCGAATACACGATCTGTTTCAGGTATCCCTTCCAAGTCACTCTTTCGTCCTTGCCCGCGTACCAGCGCCAGTAGCGCTCGAGGACTTGCCCGAGGGTATTGCGCTCGATCGCGGTCACTTTCAGTTCCGGGTCAAAGACGACTTCGTATCCGGCGCCCAACAGCCGCCCGCCGAGGTCTGCATCCTCGCTGTGGCGTAGCGCGGCGTCGAAGTTCCCGACCGACAAGACATGCGAGCGGCGCATCAACACGCCCCAAGTGGACAGGGCGGCATGACGATTGACCGGCAGGGTGGAATCCACCTTGAAAAGATGGCGGCCCCGCCAGCGGGTAATGACCGACTCGTCTGGGCCCTGCGAGATCCTGCCGAAGACCGCGGACACGTTCCCGGATTCAAACCAAGGCAGCGCGCGCTCACAAAAATCATTGGCCAACGTGTTGGCCGAGTCGCAACTCAATACCATTTCGTGGGCCGCTTCCTGCATGGCACGCGCCCGGACGGCGCCGCGTCCGAGATTCCGCTCGTGCCGGATCACCCGCGCCCCTATCTTTTCCGCAATCGAACAGGATTCGTCTGTCGAGCTGTCATCCAGCACGAACAGTTCAGCGACCGGCACCGACTGCGCGCGGATGCTTTCCATCGCGCGCGCGATGGTGGCGGCATTATTGAAGCACGGGATACAGGCGCTGATTCGGGGCGTGCTCATGGGACGTCGAGAATCATCATCCTTTCCCAAAAAATCCAGTCCTGTTGCCCTCCAAGCTTGCCCAAGCTTCCACCGGATCCTTCAGCAGTAAGAGGCTGGTTCCCGATGGCAACGCTCGGGAGGATCGCAGGAATGAACGCGGCGCTCATCACCCTTTCCCGAGAATCTCCTGGTAGAGCGCAATGTGCCGGTCGATCATGGCCTTCTCCGAAAACTCCGCGGCCACGCGCCGCCGCGCGCTCACTGAGAACGTTCGCACCTCGTCAGGATGCTCAAGCGCGAAAGCCAGCGCCTTGGCAAGATCTTCAGGCTGGAACGATTCAGCGAGTAAACCAGAAACCCGATCCTCAATCTGCTCGAGCACCCCATCCGTGGGTGTCGAGACCACACAGCAGCCTGCGGACATAGCCTCGAGAATGACGCATGGAAAGTTTTCACCGGGGGACGCGAAGAGGAACACATCCGCAGCCTCGAACAACTGGGCGAGCCGCAAGCGGTCGGAGACATATCCGAAGTCGGCGTAGCGGAAGCGGGTCGGGCACTGGCCAATGGCCCAGGCCGCGTTTTGACCGGCGAAACAAAAGGTCACATCCGAGGCCGCGGGCAATTGTTCGAGTGCACGTTTGATCGTGTCGAAGCCCTTCAGGCCATCCTTGAAATCGCGGATGACGACCAGCACGATGAGCCCATTTTCCGACAGCCCCAAAGAACGCCGGAAGTGCGGATCGCGCTTCCGCGCGAACCCGAATTGTTGCGGATCGACTCCATTGGGGATGACCTCGACGCGCCAGGCTTTCCCGATCGGGCTTTGCCGGACAACGCCGGCCAGATGATGGGACGGAGAGACCACAGTGATAGGAGCGCGCGCGATGGTTTCCTTTTTCAACTTGAGCTGTTCGCGGGTGTTATCGGTGCCGCAAATCGGCCACTCATTAACCCGGGGACATTGACCGCAGCTTTCCAGGTAGCGTCGGCAGTCTCCCGGGTGGTCGCAGCCTCCGGTCACGCCCCAGAAACGATGAAAGGTCCATACCACCGGTTTGGTTTTCGCCACATAAGCCAGGGACTCGAGGCCGGCGTAATCTCCGTGAAAACTGTGGACGTGGATGATATCCGCCGGGCTTTGTGTCAGCTTGCGGAAATTCGAGTCGGTCCAAGCCGGACGCGGAAAGAACCGCTCCGCCAAGCCATGCCATCGGGAATGATCCAGACGGCTGAGCAACCGCGGATACAGCGGCCGCACGCCGGCTTCCCATGGATAATCCTTTCCAAGAGCGACATAGAGCCAGGTGCGGTGGCCGGCCGTCGCAAGGCCCTCGTGAAGCTGCCGGACCACCGTCTCGGCTCCGCCGAGTCGGTATTGGTTGTTGACAAAGCTAATGTTCATCGGGTCCTTCTTAGCGCAAGCGCTGAAGGGACTCGACGTAGGCCACGGCCACATCCTTCCATGTCCATCGGGCGAGTTTGGCTGCGATCACCTCGGCCGGGAGTTCTGGGTTACCCCGCCCATTCAAGGCGTGTTCCATTTCGGCGACAAGAGCATCAACCTCGTTGGCGGGGCATACCTTGACCATGTCCGCGTAATCAAACCGCTTTATTTGTTCGATAAATGGAGGGATGTCCGTGCAAATCACCCGTGTGCCGTGCTCGATCGCTTCGAGGAGTGGCAGCCCGAATCCTTCGAACCTGGAGGGCAGAACCACAGATAGACAGCGGCGATATAGCCCATCCACCTCCTGACGATCGAGCACGCCTAGAGCCTTGATACGACGGCTGATGGTACCGGCATTTTTCGCGCAAAATTTTCGGCATCTCTCGACCGCTGGATTCGGATGCTCCCGCTCTTCGAGAAAATGCTCGGTTCCTGCCCCTGAAAGTAATAAGTCAAAGTCGTAACCACGCTGGAAGAGAATCGTCGCCGCCTCCAGTAATAGCAGATGGTTCTTGTGCACGAGCACCCCTGCCGGGTAGTAAAAGAAGGGACGCGCACCACCGCCGCCGATCTGGGTCTCACCAACCGGCATCTGCCGGCCGACCTCCGGACCCCGGCTGCCATGCGGCACAACGAGCACGTTTCCTTTAAACCATGGGAAGGCATCGCGAATTTCAGACAAGGTGAATTCGGAAATCGGAAATAACACGTCCGCTTTGTGCAGCCATTGACCAAAGGACCGGTCGAGTTGCGCGGCACTGGCCTCCGGAAAGTTCTCGGGAAAATGGCGCCAGTTCAAATCCATGACCATGGCGCCAACAGGGTTGTTTACCTTTGGAACGGGCTGGTTGAAAATCCAAGTGGTGAAATAATGTGTGAGACGATGTTTTTTTGTCAGATATCGAAGGCGTGCATCTGCAAGCTGCAGGCGCAAGCCGGATAGAACGTTGTGCAACCGCCTCGAGCCAACCGGCAGCAAACCTTCTAACCGGCGCAGACCTCCGTCCACGCGTCGGTAAAATATGGAATTCTGATCCTGGCCCCAATGTAGCGGTTCGTAAATCAAGCGATCGGAGGAGGGAATGATGTCCTGATAGTAACGCATGCGATAAGGCGGCAGAGCCCAGACCACGCATTCCAACATTGAGGTGAACTGGCGGACAAGCTGGATGCTAACCGTCTCCGTGCCACCGCTGTAGTTAGGTTCAACCACCAGCAGCCTCATAAGGTAAGGTCCAACTGTGATGCGTGGTAAATACCCCCCAAGGGGTGGAGCACGCAGGCCGCCTGTCAAAATAGCCCTCTTCCACTTCGACCATAGCCGCAGCATCCACGCCATCCTGCCATTCACCTGCTATGTATAGATTAGCATACATCCTGTAGCGCCCCCGAAGGAGGGGGAGCTCTGCAATCTCGCAGACGAAAGAGTTGCCAAGATTTGGATTACAAACATCCTTATAACTGGCAACTTTGCTGTCAAAAAACAGGATGGGCGCCCCGCTAGGAGCGTGCAACAAGAAGTTTATGCTCATCCGCGGCCGGATTTTCGTGACATGAAACACAAAACGGGCCGGTTCTCCAGTCATGAGTGCTTCTACGGGTTCACCCCTTCCCGAAAGAATATCCACCCGAGTTAGCCGAACTTCGCCCTTGCCGTGGCGATCCTCAATATCAAGAAGATTCCTCGATGATCCGACCTCCAAGCTGTGCAGATAAATGCGAACGGCATCTTCAGAAGTAGAGTCTGCAATCACGTTTCCATTGCGCAGAAGAACACCTCGCTGGCAGAGGGTTTGCGCGGCCCCCATGTTGTGACTCACAAATAATACGGTTCTGCCTTCCTGGCGCGAGACGCTCTCCATTTTGCCCATGCATTTTTTCTGAAATTGTGCGTCACCGACAGCGAGCACCTCGTCCACAATGAGGATGTCGGTCTGGAGGTGGGCCGACACGGCGAATGCAAGCCGGACATACATACCCGAGGAATAGCGCTTCACGGGGGTGTCGAGAAACCTTTCCACCTCGGCAAATGCGACAATCTCGTCGAACTTGCTCTTAATCTCCTGGCGCGTCATGCCCAGGATCGCGCCGTTCAGGAATATATTCTCGCGACCGGTCAGCTCAGGGTGGAAGCCCGTGCCAACTTCAAGGAGGCTGGCGACACGTCCCTCGATGGTAATCCGACCCTTGGTGGGCTCGGTGATGCGGCTGAGAATTTTAAGCAACGTGCTCTTCCCCGCGCCGTTGCGGCCTATAATGCCGAGGACTTCGCCACGCTTCACTTCGAAAGACACGTCTTTCAGCGCCCAAAACTCTTCGGTGGGCGCTGAAGAAGTAGAAAGGCTAGAGTCTAAAGTAGAAGGGTTTTCGGAAGTGCTGGTCTTCTCCTTTCTCCCTTTTAATTTCGCCTGCAGGCGGCGCCATGGCGCCAGCGCCTTGTCCTGCAAGACATGCCGCAGGCCATCGCCCGCAGCGCGCTGGTGGCTGATAATGTAGCGCTTGCTGAGGTTTTCGACGCAAATCGCGTTGTCGGAAGACGACATGAAGTTTAGGTGTGAGGTATCAGGCCGGTTTGCATCGCCTTGGCCTCGTCATATGACGTCGGCAAAGGTCCTTTCCGTTTTTCGGAAATACCAGATGCCGAAGACGAGGAGTGCGGTGACGATGACCAGGGAGAGGAAGAAACCGGGCAGATAAAGCTCCGCCTGGCCGCGCAGCAGCGCCCAGCGGAATCCGTCAATGACTCCAACCATCGGGTTCAGACTGTAGAGCAATCTCCATTTGTCGGGCACAATCGTGCTGCTGAATCCCACCGGGGAGACGTAAAGGCCGAATTGCGCGATGAACGGGACGATGAACCGAAAATCGCGGTACTTGACGGTCAGCGCCGCGATGAGGAAGCCCGCCCCGAGAGCCGCGGCGAGCGAAACCAGAGTGAAGAACGGGAGCGTGAGGACACGCCAATCGGGCATGAAGTGGTACCAGATCATCAGGGCCATCAGGAAGACGGCGGAGATGAGGAAGTCGATGAAGCCGACCACCACCGAGCCGGAGGGAATGATGAGACGAGGGAAATAGATTTTTGAGATGAGATTGCTGTTGGCGACGAGGCTGTTGCCGGATTCCGAGAAGGAATTGGAGAAAAACTGCCAGGGGAGCAGCGCGGTGAAAACAAGGATGGGATAGGGCACCCCCGAGGAGGGCATTTTCGCCAGTTTTCCAAAGATGACGGTAAAGACGATCATCGTCAGGAACGGTCGGAGCAGCGACCAAGTGACGCCGATCACGGTCTGCTTGTAGCGCACCAGGATGTCGCGCCAGGCGAGGAAGTAAAACAGCTCGCGGTAGCGCCAAAGGTCGCGCCAGTAGTGGCGCTCGGCCCGGCCGGCTTCAATAACCAGCCGGGACATGCGAAGGCGATGGGGTGAAATTCACGAGCATTCTTCCATGCGTCATAGCGGCAATTCCGGCAAGGGGAATTTGGGTCCGCGGCGGGTGGAACGAAGATTCACGCACGGTGGATGGCGGAACGCGCGGTCCAAGGCAAACTCGCCTAACGATTAGACCCACGATCGCGCCATCGCGGCTTTCAATTCGTGCACGTAGGCCGGGTTCGCCTCGAACTCGACCGTCGGCATTTCCGCCAGGGTAACCTGTTCGCGATAGGGCTTGCTCTCGATATAGCCGGCCGCGAGCAGCGCATTCAGCACGTCAGTCAGGTCGTCCGGCTGCATCTGGGTGTAATCCTGCACCTCCGCGCCGGGGACCGCATTGGCAAAGCCAAGCGCTTTCAGAACCGCGTGTTCGCGCCCGCTGAGTTTGATCCGACGCATCGGGCCGTTGAAGAGCACTTCGCATACCCGGTCCTCGCAGCGGACCCTCGGCGACATTCTTTACTCTTCGAGCGCGCGCCGTAACTTCCCAGTCCCATGCCCGTTTCCGAGGATCAGATTAAAGAAGCGCTCAAGGCGGTGAAATATCCCGGCTTCAGTCGCGACATCGTTTCGTTTGGCCTGGTCAAAGGAATCGAGGCGCGTGATGGCAACGTCACCGTGCAGCTGGCGCTGGCCACGAATGACCCGGCGATTCCACAGACGATCAAGAACGAAGCGGAAAGTGCGCTGCGTAATCTTGCCGGGGTGCGTGAAGCCAGGGTGAAAATAGACATTCAAGCGCCCCCCGCCGGCAGCGGCGCCGCCGGGGTCGGCGCGACAAGGATTGCCGGGATCAAGCACGTCGTTGCGATCGCCAGCGGGAAGGGCGGCGTCGGTAAATCCACCGTCGCAGCGAATCTCGCGGTCGCGCTCGAGCAATCCAAGGCCGCCGTTGGCTTGTGCGATTGCGACATTTACGGCCCGAGCATTTCGCTCATGTTCGGCTCGCGCGAACGCCCGATGGCGACGGAGGACAATCGCATCATCCCGATCGAGCAATATGGATTGCGGCTCATGTCGATGGGCTTCCTCCTCGACGACGCGGCGCCGGCCATTTTGCGCGGTCCGATGGTGACCCGTTACACGCAGCAGTTTTTGCGGCAGGTCGAATGGGGCGAACTCGATTATCTCGTGCTCGATCTCCCGCCGGGCACGGGCGATATCCAGCTTACGATCGTGCAGACGGTCGCGCTGGCCGGCGCGATCATCGTCACCACGCCGCAGGAAGTCGCGCTGATCGATGCGCGCAAAGCCTCGGCCATGTTCGAGAAGGTCAACGTGCCGGTGCTCGGTCTGATCGAGAACATGAGCTACTTCGTTTCTCCATCGGACGGAGAGCGTTACGACATTTTCGGCAGCGGCGGCGGCGAGCGCGAAGCGAAGCGAATTCGGGTGCCATTGCTTGGCCAAATCCCGATCGATATCGCGACCCGCGAGGCCGGCGACCGCGGAATGCCGGTGACGGCGGAAGCGCCGGAATCTCCGGTCGGGGCTGAGTTTACCCGGATCGCCCAGCGGCTGCGGGAAATTTTACCGGCCACGTAAAAGCTTGCCATGCCAGGCCAACTTCGCCTAAATAGTCGCCGCCTTGGTTCGTCTAATGCTAAAGAAAGATTATCAGGAAAGGATTTGGCTGAAGTGGTGGCAATGAACGAGAACGTTGATAAGGGCGCTTCCGAAGACGAGCGCTTTCTGAAAAATTCAGTGCTCTACAAGGAGTTCCTCGCCGAGCGCGAAGAAGTTTTGAAGCACAAGTGGATCGAGAGCGAAAAAGCCGGTGCTGATATCGGTTTTGAGAAGGCGCTGCTCGATTGGATCGTGAAGCATCGCTCCAATTGGCGCGAGCGTAGAGCGCGCGAGACCAGGCCAACGAAAGCATCGGCCTGACCTCGCGCGCTTCCTTTAAGGCGATCCTGCGAGGTCGCGAAGGAAAATGAGCAAAACCCGCCCAACTAACGAATCCGACGCCGTCCGCATCTTCGATGCGGAAACGATGCAGCGTGCTTTGCGGCGAATCGCGCACGAAATTATCGAGCGCAATCGCGACCTCTCCGCGCTCGTCCTGGTCGGCATCCCGGCGCGCGGCGTCGAGCTGGCGCGCCGCATTGCGACCGACATCGAGGCGATCGAGAAGGTGAACGTCGCGACCGGCGTGATCGATGTCTCGATGCACCGCGACGACATCGGAACGCGCGCGGCGCTCCCTGTGGTCAAGGTTTCGCAACTGCCGCTGCCGCTCGACCGGCGGACGGTGGTCATCGTGGACGACGTGCTTTTCACCGGCCGCACCTGTCGCGCGGCGATGGATGCAATCAGCTCCTTTGGCCGCCCCGCGTGCATTCAACTCGCTGCCCTGGTCGATCGCGGTCACCGCGAACTGCCGATCCGGCCCGATTTTGTCGGCAAGAATCTGCCCACCGCGCGTGCCGAGCGAGTGCGGGTACGTCTGGAGAATATCGACCACGAGCCGGATGGCGTCTGGCTTTTGAAACCGGAGAAAAATGAATAGCGGTACGGTGCACTGGACGCGCAAGGATTTGTTAGGCCTGCGCGAGCTCTCCGTCGAGGAGATCAACCTCGTCCTCGAGACGGCCGACGCTTTCAAACAAGTCGGCACTCGTGAAGTAAAGAAAGTCCCGGCGCTCCAGGGAAAGACCCTGATCAATCTTTTTATCGAGCCAAGCACGCGGACCCGCACTTCCTTCGAGCTCGCCGCCAAGCGCCTGAGCGCCGATATCGTCAACATTTCCGCGGCGGCTTCCAGCCTAACGAAAGGCGAAACGCTCAAGGACACCGCCCGGGTGCTCGAAGCGAACCATGCCGACATCATTGTTCTCCGGCACAGCTCGGCCGGCGCGCCGCAGTTCCTCGCCAGCCGCATCGCGTCCAGCGTGATCAACGCCGGCGACGGTGCGCACGAACATCCCACCCAGGGCCTGCTCGATCTCTACACGATCCGGGAAAAGAAGGGCACGGTGGCCGGGCTCCACGTGGCGATTATCGGCGACATCCTTTTCAGTCGCGTGGCGCGCTCGAACATTTTTGCGCTCTTGAAAATGGGTGCGCGCGTCACACTCGTTGGGCCGAGCACCCTGGTGCCGCGCGAGTTTGAGCAGCTCGGCGTCGCCGTGTCGCACAACCTCGAGGAGGTGCTGCCGACTGTGGATGTGGTGAACCTGCTTCGCATCCAGCATGAGCGACAGCGGAAGGAATATTTCCCAGGCTTGGGCGAATACATTCGCCTCTTCGGCCTGACGAAAGCGCGCGCCAGGCTTTTGCGACCGGATTGCCTGATCATGCATCCGGGGCCGATCAATCGCGGGGTCGAGCTCGATAGCGAACTGGCGGACGGGGCGCAAAGCGTCATTCTCGATCAAGTGACCAACGGTCTCGCGGTGCGCATGGCCGTGCTCTATCTCTGCGGTGGGATTGCGACCCGATGAGAACATTCATTCGCAACGGACGGATCATCGATCCCGCCAACGGACGGGACGAAGTGGGCGATCTCTTGATTGTCGATGGCCGGATCGGCGAAAAATCAGCAATCAACGATCAGCAATCAGAAATTGAGGAGATCGATGCCGCCGGGCTGATCGTTAGTCCCGGACTGATCGACATGCACGTTCACTTCCGCGAACCTGGGTTCGGCTGGAAGGAGACGATCGAATCGGGCGCGCGTGCCGCGGCGGCGGGCGGATTTACGACCGTCGTTTGCATGCCGAACACCTCGCCGGTTGCCGATAGTCCAAGCACGATCGCGTGGATCAAGGACCGCGCCGCCGAAGTCGCGGCGGTGCACGTCTTGCCGACCGGCGCGATATCCAAGAATCTCGGAGGCGAAGAACTGGCACCGATCGGTTCCCTCGCGCAGGCCGGGGTCGTCGCGATCACGGACGACGGTCGCTGCATTCAGAATAACGAGCTGATGCGCCGCGCGGTCGAGTACGCGCGGATGGTCGGCGTGCCGGTGCTGGACCACTGCCAGGATTACGATCTCGTCGGGCACGGAGTCGTGCACGAGGGTTACTGGAGCACGTTGCTCGGGTTGCCGGGTTGGCCGGCGGCGGGCGAGGAGGCGATCGTCGCGCGCAACATTCTGCTCGCGGAATTGTGCGATCACCGCATTCATTGCCAGCACATCAGCGCGGCCGGGAGCGTGCGGCTGCTGCGGGAAGCGCGGGCGCGCGGGGTGAAAATCAGCGGCGAAGTTTGTCCGCATCATATCGCCCTGACGGACGAAGCGATTCAGAATTTCGACACCGATTGCAAGATGAATCCACCGCTCCGGACGCAGCGCGATATCGACGCGCTCCTCGAAGGAATTGCCGATGGCACGCTCGAAATCCTGGCGAGCGACCACGCGCCGCATGCGAAGTTCGAGAAGGAAGTGGAGTTTGACGCGGCACCCTTTGGGATCGTCGGGCTCGAGACAGAGCTTGGTTTATTTCTCGATCTCCTCGTTCACCGGCACCGAAGGATCGCGTTGCCGCGCTTGATCGAAATGCTGACTGTGAACCCTGCAAAGTTGCTCGGCTTAAAATGCGGGACGCTGTCGTTAGGCGCGGTGGCCGATGTCACGCTGATCGATCCGGATTTGGAATGGACGGTCGATGCCGGCGCCTTCCAATCAGCCTCGCGCAACACCCCGTTCCACGGCTGGAAACTAAGGGGCCGCGCGATCCGGACGATCGTCGCGGGAAAGACCGTCTGGCAGCTCTAGCTACGACGGGTAGCCGCCGGAAATATAGTCCCGCAACTGTTCGAGAGTCGCGCTCTGGGAGGAGATCACCTGCTTCACCAGATCGCCGATGGAGACGACGCCGCGGAGAGAGCCGTCGGCGACCACCGGCAGATGGCGAATCCGTTTTTCGGTCATGAAACGCAGGCATTCCTCGACCGTCTCGTGCGGATGGGCCGTCGTCAGTTCGGTCGTCATGATTTCACGCACGTAGCTGGTGCGGGAGGTCTTGCCCTTGAGCATCACTTTGCGCGAGTAATCGCGCTCGGAGACGATCCCGACCAGCTTACCGTTCTCCACCACGAGGAGCGCGCCGATATTTTTCTCCGCCATGAGCGCGATCGCGTCGTAGACGGTCGCATCGGGAGAGATCGACCAGATCTCGCGATTTTTCTGGCTCAGGATCCTTTCGATGGTTCCGCTAACGTCCACGCGAGGGAGAATAACGGGCGCCTAAAAGCGAAGCAATCAATTAACGCGCGCGGCGCGCGAACTTGCCGGCGATCAGCGCCGCAAGTTTCGCGACGAGCACCGGGTCGGGCAGGCGCTCGAGCACTTCGTTGAGGAAGCCGCCGACGAGCAACTCCCGCGCGACGGGCGCAGGGATGCCGCGGGCGAGCAGGTAAAACATTTCGTCGTCATCGATCTGACCGGAAGTGGCGCCGTGACTGCATTTGACGTTGTCGGCCATGATTTCGAGGCCGGGCATGGAGTTCGCTTCCGCGTCGTCGCTCAACAGGAGATTGCGCACTTTTTGGTAGGCGTCGGTGAAATGCGCGTGCGGCTCGACCCGGATCAGGCCGCCAAAGGTATTGCGCGATCGGCCGCTGAGCGCGTTCTTGAACAAGAGATCGCTGTAAGTGCGTGGCGAAGCGTGATCCTGCAGGGTGCGCGCGTCGAATTCCTGCGCCTCGTCGCCGATCGAAACCGCCAGCATGTCGCTGTGCGCGCCCTCGCCGGTGAGACGGCTCAGACTTTCAAGACGCGAATATTTGCCACCGAGACCGAGGTGAAGATTCAACGTCCGCGCATCGCGTGCGACGGTTGTGGCATTGATCTGGACGCTCAACGTCTTGTCGCTCCAATCCTGCGCGCAGATGTAGGTGACTTTCGCCCCGGGACCGACGATCAGGTCGTTCACGCCGCAGGCGAAGCCGGCACGGTGGGGGTCGGTCGAGCGGAAATGCTCGACCAGCGTTACATTCGAGAGGTCTTCGGCCACGACGAGCGTGTGCGGGAAAATCGCGGCGTTCTCGGCGTGCAACCAGTGAAAGGTCTCGAGCGGCAGGTCCACTTCCACCCCGCGCGGTACATAAAGAAATGTTCCCGACCTAACGAATGCCTCGTGGAGCGCGGAAAATTTGGCGGAGCCGAGCGCGGCCGGCTGGCTCATGAAGTGGCGGCGGAAGAGTTCTTCGTGCTCGATCATCGCCCGCTCGAGGGGCTGGAAGATGACGCCGGCTTTGCGCAATTTTTCCGAAAGCACGTCGCGCTCGAGGAAATGATCGTCGGCGAAAACCAGGCGACCGGAAGTTTCGTCGAGCTCGCTCGAACGCTCGAGGATTTCGCGGCCGTCCGTTTTCGACAGTGATCCGGCGGCGGAATAAGGCGAAAGATCGAGCAGGCCGACGCTGGAAAAGCGCCAGGCCTGATCAGTCCGCGCGGGCATCGGCAGGCTCTGGAATTGTGTCCACGCGGCCCGCTGTTCATCACGGAACCAGGCCGGCAACCGGTCGTCGCCGGGACTCTGGATTCCATCGAGAATTCCGGCCATCTTGGGCGCGACTGCGGAGGTTTTTTCGAGAACGGCTGACGGGTTGCTCATAGCGGGCAGAGACTCGAACGGCGGTCCAAGACCGCCGTCAAACTGCGTCCGTTTCTGCGGGCGGGAACCTAGCCGACGGAGCCTTCCATCTCAAGCTCGATCAGTCGTTTCAACTCGACCGAGTACTCCATCGGAAATTGCCGGACGAGATCGTTGACGAATCCGTTTACGCTCAAGCTCATCGCCTGGGCTTCGGTCAGGCCGCGCTGTTGCATGTAAAAGATCTGCTCGGCGCTCACCTGGCTGACGCTCGCCTCGTGCTGCACCGAATTACCGGTGCCGCGCACGGTGATCGCCGGGTAGGTGTCGGTGCGGCTGCTCGCGTTGATCAGGAGCGCATCGCACTCGGTGTTGTTCTTGCAATTCTTCAGATGCTTCGGGATGTGGACGAGGCCGCGATAGGTCGCCCGCCCAGTACCGATCGAGATGCTCTTGGAAATGATGTTGCTCGTCGTTTCATCGGCGGCGTGGACCATTTTCGCGCCGGTGTCCTGATGCTGACCGTCGCCGGCGAGCGCGATGGAGAGGACTTCACCGCGGGCTTTGCGACCTTTCATGACCACGCCCGGATACTTCATCGTGAGGCGCGAACCGATGTTGCAATCGATCCATTTCACTTCGGCTTCCTCGTGGGCGAGCCCGCGTTTGGTGACGAGGTTGAAGACGTTGTTCGACCAGTTCTGGACGGTGATGTACTGAAGTTTCGCGCCCTTCATCGCGACCAACTCGACAACCGCGCTGTGCAATGTGGCGGTGTTGAATTTCGGCGCGGTGCAGCCTTCCATGTAGGTCAGCTCCGCGCCTTCATCGACGATGATGAGAGTGCGCTCGAACTGACCGAAATTCTCGGCGTTGATCCGGAAATAGGCCTGCAGCGGGTGCTTCACCTTTACGCCCGGCGGGACGTAGATGAACGAGCCGCCGCTGAAAACGGCGCTGTTGAGCGCGCTGAATTTGTTGTCGCCAGTCGGGATCACTTTGCCGAACCATTTCCGGAAAATCTCCGGGTGATGTTTCAAACCGTCGGCGCTACCCACGAAAATGACGCCCTGCTCGCCCACCGCTTTTTTGATGTTCGAGTAAACCGCCTCGCTGTCGAATTGCGCTTCGACGCCGGCCAGGAATTTACGTTCCTGCTCCGGAATGCCGAGTCGCTCGAAAGTGCGCTTCACGTCATCGGGCACATCTTCCCAGCTGCGTTTCGGTTGTGTGCCGCCGCTCAAGTAGTAGCGGATGTTGTCGAAGACGATCGCCTCCAAATCCTTGCTCGCCCAATGCGTGGGCATCGGTTTGCTGAGAAAGGTTCGCAGAGCTTTGAGCCGAAATTCCCGCACCCAATCGGGATCCTCTTTCACGTCCGAGATGTAATGAATCGTCTTTTCGCTCAGGCCGGTGCCGGCGTCGTGGGTGTGCGTTTCCGGGTAAGCGAAATTGCCGAGGTTGCGTTCGATATCGAGTGGTGCGTTTTCCTTAACCATTTTGGTCTCCTTGTTAGGCCAGCGCGGGTTCGCTGATGTCGTCTCTCACCCAATCATAACCCTTTTCTTCCAATTGCAGGGCCAAATCTTTGCCTCCGCTGAGTTCGATCCGGCCGCGCACCATGACGTGCACCTGATCGGGCACGATGTAATTCAAAAGCCGCTGGTAATGCGTGATCAAAAGCACGCCGAGATTCGGTCCGCGGAGCGAGTTGACGCCGTGCGCGACCACTTTGAGCGCGTCGATGTCGAGGCCGCTATCGGTCTCGTCGAGCACCGCGTACTTGGGGTTGAGCATCGCCATTTGCAGAATCTCGTTGCGCTTTTTCTCGCCGCCGGAAAACCCTTCATTGACCGAGCGCGAGGTGAATGAGCGATCCATGTCGAGAAGATCCATTTTCTTGTAGAGCTGCGCGTAATAATCGGTCGCCTCCAGTTCCTCGCCCTCCGGCAAACGCGCCTGGACCGCGGCCCGGAGGAAATTGGCGATCGTCACGCCCGGGATTTCGCTCGGGTATTGAAACGCCATGAAAAGGCCTTGGCGCGCCCGCTCATCCGGCGCGAGCTCGAGCACGTTCTCTCCGTCCATTAGCACCGACCCTGAGGTCACGGCGTAATCCGGGTGCCCGGCCAGCACCTTGGCGAGCGTGCTCTTGCCGGAGCCATTTGGCCCCATGATGGCGTGCACTTCCCCCTTGGGAACGGCGAGGCTGAGGCCGCGGATGATCTCCTGCTCGGCGATCGAAACGTGTAAATCTTGAATGATCAATTGATCCATAATTGCGAAGAGGATGATACGCCCATTTCCCCGCTTTAGCGAACGCGATTCCTCCCTTGGCGGAGGATGGCCCACCGACGCGCCAAGCGTTGTTGTCGCAGCCCTCGATTCGCTGTTAACATCCGGTTTCGCTCATGAACAACCCGGAAGCCGCCGCTGACCAGAACCGTCGCATCAGTGCGTTCGTGCTCTGCGGCGGGCTCGGGACCCGGCTTCGTTCGGTCTTGAGCGATCGGCCAAAGTCGATGGCGCCCGTTGCTGGGATTCCTTTCCTCCAGCTGCTGCTCGAGAACCTGAGGTCCCAGGGTATCCGCGAAGTCATCCTGGGAACCGGTTACATGGCTGACCAGATCGAAGCTTTCTTCGACAAGGGCGAGAACATTGGCCTGCACATCCGCTATTCCCGAGAGGACAAGCCTCTCGGCACCGGCGGGGCCCTTAAACTGGCTGAGCCGCTGCTGAGCGATCCGGTCGTGGTCCTTAACGGAGATAGCCATGTCGAATGGAGCCTCGCGGCGACGGTGAAACTTTTTACCGGGAAAGACGCGGCCGTAGTCATCGCATTGCAGGCTGTGCCGGATGTGAGCCGTTATGGAAGCGTGACGATGGAGTCGGATGGCCGCGTGACCGAGTTCGTCGAGAAAGGAACTCGCACCGGCGCGGGCTTGATCAATGCCGGCGTTTACCTTTTGCGGAAGGAAATCGTCAGGGCTTTACCCGTGGGCGAGGCGATTTCACTGGAAAAGGACGTGTTCCCCCAACTCCTTAGCGGCAAGGTCTACGGTTTGGTCTCGAGCGGACTATTCATCGACATTGGCATCCCGGCCGACCTGCAGCGCGCGCAGACGCTTCTCGTTTCAAAAGCCCGTCCCGGGGATGGCGGGAAGTCGGATTGACCGGAGAGTTACGGCTTTTTCTCTGTAGCAGTTAGTTCTCCCAGGAGACGCCGACGGTCAATCTTCCCGTTGTCAGTTCTGGGCAGCGACTTTCGAAATTCAATTTTCTCTGGAACCATGTAAGCAGGCAGCTTTTCCGCACAGTGGCGCTTTAACTGCGTGGAGTCGAGCGATGCACTGTCAGCGAGCGTCACCACGGCATGGATGGTATTACCGATGGCCTCGTCCGGGATGGGCAGCGCCACCACCTCGTCGACGGCCGGGTGCGCGACCATGACGGCTTCGATCTCGCCTAACTCGACGCGATAGCCGCGTGTCTTGATCATGTGATCCTTGCGCCCGACAAACAGGTAGTCGCCATTCTCGTCGAGGGTTACCCAGTCGCCGGTACAGTAGAGCTTCTCTTCACGGCCGACGGCGAATGGGTTCGGAATAAAGCAGGCCGCCGTATTCTCGGGTCGCCCATAGTAGCCTTGCATGACGGTCGAGCCGCGGGCGTAAAGCAACCCCTCGGTACCCGGCGCGGAGACTCTCTGACCGTTGCTGTCGATCGCGACAAGGTCAGTATTGGCGCAGGCTTTTCCGATGGGTATGGGCGCGGTCTGCTCCGGCGGAAGCGACCTCACCTCGTAATACGCGCAAACATTGGTCTCGGTCGGCCCGTAGAGATTCGCGTAACGCGGATGCGGAAGCTTCTCCATCAGGGCGCGCAAGTGCTTGGTTGGAAAAACCTCGCCGGCAAAAAGAACCCAGCGAAGCGACTGCAGGTTGCGTTGCTCCAGTTTCCCGCGCGCCTGCAAAAGGGTCAGCACCATCGGAACGGAGTACCAAACAGTTATCTTTTGGTCCTGAATGAACGAAGCCAACTGAAGGGGAAAAACGGCCAGACCTTCCGGGACGAGGGAGATGGCGGCGCCGGCTTTGATCGCAACAAAGATATCAAAAACTGACAGGTCAAAATTAAACGGGGCGTGATTCGAGAGGCGATCCGCCGCCGTGATGCCAAACGTCGCGACGCTCCAGTTAACGAAGGTCAGGGCATTGAGGTGGGAAAGAATGACGCCTTTCGGAGTGCCAGTGGAGCCGGAAGTAAAGAGGATATAAGCGAGGTCGTGGTCGATGACTTCCACCCCAGGTGGCTCGACGGGTTGAGTGGGGAGCGCCTCGGGAAAACTGAAAGTTGCCAGGGGCGGCGCGGTGTCGGGTGTCTTATCGACGAAGAAGACAGCGCTCATCGGACACTCGTCATGAAAGGAAGCATCCAATTTTTGATAAAGCGTGTGACTTGTGACCAGCGCACGGAAAGCGCACTGACGCCCGATCTCAAGAAGGCGCAGCCCCGGTGCGTTGGCATCGACCGGGACGTAACACGCACCGGTTTTCATGATTCCAAAGATGCTGGCGATCGCAGCGGGCGACTTTTGAAGATAGATTCCGACTCGATCACCCGGCTCGACGCCATTAGCGATCAGTGAGTGCGCGATTTGATTGCTAAGTGCCTCCAATTCGCCATAATTCAGTGCCTGATCGAGCAGCCGCACGGCTTCTGCGTTTGGATTGCGTTCCGCGCTTTCCGTTAGAAGTTGGTGTAAAACGTAGGCCATGACCGTTAATGCCCTAGGCGGCCGCGGGAATCATCTTCTGGATCTCCGTGCCATTCGAATTGCAGGTCTTGTGAACAACGCGGCAGCCACTGTTCTTGCTGCTTCGCGGTGCAGGGATCAGGATCGGCATTTGCACAGTCCAGATTTGAGCACCGATCGCGAAAAGCAAACCGTTCTGGTTCGTTGCACTGCATTCCGGCGGTCCGCGGCGGTCCGAAAATGCCGAAGTCCCCAAGTTTCCTCCAAGCCTCCGCTGGGAAACGGCTCTCCCGATTCCGGCCGGCGGCGTTGGGATTTACCTCTGCCCGGGCAAATTCGCGCGCCAAGCGCCTAACAGCGATCGGCTCCATCGTTAGAGAAGAATTCACGTGCCTGTCTGTTAAAGATCAAATAGGAACCGCGGGAAAGACTTCAGCAAGCTTGATCGTGACGTCCAGCAAGAAGCTGCTCGGAATCCGGTTTTTGCAAGTTTTGTCTTCGGCGGCTCCATGATACATCTGGTCTTCACGAGGTCAATTGGTCGCCGAATGGGTTCTGCCAAGCGGAATCAGCGACCGAAGGCCGCTTCGTAATGGCCCGGTTCTCGCTTGACAGCCCAGACCAAATGTCCATAAACTTTGCGACTGTCCAGAAGTGGAGCGAACGTGGTTTTAAAGGATGTGTGAACCAATGCGCCCGCTGGCCGCCAATTTTAGGAAAAACATGAAAAAGCGACCGGTCATCATTATCGGAGGCGGCCCGGCAGGTTCTGCGACCACACTTTACCTTTTGCAAGCGGGAATCCAGCCGCTGATCATCGAACGGCGATCTTTTCCTCGCTACCACATCGGGGAATCGCTGGGTGGCGAATGTCGCGGCGCGCTCAAGCTATTGGGACTCGAGTCAGAAATCTTTGCTCAGAACTATCCGGTTAAGCACGGCGTGAATGTTTACGATCCAAATGGTGTTCCGTTCTGGGTCGAAGTGAAAAGGCGCTGTCCGGAGACGAATGTTTTGATCCCGACTGCGACGTGGTCGGTAACGCGGAGCAGTTTTGACAGCATATTGCTCAATGCGGCGCGCGACCGCGGCGCGGAATACATGGAATGCGAGGCCGTGGCCCCGATTCAAGAAGGCGACCGTGTCACCGGGCTTCAAATTCGGACCGCGGCAGGAGCGCTGGAAAATCTCCATTGCGAAGTATTGGCGGATTGCTCCGGGCAGGGCACCTTCCTTGCAAATCGAGGAATCACCGGTCCGAAGGTCAAGGGAGGTTACGCAAACCAGGTTGCAGTCTATTCCCAACTCGGCGGAGTGATCTGTGACGCCGGTACCACGCCCTCGACGGTGGCGGGCAACACGCTAATTTTTTACAAGCAAAAGAATCATTGGGCGTGGATGATTCCAATCAGCGAGACTGAGACCAGCCTCGGCGTCGTTGTGCCCGCTGGTTATTTCAAAGAGCAACGGCTCGACAAGACCGAATTTTTGCGCACTGAGCTTCTGAGTTTGAACCCGGATCTCACGCGACGTGTGACCAACACCAACTTCCTGGAGGAGGTTCGGACAAGCACGAGCTATTCTTATTCCGCGAGCAATTACACAGGAAAAGGGTTCCTTTGCCTGGGCGACTCGCATGAATTTACCGATCCCATCTTCTCTTTTGGCGTTTTCTTGTCGATGCGAGAGGGGGAATTCGCGGCCGAAGCGATTGCGAAATATCCAAGCGAAAATGGAGCGTCGAACGGTAATCCGTTTGTTGCCTACGAAGTGGTGAATGCACAGGGTCAGGACGCAGTTCGCGACTTGATTGGTTGTTTCTGGGAATATCCTCTTGTCTTTACGCGGGTGGCGAGTGGATCGCATCAGGATGACATCACCGATCTTTTTGCGGGCAGACTTTACGGCGAAATCGTCGAGAAGAACGTATCCCGCGCAGCCATGCGGCGTTTGATGGTGGCGCGCCGCGCCGAAGCTGCTTCGCACGGAAAAGCTGCGCCTGCTTCTCGGCAGTTGAAGGGACTCGCATCCACTACCCTGTAAGCGCCTCCACACTCGGGCCGTACCTTCTGCAAGTCAGTAACTTGCCAGTATCGTCGTCAGAGATTGGCTTCTTAAGAATATGCCGCTGCTGGAGACGACCTCTCTTCGGCCGACTCCATAACATCGTCCACTCGCCCCGAACCTTCGACGTGTCACTTTTTCGAGGAAGCGAATTGATCACGATTTCGGGACGAAAGTTGCTCAGCTCTCCGGCCCCGTTATGATTCACCCGATGGACCGCAAGGCGCTCATTTTCCTCCATATCCCCAAGACCGCGGGGACGACGCTTAACCGCATCATCGAGTGGCAGTACAATCCGCTCACCATCTTCACCATGGATCCGTACCGGATCCGCGCCACACCCGAACGGCTCAAGAAGCTGTCCGAACAGCGTCGCCGACGGTTGCGGGTCGTGCGCGGGCATTTGTATTACGGCGTCCACGAATTTCTTCCGCAGGGCGCTACCTATATCACGATGCTCCGCGAACCCGTGGCCAGGTTTTTTTCCTCCTATCATTTCATTCAACGCAGACCGCTCCATCCGATGCATCGAAAGGTGACGAGCGAGCGGATTGGAGTCGAAGATTTTATCCGTTTGACCCCTCATCGTCAGAATTTGCAGTGCAGCTTGATCGCGGGAATAAAGAACAACGGGACATGCGACGAGCGCACATTGGAGATCGCGAAAGAAAACCTGGTGAAATCATTCAGCGTCGTCGGAATTTGCGAGCGATTCGAGGAGAGTTTGGTGCTCATCGCAAGAACGTTTGATTGGGACGTCCCATTCTATGAAAACCGCAAAGTTTCGAAGACACGCCCTGAAATCGAGCCCGGCGCGGTTGAAATGATACGAGAGCACAATCTGCTCGATCTTGAACTCTATGAGTTTGGGAAAAATCTCTTCGCAGAAAGCCTGCGAAAAAAAGAAGCAGCGGTCCAAGAGGGATTGGCCGCCTTGCACACGCTCCAGAAACCCGGTTCGGTCGAAAGCTTTTGTAATTCGACAATGGGAGCTGGCCGCTTTCTTATGACCAAGATCGCATCGGCTGTATGAAAACCCACACCGTTCACAGTCAATCTCGTCGCAGGCAACGTTGTCACCTTTTCAAACTCTTCTTTCCCTTCCTGCTTTCCTGCCTTCCTGATTGATCTCTTTCGTCGCTCCCTGTTCTCCAGGTTGGATCACATCGGAAAGTTGAGGTGGTAGTTGAGATAGGCCGCGGCGAGCGAGCAGGCGAGGAGCGTGGCCGCCAGCAGCATCTTGAAGGGCGGATTCTTCACTCGCAGATGGGTGAAGACCGCCGCCGCCATCAGGACTGCAATCATCAAACCGCCGAAGATCGCCGCCCGCGGACGATTGATACCGACCAGAAGCAGAATCGCGCCGGTGACCTTCAGAATCGCCACGAAATCGCGCAGCCAATTCGGCAGCTTGTACTGTTTGAACTCCTCGGCGATATTGGAATGGCGCACGCCCCAAACGAAAAAGATCGAGGCGGCAACGAACGCCTGTAGGAAGATAGCAAGGCCGTGCATTGCTGAAGGCTATGCAGCCGGCGCGCGCTTAGGGAAACAAAAATCGCAATCGAAACCGATCCTTGGCGTCTCCGGGTGCGCCGGGTATAACTGCCGGATGAAATTTGGTGCCTTAGTCCCGACGGCGGTCTCTTGCGGGGCTGCGCTTTTCGCTGAGGGAACTCCGGAAAACATCACCAAAGGCGAGTTGCCGTCGCTCTTCACGATTTACAAGGATGTGCATCAGCACCCCGAGCTTTCGACCCACGAAAAGCGGACCTTCGAGCTGATCGCGAAGGAACTGAAAGCCGCGACGGCCCGGTTGTGCTCGTGCGCACCGACATGGATTCGCTGCCGGATCAGGAGGAAACCGGCCTGCTGTGGGCTCGCGAGCGCGCCTACAGAGTTCAACGACATTCCGAAGGGCGCTCCGTCCTCGCCTGTCGCGCGTAACTCCGCAACCGCTTGCCTGCTGGTGGAATGAAAACAGTCAAGCTCCTCATTGTCGGCCTTGATGCCGCGACCCTTGACCTGATTAACCCCTGGGTCGCGGAGGGTAAGCTCCCGAATATCGCACACCTGATGAGCGCAGGCGCGTCGGGACGGCTTGCCTCAATCGTGCCGCCGATTACTCCGCCGGCGTGGACCTCTTTCATGACAGGGAAAAATCCGGGTAAGCACGGCATCTTTGACTTCACGGAAACGCAGCCGGGGAAGTATTCGCTGCGTTACCTGAATGCCAGCTCCCGCCGCACAAAGACGGTTTGGCGGATGCTCAACGACGCCGGCTACACCGTGGGAACTATGAACATTCCCTTCACCTACCCGCCGGAACACCTCGATGGCTTTCAAATCTCGGGCATGGCTACCCCCTCCGAGAAAAGTCCCTTTGTCTATCCGCCGGAGCTCCGCAGCGAGCTGGAAGGCTGCCTCGGAAGATTTCGCCTCGACCCCCGATACCTCGGCTTCATGTCCACCAATTCCCGCCGGCATCAGGTCCTGGACGACATGAAGAACCTGGACGACCAGTGGCTTCGCGCCAGCCTTTACCTGATCGAGAAGCATCCGGCCGACGTGATGATGTTCACATTCATGTCGATCGACACGGTCCAGCATCATTTCTGGCAGTACATGGATCCGACCCATCACTATCATGATGCAAGCGCTGCCCAAGAGTTCGGCGACGCTGTTTTTCGCGTCTACCAATGGCTTGACAACGCGGTCGCCCGGATCGTCGAGAAGGTCTCGCCTGACACTTCCGTCTTTGTCGTTTCCGATCATGGCGGCGGCCCCACCTCCGATCGCGTCCTGTATCTCAACCGCTTCCTTGCCCAGCTCGGCCTTCTCCACTACATTGAGACGAAAGACTCTCCGCTCCAGAAGATCGCGAAGGATTTCCTCCGCTGGTCTTACGATCTCTTGCGCAGCTCCCTCAGCTCCCGGCAGAAAATTAAGCTCGCAAACGTCTTTCCAACTTTGCGGAAACGCTTCGAAACCGCTGTCATCTCGTACACGAACATCGACTGGTCACGGACGAAGGCCTTCTGCAGTGAAGTGCTCGCCTCACCCCCAGGCATCTGGATCAACCGCAAGGGAGTTAAGCCTGCGGGCATCGTTGATGACGGCGAATATGAGTCGTTGCTGAAGTTGATCACGCAAAAGCTCGGCGAGCTAAGAGATCCACGAACGGGCGAAGCCATCGTAAAACGCGTTTTCCGCAGGGACGAAATCTTTCATGGCCCTTACCGCGATCAAGCCGCCGATCTGACCCTCGACTGGTGGGACACCAGCCTCTTTTCCACCAGCCCAAGTCTTCCCGAACACACAGGGGAACCGCCGGTCGAAATCATTGAGCGCAAACCTCCCACGACCGCGGAATGGGGGGGAACGCATCGCCGTGACGGTATTCTGATTGCCCACGGCGACCCTTTCCGGAAAGGAATTGAGATCGAAGGCGCCCGGCTGATCGATATGGCGCCCACGATCCTGCACCTAATGGGCCAACCTGCGCCGGATGATATGGACGGCCGTGTCTTGGAGGAACTTTTCGAGCCCGAGTTTCTCGCCCGGCATCCCATCCAGACGCGGAGTCGATGATCCGCCGATGCGGCTTTGAGAGTGCGGCTGAATACTCGGAAGCGGGCAGTTCGGGGTCAAATTGTAGCGTTATTCGAAGGACTCCCAAGCAAATCAACGAGCGTGTTCGAGGCTATATGCTGCGCCTACCTCGGGTTCACAAACAGGGAATAAGCGATCTCAGAAAGAGCCTGTCGAAGACGATTCGCCCTACGCCCGAAGTAGTTAACCGCGGTTTTCAACGCATCGTCTTCAACTTCTCCAGGATTGAGGTTCTCGGACCCTGCATCTTGCTCGATATCGGCGGCGCCACGACCGATCTCCATTATACGACCGATATCATTCGCGAGGACAGCGAAGAGAAAGCATCGACTGGATCGTCAGTAGCCCGCTATGTATTTACAGATCTCGGAATAGTAGCTTCACGAAACAGCACTCTACTGCAGCTGCGGGGCCATCCTCTGCTTTACGATTTGCTTGTCAGGATCTCCACGACGACATCCGAGAATGATGTACCAAGCACTAAGGGAAGGAGAATTCGAACCTTCGCCACGGTTACTGTCGTCTACCTGTATTCATTGCCCTTGATCGTTTCGCAAACGGCAGTACGCCCGGGCTTCCCTTCGGTTGATCTGGGCAAGGCCGCGCAGATCATATTAACCGGAGGTGCAGCGCAAATCTTGAATGTGAGTATGGCGTCCCGAGTTGTCGATCTCTTTGTCCGCGGCCAAGGCAACCCGCGCATCCTCATCGATCGTTGCGATCGGATTTCGGTCGACGGAATTACTTGGTCTGCGATTCGTTGATCGTCGCAACGCCACTGCAACATGCGAGGTGTACTACTGCTCCCCTGATTTGACCTTGGAACACTCGGTGGCCATGACTCGCCTGGACATCGTTGCAACTTCCTGAACCGTCACAGACGGATCACTCGTCAAGAGTGCTACTGGACTGACGAGATATCGATCGCAGACTACGTGTCTGGATGCCAGGTGTGCTCTCGCCAGATCCGACACTTGCATCGTTGTCGAACAACACAATCGAGGCATGGAGGGACCACGCACTTCTCAGGTTTTTCGTTGACAAACTCATCCCGGATGAGTCTAATCGCGTCCGGGAGTTGTTCTTAGCAGGGGGGTTGGATGAAAACCGATGTCGCGATTATTGGTGGCGGTCCCGGCGGAACCGCCACCGCCATGTTCCTCTCTCAAACCGGCCTGCGCGTAACGTTGATTGAGAAAGCACAATCGCCTCGTTACCATATCGGCGAATCCCTCACAGGCGAGTGCGGTAATTGCCTGCGAGCTCTCGGGCTCGAGGAAGAAATGACTGTGCGCCGGCATCCGGTGAAGTACGGCGTCACGGTCTATGGGCCGCGGGGAAAAAATGCCTTCTGGGTTCCCGTCAAAGGATGGCATCCGGAGTCAGGCCTTTTCGATACGCATACATGGTCGGTGCGGCGGAGTGATTTTGACCACATGCTTTTCACCGGGGCCGCGGCGCGCGGCGTCTCGGTGATGCAAGCAGAGGTCGTCGCGCCGCTCTTGAACGGCGACGCGGTTCGCGGAGTGCGTGTCCGCACAAACGGCGGCACGGTCGAGGAGATCGCATCGGAAGTATTGGTCGATGCTTCAGGGCAGGTTACTTTCCTTTCCAATGCCGGAGTGATTGGCGAAAAAGTTCGCGGCAATTACGATCGGCAAGTTGCGGTTTTCTCGCAGGTCGCCGGAGCTATCCGCGACCCTGGTGCAGCGAACGGGAACACACTGATCTTTTATCGCGAAAAACATCATTGGGCCTGGTTCATTCCGCTAGACGACCAAGTTGTCAGCGTTGGCGTCGTGGTGCCCGCCGATTACTACCGCGCGAAAAATGAGAGCAAACATCAGTTCCTGTTGCGCGAGCTTCACCAGCTGAACCCGGAACTGGCGCGTCGTCTTCCGCAAATTGAACTTGTCGAGGAGGTGCGCGGTATTTCTAACTACTCGTACCGTATCTCGAATTTCACCGGAAAGGGGTTTCTCTGCGTGGGCGATTCCCATCGTTTCATTGATCCGGTCTTTTCGTTTGGAGTCTTTTTCGCGATGAAAGAAGCCGAGTATGCCGCCTCTTCTATCGCATCATTTTTCGCTGACTCAAAGAGAGAGCAGCCGAATCCATTTGCGGACTACCAGCGACTTTGTGATCGTGGTCAGGACAACGTTCAGGAACTTATCGATGCATTTTGGGAACATCCCTATGCATTTTCCATGCTCGCGCACCATCGATATCCGGAAGACATCATCCATATGTTCGCCGGCAGGGTGTACAAAGAAACTCCTTTACCCGGTCTTCTGGCGATGCGGTCCATTAATGAGCAGGGTCGAAAGAAGAGAAGTGGCTCATGAATGTGCCTGAAGTATTGACTGACTATCTCAGCAAAGAAATCCTTGCGAAGAATGGGGAGCCATTGCCGACACTTGACCAACCCCTGCTCGACTCCGAAGGCGGACCCATTGACTCGCTGAACATGTGGCCGTTAATCGTTTTCGTCGAATCACACTTCGGTATCAAGATCGAGGATACCGACCTCATGCCGGAAAATTTTCAAACGCTACGAGCGTTGATTGAGTTTATCGAGACCAAACATTCGGAGTTACATTCTTAGGAGGAGCGTCATGCCGGTACAGCACACTTACACGATGAAAGCTGGAACAAAGTCCAAGCTGCTCCTTGTTTATGCCACGTCGGCAGAGAGCGCGTCCGGCAAGACGGGGCTCGCCAAGAATCTTTCCGCCGCCAGTGCGGCCTACATTCGAGAGGGGGACTCCGCGGCCCGCCGAGTCCCGATCGGACAAGGTCGTGTCGGCGAATGGGGATCGGGCGCCTTGGCTGAAGTCGATCCCGAGTTGCTGCCTGGGTTGTATCAATTCGGCGCGCCGGATGAAATGGTTGCCGAAGGTTCTGCGCGCGCTGTTCTGTTGATTCGTTTTCCCGAGACGGTGATCAAGCCGGTCGAAATTAATCTCGTCGCATACGACCCCCAAGACTCGGAGCGTATCGGTGTGTGGAGCTTGGCCGGTCACAAGCGGCATGAATTCCTGCGGCAGGCATTACCTCGGTTTACGGAAATGGAACTGGCGTTGGGCGAGCAAGCCGAGAAGGAGCTAGCCGCAAGGATGAAGGTGAAGAAAGAATCGTAAAAATTTATGTCCTACGCACTGAAGAAAGGAACCACATCGAAGATACTGCTCGTCTATGCCCTCGACGCGACTGACATGCGTTCAGGCAAGACGGGTTTGAGCTCGCGGACTCCGGACTCCAGCGCCGCCTACATTCGCGAAGGAGAAGCTCAAGTGCGGCGGATACCTCTGGTCGAAGGGAAGCTGGGCGAGCATCGAGCCGGAAGCTTTGTTGAAATCGACAACAAATTGTTGCCTGGCGTTTACCAGTTTGGCGTTCCCGACGAGATGCTTGCCGCCGGCGCGGAGACCGTGACGCTGATCTTGAAATTTCCCGGAGCGGTCATTGAGCCGATTTCCATTCATCTCGTTGCTTATGACCCGCAGGACGCGGAGCGCCTTGGAATGTCAGCCCTGGGACCGGAAGGGCGACGCGCCGCCCTCCGTGGCGCTTTCCCGCGGCTGACCGCGAAAGAACTCGGCGATGCTTGATGAAGTCAAGCAAGTCGGCAACATGGCGCAGGCGGCCGCAAGATCCGCGCAGCCATATCGCCGGCATATCGTCGGCTTGCCGTTGCAGCGCTCGCTCTTCCGTCAGGTAGCCCGGGCCGCGACGACGATTGGTTTGCCCGGTCTAACGTCCGAGCCGGATTTTCCAGCGCGGCTGGATGAAAACGGCGACCTCTTTTTGGATCGATCGCAGGTCGCCGTGCTGACTAAAGCCTTACGCTCGTGGTTCACGCCGGAAACTCTCGAATTCATGCACACGACGCACGCCGCCGCCTGCGATGCCTTGGTTGATGCGAGCGAGAATGCCGCGCGTGCAGCCACTTCGCTTGACGGCGCGGCCAGGAAATTGTCCGAAGATCTCGCGAATAGAATGGCCCTTGTGTTGGCCTATGGAATCTTGAGCAAATTTGTTCCGGATGTTCTCTTGCGAGCTCTCGCGGATGCGGGAGATGTTGAGCCGCCGCCTTTTCCCGAGACGAGTGCCGGCGCCGAACTCATGCGAAATACGTTCGCGTTGTATGAGGCTTGCTGCGTTCTCAACTACACCCCGCAACGACTGCAACGCGAATGGCCCGGCGTGCCGGCGGAAGTCTTTCAGCTCGTTAGCGAGTTCTGCAATCGTCAAACAGGTTTCGGTCCGCTGGCATGGGACGCTCCCGGGTATGAAGATCCGAATTATGTCGTCCGGTTGCTCCACTCGGCCTTCAGTGAGGTCGATGCAGAACAAGTGCGCCGGCGTTTGTCTTTCGCCAAAAGACCCGCAGTCGCTCGGTCCACTATCGATGTGCCAGCGAAAATCGCTGTCCTCAGGCGTGTCCTTGGGTTTTGGCTGGATTTTATGGAACGGGAGACCTGGTATGTGCGCCGCGCGTTTTATCTCGGCATGATCCCGCTCCTGCAGCAACTGGCGGCGGGATATCGCCAGAAAATCCCCGCGTTCCAATTGGCGGATCTGTTATTCCTCGACATTCGCGAATTGGCTGCGGGAATCGCCGATCCAGCGGTGATTCACACGCGCCGTCATCGTTACATGGAAAACACCGAGTACTTGTCAGTGCACGGCGTCGATTCGAGCCGGCTTGCGACGATACTGGGGAGTTCATGAGCGCGGAAACCTCAACGACAGTCTACTCGGGCTTGGGCGCTTCGCCGGGACGCGCCAGCGGGAAGGCGTACGTTATACGCAATGCCGAAGACATTATGGCCGTTCCGGCAGGTTCTATTCTTGTTGTCCGCATCCTCCATCCACATCTTGCGCCGTTGCTCCCGCGGGTCGCCGGACTCGTCGTCGAGGAAGGCGCGATTCTTCAGCACGCAACCACGCTCGCTCGCGAGTTCGGCATACCTGCGGCGGTGGGCATTCGAGACGCCCGCAGTCTCTTTCAAGACGGTGATTTGTTGGAGGTGGACGGTTACACCGGCAAGGTGATCGAGAGGCATATCGATTGATCGGTACTCCTCTCACCGATCTTGGATCAGCCCAATATCTCGGCTTTGCGGGCGGTCTCTATCCGAATGGAAAAAACTCATCCCCCTCCGCTTACGAGGAGGCCGGAGTGGCGCTGGGCGCGGCAGTGCAACCGGTGGACAGAGAAGGCAAACCGTCGATTTCTGGAAAAATCGTCATGATCTCCATCGGCATGTCCAACGCGTCTCGCGAGTTTTCGCAGTTCATCCGGTTGGTTAACGCTGACGCGCGCACAAACCCCAGCCTATCGATGATCGATGTTGCTCGGGATGGAGCGGCCGCAACGCAGATTGCCGTCCCATTCGGCGACTATTGGATAAACGTGGACCGCCAGCTTCAACGCTGCGAGGTATCCACTGCACAGGTTCAGGTCGTATGGCTCAAGACTGCCCTCGCCCGTGAGCCTCGCCGTTTTCCGGAAAATGCGCGACTTCTGCAGCGGACGTTGCGCTCGATCGTGGGAATTCTCATTACGAAGTTTCCGCAGCTGAAACTTGTATACGTCTCCAGCCGGACCTATGGCGGGTATTCGGAATCGGACTTGAGTCCGGAACCCATCGCGTACGAATCCGCATTCGCGGTCAAGTGGTTGATCGAGGAGCGCATCAACAATCCGAGTCCCGACAGGTCGGTACCCTGGGTTTCATGGGGTCCTTACCTATGGGCCGATGGCTTGAGGCCTCGCAGCGACGGCCTTCTCTGGGAATGCAGCGACTTTGAGTCGGACGGCGTCCACCCCTCCGCGCAGGGCGCGTTGAAAGTCGGAACTAAGCTGTTTGAGTTTTTCGAAAGTGATCCCTCTGCGCGGCCCTGGTTCTTTTCCCGGTCGCGCTAGCGTCTTTCGCTCCTACGCAGCTTTGGGCAGCCTGCCGCTACCAGTTAAGTTTGGGCGCTAACAGCGACCACGCGGAGTTGCACATCTCTTCGGGCGAGAGGTTCGTCGTATCCAGTTCCACGACGGGGCCCAGTCTCATCGCCAACTGGCGAAAAGCATTTTCCCTCTTCTGAAAAAACTCTTCCGATTCGAGCATTCTTCGCGCGACCGGCGTGAGTGTGCCTGACTTGAGCGAACGGTTGCAAATCCTTGCACTGGCCGCGGCGTGCTCCGCAGTCAGCAGGAGAATCAGATCGGGCATGCACAGGTACGATCCAAACGGTTCCGTCAGTTGGCGAGCCTCCGTCTCTTCAATCGCCGAGTCGCCGATCATCAGCGAAAGGGGACTTGCCAGATAACGATCGCAGACGACATGACTCTGTGTGAGTTGAGCGCGCACGAGGTCCGACAGATGCAATGTTGCCGCCAGATAGTAGACAAGCCGGGGAAGCGGCGCCAGCTCATCCAGATGCACGTCGCGGCGAAAGCTCACGAACTCGGGCGGGTAGTGAAACGTTGAAGCGCCGGCGCGGGCGCACAGGTATTCCGCGATCGTACTTTTGCCGACGCCGTTACAACCTTCAATAACCAGGAACTTGGATTGTGATGGCATCAGTAGTAATCATCCTCAGGTAGCGCCGGCTCTGCATCCAAGCCGACAAGCCGGGCTTCGATGAGGTAGCCTCTCCGCCGGTTTTTCACCTTCGACACGAGATCCGGTGTCAACGGAGCCGGGAGGTTCCTCGCCGCTTCAATGAGCTCCGGAGCTTGCAGGAAGAAGACGTCGCCCTTATCGAGGCTGCCGCATGCGATCAAGCGCCGCTCGATCTCGACCGCAAGCTGTCGCAGCGGATACGAATACTTAAGCCAGAGGACGTGGTGATTCTCCCTTTCGACATTCAGGTCGTGGAGGAAACGTGCTGCGTGATTCAGCCCAAGCGCGCGGCCGCTGCTGTGGCTTAAATCGAAATGGAAGCTCAGCGCGAGGATATTGCGCTGCAGATTGAGTTCGTAAGGCATAACCGTATGCGGATCGGTTTTGAGCGCCGTCTCGATTACACGGCCGCGTGTATCCCACGGTTCGAAGAGCAGGTCGCGGTCGCGCATCCAGTGCCATTTCCGGAGGTGCTCGGCCAGGTTCTGCGCAATGGTGAGATGTTGTCCGGCATCCAGAGCGGACTCGGCCTCTTCTCTCGTGCGAAGCCCGGTCGCGAGCAGCGCTTCGCGCAGTCTCGCGACGTCGGCCATGTAGGCGCCGCTCAGAACGGGAGTAGTCGGCGCGATGAAATCAGCGGGACCGGGCCACACCCGATCGGCGGGAGGCGAGCCGACATAACTCAGATTGTGATTCACCGTCTCGTCGATGAAAGGGAACAGAATGTCATCTCCCTGGGCCTGAATAAACCAGCAGAGCGCGAAAAACTTTACCCAGCGAGGCCACCAGGACGTGATCAATGCGACCATCTGATCTCCGGAGGTGGCGTTCAACTCCGCGTCAGTTGTGGGAAATAGGATGAGAACTTCAGCCAGCCGATCGTAGGAAGCACGGACCTGTCGCATCAAATCAGCCATGAACGCTTCGTTCCATGTCGCGCGGACAATGGACTGCCACACCAGAGCAAAAGTGTCGGAGCGAAAGTGGTAGCGGCATTTCACCCACTTGATGTGGAGCGGTGGAACGTTTCGAAACCCGAGAACACGCGGGACCATCTCGAAGCCGGGCTGAACCAGAGACTTCAAAAGAGCAGAGAGGACAAGCTCGGGACGCACTTCCAGCCACTCGAAGTCCCCCGTCGTCGCCACCGTTGCAAATTCCTGGTGGAAGCGCGCGTACTCGGGAAGCACCGCCCACCACGTCGCCCGGGACTGGGGTGCGGGCATGGTCGTGATCTTGGTTCCGGGTTTGTGGCCGAAGAATTTGATCGTGTCGAGTGCCGCGGATTCCGCCTCGTCCATTCCGCCGATTTTTTGTCGCGTTGTTGTTGCGCCGGTGCGTATGTCGCTCGCGTAGCCGAGCGGAACAGCGGCGGATCCGTCCGGCCAGGCTACTCCCGGATTGAATACCAACGGAAAAGTGGCGCGGTCATTGTCGTAAAGTGCGACGGCCGGGTTCGCTATTCGCGCGATAGCCTCGCCGAGTTCGTGACGAGGCAAGCTGCCTAACGGCAATACGTACAACTTCGAGTTCGCTCGTTCCGAAACGATCCCGGCAACCACCGTGATGTAGTTGTCGAGTGCGGCCTTGCGAGCATCGGCTGGCCGCGCTTCGAGGTCGTTCCACAGGCCGTGCATGTTTGTTCTCAGGTCAAGGTCGGGCACGAGGACAACGCTCGTGATACCGGAAGGCATCTCTTTCAATGCCTCCGCTGTAGAGACGATAGGCACGAGGTCGGGTCTCTCCTTTGTGGCCTCCGTCCATGCGGACCAGATGTCCGACCACTGTACCTGCCCCAATGACTTCGCCACACGTTCCGTTTCGATGCGGCCTCGATAGATGCAACCAGTTGATCCATTCACGGTGATGGGCTCTCCGTTCACAAGCGTCGTCGTCGCCGTTTCGGTTCCGACGACGCAAGGTAGACCGAGTTCGCGCGACACGATCGCGGCGTGACAAATAATCCCGCCGACGTCCGTAACGATGGCCGCCGAGTTTCGCATCGCGACCACCATGTCGGGATTTGTCATCGGCGTTACGAGCACCGATCCGGACTGAAGCTGAAGCGCTTGTTCAATGTTGAACACGAGGTGGACGGCGCCCGATCCTGTGCCGGAGCTGGCAGGCACTCCGGTGAGGATGGCGGTTGTGGTGAAGGACGATGCCGGCCCGGCACTCGCGTCGCCGGAGAATGCAGCAGTGATCGGTCTGGATTGGACGATGTGTAGCGCATCGTCGTGGATGACCCACTCGACGTCTTGCGGCGCCCCGAAACTTTCCTCCAGCCGTTTGGCGACCTGAGCCAAGGTACGGACGTGTCCGGGTCGAAGTGGTCCTTCGAGCAATTCCGGGACATCTTCTGCCTCGTTCAGCCAAAGCCTCTCGGGCGTCACTTCACCCTTCACCAGCTTTTCGCAATCTCCCTCGACGTGCTCGACGAGAATGCACTGCCTTCCATCAGGCCCGGCAAAGCGCGTGAACATGACTCCCGAGCGCTCGGCGCGCAGGAAACGTTGGACGACGACCGCCATCGCCGGTACCTGCTGAACCCCAATCTCCCGGAAGTACGTGAGGGCGCGCGGCGAGAAAACGGATGCCCAAATCTTCCGAACCGTCGGTTCAAATTCCTCCGGAGTGCTGATCGGTATCGATTCAAAAATGCCGGCGAAGGAATGAGCGCTGCCATCCTCAATCGTGGCAGAAGACCGAACGATCACGCCTTCGCAAGGCTGCTCCCAGAGCCTTAAGGCGTCGACCGTTTGCATGATCGGCTTGAGTATTCGCGAGGGAATCCGGCGGGAAATGATGCTCTGACTTATTTGTTCGGCAGTTGCAGTCGTGTCTTTGGAACCGGCGAGCAGCGAGTCAAGCGTGTCGAGCGAGGAAGCAAGCCCGATGTCTTCGAGGGCGCTTTGAAAAGCGTCGCGCGTGATGACAAAGCCGGGTGGAACGCGATGTCCAAGATTCACGAGGCGGCAGAGAGAAGCTCCTTTGCCGCCCAGCAAGCCCGGATCGGTTGCGCCTGCGCCGAGCACCTCAATGTACTGCGTCTGACTAAGAGATGTTGCCATGGCCGATTTCGGATCGCGATTATGCGGCAACCCAGAGCGAACCGCAACGCCCTTGTGCGGATCCAAAACAACATTTGCGATTCAGGCGATCATTCCGATGACTATATTTGATTTTCTGGCCGGGTGTTTCTTGGAAAACCGAAGTCTGTATTGGAGACGAATCAACAAGATGTCCACCCCAAACTAGACGGTGGTGTTAGTTCTCTGTCACTCAGTCCCTCACCTGGCGCTACGCGTTTTCCTTTGCAGGCCCGGCCTCGGTCGCCGCGGCGACCTGCGTTACGGCCCCGAGGGAGAGGATTGAGGTGAGGGCAAATGCGCTTAACAAATTGACAGTTGGCCAACACTTCCAAACTAGACAGCAAGAAAATTTGAGGATTGACAGAGAAATTAAAGGTCGCGTAAAAAGCGAGCTATGAACTGGACCAGGACGCAACACATCAATCAAACCCTCACGGCCTTCTCACGCGCAAGCTGGATACAGCGCTAGATGGAAGTTGCCAGCCGAATCTGGGCGAGTCACTGGCTGCTCATTTGCGGTAGCTTTCTGGTTGTTAGTTCTGTCGTTCTGACGTGGGTTAAGTTTTCCTACAGCCGCAATATTGCCGGTTTCGAGTTACCGGTGCAGGCGTTGGTGCCGCATATTCATCATTTTTCTTATGGCCTGATCGGCATTGCAGTCCTCGTTGTCGCCTTTTACTTTGGATCGCTTCTCCTCGGGGCCGCGATCCTGTTGACGGACTGGATGCTCGTGCCGACTCGGATGACCTTTAGACAGCCCCCTTTGCTTCGCCGATTGAGCGAAGAAGATCAGGCTGTCCCAGTTATCGAAGCGTTCACCAGGAGGTCTCTCCCCCAGAATTACGGTTCGACCGAGGCGATCCGAAAACATCTCGACCTGCTTACTCCCTCAGGCCGATTTGCTGCGTCGCTTTCTTTCCTCGGGCTGGGTTGGTATTGTTTTGGCTTTGGCTCATTTCTGGTGGCCTGTTATGCAGTTAGCCGCTTGCCGGTCGAGCGGATGGCGTCGAGCCTGGCACTCATCGCTGTGCCAGTAGGTGTGCTGACCATCCTGGCCGTGCCATCGCTTATCGGGCAATACTATTTTAATCGCGGCTCTCTTGCTCGAGCCGCAGGCAATAACGAGCAGGCGATCGCTAACTATCGCAAGGCCATGAGGTGGGACCGTTGGTACAGGAGCGGGATCGAAGTCTATAACTTGATCGGGCAACTGCAGAGGCAGGCTGGCCTCGCCGAAGGCTCGGCCGAACGCGCTATCAGTCGTGCCGTAGATCTCCGTGCCGAAAGCCAGTATGAGCCGGCAATCTTGGAGCTGCAGCGCGCGGCCGAGACAAGCCCTGCTCTCGCTAAAACGGTTCCCCATGAAGCCGCGCGAATGGGGGCCGACTGGGGTCTGGCCTGCTATCAAGCTGGCGCAATCGGCGCCGCGGTCGCCAACTGGCAGCAGGCTCTCGCCGAGGACTTGAAAGGGCGGCTGCTCAAGTCGCAGCCTGCTTTGCTTTACGTACTCCCTTACCTTGCTCGTGGCAATTATGATCTCGGCCGCTACGAAGCCGGACTGGAGGCGGCTACGAAATGGGTTGAAATCACGGCCGATCATGGCTCACTCCAGGCCGACGCTTACTCGCTGGCCGCAGATTGCTGCGCAAAGCTGGGTCGTGACGCCGAAGCCCGCCGTTACTATAGCCTGTCTCGGACGAGAGCTGGAAGGTGACGAATAAGTCGCCTCGTTAGGTTAAAAATGTTAGGGCTTTTTGTCGCAAAGCAGTTCAAGTTCGGCCGCGACCGGCAGTCAGTGCCCAATATAACAATCCTCGCGATTCCTAAATGCGACGATCACCTCGGTCACATTATCGTCGCGGCCAGTAGACTTGATCAGGTCCTCGCTGTAGAGCTCGTCGCTCCCAATTACCGGCAGCGTGCTGGTGTCGATGTTCCCGACCGGCTATCTGCCATGGGAGATCTGCGTGCCGCGCCTAACGAGATACCCGTCGAAATGTTTCAATGAAGATGCAAGAAAGCTGCGCAGATCGGTTTGATCCGTCTGCCCGCCGCCGACGCGAACGCCGTCAGCATCGAGCGATTGCCTGGTCGCATTGAACCCGGGTTTATAAAGATCGGAGTCCGGAATACCGGCACCGCTCACGTCGCAAGTGAGCGCTTCATAAACAACGCCGGCTGGATTTACGCCTTCGTCCAAGAGCAGCACTGGACCTAACGAATCGCCAGCGAACCATGGACCGCCGCGACCGAAGATACCTTCATCTGGAAAACCGACCAGCCCCAAAACGAACTCGTTGATGCGATTGAGTCCGGCTGGTTCCCGAAAAATCAACGCATCATCGACGTGGGCTGCGGAACGGTGAGGTTAGCCGGTGGCTGTCTGGCCAGGGCTTTGCGGTTCTGGGGCTCGACTATAGCGCAGTGGCCATTGAGAAATGCCGCCGCCTCTCCGCCGGACACCCCAACGCACCCACTTTTGAAGTCGCCGACCTTTGCGGCAAGAATCTGCGATTGGAACCGGCCTTCAGCCTGATGGACCGCGGTTGCTTCCACCGCATCGTGGGGAACCTTCGCCGCGTCTTTGCTCAGAACATCGATCAGGCCACCGTTGAGGGTGGCCACTTCCTCCTCCTTGCCGGGACATTCCAGAATGCGCGAGTTGTGAACTACAGCGTCCTCCGCTCCGAGCGACAACTTCGAGAACACGTCGGGGAGATTTTCGGCGAACACTTCATCATCGCACGAGCCGAACCCGCTTTAAATCAACGTCAGCGAGGGCCAGGAGGCAATGCCCGCTCTGGCCTTCTGGATGGTCCGCAAACCTAAGTCGCCGACGTCTGACTGAAGAGCCGCCGCCTCGATGTCCCCTTCGGAAACTTTGCAGCGAGGCTTCAGGGGTTCGATGACAGAATGTCGGGCGACCCCCAATCCAACGCACGCTGCGCGACCCAGGCTGGAAGAGTGCAACACCTTCGACGCAAGGTGGAATCACAGCGGGCTGCCTGGTGGAGACACAGCGAAATCACGGTTTTCTTCTTGAGTCGGTACACCGTATTATGAGAAAAAGCTCTGCAATGAAGAGCCCGCGACAGAACGCAATTTCGAGGCATTTTAGCGGGCCTGTTATCGCCACCGGGACGGGTACCACTGCAGCGGACTCGTAGGTCCTTTTATACCCCGGCCCGGAGGATGCTAAATAGCTGCCACCAGACAGATGACGACGATACCCGCACAATTCGAGCAAACGCTGTCGGCCGTCCCCGGCAAGGCCGCTGTTTTCAGCGGGGGCGAATCGTTGACGTTCCGGCAACTCCACGCCGAGGCCGTGGCGGCGGCCCAAGCCCTCGCCCAGCGGGGGGTCCGACCGGGTGACCGCGTCGGCATCTGCATGCAGAAGACACTCGATCAGGTCGTTGCGATCCTGGGGGTGCTTTGGGCCAACGCGATCCTTGTTCCTATCCATCCCGTGCTCCGCGCCGATCAGATCGGTCACATGGTCGACGACTGCGATATGAAGCTCCTGATCACGGAATCTGCCCGCGTTGCGGAACTCCGTGGCGCGGCGCGTGGGCGCATTGTGCTCGGGCGTGGTCCGGCCGAACAAGGGATCGCCTCGCTCGAGGAGCTTCGGCGGGAATGTCAGGGCAGTCAGCCTTTCTTTCGGGGCAAGGGCGACGACACGGCAGCAATCATCTACTCGTCAGGATCCACCGGCAGGCCCAAGGGCATCGTGATAGCGCACCGGAACCTGGCCGATGGCGCCCGGATCGTGGCGAGCTATCTCGGGACGAAAGCTACCGATCGGATTGCAGGTGTGCTCTCGCTGAATTTCGACTATGGCCTTAACCAGCTTTGGCAGACCCTGTTCGTGGGATCGTCGCTGTACTTACACGAGTGGATTTTTCCCCGCGACTTGTTTCGCCTGCTCGCCACCGAGCGAATCACGGCTCTACCCGTAATGCCCGTCATCATCAGTCATATGTTTGATCCGCAGCTTGCGGGTCCCGAAGGTGATCTGGATTTCTCCGCGCTGCGCTACGTGTGCTCAACGGGCGGGCCTGTCACGGCAACGATGCTCGGCCACCTCCGGCGCACCTTCCCCGAAAGCAATATTGTGTTGATGTACGGACTCACCGAAGCCTTTCGGTCATCGTGGCTACCGCCGGACCAGGTTACCGTCCGGCCGACTTCAATCGGCAAGGCGATTCCCGAAGTTGAGCTCTACGTCCTGGATGAAAAAGGACGGGATTGCCCGCCGGCTGTTCCTGGCCAGCTCGTCCATCGCGGTGGCTGCGTAGCCAAGGGATATTGGAACGCGCCCGAGGCCACCGCGGAACGGTTCCGGCAGATTGATCGCTTCCCTGGCGAAACGGTTGTTTTTTCGGGCGACCTCGTGCGGCGCGACGAGGAAGGTTACCTCTACTTCCTCGGGCGTATGGACTCGATGATCAAGACGCACGGCTTCCGAGTCAGTCCGACGGAGATTGAAGAACACGCGCGTCGATTCGAGCGGCTGTTCGACGCCGTGGCCTTCGGCATCGATAATCCCGAAATCGGGCAGGACATTGCGGTGGCCTATACCACCACGGACCGAACTCTGCTCGAATCCGATGAACTGACCGAATATTTTCGCGTTGGGATGCCTCATCACATGGTGCCTCGCTGGTTCATTCACTTGCAGACATTCCCCGCGACCGGCAGCGGAGGAAAGGTGGATCGCGTCCTGGCCCGCCGGTTATCCATGGAAAAGCTCGCCGCCTTGTCTTCAGTGGAAGGACCATCATGATCGCACATAGTTTCGGCCGGGAACTACTCGAGCGATACGGCTCACCCCTCTATGTCTACGACCTCGACAAGGCCGAGCGTCAAGCTAAGGCGCTTTTCGAACTGCTACCGAAGTCCGCGCAGGTGTTGTACTCGGTAAAGGCGAACCCGATTCCAGAGTTGTGCGCCGCTTTGAAAACAGCCGGCTGCCGCGTCGAAATTGCAGCGCCGTTGGAACTGAGGGTTGTGCTCGAAGCTGGTTTCGCGCCTGATCAAATCCTTTGCTCTGGGCCGGGCAAGACTGCTTCGATTGTTCGCGAGATGTTACTTGCTGGCGTGACTCATTTCTCATGCGACTCGTGGTATGACTTGGAACGCCTGTCCGCCGTCGCTCTGGAAGCAAAGAAGCCTGCGAACGCTCTATTGCGACTTCAGGTTTCAGGCGCACCGAGCGGAAGCGTCGGCGTCGGCGCGATGCAAAGCCACTTCGGCGCGGATCCGGCGGAATTGCTCAATGGCGGGGTCGCCCGGGTCGGCGCACTGCGGGGCGCCGAATTGGCGGGGATTCATATCTATTCGGGGGGTCAAATCCAGAGCGCCGACAAGCTGGCAGGCACTTTCGAACACGCAATCCGCGTCGCCGAAGAAATCGCTGAGGCGGGGGTAGCTCTGCGCCTCCTCGATCTTGGCGGCGGGTTCCCATGGCCATTTGGGACCTCGGATACGCCCGTGGATATCTCCGCTTTGGGTGAAAAACTAAAGCGCGTGAATGCGCAGCGCAGGTTGACTGCTGACGCGGAGCTTTGGTTCGAGTCCGGACGGTATCTCGTAGCTTCTTGCGGGACGCTGCTCTCGACCGTGCTCGACGTGAAAGTCGCGCTCGGCGGCAAGACCCACATCATCCTCGATACCGGAATGGTTCATCTGGGTGGAATGGCGGGCTTGGGCCGGATTTATCGCGCTGTTGCCTCCATCGAGCCGCTAGCGGGGCCTGATGGCGGAACACTTCAATCCGCCGACGTGGTGGGTCCGACGGATTACGCGCTGGACTACGTCGCGCGCGACACATCGGTTCCATCTTTGAAAGCGGGTGACGCTGTGGCCATACCCAACGTCGGCGCCTACGGTCTTACCGCCAGCCTGGTCGCCTTTGCAGGCCTGCAACCCCCTGCGGAGGTGTGTTGCCGGGGGACCTCGGTCGTTGCGGCGCATCGCCTGCGTATGGGGCACGAGCGTATTTAACATATGGACGACATAACCACTCAATTCGAGGAGTGCCTGCGCCGACACCTGCGTTCGGCGAAGTCAGCCTCCATCAACTACGACGTGGAGCTCGCGCAACTCGGTCTGGATTCGATGACTGCGGTCGCTGTCCTCCTGGACATGGAGAAAACATTTAACATTCGTTTTCCCGACGACATGCTTGTTGAAGGTACCTTTCGGACCGCTGGGAAGCTGAAGGAAGCGGTCCAGCTGCTCCGAGAGCGCCAAGCGTCATGAACAGAGGACTGCCCCGATCGATCATTGGGATCCGAGTGGACGATACTGGAGCTGCTGGCCCGGGGCATCGTAGCGCGAGGATTCGCGAGGGAACCCGGCGCGAGAGACTGCTCTGACGAATTTGTTCGGCAGACGCGGTCATGTCTTGGGTACCGGCGAGCAGTGAGTCGAGCGTGTCGAGTGCCGAAGAGAGACCCATGTCTTGGATGGCACATTGAAAAGCCTCGCGCGCGATGACAAAACCGGGCGGAACACGATGAGCCAGACTTACCAGGCGGCAGAGAGATGCTCCATTCCCACCAAGCAGTCCCAGATCGGCAGGACCGGCGCCCAGCACCTCAACGTACTGCGTGCAACTCATCACCACCACCTTGGTCGGGCGCATCGGCAAAAAGTTTGTACCGGTCTTTGCACTGCAGCCGCTCACGCATCGTGCCCTTCCACTGGCGCAGCCTTCCTCCCGACGCGCGCGCGCTGGTCAAATATTCTTCGGTTACTCTGCCCTGGAGGTTGATCTCGCGCACGATGCTGGTGCCGAATGTTCGATCCAGGTGCTCCAGAACCCACACCACCGGCTCGATCAGCCCCAATTCCTCTAGACGATTCGTGAGCCCGGCGCGACGCATACTTTCACCGTGGACGCGCCACAGGCGAATGACGTCCGCGAACTTGCTGAGATTCACGTCCTTGCCAACCGACATCCATCTCTCCAGCCATGCTTCGCGAAACAGGTGAAGAATGGTGAAGAGAAACTGGATCAGCGGACCAAAACTTGGAAGTTCAACGTCCGGGTAGCCCGGTATCGATTGATAGACGATGTCCTTGAATGCGTACTCCAGCGGCACATCGAAGGGACAGTTCGTCCAGGTCAGTCTGTTGGCGACATCTACCATCACGTGGTGCACGATGGGATCATCCGTGCGCGTCGCAAACAGGAAAAGATGATCGGGATTCAATTGATGGAGGATGATCTCCTTTCGGGTAGGTGCGTTGACGCGGTCCGTGCGCAGATCATAACTCGCGGCTTCATAGCCAAGCCCGCCCATGACCTCTGTCACCACTTCGCGGTCCTTCGGCATGATCATGAAGTCGACGTCGAGCATGTACCGGCTGCCGTTCCCGCCATACAAAGTGGACTCCTGCGTGATTCCCTTCGTGCCGACGAACTGGATATTTCTATCGCGCAGTGTTCGCGCAATCCGCGCAGCTTCGCCGCGCAAAATGGAAGTGCGATGCCGGTTCAAACTCAAGACCTGGTGCAGGTGGTGGAGTATCTCGGTCGGGATCGTCTTCTGATACTTGTCCGACGTCAGAATAAACGCCAGTTGAGCGAGCATGCCATGGCGCAGGGCCTGATGAAGAGTTTCACCCCAATGCAGTTCGTCCGACTGAATCAGTTTCACGAAAAGCGTTTCGGCGTTTGGATCATCCAGTCCAATGACCAGCAATTCCAGAAGAGCCCATTCCGGACCCAAAGCCAAATCAGGTAGCGCCATAAAAACCTGACCAAAAATAACACACACGTTCTTTGCCAGGGGGGTCCGCTTCAGCGTCTACGTCTCGGGCCGAACAAACGAGATCCGATTTTCCGCCATCCGGCTCGAACACAAAGGTGTGTTCCCGGCGTGGCCGCCAACGATCGTGAATCCAGTCGGCTTAATAAGGCACTCAATCACGCGGAGTTTGTCCATGCGGTCCAATTTCCAGTAATAGCCGAGAGCCGTCTCCGATCTCAGGAGGCGACGCAGATCCAAGGCCCATGGCGGCCGGCGGCTTGTTTCCTCGAGGACGAGGAACGCTCCGCTGTCCGTGAAGTTGACTTGGTCGATCGCGGCCCACGCCAGACCTCCCTGCTGAAAGAGGTCGAGGGCTTCATGGAATGTGAAGGATGAAATCGCCGGGTTCAGGAAGGCATCGGCGTCTCGAGATAGCTCGTCGTTCGGAGTCATGTTTTCGGGGAAGCTTTTGCCGTAGCGATTCTGCGAGATCGAAAATCCCATCTCTCTCATCAAGACAGTGCCTGCCTCGAAGTCACGACGTTGGTCGCCGAGCAGGGTCAGCAAGACACTTCGTCCGAGAATCCGATCGTACTCACCGTGCGTGTGACAGAGCCAGGCGACGAACAGGCCGTCACTCTTGAGAAACCGAACGATCTTTTGAAGACTTCGCACGGGATCGGCCAGATGATGCAAAACACCGTTCGCGATGATGACGTCGAATTTCTCCGGCGCTTCGTAGTCGTCGATTCCGCACTGCGTGAAAGTAATATTCGTGACCTGATCAAGCTCGGCCTGATCTTTCGCCAGTTCGATGTTCTTGCCTGAAATGTCGAAGCCCACGAATCTCGCGTTCGGGAACGTCTTGGCAATATCGAGAATTCGATGACCCGAACCGCAGCCGATGTCCAGGAACGTCAAGCCGGCGAAACCATTCGTCCGTGACTCGCGATCCAAAATGCGAAACATGTTCGCGCCATTCACGGAACTGTTTGGCCTCGCCTCGGTCAGTGGATACGGAAAATGATCGTAGAAGTCTTGAATGGGATCCGTGTTCATGAACGATCCTTGCCTTGAACTACTCTTGTCGCATTGAAGCCGTGTCTCCGTGTTTTCATGTCTGTCGCTACAGTCCATCAGGCCGCCGCCAGATCGCTTCGGCTCCCGAGTTCTCGACCAGAATCAGCTTGCCATTGACGCCCAGCAGCCGGTCGTTGTGGTACATCAGAGTTGCGGAGCGCAAGTCACGAAACACTCGTTCGACGTCGAGTGCCGTGTTTTTCATGTAACCTTGCGCCAACCCGCAGAGCTCGACCAACCGGTCCACCACTTCGAAAGCCAGCCGCGACACGGCGATCTTCACATTGTTCAGAGAAATATTAAGCGTGATGTTCTCGTAAGACGCGACATCTGCATTTGAATGCCGCAACGAATCAATTCGAGCAGCAGCTTGAGTAATCATTGAGTCCATCAAGTCGAGCGACACTCGCAGGTCTGCCAGCCGCGAGAGAAAAAGATCGGACTGAAGCTGGGCTCTAGACTTGTTCTCCGGCTGCCGGAGCTGCCGCACAAAGCGCCGGAACGCTCCGCGGGCCGCCCCATACCAGACTGCCGACCAGCCAAGGTGCGCCGCCGGAATCAAGGTCTGCACCGCGATCTGGCGGAACGGCTTCTTGAACACGCGGTTGTTGTCAACGACCAGGTCAAAAGTCACTGGCACGCTCTGCGTACCGCGAGCCCCCATGGCGTTCCAGTCACCCGTTACGGTCATGCCTGCGTCCTCACGCGCAACCAAAACCAAGCGGACATCATGCTCATGCTGATCTTCGGCCGAGCGCATGGTCAATAGGAAAAATGCCGCATGTTCGGCATAGCTCACGATGGGCGCCACGCGGCGAACTCGCACCCGGTCGTCCTCGGGGAGCAGAGGCGCACGGGCTGTAAGCAGGTCGCCGCCTTTGCCGGCTTCGGTGGTGACGGAAGCTACGAGAGCGCCGGTGCGCTCTACTTCGTCCAGCACGTGTTTGTGTTCAGGGCCTCCATGATCGACCAGGATGGCGACCTGCTGGCAGTGCATGGCCCAAATCAACGCGGTGGACAAACACTCTTCCGCCAAGACGGCGGCGATGCTGCAGTACGTCACGAAATCGGTTGGACCGCCACTCGCGCGCGGAATGAAGTAAGTCAACAGACCAAGCTGGCGAAGCGCCTCGATGCTTTCGTGCGGAAAGCGATTTCGGGCATCGACGTCGGAGGCCCAGGCGCGGAGCGTCTGCCGGCTCGCGGTGACAGCGAGTTGAATGGGATCGATTTCGCTAAACGCGCCCATCGTGGCGACCTAACCTTTCGCTTCAAGAAGTGAACGAACTGCAACTTCGAGAGTTGCAGGCGTCCGGAACGTCTCTGCCGTCAGCAGGACATCCGGCAGTAGGATGCCAAAGGTTCGCTCCAAGTCGAGGAGCAGTTCAATGGCAGTCATTGAATCGAGGCCGAGTGCCTCGAGACTCGAGTTGATCGTCAAATCCTGTTGCCGTTGTCGCAGGCGAAGGCGGTTGCGCAACAAAGCAAAAATTTGCTCTCGAATGCCGTCGCTAGTGCTGGTCATGAAGGCTCTCCTTGAAGCCGGCGGCGATCAATCTTTCCGTTACTGTTGCGGGGCAGGTCTGCCACCACGTGAACTTGGTCCGGCACCTTGTGAAGTTCGAGCAATTCACGCATCCCGGCGATGACGTGCTCGGCGGTCAACGATTGCATGGCGGTGGTCACAAACAGGTGTAGCTGATCCGTCACTGCGATTTTGATCACAGCCGCCAACTCGACTCCGGGAATGCTGCAGGCAGCGCGTTCGACTTCAAGAGGACTGACACGAATGCCGTGATGCTTGAGCATGTGATCTTTACGTCCCGCGAGGTAGACGAAGCCCTCCTCGTCCACCCAACCCAAGTCTCCCGTGTAAAGTTCACGAACACCCGTGGACGCGCGCCGGAAGCGCAATGCCGTGTCCGCGCCGGCTTGCCAATAGCCAAGAGCTACATGCCGGCCACGCACGACGAGTTCCCCTGGCGTGCGCGGACCGAGTTGCCGGCCATCCTCGTCGACGGCAAACACTTCGGTGTCAGTCAGCGGCCGGCCCACGGAGTCTGGTTTGGTCAGCCATTCATCGGGGAGCAGTATGGACACCCGCTTGCACTCCGTCAGCCCGTACATCACGAAGATTTCCACGCCCGGCAGATACTCGTGGATCGCGGCGATCGATTCCTTTGGTAGATGTTCGCCGGTATTGGTCACACAGCGGAGGTCAGGCAAGGGACAGGGCCGGCGATGGAGCAGCTTGAGCAGCATCGCGAAAAGTGTTGGAACACCGGGTAAGATGGTGATGCGTAGAGACGCGAGCCGCATGAGCAGCTCCGGACCGGCATTCTCGGGTGATCCCACGAAGACAGCCGCGCCCGCCTGCGCCGCCAGAAAGATCTGATATAAGCCGTAATCGAAAGAGAGTGGCAGGAACAACCCGATCACGTCCTCTGGACGATAGCGCAGCCGCTCCTGAATCGCTGCGGCCGCGAAGCGAATATTGTCGTGGCTGAGCAACACCCCGCGCGGGATGCCGGCAGATCCTGAGGTATAGACCAAGCACACTGGATCCGAACATTCGTTACTCTGTAGCGGCGGTCTATGACCGCCGGAAAATTGTCCACCGTCGACGGCCTTTGCGGCCTCTGTCCAAGGTATCGCCCCCCGAGGCGGATCCGCACAACCGGCCCAGAGGAGCCGCGCCGGTCCAATGTGATCGGCCAAATGACGCGTTGTCTCGTCCAGTACTACGAGAATGGGTGCACACTCTTCAAGGATTGGCCGCAGGCCGTAAGGTTTGATCGAGTTGTGAAGGATCGTAAAGATTGCGCCGATGCGGGCGGCTGCGAAGGCCACCAAGATCGCTTCTGCTCGATTACGCGTAATGATCGCAATGCGTGAGCCGCGCTCGACAGCGATCGAGCGCAACCAGCCGGCCAATCGGCAGGTCTCAGCAGCCGTCTCTCTGAAACTCAGCACCGGCGGGCCGATCAAGAACGGGCGATCGCCGTGAAGCCGGGCGGCTTGGTCCAGGAGATCGTGTAGAAGCCACTGAGAAAGGCTGTTTTCCCTCATGGCGTTCTCAAGGGCGGTACGAGAATTGTGGACGCGTTTCGGTGAGCGCCTGTGCGTATTGCGGCCGGCAGAGCGTCAACAATCCTGTTTCGGTCAGGAGTCCCTCCGAAAACAGACGCTGACTATTAAACCCCAAGGCGCCAGTTGTCGCGCAATAGGCGCCGGAGTTCGGAACAATCACCAGATCACCTTCCTCGAGGCGCGGGGCCGTAACTTCCCAGCCCAGCGTGTCCGCTGGCGTGCATAAATTGCCGACGAGGGTTACTGTTTCAAACTCGCCGTTAGCGCTGTCGGTAATGAAGTGAAATTCAGGATTGCGGCGAAAAATGTTCCCTCGTCCAATTCCCGGATTGTGCACGCCCAAGCCGCCGTCGAGGAACAGAAAGGTCTTACCATTTAGCCGCTTTCTTTCCGTCACCCGCGCGATGAAATAACCAGCGGCCGCCACCAGGGCGCGCCCAGCCTCAGCCCATAGGTCGATTTCCTGCCAAACCTGCTTCTGCCAATGCCGCTGCAGTTCTTCCCGTGAGTGATGAAAATCCAGAGCCTTCTCGGTCGAAAGATATGGAACGCCGATGCCGAGGCCCAAATCGACCACGGAGAAACTCGGACCCTCTTTGCGGAACTCGGCCACCGCCCGCTCGATCGCTTCAAGAGCCTCCACAATCACGGAAGGCATGAGCCTCTGCGAGCCGAAATAAAAATGAAGTCCCACGAATTGCGCTTGCGGGTTCGTTGAACATTCGCGCGCTATGGCTAGCGCTTGCTCCATGTCGAGACCGAACTGCGAACCGTCAGCCATGTTCAGGCCGCCGAGAGAAATACCTGGATTGATGCGCAGGAGAACGGGCGCCGAACGCCCAACAGAGAGCACTTTCTGGAACCGGCGCCACTCGATTATCGAGTCAAGAACAACGGCCGCCGGTCCGCTGCGACAAACGGACGAGAGAAACTCCTCCGATTTAGAGACACCGCCGACCACGACATGCGGCGCTGACACGCCGGCCGCCATACAGGTCTGCCATTCGCCCTCACTGGCGATCTCCGCGCCGACTCCGAGGCGAGAGAATTGCTGAACAAGGGCGGCCTGCGGATTGGCTTTCAGGGAGTAGAAGAGTCTGGCCTGGGCTGGAAACAGACCACGATAGCTCGCGGTGGCTTCACGAACGAGTCGCTGGCTGTATAAATAAAATGGCGTGGGTAATTCGCGCCCGTGCTCGGCAATGCAGCGAGCGATGTCGTCACTCAACCCCGGCACTGATGGAGAATTTCGGGCATCCTTCCGCAGGTGGAACGCCATTGAATCCGGAGATTGCCCGCCCCTCCGGTGGTTTGCAAGAAGAAATGAGATGCGTCTACTGGGTGGGTGTCTCGAGTTCGATATTAGACCCTACGATGGAGAGCCACTGACTGACCGTGATATTGGCGGGTCTTTGGCTTTGCGCAAACATACAATCCAACACACCCAAGACGGATCCCGTCTCGCTCTGCATCTCGAATATCGCGGAGATTCCAGCTTGAGTTGCTTCCTGAATTCCAGCGAATGAAGAACCGAAGCATCACGAGACGTTCCGATCAATTGCGCAACATCGGCTCGCGAACCCACACGCCAAGCGCAATATGGTTTGTTTCGAGGCGAAGTGGGTGTCGTAGCGAAGCTTCCATCGGTCAGCAATTGCGGCTGATCGATTTTCCGTTGCCATGCGTCCGGCCGGAAACTAAGTCTGAATTCACTTTGACCAACCTCGATCAGCTTGGTTTGAGGACCTACCATTTGCCATATCCGTTTCTCTGAAGGACGCGGAGAGGGCGGCGCTGTCCGCGCCTTCCGCGCCGTCTGCGGCGGTTCAGCCTTCGTATCGGCGGGTGTAGCCTCGAAGGTTAGTCTGACACTTTGGACCTGACCTGTGAAGTGCATCCAGGGTGAGACCCAGCGATGAATATATGGACAACATAACCACTCGATTCGAGCAGTGCCTGCGCCGGCACCTCCGCTTGGTGAAGCCGGACTCCGTCGACTATGCCGTAGAGCTCGTGCAACTCGGTCTGGACTTGATGACCGCGGTCGCTATCCTCCTGGACATGGAGAAAACGTTCGACATTCGTTTTCCCGGCGACATGCTCGTTGAAGGTACCTTCCGTACTGCCGGAAGGCTGAAAGGAGCGGTCCAGCTGCTCCGAGAGCGACAAGCGTCATGACCAGACCATTGCCCGACCAATCATTGGGAGTCGAGTGGACGATACTGGAGCTGCTGGCCCGGGGTATCGTCGATGACCTGGAGCGCCAGATGGTTCGCGACCTTCTTTTAGCGGACACTTTGAATTGGGGTGAGCTGCTGGAACAGGCGCTGCGGCATAAAATGCTTCCGATGCTGGCCCACCAGATTATCTCGGCCGGCCTTCGATTCGATGTCCCAATGAGCATCTACATGCATCTGGAATCAGTCTTGGAGTGGAATCGCTGCCAGATCGAGGTATTTCGACGCGAAACTGTCCGCGTAGCACAGGGGCTGGCCGAGCGCGGTATTCAATTCGTGGTCACCAAAGGCATGACCTTCGAATCGACGCTCTACGAAAGCCTCGGGACGAGACACATGAATGATATTGATTTCATGGTCACCCCGAAAGACCGCGAAGCGGTCCTGAGTGTGATGCAGGAGCTCGGCTTCCGCCCGTTCTTCGAGTGGGCGAAGGATGCCCGCCGCGAAGAAATCAGCAGCCGTCTGAACCGCGACCACTTGCCTAAGCTCGCGCGCGAAATTGATCAGCCTGGGACTCGGATAATCAACGTCGATGTCGCCAACAGCCTAACCTGGACAAAGAGTCCCTTCGACGTTCCGGTCGAGGAAGCACTCGAGGAGCCTGTCGAGCAGCCCGTTCCCGGCACGCCCGGCGGGAGCGTGCCCTGTTTCCGCCCCATATATCAATTCCTCTTCACCGTGCTTCACTTGTTCCGCGAGGCGTGGCTGCAGAAATTCGTCGATTTCGGTAGTGACGTCAGTCTGATGAAGTTCGGGGACGTGATCCGCCTGCTCGATCGAAATCGCAACGAATTGACCGACGGTGGTCTGCTGCGGACCACGGAGGCGCACAGTGTCACCCACGCCGTCGCCTGGGTGCTCCGTCAGCTGGACGAGACCTTCCACACGCACACGTTGCAACTGCTCGCGCTTGAAAAACATGGTGACGAGAGGCTGCTGGGATCCCAGATGCAATCCAGCGGTTATGTGCGCACTTCGGGCCAATCGATGCGCGAGCGCCTGCAAAGCAAGGACCGCGGTTCGGCGCGGCCGGTCGCGCCGGGGCATTCGGCGCTCCTAGGATGACTAGCCTCAAAAACCTCCTGTTCCGTCGCGGCGACATGAACGGAATCGATGTCTATTTCCCTCCCAGGGTGGCTAGCTTGAAAAGCCTCCTGTTCCAGCTCGTGCCGACGTCATATCGAGCGCAGAAGTACAACCGGCAACTGCGTCGGGAGATCGAAGAGCGTCCGGATGGCGCTCTAGTCGTTTGGGAGCGAGAGAACTCGAGCCAGCTGTATTACGTCTTCCACGGGATGGCGGGAGGGCTGGGCATCCAGCCTTTGACGGTTCTCCGCGAGACCGGATTGATCCATAACAATCTGATTCTGCTCAAGGATTATTACCGCTTTTTCTACCAGGCGGGGTTGAACCGCGAGATCACGGACGTTGACGCCGTCATCGCGCGCCTCCGCAGGTGCCGTGAAGAGCTACCTCATGTCCGGCAGACATTCTGTTGCGGGCCGTCGTCCGGCGGTTACGCGGCGATCCTGTTCGGCCACTACCTGCACGTCGACGTCGTGTATGCATTCGCACCGATAACGTTGATCAACCTGGACGATCTGAAGAAGTACGGCGGCAGCAAGGACGTCTGGCGCATCACGGAGCAGCACCGCGATCTGGCGCGTCTCCTGGCGAAGCACAATGGCCGAACCCGTTACAAGATATTCTATTGCGACGGACATGGCAGAGACCGCACCTACGCCGAACGTCTCCAGCACTTACCTGGCGTCGAGCTTTGCCCGCAGGCGGATACTACGCACAACGTCATCCACGCTATGTACGAGAGCGGTCGGCTCCGCGAGATTTTTGACACCGTCCCGTCGGGTGCCACTGTAAAGTGAGCCGCGAAGAAACTCCGGAGCCCTGGGCGCTTGCTGCATCCAAGTCTCCCAAAAGAGCATTTGCCGTTTAATTTGGCTCAACTACGACCAAAATGAATCAGGATTACGGCGTAGCGATCATCGGCGGCGGGCCGTCTGGCTCGTCGGCGGCGTGGGATCGAGTGTCAAACAGTGCCTGGTGGGCATTACGACATGCTTGAAGCGCCTCATCTCCAGACTCCCGCGGAGAGATTGCAGCGATACTTGCGACCACTCCAAATGGAAGACATCCATTTTTCGACTTTCACTTCCATCATGGCTTAAGAAGAGCGACTGAAAGCAGGAGGAGAGAGCGCTGCCGTCGCGAATGGGGGTAGAGCAGTTGATCGAGCGAACGTACGCCGCTATCGTTCTGCCACGATGGATCGCGAGGCGCTAATTTTTCTTCACATTCCCAAAACAGCGGGGACGACCCTGAACCGGATTATCGAGTGCCAATACAGTCCTTTTGCGATTTTCACGATCAATCCCTATCTGGTCAAGGCGACCTCGGAACGACTCAAACGACTTCCGGAGGGGCGCCGTCGCCGGTTGCGGGTGGTGCGCGGACATTTGCCCTATGGTATTCATGAATTCCTGCCGCAAGGCGCTACCTATATCACGTTACTGCGCGAACCGGTGGCCAGGGTTCTCTCCGCTTACTATTTTGTTCTGCGCCGGCCGCTTAATCCGCTGCACTGGAAATTGAAAAGGGAGCGACTGGGAGTAGAAGATTGCCTCCGACTGTTCCCTGATCGCCAAAACTTGCAGTGCAGGTTTATTGCCGGAGTTGAAGATACCGCGATTAACGATGAGCGATTACTAGCGATCGCGAAAGAAAATCTTACTAAATCGTTTAGCGTCGTTGGGATCTCGGAGCGCTTCGAGGAGAGTCTTATGCTCCTGGCCACGACCTTTGCTTGGGAGATCCCTTTCTATGAGAATTGCAGGGTTGCAAAAACGAGACCGCAGATTGATCCCGGCGCGGTGAAAATGATTCGCGACCACAATCGGCTCGACCTTGAGCTTTACGAATTTGGGAAAGGTCTCTTCGAAGAAAGCCTGCAAAAGAACGAAGCAGCGGTCCGAGAAGGATTGGTTGCTTTGCGCAAGCTGTCGAAGCCGGGCTCGGTTGAGGGCTTTTGTAACTCGACTTTGGGAGCCGGTCGCTTTTTGGTAAACAAGATCGCATCAGCAGTATGAAAACTCATAAGGTTCAGATTGTATCTCATCGCCGGCTGCTTGCCTCGTTGCTCCTGGTCATCGCTGTCGCGACCTGGGGGACGCAGGTGGCCGAGTCAGCGGAGCGGCGACGCCGACGGGCGGATTTTCCAGATGTCAATATTGTGCGCGACGTGACTTACAAACATGTCAACGGCCGCGATCTCCAACTCGACATTTATTCGCCCAAGTCGATCACTCATCCCTTGCCGGTCGTTCTCTGGATGCACGGGCACCGTTGGAGCCGCGGCAGCAAAGAACAGCGACCGCCTTTCAATCTTATGGCGCATGGTTATATCGTTGTCAGCATAGACTATCGGCTCTCGGGAGAGGCGCCATTTCCAGCGGCCATCGAAGATTGCAAAGCAGCCGTCCGCTGGCTGCGGGCCAATGCTGCTACTTATCATTTCGATCCCGATCACATCGGGGCATGGGGTCACTCCGCTGGGGGACATCTGGCTGCGCTCCTCGGCACCTCAGGTGGCGTTGCGGAGCTGGAGGGCGCCGGTGATAACTCTACCTATTCGAGCCGGGTGCAGGCGGTCTGTGATATGTCCGCCCCCTCGGATCTCCTGCAATTCTACGAGACTGTATCGAGTTCGAACGATGGTTCGGGCCGCAGAGCCAAGTCATCGATCGAGCAGTTTCTGGGAGGCCCAGTTGAGCAAAATAAAGCGAAAGCGATCGCAGCCAGCCCGGTCACCTACGTTTCCAAGGATGACGCGGCGTTCCTCATTATCCATGGAGAAAATGATAGCTCGATTCCGGTGAGCCAAGCCGAAGAGTTCTACAACAAACTGAAAGCCGCTGGAGTGGACGCGACATTGGAGATCCCAAAACGGGGCCACGGAGTTGGAGCTCCTCAGTATGCCTCGGAGATTACGGCCTTCTTCGACAAGCACCTTAAGCCGAGTGGCTCGCGCTAGAGGTAGCGTCATCGCCGATGCATCCGCGTTACAGATTGTTCGCCCCTCAGATTTCGCTTGCCGTAGCGGCTATCACGTTATTCACACTTCGCTCGCCGCTACTCGCCGCTAGCGGGCCAGCGCTCCGGACCGGGCTCTGGGTCACGCAGAAGCTCCCTAAGGATGCCGCGACGTTTGCTGAATTTTCTGCCCAGGTGCGAGCCAATCCTAACCTGTCGGGAGTTTGTCTCCATATACCTTGGGATCAAATCGAGAAGCAGCCGGGAAAGCCCGACTTTAGCGCGATTGACAAGACAGTGGCGGTGTTTCACAGCATTGGTATGAAGTACCAGCTCTGTCTAAAACCTGGAGTTTATACGCCATCGTTTGTGTATGCCGATGGCGCGCGGCCATTCGAGACCAAGGTGAATAATCCGCATCGTCCTAATTTTGGCGAAACGGTTAAGCTCCCGATCCCGTGGGATCCTGTTTATCAGCGTGATTTCTCACGCGTCATTCAGCAGCTCGGCGAACATTATGCCGGCGACCCTCTTTGTGTTAGCGTCGTCCTCACTTGCGCTAATGCCTTGAGTGCGGAAATGCATTTGCCCAAAACCCCTCAAGACCGTTTACGATGGCAGGCGCTGGGGGAGTACGACGCCAGGCTACTCGAGACCTATAAGAAGTTTATCGACGTTTGGGGCACGGCTTTTCCCAAACAGGAGATCTCTCTGCACGTATCCAAGGTTCTGGATCTGCCGTCAAGCTTCTGCGAGCGCGTTATCGACGCTGGACTGAGCAGATATTCAGAACGCTTTAGCATTCAAAATTGTCAACTGACCGGCCGCAAAGAGGACACTGGTATGTTGTCGTACGATCTCGTGCAGAAGTATCGCGATCGAGCGCATCACGGATTTCAAAGCCTGGCCGGCCTATCCCCCGAGAACGAAAGAATGGGCTCGATCGAGATGGCGGCGCTCAACGTGGTCCACGCGGGCGGTGAATACTGGGAGCTTTGGCACGGCGATGGCTTTAGCGTTGAGACAACCGGCGCTGTCTCCAGGATTTGGCAGGAAGCGAAAAGTCTGGGCTATGATGCTTACAAAAAGAAACTGATCTCAGAAGGGAAGTACCGCCAGCAACGATGAGCGCTCATCCAACAGATTCGGTGCAAGCCAGGGAATTTGGTCAGTCAGCGGCTGGTTCTGCCGTCCCCGCAGCCAGGGCCGGTGAGGCGGTCATCTTTCTCCACTTGCCAAAGACGGCCGGGACCACGCTCAATCGCTTGATTGAGTGGGAATATCGACTTTCAGAAATGTATTCTGTGGACCCCGTGCTTTTCGAGTGGTCGGCGGCGCATTTGCGCAAGCTCCCGCCGCGCCGCTTGCGGCAGACACGCATGTTCAAAGGACATATGTTGTTTGGGCTGCATGAAGTTCTGCCCCAGCCCGCTACCTACATCACCGTCCTGCGCGACCCCGTCGAGCGGGTGCTTTCGGCGTTCTACTTTATGCGCAGCTACAAGCTGCACCCGTTCTACTGGAAACTTCGCCGGGAGAAATGGACCATCGAACAGTTTGTGGAACGTTCCCGAAGAGACAATGTTCAATGCAAGATTGTGGCGGGAGCAGATTATAATGCTCCTTGCACCCCCGAGATCTTCGAAAATGCCAAGCATAACCTGAGTCACCATTTCAGTGTCGTTGGCCTATCGGAACGTTTTGAGGAAAGCCTCGCCTTAATGAAGCTGCGCTTCGGCTGGGAGCTAAAGTCCTACTCCAGTTTCAACGTGACGCGTTCCCGCCCGAAGCAAGGAGACCTTCCTCAGTCCACCCTGGATTTGATCAAAGGAAGCAACTCCTTCGACGTTGCTCTTTATCAACACGCCGCAGAGTTGTTTGAGGAAGCTGTGGATAAGCAGCGTCCGGAAGTGAACCGAATTGCCCAAGACCTGAAAGCGGCGCGGGCGCGTTCCCAGGGTTCGCTCGGAGCAACGATTTTCTCACTCCGGGCCGCGGCGCGGAAAGCGATCAACCGCGCTTACTCGGCGGTTTGAATCGTCCGGGCCACGGTCGAGCCGGGTTGGGCGCCTTCAATCAGCAGGACTTTCACGCGGTAGCTCTCAAACTCAATCTTGGAATATTCGTGAATAAAGTCCAACGCAGCGGGGCTGTTGAACTTTTCGAACGTCGCATAGGGGGCGAAAACGATCCAGGCCCGCCCGGAGCGGTGAACGACTTCCTTCAACTCAGTCACATCGCGGACCACCGGCAATTCGCCAAACTTGTCAGCGAATTTCGGTTCACTGAGAGTTGGGTCGTACGGCACCTTTGAGCTGTAAAGAGTGTCCAAAAAATAGTCGCCGGGGAATCCGGCATAAAACTTGAAAACGTGAGGGATACCGGGGAAAATGACATCGCCTGGTCGAGCGTGGCTTGTCACGTAATGGGCTACGCCACGGTAGTCATAGCGGTAGGTATTCATGCGCGTCATCATCTCGGGAGTGTCAGGGACGCTGGACAACTCGTATTCCTGCAAAACCGACTCGTTACTTTGAACAAATAGCAGGGCCAAAAGTGCGACGCCTGTGGCGTGGGCGGCAAAACGCGCTACGAGGGAGTTTCCGCTCCGGAGCGCAACCGCCAGGACTTTGTCGTAAAGCATGACCGCCGCGGCGATTCCACCCATTAAGACAAATGGTTGATAGTAGTAGCAGTAGCGAGGAGACAAGGCCGCGAGAAAATTGGTATGGAGAATAAAAAGGGTCGTCAAAAGCACAATCACGTAGCGGAAGCCAAGATGTTTCCAACAAAAAGGCAAACCGACGAGAATCATCAGGGTAAAAAAGACGTGGTTCTCGGAGAGGAGCAGCTTGTCGACGTAGAACATCGGCTGATAGCCGGGCGCGAGGAAGAAGAGCGACGGTCCAGTCAGATTGGATATACCGGAACCCACATTGAGATAAGGGACGCCGGCAAGCAGGCGGGAGCAATATTGAGCGACGACCACGGCCCCCATGAAAAACAGGCAACGATAAAGATGAAACTCCTTCAGCCACCACCATTGTCCCCAGCGGACGACGAGAAGACCCATGCCAAAGGCCGGGAGGAGAAAGCCGGTGCCTTCCCATGAAAGATAGGAACAGCAAAAGGCGACCGCCGCGGCCGTCAGGAATTTTCGGTGAAACGGGCGAATTCGTATGGCTTCGTAGAAGAACCAGCATGTTACCAGTGTCATAAGCTGGCACTGGCTGAGGTAAAAGGCGTTTTGCGCCCAACGAATGTTGAGGGGCATACAGGCGTAAATGAGGGCCGTAAATAGCCCGGTCCGCCAATCGAAGAGACGGCGCCCCATGAGGGCGATGACGCCAATGCTAAGAGTGCCCATAATGCAGGCCGGCAATCGCATGGACCACTCTGAGTAACCAAAAAACAGACCGGACAATGCGAGGGGGTAGGGCACTGCCTCGTAGGTTGTTATCCAGCGGACTTCGCTCGCGAACGCCGTATAGGGAAAGCCCAGCTTGTAAATGCCCTTCGACTTCGCAACCAAGCCCATCTCGTCGTGATCGAACGACATGTCGCCGAGGTTATGATAGCGCAGTCCGAGCCCCAGAAACATGATCAGAATCAAAAGCAGGTAGGGTAGCAACTGCCGAAAAGGAATCTCAAATAGCTGAGGGAGGCGCAGCTTGGTTGTGACGACGTTCCTCGATGCAGACTTAAGACTCTCCCAACGCGCTCCGGCGTTTGCCTTTGCCAGGGCGGATCGTGTGGCGGCGGGCGTCCGTGAATCAACCGCCAAGTAGAGCAGACGAACGAGAAGGAGAACCGCGAACGCGCCGACGACAAATTGTGGCTGGAATGACCACCCATCGGGAAAGCGGGGATCGTAATTTGGAAGGAGCAAGAGAAGAAGTCCCACCGCGATGGGCCCGTGCAACAAGGCGTCGCGCGATAACGAAGCGGTGAGCGGTTCACGGCGGACCGAGGAAACGATCGCCGAGACGACCAGCCAAAGACCGATGACGGCGGCGAGCGTCAAGACGACGACCAAACAGGACTTAAAAAACGTCGCAAAGCCCGAACGGTCGAGAGGCCGGGCCAGCTCCTGTGGCAGGTAGCCCCAGGGAGCGACTCCATCTGGACCAGTTTGAACGGTGCGCTGCACCGCGGATGAATTGGCCCCGGGCCGGTCGCCCACTCGCCACGCGCTATTGCTGGCGAACCGCGAGATCGAGTTATCCTTGTTGACCAAATAGCCATTGGCAAGAAAGCTTGCGGGAATGTGTTCGCTTCGAACGGCAGCAACGATGACATTTTGACCCTTCTCAATCCAATAGCTGATATCGTAGGCAGCCAGAGTTTCCGTTTGGAACGGATTACCCTTTTGGGGAGACGACGATTGCGTCGGGTTGATAACACCTCCAGCTTTATTGACCTCCCTCGGTGTAGGTTCTGCGGTGGCGAGGTGGGGGAGTTTCTTTCCGCCCACGGGGATTTCCGTCGAGGCTGTAATGATATGGCCGTTAACCGATAAATCCAGGTCGCCGGAGCTCGCGACTTGGATCCAGGTTTCCTGTTTCGAACGGTCGGCTCTGATGGTCGTCGAGAAAACCGCCTGCCGCGCGGCATTTTCCGCCATGATCCAATATCCGATAACCGGGAGCCGCAGGAGGCGCGGATCGGTGTCCACCCAGCGGAGAGGCGGAGCCTTCCGGTTCAGCTCAGAGAGATGTGCCCTTGGCCACACTTCGTCCTCCACGTGAACGGAGTCCCACTCTTCCGAGCCCGGCACGATCCCCTTTCGGTTGCTTACTCTCCAACTCTGGTCCGATAGAATCGTGCTGACGTTGCCGCCGGACTCCGTAATTTGTCCGCTCAAGAGCAACTGCGCGGTGCCTGGGTAGGAAGTGCGCGAGATGGAAACGGCGATGACATTGGTTCCCACCTTGAGGGCTCTCTTAAAATCATAGATGCCGGTCTCATACGTCTTTTCGGAACCGAGATTGCCCACGGTATGTCCATTAACGATGAGGCCGAAATTGTCGGAGGCCGCAATCTGTATCCAAGCCTGTTTCGGGAGAGCGTTGAGATAGACCTCTTTCCGAAAATAGGCGATGGGCGCAAAAGACTCCGCCGGTTCAATCCATTGCGCCTTGCCGAAGTCGAGCTGATACTGACGATGGAGCGGCGTGTCGTAAGTCTGAAGGACATAGTAACCGAGGAGAAGCCCGCAGGCGACGACCAGGACCCATGGCCAGCGCAGAGAATGAGACGAAGATTGCTCCATAACTAATACCCTACCAAGCCCGTCTCGGCCCAATAATTCAAAATCGGATCAGCCGTCAGGGAGAGATTATAATAACGACGGGCAGAATCATTGTCGCCTAATTTTGCATAACAGTCACCCGCGATCGAATAAACATTCGCGAGGACGAAGGAATGGGTGCTGATCAGCTTGGCCAAACGCTCCGCGGTAGCAATTCCAGCAGGATAACGGCCCAGGTCGTAGTAGCCGCGGGCAAGAAAAAACAGCGGATAAATCTGCGACGGATCTTCCGCCAAGGCCAATTCCCAGTTGGTCACGGCGGCCCCGATTCCACCTCCATGGTAGAGAGCGAGGCCGAGGGTCATCCTGGTCCTGGCGGCCTCCTGCCGCGCGGTCTCACCGACCATGCCAGGTGCTTCGCCTGCCTGGCTGAACTCAAAAATGGCTTGCTCGTATTCGCTCGCGTCGCTCAGTTCCACCGCGCGGGCGATGTGGCGTTCCGGTGAATTGAAAGAGATTCCGGCGTCTTTCTGGAGTTGACCCACGGTAGCGTAAAGATAGATATCCTCGGCGTGCCATCCATCCCAACGCATCGCCGTGCGAAAGTCATCAATCGCTTCCTGATTGCGCCCTTGCGTTTTGGCCAAAATGCCATGACTGTAGTAATGCTGGCCAATCATCGCAGGGGTGGAGATAATAAGAACGGCCGCGATCGGTAGACAGTAAAACGTCGCACACAGCGGCCACCGGTCGCCGGGCGACCGGCGCACCGCGTAGACGCCGACCAAAACGGAGCCGATCCCAAAACAATACCATCCCAGGCGGAGAAAGGAATAAGCGGCGTTCAATCGGCCCCACGCGCTGTAGACGACGAGCCGTTTCGGAGTCAATTCCGGCGTGCCATAGTTTTGCGAGAGGTTATCCCTGGTAAAAACATTCAGATCCGGCATGGCCGCCAATTCATCGGTCAAACGTCGAAGCACCGAGGGCTGCCGAAAAGCGAGTTGTGCAGGGACAATCGCCCAAAGCGTGAGGAGAAAGGCCGCGGCAAGGCTAAGCACAACGGGAAATCTGGACAAAGTGACTATGCCCACGACGAGGAGCAGGAGACCAAGAGCTCCGGCGGAGAAGGGTGTGATGTGGGCCATGACACCAGGATCATGGAGCATGGACAGTCTCAGGCCGGTCAAACTATTACTAAAGGGAACCTGGACCCACTTGAGAACGAGCGAAACGACAACCAAAAAACTGCCCGAAATCAGCAACCAATAATCGGCCCAGAACTCGGCCAGGGTCTCCGCCCAAGACAGCAGGCGCTTCTCCCATTTTAAATATAAGGCAATCCAAGCGACGGCGGCTTGGGCGCGGGCCGATAATGGTGGCGATCCGATAGCGTTAGAGACGTTCACGAATCGCGCCTCAGTTTTTTCGCCCAGGATGCGACGAAGGGTGAAACGAAAGATATTCCTTCCCGGGCCTGATGGATTTCTTCGCTGGAAAAAGTGCGGAGAGCAAAAAGCACGGCTCCATAACTAACGAGCGAGAGCAACGCGCCGGCGATTTGCCAGATCAACGGCGAATCAAGCAGGAGATAAAGAATCACTGTCATGACCATTCCGGCAGCAATCGGACGCCACAGCAGTTTCATGATGTGCGCCGGGTATCCGAGCTTATGCAGCTGGAAGATCCAGATTCCTACGGTAAGCGTCTCGGCAATGACAAAGGCAATTGCCGGCCCGACAAAGTGGAATGGTGGGATCAAAGTTACGAGGAGAACGACTCGAACGGCCGACCCTATCATCGTGCTTACGAAAAACCCCTTCTGCGCGTCGAGAGCGGCAAACAGGTATTGAAAAATGGTCGACATGAAGAACGGGATCAGCCCGAGGCCAAGCAACTGCATGGCAGGAAGCGCCGGCAGGAACCTTGCGCCGAGAGCCAGGGTCAGGACCGGTTTCGACCAGGCAACAAAGAAGGTCGCAAACGGAACGCTGATGAGAGTGAAAAATTTCAGGCTCTGACGGTAAACCTCACCAAAACGTGAAGGTGTAAAGTGCGCGGTGCGAGAATAGAGCGGGTAAAGCGGGAGGGAGAGTGTCTGCGGGATGGTGCGCAAAGACCAACTGAGGCGGTAAGGCCCGCTGAATAGACCGACCGTGCTCATGTTAGTCATTAACCCGAGAACGAAGACGTCGATCTGCATCGCCAGCTGTCGGAGCATGACACCCCCGCCCATTGGAATGGCGGAAAAGAAAAGTTCCTTCCAGAGCGGCAGGTCGACTCGCAGCTTAATCTTGGTGTAGAAGCGGGAGACAAGGAGGTGATAAAAGTTCCACAGCAGCACATTGGAAACGAGGTGAGCAACGACAAAGCCGATCAACCCGGTCCTGAAGTGAAGCATCACCAGGATGAAAACCAGCAGGAGAATCTTCTGCAGAATAAAACCGAGATAGTTTAGTTCGTTGTCCTCGAAAGCACGCAGCACCGCACTGTAGCCAGCGCTGTGAAAAGTGGCCAGCGTCGCAAAAGTCATGAGCACCAGCGCGATCTTCACATCGACGCGGTAGGGCAAAAAGATCGCGATAACTCCCACCAGGAAACAAACGATGAGAGAGATCACCCAGATTAACCCCGCGGAGGCTCCGGTGATGCTCCCTACACACTCCGGATCCTTGGCGATTTCTCGAATCATCATTCGCGGCAGACCGGAGTCCGCCACGAGTTGAGCAATCATCGCAAAGGCAAGGACCCACTGATATTCGCCGAATTCCGCCAGGCTAACGTGGCCGTTGCGGGCAATGGCAATCGTCGTGGCGAGGTAGACCAGTCCACCGATGACCCCAGCCGCGACCCCAACAACAGCGTTCTTGACGATCCGCTGAGATTGCTTCATTGAATCCACTTCCACGAGCCACCTGCCGCTTTCTGCAGGGCTGCGTAGAGCATAAGCCGCCGAACCTCGAGACCATCGAGGTCATCCCGTTTCGCGATCAGGTGCAATTCCTTCTCGATGGCGAGCAGCGGAGGGGAAATTCCCGCCTGCTGCTGCGAACCAATGACCTGCACATCCCGATCGGCTTTTGCGACTTCTTGCTGGAGTGAAAGGATGTTGTGACTCAGAACATAGATGCTTTGGTAGATCGTCACGATCTCGTAGGTGAGATCATCCGCGACGGAACCTAAACGCGCCTTTTCCGCCTGATACTTGGCCAACTTCGCCCGCGTGGTCGACATCTGAGCGCCGAAATCGAAAATCGGAACGTCGACCGCGACCGCGCCGCTGTAGACCTCCGCGCCAGAATTACCGAAGTCGTCGATATGAATCGCCGATCCCTGGAGAGTCACGGAAGGATACAAACGAAATCGCTCCAGACGATAATCCTGCATGGCTTGATCGATGATGGCCTTTTGGACTTGCAGTGACGGGTGTTCAGCCAGAGACGAGCGGTCGAGTATCTTCTCGGCGCTCGGCGGCTCGGGCGGCTCGGGCAGGGAGTTTGAAAGGTGGAGGTCGTCCGGAGACTCAAAGCCCACGGCCCGGGATAGCTCGATTTTCCCGGCCACTGCCTGTTGTCGGAGGATCGTGGACAGAGTCTTAGCGCCACTGAGTTGGCTCCGCGCCAGTTTAAGATCGATGGGCAGCATCAGACCTTGTTTTTGCTGTTCCTGTGTAATGTCGACCTGCTGATTCAATAGTTTGACACGTCGCTCCGCATATCCGGCCCGATTCTCCGCCGAGACGGTCGTGATGAACGCGTCGGTGATACGCGCGATAACTTCCTCGCGTCGCAAGCGGCTGGTCCAGGCCAGATTTCTTCTCCGAGCCAGCTTGCTCGCCTCAGCCGGCCCGGTGTTCAGGCCCAGGATGCTGCCATCCCGGAAGAGGGGGTAAGATAAATGCGCGGCATAGGCTTCTACGCCCGCACCGCTGACCGAGCGGCTAGAATTGCCTTTAACGTTAGGATTGGGCGGTCTGTTCGGATTAGGGGTAGGCGTGGGAACTGCGACGATCGTTTGGTCCGCGTTAACGATCGCGAATCTGCCGATCGGGCTTCCTGAGAAAAGCTGAGCGTCTCCTGAGGCCGTGATTTTCGGAAGAGCCTCGCCGCGGGCGGCGCGCGCTGCCTCGGTCTCGGAGGCGACATCAAGGCGACTCGCTTCGAGGAGCGGGCTCTCATCGAGCGCGAGAGCGATGCAGTCGCTGAGGGTGAGCGGATGAGAAGGAACTTCCACCTGCTCCTGCCCTCCTGACACCCAGGGTGTGATAAGGAACAAGGCCGCGAGGCCGGTAGCTACGCTATTTTTCAAGTGATTTCTCCGTTGTTTTCACCTTGTCATTATTGTTCAAATATAACTGACCAACAGTCACGATCTTTTCGCCCTCCTTCACCCCATCGCGAACTTCTGTCATCGCGTCCACGACAATCCCCGGGTGAATCTTCCGCATGACGGCGTGACTGGAACTGTCGACGACAAAGACAGTGGCCTCTTCTCCGGAGGGATTCAGGATCGCAATGCTAGGCACCGCCAGGACATCCTTGGCGGAGCGACGAATGCGGGCGAAACCGGAAAGACCGGGTTTCAAGCGAAAGTCGGTATTATTGATTTCCACGTAAGCGGTAAACGTGCGGGTCACCGGATCGATGTTGGGATCAATTTTGACCACTTTGCCTTTAAAACGTTCGCCCGTGTAAGCGGGGAAACTGGCCTCCGCGCCCAGACCGAGCTGGACCGAGTGCATTTTCTCTTCGCTGATCTTCGCGGCGAGGAGAACGTTGTTCAGCGAACCAAGCTTTAAGACAACCTGATCGTGGTGCGTATTTTCACCGGGATTCACCAATCGCTCCAATACGATGGCATCGAGTGGAGCGGTCATATTTACATGCTCCAATTCGATCTGAGCCTGGCAGAGTGCAAGCGTCGCTTTGGCCAGTTCCTCCTTGGCGTCGGCCAGGGCCATTTCGCTTTTTTCCAGCTCCATCGGCGTGCCCATGTCTTTCTTTTCCAGCGCGGTATAACGTTCCACCTGGTGGGTCTCGTTCGTGATCTTGATGTTGCTGGCGTCGACATAGTCTTGATTGGACTTTACAGTGGCCTGAATCAGGCGGTCGTCCCAGCGGACCAGGAGGGCGCCCTTCTTCACGACGTCGCCGATCTTGACCGGTACCTCCAGCACTCGCGCAGTCACCTGACTGGTCAACTGCACGGTCTGCGCTTGTTCAATTGATCCACTCCCGCCAATCACTTCGTCGAGGTTCTGGCGTCGCACCGGCACGGTCTCTACGGGCGTGGCGAGGTGCAGCAACTTTGCCTTGGAAGGAGTCGTGTTAATTATGTGGATAATCGTGATGAAGACGAGAAATCCGAGAGCAAAGCAGATCGCCAAGAAGATGATCCAGTGCGAACGCTTCATCCCTAATATCAGATTTCCGCGAGAAAAGGAGTTGTCACCTTCGGAGCGAGACGATTCTTTCGCGAGTTCAGTTTTTGTTTCCATAGTTCAGTAAGATGCCGTCATGGCACCGCGGGTAGTGAGTTCATAGGCGGCCGACCGCCAATTGTCGATACAAAATAACGCCACAAGATTCCCGTGGCGGCTGGGCAGAGCGAGATCGGTCAAGGCATGCGAAACGCAGGCCGCGAAATAGATCAATGCGCTCGGCCGAAATCCCGGCGCAATTTTGCAGCTGAAACCGGATCTCGGCGACGCGACCGAAGAAGTCGCTGTCAGACGACGGGTGCAACTATGGATGATTGACGAAGCCACGGGTGCCAGATGATTACCGCTCTGCCGCCGCGGGAGCAACGGGTTCATTTAGTGTCCGAACAGGGGCCGGCGAAGCGCCAAGCAGTTGGTCGTAGATGCGTTCGATCTTGCAGCAGATCTGCCGCCAGTCGAATTCCGCCAGGACGGTGGCCCGGGCATTGGCGCCCAACTCGGCCGCCAGCGCCGGGTCGTTCAAGAGAGTGACAATGCCGCGACCAAGCGCTTCGCAATCGTGATTCGGCACGATGAGCGCATCGTGCATGTGACGGACGCCCTTGGCCCCGCCGGCGAAGGAAACGATGGGCTTGCCGGCGAGCATGTAATTTAACAACTTCACGGGATGGCCGGGACATTCAGGCCGAGGGACCACCGTGACATCGGCGAGTGCGAGGTAACTCGGCAAATCCGCCAGTGCATGTGGTGCGATCCAGATAATCGAGCGGGATAGGCCAAGCTCCGCTGCAAGTTGCTTGTGCTCTTTCTCGTGCGATTCCGAGACAAGGGGACTAACCATCAGCAGAAGGGCATCCGGTTGTGACTGCAAAACCACGGCGAAAGCACGAAGCAAATAGTCGACTCGCTGGAAAGCATTTAACACGCCGGTGTACATCACGACCGGCCGGCCGTTGATCTGACACTGTTGCCGAAGCTTTTCCGGCTCGGGGTGGTCAAACATTTCCGGTTCGATGCCGGCCGGAACCATGTCAACTTTTCCGGCTGGGACTCCATGTTTGATAAACCAATCTCTTAATTCGGGCGAAACCGCCGTAATGTGATTCGGAAAGATAGGCGTGAACCAGTCCAGGCCGCGCGCGATCGCGTGGGCGAGCCAGGCCGGGCGAATGAAACGGTAACCGGCCAGCTCATCGGCCATGAGATTAACCGCATTGTATAGCAGGGGCCGCCCGGTTATCCACTTTGCCATTATCCCCACGAGTGCTCCCTCGTAGTTATGTGCATGAATGACATCTATCCGTTCGCGGCGGATAACGCGGCAAAGCAGACGAAGCAGCTGAAAATCGAGGAGAAATTTCTCGGAAGACGGACCGACCTTCGCGTTACTTTCTGGTCGGAAGGGCGCCGTCCGATGGACCGTCGCGCAGCGAACCTTGATATCGTCCTGGCCAGTAGGATAGGTGACGATATGAACATTGTGCCCCATCTCTGAAAGCGTATCGGACATCTCGCGGATGCTCGCCGCTGATCCGTGATTGGCCGGGAAAGGGCAGGCCGCGACCATCGCGACGGCGTAGCCGCTTTTCTGAGTCCTATCGTTGGAGGCGACGTTTCTCACGGAGCAGTTGTAGCTGGCGGAGCAGACTTGGCAGGCGCGGACGGAGCAACCGGCATTATGGGGTTCTTCAGGTAAGCGCTGGTCGCTTCGCGCGAGATAACCCGCGCTGGCACACCAAGGACAGTGGCACCACTTGGCACATCACTAACGACCAAAGAGTTTGCGCTGACGACGACGTTATCGCCGATGGTGACGTTGCCCACTACCTTGCAGCCTGCGCCGAAGTAAACATTGTTGCCAATCGTCGCGCGCCCGACGCCGCGCACGTTCATGATACTCACTCCCTGATTCATGGTGCAGCTATGACCGATCTGTTTTGCCAGGACAAGGATGCCGCAGAAGTTATGAATCACCAGTCCCGGTCCGATCTTGTTTTCGCGCGCGATATGGATCCCGGTGATCACCATGCAGAAAACGTTAATAAACAGATAGAGAGTAATCAGGATCTGGCGGATGACCGGAATCTTGACCGTGTAAGCCCAGGAACCAAAGCGATAAACGACGACGGCAAGAGTTCCGAATTCCAGGAACGGCGTGATTCGTTTACGGAAGAAAGTCTGATCTTCCGGACGGACGCCAAAGCCAGTTGTCTTACGACGGAGATCGGCGCGAATGTTTTCAAACATAGTTAGTGAGTAAGACTAATTTTGTAAATTATTCGAGATAGCCGAGGGCTTGTAACCGATCTTCGACTTTGGCCGACTCTTCGTCGGTGTAACCGCTGGGGCGGTCATCCCCTGACGTGCCAGAGGCAGCGCCGGCGGTAACAGGACGCTCGGCGAGAAACTCGGGGCGGAAAGCGTCAACGAGGACGCTGCCGTCCATATCTTCTGGCACGGGAACTCCCAGGAGGTGAAGGATGGTCGGAGCGATATCGATGAGGTGAGGAGTCTCGATTTCAGCCCCGTTATTAAAGGCCGGGGCGCGGGCCACGAGAATGCCGTTAAGGCGATGCGTGCCTCCCCATTCGGAAGTCTCAGAGGGTTTGTGTTCCCGAATAATGAGAGCTGGTTTATCGGTATCTTCCGGGAAGCTTGGCTGAGTTGAAAAAAGGCTGTTCTCGCTCCACCAATCGAGCACAAGGTCTGCGCCTTCATTGGCAAAGGGTCCGTGGAAGATCTCATCGCGACGATAGACGTGATTGATGACGGGTCGACCGGTGCGCGGGTCCTTTAGCTCGGCCAGTTTCGCGATGATCAGGTTGACCAGCGCGTCGTATTCCGCCGGCTCGACGGTGCCCTGTGGTTTGACCCCTTTGAGGTTGATCCAGATGCTCGGAGGCGAGGCGAGCACTTCACTGCAGTAGGCTTTGGTCCGACTCCAATCGATGCTCGTAAACGCCGAGTAAGCCATTTCGGTTTTCTGCAGGAGCTTCGGAAAAAGCAGAGCCAGGCGGCTCTTTTGGCGCGAGGAGAGCGTGCTCCGGACCATGGAGAAACCGAAGCGCAGCACCTTCTTGCCGAGGCTGCGAATGCCGGCGCTCGCTTTTTCGTGGTAATGCAGGAGACCGAGCTGGGCGAGGTAGCGGTTGAGAAAAATGGTGCGATCCACCACCGGCCCGCCACCGTGATCGGAGACGACAAAGACTGTGGTCTCGGGCGGTAGCCGATCGATGATCTGGCCGGCCGCTGCATCTAGTCGCTCGTAGACCTGGCGGATCGCGCGGCCAAATTTCGGCGCCAGCTTTGGATCGTGAAGGAAATGATCCTTATCCATGTACTGCCAGAAATAGTGCTGGACGGTGTCGATCGACATGAAAACAAACATCATCACGTCCTGCGGATGGTTCTCCAGGAGGTAGAGAGCGGTTTTCGTCCATTGCTTGTCCAGTTGCTCCATCTCAGCGAGCACCTGGTTACGCCGTTCGTCGGTCGACATTGCGCCGAGGAAGCGGAGATCGAGCTGGATTGCACCCAAATGTTTAGTCAACTCCTCCCGCAGCGAGGGCGGATGGACGAACGGACTGTTCTCCGAGGGCGTGTCCATCCCCGAAATCTGGAATCCGTTCAACGGCTCCGGCGGATAGGTGAACGGGATATTCATCGTGCCAACCGAATACCCCGCGTTGTTCAAGAGTTTCCAGACGGTGGGCGAACGACGTGAGGTCGCGTTCGCGTAATTCATCGCGTAGCCGCCATGCTCGGTTTCGACGAAATGGAAGATGCCGTGTTTCCCGGGATTCTTGCCGGTCATGAACGACGTCCAGGCCGGCGGAGTGATCGGCGGCAAGACTGACTCGAGCGTGCCCGATACGCCGGCTTTCATGAGCTTCGCCAAATTCGGCATGCTGCCTTCCGCCATCCACGGCCGAATGACGGTCCATGTCGCAGAGTCCAAGCCGATAACCGCTACCTTCGGAACCTTCTTCACGTGGCGAGGAGGTTAGCCGCGCTGCGGGCGGGCGTAAAGTTTTGACGGGAAATGGTAATCATTTGTAAACCCGCCAGGTCTGCATGCCGACGGGATCAAAACGGAAATCGGTCACCGTAGTACCGAGCGCGCTGAGGCGCTCCCGGACGATGTGTCGTTTGTTGAACGGGCAGTAAAGCAAGAGGTGGCCGCCGCCGCCGGCACCGGTGATTTTGCCTCCGATCGCGCCGGCCTTGCGCGCCTCTTCGTAGAGCTCGTCGATCCGCGGCGTGGTGATGCCCTTGGCCATCTTCTTTTTCTGCAGCCAGCCCTCGTGCAGCATTTCGCCAAAGCGGTCGAGATTCTCCGCGAGCAACGCCTTTTTCATCTCGATTGCGATCGCTTTCACTTGATCCATTGCGGCGAGCGGTTCCGCTTCATTGTTTTTCGCGCTCTCCATCTGGCTGTCGATGATCGGTTGCGATTCGCGGCTGCCGGTGAAGCAGAGAATGAGGTTGTATTCGAGTTCGTTAATCAAGAACTCGCTGAGCCGGAGCGGGGTGACGACGACCTCCTCGCCATGGAATTCCATGAAGTTAAAGCCGCCGAAGGCCGCCGCGTACTGGTCCTGACGACCGCCTTTGATGCCCACATCATTGCGCTCAATGTCGTAAGCCAGACCCGCCATGCCGGCGGAAGTGATTGGCAGGCCAAGCAACTCACGGAACAGGCCGATCAAGGCGACGGTGAAGGTCGAGGAACTTCCCAGCCCGGAGCCGGGCGGCGCATCCGCATGAACGAAGAGGTCGAAGCCGTCCGTCCGGAATTTGTCGAGTTCGAAGCGTTTCAGCACCCCTTTGACGAGGTCCATCTGCCCGTCGAACTGGAAGTGCTCTTCCTGGGTCCAGTAGACGACTGTTCCGTAATCGAAGGAGCGAAATCCGATCGAGCGCTCCGACTTCGGCACCAGTGTCCCGTAGACGTAGCGCGAGATGGTGGCGTTGAGCACGCAACCGCCATGCGTGTCCGCGTAGGGCGAGACGTCGGTGCCGCCTCCGCCAAAGCTCAAACGCAGCGGCGTGCGCGCTCGCACCATCTTGATTTGGCTGAGGAAATTTTTCGGTTGCGCGCTCATTTTCCGGCGAACGTCTGCTCCCTTGGGGCGATCGACTTGCCCTCCATGTCCGGCGGAATCGGCAGGCCCAGGATCTCAAGGATCGTCGGCGCCACGTCGGTGATCTTCGCGCCCTCGATTTCGGAGCCGGCGGCCGCGCCGCCAGCCGGCCGCCAAAGGATCAGGCCGTTCTGCGCGTGGTTTGCGCCGTCGGGGCCGGTGTCGTTTTCAAAAGTGTGCAACTTGCCTCCGCCAACCGTCCCGACGGAGCGCCAGTAGAGATCGCCGAAATACACGATCAAATCCGGCGCTACGCCCCGCACTTCCTCGTAAAGTTCCTCCGGACGGTAGACCTGCGTTCCGATGTCGCGCCCGTTTTCATCCGGGATGGACTTCAGTCCAGCGATCAGCTCGTCGCGCACCTTCTCATAATCTTCCGGGGCGATCGTGCCTTCGGGCTCACGTCCCGCGACATTCAGAAAAACGCGGGCGTAATAACCGCCGTCGCCCCATGCCTTCGTCCGCGGCCAATCGATCTTCACCTTGGAAAGAGGGACCGCGCAGGCGAGCTGCTCTTTCAGGTTGAGGTAACCGTTGGCCATCAACCATTCATTCACACAGATGCCGCCGTCCATGCGTTTCGCGCCGTGATCGGAGACCACCATGACATCGGTCCCCTCATCGGCAAACTTCAAGAGCTCGCCGATTTCGCGATCAACCTCCTGGTAATAGTCGTGAATCGCGTTTTCAAACTTGTTCCCCGGCTCATAGAAGCGATGCGCCGGGTCCATGTTGTCCCACAGAGCGTGATGGATGCGATCGGTGCCCATCTCCACCATGATGAAGTAATCCCAATCGTCCTTCGCCAGGAGATGACGCGCGAGCTGAAAACGCTTCCGGGTCATCTCGTAGATGTCCGCCAAAATTTTCTCTTTGTTGCCGGAGCGGAAGTCGCGCACGTCGAGAATGTATTCCCCGACGACGCGCTCGATCTCTTGCTTGAGCTCCGGAGGATGGGTGTACTCGCACGAAGTGTCCGGCGTGAGGAAATCAGTGACCATCGAGCCGTTCAGCGGCTTGGGCGGGTAAGTGCCCGGCACACCAATGACGATCGATCGTTTGCCTGCGCGGGAGAGGATTTCCCAGAGCCGATCCTCCTTGATCGCGAGCGAATTGGCGATCGAATACCGATCGTAGGAGTGATCCGCGCGATTTCGAAACCCATAAACTCCCAGCCGCCCGGGACTCTTCGAGGCCATCATGACCGACCACGCCGGCACGGTGATCGGCGGATCGCACGACCGAAGCGCTCCGTGCAGTCCCTCTTCATAAAGCGCCTTCAAATTCGGCAGATCGTCGAGCCAACGGTCAAAGACCAGCTCGGGCGCCGCACAATCGAGCCCGATCACCATTACGCGTCGCCGAGACCGGTTGGAAGACATGGCCGAAGTCTCAGCGGGGGCTTCGTCGGCGGATTGGCGGGAAAATAGCCTTTTCAACATGGTGAATTAAGCAGCCTGAAATTAGCAGATGCTGCGCCACTGCGCTCACATGAGAGCAAGCGAAAAAAGTCCGTTCGCAGCTCGGGACTGCGGCATACGACCTGCTCTAGAATATCTATCGCAACGCCCCCTGACTGGCGGGGAAATAACAATATGAAAGCATTCTTCATTGAACCTCTTTTGGTGATGACAAGTTCGCTCCTTTGGATCATCGTATTGCCAATCGCCGCGCTTGTCTGCTCCGGCATCGCCATTTCAGATCGAGTCGAGGCCTTTTAAGGGCTCGTGAAATCGGCCTGGCCCTTTCTGGGCAGCCCGCGTTCCGTGCCGCCGCCGCTCCCTCATCTCCCGCCTAACGACTGGCGGACGAGGAATGGCGGGACCTCAATTCCCTAGTCGGCAAAGCATCGGCCGCTGGTTCGGGATCGCCCCGCCGACTCAGCGCTCATCCGACGGGCCAGAGCAGTGGCCCCGCCGCGCACCGCATCACACTCATCACGATTCCGCGACAAGTTCGCGTCCCGCAATCCTCCCTCCGTGCGAAACAGACCGGGCTGCTCATGGGTGACGTGGCGTAACTGTCCCCAGAGACGGAAAAGCTCCCGGAACGCCTTCGCGATCACGCGCAGATTGGCGCCTGACGGCTTCCCGTGTCGCCGTGGATAATGGCTGACCTTTACTTCGTGGATGCGCATTCCAAAACTTTTCGCCTGCGCCAGGATTTCGGTATTCACCATCGCGCCGACCGAGCGGATCTGCACCCGATCGAAAACAGAGCGCTGGAAAATCTTAAACGCGCAATCGATGTCCCGGACCTTCACGCCCAGGACCATTCGGACCAGGGTCCTCCAACCCCAGGCGTTAATCAGGCGGTGCGGTGGGTCCTGCCGTTTGGCGCGGTAGCCGGTGACGATCTCGTAATGGCCGGCCCACTCGATAAGGTTTTCAAGTTCCTGCAAGTCGAATTGTCCATCCGAATCGGTGAAAAAAATGTAGTCGTGGCGCGCGGCGAGAATGCCGCTTTTTAGAGCGGCTCCATAGCCGCGGTTATCGGTGTGGTGGATGGCCCGAACCTCCGGGTATTGTTCGGCGAGTTCATCACAGAGCGACGAAGTCGCGTCTTCACTGCCATCGTTAACCAGAATGATTTCCCACGTCTCCGCCAGTTTGGGTAGAACCAGCCGCGCTGAGTCCACCGTGTGTCTGATATTAGCTTCTTCGTTGAACGCCGGGAAGATCACCGAAAGCGTCACGGGAGCGACCGCCCCCGTTCCGTTGCGCCCCTGTCGGGTTTCATGGGCAATAGAAAAGTCTCTCATGATTTTAGGAAAGCAGATTGCTGATTTCTGCTAGAGCTTATGAAGTTTTGGAAATTCTGTATACAAAATTCTTCCGATACCCGGGATTTGGTGCATTGAGCACGAAACACGCCCTTGGCTGATTTTCAAAGCAAAACTCCGTGATTCAAAATGCGTATTCACCCCGCTTGCCCCTGAGCGGAACGACGTTCTGCGGCCGAACGACCGCCCCACAGCGTCCGACTGGATTGCGCCATTCATCTCGACAGATAATCGGCAAAGCGCAAGCGAAACTGACATTCGAGTCAGGTTTTCACGGTTTGCCTTTTGTGCTCGACGAGCTGCCACGATATTGGTTGCAACCCACGCTCCCAGGTTGTATCGGCAGCCAAACTGCCCCTTCGCGATCCGACGACAAATTACATGGCCGACATTAGTAATCATTTGCGGGAGGCGATTCGCGCCGCGTGCAGTACCTTCGAGTCGTTGCAAGACCTCGCGCACCCGATCGCACGGGTCGCTGACGCGATGGTCGATTGTCTCTGCGGCGGGAGGAAGTTACTGGTCTGCGGCAACGGCGGGAGCGCGGCGGATGGGGCGGATTTCTCAGCGGAGTTTGGCTGCCGGTTTGTGGCCGACCGGCGGCCCTATCCAGCGCTTAATCTCGCGCAGGGCGGCAGCCTGATGAGCGCCATTGGCAATGATTATGGCTACGAAGAAGTCTTCGCGCGGCAGGTGGCCGGGCTTGGGCAACGGGGCGACGTCCTCGTGGTGCTAACGACCAGTGGTAATTCCAGAAATATTCTTCGCGCGCTGGAGGAGGGAAAAGCGCGCGGCCTCACGACCGTCGCGCTGCTCGGCCGGGACGGCGGGCTGGCCAAGGGACTGGCGGAAATCGAGCTTCTTGTGCGCAGCGAGACGACGGCGCGCATCCAGGAAGCGCACAAATTTCTGCTCCACGTGATTTGTGGACTCGTGGACGCACGCCTGCCGAAGGCGTGACGATCGAAGCGCCCCCGCTACTCGACAAGCAAGCTGCGAATCACTTCGTCCAGCCGGTCGAAATTAATCGGTTTCGTTAGGTGCTCTGAGAAACCGGCGGCGCGCGCTTTGTTGATGTCGTGTTCCATTCCAAAACCGCTCAAGGCGATGCCGCGCAGTGAATTTTTTGCCTGCAGTTCCTGCATCAGTTCGTAGCCGCTGCGGTCGGGCAACCCGATGTCGCTGATGAGCAAATCGAACTTCTCGAGCTGCGCTTTTTCGATCGCCTGATCGGCCGTGTGGGCGAGGGTAATTCGGTAGCCGCGGCGTTCCAGCAGCATCTTCATCCCGACGCAGGTGTCGTGATGATCATCGACCACGAGGAGATGGCCTTTGCGTGCCGGAGGTTTTGCCTCGCCGCCGTTAGGCGAACCGGATGGCGCGTCGGTTTCCGCCGGCGCCGGAACGGTGGTGAGCACGACGCTAAAGGTCGATCCCTTGCCCAAGCCGGCGCTTTCGACGGTGATCGTGCCGCCATGGGCTCGCACCATTGCCTTTGAAATCGCGAGGCCGAGACCGAGTCCTCCGAATTTCCGCGTGATGGAGCTTTGGCCCTGCTCGAAGGCATTGAAAATCTTCTCGATTTTTCCGCGGTCGATCCCGATCCCGTTATCGATCGTGCGGATCACGATGCGGTCGTCGTCGAGATTAGAGGTTTCAACGATGATTTGCCCGCCACCCGGAGTGAACTTCACGCCATTCTTGATCAGGTTCCAAAAAATCTGCTGCAACCGGGCCGGATCGCCATTGACGTATTCGTGTTCGGCGCGGAGCCGGAATTCAAAGCGCAATTTTTTTTGCAGGATGTCCTCGCGACAGATTTCGTAGGCGCGTTCCAGCGTTTCGTGAATGGAGGTGACCTCGAAACTAAGTTGGAGCTTGCCTTTCGCGATCCGGGTCACATCGAGCAGGTCGTCGATCAAGCGCGCTTCCAGTTCCACGTTGCGACGGATGACGGCGAGCGGTTGACGCAGCTCGGGCTCGTCGGGCGTGCGCGCTTCCAGCTCGCCGACCATCGCGATCACGGGCGAGAGCGGGTTGCGGAGCTCGTGCGAGAGCAAGGCAAGGAACTGGTCCTTGGCCGCATTCGCGGAGATCAGCTCCTGGCGCAGCCGCACATCGCGCGTCTTGTCTTCGACCAGGAAAAGCACGCCTTGCACGGTCTGCTTGGAATCCTGCAGGCGGAGCAGATTTACATTGACGAAGTTCGTTATGCCGGCGCGATCGACGACCGGCTGCTCGACGAGCTGGAAGGGCGTCCCAAACGAGAGGACTTTCTCGATCGCCTCGGGCGGCGCGATATTTACCTCCTGGTAGGTCGTTTCGCTCATTTCCTTTTCCGGTGGCAAATTTCCGAACCGTCGCGCCATTTGCCCGAACGCTTCGTTCGCCTGGAGGAACTTCCGCGTCGTCGGATCGACCAGCGCAATGCCGCTCGGCATGTTGGCGAGGATCTTGTCGTTGAAAATGACTTCCCGCTCGATCCGTGCCGCCGCTTCCCGTTGACGCCGGTAAAATTTTCCGGCCAGCCAGGCGATAATGCCGGTCCCGACGATCAGCCAGGTCGCCAGGACGGTCATTCTCTCGAGCAGATCGCGCACCGGCTTGTAGGCGACCGCGCGCGGCTGTTCGACCACCGTGGTCCAACCCGTCGACTCGACCGGCGCGAACGAATAGAGATTGCCCTCTCGCTCGATATGCCCGGTCTTGAGGGCGCGAATATCGTTGATCAGAGTCTTGGTCGCGGGAGAAGCCGGGCCGGAATTTGCTTTGAAATCATTGCTGAAAAGCTCGTAGCCATTCTGATCGACAATCCGACACCGCGCCTGGTCGGCGAGGTCGATCGCCGACAAGCGCCGTCCGATCCGCTCGACCAGGACCGAGACGCCGATGAAGCCGATCCTCGAACCGTCGGGCGCCCGGATCGGACTAACGAGATCGGTCGCGATGCGGTTATCTGACGTCCGCGCGTGCACCGGCGAGACGTAGAAGCTTTTGGCCGTACGGGCGGCGGCCAACCAGGATCGCGAAATCTGGTTGTTCAGAGTCATCGCCGGATTATCGGGTAACGAGGCGATGAGGCGGCCATCCGCCGTGGTGATGAACATCCCGTCGATCCGGGGGTGAGAGAAATAGGTTTCCTGCAGCCAGCTCTCGGCCGCCAGGTCCGGATAACGGGCCGTAAAAATTTTCACGAGCGGAGGGTATGTTTGATAGTAATCGACAATCGCGCCGCTGCGGCCAATGTCGTCCCCCACGAGGTGCGCAATCAGTTGGACGAAAGTCTGTCGGTCGCGCTGGATTTTTGATTCGAGCGTCCGGGTGAGGATCGTGTATGAGACCACCAACATCAGGATCGACGGCACCCAGCCGGCGAACAGGATGATGATGACGATGTTGAGACGCTCGAAACGGCCGCGAGGCCGGCTGCGTAGTTTAGCTTGCTCTTGCACGATTTCGGTCGGGGTGCCTGGTCAGTTTTCGGCTTCTTTGTCTGCGACGCAACCGGCGGTGATGTCATTTCGACTTCGAACCGGAGGTAGGTCGGCTCGCCGGGAATCGCGATTTTCGGGCGTTTGTCTGTGAACTGAATTCGCACGGGATGTGTGAAGCGCTCGCCTCCGCAGGCGAATTGCCTCGCGCGGATGCTTCGCCGGGCGCCTGATTGCACCGCCGCGCCACCCGAGATTTGATTTGACGCATCCCGCGGAAGCGGCATCATGTCGCCTCTGTGCGCCGTGACCAGCGCGGCACCGTTAGCATTGTTATGGGAGGAAGCGTTGTGGATGTAATCTGGGCGTTCTGTTACCTGAGTGTCCTGATCGGCCTCTCGGGCTACGGCCTGCATCGGTATTTCATCGTTTATCTTTTTCTGAAAAACCGGAAGCGGGCCCCGCAGCCGCTCGCTTATTTTCAGCAGCTCCCGGTCATCACCGTCCAGTTGCCGCTTTTCAACGAAATCTACGTGGTCGAGCGTCTGCTCAGGTCGGTCAGTGAACTCGATTATCCACGTGAACTGTTGCAGATCCAGGTGCTCGATGATTCCACCGATGAGACCCGGGAGCTCACGGCCTCATGCGTCCGGCGACTGGCCGCGCGCGGCTTCGACGTCGAGCTGATCCACCGCACCGACCGCGTCGGCTACAAAGCCGGGGCGCTCGAGGCCGGGCTGGCCACCGCGCGCGGCGAGTTTGTCTGCATCCTCGACGCCGATTTTGTTCCGCAACCCGAGTTGCTCAAAGCCACCGTCCATTTTTTCACCGATCCGAAAGTGGGGATGATTCAAACGCGTTGGGGGCACATCAACCGCGGCTATTCGCTCCTCACCCGCGTGCAGGCGATGTTTCTCGATGGCCATCTGCTCCTCGAGCAGGTCGCGCGCAGCCGGAGCGGGCGTTTCTTTAATTTCAACGGGACCGCCGGTCTCTGGCGCAAATCTTGCATTGCGGATTCGGGCGGCTGGCAACATGACACCCTGACCGAGGATCTCGATCTCAGCTATCGCGCGCAGCTCGAAGGCTGGAAGTTCGTTTTCCTGACCGATGTCGTGACGCCGGCCGAATTGCCCGTCGACATGAACGGTTTTAAATCACAACAGCATCGCTGGACGAAAGGCTCGATCCAGACCTGCAAGAAATTGCTGCCCCGCATCTGGCGCAGCGGGCTGCCCCTGCCGATCAAGATCGAGGCGACAGGTCACCTCACCTCAAATTTTGCCTACCTGCTCCTCGCCTGTCTCTGTGTGCTCCTGCACCCGTCCAGCGGCGGACCGCAGTCGGGCTGGCTGCGCATGTTGCTGATCGACCTCCCGATTTTCCTCACCGCGTCGGTCTCGGTGGCGGTCTTTTACATTTGCGCGCAGCGCGAACTCCACCCGCGCACCTGGATGAAGGAGATTCTTTTGCTCCCGGCGCTGATCGCTCTCGGCGTCGGCCTTTCGATCAACAACGCCCGCGCCGTGCTCGAAGCCGTCTTCAATCACCAGTCGGAATTCAAGCGCACCCCGAAATACGGGATCGAAACCAAATCACAGACTTGGCGGTCGTGCCGTTACATGCCGCTCAAATCACTTCTCCCGGTCGTCGAAATCGGATTTGCGATTTACTTTAGTTACTTCGTCTGGTATGCGGTGACCCACGGGCAGTATTTCACCCTTCCTTTCCTCGTTATGTTTCAATGCGGGTTTCTCTACGTCGCTCTCTCCTCGCTTGCCCAGTGGTGGCCTCGTTTTAATTTCCCGAGTGCGCGGGAAATTGCATTTCCGGCGTGACATGGTGCGCTCTGTTCCTTAATTAAGACGCCGATGCTTTGCCGCCGCCGCTTTCTCGCCTGTATTTTTCTCGCCTCGGCGGTCGCTGATTTGTTTGCCGGCACCGACACCACCATTCCGCCGCGCGTCATTATCAGCGTGCGCGATCAAAAATTGATGGTGGTCGAGAATGGTGAGCGGGTCGCGGTTTATCCGGTCTCCACTTCAAAGTTCGGCCTCGGCGACCGTTGGGGGAGCATGGCGACGCCGTTAGGCTGGTTGCAAGTGGCGGAAAAAATCGGCGACCACGCTCCCACGGGAGCGGTTTTCCACAAACGCCGTTTCACGGGGGAAATTCTCCCGCCCAACGCTCCCGGCCGTGATCCGATCGTCACCCGCATCATCTGGCTGCGCGGCCTCGAACCGTCGAACGCCAACGCCTTTAACCGCTGCATCTACATCCACGGCACGCCCGAGGAGAAGATCATCGGCAAACCCGCCAGTTACGGCTGCGTCCGGATGTCCTCCAAGGATGTCGCCGAGGTTTATGCTCAGGTCCGAATCGGCGCGCTCGTCAGGATCATTCCCGATTCGCTCCCGAAGCTGCCGAAGTCGAAGACTCCCCCCGGCAAAGCAATTTTCACCACGGCTGCTCCGCCGCCGACCACTCCTCCGGTGGCCACGTCGAGCGCGATTCGCAAAGCTGATTCCAAACGCAAGCGCGTTTCCGCAGCCAGCGCGCGTCATTCCAACCGCCACGCCTAACGACGGGGAAAGCCTCGGCCCGACCGGAGTCCGGCTTCCATTCGGCGGGGCTCGCCCGCAAATCTTTTGACCCCGCGTCGACCGTTTCTATACTGGATGTCTCCCACGCAACCTCACTGGAGCATTCATTATGGCACTCGCAGTTGGAACCAAGGCACCTGATTTCACTCTCCCCACCAAGACCGCGGACGGGCCGCGCCCGGTTCGGTTGAGCGAAAATTTCGGCGCCAGAAACACGCTCTTGCTCTTCTTTCCGATGGCCTTCACCGGCACCTGCACGATCGAGATGTGCGGTGTCGGCAACGGCTTGCGCGAGTATGGCGATCTCCATTGCGAAGTCTACGGAATCAGCGGCGACAACCCCTTTGCCCAAGAAGCCTGGGCGCAAAAGGAAAAGATCAACGTCACGCTCCTGAGCGACTACGAACACCAAGCGGCGCACAGCTACGGTGTCGCATACGAATCGTTCCTCCCCCAGTTGCATCTCGGCTTCGCGGGCGTCGCGAAGCGCTCCGCCTTCCTCATCGATCGCGCCGGCGTCATCCAGTACGCCGAAGTGCACGAGGATGCGCGCGAGTTGCCGGACTTCGACAAGATCAAGGCCAAACTAGCCGAGCTAAAGTGACGGCAGCCAACGTCATCCCGAGTGAAGTCGAGGGATCCCGTGGCAACCTAAAAGCTTCCGCTGCGGAATAAGAAATAATCATGCCTAACGAATTCGACACGTTGCAAAAGTTCGACGCCGGCTACGGGCGCGCAGCCTTTTTCCACTCGCTCCCGGCGCTCGAGGAACGGGGCGTCGGTCCCATCTCGCGCCTTCCGGTCAGCATTCGAATCGTTCTCGAATCGGTCCTCCGCAATTGCGACGGCAAGAAAGTCGGCCGCAAAGATGTTGAGACGCTGGCCAACTGGAACGCGAAAGCGCCGGCGAACGAGGAAATTCCGTTCGTTGTCGCGCGGATCGTTCTCCAAGACTTCACCGGCGTGCCGCTGGTGGTCGATCTCGCCGCGATGCGCAGCGCGGTGCGACGCCTCGGCGGCGATCCCAAAATCATCGAGCCCCTCGTGCCGGTCGATCTCGTGGTCGATCACTCCGTGCAGGTTGATTTCGCCGGCTCGGCGGCGGCGTTGCGGTTGAACATGGAGATGGAATTCAAGCGCAACCGCGAGCGCTACGAATTTCTCAAGTGGGGCCAGCAAGCCTTCAAGACTTTCGGCCTTGTGCCGCCGGGAATCGGCATCGTGCACCAGGTCAACCTCGAGTATCTCGCGAAGGGTGTGTTGCACAGCGGCGACGTTTACTATCCCGACACGCTGGTCGGGACCGACTCACACACGACAATGATCAATGGCCTCGGCGTCGTCGGTTGGGGCGTCGGGGGAATCGAAGCCGAAGCCGGCATGCTGGGGCAGCCGGTTTATTTTCTGACGCCGGAAGTTGTCGGTGTGCAGATCGGCGGTTCGCTCCGCGAAGGCGTCACCGCGACGGACCTCGCGCTCCACATCACACAGATGCTCCGCGCGCAAAAGGTGGTGGGGAAATTTGTTGAATTTTACGGCGAGGGCGCCGCCTCGCTGCCGTTGCCGGATCGGGCGACGGTCGGCAACATGTCGCCGGAATACGGCGCGACGATGGGTTATTTCCCGGTCGATGCCGAGTCGGTGAATTACCTGCGCGCGACTGGCCGGACGGACGAGCAATGCCGCGCCTTCGAAGCGTATTTCCGCGCGCAGAAAATGTTCGGCATGCCGCGGCAAGGCGAGATCGATTACAGCGTCGATCTCGAGCTCGACCTGGGTGATGTGCAGCCGAGCGTTGCCGGCCCCAAGCGGCCGCAGGATCGGATTAATCTGCCGGAACTCGGTAGCGCTTTTCGTTCGTTGCTCGTGAAACCGGTGAAAGACGGCGGCTACGGGAAAGCCGGCGCCGATCTTGGCCAGCGGCATCTCGTCAATCTCAATGGCACGCCTCCTGAGACCGAGGGAATGCCCTCCACCGATCGGCCCGATCAAGGCATCGAGCCGGGCGACGAACGCAACAAGATTGAAATGGTTTCGAACCGTCCGACACCGGACAAGGGGAGTGCGATCGAGGCCGAGGGCGGCGAAGTTTTTGCGCAGGGGCAAAGCTACATCGGCCATGGCAGCGTGCTCATCGCCGCGATCACCAGCTGCACGAACACGAGCAACCCGAGCGTGATGCTCGCCGCCGGCCTGCTTGCCAAAAAAGCGGTGGCACGCGGCCTAACGATCGATCCTTCCGTCAAGACTTCGCTCGCGCCCGGTTCGCGGGTCGTCTCCGATTACCTGAACAAGACCGGCCTGCAAAAATATCTCGACCAGCTCGGCTTCAACATCGTCGGCTACGGCTGCACCACCTGCATCGGCAATTCCGGTCCGCTCCATCCGAAGATCGAGAAAGCGATCAACGAATTTGATCTGGTGGCCGCCTCCGTCCTCTCCGGCAATCGCAATTTCGAGGCGCGCGTGCACCAGAACATCAAGGCGAATTTTCTCATGTCGCCGCCTCTGGTCGTGGCCTTCGCGCTCGCGGGCCGGGTCGATCTCGACCTCGCCAAAGATCCGCTCGGAAAAGACCAGGCGGGCCGCGACGTCTTTCTCAAGGAACTCTGGCCATCGTTAGGCGAAATCCGCGACATGATGCAGTTCGCGCTCACGCCCGAAATATTCCGCAAACTTTACCGCGACTTCGCCGATCAAAATCCGAAGTGGAACGAAATTTCCTCCAGCACCGGCGAAGTTTACCAATGGGACGAAGAAAGCGATTACATTCACGACCCGCCCTTCTTCGCCGACTTCTCGATGGCGCCGGGCCGCATCGAGGACATTCGCGCCGCCCGGCCACTGGGCATTTTCGGCGATTCGGTGACGACCGATCACATCTCGCCGGCGGGCGCGATCAAGGCGAGTTCACCGGCCGGGCAATACCTGGTGTCACGCGGAATCAAGCCGGAGGATTTTAACAGCTACGGCAGTCGCCGCGGCAACGATCTCGTCATGACCCGGGGCACGTTTGCGAACGTGCGGTTAAAAAACCTGATGGTGCCGGGCGTGGAAGGCGGCGTGACAAAATTTTTCGGCCACGGGCAAGCGGCGACCGGCGAGCAAATGTCGATCTTCGACGCGGCGATGAAATACGCGGAAACAAAAACGCCGCTCATCATCCTCGCTGGGCAGGAGTATGGGACCGGCTCGAGTCGCGACTGGGCGGCGAAAGGCACACGATTGTTAGGCGTGAAAGCCGTGGTGGCGGCGAGCTACGAGCGCATTCACCGCTCCAACCTGGTCGGGATGGGCGTGCTCCCGCTGCAGTTCGCGGAAGGAACCAATGCGCAATCGTTAGGCTTGAACGGCTCGGAGGTTTACAGCGTGACCGGACTTTCGGAGTCGATTCAGCCCGGACAGAATGTGACGCTTGAAATCCAGCGAGCCAGCGGTGAATCGCAGCACGTGCCGGTGCAGTTGCGGATCGATACCCCGATCGAGATCGACTATTATCGCCACGGCGGAATCCTTCAATTCGTCCTGCGCGAGTTACTCGGTGGCCGCGGCGGTTAAGTTGAGCGGACTTCCGCGCCGCACAATGACGGGCGAACCTTCGGCAATGAAGGCGGAAGCGGGCGGCGCCATGAGCGATCCGCTAAATTCAGCGCCGTAGAGGCTGGCGACATCGGCCTCGAATCGTGCCGCGGTCGCGCGCCAAACTCGCCAGCGCGGATGCTCGACTTGGTACTGCGTGCAGTGTTCGCCGCGCGCCGTGTAGCCCCAGTAATGTTCGGTGATGAATTCCTCGAGCGATCCGGAGGCGATTGGTTCCGGCTCGCCCATGGCTGAGGCGGAAACGAATTCGCGCCGCCCATTCCGTCGCCATTCATAGCGGCAGCGCAACTGTGCGGCAGCGCGCTCGATCGTGTGCGTCATCGGGAAGGCGGAATAAGGTTCGCCGTAGAAGCGACGCGCGAGGGTGGCGATGGCGCGACGCGGGACAATTTCCCTCACAAAGACAACGCCGCGCCGCCAGCCCTCGGCGGCGCGGTAGCGAACGTAAAAGCGCAGATTTACTTCCTCAAAGTTGCGGTGAAACGGGAAGGGAATTCCGAAAACGCGCGTCTTCAGGAAGAGAAAGCTAACGACACTGAGGTAGGCGACAGAGTGGAACCGATCGAGTTCAAGGCCGCGCGGAACGAGTGGGTCGAGCAACCTGTGCTCGACCGCGTAATTGAGCATCACGAGATGCCGCCATTCCGCGCTAAGGAAGGTCTTCTTCAGCGCAGGAGTTTATCGAGCATCGGGTCGGGCGCAGCGCCGAGAGCGAGTGCCTTTTCGTAATGGCGCCGCGCCAATTCCTTCGCCGGTGGTTGAGAGGTGGAATAGACGACCGCGAGATTGAAATGGGCATCGGCATACTCGGGGTTGTCCGTGATGGCCTCGAGCATTTCTTTCTCGGCCGCCTCCTGCCATCCCTTCTGGCTCGCCGTAATTCCGAGGTAGTTGTGAGCGGTTGCGCTTTTCGGATTGATCGCGAGCGATCTCGTCAGCTCGGAAAGCGCGTCGTCAAACTTGCTTTGCTGGTAGTAAACAATCCCGAGCGTGGTGTGGGCAAATTCATCCCCCGGGGCGATCGCGATCGCTTTCTTGAGCGTCAGCTCGGCGGCTTTGAGTTTTCCGTTGCGGAAAAAAACGACTCCGAGGTTGGAGAGGGAATAAAGGTTGTTGGGGCTTTTCGTGAGCAGTTCCTGATACTGCTTTTCCGCCTGCTTGAATTTACCCTGATCGAAGCTGGCCTTCGCTTCGCGGGCGAGAGGCAGGAGATCAGCCGGCACCCCCGGTTTGAAGGTCGCGCTCACCGGTGGTCCGATGGTGTTGCCCTCGCCTTGGGCGACCGAATCGAGCGAGGATTTTTCGTTAGGCTTGGTCGCGCTCGGCGGCGCGGGCGCATTGCTGATCGTGATGGGCGCGGGCGGTTTGGCCATCGTCAGGCTGGCCTCGATCGTTCCGGGGACGGTATCGGAAATTGCCACCACCGGGGTCTTTAAGAGCGCCAGTTCCTCGGCGCTCAATTTGGTGATCGGTTCTGCCAGCAAATGGATCTGCTGGTCGAGCACGTCGGATTTGATCTTCAGTTTGTCGAACTCTGCGAGCATCAACTTCTTTGCCTGTTCGCGGCGCGCTTCTTCCTGGCGTTCCCGCACGACGATCGCGCGCAGCATCTGGTTCTCCTTCACCAGCCGCGCGGTCTCCTCGGGTGTCGTGCCACTCAATTTTGCGGTCGCGAGTTCGCCACTGGCTTCGTCGAGTTGCCGGCGCAATTCGGCGATCAACTTGTCCGAATCCTGGTTTGCTCTCTGGCTGGCGACGAGTTGGTCGCGCAATTTTTCGAGTTGTTGTTTTACCTCTTGTAACTCCTGCGCTTTTTTCGGGCGATCGGCACTGATCTCCCGGACCGTGTTCTCAGCCGCCGACAGCTTTTTTTGGAGATTGCTGTTCTCTGCCACGAGCACCTGCACGCGCGCCTGCGCTTCGCCCGCGTTCTTCAGCTCCCGCAACGCATCATCCCGCTCGCGCTGCATCGTGTCGCGTTCCTGGGCCACGCTCGTGACCTGTTTGTTGGCGTCGAGCAGTTTTGATTTCGCAGCGACGCTTTCTTTCTCCGCCGCACTGCGGTTCGTCTCTGCGGCTTCGAGCGCTTTTTTCAATTGCACAATCTCACCCTGCAGCGCGAGGGCCGCCTTCTGATCGCCCGCGCCGCTTGATTGGATGACTTGCAGGGATTCCTGAGCCGCGGTCAACTGATCGCGCACTTCCTTTTCGGCCTGGGACGTTTTCGCCAGCTCGCCCTTGGCCTGTTCGAGCTCGAGATTGGTCTCTTGCAGTCGGCCCGCGATTTCGGATTTCTCTCTCTGCGCGGTCGAGATTTCCTTCTGCGACTGCTTCAGTTCCGCTTCCAGGGCATCAACGCGCGCCCGTAACTCCTTGGTCGCATCCTGGATCGCCCCCTGGACGTCGACGGCGGGCGCGGGCCGCGGCTGTGCACCGATTTCCACGCTCGGTTCCGCCGGAGTGCCGTTAGGCGGCGGCGCGGGAGCTTCCGGCTCGGCGGCGGCTGGCTCGGCGGTCTCGGCGAGATCTTTTTGCGTGGCGATCTTGCTCTGCACCCGTAGGATGGCCTCGCTGATTTTGCGGCCACGGTAATCGACGATCGCCGGCTGCCAGTCGCCGTTGTTTTTTTTCAACTCCTCGAGCATCGAACCGGCAAAGCGGAATTTGGAAAGGGCCGGCTTAAGTTGATTTTCGCGTTCCAGTTTTTCCCCCTGCTGCGCGGTCATGTAGGCTTTGAGGAAGACTTCCGACGGATCACTCTCCTGGGCGAAGGAGGAGAGCGGCTGCGCGACAAAGGCGAAGACGGGAAGGAGAAGCAGCCCGATTTTTTTCATTCTGAGGAGGCCGATAATACGCGACGCGCCTCGGCCTTGCAATCCTCGGACTGGCGGCGCCGGTGCTTTATCTTTGCAATTGGGCGCGGAAAATTTAGAGTCCTGCGCGACGGTGGCCATAGCTCAATGGTAGAGCCCCAGATTGTGGTTCTGGCTGTTGCGGGTTCGAGTCCCGTTGGCCACCCCAAACGCCTGATTGTTGTGCGTTCGCAGGCTAGTTGTCCAAAAGGTCGAATTAGCCCGAATTAGTGCGAATGAGCTTGATTTCGCGGCACTTGCGAATCGCGAATCCGAATCGCGCCGGGGTAGCAAGTTGTCCGGCGAAAAGTGATTTGTCCAAAATCAGTTGATACCCCTCCCACGAGGGAACGCCGGAGAAATTGGACGAATAGGTCGCGAACGTCGGGGTATCAACAGTCAACCAAGAAAATTGCTGTCTAAAAGCTGGTTGCCTAACGTCGCGAAAAATTGACTCCCGCAATCGCGATGCATCGCCTCTGCAATATGTGGGCACGCGCTGGCCGCATCCCATAGGGCTCGCAACGAAGGGTTTTCGATGTTGACCGATGCGAGCAGAATTTTCCACACTCGGCCTCCGATACCGCCCCTTGCGTGAAGCTGCCGCAAAGCGTTAGCGACAATCCGGCGAAATGCCAATCGGCTGCGCTGGCTGCCGTCGACTCATATTGTCGGCCGGGGGCCCGCGATTTCGATCAGCACAATTTATTATGATGATTGTCAGCGCGTGGGGCGCTTGATGGCCCAGCCGGACAAAGAAAATCACGCGCCTGTAGACGAACAGCGGGAGTGCGCGCCAATCGCATCCGGACGAGCTCAGGTCGCGGAAGATCCCGCCGGGCGGTCGACGAACTTGCGCGGCGCTTGCGGCGAGACATCGACTCCTGTCCCGCGGACCCAAGCGAGAAGTGTAGCGGTCGCTCGCGCGCGAGGCAGAGGGGGAAAAGAAGAGGGCGCCGGACCAGCCGCGTCAGGGATCCCGGTCCCCCCTGGCCAGAATTGTGCTCGACAATCCCGCCTCACATCGGCCAGTTTTGGTGGAACCCACATCGGCGATGAACGAGACATTCGAAATAAACGCTACCTCAAGGCCTTCAAGATTTAGAAGGATCGTCATCGCCGCAGCTCTAATTTTTCTTGCCGTTGCGTTCCCAATGGTTCTACCGACGGCTCATGGCCAAGAGGACGATCCAGCTGGCGACGCCCTTGACGCGATGGACCAAAGTGACCTGGTGATGCGAGCTGAGGAGGACGACGACACCACGGCTGTTGAAGCGACCGATGAGGCCTTAAGCAGGAATCTCGACAATACGCCCGCCGCGGACGACGCCAAGACTGCCGACGAGGAGTCGTCCGACCAATTGCTTATTCCAGCTACGGTTTCGGATTCCTTGTCCAGTTTACCCTCTGGAACGACAGCATTTTTCGACGGTAGCTCATCGGACGGCGCGACGTTCTCGGGCAGCACAACAGCTGTCGACCAACTTCAGTTCCACGAAGCAAGTGACTCCGACGGCAATACTGTGCAGGGCACCTCAACTGGCGTTGGCCAGTTCGAGTTCCACGATCTAAGCGCGAGCGACGGGACAAGCGCCACCGGAACGAGCGACCGCATCGGAGTGTTCGAGTTCCACGACCTCTCGCTAACCAGCAGCAATTCGATCGAGGGAACGAGCATGCAGATAGGAAATTTTACTTTCCACGATTTCACGGACTCGAACGGCCAAGGCACCCGCGGGACAACGATAACAATCGGAGATACCGTATTCACTGACTTCGATCAGTAACCGGTGCCCCCACGGCTCATCCCTACCTTTCCGAGCGGGGCACTGCCGAAGTGTGGAATTTGCAGAAGTTACCCCAAATGTTGAGCCGGGCTTTCGGCACGAGTATTTGCCATGGACGTTTTTCCGATCGCGCGCGCAATTACGATCCGAGGAAGGGTCTTGAAAGTATTTTTTTCCTGTAGCCATCATCGCGGTTCTGCTCTGGGCTGCTTGGTGGTATCCAGATCGGCCAGCGGGCCGATTTGCATCGAGGCTCCAAACTCGTCGCTCTGACGGGCGGCGGCGATGTGATCAACGCCGCTGGGTCGCTTTTATGCATTCATCGCGTCACCGCAGCTTATCCACAGAAGGTTTCCACAAACAGAAGCGGACGTGCTCGAGTTCAATCTCTGTCCGGCCTTGTTTCGGCAATACCGAGAGCAACTCCACCGCGTCCGCGCCGCCCATCCAAACGATGGCGCCGAAGCGGCCTGTTCTATCTTGGAGCCGCTCCGCCCAGCCGGGTGCGTTCCAGGGCTCGCCCAGGAGGCTGCGCTGTGCGTAATAGGGAAGGGTTGTGGCGCACGGCTCGAAGTTGCAGAGCACCTCGGTTCGTTCGTCGAAATATCCGCGCAGGATTTGGCCTAACGACGGTATGAAACGGGGCGACTCCGCGATGCTTTCTTCGAGCAAATGGGATTGCGCCCAAAGACCCTGGGTGGTGACGGCACCAAAATAGCCAAGGTTTAAGACCACCACCAATGCGATCGTAAGCCCGAGCGGGCGCGGCGCCTTCCAACCAGCGATACGATCGAGCGCCAGACCCGCCATCAGCGCGATAGGCGCAACGAGGTAAAAGCCTGCGTAGTCGTGGATGTAGGAAGCGTTGCGGAATGCCACCAGGTAGAACCCGTTCAGAAGGACAAAGCAGAGGGCCGCCCAACCCAGCCAACGCAGTTCCGGCGCAACCTGCCTGTTCTTCCAAACGATCAAGCCTCCGCCGAAGGCGAGCGCCCATGCGAGTGGCGAGACGAGTATGAGAAGCCATCCGCCGACCGTGCGCGTCCATTCCGCCATGGTGAAGCGCTGTGCTCCCCCGGCGCTGGCGCTGAGCCGTTGGTGGAAGGCCGTCGCTAAGTCCGGCCATGCATCGTCGCGCACCCCGCGAATTTGATAAAGGAAGGCCAGCGCGGAGAGAAGGGCGAGCAGCCAGAGCCACGCAGCGACGGTCCGCTCTTTCTCGCGAGCGAAGAAAGCGAAGTGAAGAGCCAGGATAATGACGAAAAAATACCCGAGCCACGCGGTCCACATCGCCAGAACACAGGCGGCGATCATACTAATCCACCAGCGCGTGTTACCGGTTACCCTCACGTATCGCACACTCAGGAGCGCGGCCAGCATCCACATCAGCGTGCACGGTTCGAAGTTAACCATCTGTCCGTAGTGCAGCTCCATCGGTAGCGTGACAAAGACCGCTACGCTGAAGGTCGCCGCACGCACTCCGGCGCAACTCCGGGCTAAGAGCCACACCAGGATGACGCTGATGGAGGAGCACAAGAGTGGGACAATTCGGGCCGCCCACTCGCTCTCGCCGAATACCCAAAAAGAAGCCGCAACGCCCAGCGGTAGCAAGCAGGGATGATGAACATAAAACCCGTCCGGCGGTATCGGCAGCGGCCCATAGTAAAACGCAGCCGGTACTCCGGCTGTCTGCAGCAGTCCGGCACGGAGAAGATTGTGGGCTGCCTGCGACCAAACGGCGCCGTTGTAATAATCGTCCTGGGTCCAGGGCGTGTTCAGATCGAGTGAAAAGAAAACGATCAGAAACCCAAGCGCGGCCAGCAGGCCAGCGCTCCAGAAAAAGTGGCCGACTTTCCTGCTTGTCTCGCGGCCAGCGGCCGAGCTGAGCTGATTCTTCGCCATCGCGCTCGACGAAATCACAATGTCGACCGCTTCCCGGCGCAGGTCCATGCGGCCGGCGCGCACGCCGGAAAAAGCCCTCTTCGTCTGGTCGAACTTAAACCTTTCCTCAAGACCGCTTTGACTGTAATTACAGTAGTTGACACGATTCCCACATTTTCTATACTGCCCTTTTGAAAGCAGTGAATGCCGAGCCCTGGCCCGCCGAATTGCTGAACTGTCCCATGCATAACTTAATGACGGTTAAGGAAACCGCGATATATTTGCGGATTCCTGTGCCGACCGCTTATTACCTGGTGCAGCGTGGGAAGTTGCCCGCAATCCAAATTGGCGGCCGTTGGCGGATCAAGAAAGACGCGCTTGACAAGGACGTGCTGAAGGGAGACCGCTCCGGCCAACCGACCGTGCTGGTGGTGGACGATGACGAAAGTTTGCGGAATCTCTTTAAAGTTTTTTTGAAAAAGATCGGCTTCAGCCGGGTGGTGGTCGGCACAGTCAAGGAGGCGATGGCGGCCCTTTACAAACAGCGCTTCGACCTGCTCTTTCTCGATTTGAAATTGCCGGATGGCCCGGCGGATGATGTTTACGAGCTGGCCAAAGAGATCGATCCGAATCTGCCGATCGTGGTCATTACCGGCTATCCCGACAGCGCAATGCTCGATCGCATTCTAGAGAAGGGACCGGTAACGGTGTTGCAGAAGCCGCTCAAGGTCGACCAACTCAATCAGACGGTGCGGATTTTGGGGCACAAAGAAGCCCCCAAACTGGCAGCCTGATCGGCCGTTCGCCCGCGTTGGGCTAGCGCAAAATCGAGGGCCGCACGATCGGCCCCAGTTTGTCGACGACTGATAAATTTTCCTAATCAACGTTGCCGCTGAGCTGCTTCCTCAGCGATTCTAAATCCGCATCCCTCCGTGCGCATTCGCCACCCAACTGCATACCACCCCACTCCACTCACGAGGTTAGAAGAACTCCGACCGTGCAGAGCCTGCGCACGATGTGGAGTTTTTGTGCTTGACGTTCGCGGGCGCGTCTGATGAGGTGGCGGGCAGGCGGGTATCGATAACCGGATGCGTCGATGGAATCACTCCTCACCAGAAGCATTCGCAACGCGAAGGAGATATTATGATGCAAGGAAGACGATTACTTATTTACACTCTGGCAGGTTTCGCCGGGGTATTACCTCTCAGTTTGTTCGCGCAGTTGGCGCCGCCCACGATCACCGTGGTGACCACTTTTGATTATCCCGGCACGGGGAATTCCACGACTGGGTATGGGATTAACATCCGCGGCGATATTGCCGGGGATTATCTCGACGCCAGTAATGTGCGGCGTGGTTTTGTGCGCCTCAACAATCGCAGCTTCAGCGTACCGATCGTCGAGCCTAACGACACCGGAGGCTTTACTCGCGGACGAGGCATCAACAGCGCGCGGACGATCGACGGTGACTTTTTCAACGTGGCCGACAATGCCTTCCACGGCTATATTCTGAGTGGCGGCATCTTCACCCAGTTCGACATCGGCCCGGGACTCTCGACCGATCTCTACGGCCTTAATGATGCGGGAAGTTTCGTGGGCGCATATGGCAGCATCGCCCAGGTGAACCAGGCGTTCGTTAACATCGCCGGGACGACAACGGTCATCATTATCCCGGGCCAGTACGACGCCGGGGCGAGCGGGATCAACAATCTCAACCAGGTGGCCGGCTCGTATAGTACGAATAGCGGGCTTCTCGTGCATGGATTCTTTCGAAATTCCAATGGCGCGCTGACCTTCCCGATAGACTTCCCCGGCGCAACAGTCACGACGCCAAATGGTGTAAACGACCGTGGCTGGATGGTTGGGCGATACACCTTCGCCGACAATGTCGATCACGGTTTTTTTCTCAAACTGCCGCACACCTTCATCAGCTTCGATTATCCGGGTGCGACGGGGACTTCACTGAATGGGATCAACAAGAACGGCCTGATTTCCGGTCGCTACACGGACAGTGCCGGGCTGCGTCATTCGTTTATAGCGCAGGTCTCGCACTAGCCGGTTAGGCCGCGCTTAGGAGAGTTCAGCCGCTGCGAAAGTTATACTGGGTCAGCTGCCCGACGCGTCGTGACGGCAACGGGTAGGCTATGCCGTTTCCGTCCAATCGGCGCAGAGGCGTTCGGCTTGGGCGAGGACCGTTTTCGTCGCCGCTGTCGCCGCTTCTTCGAGATCGGGTGAATGGAGGGAGCTGGGGGCCGACTGACATAGACTGCGCGAAGCGCTGGGCGGAGCCCGACCAAGCGGGGCCGCGGGGGAGTCAATAACCGTGCTTCCGGAGGATGCGCTTCACGCGGACTTTGATCTTGGCGCGGGCGCTCTCGCGGACGGTCCAGTCGATAGTTACGCTCTTGCGAACCTGGGTGACCAACTCGGCGGCGATGACTTTGAGTTCGTCTCCTGCTCGCAAAGGCTTTCGGAGTTGCCCATGGCTTCGACGGCGCTGTTGTTTACCGCGAGCGCATCGTAGAAACGCGACTTCGTTGTCGTTTAGGCCAAGATCGACGCCGCGCTGATTTGCGGCGCTCATCTCTTTGGCGAGCTTGATCAACTCTTCGATGACTTCCCGCGTGGCGATGCCGCTCATCCCGGCAAATCCGGCAGGAAGGCGCCGGAACACTGCGAGCTGTTCCGCTAAGGCCCAATTCCTTTCTTCTCCGCTGTCAAGATTTGTTGCCTGACCCGAATGGCATTACGCTATCTCATCAAGATGACTCAAAAAGAAGGAAAGCCCAAGGCGGCAGAGATTAGCTTGGAATCAGAAAGAGCTATGAACCGCACCGTGCGTATGCTTCAGTGCTGCGGATTAGTGCTGGTAACTGCGACATCGGTATGCGCGGCCACGCCGTTGACTCTCGTTCCCATAAAGTCCTCCGACAAAGTTTCATTGGTTGGGGGAAGGCTTGTGCGCGAAGCTTCCGTGGAGACCGGAGTGATCGTACATGTTGCAGATTTGAAGGGCTGGCAAATTATCTTGCCAGACTCTACCTATCACGGGCCTTACAGCGCTGTCATCTACGCTCCAGACGCGGACCCGGAAGAGACGTCCGTCACTATCGAACTGGAGATACTGGCAAATGTAGAACCGAAAACGCAGTACAAGGGGAAATCGTTTTGGGAGAATCCTTTGTATGCCCGCATGGCGGCAAACATGAGAGGGGCATGTCCGATCGACAGTGTTAGAGGCTGTCCGAAAAGT
>PNAA01000008.1 GCA_003169975.1 Spartobacteria bacterium | reverse complement strand
ATTTATGAGATGGCTTCTAGTCATGTTCGGAGGATTCAACGGATCCACCTACCTGAATGATACGTGGACATTCAACGGCGCAACCTGGACTCAGGTAGATACTCCAATCGCGCCCAGTGCGTTCCTCTTCGGCGGGCAGTTTGGCAACGCTCAGATGAGTGATACTTGGGAGCTTGCTCCGTAAGCCAGCGCCGTGCAGCCCGCGCATCGGAGAGCTATCGGGCTTGGATTTTGCAAGCGCTCAATCCCGAGTTGACCGTTGCGCCCTTCAAGGTTGATGTAGGAGGGGGTGCGCGCCCGCCATTCCGTGAACACCACCATGCTTTTGTCCGCGCTCGCCGTGAGCGGCACTCTGCTTTTGGTGGTGACCGGGCTTTTAAATTTCTCGGTCTTCGTGCGGCAACTCCGTTCCAACCGCGAGCAGTTGGAGACGACCCGCCGAATGCTTGAGAATGCCCGGCAACAGCCCGAGATCCAACTCGTCCAGCGCGCCATGCTGGCGACGTCGGAGCATCTCGAGATCCTCGTGGAGAAGCCGTACCTTCGCCCCTACCTCTATGCCAGCAAAAATTGGACGGAAGAGGGCCGAGCAAGCTGCGATGAGGCGATGGCGGAATTGCTGCTCGACAACCTGGCTTCAGCGATCATTCACTCGGCGGCTTTTCCGCAATCCCCGATCCGCGGTGTGGAGCAGACGATTCGGTTTCACCTGCGCAATAGCCCGGCGATGCGCGATTTTCTTGACGAGGCGTTCGACCGATTCCCACTCGCCGGATTGGCGCTCCTCTCGCTCAAGAACGAAACGAAAGCGCAAACCGAGGAGGATCTGCGCCGGTTGATTGCGGCGGCGGGTGATGCACGGAAAAGGTGCGGCGTGAAAGACTTCTCCGGCATATCCAATCGACGGACAAAACGGAACCGCTGGAACTGGCGAAGTATAGCTACGACCGGGCGCGCACCATCGCGTGCGGGCAATCGCCGGCTCTGCTTCCGCGGAACTGAATGCAACGCGGGGGAACGAAGATTAATGTTTGATTACGTTACTCTAACGGGGTCGATCTCCGCTCGAAAAAGCGCCCATCCGTGCGATATATTTGCTATGAGATTGATATTACGTCCGCCCGGAAAGCGAACATTCCCGATCGTGTCTCGGCGCATCGGGCCGAAAGCATTTTTCGTCGAACCTTTTCTGATGCTGGGAGCCGCGTTTTTGTGGTTCACCGTGCTGCCATTTGCGGGGCTTTTCTGCTCCGGCGCGGTGCTTGCGAAGAAGTTGTAGGTCCACAGCTTACCACTGGCTTGGTTTGCGCCGCGTCCGCGTCCAGCCGTCCCCCGCGACCGTGAGTTTTACCGGTCTTGCCAAAGAACTACGCAGCGGATCGGATTGTCGGCATCAAGCAGGACGACGCGCTCCGGGCACGAAGAAGAGGCTTGCCAGAGTGGAACGCCCCCTGATTCAATGGCTTTCTATGAAGTTAACAACGACATGCGGAATGATTGCGGCGGGAGTGCTGGCCTTCGCTAGTGCGACCGATGCGGGCTCGACGAAATCGTATCAAGGTGACCGGGCCGGTGCTGGAGATGACTGACACGATGATTGTCGTGCAAAAAGGCAAAGAGCGCCGGGAAGTCGCGCGCGATGCCAGTACCAAGATAAATGGCGATGTGAAGGTGGGTTCGAAAGTAACCGTCATGTATACGATGACGGCGACCGAGGTCGACGCCAAGGGAGAGAAAGCCGCCAAGAAGCCGTAAGGTGTTTTTCTTCTCCGCGATGAAGGAGTTGGAGTATTAGTCGCGGGATTCCTCCGACTCTGCTCGGGGTAACGTGGCTTTAGGTTATTCGGCCCTTGGGTGAGTTTCACCTTGGAAAGCCGATTTCCGAGGACACGTCTTACCCGAGAGATCCTGCCGCGCCGCCGGGGACGGTTGTTACCGGTCGGACGGTGCGACGGTCTCTTCTACCGGAGTATCTTCGGCAGGTCCGGAGGCGTGCTCAAGTTTGCGCCGCTTTTTCTCCGCCTTTTTCCGCTGCTTCTCGAGTTCTTTTCGCCGCTTCTCGCCAGAATAATTGGGTCTTGCCATGGATCAATCAGGCGGTGGCGGCTGAGGCAACCGCACGCTGGCTCCAAGCCAGGCGCGTCTGTTGCAACTCAGTGTTCAAGACGGTCAAGGGAGCGGGAACTCCCTTGTATTTCTTGACGGTGCCCGCAATGGTCTTCTTCACCGCGCCGCGATCCACCAGGCTCTGGAGTTTCTCGTAAGAGCGCAGCCGGAGCATTTCCTCCCCACCGCTCGCCGCGTTGCGGGCCCGCAAATTTGCGAACACGACATCGAACAACGGTTTGAACTCGAACGATGCCCTGCTCGCAAACACCGCCACCAGTTCCTCAGTAATAATATCCGGAGCCCGACGTGAGAATGCTTTGCCTGTTGGGTTTGCCATCGGCGACTATAACACGGTCGCGGACAATAGCGACGAGCAGTTTGCGGATCGCTAACGCAGGACTCGGAAGCGCGCGGCGGGTGCAGCGATGAAGGAAGGAGGGCTTTGAGTTCGCCGTTCCCCGGAGACGGCGAAAGATAATCCGTTCATGGTCTGAATTGGTGCCACTTGGCGCTGAAATTGGTCCAGCGCGGGGCGGCGGAATGCCGTGTTAACGCGACGTGAGAGATTTTTTTCTCCCCTTCAGGCGTCTCGCGCGCAGACGTTTAGTCCGACTCGCAAGGCGAAGCAAAATTTCCCTGATGGTGTCGTCTAATGCTGGCTTGCAAGTTGCTACCCGAACCACCCGCGATGACTCCGAATAGTACCGGATTTGGTAATCTCAGGACAAGTGGAACAATCGGTCGCCGACCAGCGAAAAGCCAATTGAGGCGTCAGTCGAAGCAGCGCCAGTTGAGAAGCGCACTCGCGACGGACGACGAGGAAAGGCGCCCGGCGGTCGGCACGTTGACGCGGACGCGGAACCTGGTGCTGGCGGCGCTGCGCGTCTGGGAGTTGAAGCAGAGGATCCGCGAGTGACCAGTCGGGGAGAGGCTCCCCGGATCCCAAGCGTGGCGGGAGCAGAACAGTGGGGGCAAAATTTGGTGCCGTGTTGGCTGTCACCTGGCGGGCCGGCTGGCGGAGTTTACCGAAGCGTTTCCTGGCCGTCACCCGCGCGTAACAAGCCTTCTGCAAGATGCTTTGCACGTCGAGGAATCCACCTTGCGGATAATATTAAGAAACCTGCTGGCCTGAGGATCGCCAGATGCAGTTTTTACGATCAATCATGAATCCACCTACTTCCGATGAAGGCGTTCTCCCGAGTCGAGAAGCAACCCGCCCGGCACCCAGGTCCGGCTCGAAGCGAGGGCACAAACAGCCTCGACCGCCGGAGAACGCGGCGGCAGAAGATGAACCTCGCCTGCCGGGCATCGGGACGATGGCGCGAACGCGGAGATTGATCATGGCGGCCTTGAGGGTTTGGGAGCTGAAGCGGGGCATCCGGGAATAGCCGCGTTGCTGCGCAGTTGTGCGGTGCGAGCCGCTCATGCTCCTGCGCCGATTGTCTCGGTGTTCGCGTTTCGAGCCTCGTTGTGCGAATATACTGTGCTGCCGCGCGCCTGGCCGCCCAGCGAACCTCGCTTCATCCCAATTAGACCTTTCTTCATGAACACGAGCCTTCTTCTATCTCTTACCTTTGCTGGTCTGTTTCTTGGCTTCGCTCAGGCACAGACACAGCCGACCTCTACTCCTGAGAGCTTAACTGGACTGGAGGGAACGATCTCTCTCAGCCCTGTGCAAGGGGGGCCGACGAGGCAAGGCAGTTCTGACTCAAAGCCCGCCACAAATATGGCCTTCGAAGTAAAACAGGGAGGCCGCGTGATCGGCTCGTTCCAAACAGATGATCACGGGCAATTTCGGGTTTCGCTGAAGCCGGGTTACTACACCATTTCGCGAAAGGACTGGAAGGCTTCCATCGGCTCCTACGGACCGTTCGAGGTCGACGTTAGTGAGGGTAAGATGACGAAGGTCCACTGGGACTGCGACACTGGTTTGCGCTGATACCACAGGTCTTAATTGTTGGCGGAGGCAAAGTCAGCGTGATTCCACGCTGTGCCTGGGATGACTCGGTGAGTTGCTTCCTCTTAGAGTTACCCGCCTCGCTTGCGGTTTTCTGTTTATTCCACCTCCGGTGTCTGGCATGAAGCGAGCGCCGCGCCGATGGCTGCTTCCGCCAGGTAGATGGCCCGAGCGGTGTTTGGATGTTCGGCTAGTTCTTCAGTCGCGGCGCGGGCGATCTGCGGGCCAAAATGCCAGAGAAGCGAATGCCACCGCGGCTTCAAAAGCCCCATTACACCGTCGCCGATTAGAAAGAGCGCACCCAGTTGAATCAGGCGCCGGGTCATCAAGTTGTTGGTCATCAAATTCTATCGAGTGTGCTCCGGAAATTTTCAAACGATTCGTTGCCTTGGGTCCCGCTCATCACTGCGCGAGACCACGGGCGAAGGCATCGCTCCTTTTTTTCGCCTGGTCATCCCTTTGGTCCTGGAGACTTTGTTCGTTGATGCTCGGCCGCGTGGCGCACCCGCTCTGGAAGAAAACGACGATCGCGCAGAGAAATAACAAGATTTGCTTCATAAAATAATCGGTAACGTGCCTCGTATCGGGATCCCAATCCACTCCGAATTCAGAGGCGATTTTCTTAACCTTTCGCCAAATCTTGCTCCGTGAGGAGCAATCGCTTAACCCGCAGTCCTTGCACGATTCCATCGACGATTTCCGGCACGTCTGCCACGGTCACGCGGCCGTAGAAACAATGATCGGGCTCGACCAGAATCGTCACGCCGCTCGAACATTGGTCGAGGCAGCTGCTGGCACAGACGCGGGCCTTTAGTTTGGCGAGACCTCGCCTGGAGATCTGATCCTTCAAAGCTTGATGGACCTCTTCTGCGCCGCGGGCGGTGCACGATCCGCGGGGATCCTCGTCGGCCCGGCGGTTGGTGCAGACGAAGAGATAGTGCTCGCGTTGCGGCATGCGGGCAGATTCGCCGCCGAAGCTCCCGCGGTCAATCAGCCGGAGCCACGAGCCGCCGTTGGCCAATGCCTAAGTCGAAATTGCCGTTTCGGCGGGGACTAATTTCGCGGAGACCCGCCGTCGCCTAAACGGCGGCCCGCGTATCCTGTTGGTGATAGGTTACGAGCCGGAACCCCCATTCGATCAAAGTGGCGATCTCCTTGTCTGCCATCTTCCGCGCGTTTAGGAACTGCGCGATCCTTTCCTTTAACGGCTTTTGCTCGTCGAGTTCATCGAGGATTTCGAAAATCTCCATCGAGAGAAGCCAGTCGTTAGGGTGGTCCGCTTGCTGCGTTTCCCAGATCTCACCGAGGCGCTCGTAGCCGGTCTTGCGCGTGCGAATGTCGCGCACTTGCTGGTAGAGGCTTTCGAGCTTCCTGCGCCTGGCGTCCGACGGACTCTTGATCGTGCGTTCTTTCGGGACGAGCGCAACCTGGTTGTAGGCGTCCTTATCGGCGGCACCGCTAAAGACCGAGACGATTTCCCCGCCCACTGCCATGTCGTAGGTGCCCCACGCAGGGTCGAACAGGACCCGATCGCCGAGGCAGGCGGTACAATTCGAAAAGGTGATCAGCTGCAACTGATCATCTCGACGCAAAATCTTCTCGACCATGCCTTCGACGATGATCCCGCTTTCGAACTCCAGTTTGGCTGTCTCGCCTTCGCGGATTTCGATCATTTTCCAATTCCCGATCGGCGAACCGAAGCCGTCCTTGTGATAATCGCGCCCATGCCCCGGCAGTTCCTTGCCCTGATAGGCGATCGCGCTGGGTCCCGTGGTCCGGAGGTAGATCGGGTTCCGGTTCGCATCCGTGAGCACTTCGGTGAAGACGCCGGAGACTTGCAAGCCGGATGAGTATTTGCAGGTCGAAGGATTGGCGGAATCGATCGCCTTGTTGATGCCTTCGAGTCCGCCCACTTTAAATGCCATCGTGCTGGCGAATTCTTCTAGGACGTCGCTCAGATGCTGAAAATCGCGGCAGACAAAAAGTTGTGGTTGCTTTGTCGTGATGTCGAAGGCCGTCTCCGCCGCTTCGATCGAATACGGAATCTTCTTCACGTGCGGCTCAAGACAGCTCACGGACTCGCCGATCGAGGAGAGCAGACCGGCGCCGTAAATTTTCGGGGCCTGCAACGTGCCGATCAAGCCGTATTCGACCGTCCACCAGTGCAGCCGGGAGAGCAGCGCCATCTCAGAAGGTTTGCCCAGGTTCTTTTGCCCATGCTCCACTTTGCTGGTTGCTTCCGCGAGTTCCTTCGGGTCGGGATTCGGCAGTTCCTTCAGGATCGAGAGATGCCGGATCGCCTCATAGAGCTCGAAATCCTTCTTCGACGACATTGCCTTGGCGCCCACCTCGCCGAAGCGCTGCAGATAATTCGAGTATTCTCGATCGACAATGATCGGTGCGTGGCCAGCGGCTTCGTGCACGATGTCGGGGGCGGGCGTGTATTCGATGTGATGAATCTGGCGCATGTCGCACGCGATCACGAGCACCTTGTAGGCTTGAAACTCCATGAACGCCGCCGGCGGAATAAAGCCGTCCACCGCCACTCCGCCCCAGCCGATCCTGCCCAGGATATCGTTCATCTCGCTGATCCGCGGGATGCGCTCGAAGGAAATGCCGGTCTCGAGCAGCCCCTGGAAATAAACTTTGTGCGCGTATTCCTTCAGGAAAAAAATGTTCTGCCGCATGATGAAGCGCCAGACGGCGTGATCGACCGACGTGTAGTCATCGAAGCGCTGGTCGACGGCGAACTGGAGCAGATGCTTGGGCAGCGCGGCCACCGCCGCATTATTCATCGGAATTCCGCTTTCAGTTTTCATCGCAACAGCTCCGGGTATCGGCAAAACGGGCGGCCCCTAACGATCGCGCCCTGTTCTAGATTTTATGGCTGAACCAGAAGACGGGCAAGCACGATTCGATCCAGGGGAAGATAGCGAGGCGTCGCTCCCAGGCGGGCAACACCGAGACGGATCGGCCAATTGCGGAAATCGGGGACGCTGGATAGGTTCGCGGATGCCCGACGCGCCGGAACTGGTGGCCGAGCCTGCACCTCCGGTCGCGGCTAGCGCCGGTTATTCGCCGGTTGTGTGGTTGAATCTCCTCTGCCTCGACGCCCCCATCGTCGCGGTTTGCTGGCAATGGCTTTTCGCCCGCAGCTTTGGCGCGCATCTCTTTTTTCCGCTGCGCACGCTCCTCTTTCTCACTGCCTGGCTGATCTACCTCGCCGATCGCTTTGCCGACACCATTCGCCTGCCGACGGAAATGCCGATGTCGCTCCGGCACCGCTTTTGCAAGGCGCACACGGTCGGGTGGTGGATTGCGATCGTGGTCATCTTTGTCGTCGATACTTCGCTCGCCATCCGCGCGCTCGACCTGCAAATGCTGCTTCTGGGCGGAACCCTGGCGGCGTTCTGTGCGCTTTACCTCTTCGTCAATCACTCGTTAGGCGGGAGGTGGCGGCCCTTCCCGATGAAAGAGAAGGCGGTCGGGGTGCTCTTCGCCGCCGGCACGACGTTCGCGGTCGTGGCGGTCCTGCCCGGTCTCACGATCTCTTTCGCCGTGGCGCTCGCGCTTTTCGCGCTCCTCTGCACCTTTAACTGTCTCTTGATCGCCGCCTGGGAGCGCGAGCTCGACGCCGCGCAGGGAAAATCCTCGCTCCTCACCGGCTGGCCGGCGGCCGAACGCGTCTTCAAGCCTCTTGGATTACTGCTTGCGGGCGCGACTCTGGTCATCGCCGTGTTTTGGCGTTTTGCCGCGCCCCTCTGGCTTTGCCTCGCGGCCAGCGCGCTCCTCCTCGTCTGGCTCAACGGCGCGACGTACCTGGAGCGTGACCACCGGACCGCCCTTGCGGACTTCGTCCTGCTCACGCCGTTGCCTTTTTTGCTGCTCGCATTCCGGTGAGTTTCGATCGCGTCGCGCCGCATTACCGCTGGCTTGAGACCGTTGCCTTCGGTCAACAGCTCCAGCAGGCGCGCATTGCATTCGTTAGGCAACTGGATGCGCCGCGCCGCGCGCTCGTGGTGGGCGAGGGGAACGGGCGATTTCTCGCCGCCCTCCTGCGCGAACACCGCGCCGTACGCGTCGATTGCGTCGAAGCGAGCGGGCGGATGATCGTCCTCGCGCGCACGGAATTGGATGATGAGTCCCGGGTAGATTTCATCCACGCGGATATCCAGGCCCTGGCGTTACCGGACCAGAGCTATGACTTGATCGTGACGCATTTTTTTCTCGATTGCTTTACGAAAGAGACGTTGGCTGCGGTCATCGCCAAGCTGGCAAACTCCGCTGCCCCGCAGGCGCAATGGTTGGTCGCCGATTTTTGTGAGCCTGGGAAAGGTTGGCGCCATCTGCGCGCGCGATTGCTCATCGCCATGATGTATTTGTTTTTTCGCATTCTGGCCGGGATCGAAGCGCACCGTCTCTTTAATTACCGGCCGTTTCTCCAGGCGCAAGGCTTTATCCTGACGAGAGAAACTCTCTCGCCTAACGAGATGATTCGTTCCGAACTTTGGCGCTGCACTCTCCCGCCCGGGTAGCGCACGCGACTCGCGTGCTGGTTTTGGTGTCTCACCAAAACAATCTTTGTCCTGGTTCGGCGTGCGGGAAGAAGTTCGCGACTGCGGGACGCAGTCGCCAGCACGCGAGACGCGTGCGCTACCCGGAGGTTATTCGGCGCGCCTCGCGTGGTCTTACCCGCGCCGTTTTGCGAAGCGCACGACCAGCCAGCCAACCAACCCGATCCCGAGCGCCCATGGCGCGAGAAAGGCGAGCGCCACCCCGATCATCCGCAGGCTCCACATCAGCGCCGCCACGCCCTGGCCGAGGGTCCGGCGGAGGGTGGCGGTCAGGCCGGTTTCATCCGAGACGATTGTTCCCGGGCTGTAAATCTGCAGGCTGACATCAGCCGGCGCGGTCTCAGGATTGGCGGTCGTTCCCGGTTGATCGTTGCGCTGGACGGTCAGGTCTTTGACCTCGCCGAGCTGATCGAACGACGCGACCAAACCCGGGTAGTTTTTCATCGGGACGCGCAAGGTGATGTTGGCGACTTCCTGTCCGTCGGGATTGCGCGAGAAGGTTGAGCTGCGCAGTTCCCCGCCCGCTTTGCTCACCGCGGCTTTGAGTTGCGTCACTTTGTCAGTCACCGCCGAGGTGATGATGCGCAGGCTGGTTTGTTGCACCGACTGTTCTTCGCCGGTGCGGGAGATGACGAGATTGAGTTGCACTTTGTCGCGCTCGACTTTTGCCGTGTCCGACATGCCGGAACCGTTTTGGGCGACGCGCTCGGTCTGCACGTTGAAATTTTGCACGCGGCCCATGCCTTTGATCCGGGCGATCACCGCGTCGCTCTCTTCCGGCGCGATCAGGATTGCCATGCGCGCGGTCGCTTGGCCGGAGTTGTCGCGCTCGAGGTTTGATTGGACGATCTGCGCCTTGGCGTTTTGCAACGCGCTCTTCACCTCGCGGAACGTCTTCTCCACGTCAGCGGAGAAGAGCGAGAGGTTGGCCGTCTCGCGGAGGAGGAAGGCCGCGGGCTCATTCAAATCCTTTTCCGCCAGGGTAATGGTGACCGTCGCATACTGGACGAGCGCGTCGTAGTATTTCAGCGTACCCTGCATCTGCTCGATCTGCTCGCGCACCCGCGCCAGTTCCTTTTCCACTTCGAGCAAATCGGACACTTTGCCGGTTTTCTTCTGCAGCATGTCGAGGAGGCGCTCCTCCATCCGTTTGGCATTGCGCAGGCGCGCGTCGGTGTCGAGATAGGCTTTCGTCACATCATCCGTGCCCAGGGTCTGGTTTTTCAGCTCGCCGAGCCCGCGCGCTTTTTGCAGGAAGCGATCGAGATTATCCGGCGCGACCTTGATCACGATCGTGCCCTGCAACTTTCCGTTAGGCAATTTGGCCGAGCTCTGGGTGGCGACGAAGCCGTGCTCCTCCGTCGCGAAGGTCGTTAGGCGTTGCACTGCCGCGTCGTAACTGACGACCTCGAGATCGAGCTGCGCGTTGCGGATCAGTTTGCGCGAATCGGCGGGAGTGACGGCCGCGGGAAGAATTGTGCTCTCCACTTTGTTGCCCCCGGCCGCGCCCGCTTCGTCCGGCCTGTCGACCTCTTGCTCCTGCATCTTCGCGGCCGATGGGGTCAGCGGCGCGCCTTTGGATTTGTCGTTGAGGTCCTTCTTCAATTCATCTCGAGACTTGGCCTGAATGGAATCGGTCGATCCGCGTTCGTTCGCTTGCTCCGCGACTCCCTCCATCGGGATATTGGCGCCGGTCACGATCGTTCCGGCACTGGAGACCGCGCTCCGGTCCCGCGCTGGCGGTGCCGCAAAAGCAAGGGACGCCTGCTGGCTGGGAAACGCTCCACCTTCGCCCGTCACCAGTTTTCCTACCTGCACGAGCGTGAGGAGGAGCGCCGCGACCGCGGTGATCTGCGCCGCGCGCATCCGCATCAGGCCGGCGAAAAACGGAATCAGTCCGCCGTTCGGCGCGGGAACTTTTTCCCGGAAGCGACTGACCATTCTTTGTTCAAATGCCGGGTCGGCGCTTTCCTGCGCGAGAGTTTTTTCGAGTAGTTGGTGCATGGTTTTTTCCTCTTGTTGCAAAGCGCGACACGAGTCGCAGGCGGCAAGGTGTTGCGCGAGCGCCGTGCGCTCTTCGCTCGAAAGCTGGTCGTGCACGTCGGCCGCGAGCCAGCTTTCGATTTCATCGTGGATGTTATCGTTAGGCATAGGGGCTACTCCATTGTGGCGAGGGCCGGGCGAAGGCGCTGGCGCATGGCGGCCATCGCGCGGCCGAGAATGCCGCGCAGCGCCCCGTTGCTCAGGCCGAGCGTGCGCTCGATCGACGCGTAATCCATCGCTTCGAAATAGCGCAGGGTGAGCGCGGCGCGGTGCAGCTCGGGCAGGGTCGAGAGCGCGGCGCGCACCTGTTCGTTCACCTCATTTTCTCGCAAATTCGCCGCCGCTGCGTCGTTGCCGGGATCGATCGGTTCCTCTGTGTCGGTCGGGAAAGGGACGCTGCGCCGCCGGCGGGCGACATCGCGGGCGCGGTGCCGCGCGATCGTGCTCAGCCAGGCCGGAAATTTCTCCGGGTCGCGCACCCGCCAGCGCGTTTTCCACGCTTTCACCAGCGTGTCCTGGACCACGTCTTCGGCTTCCTCGCGGTTTTGCAGGACGCCGTAGGCAATGGCGAAGAGGGCCCGACTCTGCGTGCGGATGATCATTTCAAAAGCCTCGCGATCACCGTGAATGGCCGCTCGATAAATGTCGTGCTCGCTGGAATCCATCGGTCGATCTAAAGCCTAGACGGGCGAGCGTTCGAATCCGCGCGCAAAATTTTTTGAGCGCGCGGCCAGGAGACCGAAACCACCGGTGAAAAGCTCGATGGCAAAGGGGTGCTTTCCGTGGCGCTACGGGATCCCTCGACTCCGCTCGGGATGACGCTAGAAAATTGTGACGACGTTGCCGGGGCTGACCATGTCCTTCAAGCGCGCCGCGTCCCAGTTCGCCGTCCGGATGCAGCCGTGGCTCCCGGCGCGACCGATCGTTTCGGGGTTGTTCGTGCCGTGAATGCCGATGCCTGGCTTGTTCAACCCCATCCAAAGGATCCCGACGGGATTGTTGGGCCCGGGCGGGATGTTGTAGAAGTCGTCCGTCCGCACCCCGTAATTGAGCACCCCTTCGTCGTGTCGGAACCAGGGCAGGGTGGCGATGCCGAGAATTTTCCAGACGCCTTTCGGCGCGGGCAGGGTCTTGGAGCCGGGCGTTATTGGGAACTCCGCCAGCAGTTTGTCTCCCTCGCGCACCTCGAGAAAATTCTCGCGCGTGTCGATGAAAATCTGGCGGGTGGCGAAAGCCGGATTGGCCGGGATGAACTTCTCCGACAGTTTCTCGATCTCGAACGGCTGAACGTTAGGCACCTTTACCGTGTCGCCCGGCTTAAGTTTCTCGAGGTCCATTCCCGGGTTGATCTTGCGCAGAAAATCCTCCGCCGAGTGATAGCGCTCGGCGACAAACTCGAGCAGCGACCCATACTTCATCGCCTTGAGTTTCGCCTGCTCCGAAGGTTTCGAAGCGACTTCGCCGACAAAGTTCTCATCTTCGGGCCGGATCGTGTAAGTCGTATAGGGCTCGGGCACCTGCGCGAGCAGTTGCGCATCGACCGCACCCGTCGGCTCCATCCCGTGGGCTTTCTTGAAGGCGACGAGCGCTTTCCCGAAAAACTCTCCCATCCGGCCGTCGATCTTCCCCGGACCAAACTCGTTGTTGTCCAAAAAAATCTGGAGCCGCACGCTCGTCTCCTCATCGTAAATGGGCAGCGCCACCAACCGGCGCGGCGTGGGTTTCGGCGTCGGAGCTGGCGTGGGGGTTGGCGGAGGAAGCGCTTTTCTAACCGGGATCGGCGTGGGCGGCGGAGTGGGCGTGCGACGGTCAAACCAGCCCGCGTCCACGCGCGCGGCGAGGGCAAAAAGCGCGAGCGAAATGAGAAGCGCCGGTTTCATGAGCGGAAGTTATCGACCGTTCGCAGCCTGCATGCAACCGCGGCAAACCCGACAGCGCCCGGGCCCGGCGCGCGGTCACCCCTTCTTCGTATAGCCGAAAAAGCCACGCTCGCGGATGAGCGTCGCGACCTGCGGCGGCACCATTTCATCCCAGCTCTCGTCGCCGCCGGCGATTCGCTTGAGCACGTCGCGCGAGAAGATCGGCAGATACTTTGGGTTGAAATTATCGAGCTGCACGAAACTGCCCCGACGCACGAGATAGTCGTAGAGCGGCTTCAGATCGGCTTTCAGGTCGAACGTATTGATAGTCTGTAACTCGTCCCCTTCACTGCGCCGCAGCGGATAAATGTAAATCTTTAAGTCATTCTTAAAGAGCCGTCCAAAGCTCTCCAGCGTGCCGCCGGGCAGTTGCGCGTAATACCTTTCGTCGAATAACTCGTAAAGACTCGGCACGCCCATGACGATGCCGATGCGCTCCTTCGTCCGCAGAGCGAGATAGGCGGCGAGTCGGTAATATTCGAAGTAATCGGAAATGAGCACGGTCATGCCGCAGGCCGCGAGCAGTTCCGCGCGCGCGAGGAAATCGCGCCGGTCCACCTCCGTGCCCCCGGCCAGCAGATTGCGCATGGTCAGTTCCATCAACGGCAGGGTCGGTTTGTTGGCCACGGCAGGATCCTCTTTGAATTTCGCCAGCGCGCACTCCAGCATGTCGAGATTGACGTGCGTCGTCGGGCGAAAACTTCCGCGCTCGACCAGCACCGCATTGTTATGCAACACCTCAGCCGGCTGCAGCACCTCGCGATCGGCGCCAAACATGGCCGCGCCGCTCAGCCCGAGCTGCACCAGCTTCAGCGCCATGATGCGGTTGTCCACGTTGCGAAATTCGATCCCGCGGAATTCGAGCATGTCGATCTCGACCCGGCCCGTGGACAGTTTGTCGAGCAGCGACTCGACCAACTCCTCCGGCACATGGTTTAAGAAAAACGCGCCGTAACAAAGATTCACGCCCACGATGCCGAGCGCTTCCTGTTGCAGCGAGGCTTCCGCGTCGAGCATCCGCACGTGCATCACGATCTGGCTCGGCTCATCGCGCACCCGGCTCTGGAATTTGATCCCCATCCAGCCGTGGCATTCGTTCCCGCCGCGGAAGCTTCGCGCCACCACCGTATCGGCAAAGGCAAAGAACGAAGTGTTATCGCCCCGCTCCTGCCCAAGCCGTTCCACGTCCAGATCGAACTCCCGATCGAGCATCGCCTGCAACCGTCCGCGCGAGACATACCGCCCCGCATGCCCATAGATGGCGTCGCTCACCTTCATATCGTAAGCCGAGATGCTCTTCGCGATCGTCCCCGCCGCGCCGCCGACGCGGAAAAACCAGCGCACCACCTCCTGCCCGGCCCCGATCTCCGCGAACGTCCCGTACCAGCGCGGATCGAGATTGATCTTCAGCGCCTTCGAATGCGTATCAATCATTTCCTCTTTCACTTCAGAAAGAAATAGGCCGTCTGGGAACGGAACGCGAGATTTTCGTTTTCTGAATGTTGCCGATTTCACGAGCGCCACCCGCCGCCTTGTCGAAGACGAACCGTTACGCAAAGAAATGAGCGCCGCCGCTCGCCGCAGCGTCGAAGATCGCAGTTGGCCCAGTGCTTTTAAGAAATTCTGGGCTGCCACCGAAATCAGTTAGCCCTGGCGTTCAAATGGCCTCGAAAGCTTTCGGGGCTGGCGCGACCGCGTCGCCTATGACGAAACCACCTACCTCAACAGTCTCAAACACCGCGGCTCACCAATCGCTCACAAACTCGAACTCACCCTCGCCAAAGCCGCCAAAGTCCGCAGGCAATAACTTCATCCAAAATCCTTGACGGACTACCTCAGATGTATGGTTAGGCCTAGTCAGCAACGTTGCCGCTGGCGTGTACTAACATCTTGCCGTTTTTCATGAATTGCAGGCGTTCCGTTGGGTCGGCCTCGTTGTAATAGACCCCGGTAACGTCTTGCGAGCAGCTTGATAGCGCTGTTAATGCGACGACGAAAAACGCGAGATTACCAAACTTCATAATGTCACAACCTCATTCTGTGATGGACATAACGTCCGCTCGCTGGTCATTGGTCAGAAATGGGGAAGTATGAACCGCCTCGTCGAGAGATGCTAGAAGTGTCTGTCCCTGTGCCGCGATGAGCACTCCCAAGAGGTAAAGGAGAATACCACCAAAACCGCCGAAAGCAACCGCAAGGACAATGCTTGCGAGCATAAGTCCTGCAATTCCTGAGAACTGACTTGCCAACAGGAATCCTCCGACACATACGGCGATCCCGAATACCATTCCGACGGTCTTGATAACGTCGGCTATTCGAACCGTGACTTTCGCCACGAGGTAAGCATCCTGATATCGTGTTATAGCCGATGTGGGTTTAGCTGGCAGTTGGCTGAGCGGAGCCGTCCTGCGGAGGCGAAACCGGGCGTTGTCGTCGAGAAACTCATCGATGTGGAAGCGTCGAATTTCCGGTGCGGAGTCGGGCGTGACAAGCGTGACGACAAGGTCACAAATCACCATCTTAGGGTGTTTGAAAAAGAATATCGCCGCAGCATCTTTATGTGTCTGCGCCTCGAGTAATTCTTCCGAACCCGGATCGTCGCTATATGCTACTCGATATGTCATAACGTGAACGCTTGAGGCCTAACGAGAACAAGAGGAGCTGCGCCGTGCGAGGGCGCGCGTCGCGGCGAGTTGAAGCGTGTTAGTCACGTTAAAGCTGGATAGTACGACGGCCCGGCGTCAGCTCCATCGCATGGGTTAGACCCCGTTATCCTCAGTAAACTATGCCTTTTTCATCGCGCCAGCCCTGCTCCGTCTTCATAAAACTTAGCCTTATACCGGACAGCGTGGCTTGTTCTCCCTTGTGCCAATAATGGCGCATAAAGGATGGCAGCGGCCTGATACCTTGGATATAAACTCTCCCGTCATTGCTCGGAGGAGGAGGAGAGGGTGGTATCTCGGCGATTTCGTGGTCATCTTTCACCGTATAGTAGTCGGGCAGAGGTTTAGGATCGGTTACGAAAGTCGGATCCCAGTCCCAGAAACAATCTCGCAGGAATTCGATCTTAGCCGTGCAGTCCAACTCATACCCTTTCTGTCCCATAAAGTTTTGCTCGACACCGTTTGTTTTCTGGCAACTGACAAGCCTAATACAGCCGTTCGCATTCTGCTGAATCGTGTTGTTTAACGCTTTTTCTGCGAGAGCGGCCGATGGTGATGATCGTGAGCAAGCGCTGACTGTGAATGTAAGCCCAACACCAAGGGCATATCGGAGTAATCGGACTGATTTCATATTATTATTTGGTAGCAGGTCTAGACTTTATGGCTGTGCGC